>NZ_OZ034706.1:0-1549461 GCF_964026875.1 Wolbachia endosymbiont (group A) of Pherbina coryleti
TGGAAAGCGGCAAAACAACAATAGCGAAAATTATTAAGAGAAATGAGCCGGGTGGAAGAGTGCCTATCTGGCTAATGCGTCAGGCTGGCAGGTCTCTTCCTGAGTACCGCAAAGCAGTAGAAAATATGAATAATTTTATGGAGATATGCTACAACACAGATTTAGTGACAGAATTGACGTTACAGCCGGTGACAAGATTTGACATGGATGCGGCTATAATTTTTTCAGACATTTTAATAATAGCTGATGTTTTGGGTTGTGACGTGAATTTCGTACGCGGTGTAGGTCCAATAATAAAACCCGTGGAAAGTCCTAAGGAATTGAAGGGTCCACAAGAAATTGAAACTAAAACCTTACCAATTCTAAACGCTATAAAAAAAGTCAGAAGCCAATTACCAAAAGAAAAATCTCTCATAGGATTTGCTGGTGGACCATGGACAGTAGCCTCATACATCATAGAAGGTGGGAGCAGCAAAACTTTTTCCAAAGTATTAAATTTTTATCCTTCGTGTTTGAAGGAAATAATTGAACGAATAACGGAAGTAACGATTATTTATCTAATTAAACAGATAGAATTTGGAGCAGATGTTATTCAGCTATTTGACAGTAATGCTGGTGCGTTATCGGAACCATTGTTTAAAGAATATGTTATCGAACCAACAAAGAGAATTATCTTGGCAATAAAGGATAGATTTTCTGATTTTCCAATAATAGGTTTTCCAAGGTCTGCTGGAAATCTTTATAAAGATTACTGCGAACAAACAGGTGTATCTGCAGTAAGTATAGATTATAATGTTCCAATAAAATGGGCGAAAGCGAATCTAAACATCCCTCTACAAGGAAACCTTGATCCTAATCTTTTAGCCTATAATAAAACGGAAGCAATCAAAGAAGCAAAACGTATAATAGATTGCTTTAGAGATTTACCCTTCATATTTAATCTCGGACATGGAGTACTCCCTGATACTCCAGTTGAAAATATTGCTGCGTTGGTAAACCTGGTAAAAAGCTACTAATACAATACACAAAATTCTAGCTTTTTTGTTGTACGGGGTTTATCATTTGAATTTAGCTTCAGTAAGATATGTCAGACCTTGCAAAAAGAATGTCCCTAATAAAACCATCACCTACGATTGCTGTAACTGATAAGGCAAATAAGTTGAAAAATGAAGGAAAAAAGATCTGTGTTTTAGCTGCAGGAGAACCGGATTTTGATACTCCAGATCATATAAAAAAAGCAGCTATTCAAGCAATAAGTGAAGGTAAGACTAAATATACTGCTGTTGATGGAACGCGTGAGCTGAAAGAAGCAATAATTAATAAGTTAAGAAAGGATAATAACCTCGAGTACACGCTTAACCAAATCTGTGTTGGTACAGGTGCTAAGCAGGTGTTATTCAATTTGTTCATGGCAACAATTAACTCTGGAGATGAAGTTATTATTCCAGCTCCTTATTGGGTTTCATATGTTGATATGGTAAGTCTTTTTGGCGGCTTGCCAGTTGTAGTAGAATGCAAACAAAATTTTAAACTGACAGCGGAATTATTGAAAAGCAGGATAACTAAAAAAACTAAATGGTTAATTCTTAACTCACCGAACAACCCTGCAGGAGCTGTGTACACATGTGATGAATTGAAAGACATAGCACAAATATTGCTTGAATATCCACATATGAATGTCGTTACAGATGATATTTATGAGCATATAATATACGACGAAAAGTTTTTTACTATCGCTCAGGTTGAGCCGAAGCTTTATGATAGAGTTTTTGTAGTCAATGGAGTATCAAAAGCCTATGCAATGACAGGCTGGAGGATAGGGTATATTGCAGGTAGAAGTGATGTGGTAAAAGCTATCTCTACGCTGCAGTCTCAAAGCACTTCTAATCCAAATTCGATAGCACAAGCAGCAGCAGCAGCAGCATTAAACGGTGATCATAGTTTTTTGAAAGAAAGAACAAGGATTTTTAAGAGTCGTAGAGATTTTATGGTGAAAGAGCTAAATTCTGCCCCGGGATTATCAGCGTCTGTTCCACAAGGTGCGTTTTATTTATTTGTCTCATGTGAAGGATTGCTCAGTAAAAGCACAAAAAGTGGTAAGATAATAAATAATGATTTAGATTTTACTGAATACTTACTGGGAGATCATTTGGTTGCTGTGGTTCCAGGAATTGCATTTGGTCTAGAAAATTTTATCAGAATTTCTTATGCAACCTCTCAGGAACAATTAGAAATTGGATGTGATAGTATTACTAAAGCGTGCCAGGAGTTAAAATGAAATAGACTATCCATAAGTTGTATATTTTGCCATACTTCGCCAAGGTTATTTTGAATGTTCTAACTTGTGTTTTTCTATGGAAGGCATTTTTATTGATTGAGCAAGTGTCTTTCTAATATTGAATTCCTCATTTTTTTCATTTTGTTGCAGTAAGTTAATGTTATTTATTTTATTTACTAAATCTTTCCCCTTTTCCAGAGTCTTTAAATCACTTTCGTTAATGTGATGTTCATTGTAAAATTCTGCAACAATTTCTTTTCTTTTCGGATAAGTATTTAAAAATTCCGACACCTGATGTTTAGCAACAGCTTGAATAAATTTCTTATTAAATCTTGAATCGTTATATAGATCTTCTAAATTTTCATCGTAGTGTTTTGCTTCATTTACAGCAAGCTTTATTATCTCTTCTATACCACTTAGAAGTTTCCTATACAATTTGTCGTATCTATTGCCTAGCACGTGTGTAGCGAATGTTTGTTCAATGTATTTTGTTATGTAATTTTGCAGCGTATTATCTATCGTGCTTATATTCATCAGCCTGCTTTAATATTATATTAACTATTTTACACATAAAAAGGTTAATATTGAATTAATAGAATACTTCTGAAGTCAAATTTTACTGAAAATTATGGTATTTAAGATATAATTGTCAGCATGAAATAAAAACATAAATAAAATGGATCTTGTAACAAAAGTGAAGCTCAAGATAAAGATGAATAAGGGTAAAATCATAAATATACTTATCATTTGTGGTGTAATTTTTTTCATATACCTTATTCATGAGCCAGTTGTAGATATGGTAGAAAAAATTATAAGTAAAATAAAAGGTCTCTTTTAAAAATAGAAAAAGTGAACTTTTTCCATCATCCAAACTTGAACCTGGAAAATTTAGTTAATGCATAAACTACTTATGTTGGCTATGAGTTCAACTGTATAAAATTCCGGTAAATTAAAATAAGTATTCATAAAAATATTGTTTTCTATAAACAGAGTATCTATAATGCTAGCTTTGGGGTAAAGTATTGCAGAGGAATTTTTTAATCTGGTTGTTGGCGTCACTGTTTTATGCATACCAATATATATTACGCGTAATTCCAAATATTATAATTCCTGAATTGGTAGTAAGGTTTAATATAGGAACAACAGAAATAGGACAATTTTGTGGACTGTATTATGTAGGTTATGTGTTAGCACATATTCCTGTAGGTATTCTTTTAGATAGATTTGGTTCTAAAGTTGTTATACCGATTTGTATTGCATTAACATCTTTAGGTGCTTTACCTTTAGTCAGTTCTAATGATTGGAGTTATTCTATTATTGGAAGAATAATTACTGGTATTGGATCCTCTGCTTCAGTACTTGGACTCTTTAAAATAATAAGAATCTATTACCATAGAGAAAAATTTGCCATGATGTTCAGCATATCGGTTATTATTGGCATTTCAGGTGGTGTATTTGCCACCAAACCATTACATGTCTTACTTGATAAGTTTGGGTGGGATTATTTATTTACTGTGTGTATAATGCTTGGATTATTGCTTGCTTTAACTACCTTTATATCTATACCTAAAGTTGGCACCTCAGACGAAGAATTAAATATTAAAAATTTAAGCAAAGTTATATTTAATAAAGATATTTTATTGATAGGTTTGTTTGGCGGTTTTATGGTTGGACCATTAGAAGGCTTTGCAGATGCGTGGTCCGCAACATTCTTGCATGAGATGTACGCTATAGATAGACACATTGCATATAGCATTTCAAAATGGATACTAATAGGCTTTGGCTTTGGGCATTTATTACTTCCTTACATATTAGCAAAAAATCCAACCAAGCACTATGAAATAATAATTTCTTGTGCTATGGCCATGATAATTGTGTTCTTATTACTTTTTATATGCAATATTAGTGAACTCCTGGCATGTATATTACTATTCATTATTGGTCTTGCTTCTGCATACCAAATTGTTTTTACTGCTAAAGTTGTAAGTTGTGTAAAAAACGAAGCAGTAGCAAGTGCAGGATCTGTAGGTAATTCCATAGTTATGAGTTTTGGTTATTTTTTTCACGTCATTATTGCAAATATAATGAATTTTTATTGGAACGGTGAAATTATCGATGGAAAGCCATTTTATGGAACTGATGTAATGGTTAAGTCTATGTTAATAATACCTATATGCCTACTAATAGGAATGATAGGCTTTTGGTTACTTAAAGTTATAAGCTGTAAAAAGAGCTAAGCAGATTTAGATGATTAATATAGTATTGTTTTTTATAACTAAAGTATCTATAATCCTAAATTTTAGCTGAGATTCATGTTGCAGAGGAATTTTTTAATCTGGTTGTTGACGTCACTGTTTTATGCATACCAATATATATTACGCGTAATTCCAAACATAATTGCGCCTGAATTAATAACAAAATTTAACATAAGTATTGCAGATGTTGGCCAGTTTGGTGGGTTATACTATGTAGGCTATACGCTAGCTCATATACCTATTGGTCTTTTCCTTGATAGATTTGGACCAAAGTTTGTTTTACCTGCTTGTACCGTTTTGACATTTACCGGAACACTACCGCTTATATGCTTTGATGAGTGGAGTTATTCAATAATTGGAAGAATAATTGTGGGAATTGGGTCATCCGCTTCGGCAATTGGAATCTTTAAAGTTGCAAGCATGTATTTTGCGCAAGAAAAATCAGCAAGAATGGCCAGCTTATCTATAATTATAGGAATTTTGGGAGGGATATGTGGCGGGTTACCTTTAGACTTCTTACTCGATAAATTTGGCTGGAATTATGTTATCTATACATTCTCAGCATTTGGGTGTTTACTTGCTCTGTTGCTGTTCTTAGTAACGCCTGAAAGCAATGCTCAACAGGAAAAAGTTAGCATTAGAGACTTAAAAAACATACTTTTCAACAAGCATATTATTCTAATTAGCTTTTTTGGTGGACTCATGGTCGGTCCAATGCAAGGTTTTGCCGATGGTTGGGTGAAAGCATTCTTTTTTGAAGTATATAAAATGAATGAAGACTTGGCATCTTCTCTCTCTTCCGTAATATTGATAGGAATGTTAACAGGATCATTCTCTTTGGCTTATTTATTGGAAAAATATAAAAATAAGCATTATGAAGTAATAATTGCATGCTCATTTGCAATGATCGCTAGTTTTCTTTTGCTTTTTACTCAGATTGGTGGCTTGTATGTTGTATTACCTACGCTTTTTATTATTGGCTTCACATCTGGATATCAGGTGGTTACCATTTACAAAGCGATAAGTTATGTAAATAATAACTTAGTAGGCCTGGCTACAGCTGTGTCAAACATGATAGTTATGATTTTTGGCTATTTTTTTCACACTGGGATCGCAAAAATAGTAGATTTGTGTTGGGATAGAACAATAATACAAGGAAATCCTGTGTATGGTGCTGAATTGCTGATAAAAGCAACATCAGTTATTCCTGTATGTTTGCTGGTGGCTGTTTTTGGGCTCTTATGGTTAAAAAATAAAGATTTTAGAGAAGTTGATTGTAATAAGTAGATAATTTATCGAAGGCTCGTATGATAAAATCGTTAGATGTACTAATTTAAGGCTCTTGTTATTATGAAATATAATACTTTATTTTACTTTGATATTTTTGTTTTAATTGTAATAGGGTTTTATTAGGTGGTAGGTATGTCGAAAAGTAATTTTTTTGTATGGCTGATAGTATCTCTTTTCTATGCATACCAGTATGTGTTACGTGTCATGCCAAACATAATTGCGCCTGTATTAATAACAAAATTTAATATAAGCATTGCAGATTTAGGGCAATTTAATGGTCTCTACTATGTGGGATTTACACTAGTTCATATCCCTGTTGGTCTTTGTTTTGATAGATTCGGTCCAAAAATTGTTTTACCTATTTGTGCTGTCTTGGTATCTATTGGAACATTACCTCTTGTGTGCTTTGATGAGTGGTATTATTCAGTATTAGGTAGAATAATTGTTGGGATTGGCTCGTCTGCGTCAGTAATAGGAGTATTTAAAGTTGCCAGTATGTATTTTCCGCGAGAAAAATCAGCAAAAATGGCAAGCATATCTGTTATTATAGGGCTATTAGGGGCAATATATGGTGGTCTACCAATAGAACTTTTGCTTGATGAGTTTGGTTGGAATTACGTAATTTATATTCTTTCAGGGTTTGGTTTCTTACTCGCTTTATCTTTATTTTTAGTTATTCCTTACAATGCTTACGACTTTCGAAAAGAAAAAATTAGCATGAAGGATCTAAAAACTGTGCTTTTCAATAAATATATCATTCTAATTAGTTTTTTTGGTGGCTTAATGGTAGGTCCACTAGAAGGTTTTGCTGATGCTTGGACAAAAGCTTTTTTATGTGAGGTATATCAAATGGCCGGTGATCTAGCGTCTTCAATTTCTTCTGTTATATATGTAGGATTTGCAGCTGGATTGCTCTCTTTTGCTCACATATTAGAAAAATATCCAAATAGACATTATGAAGTTATTATTGTCTGTTCCTTTGCAATGATTGCTAGTTTCCTTTTACTTTTTACACAGGCTGGCGGATTGTATATTGTATTGCCTGCACTTCTTGTTATAGGTTTCGCTTCTGGATATCAAATAGTAACACTGTACAAAGCATTAAGTTATGTAAATAATAACTTAATAGGATTAACTACAGCTGTGTCAAATATGATAGTCATGGTTTTTGGCTATTTTTTTCACACTGGGATCGCAAAAATAATAGATTTGTGTTGGGATAGGACAGTGATACAAGGAAATCCTGTGTATAGTGCTGAATTGCTGATAAAAGCAACATCTATTATTCCTGTATGTTTGCTGATAGCTGTTTTTGGGCTCTTATGGTTAAAAAAGCAGGATAAGCAGTCTTAAAATTGCTTGTGCATCTTAAAATTAAAGCGAGGTTTGATCTATGATGAGTGTTTTAAAAAAAATCTGTGGCTCTAAAAATAGTTTAAAGTCTTTTGATAACGAGGTTTATCAGTCTATAGAAAAAGAATTACAACGCCAAAAATCACAATTGCAATTAATTGCATCAGAAAATTTTGCAAGCAAAGCGGTAATGGAGGCACAAGGCTCTTTTCTGACTAATAAATACGCAGAAGGTTATCCAGGTAAAAGATATTACTGTGGTTGTGAGCATGTGGACAAAATTGAAAGTCTGGCTATAGAGAGACTTTGTAAGTTGTTTGGTGTAAAATTTGCAAACGTTCAACCTCACTCTGGTTCTCAGGCGAATCAAGCAGTGTTTGCTTCACTACTTGCTCCAGGTGATACGATACTTGGATTGTCACTGAATTGCGGTGGGCATCTAACTCATGGTGCGGCACCAAGCCTTTCTGGTAAATGGTTTAAGTCAATTCAATATACAGTGAATAAAGACACTTACTTGCTGGATATGGATGAGATAGAAAAGCTGGCGCTGGAGCATAAACCAAAATTGATCATAGCTGGTGCTTCTGCTTATCCAGGAAAAATGGACTTCAAACGCTTTCGCGAAATTGCAGATAAAGTTGGTGCTTATTTGCTTGCAGACATTGCTCACTATGCAGGGCTTATTGCAGCGGGCGAATATCCATCCCCTGCTGAATATGCACATGTTATGACTTCCACAACTCACAAAACTTTGCGTGGTCCTCGTGGTGGAATAGTGATGACCAATGATGAAGCATTACACAAAAAAATTCAATCTGCAGTTTTTCCAGGATTGCAGGGCGGGCCACTTATGCATGTGATAGCTGCAAAAGCTGTTGCATTTAAAGAAGCGTTAGCGCCAGAGTTTAAAACTTATAGCAAGAAAGTCGTGGAAAATGCGAAAGTACTAGCTCAAGAATTGCAAAAGCATGGACTCGACATTATAACCGGTGGCACTGACTCTCATATAGTGCTAGTTGACTTAAGATCGCAGAAATTAACTGGAAAAGACGTTGTAGATAGCCTTGAGAGAGCCGGTATTACCTGCAATAAAAACTCTGTACCATTTGACACAGAAAAGCCAACCATCACCTCAGGGCTCCGTTTTGGCACCGCTGCTGAGACAACACGCGGGCTTGAGGCAGAAAATTTTAAAGAAATAGCCGGCCTAATAAATGAAGTGGTTCAGGGATTAATCAGCGAAAATAGCTCAGATGTTGAAAAAGCAGTAAAAACTAAAGTTGAAAGGATTTGTAGTAATTTTCCTATTTATTAATTTATGTGGAAGTAGCCCGCAGAAACGAAAAACTTGCTTGACAAACTCCGCCAGCGCCCTTATCATGAAACTGAAGCTATTTATTTATCTTCGCAATCTGCAGATTAAAACGACAAAGGGAACTTTGTATTTGGCGTAAATCATGCTTAATTTTTTGCACTATGTGCACCTCATGTCTTTATAAAACTTCTGGGTTTCTACCTATACAAGCCGAAACGCGCTTATAAAGCGTTTAAGACATCAAAAGACGTCAAATAGAACAAGGGAGAATTTGAATACTAGCTACCCTAGGTTTTCTTTGCCTTTTTTTCTGCTTAGTAAATTTCTTAAACATTTAAACTAAGGTGAGTTGCACTTAAAAGCAGCTAAACTGCAGTGTTTAAGACTTAAAAAACGCCAATACTGAAAATAAACAATGACTGGGGCTTCTTTTGCCTTTTTTTTCGTTTGGTAAATTTCTTAATGTTTGTAGCTAACATGAACAAACATTTGAGAGTAACTTCTGCTAGTAGGGTGTCATCCCAGTGCTTGACACTGCTCTCCTTTGTCATCCCAGTGCCCAGACACTGGGATCCAGGAATTTTATTAAGTTGGTAAGCATAAAAGTAGCCGTTTTATGTTAAAATACAACATTTTAATGATTATGAAAAGGCTGGATTCCAGCGTCACGCGCTGGAATGACATTGTAGGGTGTTATCCGAGTCCTTTTTCCGTCATCAGAGGACCATATGACGTCATCCAAGTAGCGTGAATACTTGGATCTAAGCTGTATTACCAAGTCCAATTAAGTGCAGCATCATCACTTGTTGAAGGCTCAAAATACGGTTGTGACATTTCCTCTTGCACAGCTCTTTTAAATTCTGGACTTTGTATGCTTATCTTTGTTACATGCTCTTGTAAGGCTTTCTCAGCAGCTATTGGACTTTTACCATCTGCTCCTGTCTCCCCTGTCTCTCCTTGTGGGCCTTGAGCTCCATCTTTACCATCTGCTCCTTTAGGACCAGTGGCTCCTGTCTCCCCTTTTAGCCCTTTACCTCCTAAGAACACCTTTGCTGTTTGATCATTTTTGTCACCATACGCTGTGTCAGTAGCATCAAGAAATCCTCCTAATTTATCCACTAAAATTGATTTGTCGCCGTCTTTTGCATCAAATATAGCATTCACGACATCTTTCGCTGCAGCTTTTGTTTTAAGCTCTGTAGCTTTAACAAAAGCAGTCTCTGCAGCAGTTTTAGTGTAAACTTCATCGGCTGGAGCAGCTTTAATATATACCTTATTTGTAAAATCAGGAGAAGCAGTTATAGCATCCACAACAGGCTGTTTTACTACTTCTGTTTTTAGCGTATCTGTAAGTCCTAAAGTTTTAACAAATGCATCATCAACACCTTTTTTGGTATAGATACCTTTATCATCAGCACCTTTTGCTAATTGTGGTATTAAAGCATCCACAACAGCTTTTTCTGCAACTTTTGTTCCAAGATCTGCAGTTTTAAGAAACGTGTCATCCACACCTTTTTTAGTATAGATACCATTATCATCATCACCTTTTGCTAATTCTGGTATTAAAGCATCCACAACAGGCTGTTTTACTACTTCTGTTTTTAGCGTATCTGTAAGTCCTAAAGTTTTAACAAATGCATCATCAACACCTTTTTTGGTATAGATACCATTATCATCATCACCTTTTGCTAATTGTGGTATTAAAGCATCCACAACAGCTTTTTCTGCAACTTTTGTTCCAAGATCTGCAGTTTTAAGAAACGTGTCATCAACACCTTTTTTAGTATAGATACCATTATCATCATCACCTTTTGCTAATTCTGGTATTAAAGCATCCACAACAGCTTTTTTTGCAACTTTTGTTGCAAGATCTGCAGTTTTAACAAACGCAGTATCTGCATCATTTTTAGTGTATACTTTATCGGTAAAATCAGTAGAAGCAATTATAGCATCCACGACATCTTTCGCTGCAGCTTTTGTTTTAAGCTCTGTAGCTTTGACAAAAGCAGTGTCTGCATCAGTTTTAGTGTAAACATCTGTAGTATTAGCTTTGTTGGCTAGATCAGCTGCACCAGCTTTCTCTCCTAGCTCAGCATCGACGTAATTCTTGTCAGCTTTTTTTGCCAACTCATCATTTACATTTCTTTTAGTGTAAACATCTGCAGTATTAGCTTTCTTTCTCAACTCATCATCCACACCTTTTTTAGTATATATACCTTTATCATTAGCACCTTTATTGAGTTCCACTATCAATTTTCCTAAAAAATTTTTGTTAGTTGCAAGGTTTTCTATTGTATCTATTGTACTCAATTTTTCACTCAACGCCATATCACCCTCCATTAATTACAAAAACCATAGCATGCATGAAAATAGTATAATTTTTGTTAATGCTAGATTTTACATAAGATTTCCTTGAAACTTGTTGTTTCAGAATTCTTCTCTTGTCATTCAAGTGTGTAGCAGATGATGTCATTCCAGTCTGGAATCCAGCCTTTATTATGCAGCCACTTATTTAAAGTTAAGTTTTCTGGATCCCAGTGGGCTTTGTTGCATCGCTAGCTATGATGGATTAAAGATAAAAAAGATAGGGAATATCAGTAGCTTATTATTCTGGTATTTATAACAAGAACGGTCAATGAATACCTAAATTTGAGTAAAAGAAATTTCACTACCATTTACCAATCCGGCTAAAATTCAAGAATTTCAATGCTTTAGCTATTTTCAATAGAATTAAATTTATTAATATAAATAATAAATTACTATTCTTAAATTTGATCAGATTGATTGCAAAAAAACAAGATTTTCAATAGGTTGCTTATAATCCTAATTATAGTTAGCCTTTCATAAGTAGCGATGCAACAAAGCCATCCCAGTGTCTGGGCACTGGGATGACACCGAAGGGGCTACTCGGATGACAAACCCTGTCATTCCAGGGCGTGACGCTGGTTTCCATCCAAGACGGCAGTGCTTGACACTGGAATGACAAGAAGAGGGCACTGCCCTCCTTGTATGTATTAGATATAGGCCGAGTTGTGGTCGTGATAAATGTGATCGCTTGCGCAATCGAACATTTTCACAAAACCATTCTCTAGATAAAGATTATATTCGTGATGTTGATCTGATAATACAATATTATCTTGCTCCCCTGAATTGAAATGACTTGAATCTGACAGCAATTCGTAATTTGGATTATCTATTTTACTAATGCTGTTTATTACTTTGCCATTACCACTTGATATAGCTAAACTATAACTATCACCATCCCTTCATTATCTTGATGGACACCTTATCTTCAGGTAACACTATAAGCTTCTTTGTGC
The DNA here is from genome assembly GCF_964026875.1 of Wolbachia endosymbiont (group A) of Pherbina coryleti. Classification (NCBI taxonomy): domain Bacteria; kingdom Pseudomonadati; phylum Pseudomonadota; class Alphaproteobacteria; order Rickettsiales; family Anaplasmataceae; genus Wolbachia; species Wolbachia endosymbiont (group A) of Pherbina coryleti. The sequence goes on from NZ_OZ034706.1 coordinate 11,815, forward strand.
CACTATCGTGGATTACGAATTTGCCTTTTTCAAAATAGTATTTGTCTTCCGGCAAAGCACCAACCTTATAATCTGATGTGTGCAGTTTGTTCCAAAAATCTAACACAGATTGCTTTTCTGCTCCTTCCGCTCTATCATACAAGGCTTTCACATCATTATAATTTATCGTTACATTTGCCTTATGCTTCCCTTCTGAGTCCTGCTCGTAGCTCTTTTCTATTTTGAGAATTGTGTCTTTTAATACTACCTGTTCTTGCTCTTTCTCCTCCACTGAAGCTGACCTTTTTGCCCTTGTTGGAATTTGTGGCTGATCAGACTGCATTTCACTATTGTCGTTTGATGCAGTTTTCTCTTCAGCAGCTTGTGCAACAACATTAGTAGTACTATGAACTTCTGTCTTAGTTTCACTTACTTGCCCTTTTGGACTTTCGGTTTGTTTCTCTTTTGTAAATATTCTCTGATAGTCCGTGTAGCCTCTATTAGTATCACCGATATCGCCACTGCCTTGATCAAAAGTTATTTTTTTACTTCCATTTCCCATATCTTCAATTTCAACTTGAGGAGAAACAGATGCTAGGAAATCGTTATAACTGTAGTTGTAGTCAGCAGAAAAGAATATTTTCCCTTTGAAATTGTGAAAGTTATTAGACAACATTCCAATTTCTTCATCACCATCAAACAATTTTACTTTAGTGAAATATGTTTGATCTTTTATTCTAACTATTTCACCGCTGGAGTTTCTTTGTATGTGATAATCATTTGGGTCGTACTTTATAGCAAAAAGTTTGCCAGAGCCATATTTCTCTAAGTTTATAAGGCCCACATTTACATGTTTATGGGAATAATCTCTCTTTTCATATTCATGTGCAAATATTGGATCTATGTATCTATATTCATCTGATATATTTGGCATACCTATTGGATGTTCATTTCCATCTTTCGTCACCGGAACAAGCTTATATGTTCCGTCTTTTTCCACTAATTTTAGATGAGTAATACTTTGTGGTAGTTGAAACCTTACATTTGCTCCATGGTCATGAATAAATAGATCACCTTTTTCGGTAATATAAAAGCCCATATTTTTGAATGTATGTAAATTTTCGCCTCCTTGTTTTACAACCGCTTCGTGTACATCGTCGTCTGTCCTATCTGTTCCCTTATTATCCAGTAGTTTTCCTTTTTCTACGATTACTCCATTTGCCTTTTGCTCATCAGAATATTGGGCATGCTCTGAATCCTGATGATTCAAAATTTTGGTACCTCTAAGGAGCAGAGAATCTAAATCTTTTTGGATGTGTCCAGTGCTAGGATGCAACAATTCATTTTCATGTAAATGCGCCTCATCAAAGTATTCATCACGTTCAACTGTTCTGCCATCTATTAGGGAAGCTTTATAATGACCGTTTTCTTTTGTAACTGCCATGTAAGCACCACCTTCGTATGAAACATTTAAGTTGTGTAATATATCCTCAAAAACGAAAGTTTCTTTAGTTTGGCCTTCAACTTGCTTAAAAAATCCTGATTCGCTCAATAATTCTCCAAGCTTTGTATTTCCGTCATATATAGACAGTGCACCCATATCTCCTTGACCATGAGCTTGCATAGAAAAAATCTTACCTTCTTGTAGATCAATATGAGTACCTCTGATTAAGTTTGGATCGATATTGACCAGCCCATCTAATATTTTTGCTGCTTGGGAATTATTTTCAATCTTATCAACAGCTTTGTTTTTTAGTTGATCAAACTTTAAAAATGCTGGTCTGTATTTTGTATTTTCCTCATTACGTAACTCTTCAATAGTAATCTCTCCTTTATGATATTTTTGATACATTTCACCACGTTCTTTATTCAAATTATCAAATTCATCTACCTGATTCTTAATTTCTGTATCATATTTTGATAATATCCTTAAAGCCTGATTTTTATACTCTTGACTATTTCGATATTCATTACCTTGTTGGTCAGAGTAAGTTAGTTTATCCTGTCCATCGGAAGTTTTTACTACCTTGAGGAAATGATATTCCTTTGATATATCAAGTGTATCATTTGTTGCCCTATTTATAGCACGAGCAACATCATAAAATGCAACGTGTTCTACAGGAGAAAAACTTCCAACGTTTTCTCCATCCATTTTTTCTATATTTGCTTTATAGTAGGATACGTTTTTAATTTCTCCACCCACTATTTCTTGACCAATTGCTATGAAATCTCCTTTTGTAACTTGCAAAGCGTTGAGATGTTCCATTGCAGTTTCTGTATCATTCTCAGCAAGCCAACTTTTGAAGTCAGTATCGTGTCCTTTTATGTCTTTCAAGAAACTTTTTGACTCATCTGAGTTACCTTGACGTAAAGCATCTAGGTAGTCTCTTAATAAACTAGGATCTTTTTCCTGTAAGTACATTATCAACGCATGACCTGTTTTATAAACCAAGCTATTTGCTTCGCTGTCCTTTGAGTATTCTAAACTTAAAATTTTATCTAAATCCAAATTTGCAGCTTCAGTTTTGTCGATACTTGATCCTTGAGAATTGAATTTATGATCTGAATGATGCTCAAAGTAGTCTGCAATTCCTTCCATTAATACTGTAGGTAAAGATTTGCCTCCTGTAGCCAAGTAAGTTAAACCATGTGCAAATTCATGCTGAAGGTTATGAATGCCACCTTGCTGGTAGACGTACATTTCAGCAAAAACGTCAGCTTTCCCTTTGTAGTAACATTTACCACCTTCGTCTCCAAGGTAAGAACCGAAACGCTCGCTTCCGCCAAGGTGAGTGTAATCATCCTTGTCATCAAACATGTAAATTTTAAATGTTTGTTCTGAACTGCCGCGTTCTAACTCGAATGCGTTTTTAAAATTAGTAGCTGTTTCTCTTATCTCACTTTCAATGTTAGCAACTTTACTTGCTCTTAAATTGTGAGAATAAACCTCTACTTTAATATTTAAATCTTCAACTTCTATAACATGTGGCGAATTAAACCCTTTGCCGTTATTGTTGAAATATTCTGCTTTAATTATATTTTTATTTACTTGTTGACTAATTGTCATAATTTTAACCTCTAATTTGCTGATCTTTCAATATCAAGCATAAAGTAATTTCCCTAAAAAAAACGTAAATCCCTGTATTAATATGATTTATATCTTAATAAATAAAGTATAGATAGTTAACTTAATATGTAAAATTTAGAATATGGCTGAAATTCTATACAGCTATATTCCGGAATCACATTGGACAAGGACAAAAGCAAAGTGGTTTATTGACTTTCATTCCACCAAAGCACTATACTAAAACCACGATGGGTAATTAGCTCAGTTGGTAGAGCACTTGCTTGACGTGCAAGCGGTCGCTGGTTCGAACCCAGTGTTACCCACGTTTTTGTTTATGAAAAGATTTTATATGACAGCAGTGCATAACGGTAAACACTCAGCAGCGCAGTCCAAGCGCTTAATCTATTCCATAATAATAGTTGCGATAACAATGTTTATGGAAATAGTAGGTGGAATAATTTCACATTCGCTTGCTCTATTATCAGATGCAGGGCATATGCTCACTGACCTCTTTGCCTTGGTTTTAAGCTGGTTAGCACATAGGTTTTCAGCTAAGAAATCCGATTTGCAGAGATCATACGGATATCATCGGTTGCAGATAATTGCAGCATTTGTTAATGGTTTAACTCTATTCCTCATTGCAGTAATCATTATAATTGAGTCAATAAAGAGGTTTATTTTTCCAGTCAATGTTGAGTGGAAAGTAATGTTAATAATTGCTACACTCGGTCTTGTCTCTAACATAATAGTCTTTTTTATATTACATAGTAAATGCGAGAGCAATATAAACATAAAAAGTGCTGTACTACACGTTATAGGAGATATTTTAGGTTCTGTAGCTGCTATACTTGCATCTATAATTATCATGCTTACTGGATGGCAAATAGTAGATCCAATCTTATCAGTATTTGTTAGTGTGATAATTCTAAATAGCGGCTATAAAATTCTCAAAAATTCTTGCCATATACTCCTTGAAGGTACGCCTGAGGGTATATCTGCTGAAGAGATAAAAAGTAAGATCACATCAGAATTACCTGAAGTGATAGATGTGCACCACATACATACATGGTCGCTGTCTGATAATTATTTTATAATTACCATGCATGCTAAAATAAAGCAAAATGTGCAGCACACCAATGTTTTATATGAAATAAAAAAAATATTGCTAGATAAGTTCGAGATAGCACACTCTACAGTCGAGATCGAATACGATGAGTGTGCGGATAATAAGATACTTAAACATTGACGTTTTAAATTATTATGCTATTACTAGAGTGTAATGATGTTGAAGGTAAGCTATGATAGGTATTTCTCAAATACAATTTCCTTCAAAGGATTCTAGTAAGCTAAAATTTGTTAGCTACTTTGGAGCTTTTGTCTCGTTAAGCATTATCACTAATCCTGTTAATGTTCTTTTTTCTCTTGGTACTATGTTCTTCAGGTCTGAAATTAAAACTCTTTATATCTACAAAGAAATAAAAACGGCAAAACAGCAAAAAATGAGCAAAAGGGAATATTGGGAAATATTTTTTAAAAACAATACAATCAAGGTAGCAGCCTTCCTCTTGTTTTCTGCTTTCATAACATATCTAACTTTCACTACCACTTTCTTGCTTATTTCGTTACTGGGAACTATACCACTTACAATGCTATTAATTTTATTGCAGAGTGAACTAAGGCCAAAAGATTTTAACCCATTTACGCTGCTTAAAGCTTCTATAAATTTCTTTTTGGAAGGTATAAAAGAGAATTTACGTGGTATGGTTAATAGTTTTGATGTTAAGCTTGAACATTTACTGCCCCATCAATTAAATGATGATATCATTAAAAATATTGATAAATTAAAAGGTAAGTATAGTGAACAAGTACCTGAAGACGTAATCAAAAATGATGAATATATTCAATTCATTGGATATATAAACAATTCATATGAGTTTAGTGATGAGGATAAAGGAAGAGTAATTGCATTTTTAGATGACTTTTGCAAAGATGATCAAAAGCATAGCTCCGGCTTTACAGGTGGGCAGGTTCTGCTTTTAGTTTTAAGGGCTTGCAATGATGGAGACGGAGAAGCCGTTAAGAGTAAAAAGGATGCATTGATTTCTAATTTAATTGATAGCCAAACTTTCTCTAGAAAAGAGCGAATTCCTAACACTTGCTTCACCGGTATTATCTATAGAATGTTAAGCACGCTAGAGGGTATTCATCCTGATCCAGAAATTAGATTTACTCCCCCAAGGGAAATGTTGCTCTCAGAAGCACAAAATAAAGCACGTGAGTTTATGTTAGACAGGTTAAAAAACAAGAAAAACAATAAAGAAATTCTTAAGGCTTGGTATGACGTTCAAAATGGTTATGAAGACGATGAAAGTCAAAAAATAGTTGATGATTTTATTTCAGAAGTAAGTATTCCTTTAATGAGAAAATTATTGAGTATTACTTCTCAATATAGTGAACAAATTGTGCTGACGTTAATGAAAAATATTAGCTCTATAAAGTTAAATAAATTACAATGTTGTGAGCTGGTTCAGCACATGAGAAATAAACTGCAGGAGCATGATTTAGATGACCAAGAAAGTTTACTCGAAAACATCGGAAAAAAAGTATTCTTAGAGCTATTAAATCGAGATCTACTCGAGACAGATTTTTCTCTCAAGGATTCATCTTTGGATGGAGCTAAGAGAATAGCTAATAAGATAATAGAAGAAGTAGCAGAATTTAAATTAAAGGCTGAGAAGACTATTGAAGGTCAGATAATTAGCATGTTAGATGGGTTAAGAATGCTCCCAAGAGAAAAAAGATGTTATAGGGTATATGTAGAACTCAGTAAAAATAACGAAAATGATAAGGAAAAAATAAAGAAAATTTTGCAAGAAAGGTTAAAAGTAACAAAAGCAGCAATGGATGAAATGTTAAAAAAAGGAGCTTCACATAAGCTAGAGTTAGAAATTGAAAGTGTATATGAAGGAAATAAAGATCACGTTACTCAACTTTATGAAAAAATAAGAGAAACAAAAAAGGAATTCATTGAAGATGGTCTTTTAACACCTCAAGAAGTAGAGAATATAACAAAAGCAAAAATCATAGACTTAAACAAAGAGGACAAAATCATACCGTCAAGCAATTTGTCTCGTAGTTTAAGTGTCAATAATTTGGCAGTACATTATCTATAAAATTTATACTCTTTACCTTGCAGAAGATTCACAATATTTCTGTGGTGTTTTAGGAAGACCAGTGCTCCTATAATTAGTAATGTTAAGAACAAATTCCTCTGAAAAAAAAAGGACCATGCTACAGCCGTTGAAGTAGCACTGAGTGAAGCAAGGGAAGAGTATCTAAAGGCAAGAAAGACTATTATCCAAATTATTACGAATACTAAAGTAATATCGATGTTAAATGCTATCAGTATCCCTAGAGTGGTTGCAACGCCCTTTCCTCCACTGAATTTTAGCCAAATAGGAAACATGTGTCCTAAAACTGCTAAAATTGCAGATACATATATATAAAAATCGTTATTATCACAAAATTGTTGTGCTATATAAACGGCAATAAATCCCTTAAAGGAATCCAGAAATAATGCCAAAGCAGCAAGAAATTTATTTCCCGTCCTTGCAACGTTTGTAGCACCAATGTTTCCTGAACCTACTTCTCTTAAGTTTATCCCTTTTATTCTTGTAATGATTAAGCTAAACGGTATTGAACCGAGTATGTAGGACAGTATAAGGACTACATGCTTTTCCATTATACCAAGAACCTAATTAATTTTATTATTCCTCAGCCTTTTTAGGTAGCACTGAACTTCATCGTTAATCTGATTACTAAACAGTATAAGCGCTGTCATGTTGATGAGAGCTAAACAAGAGAATAAAGTTCCACCGATATTGGCAATAGCCATTATATCTTTAGAAAGACCAGAGAAAAACGCCACAATTATTACCGCTATGCGGTATATCACTATACTTTTTGCACCGAATAAATATAGCCACCCCATTTCACAACAATATACAAACGAAATTACTGAAGAAAATGCAAACAAAGGAGCAGCTACTGTTAGAAGGATAGGAAACCATGGAGAAACTGTCTCAAATGCTTTGTGAGTAATTAATATTCCCTCACCAACACCTGTTTGGTATGCACCTGTTATTACTATTGTTATTCCTGTTAAACAGCAAATTAACATTGTGTCAAAGCATGGTTCTATCATAGCGACTAGTCCAGTTCTTACTGGTTCTTCATCTTTAGTTGTTGCATGAGTAATTGAAGCAGAACCAACACCTGCTTCGCTGGCAAAGATTGCCCTTTGAATTCCAGCAACAAATGCTCCTACCATCCCTCCGCCAACAGCATTGAAATCTATCATAGTGGAAAATAATATTTTCAACGTATAACCAAGGTTATGAATATTAAATGCAATAATAATAATACAACTAAAGATATATATAAGTGACATAATAGGCACTAGTGCAGAAGATACTCTAGCTATCCTTTTAATTCCGCCAATAATCACTAGAGCAAGCAGCGCAGAAATTATGGAAGAAAGAAACCAAGAGTGACCATCTACCCAACTTGAATAGCCAGATAATATTGAAACCATTTGGTTGGTTTGAAACGCTACACTTCCACCAAGACCTGATAATACAAAGAATACTGCATACATGGCAGCCAGCACAATACCAAGTTTTTTAAATCCAAATTCCTCCAGACCATTCCTTATATACTGAAAGGGACCACTAAACAATTGGTCCTGATCTTCTGTTCTATGTCTAAACGCCAACGTTACCTCAGCAAATTTTGCTGACATACCAAAAAAACCTGTAATCATCATCCAAGGCACCGCTCCTGGTCCACCCATTGAAACTGCAATTGCGACTCCAGCAACAGTTCCAAGGCCTACTGTGCTTGAAAGTGCAGTCATAAATGCCTGAAAATGCGTAATATGACCATCATGGTGATTCGTGTCATATTTTCCACATAAAATAGCAAACGCATGCTTAAACATTCTTATGTTGAGAAATCCAAAACGTAATGTTAGAAACACATAACCAAAAACTAGTAGAAGGATTATAAATGGCACGTAAAGGATCTTGAAAAACAGTACTTCATTCATGAAGTTATTTATTCCATTCAACACAGCGTCATAACTTTCGTAAAAACCTGAAGCAGCGTACACATCATTAAACAATAGGCAAAATAACACCATACAAAGCAATCTATAAATCATGTTAATACCCTTTAGAATTGTAATAAGAATCTATTGTATTCAAAACTTCCCTTCTTAGTAGATATATTGCAACAGCATTTGGAATCATAAGGCACATAAACAAACTGTCACCTAGATAAGATATAAATTCTATATTCTTTGACATACAGCTGATATACACTGAAACCACTATAAGAATTTGGAACGGTATCAGTATTTTTTTACTACCAAATAAATACAGCAAAGCAACTTCACAGTAGTAACAATAAGCTATTATTGTGGAAAATGCAAAGGAAAACATCATTAGCGGAAAAACTAACTTGCTGAACAAGGGCAAAGCTGTTGAAAATATCGAACTAATTAGTGTAATATCACCCACGTTATCAGTGCTATGCATACCAGTGATAATTATCACAATACCAGTCAAAAATGAGATTAATATTGTGTCTATAAGTGGTGCAATCATTGCAACGCACCCAACTTTAATTGGATCTTCTTCTTTTACAGCTGAATGTGCTATAGCTGCTGTTCCGGTACCTGCTTCGTTAGCAAACACTGATCTTCTCACTCCGGCTATTAATCCGCTCAATACTCCGCTTCCTATAGCTGATTTATTGAAGATATCTTGGAATATTATGGATAGAGCATTCAGCAAATTACTTCCGTTTACATAAATTAAATATATACACATACCCACATATAGCACTATCATAATTGGTGTTAAGCTCGTTGAAACGAAAGCAATGCGCTTTATTCCTCCCAATATTACAATAAAGACAAGCAGGGATATAATAATGGATGCGTTGTATTCTAGGAGGTTATTTGATAGTGCTGCTATTTGATTTGCTTGAAATGGTATACCGCCCAAAATCATTGCAATAAGTAGCATAATCGCATAAGTGAAGGCAAGAAATCTACCAGTTTTTGCAAATCCAATTTTTGCAAGCCCGTACTTCATGTAATAAAAAGCCCCGCCAGTTGTATTTTCAGAGCGATAAGTATAGCTCTTTTTACAATAATCCGAACAGATCATAATATGCTACTGCTCTACCATAGCCATAAGCACATATCTTATCCTATTCGGACTATTGCGAGAAGTGCTATAAATGCAAGCACCACCTCGGCAAACTTTATCGACATACCAAGTATTCCGGTAATTACCATCCAAAAAACTGCACTTGGGCCCCCTATTGTGATAGCTATTGCAACTCCTGATATTGTTCCAAGACCAACTGTTCCTGAAATTACTGTTGCAAACGCTTGAATATGAGTGATTATGCCATTGTTGCTGTTATTACACTTTAGATTGAATAGCGTCTGTATTCCATATTTAAGTAACCTAAAGTTAATGAATTTGAACTGGGCAGTACAAAAGATTCCAGTTGCAATTACCCAAATAATTATAAATGGAATGTTGAATATCTTTATATACAGAAATGAATTTAATAGTTCACTTATCTTCAAAATCATGCAGTTTTCTATTTTTTGTTAGCTAACGAGTTTTATATGTAAAATATATGTAAAACCCGATGCTTATTGGAATAGTAAGTGTATACACTATACCTAAAATTGGTAGAGTCATCCAGGGCTTACTGATGAAAAATACAATAAGTACTCCAAAAAATGACACAAATATATAGGATAGGCTTTTGGGAATATAAATATATTTTGCAGAGAAAGTTGGAATGTGACTTATCGAAAAAAATGAAATGGCCAGAAAGTAACAAGCTACGTTTCTTGTGTTAAAAAATCGCTCTATGAGAAGTAAGTATTCACTCTCATGAGATTGAAAGGTAATAATTATTGGTAACAAAGAAAGTAAAGCACACACTGGAGCTGGAACACCAGAAAAGAAAAATTTTTCCCAGTATGGTTGTTCTGAGTGTAGCGAAACATTAAATCTTGCAAGTCTTATTGATATGCAGATTACGTATATCATTACTAAAATCCAACCTATGACTTTGATTTCGTTTAGCTTCCAAAAATACAAAAGAAATGCAGGCGCTGCACCAAAATTTAGAAAATCTGCAAAAGAATCAAGTTGGGCTCCAAAATCGCTAGTTGATTTTAGAATTCTAGCTATTCTGCCATCCATTCCATCTATTATTGCTGCAATGATGATAAAAATTACTGAGAATTCCCATTGTTCATTAAATGTAAATTTAAGTGAAGTGAGACCAGAACATAAACCCAATAAAGTTATAAAGTTTGGGAATAATTTAGTAATAGGTAAGAATCTACTGTTACTTCCATCGTTATTCATATAACGTCAAAAGTAAGCTTCTCTTGAACGTTTTCCTTATTTAAGTTTGCTATAATTGTTTCACCACCAATAACAGTTTGCCCTTCTGAAACTCTGACTTCTGTATCAGCAGGAACATAGATATTCACTCTACTGCCAAACCTTATAATTCCAAACCTTTCACCTGCTTTTACGTTCTGGGATATTCCTAAATTACAAACGATACGACGTGCAATTAATCCAGCTATTTGCTCCACAATAATTTCTTTCCCCTTTTCGTATTCAATTACAATAACCTGCTTTTCATTTTCATTACTAGACCTATTGCTCATTGCGGATACAAACTTGCCTTTTTTATAACTCATTTCCTTTATCGTACCAGATATTGGTATACGGTTCACATGGACGTTCAAAACACTTAAAAATATGCTAACAAGCGTAAACTTCTTCTCCTCTCCGTTTTCTGCTGATAAAGGATAATTAACTTCTTCAATTTTTGAAATCACACCATCAGCAGGACTTAATATAAGATTCTTATTGTTTGGCACAGCTCTTGCTGGATCACGAAAGAAATAAGTACACAATAATGTCGGAAACAAGCACGTAACGCCAAACCCCCAAGATATAGAGAATGCTATACACGTTACTATAAAGGAAACTACTATAAATGAATAACCTTCCCTGTTTATATTAGGTAAACCAAAACACATAATCTTATTAACAATAACCTATTGTTAACAATTTATCATTTATAATTTCTCATGAAAAGCTTTTTTTAACTGCTTCAGCAAAGTCTTTTTGATACAAGGTAACATTACAGATTGTTATATTAGCACATAGAATTACCGTCATACTGTAACAACCCGTCCAACACAAAATCTAATGCCTAAGTTTAGATCAGAAAACTGATTCTTCTAAAAGTTGCTCACTATCCTCGTCTATTATGATAGAATTATCATGATTTCTGAGTAAATCTCTGATTTTCGTTTCTATTTCATTTGCGACTTCTTTGTTTGTTTTTAGGTAAGTTTTTACATTCTCTCTTCCTTGCCCAAGACGTGTGTTGTTATATGAATAGTAAGCGCCTGCTTTTTCAAGCACACCAAGCTTTGCTCCCATATCTATTATTTCTCCGAGTTTTGATATACCTTCATTGTACATTATATCAAATTTCGCTTCTCTAAATGGAGGAGCAACTTTATTTTTTACAACTTTAACTCTTGTTTCATTACCTGTAATATTTTCTTTGTCTTTTATTACACCAACTTTTCTTATATCAAGCCTTACAGAAGTATAGAATTTTAATGCATTTCCACCCGTGGTAGTTTCAGGATTTCCATACACTACTCCTATTTTCATACGAATTTGATTAATAAATATCAATATACAGTTCGCTTTTGAAACGGCAGAGGTTAGTTTCCGTAGCCCATGACTTAGAAGCCTTGCTTGCAGCCCCATATGTTGATCACCCATATCACCTTCAATTTCAGCTCTTGGAGTTAATGCTGCGACAGAGTCAATAACTATCACATCAACCGCACCAGAACACACTAAATACTCAACAATATGCAACGCCTGCTCTCCAGTGTCTGGTTGTGAAATCACTAAATCATCAGTGCTTACCCCAAGTTTACGAGCATATAAGACATCCAATGCATGTTCTGCATCGATAAATGCGCATGATCCTCCTTTTTTTTGTGCTTCAGCAATCACGTGCAAGGCAAGAGTGGTTTTACCAGAACTCTCGGGGCCAAATATTTCAATTATACGCCCTTTTGGCAGACCTCCAACACCTAGAGCCGAATCAAGCGCAATTGATCCTGTGGATATTGTGTCTATTTTTTCTACAGGGTTTTGCTTCAACTTCATTATTGCACCTTTACCGAATGCTTTTTCAATCTGGCTTATTGCGTTATCTAGCGCTTTTTGTTTATCACTATTTCTTTCTTCTGGGTTACTTGCCATAGATCATTTATTAATTTATATAATTCTCTATGATAATCAAACGCGAATAACCTGCCAAGGTTTTTCTAGTATTTATGTATTATTTCAATGAAAAATATTAACGTTTTCATAAAGCAGATATTTGTTTGCCTTCGTTAGTAACACACTATACTTTAGTGTACGAACGTTGCAATTTGCAGCATAGCAGGTGGTGTCATCCAAGTAGCCAACACTGAAATGACTAAATTCGAAATGGCTACATGAATTTATTGTAAATTACTACCGTATAAGGTGCGATGCAACAAAGCCATTCCAGTGTCAGCTACTTGAATGACACCTCTTAGATGGGTCAGCTACTCAGATCTGCCATGAAAACTGCAACCCTAAATGTTGGAGCACTGTCGTACACTAAGCGCTGTAATGACAATTTTAGTCGCTTCATACACTTATCATGCTAGTCATAACAGAAATAATTTTTACCAAAGATATTTATGAAATAATTGACATAGTTTGGAAATATGTATATTATAGAACATTAATAGTTAGTTAATTTGTAGGTGTAATGTGGCTAGAAATGTTTTGAATGAAAATGAGTACCACGCTTTAAAGCAGTTGTTTTTAACATTTAATATTCAAAAGGAGGATGTGGTAAATTCTGACATTAAGAATATTAAGAAAAAGCTTAGTCAACAATACCGTAAATTATCGTTAAAATATCACTCAGATAAAAACCCAAACAATAAAGAAGCGGAGGAGAAATTTAAGGTTATTGCATTAAATAAGCCATTTTTTGAAGAATTTATAATAGAGCCATTGGAGAAAGGTCTCAATAAAAGAAATAATTTAATAAAAGAATTACGCGGTAAGTTGTGGAGTCGCAGTTATGAAGAATTGCAAAAATACTTAGATGATAAGTGCAGAAATAAACTCTATAATAAGCAGCAGTCAATTAACAATAATGTAACTGCTTATGTAAAATATTCTTCTTATTCAAATCTCTTAGGAGTTCTTTTAGTATCCTTCACATCAATTGCATTTTTAATAATTAATGGTATCAACTATGTTTTTTAAAAATTTTTTTATTTGTGTAATTTTGCAAATTATATGGGCAATAAAAACCCGTTTGTCATAGAAATAGAATTTTATATCAAACAGCTACCACAGCAATTTCTGCTTAAGCTAATGAATATGTGCTTTAAGTCTGTGTGGACGCACATATTCATTAGCCAATTTCAGTTACCGTTGTGAAGATTTTTAAGTATGCAAATTAATTGCTTCTTTAAGTCTTGTATTAGCAATTACTATAATTTTACGCATTAGGGCTGTTATAGCCACCATCTTCTTCTTACCACTTTCAACAAGCTTAGAATAAAAGGCGCCAAGTATAGATTTCGACCTTGTAGCAGCCATAGCGGCTGTAAAGAGCTTTGAACGAACGTTACTTCTACCACCTGTAATCCTTCGGTAACCAACAGCTTTACCACTTTCTTTTGGATGCGGTGCAACTCCGGCAAGACTTGCTACTTCTTTTCTATTTAAGTAACCAAGCTCTGGCATTAAACACAAAAAATCTTGTGATAACTTTTTACCTATTCCAGGAACTGTTTTAAGAATTTTTTGGCGTTGTTGTAATTCGCGGCTTTCATCAATAATCTTTTGTATAGTATCATTGAGTTCGTTTATTTGACTATCGAAAAACTCAATGGTCTTTTGACAGCTTTCTTTTATATGATCATTTTCCGGTGCTTCAAGTCTGCATTTTTCTTGAGTTCTCATTTGCGTAATATCATCACGACGTTGACAAAGTGCAGCCAAAGTTGATTGTTCTGTAGAGGTAGGTACAAATAGAGAGATAGTTCTATGGCGTTCAAATCCATATTGAGCAAGAGCTCTTGCATCTGATCTATCAGACTTTGCTAAAGTTCCGTGAGATAAAATAAAGCTTTTTACTTTACGAGTATTAGCTCGATGCACGGCAATATTTTTGTCGGTAAGAAAATGTGATAAGCCAAGCTCATATTTCCCTGTATTTTCTAAAGTCACTAAAGCATTAGGTAGAATATCTGAAAACTCTTGAAATAATTGTTGCCAACCAGAAGCATTATTATCAAATTCGACAGCATTCTTCTGTTTGTGAATTGCAACGACATTTTTAAATTTTCCGATGTCAATGCCAATAAAATTTTGATAAGATGTAACCATAATAAACCTCGATAGTTTTAGTTAATTTAAGATTGTAAACGGGTGCATATATATGTCCCAAGCAACTATTCAAACGTATCGAGAGATAGGGCTAGCGTACCTTGATACCAACGGTTGTAATACCAATTTCCTTTCGGTCGCGCACGCCCGCTATTCCTAGTGAGCAGGGTTATCTTTCTCTCTTATCTCTTTTATATCACGTTTTTAACTTACAATTTCTTCTAATGTACCAATAGCAGTAGGTTTTCTTGCTCCCTTGTTAGCAGGATCTATTTTGAGTCTAGCTGTTAAGAGCATTTATACTAGAAATGGGAAAGAGTTTAATCATCAGACTAATATTTTATTATTGTTTAACTTTGACCAAGAATGCGAAAATTTTTCAAAGAGTGATAGGACTAAATTAAAGTGGCTAAAAAATTCAGTTATTTTGAGCAACACAATCTGTACATCTTTAATGTTTTTCGGTGTGGGATTAGATTTAGTTGCCAACGGCTTTGGTATAACTAACTCTATGATGTTATCCGGCTTATTACTTTCATTACCATTCACGCTTTTAATTGTTACTTCACCTATTTTAAATGCTGCAAGTAATTATATTCTCAAAAAGACAGCTATAAATTCAATTGAGGAGCAATTTAAAGGTGATGATCAGTTTATAGAAGTCGATAACGAAAAGCCAAGCAGTACTATGAGCAATCAAAGTTATTTCCCCATCGGTCAGTTAATATCATCAAAGTTAGCTATTCTCCATAGCGAAGTCTCTAGCTAGGAACAATGAGCCACAGATTAGTATGGTTTTGACGTTTTGGGTAGAGGCTTTTAATATGTGATTTGATATTGCATCGCCAATTGATTCACATTCAACTGCTTTTATTCCTATGTTATTGGCTTTTTCCCTAATCAAATTTGTATTTCTTGCTTTAGGTTCAGACTTAACACAAACCGCACATAGTAGCTTGATATATGGCTTTAAGTGCTCTAAGAACTCTTCCACATTTCTGTTACTAGTAACACCAAAAACCATATAAATACCTTCAGCAAAATTATCTTTTACCCACTGAGATAGTACTCTAGCACCATCATTATTGTGTGCACCATCTAAAAATAATTGCCAATCTTTCGGTAGTAGGAAAATTAAATTACCTTCTTTTATAGACTCTAGCCGTGCAGGCCAATAAGTGCACTGTAAACCTGAAGTGATATCCTCTTCTCCAATATCAAATTCATACTTTCCACTTAAAATACTACATGCTGCAATAGCATTGCCTGCATTAATCACCTGATGATCACCCTTTAAAGATGGCAAAGGAAATTCTATTGATTGAATAGCTGATTGAAAAACCATTTTGTTGTTCTTTTTTTTGCAATTCCATTCAAGACCTCCTCTATACAAGGGAGATTTCTTATTTATTGCGTGGTGTTCTAGCGTGTTCACTATAGATTTTTCTTGCGGTGCTATTACGCAAGGAACATTAGGTTTCATTATTCCAGCCTTTTCACCTGCTATAATTTCTACAGTAGGGCCAAGATATTCCGTATGATCAAGTGCAATGGAAGTAATTATTGTTAAAATCGGATTATCTATAACATTTGTTGCATCAAGCCTTCCACCCATACCCACTTCAACTAAAGTTATATCGGCTTTATGACGAGAAAAAGCTAAAAAAGCTGCAATAGTTGCAGCTTCAAACAGAGTGATAGGTTGTTCTGCAATTACTGCACGACATTCTTCTAATAAGCTATATAATTCATTATCGTCGATATAGCTGCCGGCTATCACTATCCTCTCATTAAAACCATACGCGTCAAGTTAAGAGATTGTGAGCAAATTTAGAGAGGTTAAAGTGGATACTCTAGCCCTTCTACGTTTGTCTTTTAATGAAAATCGCGACCAAGTTATAGTGAGTTTTTTAAGAAATGCTTTTAAACTATTAATTTTGGTTAATACTAAAAATAACTCTCTAACCCGCCTTTTTAGCTCAATAAATGCCTTTGTTAAGCTAAGTTCTGTATTCTTTTTCACTTCTGTGCAACCAACTATGCCGTGAAATATAAGAATTGCGCACAATTTAGCATATAGTTCACATAATACTCTGCATGGCTTTCCTTTTAGCTTATCAAGCCTGATATGGCTTTTATACAATTTAAATAATAACTCAATTTGCCACCTTACTCTGTAAATCGTTAATACTTGCTCAGCACTAATTTTATTTTCTGGAACATTAGTTATAAATATTGACCAGTTCAACAATTTTTGATTTCTTTTAGAGGATCTGCGATCTTGCTAATCTATTAGCTTTCCTTCTTCTGCCCATAGACTGTTCTTCAGTTAGTTTCTGACATATAATTCTTACTCTAATTTTTGCTTCTTTTCCTAACAATACCTCGTTTTCTAAAAATAACTTATCCTCTCAACATTCTAATAACTCCATTTTTTGATTTGTTTCTACATCATATATGTTGGTATCGACGACTTATGAAATAAGCTCCTATTTCATTGATTTGTTTAAAAGAACTTGGCACAAAATAACCGAGATCAGATATTAGCAAATCATTGCTTAATATATTACTTAAATGTTTCCTATATCCCTGGTCTGATCTTACCCCCTCCGTTAAATTAAGTTGGTCTATTATCTGATTCATGTAGTCGAAAACTAATTGTAACTTTATTCCAGACTTAGTATTGCTTTCATAGCCACTGTAGCTAGTACCATAACCTTTATACATCTCTTCCATACTGTTAGGTAGAGTAATATAGCTACTGTCCAATAATTTAACACTATTAAATTGCTGTAAGATTTTGCAATCAACTTGCAAGATATTTTTAAAGAGAATCACAGATTCATTATACATCCTTTTCATAAATTCCACTGCTTCTTCAGTAAATCTAAAATCCAAACCTTGTTTTGTTATATCTATCGAGTCCTCGTTTAGTAATTGACACATTGTTTCTACGCTACAATTATCAACTCCTATATTACCCAAGACCATGGCTTTTACGAATGATGAACCTTTTAGCTTTCTCTTTCTTTTTATAAACCTTGTTGTAATTGAGATTTTCTCTGCTTTTTCATTAAAAAATTCTTTGAGCTTTTTTGATAAGCAAGTTATTTTATTCATTGGTTCTCTCACTAAAAGTATATCTGGGAGAACTTATACCTTATTATTCTATCTCTTTCATACCTTTATTTCCTTAACTTGACGCGTATGCTCATTAAAACTCACTAAATGTGGAGAAGTGTATGCGTGTACCTTATACCCTGCTGCTTGCATTATATATCTTATAAATGCTAGTGTTGAGCCTTTCCCATTAGTTCCAGCTATATGAATTACGGGAGGCACTTTTTTCTCGGGGTTATCTAGTTTGCTAAGAAAGCCTTTTATGCGATCAAGAGAAAAATCATTCGGCCTGCTACCAAGTGGCTTAGGCCAATGAGGCATATATATCATGGATTGTTATTGCATTTTAATTCAGCTATAACGCTTGCTATGCCATGCGTGTCGATTTTTTCACTAAATTGATAACGTTGATTAATAGCAATACTTATTCCACTCATTACAACATCACTTATCAAGAAAGAACTGTTATTTTTAGTAACTTTAAAATCAATATTTGTAAATTCTTCATCACCGTAAGAAAATCTTGTACCAATTAAGCAAGTTTCATCGTCAACTGCTTTTGTACTCATTATGATCATTTCACTATCATGCATGTATTTATATAAAATTTTAACGCACAAACGCGTAAGATACACTTCATACTCTCTTAAAAAATCTTCTTTTTCTTTTTGTTTAACTAAAGCCCAATGTTTTCCTATGACGAATTGCGATATTCCTTTGAGGTTAACATTGTTTTGAATGACCTCCTGAAGCTTTTTTTGCACACATTCCCGGTTTTTTTTATTCTCCTTTGTAGATATACCATCCACTTGTTGCTTCATAGTATGCACAAAAATTTTGTGATCTGTACAATTAGTGTAAGCACTTGAAGAAATTACAATAAAAACAATGATAGTTAAAACTTTAGTAATGTTCATAAGATATATTTATTAGCTATGATACTTAGAATGCAAAGTTTAATAAAGATTAAATAATAATCGCTAGCTTTAATATATCTATAGACACACCTTGTATAAATCATCTACAATTAATTAAGGGTCTGTTCTATGCGTTATGAGTTAAGTTAAATTTCCCGAGCGATAATTTCTAGTCAAGGGAATTGCCTCTGTTAATTTCGTTGAAATTGATACGCGATGCCCACCTTAACTTTAGTCTCAGGAATCTACTAAGGCTGACGGTAGATACGGATCCTATTTTGATTGGTTTAACATTTATGCTTCATCAATACAAAGAACAGGGTGTTTTCCTATGTTTGCCTAATGAAGTATTCCAAATTGTAATTGATGTTGAAAGGTATCCTGATTTTGTTCCTTGGTGCAAAGCCGTTTATATAAAAGAAAAAATTAACAACCAAATGGTTGTGGATCTCCTCGCAGCTTTTCATGGAATTAAAGGTAGATATACATCAGAAGTTACTTCTCTTTCTCCAAGTGGAACAAATGAAGGTTGGATAAAAGCTGTATCATCAAATGGAATATTTAAACATCTATACAATGAATGGCAATTCATTCCCATAGATGAAAATAAAACTATGGTAAAGTTTTATATAGAGTTTAAGTTTAAGTCCAACTCATTTTCCACTTTATTAAACTCAGTATATAAGTATACACAAAGTAAAATAATTGCTGCATTTAAAGATAGGGCTGAAAGCCTTGCTAAACAAAAGTTATCTTGACATTATTAATATAAATGTATAATTTTTTTTAGTAAGTTAAGTGTTTATATTGTAATGATTTTTAGACTATTGTTTTTATTAATTTTCATAAGTGTTAATTCTTATGCAGTTGTTAAGCAAGATTTATCCGATAACCAATACATTCAAAAAAAACCCAATGAAATAACATCAAATGAGCTATTATCGCCATTACCTAATGATAAATTATTAGGAGATCCAAAAGCACCAATTCTAATGATAGAATATGCTTCATTAACTTGTTATCACTGCTCTCTTTTTCATAGGAATGTTTTTCCTAAAATTAAAGAGAAATATATAGACACAGGTAAGATGTTATATATATTTCGTCATTTTCCTTTGGATTACAGAGGGCTAAAGGCTGCAATGCTAAGTCATTGCTACGAAAAACAAGAAGACTACTTTAATTTTAACAAAGCTGTTTTTAACTCAATAGATTCGTGGAATTACTACAATTTAAGTGATTTGACTTTACTACAAAGAATTGCTGCACTAAGCAACTTAAAGCAAGATGCATTTAACCAATGCATTAATGATAAGAAAATAATGGATAAAATCGTAAATGATAAATCACTGGCAATTAATAAACTTGGTATCACAGCCACTCCAATATTTTTCATCAAGCTTAACGATGATAAATCATATATAGAGCATAATAAAGTTAAACATGGAGGGTATAAAGAGCTGAAATATTTCACTAATGTGATAGATAAATTATATGGAAAAGCTATAGTGAAGTAATACCACTGTAGCTTACCATATAAAAGACTCTATGCTGAGTCATTGTTTTTCACTACTGTTTGTTGTTTTTTACGTTCAAACTCTCTTTTTTTACTGTGCCAAGTGTAGTAATACATAGCGATTTTATTCTCTATTAATACTATTGTCCCATCATAAAACTGAACCATATCCATAACTTTTCTCTGAGCTTCATCAAAACGTTCTTTATACTTTTCACGATAAGCTGGATTATGTAGTAACATAACCCCTTCATTCTTGTTAGATTTTTTGTTTAACGTTTCAACTTCACCAGCAATAGTATAAGACATATAACCCCCTCTAATTGATTATAAAAATTATATTTTAAAAAGAGAAATGCGCATAAACAATCCCTTTAATTCTAGCATAATAATCGACTGTTTATTATACTAGTTAACTATAGTACGATATATAATAATTTTTGTCACTTAAAATTTTATACTATGAAATAATAACTTAAAATAAATGTTTTTATTATTTTAAACTATATTATTATATTTATAAATTGTGTATGAATTAAGTCTCCCTAATTTATAATATATGCGTAATAATTTTAGTATAAAATTGTCATACATAAGAAATCTATTTGCAAAAGAATATAAAAAAATAGAAGAATATTGTATTCTTGAAAAAAAGCAACATATTCAAATTGGCCCTGAAGAAGGAAAGCTATTAAGTTTATTTATAAAAATCCATAAAATCAAAAGTATTGTTGAGATTGGCACGTTATACGGTTATTCGTCGATTTGCATGGCAAAAGCTCTACTGGAAGATGGTCACATATATACAATAGAAAATAACCCTCAATACTCAAGAATAGCAAAAAAAAATTTTAGTGCTTTTAATCTGAGTGATAAAATTACTCTAATAGAAGGCAATGCATTGGAAAAACTTAATGAATTATCAGCAAAAGCACCATTTGACATGATATTTATCGATGCTGATAAAGGTGGTTATCCTAAATATTTAGATTGGGCAGAGTCATACATTAAACAAGATGGGCTAATCGTTGCAGATAACACTCTATTGTTTAACACAGTATTTTTAGAATCGCCTCCAAAAGAAGTATCAGAAAAATCATGGCATGCTATGAGGGAGTTTAATAATAGATTATCAGATGAAAAAAAATATTTCTCTATATTGATTCCAACTGATGAAGGAATGACTGTAGCTTTAAAGCTAACATAAGTTAAAAATCAAGGTCAGCATAATGTTTAGGAGGGATTAAACCGGAAACTCTCTCTAATAATATCTCACGAAAACAAGGCTTTGATTTAACAATGGAGTACCATTCTTTTAAAATTTTACTTTTTTCCCATGGAAAACTACTTACATAATCCATTACGGAAATATGCGATGCTAAAGCAATATCAGCTAAAGTGAACTTATCAGTTGCAAGCCAAACGTTCTTGTTAATTAAGTGTTCGATGTATTCCATATGGCAAGGCAGGTTATGCTGAGCTGCATGAAGAAATCTAGAGTCAGGGCTGCGGTTAGTAATTACTTTTTCATTCATAATATACTTAGTAACTTCATTGTAAAATTTGTTATCGAACCAATTGATTAGAGCGCGTATTTTAGACTTAATAATAGTGGATGAACCAAATAATTTGACGTCGCTATTGTAAGTTTCTTCTATATATTCACAAATGGCATTACTATCCGCTATTACAAAGTTATTATCTATTAATACTGGTACTTGCCCGGTTGGATTGATCTCCATAAATTCATTCCGTTTTTCCCACGGATTTTCATACACTAGATCACAGCTCAACTTTTTTTCTTTGAGAAGAGCTCTAACTTTTCGTGAAAATGGACAAAGAGGAAAATGATATAAAATCATAATATTCCTCTTTTGTTATTCCAATATCCTTTTTTTGTTACTCTATGGCTTGACCTACAACTGTACGAACTTTCTTTGTAGTCCACAGAAGTTTGCGTAGCAGGTGGTGTCATGCAAGTAGCTGACACTGGAATCCAGTTCTTATTATACAACAGCCTGATGTATTCATTTAAAATTAAGTTTTCTGGATCCAAGTAGTCAAGCACTGGGATGACAGAAGAAGAGTATTTTAGGTAACAGTTGTTTACTCCAAAGTAATGTTGCAAGAGATCTAACATATAAATTATTAAGGTTAATATAGGATATACCTTGCTAAATAAAAAAAAAAGTATAATATTTTATAAGGTATGCAGGCAAAAACTCTGTAATTTGGTCAGATCAGAAATGAGGCAGCCATATCGGAACCTTTTTGGGTTGCATACCTACTTCATTATTTGTTTTATCCGAAGCTGTGAATATAGCATTAAAACATCGTCCTAGTAGCTTTAAAGATCTAGTAGGTCAAGATATATTAGTGCGTGTATTAGAAAATGCTTTTACTTTAAACAAAATTCCACAATCTATACTGCTCTCTGGTAGTAGTGGAGTTGGTAAAACCACCACTGCAAGGATAATAGCTTTATGTTTGAATTGTTCCCTGGGGCCAATTTTTGAACCTTGCGGATTGTGTGAAAATTGTCTAGCAATAAAAAATTCAAGCCATCCAGATGTGATTGAAATCGATGCAGCAAGTCACACTAGCATTGACGATATTAAAGTAATCCTGGGAGATATTTGCTATTCACCTATAAGCTCTAAATTCAAAGTCTACATTATAGATGAAGTACATATGTTATCCAGCAGCGCATTTAACGCATTACTTAAAACCCTAGAAGAGCCACCATCTAGTGTAAAGTTCATTTTAGCAACTACGGAAATAAAAAAGATACCGATAACTATTATTGCACGTTGTCAAAGATTTGATTTACACAACATTCCTGTAGCTAAAATAGTGGAACGTTTAAATGATGTTGCACAAAAAGAGAGTTATTCCATTGAAAAGGGAGCATTGGAATTAATTGCACGACATTCTGGAAATTCAATGCGTAACGCCTTGTTTTTGATGAATCAAGCAGTGCTATATAGCAGAGATGGTGCAATATCCACTAAAAATGTGACAGACATACTTGGCCTAGTGGATAAAGATATTATATTTGATCTATTAGGGGCAATATTAGAAGGTGATTTACAGAAAGCTCTATCAGTGTTTGACAAGGCGATAAAAACAGCAAACCCACTTAGTATTTTTGAAGGTCTATTGCAAACAATTCAGTTAGTATGCCGTTTTTTAATTACGAAAGAGATTGATAGTGCAGTTACAGAGCATGAAAAGAATAGGATAAAAGATTTAAGTATAAAGAGATCTTTAATATTTTTTTCGAGATTGTGGAAGGTGTTGCTTAAAGGTATTCAAGATATAAAAACTTCAACATGCAACGATGTTGCTGCTGAAATGATGTTAATTAGTCTTTGCTATCTCTCTGATCTACCTTCTCCAGAACAGGTGATCAAAAAAATTCTTTCACAGAATGTAGAGCAAGGAAATAGACAGGGCAGACCTGTTGCACCTTCCCCCTCTGTCATCCAAGTAGCTGACTACTCGGATCCAAAAAAATATGTGGAAAGTAAACAACAACCCCACTCTGTCATCCCAGTGCGTGACACTGGGATCCATGTGGAAAATAAACAACAAAATTACGATTTTGATAAGATTTTGCAACTATTAAGGCGAAGTAACCAAATTTATCTTTACAAACAACTGTGTAATAATCTACAATTAATAGATTGTAAACCTGGATATTTAAAATTAAAAGCTGT
The DNA here is from genome assembly GCF_964026875.1 of Wolbachia endosymbiont (group A) of Pherbina coryleti. NCBI lineage: Bacteria > Pseudomonadati > Pseudomonadota > Alphaproteobacteria > Rickettsiales > Anaplasmataceae > Wolbachia > Wolbachia endosymbiont (group A) of Pherbina coryleti. The sequence continues at coordinate 35,721 of NZ_OZ034706.1, forward strand.
ATCTAAGTTGGATAGTAATTTTTGCAATGATTTAAAAAATTACTTAAACCAGGTGACTCAGCAAGAGTGGGTTATTGCAGTTGATACAGATTATATAAACAGGGAAGTGAGTAATTTAAATTATGCACCTGCAGTTAAGGATATCCTTGACACGTTTAAAGGTGCAAAAGTAGTTAATATAGAAAATAAGGAGTAAGTTGTGGATTTTAGTCAAATAATGAAACAAGCGCAAGAGATGCAAAAAAAGCTTGCAGAAGCTCAAGAAAAATATGTTGGAAAAGAGTTTCAAGGTATTTCTGGTGGTGGCAAAGTTTCTGTATTAGTGGAAGTCATAAAAATAGGTAGCTATAAAGCTAAAAAGGTGAACATAGACTTAGAACTTATGAGAAATGAGGAAAAAGATATAGTAGAGGATTTAGTAACAGCAGCGTTTAATGATGCCGTTAAAAAAGCAGAAGAAGATATGGCGAATGCAACTTCTGATCTTGCAGGTATGATGGGTTTACCATCTGGGTTTAAACTTCCTTTTTGAATTTACTACTGAAGTTTCTTTTAGTGTAAGTATTTTTTTTCTAATATTCCCAACGCTAGTACTTCTTCATATAATGTACCTATACTAGCATAGCCCTACGTCATACCGTGATTCATTCCACAACTGTACAAACATTGCAATATGGCACATAGTAAACGATGTCATTCCAGTCTGGAATGGCTTTGTTGCATAGCAACTGAAAAAATCTGGTGGCTACTGACAAAATTCATTATAAAATAGCCATTTAACCTTGAAAGAAAAAATATGCCACAAAAAATGAGGGTCAGTAACCATAGCGAATATAACAAATTTCTAGAAAAAAGAGGAAATATTTTTCATTATATCAACGAAGCCATAGAAAAGTGGTACGAGAATGGTCCAAAAATACCAGGTGGCAACAATATTTATAGCGATAAAGTTGTAATTTTGGTGCACATAATAACTTGTTTATTTAGAATAGGCCTGAGGCAAACAGTTGGGTTTATAGCAGGATACCTTGAGCAAATTGGGAAAAATTTGCAAGTTATCAGCTATTCACAATCATCAAGAAGGTTTAAGAAACTCAATATTAAGATCAATGATTGCAGAAAATAATATGGAAGATATCGAAATTGCTATAGACAGTACAGGAATTAGTATATACAACAACACTCCTGGTCATAGCAAAGAAAATAGCGAAGATAGAAAGTATCGCAGCTATGAACAGACAAGAAAATTGCATGTAATGTTGAATACAAACAGCAAAAAAGCCATAGCTGTAAAATACAGTAACGGCTGATCACTATGGAGCTTGTGATTTGCTAAAAGAAGTCGATTTTCAGTATGTCATAAAAGTACTATATGCAGATAGGGCATATGACAGAGAAAAGCTCTATAAGCTGTGTAATCAATATGGTATAAAAACGAAAATTCCTCCGAAAAACAACGCAGCAGAGCATCCAAAGTTAGACTATATGGCTGAGAGAAATGCTGCAATTAGACTAATAAAATCATGCAGCGAAGATGGAATGAAGAGGTGGAAAAGGCAAACAAACTACGGAAAAAGATCTTATATAGAAAGTTTTTTCTCGCGACTGAAACAAACATTCGGGTTTAGTTTTAGGAATAAATCTGAGACAAATAGAGAGAAGGAACTACTTGTTAAATGCTATTTGCTCAATAAGTTCACTGATATTGGTATGGCTAAATTTGAGATAGCTTCATAAATTTATTGTGCGTTACCTACTATCCGAAGAGCGATGCAACAAAGCCGTCTGGAATCCAGCCTTGCCGTAATCTCATCAAGAACATTGTGTTTTAACATAAAACGGCTACTTTTATGCTTACCAACTTAATAAAATTCCTGGATCCCAGACGGCTTTGTTGCATCACACTTTATGAGATGGTGATTTATGGTAAATTCATGTAACTATCTCAAATTTAGCCATACCAATATCAGTGAATTTATTAAGCAAATAGCATTTAGTTCTTTTTCTCGATTTATCTCAGATTTATTCCTAAAACTAAATCCGAATATTTGCTTTAATCTTGAGAAAAACCCTTCAATATAAGATCTTTTCCCATAATTTACTTCTTTTTTCCATTCTTTCATGCCATCTTCACCGTATAATTTTATTAACCTAATAGCAGCATTCCTGTTAGACATATAATCTATTTCTGGATGTTCTGCCGCATTGTTTATTGGTGGAATTTTTGTCTTTATATCATATTCGTTACACAACTTATAAAACTTGTGCCTATCACATGCTCCATACGCGTCAAGTTAAGGAAATAAAGGTATGAAAGAGATAGAATAATAAGGTATAAGTTCTCCCAGATATACTTTTAGTGAGAGAACCAATGAATAAAATAACTTGCTTATCAAAAAAGCTCAAAGAATTTTTTAATGAAAAAGCAGAGAAAATCTCAATTACAACAAGGTTTATAAAAAGAAAGAGAAAGCTAAAAGGTTCATCATTCGTAAAAGCCATGGTCTTGGGTAATATAGGAGTTGATAATTGTAGCGTAGAAACAATGTGTCAATTACTAAACGAGGACTCGATAGATATAACAAAACAAGGTTTGGATTTTAGATTTACTGAAGAAGCAGTGGAATTTATGAAAAGGATGTATAATGAATCTGTGATTCTCTTTAAAAATATCTTGCAAGTTGATTGCAAAATCTTACAGCAATTTAATAGTGTTAAATTATTGGACAGTAGCTATATTACTCTACCTAACAGTATGGAAGAGATGTATAAAGGTTATGGTACTAGCTACAGTGGCTATGAAAGCAATACTAAGTCTGGAATAAAGTTACAATTAGTTTTCGACTACATGAATCAGATAATAGACCAACTTAATTTAACGGAGGGGGTAAGATCAGACCAGGGATATAGGAAACATTTAAGTAATATATTAAGCAATGATTTGCTAATATCTGATCTCGGTTATTTTGTGCCAAGTTCTTTTAAACAAATCAATGAAATAGGAGCTTATTTCATAAGTCGTCGATACCAACATATATGATGTAGAAACAAATCAAAAAATGGAGTTATTAGAATGTTGAGAGGATAAGTTATTTTTAGAAAACGAGGTATTGTTAGGAAAAGAAGCAAAAATTAGAGTAAGAATTATATGTCAGAAACTAACTGAAGAACAGTCTATGGGCAGAAGAAGGAAAGCTAATAGATTAGCAAGATCGCAGATCCTCTAAAAGAAATCAAAAATTGTTGAACTGGTCAATATTTATAACTAATGTTCCAGAAAATAAAATTAGTGCTGAGCAAGTATTAACGATTTACAGAGTAAGGTGGCAAATTGAGTTATTATTTAAATTGTATAAAAGCCATATCAGGCTTGATAAGCTAAAAGGAAAGCCATGCAGAGTATTATGTGAACTATATGCTAAATTGTGCGCAATTCTTATATTTCACGGCATAGTTGGTTGCACAGAAGTGAAAAAGAATACAGAACTTAGCTTAACAAAGGCATTTATTGAGCTAAAAAGGCGGGTTAGAGAGTTATTTTTAGTATTAACCAAAATTAATAGTTTAAAAGCATTTCTTAAAAAACTCACTATAACTTGGTCGCGATTTTCATTAAAAGACAAACGTAGAAGGGCTAGAGTATCCACTTTAACCTCTCTAAATTTGCTCACAATCTCTTAACTTGACGCGTATGATCACATGCTCTATCTGCATATAGTGCTTTTATGGCATGCTGAAAATCAACTTCTTTTAGCAAATCACAAGCTCCATAGTGATCAGAGTAGACACCGTTACTGTATTTTACAGCTATGGCTTTTTTGTTGTTTATATTCAACATTACGTGCAATTTTCTCGTTTGCTCATAGCCACGATATTTTCTGTCAGTGCTATTTTCCTTGCTGTGTGTTGTTGTATATACTAATTCCTGTACTGTCTATAGCAATTTCGATATCTTCCATATTATTTTCTGCAATCATTTATCTTAATATTAAGTTTCTTAAACCTTCTTGATGCTTGTGAATAGCTGATAACTGCCAAATCTCTTCCTATTTGTTACAAATACCCTTTTATAAACCCGACTGTTTGTCTTAAACCAATTCTAAAGAAACTGACGATTATATGCACCAAAATCACAACTTTATCACTATAAATATAGTTGCCGCCCTGCATTTTTGGACAATTCTCGTACCAATTTTCTATGGCGTCATTGATATAACAAAAAATGCTTCCTCTTTCTTGGAGAAATTTGTTATATTCATGGCAGTTACTGACTCTCATTTTTTGTGGCATATTTTTTCTTCAACAGTTAAATGGCTATTTATAATGAATTTTGTCAGTAACTGCCAGTTCTTTTCACTTGAGCGATGCAACAAAGCCATCCCAGACTGGGATGACAAGAAGATGGTACTTGGATAAGAGGCATTGCCCTCCTGGTAGGCCCAAATTGCAATGTTCGTACAGTTGTGGATTTCTCATCCGCTAACAAGCAGCGAGATGACGAGGTCTTTCGATAGTAAATCTTACCTGTGTTAGCTATACCAAAAAATCAAAAGTCGTATTTATTCATTAATAAAATCTTTGTCTTCTCCTAAAAATTAGTTAAAATGTAGAATATTTTGTGTTATTAAGTTAGCACTTGACTTAACTTTAGTTGTTACTTAGACTGCTAAAGTGGAATTTTAATTTTTTTTACGAGGACAATTATGCATTATAAAAAGTTTTTTTCAGCAGCCGCTTTAGCAACGTTGCTAAGTTTATCAAACTCTGCTTTTTCAGATCCTGTTGGTCCAATAAGTGATGAAGAAACTAGCTACTACGTTCGTTTGCAATACAACGGTGAAGTTTTACCTCTTTTCACAAAAGTTGATAACATGAAAATTAAAAAGGGGACTGATGATGTTGATCCTTTTAAAGCTTCTTTTATAGGAGGTGGTGCCGCATTTGGTTATAAAATGGACGACATTAGAGTTGATATTGAAGGGCTATATTCACAGCTAAACAAGAATGTGAACAATGATGAAGTGCTTACTCCAGATACTGTTGCGGGCAGCTTAACAGCAATTTCAGGGCTAGTTAACGTTTATTACGATATAGCAATTGAAGATATGCCTATCACTCCATATGTTGGTGTTGGTGTTGGTGCAGCGTATATTAGCACTCCTTTGAAAGACGCTGTGAATGATCAAAAAAGTAAATTTGGTTTTGCTGGTCAAGTAAAAGCTGGTGTTAGTTATGATGTAACTCCAGAAGTCAAACTTTATGCTGGAGCTCGTTATTTCGGTTCTTATGGTGCTAATTTCGATAAAAGCGGTGGTGAGAAAGACAAAGGAGGACATACAGTCCTTTACAGCACTGTTGGTGCAGAAGCTGGAGTAGCGTTTAATTTTTAGTCTATCTCAGTCTTGTTATCCCAGTGGGTTTTTTCTTGTCATTCAAGTAGCATGACACTGGGATCTAGAAAAAAGAAATGTGGATTCCAGTGGGCTTTGTTGCATAGCAACTGAAAAAATCTGGTGGCTACTGACAAAATTCATTATAAAATAGCCATTTAACCTTGAAAGAAAAAATATGCCACAAAAAATGAGGGTCAGTAACCATAGCGAATATAACAAATTTCTAGAAAAAAGAGGAAATATTTTTCATTATATCAACGAAGCCATAGAAAAGTGGTACGAGAATGGTCCAAAAATACCAGGTGGCAACAATATTTATAGCGATAAAGTTGTAATTTTGGTGCACATAATAACTTGTTTATTTAGAATAGGCCTGAGGCAAACAGTTGGGTTTATAGCAGGATACCTTGAGCAAATTGGGAAAAATTTGCAAGTTATCAGCTATTCACAATCATCAAGAAGGTTTAAGAAACTCAATATTAAGATCAATGATTGCAGAAAATAATATGGAAGATATCGAAATTGCTATAGACAGTACAGGAATTAGTATATACAACAACACTCCTGGTCATAGCAAAGAAAATAGCGAAGATAGAAAGTATCGCAGCTATGAACAGACAAGAAAATTGCATGTAATGTTGAATACAAACAGCAAAAAAGCCATAGCTGTAAAATACAGTAACGGCTGATCACTATGGAGCTTGTGATTTGCTAAAAGAAGTCGATTTTCAGTATGTCATAAAAGTACTATATGCAGATAGGGCATATGACAGAGAAAAGCTCTATAAGCTGTGTAATCAATATGGTATAAAAACGAAAATTCCTCCGAAAAACAACGCAGCAGAGCATCCAAAGTTAGACTATATGGCTGAGAGAAATGCTGCAATTAGACTAATAAAATCATGCAGCGAAGATGGAATGAAGAGGTGGAAAAGGCAAACAAACTACGGAAAAAGATCTTATATAGAAAGTTTTTTCTCGCGACTGAAACAAACATTCGGGTTTAGTTTTAGGAATAAATCTGAGACAAATAGAGAGAAGGAACTACTTGTTAAATGCTATTTGCTCAATAAGTTCACTGATATTGGTATGGCTAAATTTGAGATAGCTTCATAAATTTATTGTGCGTTACCTACTATCCGAAGAGCGATGCAACAAAGCCATTCCAGTGTCAAGGCACTGGAATAACACTATTTGCTATGTGTTTAAGCTATAACGTTTACCATTGTACTGGTAGAATATCATCTAAAGTTACATAATGTTATCCAATTAGCTAACACTGCGGCCTACTGTCTCCAAGAAATTAGATGGAAAATTTGTACTTTTTTCAAATCAAAGCTTGAATTTTTGCTGGAAAATCAATATATTATATGCATGAAGTTTTAATTTAAGTTGTTATGTTGACCTCAATGGCAAACTTATGTGTCGATAGCAGAACCAATCTCATGCAATATATTGCTAGGGTGCAAAAATTTCCTATGCTGTCTCAAGAGGAAGAGGTACGATTAGCAAAAAATTGGAACCAATATAAGGATGTTTCTTCTGCTCATAAATTGATTACCAGCCATTTGAATTTGGTAGTGAAAATTGCAATGAAATTCAAAAATTATGGACTATTGTTGATGGACCTGGTCATGGAAGGAAATATGGGTTTAATGCATGCAGTGAAAAAGTTTAATCCTGATTTAGGGTTTCGTTTTTCAACTTATGCGGTGTGGTGGATTGAAGCTTCAATAAAAGACTTTATATTGAAATCTTGGTCGTTTGTGAAAATAGGCACAACGCAAGCACAAAGAAGATTGTTTTTTAGTTTACGTAAAATAAAAAAAAGAATTTTACAGTATACAAACAGGGAAACCTTAAATAATGAAGAAATAAAAGCAATATCTAATGAGCTTTCTGTATCCGAAGGAGACGTTCTGCAGATGAATTACCGTATGGCTTGTAAGGATCAGTCGCTAAACGATTGCATAAAAATAGGTGATGACTCTAAAAGGGAGCTACAAGATATGATCCCATGTAACTTGGTTAGTCAAGAAGTAACCTATCAGAATCATGAAGAAAAAGAATTAAAAGAAGCAATTTTAAACAATGCACTAGCGAGCCTCAACGAAAGGGCAAGAGACATTTTTATCAGTAGATATTTGTCTGAAAACATTCAAACTCTGGATGAACTTAGTAAAAAATATTGTGTTTCAAGAGAAAGAATAAGGCAGTTGGCTGAGCAGGCGATGGCTAAGGTAAAACAATATATACAATCTGAAAGTTTGAAATTTTGTTTGCATGCGTAGTTTTTTTATATTTCTAATATTTTTTTCGATAGGCGCTTTTGCATCGGTTAGTGATGTACAATTGAAGGAAAAATATAAAGATTGGCTCGTGTATACTGCATTGGAAGATGGAGAGAAAGTATGTTATATTGTATCCTATCCTAAAAAAAAAAGCGAATATTATACAACCAATCGCAAGCCGTATGTAATGGTTAGTTATGTTGATAAAAAAGCAGATGAGGTAAGCGTTACCTCTGGTTTTCAGTATGATAAGGAGCCTGTAGCTCTCAATATCGACAAAAAAATTAAATATACACTGCCCATAATACAGGGAAGTTTTGCGTGGGCAGAGCATACAAAAATAGATCAAGATCTCATTCTAAAAATGAAGCAGGGATTATCAATGGTAGTTAATGGAAAAACAAAAACAGTGACCATTGATGATACTTATTCCCTACTTGGTTTTCAAAAAGCGTATCAAAAAATGCATGATTTATGCCATACAAAGTAAATTATTGTAACAGAATACCCAGCTATAGTATAAACTAGACTACTCTTTCAATGGAAATATAAATAGCACTTTACTTTATATGGGATGTGGATATCATTTAAAATATATTTTTGAGAGTTAGCAATGTCAGAGGTTGCAGGTGTAGATACAGAAATCAAAAAGCAAAATTCTGTGTGCGAGCAGATGCGTTTTAGCGTGAGCCGCACAAGTCTTTTAAATACATTATCCAGAGTAAGTGGAGTGGTTGAAAGGCGTAATGCAATAGATGTTTTGGCGTGTATAAATATCAAAGCACAACACGGCAGCATAAAATTAATGGCAACTGATCTTGACATTTCAATGTTTGCCTCACTTGCTGCAACCGTATTAACAGAAGGAGAAGTAAAAATTTCAGCGCATACTTTACATGACATAGTGAAGAAGTTACCCGCTGATTTGGATGTCAATTTTGAAGTAAACAACCAAGGAAAATTATTGATGTCTTGCGGAAATGCAAACTTTTCTTTACCGAATGTAGTTTCAAGCAGCTTTCCTGCTCTTGAAGAAGACAATTATAAACATGATTTTATTCTACTAAATACGGACCTGATAGACTTATTAACTAAAACAAAATTTGCTGTATCACTAGATGATACAAGGTATAATTTAAATGGAATATATCTACATACAGATGAGCAGTTTCTGTACTGCGTTGCAACTGATGGCCATCGTTTATCATGTATAAAGAGGCCAAAGCCTGGGAACATCAATGGCGAATTTGGTGTGATCATTCCACGTAAAACTGTTATGGAGCTGTTAAAAATATTGGACGATTGTAATGAAATTAATGTAAAACTCTCAGACAGAAAAATCAAGTTTACATGCGGTGAATATATTCTAATATCAAAATTAATAGATGGAACTTTTCCAAATTATAAAGCAGTTATTCCAGCATCTCAAGATAAGCATATGATTATTGAAAGTAAAAAACTTTCAGATGTTATAGATCGAGTTTCCGTTGTTGTATCTGATAAAGTAAAATCTATTAAATTCTCACTACAAGAAAAGCTGCTAACTCTGCATTCAAACTCCCAAGAGTGCAGTGATGCAACTGAATCCATAGAAGTGGACTACAATGAAGCCCCTATAGAAATAGGGTTCAACTCGCGTTATTTGCTTGATGTTCTATCTTGCATAAAAAATAAATGTAAGTTTAGCTTAGCCGATGGTAATAGTGCTACAATTATCACTGATGAAGATGATTCAAGTGTATTATATGTAGTGATGCCAATGAGAACTTAAACTCGTCATCTCGCTGCTTGTTAGCGAGATCTGGAGATACTGCGGCGGTATGGCACTTATTTCACTAAGAACGTTACTTTTTATTAAATTAGTAATCTATCTTTACCAAATACAAGCCAAAAGGCGGCGCGGTAACCCCAGCAGCACTTCTTTTGCATTGGCTTAATATATGTAGCATTTCTTGCGGATTGGTTCTATTTTTTCCAAATTCAACTAAAGTACCCGCAATAATCCTCACTTGGTTATGTAAAAAGGAAATAGCAGATATTTTGATGTGTATATGATTCCCGTTTTGTACTATATCGATATCATCAATTGTTCTTATCGGATTTGCGGCGTGACAATCTTTTGAACGGAAACTTGAAAGGTCATGTTTTCCAAGTAGATGTTTAGCAGCTTCACGCATAATATTTACATCAAGTGGACTAAACACTTGCCATACATAACCTGTCTCCAGAGCGGCAGGAGCATAGCGATTAACTATTCTGTATTCGTAATATCTTTTTTTTGCTGAAAACCGTGCGTGAAACGCATCATCTACAACTTCTACATTGAGCACGACTATAGGAATTGATTTTAAATGATAATTTATTGCATTTCTTATTCTATAAAGCTCAAATTCCTTTTCCATATCAAAATGAGCAACTTGTCCTAAAGCATGAACCCCTGCATCAGTCCTGCCACCACAGTACAAGGCAATTTTCTCACCACTAAAATTAAATATAGCATTTTCTATCTTCTCCTGGATTGAGTTAGCAGAGTGTTGCTGTTTTTGCCAACCAGAGAAATTACTACCATTATATTCTACCGTTATTTTGTATCGCACTGCATTACATCAAGCTCTATCTAAAATAGTCATTTTCTATCTTAACATAATTTATGGTCAAGCCTACAGTGCTGCCACTCCCATAAAGTAGTTCGTCCAATCTTAAATCTTGCTGCCACTGCTTCTCTGCTTTCTCCTTCGTCTAGCGCCTCCATTGCTTTTTTTCTTAAATCATAACTATATGCTGCTGGCATTCAACCTCCTTATCATTATCTATCCTTATCACATCCGGACTTCTATGAAAAGAGCTATAAATCGTGAAAAAGAACTGCTCATTAAGTGCTGTTTGCTTAATAAATTTACTGACATTGGTATGGCTAAATTCGAAATGGCTACATGAATTTATCGTAAATTATTACCGTATAAGGTACGATGCGACAAAGCCATCCCAGTGTCAGCTACTCGGATGACACCGTCATAAAGGAACCAGTGTTAGCTACTTGGATGACAACCATTGTGCTTGAGGCAAAATTGACTATCACTTCTTTTTATAGAGCTTGCTCCAAACTTTGTTGTTAGTTAATACAAAAAACACTGTTAAAATTATAAAATACGCCACTACTTTTAATCCAAGTTTATGCCGGCGCTCTAATTCTGGCTCTGCTGCCCATTGTAAAAAATTTATCACATCATACGCCATATTTTCAACTGTGGCTTGCCTTGCACCATCATATTCCACCATTCCTTCAGAAAGTGGTGGCGCCATAGCTAATCTGCCTGTTGGAAAATACGAATTAAAATATAAATCATTTTCATCGTGTTCGCCGTTTTGATAGCCTGTTAACAATGAATAGACATAATTTGCACCATCATGCCTTGCTTTAATAATTAATGATAAGTCTGGTGGGACTGCACCATTGTTGCTTGCTGCAGCTGCTTCTTTTGTATCAAAAGGCGCAATAAAATAATCCGAAGGTACTCCAGGTCTGTCAAACATTTCACCCAAATCATTCGGACCATCTTTAACTTGATAAGAAGCTGCTATTTGTTTTACATCTTCTTCAGAAAAACCGACATCTTGCAAATTACGAAATGCTACCCTATTCATTGAATGACAAGCAGCACAGACTTCTTTATACACTTTATAGCCACGCTGAATTGACTCTCTATCGAAAGATCCGACAATTCCATCAAATTTCCAGTCTATTTTCTTATTTGGTGATGATTTAAATTCTTCTGCAGATATAAGACTAGATAGAAATAACATGCAGAAGATTGCAAATACATTAGATCCCATGCATAACCACTGTTTTAGTAAATTTCGAATTGATGTCATGCAAGTAGCTGACACTGGAATCCAGCTTATTTCATCACTGACATTATGGTTATCATGCACTCCTAGAATCTGTTGTCCATTGCATGATTTGTAAGTATTTTTATACCTGGATCCCAGTGTCAAGCACTGGGATGACAACGGAAGATAGTGGAATGACACTGTGTGTTGTATACAACGTTCATACAATTGTGTACATGATGCTGGAATCCATTTATTTTTTTTCTGGATCCCAGTGTCAAGCACTGGGATGACAAAAGAGGGCTCTGGGATGACAGAAGAGAGCTCTGGGATGACAGAGAATTTTGTAAGAGATCTGCTTTGAATTGACATCACCTCATCTCCGGCACAGAATCACTTAAGGTTTTTGGTGGTTCTTTTGGCTTTTCATACTTACTAAGCAGTGGTAAAACTATCACAAAGTATGCAAAGTAATAAAGAGTAGATAGCCTACTCATAGTGATGTAAGGCTCTTTTACCTCTTGTCCTCCAAGCCAGGCAAGAAGTACAAAATTTATTGCAAAAACCCAAAAAAATTTCTTAAACACCGGGCGATAAGCACCACTTTTAACTTTTGATTTATCAAGCCAAGGTAACAAAAACCACACTAAAATAGACGCAAACATGGTAAGCACACCAGTAAGTTTATCTGGAATTGAACGTAGCATTGCATAAAAAGGTAAAAAATACCACTCTGGCACTATATGTACCGGAGTGACCATAGAATCAGCTTCTATATAATTGTCTGGATGCCCAAGATAATTGGGAGCATAGAAAACAAATGCGAACAAAACTACAAAAAACAGACCAAAAGTTATGCAATCCTTGACTATATAATAAGGATAGAGAGGGATGGTATCCTTATCTGATTTTACCTCCACTCCACTTGGGTTACCAGAGCCAAACCTATGCAGAGCTATCACATGAAGCATAGCTAAAGCAATAATAACAAAAGGCAGAAGATAATGCAGAGCGAAAAAACGGTTAAGTGTTGGGTTATCCACTGAAAAACCACCCCATAACCATATAACTATTTTATTGCCAATTAAAGGTATAGCAGAAAATAAGTTGGTTATAACTGTTGCACCCCAGAAACTCATTTGTCCCCAAGGCAATACATATCCCATAAAGGCAGTTGCCATCATTGCAAAAAATATAAATATTCCAATAAACCACACCATCTCTCTCGGTCTTTTATAAGATCCGTAATATAATCCACGCATTATATGAACATAGACTACCATAAAGAAGAGCGATGCTCCAACAGCGTGAGTGTAGCGTATTAACCACCCGTAATTCACATCTCGCATTATGCGCTCTACACTATTAAACGCATAATCAACATGCGGAGTGTAGTGCATAGCAAGAAATATACCTGTTATTATTTGTAAAATCAGCGCTATACCAGCCAAAGAGCCAAAGTTCCAAGCATAATTTAAGTTTTTTGGCACTTGGTAAGAAGCAGTGTGTCTTAGAAAAGAAAATATAGGCAATCTATATTCTATCCATCCTAATATGCCTTTTTCTTCTTTTATTGTTTCTTTTTTGTTATCTTCCTGCATAACTTAAACCTTTCTGAACACATGTCCATTGCTACTTTTATCTTATTTTTTTATTGTAGCAACTTATCCTTTACGCACAAATAAAAACTTTAAAGCAATATTAATTACCTCTTCAGCAACCTGTCACGTGCTGCGTTTAATTTTTGTGCAAAATATTCCGAGCCTCCTTTATCTGGGTGAACTAATTTCATTAAATTTTGATATGCTTTATTGATTTCATTTTGGTTCGCTCCAGAATCTATTCCTAGCACTTTAAATGCTCCATCTCTGAACATGTTACTACTACCAGACTAGTATGATTTTGTCTTGTAAATTTATTCAACAACCCTATTCTAACTATATAATGAAAAATTATCTACAAAGTGTTTATGAAGATGGTATGAAAATCCAACTATCTAAAGTCAACAAATATTTATTAGTTTTACTGATTACTGTCTCAGCATTTCTCATATCTGGGCAAGTATCCAGTTCAAGCAATATCGAGAATGATTTTCAAGATTTACAAGAAAAATTACCATTATTGAAAGATCAGGATTTGTTATTTTTAGATCCAGCTTCAGCTTTAAATTATGGTGATAGGGCAGGTAAAAAAGTGTTAATGGTTATAGTTCACCATACTGAAACATCAACACTAAAAGGTACAAAAGATACGCTGAATGCTAGAGGATTGTCAGTTCATTTTATTGTCGATAGGGATGGCAGCATCACCTTAATGGTTCCATTAGAGAAAGAAGCATGGCATGCTGGTATTAGTTATGCAAGAGTTAAGGTAGATAGTAAGCTTGAAGAGTTACGGAAGCTTAACAACTATTCTGTAGGTATTGAAATTGTAAACACAGGACTTGAGCCTTTTCCGGAAGAGCAAATGAGATCTGTTAAAGAGCTGATTTTATACCTTATGGAGCGTTTTAAAATTAAAAGGGATATGATATTTAGTCATTCTGAAATAGGAACTATAGTGTATGATCCAGAGCTTGGCTATACAATGCGTAAACCAGATCCACACAAATTGTTTGATTGGGAGTTATTAGAGAAAAATGAAATTGGATTGCACATAAGTGACAGAATAAACCCTAAAGATGCTAAACACAAAATGGGCAAAACATTGTATAAAGCAGGTGATAGAAATGAAGGTATTTTGAAATTAAAACAAAGGCTGAACAGATTTTTCTATAAGATAGAACCTTGGAATGATAAGAAAGGTAATGTAATTTTTCCTGATAATAATGCTGATTACTCAGATGAGTTTGATGAGAATTTTGTATGGGTTATTTATCAGTTTTCAATACATAATTTACCAAGAGAAATTAGAAAAGATCTACCTCTTAAACTAGAACAAGCAGATATATTTCCTGAATTCTTTAGTGAATATAGTCATGGCATTTCTTCTAGTTATCTAACCTTTAGTGAAAAAATTAAATCGACTCTACAACCATGTTTAAGCAAAGTAGATTATGAGAATTTATTATCTTCTCTTGCACAATATGAGAATAACATTTCTCCTGATGCATCTACCACTTTAATGTACAAAATTAAGTTATACTATGATTCTTATTTAAGATATCGCATATGGTCTTCACTCTATAAACCATTTAAGCTTAATGTATTGGAAGAGTTAGAGATTTTAAAGAGTGGAGTGTTATCTTTAAAATCACTAGATAGCTCTAAAGCTGCAGAAGTTTCCAGTTTAATTGATAGCTTTAAAGTAGATATTTCTTTAGAATTTCAGGGTTTTGAAAAACAGTGGTTTCAGGAGTTTAAGAATGCTTGGAGACAAGAATTTATACCTTCCCTGGAAGAACAGATAACATGGACTGCACTACATGAAGCAATATTGGAGTATTTAGAAAAAGCAAAGGAAGAAATTCGTTAAACGAAAACTTTTTTTAAGATCACTTTTTTAACAATTTATCACGTGCCGCATTTAGCTTTTGCGCAAAATATTCCGAGCCTCCCTTATCTGGGTGAACTAATTTCATTAAATTTTGATATGCTTTATTGATTTCATTTTGACTTGCCTCAGGATTCAGCCCCAGTATCTTTAATGCTTCATCCTTGGACATGTTATCACCAGTGTAATTTTCAGTACAACTTCTACTGCTATTAAATTCGTTCAAAAACTTACTCAATATAGAGTTCATCATGAAACTCATATTATTTTTTTTTGTCAGGAAAAGAAAAAATACAACAACGCTAGGCAAGACAAATGTAATTACTATGAATACTAAAAAAAGAAAAAAGATGAATGACATGTATATTTTTTTATCATTTTATGATTAAATAGTAACAATTATAATTGTCATGGTAAATAACATGTTCATCCAGATTGAAGAAACACCAAACCCAAATACGCTAAAATTCCTTCCTGGATTTGAAATTTTAAACGAAGGAGAAACGGCTGGTTTTTCAAATGCAAATGAGATAAAAAATTCTAAACTAGCAGCAAATCTTTTTCAAATAGAACATGTGGTAAGAGTGTTTTTTGGTCATGATTTTATTTCAGTAACAAAATTGGGTGGAATTAATTGGGATACATTAAAAGTAGAAATTTTAACTACAATCATGGATCACTTTACTTCAGGTGGAAAAGCACTAGATAAAGAAGGAGTAAATGATAATAATATACCGGATGAAGAATTTTTCGATGAGAATGATATAGAAATTGTAAATAGAATAAAAGAATTGATGGAAAGTTATATCAAACCTGCAGTTGCTCAAGATGGTGGCGATATCAAATTTCGTGGCTATAAAGATGGAATAGTTTATGTTGAGTTGCAAGGAGCTTGCTCTGGATGCCCAAGTGCTGCAATTACTTTAAAGCAAGGAGTGCAAAATATGCTGAGCTACCACATACCAGAGATTGCAGGTATAGAGACCACACTATGACTAATCAAACGGTTAGAGGAACAAAAGATCTCCTGTTTGATGAATGGTACAAGTTTAAATACATAGAGCAAACAGCAAACAGAATCTCAAGTTTATACGGCTTTTTGCCCGCCCAAACTCCAATATTTGAATACACGGAGGTTTTTACAAAAACCTTAGGTGATAGCTCAGATATCATCACTAAAGAGATGTATAGCTTCAATGATAAAGGGGGAAAGAGCATAACTTTACGTCCTGAGTTCACTGCAGCGATTGTCAGGCTACTCATTGAAAAAAAACTGCAAACACCGATAAAATTATTCTCAACAGGACCTGCATTTCGCTATGAAAGACCGCAAAAGGGAAGACAAAGGCAATTTCATCAGATAAATTTTGAGGTTTTTGGCATAGAAGATCCAAAAGCTGATATTGAATTGATATCACTCGCTCAGCACTTACTAACTGAATTTGGCATCAATAAAAATGTAAAGCTGGAAATCAACTCTTTAGGTGATGGTGAAACAATAACTAAATATAGAGAAGCTTTGATCTTATACTTTACAAAGTATCAAAATGATCTATCAGAAGATAGCAAAAATAGGTTGATCAAAAACCCACTCAGAATACTGGATTCCAAGGACGAGAAAGATAAATCAATAATTTCTGATGCGCCCAAAATCAGCAATTATTATACGAAAGAGTCCTCAGATTTCTTTGAACAAATACTAAATGGATTAACAATTCTTGATATACCTTATACCGTAAACAATAAACTAGTTCGAGGTTTGGATTATTATTGCCACACAGTGTTTGAGTTTGTTACAGAGGATTTAGGTGCACAAGGGGCAGTTTTTGCCGGTGGAAGATACGATAATTTAGTATCTTCAGTAGGTGGAAAACACACTCCAGCAATAGGATTTGCAGGGGGTATTGAGCGCATAATGGAGTTAATCAATTATTCTCCGAAAGAAGAGCGACCTATTTACCTAATTCCAATCGGTAGAGAGGCTGAAAAACATGCTTTAACACTTGCAAATGAATTGCGCAGAAATGGTTTATATGTAATCTATGAATATAGCGGAACGCTCAGAACCCGAATGAAAAAAGCAAATCAAGCAAATGCTAAAGCTGCTTTAATCTTTGGCGATGAAGAATTGAGTAGTAAAACTTTAAAGATTAAAAACATGGATACAGGTGAAGAAAAAATAATTGCTCGCGATAACACAATAGAAAATATCTATTAGGAGCAATGCAAATGTTTTTCTCAGTCAGCTATAGAAGAAAATTCGTCTGCACAAGAATTTCTCATAGTATTCAATGTATCATAATCTGTAAAATCTAATTTTACCGGTGTAATAGTAATAAATCCTTCTTTTATTTTATTTATACTACCACTGCCTGAGTGCTCTCGAGACCAATTTAAGCTAAAAGAGCCATTCGAATTTTCAGTAAAAGTTAAATCCCCATCAATGTTATATTCACCTTGTTCAGCAAATTCTACTCCTTTTACTTTTTCCGTAGCAGGAAAATTTACACTCATCACTATGTTTTTAGGCCAACCAACCTTAACTAGCTTGGCAATAACCTTTGGTGCAAAAACCTTTGTATTGTGCCAGTCTATTTTATCATGATAAACTTGGCTTAGCGCAATAGAAGGTATAGACCTTGCAGCACCTTCCATTACAGCACCAATTGTTCCTGAATAACAAATATCGTCCCCGACATTTGATCCAATATTTACTCCGGACAATATTAAGTCTGGTTTTTTATTCATAACTTTATTTAGCGCAATAATGACACAATCTGCAGGAGTACCAGACACACTAAATTCCCTTTCACTATGTTGTTTTATTCCAATAGATTGTTTCACTGGATAATCAAGAGATCTTGCAGCTCCGCTTCTATCAGTATCTGGTGCCACTATCCATATTTCTGACGCAAAATTCCGTGCAACCTCTTTGAGTAATTTTATTCCTTCACTTCCAAAACCATCATCGTTTGTTATTAATATTATCATATACAATGTTCAGCTATACAGCTCCAAATTATGTAAACCACTGGCTGTAAATAAACTCATGAGGCTTTAAGTTTCTTTGCATAACTACGAACTGTAACAAAGAACCTGCTGTAAATCAATAGATTTCTTGCACAGGCCATAACTGTCATTACAATAGAAACGAAAAAACTTACTTGACAAACTCCGCCAGCGCCCTTATCATGAAACTGAAGCTATTGTATTTGCTTTCGCCAATCTGCAGATTAAAAGGTAAGGATTACTTAATGTATCGGCGTCTTATGTTCAATTTTTTGCAGTATATAGATACTGTATGTCTTTACAAAACTTCATCTACATCTAGATTTTTATCTAAATAAGCTGAACGCGCTTATAAAGCGTTACAAGACATCAAAAAATGCCAATACTCGACAGAGATAGTAAAAGACTAGCTAACTCGGGGATTCTTTGTCTTTTTTTCTGCTTAGTAAATTTCTTAAACATTTGCAGCGTAGGTTAGTTGCAATTAAAAGCAGCTAAATCTTGCTTGTCAAGCGTTTAAAACATAAAAAACGCCAATATTTTAAAGCGGATAATAACCCCAGGGCTTCTTTTGCCTTTTTTTTCGTTTGGTAAATTTCTTAATATTTATAGCTAAACAACAACCGTCATCCCGCTACGTGTTAGCGGCTAAGAGATACCGCGGCGGTATGACGGTTTGCGGCGGCATGACCTCGTCATTCCCCTACGTGTTAGCGGGATCTAGAGATACCGTGACGGTATGACGGTTCGCGCGGTGGCATGACCTCGTCATCCCGCTACGTGTTAGCGGGATCTATGCTTTGAGATACCGCGAATGAATCGCGGTATGACGGTGTAGATGATGGTTAAGTAATTCGTCATCCCGCTACGTGTTAGCGGGATCTAGAGATACCGTGACGGTATGACGGTTCGCGCGGTGGCATGACCTCGTCATCCCGCTACGTGTTAGCGGGATCTATGCTTTGAGATACCGCGAATGAATCGCGGTATGACGGTGTAGATGATGGTTAAGTAATTCGTCATCCCGCTACGTGTTAGCGGGATCTAGAGATACCGTGACGGTATGACGGTTCGCGCGGTGGCATGACCTCGTCATCCCGCTACGTGTTAGCGGGATCTATGCTTTGAGATACCGCGAATGAATCGCGGTATGACGGTGTAGATGATGGTTAAGTAATTCGTCATCCCGCTGCTTGTTAGCGGGATCTAGAGATACCGCGAATGAATCGCGGTATGACGGTTCGCGGTGGCATGACGTAGGACTGCTGTCATTCCCATACGCGTCAAGTTAAGAGATTGTGAGCAAATTTAGAGAGGTTAAAGTGGATACTCTAGCCCTTCTACGTTTGTCTTTTAATGAAAATCGCGACCAAGTTATAGTGAGTTTTTTAAGAAATGCTTTTAAACTATTAATTTTGGTTAATACTAAAAATAACTCTCTAACCCGCCTTTTTAGCTCAATAAATGCCTTTGTTAAGCTAAGTTCTGTATTCTTTTTCACTTCTGTGCAACCAACTATGCCGTGAAATATAAGAATTGCGCACAATTTAGCATATAGTTCACATAATACTCTGCATGGCTTTCCTTTTAGCTTATCAAGCCTGATATGGCTTTTATACAATTTAAATAATAACTCAATTTGCCACCTTACTCTGTAAATCGTTAATACTTGCTCAGCACTAATTTTATTTTCTGGAACATTAGTTATAAATATTGACCAGTTCAACAATTTTTGATTTCTTTTAGAGGATCTGCGATCTTGCTAATCTATTAGCTTTCCTTCTTCTGCCCATAGACTGTTCTTCAGTTAGTTTCTGACATATAATTCTTACTCTAATTTTTGCTTCTTTTCCTAACAATACCTCGTTTTCTAAAAATAACTTATCCTCTCAACATTCTAATAACTCCATTTTTTGATTTGTTTCTACATCATATATGTTGGTATCGACGACTTATGAAATAAGCTCCTATTTCATTGATTTGTTTAAAAGAACTTGGCACAAAATAACCGAGATCAGATATTAGCAAATCATTGCTTAATATATTACTTAAATGTTTCCTATATCCCTGGTCTGATCTTACCCCCTCCGTTAAATTAAGTTGGTCTATTATCTGATTCATGTAGTCGAAAACTAATTGTAACTTTATTCCAGACTTAGTATTGCTTTCATAGCCACTGTAGCTAGTACCATAACCTTTATACATCTCTTCCATACTGTTAGGTAGAGTAATATAGCTACTGTCCAATAATTTAACACTATTAAATTGCTGTAAGATTTTGCAATCAACTTGCAAGATATTTTTAAAGAGAATCACAGATTCATTATACATCCTTTTCATAAATTCCACTGCTTCTTCAGTAAATCTAAAATCCAAACCTTGTTTTGTTATATCTATCGAGTCCTCGTTTAGTAATTGACACATTGTTTCTACGCTACAATTATCAACTCCTATATTACCCAAGACCATGGCTTTTACGAATGATGAACCTTTTAGCTTTCTCTTTCTTTTTATAAACCTTGTTGTAATTGAGATTTTCTCTGCTTTTTCATTAAAAAATTCTTTGAGCTTTTTTGATAAGCAAGTTATTTTATTCATTGGTTCTCTCACTAAAAGTATATCTGGGAGAACTTATACCTTATTATTCTATCTCTTTCATACCTTTATTTCCTTAACTTGACGCGTATGGCTGTCATTCCAGTCTGGAATCCAAAAAAAAGGATGACACCTCTGGGCGCTGGGATGACAGGAGAAGGAGGCTACTTTCATGACACCATTCTTTTTTCTGGATCCAAGTAGTCAAGCTACTCGGATGACACCCCACTGGTGTCCCACACTATAGCACTTCTCGCAATAGTCCGAATAGGATAAGATATGTGCTTATGGCTATGGTAGAGCAGTAGCATATTATGATCTGTTCGGATTATTGTAAAAAGAGCTATACAATGTTCGTACAGTTATGAAATGAATCGCGGTATGACGTGTTGCTTGGGTCAGCTATAGTATTTCTTAAAATTAATAATAAATTTCTTGGCTAGCAAGAAGCTGTAAATTTTTTTGCGAGACCTAAGCCGCTTTTGATATAGCTAAAGGTTTACTGATGATTTGTCTCATTCCACTACCTGCTGACTTACTTTCTGCTTAGCATATCCATCAAATCAGATTCTTTGAGTTTACTATGGTCAACTTTACTGAACTTATTTACCATAGAGCTCATTTGATTATACTGCTTAATTAGAAGATTAATGTCAGTTACAGTTGTTCCGGACCCCTTAGAAATTCTAAGTCTTCTTTTGCCATTTAAAATATCTGGATTTTGCCTTTCTTTTTCAGTCATTGAGTTTATGATGGCTATATATTTTTTCACTTTATTGTCATCTGGCACACTGCTACTTAGCTTTTTTGTAAATGAACTAGGAATGAATTTCATTATGTTGCTAATGCCATCCATTTTACTCAGAGTTTTTAACATTCCCACTAGGTCGTTTAGGTCGAATTTACCTTTTTTCACTTTCTTTTGTAACTTATCAATTTCTTCCTGACCAACAATCTCAGCAGCTTTTTCAACCAATGAGACAACATCACCCATGCTAAGTATTCTTTTTGCAATTCTATCTGGATAAAAATCATCGAGGTCACTTAATTTTTCACCACAAGCAATAAATTTAATTGGACAATCGGCGATCATTTTCATAGAAAGAGCAGCACCACCACGTGCATCACCATCAACACGGGTAAGAATAATGCCGGTTACACCTATTACCTCATTGAATGATTTGGCAATGTTGACCGCATCCTGGCCTATCATTGCGTCGGCTACTAAAATAACTTCTGCAGGTGAAGCTATTTCCTTTACGGCTTTCAACTCATTCATCATATTATTGTCAATATGAAGCCTGCCTGCAGTGTCTAGTATTAATACATCATAATTATCGTTCTTTGCTGCTGCCAGTGCCCTTTTTGTAATTGTAATGGGCTTCTCATCTATTACTACAGGTAAAGTTTGCACATCTATTTGTTTACCTAGCACTTCAAGTTGTTTCTGGGCAGCAGGCCTATAAATGTCTAAAGAGGCAAGCATCACTTTTTTCTTTTGCTTTTTTAGTTTTAAAGCAAGCTTTCCTGAGGTAGTTGTTTTACCTGCACCTTGTAAGCCCACCATCATAATCACAGCAGGGGGTTTAACTGCTAGATTTAAGTCACTTTTCTCTGATCCGAGAACTGCAACTAAATTATCCTGTACAATTTTAATTATCATTTGTGCTGGAGAAACACTTTTTATGACTTTTTCCCCAATCACTTTATCTTTAATGTCGTTGATGAATTTTTTTGCAACTTCAAGTGAAACGTCAGCTTCAATTAAGGCTATGCGTATTTCACGCATGGCAAGATTAAAATCATCTTCAGAAATGATTGACTTTCCTCTCAGTTTACTAAATACAGAATTTAAACTTTCAGTTAATGATTTAAACATAATAGCATTAGTAGAATACTCATTAAAAAGAGAGAAGAAGCTGAAACAAAACTCACTGAGTTATAACCCAGCACTTCTTTAAGTTTAGTAATATTATTAAAGTATAAACCAGTAAGTGGATTAGTCAAGTTTTGCACTACGCTGGCAAACATTTCTCTAGTTTTAGAGACTAACTGATTGAACAACAAGACAATATAGGATATGAAAGTTCTAAAAATCCAATCAACATCCATTTTAAAATTTACTCTCGGGTAAAATAACTTGCGTAAAGGAATAAACAATAAAGTGGTACATAGTAACAAATTAAATTGCGACAAAATATTTTTTGTGTTGTACACAAAATCGAAAATCGAAGGTTTATTGTAAATAGGTAAGTAAGGATTGCCAGCGATTACGCATATAAATGCTAAAATAATCATAGTCATTTTGCCTCCTCTCTCTGCTAAAGGTTTTGACTTACTTTTTGCAATAAATAAGTAATAAAGAAACTTTAGCCCCACGCTTAAATGAAGCAGCAAATTTAGAAGCTTATATAAATTTTTATACCCTTTTAAGGCAACAGTGTTCATTTTAATTTCAGCTGTGATATATGATTTACTGATAAATCCAACGGTTCCAGGAAATGCAGCCATTGTAAGTATTGCGATTATAGCACACATGCCTTCCACTGACATCAGTTTACCCACTCCATTAAAACTAATTGTTTTTGTTTGTGAAATAATCGAATTACTGACCACAAACAATAATGATTGATAAACAAGAGAGAAGATTATATGCAGTATCAAAATTGGTATTGCTTTTTCCGAAGGACTGAGCAAACTTCCTGCAATAATCAGCAAGCCCATTTGTCCTACAACGTTATAGCATAAAAATCTGCGAATATTTTGCTCAAGAGAAGCAAATATAATGCTGTAAATTGCAGTGATGGCGCCTACAAGCGCTAATATTTCAGTACAATCTTGCCATAGGTTATAAGTGTGTAAAAGCATCACTAAAAAAGAGACTTTAGTGGTAAATAAAGAGAGATATGTGGTGCCATGTAGCGATGCAGCAGGATATGCATCAACAACCCAAAATGAAAAAGGAAAACAAGCGCAGTTTATCAATAAACCCAAAATTATCAGGTTAGTGCTTTGAAGTGCCAATCCTGCTATTAATATAACTCCAACGAAAAAGTGTACACAAGCGTACCTTATTGCAGGTCCACTATCTCTACAGCTAGCTGCGATAATAAAAAATGCACTGATGGTCATTAATTCACAGAATATTATAACCAATATCATATGTTCAGATAAAACTGCATAAAGTGAACTAATAGTGTAAGCAGCAAAAGATAGCATCTCTGAAAAAGTCAAATTTTGTGCTGGTAGAACAGCTAAAAATGCAACTGATAAAAAAGATATTAGTATGGTACGAAAAGATAAATCAAAATCTAGAATTGGGAGAGACCAATTTACTGCAATGCTCAAATTTTCAGGTAATTTTAGGACTATAACTATTAATACAGTCAGTAGAAGTAACAGTGACGATTTATAAAGTTGCACAATAATTAAAACCAATATGGTTTATGCTATCTCAATATATGAATAAAATCAATTTGCATATTAACCACTAATTAAACTAATTATCATATAATTATATCAGAGTTTAGAGGGTTATAGAGAAACCGGTCAGATTAGGTTTTTAATCTAATCTGACCGATAGCTTTAATAGTGAGGTAAGCTTTAATATAGCACTCCTAATTCATAACGCTACACTCGTGCATAATTTATTTTTAATTTGTGCACGAGCGTTAGTAAATTATTTACTTTTTGAAATAAAATTTGGCATCACTTTAATATTGAGACTTAGTAAACCTCAGTAGGTCTGCCAGTTGGGCCCATAAGAATTATTTGCTCGCCTTCTCTTAAGTGTCTGCATAAATTAGTGGAGCCGCCGATTTCCAGCACAATAGTGGAAATAATTCCTTTTTTTTTGTCTACTTCAGTGCCAGTCACAGCTATACCTTCCATAGCAAGGTTAGTTTTTCTGCTATTGGTTTCAAAATTTTGCAACCTAAAAAATTGTCCAGGTTTAAAATTCTTTGCCGCAAGAGGTGCTTTAATCACTATTTCTATCACTTTATCTGTTAAATATTGAACTTTTATGACTTTTGCAGTGAATTGCTCTTTGATTCTATTAAATAATTCTTTATTAGCCAGGTCTTCAACACTTGACCACGCATTTTTTTTCTGGCCCACAACATCACACACTGGAATGACAGAAACGAAGCTATTAACTCCACTCAAAAGCTGAGAAATAATAGGGTAGCCGTTCTTAGCACTTGCCATAGCTTTTACGACGCTGCCGCTATACGAAGGATGAAGGTCACCAAAAAAGCTAATTGTTTTATTGCCTTGCTTGTATACTAATATTCTGTCTTTATTTTGCATTTTAGGAGAAAATATTGGGTCTATTTCTTTTCCCAATGAATTCAATTGAGTAAAATACCCATTACTTAATTTAAAATGCTTTTCATCTTCTGTTGCAATAACCGTATTTGGCTCAGTACCTGCTGCTATAAAAATAGAACGTGCTTTTATACGTTTGATTTCGCCGGATTTTGTGTCTATCAGTTTTATTGATTCAGCATGGTTATATTTATCCGTCACAACTTCAACTGGCTCTAAGTTTTCAATAAAGTAAATTCCTTCTGACAGTGCATTTTGCACCTCTTCGCTATTTAATCGATAACTCGGTGAATCTTTTAGCTCTTTTCTATATATAACTTTCACTCCCCCGAGGCTCTGCATCAACTCTAATATTTTTATTTCTCTATTCTCTTTTTTTGCTAACTCTTGCTCTGCTTGGATCAACTTTGCGTGTGATATGAGCTCATTTGCAATTTTGTGTTCTTCTTCTGTCCAATCTTTTTCAACACAGTCCTTTCCATACTTATCAACTAATATCTCATAACGAAGAAGAAATTTTTCTACTTGAATTGGATAATACGCTAAAGCTTCAGTGGCAGTGTCAATCGCAGTAAGCCCCGCACCTATGACAACTATCGGCATACGAACTTGCAGATTTGCTATAGAATCAAATTTAAGAGCACCAGTCAGTTGTAACGACATAAGAAAGTCAGATGCCATACGTACTCCACGAGCTAGTATATTCTTTATTTTGATCATTCGTGGCTTGCCAGAGCCAAGTGCTAGGGCGATGTGATCAAAACCCGAGTTGAACGCGTCATCAACATTAATCGTGCCACCAAAACGAATGCCTCCATAAAGTGCAAAATGCTCACGTCTTTCCAGCAGTAATCTAATAATCTTTAAGTAATTCTTATCCCACCGAGAAGTAATACCATATTCTGCCACCCCACCAAACCCTCCTGCCGTGCGTTCACTCAATTTTTCGTGTTTGAAATCTTTAATTAGCTGGAAATTATCGATCAAAGGTTCAATCTTTAGTCCATCAATGGTGATAACGTTATGCCCATCATTCAACAAATGATGAGCTAAATTAAAACCAGCAGGACCAAGGCCTACAACTAGAACGTTTTTTCCAGTGTTTCCTCTTGGCAATGAACGCTGAAAATTTAAAGGATTCCAACGGCTGAGCAGAGAATATATTTCAAATCCGTACGGTAAACTGAGCACATCATCCAGAATCCTTGTTTCAATTGCTGGCACATTTACGGGTTCTTGTTTTTGATATATGCACGAATTCATGCAGTCATTGCATATTCTGTGTCCAGTAGCCGCGCATAATGGGTTATCTATCATCACAATTGCAAGACTTGCTATGCTGTACCCTTCGCTTTTCACCAGATTCATTTCTGATATTTTCTGCTCTAGTGGGCAGCCGTGCAGTTCAACTCTAAGTGGAGACTTTTTGAAAGTATTGTCGTTATTAATTAGCCCCTTTGAGCAGCTGTCCTTACTTTGCTTATGACAAAATATGCAGTAGTGAGCATTATCTAGTGCTTTATTCAAACTCACCTTTTTGCTTGTTAGATCAAAACCGTATCGTCTTTTTACTTCATTTGAATACAGCACTTCAACTTTGTCCACTTCTTTTTTAGAAAATGGTATGAGGTTTTCGTGGTCGATTTTTTTATGAATACTGAATAATATACTCTGTTTATTTTTTACTCTCCACACTGCATATTGTGCTGCAAGTTCTATTTCTTCTTTGTGATTTTCTTTATCTTCAAACCAATGCATCACCTGCTCAGCAAAATTTTTTTCTGTTGTTGGCAAAGTGAGAAAATGACTTAGTTTGTTAGTAATATCTATATTCGCCACATTAGTGTATTTCTTCAATGCATAGCGTTGGACAAATAATCTTTTGCACTTATATATTACAGCAAAGTCGTTGTGCTTTTTCTTTAGCTCCTCTATTTCTTTTTCAACATTGAAAAGTTTTGCAATAAATTCATCAAGTAAATATGAGAGGTCTACTATTAACTGACTATCTGTCATCCAAGTAGCTGACCGTCCTTCTTGTTTTCTAGATCCCAGTGTCAAGCACTGGGATGACGGGGGGTGACACTGGGATGATGGGAGGTGACACTGGGATGACATCGAAGAAGAAGCTGCTTTTTCTCTTGCTTCAATTAATGAACAAAACAAGCTCTCATCACATGATTTGATATAATTCAAAAATGTCTCATCTAATTTTATTAATCCATTGCGAGTATATAGATTAGAAAATGAGATGTTGAAATTCAGCTTCATTGCTATACTATACAGTGTACATGCTGTTTCTTACAGATGAAGATTTTATTTATTTTGCAATACTGCTGAGATTGTTGCTTCTGCAACTTTTTCTTCGCTAACAGATGCAATACACCTAAATTTGTGTACACCTAAACACACACTTTGAATGTTAGCTTGAAGAATCAATGTGTCCCCTGGAGTAACTAGCTTTCTGAATTTTGCATTTTCAATGGATCTCAAGTAAACAACTTTATTTTCTATTGTTTCTTTACCTAGAACACATATAGCAGATGCCTGAGCTAGAGATTCAATTATCAAGACTCCTGGCATTATTGGATGACCAGGGAAGTGGCCAATAAAAAATGGCTCATTGAGAGTCACATTTTTGATTGCTTTTATACTTTTACCAGGATCACACTCTATAACTCTATCTACTAAGAGAAACGGATAAGAATGTGGTAATATTTTTATAATATCACTGATATTAAATTGCATAAGCCTACTCAATGCCTTTCAAAGCAAATTCAGGTATTTTCTTGTTTATATTGTTTAATACCACATCTGATAAATCAACTTCATCCATGGAGTATAAAACTTGGTTCTTTTTTGAAATAAATAGTACCAAATCTATGTTGTTTTTTTCTGCCGTTTTTTTAGCGACTTCTTTTATCTTGTTAAAAACACTCTCTACTGCGTCTCTATAGCTTTCTTCTAAATGTAACATTTTTTTAGCGTAATTATCTCTAGTATTTACAGTGTGCTTATTAAACTGTTCTGTCTTTTCTTTTTTTGCTTCTTCTGACAAAAGTTCAAATTCTTCTTTTGATGGCTTAATTTTTTCTAACTCACTTTCAAATTCTTGTTGTAATCTAGAATTCTGCTCCTTTATTTGTTGTTGTATATTTTGCAGAGCAAGAGATTCATTGATGATTTTGTCACTATCGATAATTGCAGCTTTTGTGTTCTGAGGTTGATATCCTACAAACTTATACCCCACAAATAAGGAAATAATTAAGGCAATAACTGATATAAATAACTGTATATATTTCATTCAAATCCCCGCTTCAATAGAAAATTTAACATTTGGTGATGGTATTATATCATAAGATTCCTTTACTAAAGGAAACCCGAAATCCAATCTAAGTCTACCAAAAGGAGAAAGCATTGAAAAGCCAAAACCTGGTGACACTCTCACAAGCTTGCTATCGTAGTATTTCCCTTCATACTTCTTATTTTTATCATCTAAGCCAAAAAGTGTTGCATAGTCAACAAATAGTGAGCCTTTGATACCAGCATAGTCATATAGTTTTGGTAGAGGAAAATCCACTTGCTGTGTTAGATTAAAATAAGTTTTGCCTCCTAATGAGCTTTTATTTTTGTCTTCTGCTCTTGGTCCAATACCGGAAAGGTCAAACCCTCTAATCTCATTACCCCCTTTAAAAAAGTGCTGGCCAATGTTTAGATTTTCATCAGTATAAGAAAAAATATGACCTGCCGCCATCTTAAAGCGTAGCGTTATATCATCGTCAATTTTGCTTAATATAGGGTGCGTATAAAAAGATAAGAATTCAGATTTTAGGAAATTCACGTTTCCTCCCAATCCTGAAATATCCTGACTTAAGCGCAGTAAATACCCTTCTTTTGGAGCATATAGATTATCCAGTTTATTATATGCCAACGTGTATCCCACTGATGAAATCTGATGTTTACCTTTTCGGTCCAGTATTATTTCAGAGATATCGGTGTCTTGTCCACCCTTATTATCCATGTGTATATGATTATACTTATAAGAATAGCGAAGGGAATTAGTTAAGTTCTCTGTGACTTTATATGATAACTTTGTAAAAAATCCCATATCGCAACTATCAAAAGTAGTGTTTGGTTTATCTTGTTTTTCATAAAATACACCCATGCCTAGTGACGTATCAGAATCGTTAAAATTATTTTCAACAAACTCTAAATCAGTAGAAAATACGTATTGACTTTTTTCAAGAGCAAAAGAGAGCTCTTTTCCAGTACCAAATAAATTACGGTCTTTGAGGTCAATTTTAATCAATGCTCCACCAGGAAGAGACACACCTCCTCCCAAATACAACGAAGTAGTGTTTTTTTCTTTAACACTTAAGTCAAGATTTACTGCATTATCATTAACTGCATAACTATTTACTTTCACTGTTTCAAAAAAATCACTACTCATTAGTTTTTTACGTGACTTTTGAATCTCAGATATATTGTACGCATCACCTTCTGCTACACTTAGCTTACTTCTGATCACTTTATCTAAAGTGCGATCGTTACCATCAATTGTAATTTGATTTATATAAATCTTTTTACCCGGCAGCACTCTGTAGGTTACATCTACAACATTGTCACGTTGTGCATACTCTGGATTAACTTTTGCAAATATATATCCTTTCTCATTTAAATATTTGTTTATTTTTTCTACTGTATTATTAATTTTAACTCTATTAAATATCTTATCGTTTTCCTCTGTTATAAAATCCAATATTTCTTCTTTTAGGCTCAAATCCTGAATTTCAGTTTCAATATTAACCTCATTATTTCCAAATAAATACTGCTGTCCTTCGTCAATCAAAAAAGTTAACTCTGTTTGATTGTTATTATCAACCTCAACAATTGGTTGAATATTATTTTGAATATATCCTTTAGATGAATAAAAATGATCGAGCAATTCTGTGTTAATCAATAGATATTGCGGTGAATAATGATTTCCGCCTTTAAAAATAGCTCTAAATAACTTACTAAATATGTCATTACTATGTCTTTTGATAACTTGCTCTAGCTCATTTTCAGAAAAGTTTTTATTGCCTATAAATCTTATATCCTTAATTTTAGAGGTTTTGCCTTCTTTTATTTTAAAAATTAGATTGACCCTATTGCCATCAAGCTTATTCAGGTCATATTCAATTTTAACACCAATCTTACCGTTATTTCTATAAGTAGTGACTAAATTCACTAAATCGTTTTGCAATTTTGTTTCAGTTAAAATAGTTAGCGACTTTGATTGAATCACATTACTTAGCAGCTCTTTGCTGTTAAATAACTTATTGCCTTTTAACACTACCTTGTTAATCAGTGGATTTTCTTGAATTTTTATTACTAAATTTTTTTTATCATCTATGTAAGCATTAACACTAGCAAATAACTTTGTTTTATATAGATCTTTTATAATTGAGTCTATATCATCGTCGTTTATATAATCACCAGATTTTAGTTTTATATAGAACCCTATTGTCTGGTTGCTTACCCTCTCATTACCAATACATTTGACATCTTTCACCTGCACTTTTTCCGCAGTTCCTAAAGCAACAAGCAGGGCAGGAAAAGAAATAAAAACCACTACCAGTATATAAAATAGCTTTTTCATATTTTATTTCAAAAAAGATCCCTAATATCATTTGACATTCCAGTTGCCATAAGCAAAAACAACACTAAAGCACCAAAAATAGCTGCATATTTTTGACATTTCAAGCTTAAATCCCTACGTATAACCGTTTCTATGATATAATGAAATAAATGCCCACCATCTAGCAGTGGTATTGGCAGCAAGTTAATTGCAGCTAAATTAGCTGAAATGATTGCCATAAAATATAGAACCATAATAAATCCCTTTTTAGCTGATTGTCCTGAATATTTTGCGATTTTTATTGGCCCACCTATTTCATTGATACTCCTTTTACCAACAATAATGTGAAAGAGAGCTTTGATCGTTAAGCACATAGTGTGGTAAGTTTCACTTACTGATAAGCTCACAGCCCCAAGAAAAGACGACTGCTTTAATGTATTGACTGAAATAATCCCTATAGTTTCTCTTTCTATTGTGTTGCCAAAAACGTCTTTGTCCTTGATTATTAATGGAGTTAAACTGGTCCTGTGCTTCTCATTATTTCTGCTATACTCAATCTCCATTCTTGTTTTAGGATTCGACATTATCACACGTGAAATATCTTCAAAGTATTTTATTTTATGCTCATTGATTTGTGTAATAGTGTCACCTGGCAACAAACCAGCTTGCTTAGCTGCACTACCTTCGATTACATTTCTAATCACCGGTGGAGTGCGATAATAACCTGCTATGCTAAAAAATATTGTAAAAGCTATAACAGCAAATACCATGTTTGCAAAAGGCCCTGCAAAAACTACTGCTGCTTTTTTATGCCGCGGTTTTGTATGAAATGAATACAACTTTTCTTCTTCGGTTAAATTTTGTTGATCAGCTGGGACACTTGCTGCATTGTTGTCCCCTAGCATTTTAACATAACCACCCAATGGAACAACGCTTAATTTCCATCTAGTTCCAGACTTATCGTTAAAACCAAAAATTTCAGGACCAAAACCTATGGAAAAAGATTCAACTTTAACTTTGCATGCTTTGGCAACAACATAATGCCCATATTCATGCACGAATACTATGACAGAAATTATTAAAGAAAATGATAAAAAATAATATATTCCATCGCTAAATTGATGGATAAGATTAGAAATTAATTCCACCTGTATATTTAGATCTTAACAAAATGTTAAGTATATTAAAATGCGCCTCGCTTGACAAGTATTTAGTTTAACTTTTAAATTAAAAAAAGTTTAATTGTAATGACAGATACCTCACTACTCAGAAGAAAATTAATATATAGAAGCTGGCATAGGGGTTGCAAAGAAACCGATATACTTTTAGGGCATTTCGCATTGAAATATCTTGATAAATTTTCCTTAAGCGAACTAATCGAATACGAAAAAATAGTTGATCTTGATGATTACGAATTATATTGTTACATAACTCGTAAGACAAACCTCCCTCCTGGCTTGAATAGTCAGATAGTCAATTTAATTGCTTGCTTTATTGAAGCTAATCCTTTATGCACTCAAGATTAGTGATAATCTTATTTACCTTATCTAGTACCTCAGTATATTCTATTCTTTTCTCGTTTCTATACTTTTCGCGCTCTTGATTTACTTCATCTAATCGCTTTGTTAATTCTAAAATTTTATCCTCAAGAATTAGTGCTGCAAGTAAGAAATTTAATGCATCCGAACCCTTACCTCCAGTTTTTTGAGATACAGAACTAACTAACTTGTCAAAACTATTAGCAAGGCGTAATAAATGATTCCCCTTCCCACTTTCGCAAGATATTTTATATGTGTTATTACGTATAACTATTTCTACTACTTGCATATGGTGCTAAAAATTTCTATCGTACAGTATAAACTCAAACCCCTACTTTCATCTTATTTATGGTATAAATTTTTATTCATTTATCAAATCAGATAATTTTTTACTGCTACGAAAATATGTTTTAAAGTATTGATTCTTTGTAAACTTCTGTAACATTAAATGGCTTGTTTCTTTCAAGTTATAACTTCTAACTGAAAAAGAACCAAACCCCCTAATTTCAACTCTATTATGATGTTTCAATGTGCTTGAAAGTATCCCAAAAAATCTATCAACTATAGCTGCTATAACAATCTTATCTAAAAAAGGATGTCTTTTTGCTACCCTCGCTATTATATCAGACTTTGTTGCCATTTATATGAAGCCAAAATAAGTAAACCTTATCACTTAGCAGATAATGCTATGTTATATTCTTCAACACCCAATACTTCAACTTCTATTTTTTCTGATATAGAGAATTTTTTATTCTCTGGTAAATGCTCTTGATCTATTAGAAGGGTTACATCGTTCTCAACTTCAACGACTAGTCCATTATCTTCTCTCTTACCTACAATAACCTGTATTTTATCACCTACCTTAACTTTCTTTATCAGTTCTTCAAGAGGATCATACTCTATTTGTTTTATTCCAAGATAAATTCTTGCCCGATTCACGTTAGCCCTTATTACTTTTGCTTCTATTTTATCACCTACATTATACTTCTTTATCTCATCTGAACCATTTTTAGACCAACTAAAATCTTTCACATATATTGTCCCTTCTACGTTCTCATCTATTTCAGAATCACCGAAAGCAACAGATACATATGAGCCGGTATTATTCTTCACTTCACCAGAAACAATAGAACCAGGAGGATATTTATTGATAAATACTTGCCAAGGGTTGTCTACACACCTTTTCATGCTTAAACTCATCCTACTCTTAGCAATGTCAATACTGAGAATTTTTACATATACTTCTTGTCCCCTTGTTACGAGACTACTAACTGGTAAATTACTCTTAACCCAAGTTATTTCTGACGAGTGCACTAAACCTTCAATTCCAGGTCTAAGCTCAACAAATAATCCATAATCTTCTATGCTTGTTACATAACCCTTATGCACACTATCAACTGGATATTTTGACTCTGCATCTTGCCAAGGGCTATCTTCTAGCTGCTTCACACCCAAGGAAATTTTAGCATTTTCCTTATCTATTTTTATAATTTTAACTTTTATAGTCTGACCACAAGTAAAAACTGCAGACGGATGACTTACCCTACTCCAAGAGATATCTGTAATATGTAACAATCCATCTATAACTCCCACTACATCTGATTCATGAATACCGACAAATACACCGTAATGAGTGATACTTTTTATTTTCCCTTCTATTATATCGCCTTCATTTAAAGATTCTAAAAATTTAATTTTTTCACCAGCGTGCAATTTTTCTAACACCAGCTTTCTTGATACTACAATATTGCCCTGCTTCTTATCCATTTTAAGCACGATGAACTTTTGTTCAGTTTCAATAAGGTGCTTCGCATCTTTTACTTGCTTCAAATCCACATGACTCAGCGGTAAAAAAGCGCTTATTCCGTCACCAAGATCAACAATAAAGCCACATTTAATTGAGCGTTTAATAACTCCGCTTACTTCAGCCCTTGTAACTGTATCTTCTTCCAACTTATTCCATTTTTCGTCCCTAATTGCTTTTTGACGACTAAGAACAACATTACCATGATAATCTTCAATTCTTTCCACATAAACTCTGATTTTCGAGCCAATAATGACCTCATCATTACAACCGAGTTCCTTGATCAGAATTCTCCCGTCAGATTTTAAACCAATATCAACCACAACGTCGTTAGGGTTTATTCTTGTAATTACACCTTCTACCACATCTCCTTCTTTAATTTTGTTAACAAAAGAATCTTCAAACAAGGTATTATCTTGATCCTCAAATTGGCCTTGACATATCTCTTCTATAAATTTGTTTGATGATAGCTTTCTGATAGTAACCGGTAGATTTACGACTGGATTATTATTATTCATACCTTTAACTTAAACTTTATTAGAACTCATATATTATATAATATTAACAATTATTGACAAGTAATTTTTCATTAACTCATTTCGAGAATTGTTTAAGCTATATAAAATATAGTGAGAAAATTATATATGTATCAAGAATATGCTATTTAAGAATAGCAAGTGGATTAGATCGTTCTCCAGAAGGTCCAGGCTAAAACCTGATGTTGATGAAATATTGGAAAAATATTCTATTCAAAACAGCAAGGAATCTATAGAGAAAATTGTAAATTCACAAAAAAGAATATGGGTAGAAATAGGCTTTGGCAACGGTGAAAATATGCTTTACCAGGTGCTCAATGAACCTGATCTATTATTTATAGGATGTGAGCCCTACTTAAAGGGGGTTTCTCGCTTGCTAACAAACATAGAAATACAGAACATAAAAAATATTTTAATGTGGACAGAAGATGCAAGAGAATTGATTGCAAATTTTCCTGATAACAGTGTTGAAAGATTCTTTATTCTCTTTCCAGATCCATGGCCAAAAAGAAGTCACAATAAAAGACGATTAATTAATACGGAATTTTTAAATTTATTAGCAAAAAAAATACTTATAACAGGGGAAATATTCATTGCAACCGATCATCAGGACTATGCAGAGTGGATAGCATCACATATAAAGCAGTGTAACTCTTTAATCTATAGGGAAGACGATTTCACAAGTTATACTCTTACAAAATACCACAGAAGAGCGCTCAAAGATCAGCGTAAAGTGAGGTTCTTTAAAGTAAGTGTTATTAATAATTTGCAGACTATGGATCAATAGAGTTTTTGCATATCTCTTTTACGTTAACTATAGATTAAAAATAATAAAAAAAGAGGGAGAAATAGAGTAAATTCCTTTAACTACTTCTCCTTATGAAGGAATAGACTTCTTGCATAACCCAAACTAAGTAGAAAAAGGTATCATCCAAGTAGCCCCTTTCTCGTCATGCCGCTGCGAATCGTCATACCGCCGCGGCGCTAACAC
The DNA here is from genome assembly GCF_964026875.1 of Wolbachia endosymbiont (group A) of Pherbina coryleti. NCBI lineage: Bacteria > Pseudomonadati > Pseudomonadota > Alphaproteobacteria > Rickettsiales > Anaplasmataceae > Wolbachia > Wolbachia endosymbiont (group A) of Pherbina coryleti. The sequence goes on from NZ_OZ034706.1 coordinate 71,150, forward strand.
GTAGCGGGATGATGAGGCTTATCGTCATGCCACCGCGAACCGTCATACCGTCACGGTATCTCTTAGCCGCTAACAAGTAGCGGGATGACGGTTGTCAGGTTAGCTGTTATCCCAGTTTTTGACACTGGGATGACAACGAAGGGCTACTTGGATGACAGGGAAGGATGCTGGAATGAAGGTTTTTCAAATTGTCGATAAACCTAAATCTATAATAACTATTTGCCTTTTTTCTAGGTTATGCAAGAAGTCTACTGAATAACAGTAAGATTTTTCAATCCTGTTCCACAGCAAATTTTAGTGCCATGTGAGTAGTTATGGTGCTGTTAACAATCAAAATAACAAAAACTAAGATGGTGATTAGTAGTGTATAAATATTCAAGGATAAATTTTCAAATTGAGTTAGCATTTTAAAATACACAAAGGTTGGCATTATCATTGGCAAAACAAGAATTTGCGATACTCCTGATGCTAAGTTGTTTTGACCAATCATCAATGCATTTCCAGTAGCTGAAATATTAGTGATTATCAGCGTATTAAATAATAAAGACACTCCAACTGCTATTGAGTGTTCAATACTATTGCCTAGAATTGCAAAGCTGAATATGGAAGAAATTACTGAAATCGGTAACCCAAATAATAACCAGTGAGCGAAAATTTTATAAGCAACTATAAGCCTAGAAGAGAGTGGCTGTACAAAGATTTGCTCTAATATTCCATCATGATAATCAGATGTAAACAAATTATTTGTAGAAATCTGCAAAACAAATGTAGCACATATCCATGTTAATGTTAACATAACTTCTTGTTTATTGTTGTTTTTAAGTGTAAATGAAGATAAACTTAACATTATGATAAAAATACATACTATATAGGTAAAGTTCTTATCATCTATTACTAATTTTTTTACTGAGTCGATCATACTAGGCTTTTAAATGTTTATTATAAATTATAGTGTTTACTTTGAGGTAGTATAATTTTTTGTTCATAAATTATATAGGTTTTATTATTTTTTTGATAATGCAATTATGGAAAAGTTACCAAAAATAAAGTCACCAGAAGATTACACTCCTTCAGAAGATGAAGAATATATGAGCGTAAAACAACTGGAATACTTCAGCTTAAAGTTACAATCAATACTCGCTGAGTTAGAGAAACAAGAACTAGAAGATAATAGTATTGATACATACTATTCTGATGAAGATAGTGGAAACGAGGAATTAATCAAGCGTCGAAAAGATAGAAAAGAAAAAATTAAGGAGGCGTTAGAAAAAATAAAATTAGGCACTTATGGTTACTGCGATGGAACAGGAGAAGAAATAGGAGTCGAAAGACTTAAAGCTAATCCGCTTGCTATATATTGTATTGAAGAGCAAGAGAGAGTAGAAAAAGAAAAGAACGTGTACAACATTAACGATTAATTTACACATAAGTGGTGAGCCCATTGGACTTCAAGAGGAGCAAGAGGCGCTGAAGTATGTTATGCTATAAAGAAAGTGGAAAATTGGACATTCTCAACTTGACTCCTGCAGATTAAAAATTAAGTTGTATCCGTTCAGGCAATGGCGTCAACTTAAGGAAAAATGTCAGAGATTGTGTATAAAATTTCTCTCTAAATTTTTTATCATTAAATTATCCAAAGAGTGCAAGGGACAGCACTTTTGTTTCTGTTTTATTTCAACAAAGAAGTCTAAAATGTGTCCTTTTTAGGTGAAATATGCAAAAAGGAAAAAACCTTATTCTACAAATTAAAAATATAATATACTCGAAAACTTTTCAGAAAATCCATTGTGTTGAGTTTTACACGAACAAGCTTTTTCGACAGTATTTTCTATGATTTTAAAGTTAGTTAAAAAAAGTTTGGGAATAGAATGTGAACTTATGGAGCCATTGACATGTACCCTCAAAGCAAGCTTTTTCTAAAGCAAGGTATAAGATTTGCCATACAGGCTTTCAAGAATTTAAGCATCCAAACAGCCTATCAGGATGAACCTGAGTTGGAGAGGCTATAGACTTATTGCAGCAGATGGTTCTGGTATGAGATTACCCAGCTCTGGGGAAATTGTATCCGAGTTTGAACCAAATGGAACAACAGGCACCATTGGCAATTTGTTTGTTGATTTGTGTACTTCATTGATTTGCAGTGCTCGTCTTGCAGCTTGGAATATAGGTGAACAAACGTTGGCGGCAGAGCAATTACCCGAAGTTATCACTCAAATGCGTTTATTAAATCAAGAGAAATTATTATTTATCTATGATCGTCTTCAGTAAAATTCATTCAGCAGCATTATGATTTGGAAGTAGATTTTATTTTTTGCTTGCAAAAAAGAAATTATAGTAAGCTATGGGAACGCTGGCGAATTAGATTTTGATTTTATATTAGAAAATGAAAAGCTAAAAAATAAAATGAAAGGACAGAAAGTAAGAGTTATAGTGCTGACATTAGCCAACTGAGAAACAGAGTTTTTGACCGAGAATTTGGAGCAAAGCTTATGTGTTAAGGTGGCACATAGAGGAGTGCTATAAACGACTCAAAGTAGGAGCAGAGTTAGAGAATTTTTCTGGAGAGGCTGTATTACAAGAATTTTGGGCAAACTTGGTCATGTGCAATATATTATCGCTTCATATATGTGATGCACAAGGGCCTTGGAACCCAGATCAAATTACTGAGTATCGTTTAAATTTTTCAGTTTTATTTGGTGTAATGAGGCAGAAACTCTATCAGGTACTTATTGCGCCAAAAAACTTTCAAGCCCTTTTTAAGTATACGCGCTAAAGTTAAAATCCGACCGGGACAGCCGCAATAAAGTAGATAAGCCTAAACGCCATCATGTCTTTAGGAGAGTTTGCTAATGAAAGTTCTTAAGTTGACGCCATTGGCTAAACGGATACGGAATGACACCATCCTTTTTTCTGGATTCCAGACTGGAATGACACCTCTGGACACTTCCGTTGTAAAGGAACCAGTGTCAGCTACTCGGATGACACCTTTTTTCTACTTAGTTTGGGTTATGCAAGAAGTCTAATGAAGTGAAAATAAATTTATTTACCAAAATAGAGTTGCCTTGGTCTACAGATCTTAGTTTCTTTATCATTTATCATTTCATACCACTGAGTAACCCAACCAGTGGTTCTTGCAAGTGCAAAAATAGGCGTGAACATATTTGAGGGGATATCAATAGCATTCATTATTATACCTGAGTAAAAATCAACATTTGGATATAACTTACGCACGATAAAATATTCATCCTTTAAAGCTATTTCTTCAAGTTTTTTTGCAATTTTAAGCAGTTCATTATTTTGTTCTAGTTTACTTAGAACCTCATGGCAAGCGCCTTTCAATATACACGCGCGCGGATCATAATTTTTATAAACACGATGTCCAAATCCCATCAATTTAAATGGATCTTTATCATCTTTAGCTTTTTCGATGAATTTATCTATATCTCCACTTTGCTCTATCTCTTTTAGCATATTTATAACTGCCTCATTAGCTCCACCATGTGCTGGTCCCCAAAGTGTAGCAACTCCTGCAGAGAGGCTTGCAAACAGATTAGAACCAGCCGATCCCACCAATCTGACAGCCGCCGTAGAAGCATTCTGTTCATGATCAGCATGGAGAGTAAATATTTTATCCAGAGCTTTTGCAAAAAGGGCGCTTTTATCATTATCAACAGCATCGCCAAATATCATCTTTAAGAAATTTTCACTGTAACTTAATTCATTGTTAGCATTTATGAATTCCTGATTGTTGATATGCCTATAAATCATTGCAATAATTGTGGAAACTTGCGCTATTGCAGAAATTCCAAAATCTAGGTCTTCACCATTGACATTGTTGCCATGCTTTTCATGATAAGATGCTGACAAACTTGCAAAACATGCAACTAAGATTGACATAGGGTGAGCAGTTTTTGGAAATGCTTTAATTACATTTGTAACTTGCTCTGATACTTTGGATGATTCTTGTATTTTGAGAAGAAATTTTTTGTGTTGCTCTGAACTGGGTAATTCACCATAGAGCAATAAATAAATCACAGCAGTAAAATTATTATTCTCTGCCAAATCAGCTATATTATGTCCCCTATATTTAAGAACTCCTTCATCTCCATCAATGAATGTAATTGTAGAAGAGCATGAAGCTGTAGAAACAAACCCTGGATCGTAAGTGAATAATCCTGTCATCTTATATAAATCCTTGATATTTAACACATCAGGACCTGTTGTTCCGCTTAATACAGGTAGCTCGATTTTTAATCCATTACTTAGTTCTAATAGCACTTTTTTATCCATCACTTAAGCTACTTAAATTTTATACAGAATATACAAACTGAGGAGTATATATTAATACAGTTAACTTTACATTAACCGTATTAAGCGGTCATCAATGCTTTTACTTTTGCATTTAAGCGACTTATTTTACGCGCAGCAGTATTCCTATGAATAACACCTTTATTCACACACTTGTGTAAATTAGATTCAGCATTCCGAAATGCCAGAACAACATTTTCTTTGTCGCCAGACTTGATTATATCAACCAATTTTCTAATAGAGGTGCGAGTTTTACTTTTCCGCATCTTATTTATTAAAGTGCGCTTTGCTATTACCTTTATCATTTTTTTAGCACTCTTATGATTTGCCATATATTAATACCTAAAATACTGTACTTTTCTTTTAATTATAAAGTTTTTTTGTTAATTTGCAATATCAGTTTTTCCTATGGTTAATCTACTGCTTCTCTCTTCAATAATTTTTTCTAAACTTTGCAAGAATTCATTTTTGTTTAACCCAGGATATATTGGGGGCAATATTTCTATTACTGCCTTTCCGGGATTCTTTCTCAGAGAAAGTATGCTTTTTGGCCAAAACAAACCAGTGTTTAAAGCAACCGGTAACACAGGAACAGATAATACGCTATATAAAGCAGCAATACCTGGTTGATATTTTATATTTTGGTTTATAGTTGTTCTTGTACCTTCAGGAAATATTATTATGCTTCTATTTTCTTTTATACGCATTTTTGCTAGTTTGATTATATGGCGTATAGAACTGATACCATCTGAACGGTTAATAAAAATCATTTTCAGCGCTATAAGATGCAAACCAATGAATGGAATCCATTTCAATTCACGTTTTAAAATAAAAACCGCTTTTCTAAATAGTAGTATAAAAATAAATGTTTCAAATGGAGATTGGTGTTTAGATGCAATGATAAAAGGTTGCTTAGGGATGTTTTCCATTCCCCTCACTTCATATTTAATGCCACATAATAAACGCAGCATGAATAATACAACTCTCACCGAACAGACGAGGAAAATGGTTATTACACACTCAGAAAAGAAAATTACAGGGAGAGTAATGAAAGTATAGAATACCTCCCATAATATAAGAAAGAAATTAAACAATAAACTTGAAATCACAAACTCACATAAATTTATTTAAATTTAACTTTATTACAAATTAAAAACAATAAATTTAATTATTGATCATCTGAGTAATAGGATGCGAATCAGCTAATTTGTCCTTTAACTTTTCATTAGCAATATGAGTATATATTTGTGTTGTAGAAAGGTTAGTATGGCCAAGAACTTTCTGTATCAACACAATATTTGCTCCGCTATTTAGTAGATGGGTAGCAAAAGAATGCCTAATCACGTGTGGAGAGATCTTATTTTCATCAATATTGCATTTTCTTGCCAACTCCTTCATTAATTGACCGACCCTCTGCCTTGTAATTGGTTTATTAGGTTTATCACCTGGGAATAGCCAATCGGATTCCTTTTCTTTAGAGATCAGATTATCACGAACTGATAAATAATTTCTAAGGCTCTGCAATGCTTGTTCATTAAAAAGAATTTGCCTCTCTCTACCACTTTTTCCTTTTATTATTATATAGCATTCTTTGTTATTACTGTTTATTAAATGTGACACTTCACATAATTTCATACTAATTAGTTCAGAAACACGCATTCCAGAAGAGTAAAGGATATCTAAAATCGCACATAGCCTTTTACTGCTTATCTCTTTATTCGATTCGCTTGCTGATTTTCTCACTGTGTCCATTAGCAAAAATATTTCTTCGACACTTAAATACTTAGGCAAAGGACGAGAAACTTTTGGATTCTTTAATTCAGCATCATTAGCCGGCGCTGGATTAAAATCTATTATTCCGTCATTAAATAGACACTTGTAAAAATTTTTCATAGCGGATATTTTTCTTGATATAGAGCTACTTTTATATTTTTTTTGTGTACATAAAGATTTCACATAATCTTTAATATTGGTTTTGTTTACACCAACCAAGGTAGTGCCGCTTTCCAATAAAAATTCTTCAAACTGGTGTAAATCCGAACGATAACTTTCCAGAGTATTTTGTGCAGCGGACTTCTCTGAAGCTAAAGCATCTATGTAATATGTTATGTAAAGATTTTCTTTTTTATTTTGCGACTGTTTATTTTTCATTATCAGTTCCTATATTTATTTCTTTGGCTATAATTTGATTAGAAGTGTTCCCTGTGTTTCTTATGAGAAAATATGAGACAAATAAAGCATTTATCAATAGAGTGAACATCACAAACTTTTGCTTTAACCTTTTTCTTAAATTTAATCTTACTCTTATCATAGTTAAATTATAACGTTAAATCTATAAAAAACACCTTATAAAGTGAGCTCTACTATAAATATAGAATACTTCTTAGCTGTATCTATCTATATTTATTATAACATAACATTGATTATAATTCTAACATGGACAGATAGAGATTCCAATTACGTTAGTGTTATGGGTGTTAATAAATTTTTAATATACACCTTTACAAAAGAAGAAATCAAATGGCATCTTTTTTTAATAAAGTGCTAATAAAAGGAACGGTCACATTTGACCCTATAGATTCATTATCTATCTTTTCTATAATTTTATCAATGCTATAGAAAGAACGTTCTATTCTTGCTAAAATATAATTAATCACTTTTAAATCAATTTTTAACTGTTTATCTGAAAATCGTTTTATTAGCATAATTCTTAATAATTCCTCGCTTGCAGGCAAAATTTTTACGCTGATAGTTGATAATATTCGAGAACTTAAATCTCTTAGTTTGAAGTTAAGCTTTTTTGGTGAAATTGAAGAAGTGATTAGCAGCCTCTTGTCGTTTTCTTTCATGTAATTGTAACAATGTAATAACATTGCTTCATCTTTAATGTTTTGTACGTCTTCTAAAATAAAAGCATCGCTATACCTAATCTCGCTTACGAAGTTATTCACATTGATAAAGATTGCATCGTTTATTGATTGCCAAATATGAGCAAGATGAGTTTTACCGGAGCTTTTAGGTCCAAAAAGAATCAGACATTTCCAAGATAAATCATTAACTACCGAATTATATACGTGCTTATTTTCATCTAAGATGATGTAATTTTGCCGGCTATAATCAGCTTGATTGTTGTTAAATAAATTTAATTGCACGTTGAACCTCTTACGTAACCTCTTTCTGGTAGTAATTTTTGCGCAGAAATTTACTTACGCTCCTCAAATGTGTCAGGTATTCTGGGCTCATTTCTCCTCTTACCATAAATTGATTATGCAAAAGGTCTGTTAGCCGTTTTTATAAAGCTCACTTTTAAAATATTTATTGATTGCATATTCTACTGATACATTGAACATTGCTATTATTGGAATAAAAAGTAATATACCTGTAAATCCAAAATATGAAGCGCATATAGTAATTCCCAGAATAATTACAGTTGGATGTATATGAACTTTTTTTCCTATTAATAAAGGAACTAATATATTTGAATCTATTAATTGTCCAACACCAAATAATAGCAAAACAGCAGCACTTTCAAACCATCCACTAAATTGAGTGATAGCGCTCAAAAACCCAATAATGGTATATAATAATGGCCCTACGTAAGGTATGAACGTTAACATTCCTGATAAAATTCCAATAACAATAGAGTGTTCCAATCCGATTATGCTCAGGCTCACAGAGTAAAAGACCATCATGACAATACATACATTTACCTGCCCCTTTAGATAATTAGATATAATGAAATCCACTTTGGAAAAATAATCTGCAATTTTTCCTCTGTAAGGAATAGGGATTAATTTACTAGCTTTTTCTATAATTAAAGGCCAATCACGTAATATATAGAAAAACACTACAGGAGTAATCACCATTAATGATACCGTGTTAAAGCTTGAACTTAACACTTGGATTATAAAGTTACTAGCAATATCAAGAGCATTCATGAAATAAGATACATAGTTGCTGTAATTTTCTGCTAGATTTTTAGATAAATGATCAAATAAGCTATCCTCGATTTTCATATTAAGAAATTCTAATACAGAGGGGATTACTTTAAGCTTTAATGAAGGCACTTTACTCACTAAGAAATTTAATATTGAAGTAATTTGAACATATATAATAGGTAAAACAAATGTTATGACTAGTATAAAAGCTATTAATAAAATAAGTATTATAAAAATTACAGAACATGAACGTGGTATTCTATACTTTTCAAACTTGACTACTAGCGGATTAAACAAATATGCAATAATAATAGATATTAAACATGGAAAAATCATAGGACGCATCAGGAATAACATCCCTATTATAAAAAGCAGTATGAAACAAATAGTTATATGACGTTTTTGCATGTGTTTAGCATAGCTAATTTACTGAAAAATATGCAATTTATTTTTCCTATGTTGAAAGTATTTTACGATTTGTAATACTATCGTTTTTTACTAAAATTTAGTTGTTTAATCCGCAGGCAAAGATAGATTTTGAGCTCTCTAAATATCTCTTTTGCTATTATAATTATGCTAGTTAATAGGGGAAGTAACTTTTATATGATGTCAGAAATTTTATTTTTCGGAAAGAATCTTGGATAGAGAGGAAAGCTTCTACAAAAAGAAATATGTGCGCTAAGAAATACAAAATAGCAGCATTAATAGTTGCAGCGGGAGTAGGCAGTAGATGCAATTCTACGATTCCTAAGCAATATATAAAACTGGCAGGTAAATCTGTTTTATTTCATACAATTAAAAGATTTCTGGCTAACCAATATATAGATTACATAAGAATAGCAATTAATAGAGACCATGAAAGTTTCTATGAGAAAGCTATATCACTAATTACAGACACTAAATTACTAAGCCCTGTATACGGAGGAGAAAACAGGCAAAGTTCAGTTAAACTAGGGCTTGAAAGCTTACAAAAAATTAACCCAGATTTTGTAGTTATACACGATGCTTGTAGGCCTTTTGTGTCAGATGTTCTGATAGATAACTTGGTTGAATCTATGATTAATGATCAATATACAGGAGTAGTTCCAGCAATAGAAGTTGAAGACACTATGTCATTGGTGAGTAATAGTTTTATTGAATCTACGATTTCAAGAGGAAAGCTCAGAGCCATACAAACCCCTCAAATTTTTAATTTCAAAGAATTATTATCATGCCATCAATCAGTCAAAGAATTTACTGACGATTCATCACTAATGGTAGAGCACAAAAAACATGTTGCGATTATTAAAGGTGAGAAAAGCAATTTTAAGTTAACCACAAAAGAGGATATCAATATGGCAAAGCTTCTTTTTGAAGAGCCAAAATTTCGTGTCGGAGCCGGTTATGATATACATAAGTTCATTAAAGTTCAAAATGGTGCTGAAAGCTTTATAAAAATTTGCGGTGTGAAAATTGAACACAACATGGCAATAGAAGCGCACTCTGATGGTGATGTTGCAATACATGCAATCGTTGATGCAATACTCGGAGCACTGGGATGTGGCGACATAGGAGAGCACTTTCCTCCTAGTTCCTCTGAATGGAAAGATTGCAATTCATCTCACTTTCTTGACTTTGCTGCTAAAAAAGCAAAAGAAAAAGGGTACAGCGTGTCTAATTTAGATATTACTATAGTTTGTGAAGAGCCTAAAATATCGCCTTACAAAGTAGAAATGAAGAAATTCATATCAAAAGCATTAGAAATTGATGATGAATTTGTAAATATCAAAGCAACCACTGCAGAGAAATTAGGTTATATTGGAAGAAATGAAGGAATAGCAGTGCATGCTTCTGTGTTATTGCATACAAACTTTTATTGGAAATAGAAACGAAAAAACTTACTTGACACCCTTCGCCAGCCCCCTTATCATGAAACTGAAGCTATTTATTTATCTTCTCTGTACAGATTAAATGACAAAAAAACTCAACGTATTTGGCGTCTCATGTTTAATTTTTTGCACTATGTGCACCTTATGTCTTTATCAAATTTCTAGCTATACAAGCTAAAATGCGCTTATAAAGCATTTAAAACATCAAAAAACGCCAACTTAAAAAATGGATAGTGAGTAATTAGCTACCCTAGGTTTTCTTTGCCTTTTTTTCTGTTTAGTAAATTTCTTAATGTTTATAATTTAGATTAGTTGCGGCTTAAAAGCAGATGAATCGCGGTTATTAAACGTTTAGAATAAAAAAACGCCATACTTGAAAGTATAATGTAAGTAACTAGCCAACCACGGGGCTTCTTTTGCCTTTTTTTTCGTTTGGTAAATTTCTTAAACATTTATGGCTAAACGACAACCGTCATCCCGCTACGTGTTAGCGGGATCTAGAGATACCGCGGCGGCATGACGTAGGACTGCTGTCATTCAAGTAGCTGACGCTGGAATCCAGCCTTGCTGTAATCTCATCAAGAACGTTGTGTTTTAACATAAGATCAGCCACTTTTATGCTTACCAACTTAATAAAATTCCTGGATCCAAGTAGTCAGGCTACTCGGATGACACCTTCATAAAGTGAAATGAGATCCCGCTAACAAGCAGCGGGATGACGAGAAAGGGGCTACTCGGATGACACCCTCATAAAGTAAAATGAGATCCCGCTAACAAGCAGCGGAATGACGGGAAAAGAGGTGCTGGGATGACACCTTCACAAAGTGAAATGAGATCCCGCTAACAAGCAGCGGGATGACGGGAAAAGAGGTGCTAGAATGACACCGTTTACTATGTAACATCTCATCATATCACAATGTTCGTACAGTTGTGGCGGTATGACGTAGAAAAACTGTTAACTTAAATCTATATTGACATGTCCCATTTTACGCTTATCCCTAACCTCTTTTTTCCCATATATGGTTAAACTAGCTTTTTCGTTGCTCAAATACTTATGAGAATCATATATATCATTACCTATTATATTTTTCGTCATACAAGGAAAGCGTAATACTACTTCCTGCATAGGTAACCCGCATATTATCCTAACTAGCTGTTCAAATTGACTAACGTTACATGCATCCAAGCTCCAGTGGCAAGAATTGTGAGGTCTGGGAGCTAGTTCATTAACTAACAATTCGTTATCCTTAGTAACAAAAAATTCAATAGCCAGAATTCCTATTACATCAAGCGCATTTGCTATTTTCTTTGCAGCTCGTTGTACCTCTTGAGTTAATTTACTATCTATTTTAGCTGGCACTGTTGAAGTATCAAGTATTCCATCAACGTGGTAATTTTCTGCTATAGGAAAAAAAGCTACTTTACCGTTTTTATCTCTTGCAACGACTATTGAAACCTCTTTCAGTAGATCAACACTTGCTTCAAGAATGTACTCTGTATTCCAATCAAAGGAAGCAAATTGCTTCACTTCAGAATCATTCTCAAGCACATATTGCCCTTTTCCATCATAACCCATTTCTGTTGTTTTCAGCCTTGTTGGATAGCCAAAAGCTCTACTGCTTTTCAGTAGCTCATTATAATTTTGTATACTCTTATAGTTAGCAGTTTTTATACCCAAGTTTTTAATAAAATCCTTTTCTCTCAGTCTGTTCTGCGAAATGTGTAACGCTTTTTTACCCGGATAAAAATTTACATCGATATCAATTGCACTACATGGAATATTTTCAGACTCAATAGTAACTAAATCCACACTCTGTGCAAAAGATTCAAGAGCTTTCTTATTAGAGAAATCTGCTATTGTGAAATCATCAGCAACAGAGCAAGCCGGATCGTCTTTAGCACTGGCAAAAACATGTGTTTTTTGTCCAAGTTTTGTTGCAGCGATAGCAGTCATTTTACCTAATTGTCCACCACCTATTATTCCTATTACTTTTTTGCTAAGCGCATCTGGTTCATTCATACTATAAATTGATACTTCCTAATTAAAGTATACTTGAAAAATCTATGAAAAAAGTATATAATTAAGATACTATTTTCTTATCATGAATATTTTATAATGATAGAATACACACTAACTACCAACTTTGTTGAAGTTACAGTTTTACCAATTTATATTGAAGAGCAATCCATTCCTTATGAAAATTGCTATGTATGGATGTATAACGTTAAGATAAAAAACAAAAGCCAATCAACTATTCAATTGTTAAGTCGTCATTGGCAAATAATAGATTATAAGGGAAAAGTAAATGAAATTGCCGGAGTTGGTGTTATCGGAGAACAACCTGTGATAAAATCTGGAGAGGTATTTAAATACACAAGTGGAACATACTTAAATGTACCGTCAGGAATAATGCAGGGTAAGTATGAATTTCTGAATGAAGAAAGCATAAAAGTTTTTGAAGTTATGATACCACCCTTTTCTTTGGATAGTCCATACATCAAAACTAGACCCCATTAACTGTCAAAATAGTTTATTTGTAACCAGACTGCATTCTGTGATTTTTAGCAAAGCACGATCTTTCATTTGAGCTTTCTTCAATTTAAAATAAATACAGAAACTAGCTATCTTCAAAAATATGGTTGAATAATTGTTAATAATAGTGTATAATTATTAATATTTTCAAGCATTTTTGCCATGGCTCTTTCAAAATTTCTCGATCCTCGCAATGATTTGTGTTTCAAAAAAATCTTTGGAACGGAAAAAAATAAGAATATCCTGATCCACTTTTTGAACGATATTTTAGGGTTTACTGAGATAAATGCAATACAAGAAGTTGAGTTTCTTAGCACTATTATGGATCCCGAAGTTGCCTCTGATAAACAAAGTATTGTTGATGTTCTCTGCAAGGATTCTCACGGAAATAGATATATAGCAGAAATGCAGCTCGCTAGAGACAAGGGCTTCGAAAAACGCGCTCAATTATATGCCGCTAAAGCCTACTCAAGACAATTAGATAAATCTGGCAACTACATTGATTTAAAGAAAGTCTTCTTTATTGCTATATCAAATTGTAACTTACTTCCTGAAGAAGTTGATTATATTTCTACTCACAATATACGTGATATAAAAACTAACGGCCATTACTTAAAAGATTTTCAATTTATCTTTATAGAATTGCCCAAATTTTCAAAAAGTAAAGTAGAGCAGCTAGAAAGTACAATAGAAAGGTGGTGTTTCTTTTTTAGTGCGACCCGGAAGGTCATGATTTTGTGGTGGTTAAATTCCATCTTCCCAGACATCAGGGATAATGTATATCTCACATTTCAAAGAGTGGCAACCTTTGGGATGCAAGCATGAGATAAAAGCAGGTAACACTAAACCTCGTGGTGAATCCCTGCAAACAGAGTTGGATATGATTACGAGAGAAACTTACGTCTGAATTGTCGTCAAAGCACAATATGCGAAAGGAGGTTGGATTACGCATAGACCAAAATGGTACGAAGCACAAAGGGGAACTAAAGATTGAAAACTTTAGTTACTGATGTTCTCAGCTTCCGGCAAACAGTAGGAATCTAAGTCCAACGTGAAACAAGATCATGGAACGGAGTAACCACATAAATGCTCTTATATTTATATAAATATAAGTAGGTAGTCAGCCGCAAGTATTTATGTTGGAGGGATTGTTTAAGAAGCTAATGCCCAAAGTAATATTTGGGATATGCAGACGTAAACACTGTAATTTGGAAGGTAAAGTTGTGAATAATAGTGAACATGTTATGAACCAACAAAAAGTTAGGTATGAATGGAATGAAATTCCTTGGCGGAAGCTGAAGAAATCCTCATTTAAGCTACAAAAACGAATTTACCGAGCTTCTACATGTAATGATATCAAAAAGGTGCATAATCTTCAGAGATTATTACAAAAATCAACAAGTGCAAGAATACTCGCAGTTAGAAGAGTAACACAGGACAATAGAGGGAAAAAGACAGCAGGTATCGATGGAAAAGCGAGTCTCAACCAAAAAGAAAGAATGCAATTAGCATATTCTATGGATTTGAAGGAAAAAGCAAAACCATCGAGACGAGTTTGGATCCCAAAACCTGGTAAGCCATTGGAGCGTCGCCCCCTTGGAATACCCACTATATCGTGTCGAGCAAAACAAACACTTGTAAAAATGGCTTTAGAACCAGAGTGGGAGGCAAAATTTGAGCCAAACACATACGGTTTTAGACCTGGTAGATCTTGTCATGATGCAATTGAAGCCATATTTGATGTGCTTAAACAGAAAACAGCATACATTTTAGATGCCGATATTTCTGGATGCTTTGACAAAATTGACCACAACACTCTGTTGGAAAAACTTAATACCACACCAACTATTAGGAAAATAATAAAAGGATGGTTAAGAGCAGGTGTTATGGATGATGAAAAATTTCAATCTACAAAATGTGGCACAATTCAAGGAGGGACGATCTCACCGTTACTTGCTTGTATTGCATTACATGGATTAGAACAGCATATAAAAAAGACATTAACAAATGAACTTTTTCAACACACGAAAAGGAAATATGGAAAAATATCACATAAAAAGGCACAAAAAACCATAAGTGTTATATTTTATGCTGATGACTTTGTCATCATACATGAAAGTAAAGAGATTATTCTTAAGGCAAAAATTTTAGTTGAAGAGTGGTTAAAAACCATCGGACTAGAATTAAAGCCCTCTAAAACAAAAGTTTATCATTCACTAAGAACCAGTAATGGAACAAAACCAGGATTCGATTTTCTTGGATTTTCAATAAGACAATATCCAACAAAAGAAAGTAAGAAAGGTTACAAGTTATTAATCAAACCAAGTCGTAATTCTATAAAACAGCATACACTAGCTATTAAACATAAGCTCAGAGAAATGCGTGGAGCACCACAAGAACGGGTGATAAAGGATCTCAATCCAATAAATAGAGGATGGAGTCAATATTACTCCTCGGTAGTTTCATGTAAAATCTTTAGTTCATTGGATAATATTATGCATAGAAAACTCTGGAGATGGGCAGTTTTTAGGCACCCAAACAAAGGGAGATGCTGGATAAAAAGAAAATACTTTAAGAAGTATAATAACGAAAACTGGCGCTTTATGACAAGTAACAAGATACGTCTTACTATACACAGCGATCATGTTATCAAACGACATATCAAAGTGCAAAAAACCAGATCTCCATATGATGGTGATTGGGTTTATTGGGGTAATCATACGCGTCAAGTTAAGGAAATAAAGGTATGAAAGAGATAGAATAATAAGGTATAAGTTCTCCCAGATATACTTTTAGTGAGAGAACCAATGAATAAAATAACTTGCTTATCAAAAAAGCTCAAAGAATTTTTTAATGAAAAAGCAGAGAAAATCTCAATTACAACAAGGTTTATAAAAAGAAAGAGAAAGCTAAAAGGTTCATCATTCGTAAAAGCCATGGTCTTGGGTAATATAGGAGTTGATAATTGTAGCGTAGAAACAATGTGTCAATTACTAAACGAGGACTCGATAGATATAACAAAACAAGGTTTGGATTTTAGATTTACTGAAGAAGCAGTGGAATTTATGAAAAGGATGTATAATGAATCTGTGATTCTCTTTAAAAATATCTTGCAAGTTGATTGCAAAATCTTACAGCAATTTAATAGTGTTAAATTATTGGACAGTAGCTATATTACTCTACCTAACAGTATGGAAGAGATGTATAAAGGTTATGGTACTAGCTACAGTGGCTATGAAAGCAATACTAAGTCTGGAATAAAGTTACAATTAGTTTTCGACTACATGAATCAGATAATAGACCAACTTAATTTAACGGAGGGGGTAAGATCAGACCAGGGATATAGGAAACATTTAAGTAATATATTAAGCAATGATTTGCTAATATCTGATCTCGGTTATTTTGTGCCAAGTTCTTTTAAACAAATCAATGAAATAGGAGCTTATTTCATAAGTCGTCGATACCAACATATATGATGTAGAAACAAATCAAAAAATGGAGTTATTAGAATGTTGAGAGGATAAGTTATTTTTAGAAAACGAGGTATTGTTAGGAAAAGAAGCAAAAATTAGAGTAAGAATTATATGTCAGAAACTAACTGAAGAACAGTCTATGGGCAGAAGAAGGAAAGCTAATAGATTAGCAAGATCGCAGATCCTCTAAAAGAAATCAAAAATTGTTGAACTGGTCAATATTTATAACTAATGTTCCAGAAAATAAAATTAGTGCTGAGCAAGTATTAACGATTTACAGAGTAAGGTGGCAAATTGAGTTATTATTTAAATTGTATAAAAGCCATATCAGGCTTGATAAGCTAAAAGGAAAGCCATGCAGAGTATTATGTGAACTATATGCTAAATTGTGCGCAATTCTTATATTTCACGGCATAGTTGGTTGCACAGAAGTGAAAAAGAATACAGAACTTAGCTTAACAAAGGCATTTATTGAGCTAAAAAGGCGGGTTAGAGAGTTATTTTTAGTATTAACCAAAATTAATAGTTTAAAAGCATTTCTTAAAAAACTCACTATAACTTGGTCGCGATTTTCATTAAAAGACAAACGTAGAAGGGCTAGAGTATCCACTTTAACCTCTCTAAATTTGCTCACAATCTCTTAACTTGACGCGTATGATTGGGGTAATCGTCTTAGAGAAATACCAGATAAGCCATCAAGAGTAATAAAATTATTGAAGTTACAACAAAATAAATGCGATAATTGTCGACTATGGTTTGAAAGTGATGATATAATAGAAATACATCATAAAGACCGGAATAGACGAAACAATATGATCAAAAATTTATCTTTGTTACATGGGCATTGTCACGATGAATTACATAGGAGGTGTGCATGACAAGCACCAAATGAGAGAGAAGCCGTATGAGGCGCAAAGTCTCACGTACGGTTTTGAAGTCGAGTGAGGAGGGGCGACCTTCTTCACTTAGACAACAATATGCAGAAGAAACAACAGAAGAGGACTTAAAAGAGATAGCAGAAAAAGCACCAATAATAAAGCTGGCGTATGATGAGTTAGACAAGTTTCGTTGGAACGAAAAAGATTTAGTAGCCTATGAAGAAAGGATAATGGATCTACGCAAAGAAGAAGCCATTCTTGAATACAGACTTGATCTTGCTACTGAAAAAGGCAAAAAAATTGGTAAAGAGGAAGGGAAAATTGAAGTCGCAAAAGCAATGCTGGCTAATAATGTTGATGTCAACACTATTGTCAAGTTTACTGGCCTTTCTATTAGTGAGATTGAAGAATTAAGTGGAAATCTGTGAACGGTTACGTTTATTTTTTATCCTTATCATCAAGTGTAAATAAGGTTATTGTAGAGATTAAGCCTATTATAACTATTATTAACGAAAATGGGGCAGCTTCTCTATAGCGCTCATCGCTTACAAGTTCATATATTCTAGTTGATATAGTTTCAAAATTAAATGGTCTTATAATAAGTGTTGCTGTGAGCTCTTTGATAGTATCCATAAATACGAGCAAAAATCCCGATAATATACTCTTCTTGATGAGAGGGATATGAACATTCAAACATGTGGAAATAGGTCCATGACCCATAGTATATGCAGTCCACTCAATTTCATTTGGTGTTTTTTTGAGCCCTGACTCTACCGCCTTGAAAGATATAGCAAAAAAACGAAATAAATATGAGTAAACTAATGCGCCAATAGTTCCTACCAAGCTAATTTCCACAATATATTGAGTAATGAAAGAGGATATTCTGCTTAAAAATATTATTATGCTAATTGCGATAATTGCATTTGGAATTGCGTAGCCTAAAGAAATGAGACGTGCTACATTATTGATTACCTTATTTTTACGCGCCGTATATCCAATAATTATTGCAATGCTAATTGAGATTAGTGCAGTGATGAATGATAAACTAACGCTATTTGCTATTATGTTATAGAATCTTGCTTCATATATGAAAAACCCCTTCTCTATGCTCCAATATATGAGCGGAATCATTGGCAAAATAAAACCTATTAATATCGGCAATACACACATAAGATAAGCAAAGATCAATGGTATAGTGCCACTTATACTCCGTTTGTTGTGATAATCTGAATTGGTATTGATTGAAGAGTAGGATATTCCTTTTTTTTGTAGTTTTTTTTCGATAGCTATTAGTGTTGCAACGAAAATCAACTCTGCAACTGCTAAAACAGTAGTTGAATATTTGTCATGCAGTAAAAACCAGGTGCGATATATTCCTGTCGTAAAAGTATCGATAGCAAGAAACTGTGGTGTGCCGAAATCTGTAATTACTTCCATTAGTACCAAAGACAACCCAGCTATAATCGATGGGCGTATGGAGGGTATGATGACAGAAAACAGGCTCTTCAATGAGGAGAACCCAAGTGTTGACGCAATAGTGACTGAGTTACTAACATTCTTTAGACTTGAGCGGACTAACATATAAACGTATGGATATAGGCTGAATCCCATTACTAATATTCCACCACCTAGGGATTTTATTTCAGGAAACCAATAGTCACCTTTGCTCCACTCTAAAATGTCTCTTAATGAGCTCTGCACCGGACCTGAAAACTCTAGCGTATTTACATAGACGAACGCTACTATATATCCAGGAATCGATATCGGAAAGAACAAAGCAATCTCAAAAATTTTACTTCCAGGAAATGAAAAAAATGTGGTGAGCCAAGCTGGAATTACTCCAAATATGAAAGATATTCCCCCCACTCCTATCATCAAAATTAACGTACTCAGTATATATTCAGGGAAAAGTGTGCTGATTACCCATCCGGAATTTGCTGTATCTGTAAATAGAATTGATATTAATGATAATATTGGACAGACGAATAATATACTTACTAGAAATAAGAATATATTTTTAAATACTCTTAAAAACATTAATTTGAATCTATATTTTATATTAAAATGTTATATGTAAAAACTGAAGATATCCAGTAATTAACAGCCGTACTATTGAATATCTTTATAATTTTGTATATCATGTTTTTAGTTGATAAGTGAATAATCATGAGCTTCGTCATTGCAACTTTCTATCACTTTGTAGAACTCTCTAATTATTATGACATGAAAGACGAAATAAAAGCTGCATGCAACAACGTTGAGTTAAAGGGCACTATACTCCTTGCAGAAGAGGGTGTTAATGCAACAATATCTGGTGAAAGAAACGCAATTGATAAAATATTCGATTTTCTACGTTCTGATTATAGGCTAAGGGACCTTACATGGAAAGAGAGTGCAGCAGAATATCAACCATTTAGCAAGATGAAGGTAAAATTAAAAAGAGAGATTGTGAATCTTGGTGTAAGCAATCTTGATATTTCCCTTAAGGGTAAATATGTTGATCCAGAGCATTGGGATGATTTTACTTCTCAACCTGACGTTTTAGTAATAGATACACGAAACGAGTATGAAGTGAAATTAGGCAAGTTTAAGAATGCAATTAATCCACACACACAATGTTTCCGTGAGTTTCCTCAGTGGACAGAGTCATTTTCTGAGAGTAAAAACCTGAAAGTGGCTATGTACTGCACTGGTGGGATTAGATGCGAAAAATCTACAGCATATATGAAAAGCCTTGGATTTAGTGATGTTTACCATCTTAAAGGCGGCATTCTTTCTTACCTTGAAAAAACTTATAATAAAAATGGTAATTGGAAAGGAGAATGTTTTGTTTTTGATGATAGAATTGCTGTTGATAACTCACTTACTCCAAGCAACACAATAAAATGCATATTCTGCTCAAATCAAGTTTCAACTGATAAACTGAAATCAGTTCCACGTGGCCAAGTGGTTTGTTCTGATTGTAAACTTCAGTGTTATAGCTATAATAAATAAAACATCATACTGCTGCAGTTGTATGCACGTTGTGATTTTAGAGCAACCTCTACCAGAAAGGGTGTCATGCCAGTGCCCAGACACTGGCATCCAGGTTCTTTTTTTCTAGATTCCAGCGTCACACGCTGGAATGACAAAAAAGCTGATTTTTAACGTAGATAATGGTTATGCAAGAAGTCTATTTCTTGCCCTTAATCAACTCTAAAGCCTTCTCCAAATCTATACTTTCAATATCTGCACTCTTGCCCAAAGCAACGTTTGTTTTACCGCATTTTATATAGAATCCGTACCTACCGTTGCAGATAAAAACTTCTTTTCCCTTTTCATTAACCCCGAGAGATTTTAACTCTTTGCGTGGACTGTTTGCAATAATTTGTACAACTTCGCTCAATTCTGTATTCAGCACCTCTTTGGAGCTTTTCTTAAGAGAAAAGTATTTACCATCATAGAAAATATAGTACCCAAATCGCCCAAGGCCTATTTTTACTTCCTTTCCGGTTTCAGGGTGTTCTCCGATTACTTTTGGCAAGGAAAGTAACTGAGTAGCGGTGCTCAGATCAATCTCATTAACATTTATATCTTTTGGTATGGAAACCGTTTTTTTCTTTTTTAACTCGTTATTAAACTCCAGATAAAGTCCAAAAGGACCCTTTTTGATCATCACTTCTTGGTTTGTTATATCATCTACACCTAAACTTTTTGGATATTCTGAATTGTCGTTACTGCCCGTAATTTCTTTTGTATGGTTGCATTCAGGATAGTTAGAACATCCAAGGAACACCCCGGCTTTTCCAAAGTTCAATTTCAATATGCCACCTAAGCAGTCAGGGCATTTCGTATTCACCTCTTTTCTTCCTTCTTCTGAACAAAACCAATCGATTACCAAATCGTGAATGCCGCTGAAAACTTCATCATGCGTCATTTGCTTGACAGAGTTTACATGACCAAAAAATGGCACCCAAAAGTGGCCTAATTCTTTTTTCCAATCTGCATGTCCATTTGAAATTAAATCAAGCTTTTCTTCCATTTGTGCTGTGAAATCATACTCTACACAACGCTGAAAAAAAGTTTCTAAAAATATAGTAACGATTTTACCACGACTGCTTGGAATAAACCTTTTGCTATCCAATGAAACGTACTCACGATCTTGTAATACCGAAATAATTGTTGCATAAGTTGATGGTCGACCTATACCGATTTCTTCCATTTTTTTTACGATACTTGCTTCACTATAACGAGGTGGCGGTTGAGTGAAATGTTGTTTTGGCTCAACTGAAATCAGCTTGCATGCTTCCCCTTCCTTCATGGCAGGTAGCAGGCCTTCATTTTCGGCTTCCATGTTATCTTGATAGACTCTATAAAAACCATCAAAGAATATACTTGATCCACTTGCTCGCAGAATTACTTTCTGGTCAGTAGAACTAATTTCGACTACCACTTGATCAAGGATCGCCGATTCCATTTGACTTGCAATGGTTCTTTTCCAGATTAAATCATACAATTTAAATTGCTCTGGCGTTAGATAATCCTTAATACTACCCGGCGTTCTACTTATATCAGTTGGACGAATTGCTTCATGTGCTTCTTGAGCATTTTTGACCTTTTTTACATATTTACGAGGAGACTGCGGTAAATATTTATCACCATATAATGACTTAATTGACCCTCTAATTGAGTTTATAGCCTCATCTGCAATATGAAACCCATCTGTACGCATGTAAGTTATCAACCCTACAGTTTCACCACCAATATCGATACCTTCATATAAATTTTGCGCTATGCGCATAACACTTTTCACATTAAAATACAGTTTATTCACTGCATCTTGCTGAAGACTTGAAGTAATAAACGGAGGAAGTGGGTTTCTCTTAACTTGCTTGCGTTCTACTGTGCTTACAGCATATTGCCTTGACTCAATCTCCCTGACTAAGTTCTTTGCTTCTTCTTCATTCTTAATATCAAATTTTTCTAGCTTTTTATTGTCATAGTGGCTTAGCATAGCAAAAAAAGCCTCATCTTTGCTATTTTGCATTTCTGCCTTTATGCTCCAATACTCCTGTGTTATAAATTTACTAATTTCATCTTCTCGTTCGCATATAATCTTTAATGCAACAGACTGCACGCGTCCTGCAGACTTGCTCCCCGACAATTTTGTCCACAGCAGTGGTGACAAACTAAACCCAACTAGATAATCCAAAGCTCTACGTGCTTGTTGTGCACGCACTAAATCCATATTTATTTCACGTGGATTTTTTATAGCCTCTTGAACTGCTCTTTTTGTTATCTCATTAAAGACTACTCTATGAATGTTGCTTTTATCATTGATTGCTTTCTTTTCTTTTAATGTCTCTATCACATGCCAAGCCATTGCTTCCCCTTCTCTGTCTGGGTCTGTTGCAAGATATATATCTGATGTTTTGCTTGCTGCTTTTACTAGCTCTTTTATATATTTTTCTGCTTTTTCAATGGTTTCATACTTTATAGCAAAATCATTATCCGGATCGACAGAGCCGTTTTTTGCTGGAAGATCCCTCACATGTCCAAAGGATGCAGCTACTTTGAACTCTTTACTCAAATATTTACCTATTGTCTTTGCTTTCGCAGGTGATTCAACTATTAATAATGCCATATTGTTAATTATTTTAGTACTTAAAGATAATATGTTGAGAAATATACAATGAAAAGTAAAAAAATATTTTAATGGTTCTTGTGAATTTTACGAACCGGGTTGTGGGACCTTTTCAGAAAACCCTTGGACGTTGCTATTTTTAAGTGACTTTGAAGGCTCATTACAATAGTATATGATCGCAGCAGCAACGAGAAGCTAGATTCCAGTGTCAGCTACTTGCATGACAAAAAAAGGAGCGCTGGGATGACATCCTCCCTTGTGGAAATTGCTCTCAAATCACAATGCCCGTAAAGCTGCGACCCTAGAGGTACTGTTTCTCACCCACTGCAAATATTGCACGGTACTATCCACCATACGCGTCAAGTTAAGGAAATAAAGGTATGAAAGAGATAGAATAATAAGGTATAAGTTCTCCCAGATATACTTTTAGTGAGAGAACCAATGAATAAAATAACTTGCTTATCAAAAAAGCTCAAAGAATTTTTTAATGAAAAAGCAGAGAAAATCTCAATTACAACAAGGTTTATAAAAAGAAAGAGAAAGCTAAAAGGTTCATCATTCGTAAAAGCCATGGTCTTGGGTAATATAGGAGTTGATAATTGTAGCGTAGAAACAATGTGTCAATTACTAAACGAGGACTCGATAGATATAACAAAACAAGGTTTGGATTTTAGATTTACTGAAGAAGCAGTGGAATTTATGAAAAGGATGTATAATGAATCTGTGATTCTCTTTAAAAATATCTTGCAAGTTGATTGCAAAATCTTACAGCAATTTAATAGTGTTAAATTATTGGACAGTAGCTATATTACTCTACCTAACAGTATGGAAGAGATGTATAAAGGTTATGGTACTAGCTACAGTGGCTATGAAAGCAATACTAAGTCTGGAATAAAGTTACAATTAGTTTTCGACTACATGAATCAGATAATAGACCAACTTAATTTAACGGAGGGGGTAAGATCAGACCAGGGATATAGGAAACATTTAAGTAATATATTAAGCAATGATTTGCTAATATCTGATCTCGGTTATTTTGTGCCAAGTTCTTTTAAACAAATCAATGAAATAGGAGCTTATTTCATAAGTCGTCGATACCAACATATATGATGTAGAAACAAATCAAAAAATGGAGTTATTAGAATGTTGAGAGGATAAGTTATTTTTAGAAAACGAGGTATTGTTAGGAAAAGAAGCAAAAATTAGAGTAAGAATTATATGTCAGAAACTAACTGAAGAACAGTCTATGGGCAGAAGAAGGAAAGCTAATAGATTAGCAAGATCGCAGATCCTCTAAAAGAAATCAAAAATTGTTGAACTGGTCAATATTTATAACTAATGTTCCAGAAAATAAAATTAGTGCTGAGCAAGTATTAACGATTTACAGAGTAAGGTGGCAAATTGAGTTATTATTTAAATTGTATAAAAGCCATATCAGGCTTGATAAGCTAAAAGGAAAGCCATGCAGAGTATTATGTGAACTATATGCTAAATTGTGCGCAATTCTTATATTTCACGGCATAGTTGGTTGCACAGAAGTGAAAAAGAATACAGAACTTAGCTTAACAAAGGCATTTATTGAGCTAAAAAGGCGGGTTAGAGAGTTATTTTTAGTATTAACCAAAATTAATAGTTTAAAAGCATTTCTTAAAAAACTCACTATAACTTGGTCGCGATTTTCATTAAAAGACAAACGTAGAAGGGCTAGAGTATCCACTTTAACCTCTCTAAATTTGCTCACAATCTCTTAACTTGACGCGTATGGTCTGTTCATCTGGGCGCGCAGACGATCGATACTCCTTTCTATCAAGTGCAACCAAAGCAAAACCTGTTGCAGCCATATGCTTACATGGACCATAATACACAAATGCAGGACAGGAACATGTTCCACTCAAAAGAGGACCATCGTGCTTTAGTGTTACTCGATATACATTTGATCCAACTACCTTTGATTTAGCTTGAGATTCATTAACAGATATAATCTGTACCTTTCTTTTGTCAAAATAATCCCTTCCTCTGGAGCGGTAGGGTTCTTTGATAAGACCTGTGATATCTTTATAATACAGTCTCATTTTTACCTCCTTTAAAACCCTCAATTTTCTAATATATCCTTTCTTCCATAAAAATTTATTAACTCACCACGACTTTTATATGGCCCTGCGGACAATTTTATAGTGCTATAGCTAACTCAAGAAAGGTTTCCCTACGTCATACCGCGATTCATTCCATAACTGTATGAACATTCATTTTTGAAGGTAAATTGCACAGCAAATGGTGTCATGAAAGTAGCTGACACTGGAATCCAGCCTTGCCGTAATCTCATCAAGAACGTTGTGTTTTAACATAAAACGGCTACTTTTATACTTACCAACTTAATAAAATTCCTGGATCCCAGTGGGCTTTGTTGCATCGCTCTTCGGATAGTAGGTAACGCACAATAAATTTATGAAGCTATCTCAAATTTAGCCATACCAATATCAGTGAACTTATTGAGCAAATAGCATTTAGTTCCTTCTCTCTATTTGTCTCAGATTTATTCCTAAAACTAAACCCGAATGTTTGTTTCAGTCGCGAGAAAAAACTTTCTATATAAGATCTTTTTCCGTAGTTTGTTTGCCTTTTCCACCTCTTCATTCCATCTTCGCTGCATGATTTTATTAGTCTAATTGCAGCATTTCTCTCAGCCATATAGTCTAACTTTGGATGCTCTGCTGCGTTGTTTTTCGGAGGAATTTTCGTTTTTATACCATATTGATTACACAGCTTATAGAGCTTTTCTCTGTCATATGCCCTATCTGCATATAGTACTTTTATGGCATGCTGAAAATCAACTTCTTTTAGCAAATCACAAGCTCCATAGTGATCAGCCGTTACTGTATTTTACAGCTATGGCTTTTTTGCTGTTTGTATTCAACATTACATGCAATTTTCTTGTCTGTTCATAGCTGCGATACTTTCTATCTTCGCTATTTTCTTTGCTATGACCAGGAGTGTTGTTGTATATACTAATTCCTGTACTGTCTATAGCAATTTCGATATCTTCCATATTATTTTCTGCAATCATTGATCTTAATATTGAGTTTCTTAAACCTTCTTGATGATTGTGAATAGCTGATAACTTGCAAATTTTTCCCAATTTGCTCAAGGTATCCTGCTATAAACCCAACTGTTTGCCTCAGGCCTATTCTAAATAAACAAGTTATTATGTGCACCAAAATTACAACTTTATCGCTATAAATATTGTTGCCACCTGGTATTTTTGGACCATTCTCGTACCACTTTTCTATGGCTTCGTTGATATAATGAAAAATATTTCCTCTTTTTTCTAGAAATTTGTTATATTCGCTATGGTTACTGACCCTCATTTTTTGTGGCATATTTTTTCTTTCAAGGTTAAATGGCTATTTTATAATGAATTTTGTCAGTAGCCACCAGATTTTTTCAGTTGCTATGCAACAAAGCCATCCCAGTGTCAAGCACTGGGATGACAAGAAGAGGGTACTTGGATAAGAGGCATTGCCCTCCTGGTAGGCCCAAATTGCAATGTCCGTACAGTTATGGATTCATTCGCGGTATAGATTCCGCTAATGAGTAGCGGAATGACGAATTTGTTGTTTTTCAAATTGTAGGTAAACCTAAGCCACTTTAGCTATATATAATAGAATTTCGCTTTCTACTATCTTTCCAGTTGTTTTATACATAATTCTCGAATTTTGAAAATTTGCTCCATATCTAATTTCTCACTTGTATAAAATTTGTTTTCTTACTTCGAGACCTAATCTACCACAACTTTTATATGGCGTTTCTTTCCTGCAGATAATTTTATAAATGGCTGATCTTTAAAGCTTTCGAAATTTATTACATGATCAATATTGTTTACAACATTATCATTAATCTTGCATCCGTTGCCCTGTATTAAACGCTTTGCAGCGCCTTTTGAAGGTTCAAAACCGGTGTCATGTAGTAGGTCTACTAAGGATATGCCGCTTGCAACTTGTTCTTTTTTTATGATGTAATCAGGAAGTAGTGAGCTATCTTCATTCTCAAAAGCAGAAATTGCAGCAAATTGTGCAAGTTCCGCTTCTTTGTCACCATGACATATTTTTGTCACTTCTGTTGCCAAGACCTTTTTTGCTTCATTTATTTCTTGATCCTTTAAAGACTCTAATTTTCTAATCTCATCAATTGGCACATCAGTGAGCAATCTTAAAAAACGTCCAACATCTTGATCATCAACGTTGCGAAAATATTGCCAGTAGTCGTAAGGCTTTAGCATATTATCATCAAGCCACACTGCTCCACTTTCAGTTTTGCCCATTTTTTTTCCTTGTGCATTTAATAAAAGAGGCATGGTAAGGCCAAATAGCTCAGGTAAATTCAACTTTTTTCCAAGTTCAATTCCGTTTACTATATTTCCCCACTGGTCTGACCCTCCAATCTGCAGACGACAATCATATTTTTTGTTTAATTCAATAAAGTCGTAAGCTTGCAATAGCATGTAATTAAATTCCAGAAAGCTTAAGGTTTGCTCTCTATCCAGCCTGGTTTTCACACTATCAAAACTTAGCATACGATTTACAGAAAAATAAGCTCCTATATCACGCAAAAAATCTATGTATTTTATGTTATCCAACCAATCTGCGTTATTTACTATCATTGCACCAGTCTTGCTGTCATTAAAAGACACCATTTTCTCTAATATTCTCCTTATACTGGATGTATTTTGATTGATGTTCTCTACAGGCAAGATGCTTCTTGCTTTATCTTTGAAGGATGGGTCACCAATTTTTGTTGTGCCACCTCCAAGTAAGACTATCGGCTTATAACCAAATTTTTGTAGGTGACAGAGCATCATAATCTGAATTAGGTGACCAGCATGAAGACTTGGTGCTGTGCAATCAAACCCAATGTATGCAACTATATAATTGCTCTGCAATAATAATTGATCTAGTCCTTCAATGTTTGTGCATTGGTATAGGTACCCTCTTTCTTGGATGAAATTTAAAAATTCAGATGCGTGTTTCATTTTATAAACCCCAGTCTATCCTGTCATTAATGCTGAAGGTAACCCTAATAGAGAAGCCAGTGCCCAGACACTGGAACTTAATTATAAACAAGCACACTATACAACGTTTTCGATGAAATTGCATGAAAAACTGGATTCCAGTGTCAGCTACTTTCATGACACCACTACCTGTGCAGGAGTTGCCTTCAAAATTACAACGTTTGTGCAGTTGTGCACCAGCTATCCAGGCAATCAGTTCCATAACTCTTCTATTTTATAATACTCCCTTACTTCCGGCCTGAATATGTGAACCATTATGCCTTGAAAATTCAAAACTACCCAATTGCCTTCATCCATACCTTCTACATCTATTTTATCATGTGGCTTGAGGCTTTTTATTACGTGCTCAGCTAAAGCTTTAACGTGACGGCTTGAATCACCAGATGCAATAATCATATATTTTGCAATAACGGTTTTATTCTGCACATCAAAAGTTACTATATCATGACCTTTATTTTGATCTATTATCTCTTCAATTGTACTTCTTATCGATTCCATATCGCTAAGCATTGTTTACAGGTTATATGATTCATTTATAATTATATACTCAAAATTTCTAAATATGAACTATTTTCAACGCAACTACTTGTTAAAGGTATTACCTGCATCTATTTTATCATCATGTTTTTAGCATGTACAATGTATATACTTTTTATATAATTGAAAATAGCTTTTTACTAGTATTCATTATGGGCAAGACTCTCATCTACTTAATCGGCTTTCCAGGCAGTGGTAAGTTTACTACTGCAAAGGAACTGTGTAAAATCATTGGTGCAGTAATAGTAAGCAATAATCTATTCAATAATATTATATTTGATATTGTTAAATTACAAAACGCTGAAGTTCCAGATGACCTATGGGAAAAAATTTTTGCAGTTAGGGAAAATGTATTAGCAATACTGGAAAAACACTACGTAAAATCAAAACATTATATATTTACAAATGAATTGATAGAGGGTGATCCCTATGACCAAAGATTATATAACTCAGTGGTAAATTTAAGTAAAAAAATGGACATGGAAATTTTTTCTGTAGTATTACATTGTAATAATGAAAAACTAGTAAGACGTGTCCAATCAGAAGAGAGATATCAGGAAAATAAAATTACTGATCCGGATTTTGCTATAAAGAAAATTGAAGGGAAAAGGCTATTTATACCTGAGGGTTCGCTTGAAATTGATAACTCGAACTTGAATGCAAAGGAAGTTGCAAAGAAAATTGTTGAAGAGATGAAGAAAGAAAAAAATGGAAAATTAATTAAAACTTCTGTAACAAATCATTTAAAAACAGAGCGTACTCGTGGTTGAGCAGAAAGATAAGTACCGTCCTTGTGTTGGCATAATGCTATTTAACAGACAAGGACATGCCTTTATTGGAAAACGCTTTGATAGCGATTCTTACTGGCAGATGCCACAAGGAGGTGTTGATGATGGTGAGGAACTGGAACAAGCAGCGTTACGTGAGTTGCTAGAGGAGGTTGGTACTAATAAAGTAAAGGTTATAACTAAAAGCAAGGATTGGATATACTACAACTTGCCTGAAGAAGTTATACCAATATGCTGGAATGGAAAATATTCTGGTCAAAAGCAAAGGTGGTTCTTAATGAAGTTTTGCGGAGAGGATGAGGACATTGATATTAATTATACTGGTCATCCAGAGTTCAAAGAGTGGCGTTGGCAAGGTATAGATAGTTTAGTAGCCAGTGCTATATCATTTAAAAAAGAAGTTTATAAAACAGTGATAGAAGAGTTTTCTTCTATAATAAAAGCCTCAACAATAAGCTCATGATAGTAGATTCTCATTGCCACTTGATTTATTTTTCTGACGATGAAGTACCAAAAGTAATTTCAAGGGCAGAGCAAAATGGTGTAAAGGTTTTGCATAACATATGCGTAAGCATTGACGATGTTCCTAAGTTATTAAAAATTTCTTCATCCTATGATCAGGTCTACTCCTCTGTTGGTATACATCCGCTTGATGCTGCTATAGAAAACGGTGAGTGTATACATGTTGATGAATTAGTTGAATTTACCAAAAATCAAAAGGTAATTAGTATCGGTGAAACCGGGTTAGATTTTTATAAATCTGACAACAAAGACAATCAGAAAAAAAGTTTTGCATTACATATAGAAGCGTCAAGAATAACTGGACTACCTTTAGTTATTCACACAAGAAGCGCTGATAATGAGATGATCGATATGTTAAGGTCAGAAATGAAAGCCGGTGCTTTTAGTGGAGTAATGCACTGCTTTGCTTCCTCTAAAGAACTTGCTGATCAATCTATAGATTTGGGGTTATATATTTCATTTTCTGGAATTATTACTTTTAAAAATGCGAGCTTACTCAGAGAAATTGCACAAAATGTACCACGCGAGAGTGTTTTAGTCGAAACTGATGCACCATATCTATCACCTGAGCCTTATAGGGGAAAAAAGAATGAACCAGCAATGGTGAAATACGTTGTTGATTGTTTGGCAGAGTTGTGGAATGAGTCACCAGAACAAGTAGCGAAGGTAACCACAAGCAACTTTTTTAGGCTGTTTGAGCTATAAAGAAGCTCTATAAAACCATTAATTTGCTTATGAACCTAAAGATTTCACCAGCTCTCTCAACGAGTTTACAGACTTATTAAACATTTCTTGTTCACTATCATTCATTTTAACTTCTAGGATCTTTTCAATTCCGTTTTTTCCAATAATTACAGGAACACCAATAAACAACTCTTCTACACCATATTCACCATTAAGGTAAGCAGCACATGGTAATATGCGCCTCTTATCTTTTAAATATGATTCTAACATGCATATAGCTGAAGATGCAGGAGCGTAGTATGCAGATCCAGACTTAAGCAGATCAACTATTTCTTTACCGCCATTGCGAGTGCGTTCAACTATTTCATCGACTTTTTTCTGTGTGATAAGACCCATATCGATAATTTGAGTAAGTGGAACTCCAGCAACTGAAGCACAATTGATTAGTGATACCATAGTGTCGCCATGTCCTCCAAGCACAAAAGCAGATATATCTTCAACTGAGATATTTAACTCACTTGCAAGAAAGTAACGAAAACGGGAAGAATCAAGCACTCCTGCCATGCCAACAATCATATTAGTTGGAAGGTTTGAAAATTTATGCACCACTGAAACCATGGCATCCAAAGGGTTGGTAACCACTATTACAAACGCGTTTGGAGAATATTTTTTAATATTTTCGCCAACCTCCTTCATTACTTTAGCATTGGTTTGCAGGAGGTCATCCCTGCTCATTCCAGGTTTTCTAGCGATGCCAGCGGTTATTATAATTGCATCGGAGTTTTTTATATCTTCATACCTATTTGTGCCAGTAATATTGACATTAAATCCATCAATAGGGGATGATTCTGCTATGTCGAGTGCTTTACCTTGTGGTATTCCATCACTAATATCAAGTAAAACAACATCACCGAGTTCCCTTAGTGCAATCATATGGGTGAGAGTTCCACCGATATTTCCTGCACCGATTAAAGATATTTTTTTTCTTTGTACTGTCATTTTCTACTCCTTTGTATTTACTTTTATGGTTTTACCTTCCCAAGGCGATAAGCTATCAAACATACGAAAATCTTGCGGTAAATCTATAGGATTATACACAACCTTTTTTGTCTCTATATCATATCTTACTTCCTTATAACCAGTGAGAGGGAAATCTTTTAACATTGGATGACCTTTGAATCCATAGTCTGTTAGAATCCTACGCAAATCAGGGTGATCAGAAAACTCTATTCCATACATATCAAACACTTCACGCTCAAACCACAAAGCCGTACTAAATATCTTCGCTACACTTGGAGGCATGTCGCTTTCACATAACTGAAGCTTTATGTGTACTCTAATATTATGCACAATGCTGAGCAGATTATATATTAGCTCGAAACGCTTCTCTCTATTTGGATAGTCAACCCCAAAAATATCAACTAATAGTTCAAACCTACACTTTTCATCATCACGTAGAAAGAATAGGTACTTTTCAATTTCATCTAAAGTTGAATATATTACAATAATGCCATCATCTTTTTGAATGCACTCGCATTTGGTCTTTTTTTGTATATACTTTGCAGTTTTATCCATTCCGAGTCCGTTTTATTTTGTTTTGTAGGCATAGCATTCCATATAGCAACGCCTCAGCGGTTGGTGGGCATCCAGGGACATACACGTCAACTGGCACAATTCTATCACAGCCTCGGACTACTGAATAAGAGTAATGGTAATAACCACCACCATTTGCACAACTTCCCATGGAAATAACATACTTCGGGTCTGCCATTTGATCATAAACCTTGCGCAATGCTGCTGCCATTTTATTAGTTAGTGTGCCAGCAACAATCATCACATCTGATTGACGTGGGCTTGCACGAAACATTATACCATATCTATCAAGATCATAACGGCTGGATGCAGTATGCATCATCTCAACTGCGCAACATGCAAGACCAAATGTCATTGGCCACAATGAACCAGACCTTGCCCAATTCATTACATAATCTGTTAAATCACCAAATTTAGTGACAAGAAACCCTTCTTTTTTATAACGACCCCAGTCATCATTAGATAGAATTTGATTTGTCATAAACTACTCCCACTCTAATGCACCTTTACACCATTCATAGATAAAACCTATAGTGAGTATTGCAAGAAATACCATCATAGACCAAAATCCACCATAGCTTATCTTAGATAAAGAAACAGCCCAAGGAAAAAGAAAAGCAATTTCTAAGTCAAATATTATAAATAATATTGAAACTAGATAAAATTTAATGTCAAAATTTTTTCTTGCACTGGATAGTGGATTGAAGCCACACTCATATGTGGAAAGCTTTTCACCATCTGGCTTACTCACTGCAAGAAACATAGGCAATATACCTAAAGCAAAAGATACTACAATTGATACGCAGATAAAGATTACTATGGTTAAATATTCGCTCATTTAACAAAACATATAACACTATGAGTTTACATGCTTTCCTAACTTTTTACCACCTAAAATATGCACGTGAAAGTGTGGTACAACCTGCTCTCCATTTTCACCGTAGTTAGTGACTAATCTATATCCTGTTTTTTCTAGATTATATTTGTGTGCTATCTCTCTTACAGTTTTGAAGAAATCCGCTATTTCCTCTTCAGGAGATTTTAGAATGAAATCATCATATGAAATATATTGATTTTTTGATATAACTAAAATATGAACTGGTGCGTCAGGGTACTTATCATGAAAAGCTAGTACATTTTCATTTTCATGTACCTTCTCACAAGGTAACTCACCTCTTAATATTTGAGCAAAGATGTTATCGCTATCATAAACTTCATTGCTCATATTTTAAGAGCGACCTTTCCCTCTTTCTTCGTTTTTCTCTACATTAGGTGTAGATAGTGGTTTTATCGCTTCACCAGAAGCATCTTCAAGATTTAAAGAGCTTACAAGTTCCCTTACTTTTACCATGTCCTGCTGTTCTTTCAAAAAGGGTTCTATTCCACTTACCCTTTTTCCAGTAATAACTCCTGGTTGTAAGTGATACATATCCCCAGGAACAGTTAGACTATGATGTCTTTCCTCTATTTTTTTAGCTTCACTCATAATACTCCCCTATAACTTATTTTTGCATTCCACAACTTTGCGACTTACCTGCTTTTATAGCTTCTTGCGCCCATTTTTTCTCACCTGAAGCTATAGTTTCTGAAGGCTGACCAACATCAGACTTCACAACTTTGTCTGATGACTGCTTTTGATCATCATATTCCTTATACAATTTTTCTGCAATACCATACAGCAATTTTAAGTCTGTGTGAACTTTAAATTCTCCGCCAGTAATTTTTGCTAGCTTTTTCAGGTTGCCACCAACTCCTTCAGCTCCTTCAGCAATTTTTTCAAGAGCAAGCTCTTTTATTCTTTTCTCATCAATTCCTGGATTGTTCTTTTTGATGTCTTCAATTATTTTTTTAACATCAACTTCAATTACAACTTTGTTTTCTTCTTTAAAGATAGTTACATTTGGCAGGTTTTGCTTTATTTCACCTAATCGTTCTGGCGTCAAATAGGGTATATCCCCTGTCAGAGTCCTTGATGCTAAAAAAGTTACCTTTCCTGTTCCTTTCTTTTGCTCCATTATTTGGACACCAAGATCCTCACTAGCTTGTGTGGTTTCTATAGGTGGATCATATTCTTCAAGTGGGTTGCCAATAATAGAACGTCCGCCATTTTTTATGTCGTGCCGCATTTCATCCCAGGACTTAAACCAATTCTTTGGCCATATAGGGTACACTGCACCCTTGACTAGAACTTTTACACCTCTACCCAGAAAACTTCCTACTCCCGAAGCTGCATTACCAACTTTAGCTAGTATAGAAGTAGATTTTTCATTTTTTCCTGTGAACATACATACCTCCAAGGTACTTTCTACAACTAAATACATTTTAATTATAGACGAAAAAATTTAAACTTCTATATCCATTATAAGATAGAATTATAGGGATTGCAACCATTATTTGTACATTGTCTAAAACATGTAGTATTTTCGCTACTTTTATTGTTCAATTTATTATAAAGAATACTCTCTAAATTATGTTTAAATGGAGCACAAATAATATCATTGATGCAACTGGCGGAAGAGACGTAAATGGTTGTAATTGGATACATAGCTCAAATATTTCAACGGATACAAGAAGCATAAAAAAAGGTGATTTATTTATTGCACTCAAGGGAAAGAATTTTGATGGCCATAATTTTTTGCATGAAGCGTTTTTAAAAGGGGCAGTAGCTGCAATAGTAAGTGAGGGTAAATATAAAAATTTTCCTCTCGTTATTGTACAAGATACCCTGAAAGCTTTGCACGATATGGCATCATACTATATTAGAAATGTTCTTGTTGACGCTAAAGTTATTGCAATTACAGGCAGTGTCGGGAAAACTACTACAAAGGATATGCTGCACACTGTTTTATCGCAATATGGAGTGTCCCATGCAAACGAAGGTAACTTAAATAATAATATAGGATTGCCTTTGACAATTCTAAAAGCTCCAAAAAACTGCCAGTACTTAATCCTTGAAATGGGAATGAATAAAGCTGGTGAAATAAAAGAATTATCAAAGATTAGTAATCCGAATATTGCAGTTATTACCAACATCGAACCTGCACATACTGAAAATTTTTCATCACTATTTGACGTTGCACAAGCGAAGTTAGAGATTCTGTATGGTATGAAAAATAACGGTACTTTGATTTTGAACAGAGATAATAAATATTATGATTATCTCTCATCACATGCCAATAGAAATGTAATAAGCTTCGGTAAAGATAAAAATGCTGAAGTTTGTTTGTTGGACCTAATAAGAAATGATGACGGGCTAAATTTAAAAATCAGGCTGAGTGATAATCAAACTATAAACTGTAATTTACGTGTGCAAGGTGAGCATTTTGCTTATTCGCTACTTGTTGCAGCAGCAGTTGTGCAGAGCCTCGGACTTGATTTATCAAAATTACCACTTGCACTTAAGAATTTTAGTGTAACGAAAGGTAGAGGCAATATTCATAAGGTCAAATACAATAGAAAATATATACATTTAATTGATGACTCCTATAACGCCAGCCCTGCTTCGATGAAAACTGCGATAAAAACTTTGAGTACATATTCTAATCAGAGAAAAGTAGCTTTGCTTGGTGATATGTTGGAACTTGGTGATGAAAGCATAAAATTTCATACAGATCTGGTTAAGGTTATCACAGAAAATAATGTAGATAAAGTTTATACAGTTGGTAAATTTATGTTAGAATTGCATGAGTTTTTGCCAGATAATATAAGAGGCACGCATTTTAATGATTCTAATCAATTGAAAAGTGATTTAGCTAACATTATTCAGAATAATGACGCAATTCTAGTTAAAGGCTCACGAGGAATGAAAATGGATCTTATTGTACGGGAATTCGTAATAAAATATTAAGCGAAATCATTGTATTAATTTACAGTAACAAATTATTAGGAACTTTAATTGTGATAAAACGTGTAATTATTTTTGGTGGAACGGGGTTTATAGGGAAACACATCGTAAGACGCTTGGCAGCAGAAGGATATTTAATAAAGATATTCACTCGTAATCAGGAAAAAGCTGCTTGTTTAAAATTGTGTGGCAATTTAGGACAAATATCAATATTTAAAGGCGATTTTTTTGATGAAAAATCAGTTCTGGATGGTATGGAAGAATGTGATGTAGCTATAAACTTAGTGGGAATATTATATGAAGCAAAAAAGCACGATTTTTACGCTGTTCACGTTAAAATAGCTGAAAGGATAGCAAAAGCTGCAAAAATGAAAAATGTACCTATGATGATACATTTTTCTGCTATGGGAATAGAAAATAGCAAGTTGTCAAAATATGCCAAAAGTAAATTGGAAGGTGAAAAAGCTGTAACTTCAGCATTTCAAAAAGCAATAATAATTAGGCCAAGCCTTGTATTTGGTAAAGAAGACAACTTCTTTAATAAATTTGCAAGATTAGCAACTATTCTTCCTTTCTTACCACTAATTGACAATGGAACAACTAAATTTCAGCCAATATGTGTAACAGACTTAGCTGAAGTGGTATATCGTATTATCAGTTTTAATAAGCAAGACAAGAAAATTTATAACATGGGTGGACCAAAGGTTTACTCTTTCAAAAGCTTATTGAAGTTTATTCTGAATGTTACTAACAGAAAGTGTTTGTTGATCAATGTATCTTTTCCAATGGCAAAGTTAATAGCTTTCTTTTTAGAAAATAAAATTATTTCTATGCTGCTAAAACCAATAACCGGAGATACGAACCCTATGCTTACTCAAGATCAGGTGAAAGTTATGATGAATAGTTCAATCGAAAAGTCAGTTGACCTTGAAACAATGAAGGTTCGACCATTAGCAATTGAAAATGTGGTGCCAGAGTACTTGAAGATTTATAGAAAGTATTGATAAAAGAGTGTGCCCGGTGGGATTCGAACCTACGACCCACAGCTTAGAAGGCTGTTGCTCTATCCAGCTGAGCTACGGGCACACAACATATATAAAATGCTTCTTAGTACAAGTGAAGTCAAGTACTTCGTGTGAATATGATGTTTATCTTACAAAACCTTGTCATTGCAGTTGTGTGTCGCGCGCTACCGAAATTGGATGCGAGAAGTCTATTTATTTTAGAAAATATTATATAGAAAGTTGCTTGACAAACTCCGCCAGCGCCCTTATCATGAAACTGAAGCTATTGTATTTGCTTTCGCCAATCTGCAGATTAAAAGGTAAGGATTACTTAATGTATCGGCGTCTTATGTTCAATTTTTTGCAGTATATAGATACTGTATGTCTTTACAAAACTTCATCTACATCTAGATTTTTATCTAAATAAGCTGAACGCGCTTATAAAGCGTTACAAGACATCAAAAAATGCCAATACTCGACAGAGATAGTAAAAGACTAGCTAACTCGGGGATTCTTTGTCTTTTTTTCTGCTTAGTAAATTTCTTAAACATTTGCAGCGTAGGTTAGTTGCAATTAAAAGCGGCTGAATCTCGCTTGTCAAGCGTTTAAAACATAAAAAACGCCAATATTTTAAAGCGGATAATAACCCCAGGGTTTCTTTTGCCTTTTTTTCATTTGGTAAATTTCTTAATATTTATAGCTAAACAACAACCGTCATCCCTAAGTATCCCGCTGCTTGTTAGCGGGATCTCTTGTTAGCGCCGCGGTGGTATGACGTAGGATTGTTGTCATTCCGCTACTTGTTAGCGGCTGAGATACCGCAGCGGGATGACGGTTCGCGGCGGCATGACGGTTCGTGGCGGCATGAAGATAAGCTCGTCATCCCGCTGCTTGTTAGCTGGATCTATGTTAAGGTATAGTAGGGGATCTATGTTAAGAGATACCGCGAATGAATCGCGGTATGACGGTGTAATGATGGTTAAGTAATTCGTCATCCCGCTGCTTGTTAGCGGGATCTAGAGATACCGCGACGTCTCACCTATAGCCTTCAGTGCTCCTTTTTTTGTCATCCCAGCGTCACGCGTTGGTTTCAACATTATATCATGAACTTTCTAAAATTCATTGAACTGTGCTTTCAAACGGTAGTGCCGGGGTGTGAGTATAACGATTATCAGTATATAAAAGTCATAGCAGATAGGCTGGAAGCGGCGAGCGCTGGTGAAGTGAAACGAATAATATTCAATATGCCTCCGCGCTCGATGAAGTCCATGTGCATAAGCGTTGCGTGGCCCGCATGGATACTGGGAAACCAACCAACTGCGAGAATAATAGTTGCAAGTTATTCTCAGCGGCTCAGCGAAAAGCACTCGCTCGACACCAGGTGCGTGATGCAGTCTAGTTGGTATAGAGCGCTATTTCCAGAGATAGAACTATCCAAAGACCAGAATACAAAATATAAATTTCAAACAGTGCAGAGAGGATACAGAATCGCAACATCAGTTGGTGGAACACTATAGCACTTCTCGCAATAGTCCGAATAGGATAAGATATGTGCTTATGGCTATGGTAGAGCAGTAGCATATTATGATCTGTTCGGATTATTGTAAAAAGAGCTATAACTGGTGAAGGTGGTGATTTTATCATTGTGGACGATCCGCTCAGTTCTGCTCAAGCTTTGAGTGAAACGCTTAGAAAGCGTGCCACAAACTGGTTTGATCAGACTTTAGTAACCAGGCTGAGCGATAGAAAAAAAGGAGTCATCGTTCTTGTAATGCACAGGCTACACCAGGAGGACTTAACTGGACACCTTCTCTCCAAGCCAAAAAACATATGGCATCATATTTGTTTGCCAATGATTTCTGAAAATAAGCAGGTTATTTATTCAATCAAAAAGCCAATACCTCCCGTTCCTATCATCCGAGTAGCTCAGCACTGTGCGACCAGGCGATTATATAATAAACCAGCGTCACCTGTAAGGATATTATATTCAAGAGAAGAAGGTCAGTTGTTATATCCCCTCGATGGAGGAAAAGAAGAAGTTGAGATAATAAAAGCTGAACTTGGGAGTTACGCTTTTGCTGCTCAATATCAACAAAACCCTCTGCCGCTTTCAAGTGGTATAATTAAACCAGAGTGGTTGAAACGCTATAAAAAATTTCCTGATAATCTCTCGCATATAACACAAAGTTGGGATACTGCGGTTTCAACAAGTAACATGAGCAACTTTAGTGTCTGCACCACCTGGGCAAAAATAGATAATAAATTCTATTTACTTGATGTATATCGCGCAAAGCTTGAGTATCCAAAGCTTAAAGAACAAGTTTTATCACTAGCTGCAAGATGGTCACCACACGCGATTTTGATCGAAGCCAAAACAAGTGGTCAGCAATTAGTACAAGAGCTAAAGACAAACAGTGATTTACCGATTATTGAAATAGTGCCACATGATGACAAACTCACTCGATTTTATCAAATTGTTCCGACTATAGAGTCTGGCAAGGTTTTTCTGCCGCACCAAGCAGTATGGCTGAACGATTTTGAGTATGAGATTTTAATGTTCCCAGAAACGCGCCACGACGACCAAGTGGATAGTACCATACGCGTCAAGTTAAGAGATTGTGAGCAAATTTAGAGAGGTTAAAGTGGATACTCTAGCCCTTCTACGTTTGTCTTTTAATGAAAATCGCGACCAAGTTATAGTGAGTTTTTTAAGAAATGCTTTTAAACTATTAATTTTGGTTAATACTAAAAATAACTCTCTAACCCGCCTTTTTAGCTCAATAAATGCCTTTGTTAAGCTAAGTTCTGTATTCTTTTTCACTTCTGTGCAACCAACTATGCCGTGAAATATAAGAATTGCGCACAATTTAGCATATAGTTCACATAATACTCTGCATGGCTTTCCTTTTAGCTTATCAAGCCTGATATGGCTTTTATACAATTTAAATAATAACTCAATTTGCCACCTTACTCTGTAAATCGTTAATACTTGCTCAGCACTAATTTTATTTTCTGGAACATTAGTTATAAATATTGACCAGTTCAACAATTTTTGATTTCTTTTAGAGGATCTGCGATCTTGCTAATCTATTAGCTTTCCTTCTTCTGCCCATAGACTGTTCTTCAGTTAGTTTCTGACATATAATTCTTACTCTAATTTTTGCTTCTTTTCCTAACAATACCTCGTTTTCTAAAAATAACTTATCCTCTCAACATTCTAATAACTCCATTTTTTGATTTGTTTCTACATCATATATGTTGGTATCGACGACTTATGAAATAAGCTCCTATTTCATTGATTTGTTTAAAAGAACTTGGCACAAAATAACCGAGATCAGATATTAGCAAATCATTGCTTAATATATTACTTAAATGTTTCCTATATCCCTGGTCTGATCTTACCCCCTCCGTTAAATTAAGTTGGTCTATTATCTGATTCATGTAGTCGAAAACTAATTGTAACTTTATTCCAGACTTAGTATTGCTTTCATAGCCACTGTAGCTAGTACCATAACCTTTATACATCTCTTCCATACTGTTAGGTAGAGTAATATAGCTACTGTCCAATAATTTAACACTATTAAATTGCTGTAAGATTTTGCAATCAACTTGCAAGATATTTTTAAAGAGAATCACAGATTCATTATACATCCTTTTCATAAATTCCACTGCTTCTTCAGTAAATCTAAAATCCAAACCTTGTTTTGTTATATCTATCGAGTCCTCGTTTAGTAATTGACACATTGTTTCTACGCTACAATTATCAACTCCTATATTACCCAAGACCATGGCTTTTACGAATGATGAACCTTTTAGCTTTCTCTTTCTTTTTATAAACCTTGTTGTAATTGAGATTTTCTCTGCTTTTTCATTAAAAAATTCTTTGAGCTTTTTTGATAAGCAAGTTATTTTATTCATTGGTTCTCTCACTAAAAGTATATCTGGGAGAACTTATACCTTATTATTCTATCTCTTTCATACCTTTATTTCCTTAACTTGACGCGTATGGATGAACAGACTCTCTTTGAAAGGTTTTACTAAGAAAAACAAAGCAAGAGCTAATTTCAATAATTACTCGTTCCAGTAAACATTATCCTGAGATTTTTGAAGAACTAGAGGATAAAGAATATGAGCAATTTATTCAAAGTGAACTTTCAAAATCCGAGAATTATGTATAAAACAACCGGAAAGATGGTGAGATCAGGTAATCTATGGCTAAGACGTCATACCGCCGCGGTATCTCTTAGCCGCTAACACGTAGCGGGATGACGAGATGCCACCACGAACCGTCATACCGCGCGATTCATCCGCGGTATCTCTTAGCATAGATCCCGCTAACAAGCAGCGGGATGACGGTTGTCGTTTAGCTATAAACATTAAGAAATTTACCAAACGAAAAAAAAGGCAAAAAAAGCCCCATGATTGGCTAATTACTTACATTATACTTTCAAGTATGGCGTTTTTTTATTCTAAACACTTAATAACCGCGATTCAGCTACTTTTAAACCGCAACTAATCTAAATTATAAACGTTAAGAAATTTACTAAACAGAAAAAAAGGCAAAAGAAACCCTAGGGTAGCTAGTTATTCACTATCCATTTTTTAAGTTGGCGTTTTTTTATGTTTTAAACGCTTTATAAGCGCGTTTCAGCTTATGTAGGTAGAAATTTTATAAGACATAAGGTGCACATAGTGCAAAAAATTAAATATGATACGCCAGATACGTGAGTTTTTTTGTCATTTAATCTGTACAGAGAAGATAAATAAATAGCTTCAGTGTTTATGATAAGGGGGCTGGCGGAGTTTGTCAAGTGGTTTTTTAGCCACGTTTCCCTGTTATAATGTTCGTTTGCTTGACCTAAGATCCAGGAGTATTTAAACTGAACCCTATACAGTGCTAAAAATGAT
Organism: Wolbachia endosymbiont (group A) of Pherbina coryleti; assembly: GCF_964026875.1. Lineage (NCBI taxonomy): Bacteria > Pseudomonadati > Pseudomonadota > Alphaproteobacteria > Rickettsiales > Anaplasmataceae > Wolbachia > Wolbachia endosymbiont (group A) of Pherbina coryleti. The sequence goes on from NZ_OZ034706.1 coordinate 112,716, forward strand.
AGGAAATCTAAGCGGAATAGTTGATGAAGTGCGCAGTGATCACATAATCCTGAATGTGAATGATGTTGGCTATATGGTGTATCTTTCAGCCAAAACTTTAAATGCATGTTCCATCGGAAGTAGAGTTAAATTACTTATCGAAACCTATGGAAATAACAGAGAAAATGTCGCTCAGCTATATGGTTTTATAAGCAAAGAAGAACAGCAGTGCTTGAGGTTGCTTGTCAAAGTAAGCGGCGTTAGCTATAAAACTGCAATGTCAATTTTGAGTAAATTAACTCCAGAACAGCTATTTTTGGCAATTATGAATGAAGATAAAGTAGCACTCAAGATGAGTGGACTTGGCTTGAAACTCATAAATCGAATCATCACTGAATTGAGTGGCAAAGTAAGTAAACTAGAAATAAATAACAATAACTTTAATCCAATTAATGAAGATGCCCTTTCAGCATTGATCAATCTTGGATATGAAAAAATGAAAGCTTATGATACGATAAAGAAAATACAAGACGAATCGTCAAATCTGGACACTAAGGATATTATTCGCATAGCGCTTAAGGAGCTCTTAACATTATGAAATCAATATCGTGCGGTAAAGAATATACTGAAGATGTGCGCAATATCAACATCAGGCCTGAGCAACTTGATGATTTTGTCGGGCAAAAAGACTTAATACAAAATTTAAAAGTGTTTATAAACGCTGCACAGACGAGAACTGAAGCTTTAGATCACGTCTTATTGTACGGTCCTCCAGGGCTTGGCAAAACAACTTTAGCACAAATTGTTTCTAAAGAATTAAGAGTTAGCTTTCGCGCAACTTCTGGTCCTTTACTTAGTAAAGCTGGAGATTTGGCCGCAGTGCTTACCACTTTAAATGCAAAAGATGTTCTATTTATCGACGAAATCCATAGATTAAATCGCAGCATCGAAGAAGTTTTATATACTGCTATGGAAGATTTTTGCTTGGACATATTAGTAGGTGAAGGTCCATCTACTCGCACTTTAAGGATAGATCTACCACCATTTACGCTAATTGGAGCAACAACACGGCTTGGATTACTTTCTGCGCCACTCAGAGATCGTTTTGGCATTCCTTTGCATCTTGAGTTTTATTCCTTTGAGGAGCTGGTTAATATTATAAAAAGAGGCGCAAGAGTTCTTTCTGCTGAAATTGAAGAGGGTGCTGCGCGGGAAATTGCCTGCCGTGCGCGCGGCACTCCAAGAATTGCTTTGAGGTTACTCAGAAGAATAAGGGATTTTGTTGAAGTGAAAGATGATAAAAAAATTACTTATGAAGTCGCTGATTCTGTATTACTAAAATTGGGTGTAGATAAAATGGGACTCAATAAACTTGATATGAATTATCTAAGATTTTTATTCAACACTTCAGGCCCTGTTGGAATTGACACCATATCTATTGCGCTATCCGAAGATGTTGGCAATATTGAAGAAACAGTAGAACCTTATTTAATCAAAATTAGTTTTGTAAAGCGCACACCAAGAGGGCGCGTTCTAACCGATCAAGCAAAGGAGTATTTGAGCTTTCAACATTAAACATCATAATTTATATTGACTAATTGGCGTGGTATCTATATGCTAACATTTATATATTAAAAATAATGGAGGCATATATGTTAACTAATAGCACTGAAACTGTATCTTTAATTGAAACTTCTTCTAATCTAAATATCAGTCCTTCTGATAATAATTCGATTTCGGATACTAAAAATGTACCTAAATCAACACTAGATGAGAATGTACCTAAATACGTCACTCTTAATAATGCAGAAGAATGGAATGAGTTCTTTATAATGCAGAACAACACTTCTACTAATACCACTAATAAAAAGAAACCAAAACCTTATATTCATAAGGATAGTAATGGTATATGTACATATACTGCTCGGGATGAGAATAAATATGGTGGTAAGAACATTATAGGCAAAATTGCTGAACAAATTAAAGAAGAGATATCTAAAAATATAGAAAATAATGATATAGAATTTATAAAACTTAAAGAAAGCAAAAATGAAGATAATATTATTGAGCCTGCCGTAAGAATTGCGATAGGTAGTAATACAAAAGAAATAAGCATGAGTGACATTCTAAATAACGATTTGTGTAAACAATATGGCGTGAAAGCAATTACATTATTGCTACCTCAAAGTAAAGCAAGGGGGCTACGTTGCCGGGTTGATGAACATGGAACAAGAATTTATGAAGTAGCTAATGGGTCATATCAAATGACTTTAAAGTGGAATGCTCAAGGAAAAGAATGTAATATTAAAATTAATATTCATGATAATGGCTCCGTAGAACTTATTGAGGGTAATGGTGTTACTATGGAGCAATTAGCTGCACATAAAGAAGTAAAAGTAGGAAGGCAATATGAAGCAAAGCCTTTACATGAAGTGTTAGCATCACAATTGCCACAAACACAATTACAACAAAGCTCTGAAGAAGTAAAATTTTTGGAGCAGCATTCAACAAATGTAGAAGACTTGAGCGGCGCATCACAAAAGCATCAAGCTCCTGCTGCTTCAAAATAGGTAAAGTAGTGAAAATTCAGTATAAGTTGCTTGCATCTGCAAGTAACTTATACTTTTATGATGAGCAACACAATACTACCAAGAAATTTCTACGAGCGGCCAACTTTGGTTGTAGCCGGGGAGTTACTAGGAAAGATGCTGAAATTTTCTAACTTTAGTGGAATAATAACCGAAGTTGAAGCCTATATAGGAATGAGTGACCCAGCTTGTCATGCAGCTAAGGGTTATACTAACCGAACCTCAGTAATGTTTGGTATGCCGGGGTTTTCATATGTGTACTTTATATATGGAATGTATTACTGTTTAAATATTGTAACAGAAGCAGAAGGGTTCCCAGCAGCAGTGTTAATACGGGGATTAAAGCTCATTGAACCGCTTGAGGCAAATTTAGGTGGGCCAGGAATATTGTGTAAAAGATTAAATATTACAAAAGAACATAACAAACAGGACCTTACTATAAGCCACGAATTTTGTGTTTATGAATCTTACCTCAAACCAGATTATATTTGCACCCCGAGAATCGGAATTAGTAAAGGCCAAGAGAAATTTTGGCGGTTTAAGATTTTCTAAACTTAAGACCTTGCGTAGACTATTTGCCAATCGGATAATCACCAGTGAAACAAGCATCACAATATTGTGGTGTAGCATTGTTACGCTTTTCTGCTTTAACAGCCTGATATAGTCCATCAATACTCAAGAAGGCTAGGCTATCTACTCCTATAACTTCCTTAATTTCCTCTACAGATTTATTTGCAGCAATTAAATCTTTGCACTCTGGCGTATCTATTCCATAAAAACAAGAATGCTTAATTGGTGGGCTTGAAATTTTGAGGTGAATCTCTTTTACTCCTGCATCCTTTAACATAACTATTATATTTGTTAACGTACTACCACGCACTATACTATCATCTATTAAAATTATGTTTTTACCTTTCAAAATGTGCTTATTAGCATTGAATTTTAATTTTATTCTAACTTTACGTACTTCAGCGGTTGGTTGTATAAAAGTTCTTCCTATGTAATGATTACGAATTATTCCCAGTTCCATAGGTAACCCTGAATGCTTTGCATATCCAATAGCTGCAGGTATTCCAGAATCAGGTATTGGTACAACCATATCCATATTGTTTTTTGGTGGGCTCTCTTCTGCAAGTATTCTTCCTATTTCTTTTCTTATATCATATATGGACCTATTCTCCATTATGCTGTCTGGTCTTGAAAAATAAACGTATTCAAAAATACAAAAACTTGATTTTTGCTGTGGGAAAGGAAATGCTGAAGCTAGATTACCATTTCGATCAATGGTGACTAACTCACCTGGTTCTATTTCTCTAACAAACTCTGCATTTACTATATCAAGAGCACAAGTTTCAGATGCAAGAACATAAGAACCGTTTAACTTCCCTAAAACAAGAGGCCTGATTCCAGACGGATCACGTACTCCAATAACTACTTCTTGATTGATTGCCACAAAAGAATAAGCACCTTGTATTTGCTTTAATGCATATATAAAACTCTCTAAGAAGCTATCTTTTTCACCGCTTGCTGTCAGATGCACTACTACTTCTGTATCAATATCTGACTGAAAAACGCACTCTTGTTTAATTAATTGTTCGCGTATTGGAGAAATATTAATTAAATTACCATTATGTGCTATGGCAAAATCCCCAAATTTGCCACTTTTGCCAAGCATGGGCTGCACTCCAAACTTATTACCACTTGTTGAGTATCGAACGTGACCTATTGCACAATCTCCAGGTAAGGATTTCTTTATTTCATCTATATCATCAAATACGCTGCTCACTTGACCTTGAAAGTGATAAGAGTGCAGCTTATCGTTGTTACTGGTTACTACGCCAAAAGACTCTTGACCTCTATGCTGCAAAGCGTGGAGAGCAAGTATAGAGTTAAAAGCAGCACTTTGGTTGCAACTTATGCCAAATACCCCACATTCCTCACGCATTTCATCTAGCATAAAAACTATTAAGTAAAGTTTAATTTTACTTTAGCATAGGTAAAATACAAGCATTTTGTTGTTCATCTGCTTTTATTGCCAGCAATAATCCTATGCATATCAAGCTTGCAGCAGTTGTACTTCCTCCATAGGAAAGAAATGGCAGTGGATCGCCTATCACAGGCAAGAGGCCTATTGACATTCCAATGTTTACAAAAAAATGAGCGCTAAAAAAGGCGAAAATGCCGATAGATACCGACTTAGAAAAATAATTTTTCGACCTATAAGCGATAGAGAAAATTACTCCAAGTAATGAGGTATAAAGCAAAATTAAAGCCATGCTACCTAAAAAGCCCCATTCCTCACTCAGCACTGCAAAAGCAAAATCTGTACGTTTCTCCGGCAAAAATCCAAGTTGAGTTTGACTTCCGTTAACAAAGCCCTTACCAAGCAAACCTCCTGAACCAATAGCTATTTGAGATTGCTGCGCATTATAACCTATTCCAAGTGGATCCACTGATGAATCCAAAAATGACAATATCCTTTGCTTGTGATAAAGACGTAAAAAAGGCCAAATAGCCGGTACTGCAAAAATGCCAAGAGTTCCACATATTACTGAATGAGATCTTTTTATTATTGTTGTGAATATAATTGATATCCCTATAAATAACATTATCATAGCTGTGCCTAAATTAGGTTGCTTTAACACCAAGAACACGGGTAAGAAAATAATTATAAGTGCCTTAAGCAATCTTTTAAATTCCATCATTTTATACATACTCTGCTTATCAAAATAGCGAGCAAGCGCAAGTATTAAGCCTACTTTTGCAAATTCTGATGGTTGCAAACTAATTGATCCAATTCTTATCCACCTTGTTGCACCCATTATGTGTGAGCCAAAAAAATTTACTGCTAATAGTGAAATCGCTGCTGCTATATAAAAAAAGTAGGCGTACTTCAAATAAAAATCTAGCTCTATGAATGACATAGCTATAGCGAGTAGGAAAAAGAAGGAAAATATGACCAGTTGGTGAATCGCAAATGGCACCCACTTTCCTCCAGCAGAAGAGTATTGAACAACAATGCCAACGCAAAACAGCGCTATCACGTTAATGACTAATAACCAATGAATCTTCTTCAGCCTACCCACAATAAAGACCTTATAACCTTAAAGTATAGTAAAATATGAAACAAAGATAAAAATCAAAAAACCAACTTCTCAACTACTAACCGAATTGGAGTGCTATATATTCCAGTTACTACTGTTAAAGCTGCCATAAACAATAGACAGAAAAGCATAGGAAATGGCACATCATTAATTTTGCCTAGTGTCATTCTAGTGCGTGACGTTGCATCATTTTCAAAATACATTTTCTCTACCATCTTCCACATGTATATTAGTGCAAGAAAAGAACCGGCAGCAAAAGCTATCAGGGAAATCCACGCGCGAGATTCGATAATTGCTTTCATTATATACCACTTGCTTACAAAGCCATTTGTTAAAGGCACACCGATTAATGCTAAACTGAGTAGAGTGAACGCAAGTGCTGTATAAGGCATTGATTTCTTGAGTCCCGATAAATTCTCTATTTTTGTTGTATCAAATTTGTAAGAAATACATCCTGCAGCCATAAATAAAGATGTTTTTATTATGCTGTGGTTTACTATGTGAAGAATTGCTGCAAATACACCTGTTTTTGAGTTAAAACTCAGTGCTAAAATTATATAACCAATTTGGCTAATACTAGAGTGAGCAAGCAGTCTTTTTATGTCTTTTGCGGTTATTGCAAATATCGACCCAAATACAATAGCGCAAAGTGCGAGGATAATTATCACATTGTCCAGTAGCGGCTTAAACAAGAAAAAATTTTGATGAAAAACAGTATAAAAGATTCTGATGAAAACATATATCATCACTTTTGTCACTGTGCCTGAAAAGAATATGCTAATGAAACTTGGCGCCTCACTATATGCATTAACCAGCCACCTGCTTAATGGAAACAGTGCCATTTTGATTGAGAGACCAACAAAAATGAACAACGTGCCAAGTTTTATGATGTTGTTATCGTATAATGGAACTATTCTTTCAGCCATGTCAGACATATTGAGCGTTCCAGTCATTGAATACAAGAGCCCGATGCCAAATAAATAAAATGTTGCACCTATTGTTCCACTAATTAGATATTCAAATGCTGCAACCAAGGCTTTTTTATCCCTTCCCATTGAAACTAATACATAAGAAGAAAGAGATGAAATTTCCAAGAAAACGTAAAGGTTAAATATGTCGTTTGTTACTAGAATCCCGAACAGTCCGCTTAAGCACAGTAGAAATAGAGAGTAAAAACCAGTGATTTTGTTTTTGCTAATTTCTTTTTCGTTAATATAAAAGCTATAAAGCACGCTAATCAGCGCTATAAAATTCACCAAAGTTAGAATCAAGGAGTTCAACACGTCGATTCTTAACTCTATGCCGTACGGGGGAGCCCAATCCCCAAGGTGATAAGTTATAATTTCGCCTTTATATGTTTTAATGAGTAGTATTGATGAAATGATAAGAGTGATTGTTGTTGCAATAAAAGAAATAAACCAAGATACCTTGTGTTTCTTGGCAAGAAAGCAAAACATTGATGCAATTATTGGGATAATAACTTGTAAAATTGGTAATTGCATTAAATTGTTGTTAATATATCGTTAAAGTATTAGTATATATAATACTTTTTGTTTTAATACCCTTATGTTATCTAAAATTTGTAACGCAATAAAACGCCTATTACGAAGAGAAGATAAATTTGTAGGAAGAGATGAAAATGGAAATTCTTACTATGAATCAAGTAAAGGAAAAAGGTGGGTTATGTATAGCAGTGTCTCTGAACCTACAACAGTGCCTCCGGAATGGCATATATGGCTTCACTATACTGATAATGTAGTACCAGTTAATAATAAAAAAAGAAAAGTAAAACATACTCCTAATTTAACGGGTACAAAAGGTGCATACTATCCAAACCAAAAAGTGAAAAATTACTATAAAAGCTGGAGTCCTGATAACTAAAGATGCGAAGGTCAAATATACTTGAAATAACCGCTGGATTATTTGTATTAATTTTCACTATTTTTCTGATTTTCTTTGCTATTGATAAGCTATCTTACATAAAGAAAAACTATAAGGATTGCAATAAAATATATGGTCTTTTTGCTAACGCTAACGGTATAGGAGTTGGTGATAGTGTCAAGATCTCTGGTGTGGACGTTGGAAGCATAACTGGTGTATCACTTGACAAAGCTACCTACGTAGCACGAATCGACATGTGTATAAGCAGAGACATAAAATTGCCAATTGATAGTTCAGCTCTGATCACTAGCAGTGGAGTTGTTGGTAGTAAATTTGTTAATATATTACCTGGATCAGATATTAAACTAATCTTGCACGGTGGTAAAATAGAGTATACTCAAGCTGAAGCAAATATGGGTGGAATAATGGACAAAATTATTGGTATGTTTACAAAGTGAAAATGGCAGGATTCCAAGTGTACCCATTCAGATGAAGCCTCCTGTAGTTCTAAAGTATTTAAGGAGTTTGCCTTATTTCTTGCCTTTTCTACCGCTTGCTTTGGGGTTTATAGTATAGAAAGTGCCTTAACAGTTGCAGTACATGTCTATCAATGATAAAATGAAGATTAATTTATTTTGATATTATGATTGGTTTACTGTTTGCCGTACTATTGTTCCTCTGTGGTAGTGATGCACTTGCAAAACAGGAGCCACGTTCAATAGCTGGAGATAATCACATAAAGGTAATAAATTATAACCCACAGGCTATACATAAGTATACGGGTTTTTATGGTTATCAGTCCAGTATATTGTTTGAACCAGGGGAAGTAATACAAAACCTTTCAATGGGTGATTCAACTGGTTGGCAACTCCTTCCTCAAGGTAACAGATTGTTTATTAAGCCTATAGATGATATTGCCGATACTAACGCAACTATAATTACCAATAAAAGAGTTTATTACTTTGAACTTCATGCTGAAGAAGCAACTGGACTAGATGATCCAAGATTAGCATATGAAGTAAGGTTTCTTTATCCACTATTTAGCAGTGATGAGATTTACACAACAAATAACGGTGATATCCTCGAACAAGCTAGTCATACCATTATTCCTGATATAAACGATATTGAAGTTGTAAAGAAGGGTTTAAATTTTAATTATTCCATCTCGCACGTTAAAGGCAGTCAGTCAATAATACCAATCAAGGTTTTTGATGATGGAAAATTTACATATCTACAATTCAATAAAATAAACTCTGATTTCCCGGCAGTTTTTATGGTTGATTCTGCAGGATATGAGTCTTTAGTAAATTTCCGTACAGTTGACAACTATCTGATAATCGAAAGGGTAAGTTCAGTGTTTACCTTAAGGAATGGATCGAGTACAGTTTGCCTATTTAATGAAAACATGCCTTTCAAAAAAGGTAAGTGATTACTATCTAAAGGCTATAATGCCCGAGATATGGGTGCAAAGTTTTTTCTATGATGTTCTGTAATTCCATAAAGGCCAATAGCGTTAAGGTGCTCTTTTGTCCCATATCCTTTATTTTTATACCAATTATATTCAGGATGCTTATTGTGCAATTCTTGCATAAGCCGATCTCTCGTAACTTTTGCAACGATTGAAGCTGCTGCAATTGATGTACTCAAATTATCACCATTTACTATGGATTTCACTTGCCATTTCACTTCAGGTGGTTGATTACCATCAACTAGCACATAATCTAACTCTAGGTCCAAGTCTATCAACGCACGTTTCATTGAAAGTTTTGTTGTTTGCAAGATATTGTATGAATTTATTTCTTCTACGCTTGCCATTCCTATACCAAATTTTGCAACGGATGTTATTTTTTCATATAGGACTTGCCTACATTGAGGAGTCAACTTTTTCGAGTCGTTGATTCCATCAATAATTGTATTTCTATCAATAAACACTACGGCTGCGGATATTACTGGACCAGCTAGCGGACCTCTTCCAACTTCATCCACTCCTGCTATCACTCCTGATAATTTATTTTCTAATGTAAAGTCTGGGTATTTCATAGGTTTTTATAATAAGAAAGTTATAGTAAAAACTGAACAGATAATAGAAATTATCCAAAATTTTATAACGATTACATTTTCTGACCATCCCTTCTTTTCAAAGTGATGATGTATTGGTGCCATAAGAAAAACTCTTTCTCCTTTTCCATATTTAAACTTTGTATATTTAAAATATGATATCTGAATAATCACAGATAGAGTCTCTATTACAAAGATTATTCCAATAACGGCAAAAAGCATCTCTCTTTTAATTAGGACACTAGTTAACCCTAAAGCTGCGCCTACCGACAAGCTACCAACATCACCCATAAATATTTTTGCTGGATGTGTGTTAAACCACAAGAAACTTAGAATAGCTCCTATAAATGCAATGCAGAATAAAGCAATATTCATATCTGCTTGAGTTATGTATGCAATTAGCCCCAAAAAAGCAAAGGAAGTGATGACTTGAGTTGCAGCAAGGCCATCCAAACCATCTGTGAGATTCACAGCATTAGAAGAGCCGACAATTACAAACGCAGCAAACGGAACATATAGATAGCCAAAATCTATTATTACTCCTTTAAATAGGGACGTTTTTGTAAAACCTTCAGCAGAGTATAGCTTAAGTATAAACACACCAACCAGAGCAACAATAAACTGAATAAGTATTTTGGTTTTTGCACTTAAACCTCGATAGTGATTTGTCTTCAATTTTAAATAATCATCAATAAATCCAAGTAGAGCAAAAAATAGAGTTATCAATATCAGCAGCAAAATTTCTGGTGTTAACTGAGCCCAGAGTAAAATTGGTAATAAAGAAGAAATCAGTATTATTATTCCACCCATAGGTGGTACATTCTTTTTTGTTATTAAATGACTTTCTGGTCCACATGATCTAATTGGTTGCCCATCTTTGCTTATTTTTTTTAGAAGCTTTATAAAATAGGGAAAAAGAATAAACCCAAAAACAAATGAGGTAAAAAATATTTTTGTAGCTAAGATCATCTGCTTACTTAAATTGACTAAGTGTCATACCACCTATAGCTAATAAAGTCAACTTCTGTCATCCTATAGCCTGACCCACAACTGTACGAACATTGTGATTTGGGCCCATCAGTAGGGTGTCATCCCAGTCTGGAATCCACAACTGTACGAACGTTGTAGTTTGGACCACCAGTGGGGTGTCATCCCAGTGCCCAGACACTGGTTCTATGCAACTTAATTAAAAACGTTTGTTTTAGTGTAAGACAATTACCTTTAGCTTATCAGCTCAGTTATAAGCAAAATTTCTAGATTCCAGACTGGAATGACACCATTTGCTGTGCAATTTACCTTCAAAAATGAATGTTCGTACAGTTGTGAACCTGTGGCAGGTATTACATAAGAGCATTTCCCTCTTCTAAATTAAAACGCACTTTTGCCTCCTTTGCAGTCTATACTTTAGATGTATTTAATTTACAAATACTAATTATTTATTAATAATGGTGATATGTAAATATAGTTATAAAATAATTGTTACACTTGAATTCCTTCCTGGTTTCTGTTGTTATCAGAACATTTAAAACACTTTAAGAAAGTTGCTTAGTTAAATTAACTTAGACAAGTAAATAGCAGTTTTGCAGCCTGTTTTTATGAATGATGATAAAATGTTGTAGCCAAATGCGCTTTCAGCATTGTGCTGAATTGCAATATCTTTGTGCTCTAACTCCTCGTCGCGAAATTTACTTATAGTTTCTCTTAATTCCCCATCTTCTAAATGTGAAACTTGCTCTTTGTAGTGCTCCCCGATAACTTCTTCAACTGCAGCAGTGCAAGCCATAGCAGCTTTTTTGCCCATAATGGCAGTTGCAACGCCAAGCGACACTCCTAAAACACGCCAAACAGGCAACAAAACAGTAGGACGAACTTTTTGCTCTTTGATTTTCTCATTAAAATAGTGAAAATGCTTTTTTTCCTGCTCTTCCATTTCAATTATTTCATTGATTATAGAAGATTTCTTAAGAATAAATTTTTGACCAGAATAAATGCAAATAGCTCCATATTCTCCAGCGTGATCTACTCTAATTGCCTGTTGCAAGAACTGATTGTTGCTGTACCTTAAATTATTTAGATTTCTTTCTTTCTCCACAATACACCTTACCTGATACGAACAGAGCTACTATGAGATAAATTAGATTCCATGTTGCTAAGGAAACACCTAGAACGTAATGAGGTCTGTCACAAGATGGAGAGTAATTAGGATTTAGTAGATTATTTCTGAGCTCTTCTATACTAACGTTACCACTTGCTTGCTCTGTACAACCTAAAACATCATGAAATAAGTGGAGTTCAAGACCTATATGATAAAAAGATATTACTGCACCTATGAGGTAGCTGCAAAACATTGCATAGATTAGAATTTTGTTGTCTTTAAGCATGCACGCTACTGCAAGTAATCCGGCGATATAGTAAACTATTCGCTCGTATGTACATAACTTGCATGGCAGCATGTTGAAAAAATATTCTAGCACATATGCAAAAATTAGAGCAGCGGCACTCGACAGCAGAAAGATTGCAGGAATTCTGGAATTATTACACATAACTTTAAGTAAATTATCCCTGAAAGTATAAAGCAGAGTATTCATTTTACATAGGGATTTTTATTTTTTTTCAAAAGCAATCTAACTGGCACACCGTCTGCAAAGAAATTTTTTCTGAGATCGTTAATTAAATAGCGTTTGTAACTTTCATCAACACTTTCAGGTATGTTACATATCAAAGAAAAAGCTGGAGGTTTAGTACCAATTTGAGCGATATACTTCATTTTAACTGCTTTGCCTTTTACAAGAGGGTGAGAATGTTTTCCTACAGCATCTATGAGCCACTTATTCAGTTTTGCAGTGCTGATCTTCTTGTTCAAGGATTCACTCACTTCAAGACACTTATCTATCACATCACCGCAGCGCATGCCTTTTAACGCAGAAATTGTTATAGTTGGCACTTCCAAGAATAACCTGGTTACTTCCTGTTGTTTGACAAATTTTATTAACCTGCTTCTGTCATCCTTACCTATTAAATCCCACTTATTTAAAACAACAATAATCCCTTTCCCTCCCTTAATTGCAGCTTCACCAATTGATAAATCCTGCTGCTCAATACCAACTAGGGAGTCTAGCATTAAAACTACCACATGAGAGCGCTTGATTGATTCCATGCTTTTCTCAACAAATCTTGATTCTAAGCCATCTACAACATTCGCCTTTCTGCGGATTCCGGCAGTGTCAATTAGAGTAATTAACTCTCCATCATGATCATATGTAATATCCACAGAATCACGTGTGGTACCTGGCTCTGAACTTGTTATTAGTCTGTTTTCTGCAAGTAAACCATTTAAAAAAGTTGATTTTCCAACATTCGGACGGCCGATGATCGCGATCCTCAGCCTACTCAGTTCATTGTTAGGTAACTCAGTGTTCTCGTTAAAATTTTCAATAACACCAGCTAATGCATCATAAAGATCAACCATGCCAAGATTATGCTCGGCAGAGATATACACCGGGCCAAGAAAATCAAAAAACTGCAAATAATCAACATTTTCGGATTTATGACTCTCGCATTTATTTGCTATCAGTATCACAGGTTTATTTATTTTTCTCTTCAGCCACTTTGCAAACTCTTTATTTCGCTCATTTTGCACTTTTGCGTCAACAAGAAAGAAAATTATGTTTGAACTGGATAAAGAAAACTCTATTTGCTCAATAACTTGCAGTGAAAAACTAGTTTGGTCGTTCCATCCTCCTGTATCTATAACTTTAAACTCCAAATCGCTAATTCTCCCCATTCCCTCTCGCCTATCCCTTGTCACTCCTGGAATGTTACTCACTACTGCTGCTTTTCTTCCTACTAATCTGTTGAATAGGGTCGATTTTCCAGCATTTGGTAGGCCTACTATGGCGATTTTTAGCATAATTCAAGGGCATGTTCTATATGAAGTAAATTATAACCGAAACTTTTCAATTTAACTATTGACTTCGTAGATTATATAAGCATACTACAGTTAGAATTTTTTTATTTCGTTATGTAAAATATGAGGTAGTTATGCTAGTGTCAGAGCAAATAGAGAGTGTAGATAGAGAAGAATTAAAGCAACAAAATCATATACATAAAGATACAGAGTGTTCGGAAGAGACGACAATATATGGGCATATTAATCAACATATGGAAAAAAACATCTCAAATACATTGCATGAAATATATGATGCTCTTATGTCATATAACGAATCGGAACAGTCAATGACGTCAACTTAAGAACTTTCATTAGCAAACTCTCCTAAAGACATGATGGCGTTTAGGCTTATCTACTTTATTGCGGCTGTCCCGGTCGGATTTTAACTTTAGCGCGTATACTTAAAAAGGGCTTGAAAGTTTTTTGGCGCAATAAGTACCTGATAGAGTTTCTGCCTCATTACACCAAATAAAACTGAAAAATTTAAACGATACTCAGTAATTTGATCTGGGTTCCAAGGCCCTTGTGCATCACATATATGAAGCGATAATATATTGCACATGACCAAGTTTGCCCAAAATTCTTGTAATACAGCCTCTCCAGAAAAATTCTCTAACTCTGCTCCTACTTTGAGTCGTTTATAGCACTCCTCTATGTGCCACCTTAACACATAAGCTTTGCTCCAAATTCTCGGTCAAAAACTCTGTTTCTCAGTTGGCTAATGTCAGCACTATAACTCTTACTTTCTGTCCTTTCATTTTATTTTTTAGCTTTTCATTTTCTAATATAAAATCAAAATCTAATTCGCCAGCGTTCCCATAGCTTACTATAATTTCTTTTTTGCAAGCAAAAAATAAAATCTACTTCCAAATCATAATGCTGCTGAATGAATTTTACTGAAGACGATCATAGATAAATAATAATTTCTCTTGATTTAATAAACGCATTTGAGTGATAACTTCGGGTAATTGCTCTGCCGCCAACGTTTGTTCACCTATATTCCAAGCTGCAAGACGAGCACTGCAAATCAATGAAGTACACAAATCAACAAACAAATTGCCAATGGTGCCTGTTGTTCCATTTGGTTCAAACTCGGATACAATTTCCCCAGAGCTGGGTAATCTCATACCAGAACCATCTGCTGCAATAAGTCTATAGCCTCTCCAACTCAGGTTCATCCTGATAGGCTGTTTGGATGCTTAAATTCTTGAAAGCCTGTATGGCAAATCTTATACCTTGCTTTAGAAAAAGCTTGCTTTGAGGGTACATGTCAATGGCTCCATAAGTTCACATTCTATTCCCAAACTTTTTTTAACTAACTTTAAAATCATAGAAAATACTGTCGAAAAAGCTTGTTCGTGTAAAACTCAACACAATGGATTTTCTGAAAAGTTTTCGAGTATATTATATTTTTAATTTGTAGAATAAGGTTTTTTCCTTTTTGCATATTTCACCTAAAAAGGACACATTTTAGACTTCTTTGTTGAAATAAAACAGAAACAAAAGTGCTGTCCCTTGCACTCTTTGGATAATTTAATGATAAAAAATTTAGAGAGAAATTTTATACACTATCGCTGATATTTTTCCTTAAGTTGACGCCATTGCCTGAACACTTACCTAATGATGAAGCTATCGAAAACATAGCAAAGAGACTTCAAAAATCTATAGACGATGCAAAAAAGCACAAGGTCATGTTTAGTGTTGATGTATTCCAAGGAGAAAAAAGTCATCAATAATAGATTATTCGATACTGATCTTATACCACCTCATGGAGCAAGATAAAAATGTTACTGAGACTGGAAAAGAAAAACTACGGCCTCTTATGTTAGAAATGTTTAATCTAGTTTCAACAGGCACTGATGTGAGCCAAGAAGTTCGGAGATTATTGCCAGAAGATATACTGAAAGAACGCGGCGAATATTTGTCACGTCTAAAACAAATTGTAAGTGATAGTATTGAAAATGACAAAAAAAAAGAAATTGTAGTAGAAAGAGATAATAAATTTTATTATGTACAGTGTCCAGAAAAAAGTGTGATCACTCCTGCAAAATTTATGAACTCCCCGGAATTTAAGGACTTAGAATATGGTGCATTGCGAATAGGAGAAGGAGATAATCTAATCTGAATAAAAAGCTGGCAATATCATGATATGCAAGGCAAAGTAAAAATGACCTTTAGGGTAGGCGATGAAAAGATCGAAATGATTTTATCTTCTGAAAAAGCTGAAAGTTTTGGTAAAATAATGGTACATATGGATGACAAAAGTTGTGAAATCTTCTCAAAGTACCTAAAAGAGCTAGAAAAAGAACCTCGTATAAGCAAGGTTGTTGAAGCTGCTAAAAGTTTTGCACAAACGAAAAGCAGTGCAGTTAGTCCACCTCTTTCTAATATGAAAAGTGTTGACACATCGCAACATTTTCAAAGTAGTGACCATGAATCACCAGAGCATTAACAATTATCATACATACATTGTTGCATATAGCAATAGTGTATGTGTATAGTTAGTAGGGTTTGTAAACTTAATAAAGTCTACAACTAATTTGAAAACTACTTTATTGTATGCAAGACTTTAAAATACTAGAAAATCTAAAAACCAAAGCACTAGAAGCTGAAAAAGGAGGCGGTTCTGACAGGATTACCAAACAACATGAAAAAGGGAAATTAACTGCTAGAGAAAGGCTCAGTATATTGCTCGATGAAAGTTCTTTTGCAGAATACGATAAATTCGTAAAACATCATGCAAATGATTTTGGCATGCAAAATGCTAATTTTTTAGGTGATGGGGTAGTGATTGGTCATGGTACTATTTATGGCAGAAAAGTTTTTGTTTATTCTCAGGATTTTACTGTCTTTGGTGGATCACTTGGTGCGTCACATGCAAAAAAAATATGCAAAATTATGGATATGGCAATTAATGCCAGGGTTCCAATTATCGGACTAAATGACTCTGGTGGAGCCAGAATTCAGGAAGGAGTAAATTCCCTTGCTGGTTATGGAGAAATTTTTCAAAGAAACGTAAATGCATCAGGTGTTATACCACAAATTTCTTTAATTATGGGCCCATGTGCAGGAGGTGCAGTTTATTCCCCAGCATTAACTGACTTTACTTTCATGGTGAAAAACAGTTCATATATGTTTATAACCGGGCCAGATGTAGTAAAAAAGGTTACCTACGAAGATGTAAGTTTCGAAGACCTCGGTGGAGCAAAAATTCATACAAGCAAAACAGGAGTAGCGGATTTTGCATTCAATAATGATGTTGAAATGCTGCTAAAAATGCGTAAATTCTTTACTTTCTTACCAGCAAATAATCAAGAATCACCAAAATCTGCACCAATCTGTAATGATGTTGACGACATTGATGAATCCTTAAACACTCTAATTCCTACCAATCCTAATACTCCTTATGATATGTATGAACTCATTGAAAAAGTTTGTGATGAAAGGAATTTCTTTGAACTGAAACCTGATTTTGCTCGTAATATCATAACTGGTTTTGGTAGAATTGGAGGAAATACTGTCGGTATTGTTGCAAATCAACCTATGCACCTTGCAGGATGTTTGGATATTGATTCTTCAAGAAAAGCTGCGAGGTTTGTAAGGTTTTGTGACGCATTTAACATTCCGATCATCACACTTATTGATGTTCCAGGATTTTTGCCGGGTACAAATCAAGAATACAATAATATAATACAACACGGAGCGAAACTGCTTTACGCTTACGCTGAAGCGACCGTGCCGAAAATTAGCCTTATCACTAGAAAAGCGTATGGTGGTGCATACATTGTTATGAATTCGAAACATCTAAAAGGTGATATAAATTATGCCTGGCCAACTGCTGAAATAGCTGTGATGGGCCCTGAAAGTGCAGTTGAGATTATATTTCGACACGAAAAAGATCAGCAAACGTTAATTAAAGAATATAAAGAAAAATTTGCTAACCCATTTTTTGCTGCATCATATGGATACATTGATGACATTATAGTGCCAAGTAAAACAAGGTATCACTTTTGTAAAGCATTAGAGCTACTCAAAAACAAGAAGGTAGAAAGGATATGGAAAAAGCATGACAACTTACCTCTGTAACTTTCTTCTAAGCCTTGCTTACAAGTTATGCAATATTATAAGTATAATCAGTGTGCCGTTACCAAGACTCGAACTTGGGACCTCGTCATTACCAATGACGTACTCTACCACCTGAGCTACAACGGCAAGTTTATATATTATGATAATGAATAACACAAAAAAGAATAAGGAAAAAGAAGAGGAGAAAAAAAGATTAGCGAAAGCTTTAAAGCAAAATATTTTGAAAAGAAAAAAGCAGCAACAGAGTAGACAGAGAACCCTTTCAAAACTCGTTTGTGGTGAGGAATTTTTAGGAGAAAGCACCGCAGAATACTCGAATGTATTTGAGAACGACAAAATTACCATCAGAAACTTAAGTTTTGAAGGAGGTATCATGCCAGAACTACCGGAAGTGGAAGTAATCTCTAATTTTTTGCTTGATAAAATTAAAAACAAGCAAATCAGTAATGTTATAGTGAATAATTGGAATTTACGTGCCCCAATAACAAAAAATATTGATGATATGCTAAAGGGCAAAGTCATACGCAACATCAAGCGTAGAGGTAAGTATACCATCTGGAATACAGATGGTAGTGTGGCTGTAATCATACATCTTGGCATGAGCGGAAAGCTTATATATGCTGACCACGATCAAATGCGGAATAAGCATGATCACGTGGTATTTTTATTTTCTGACAATACTTCAATAATTTTTAATGACCCAAGAAGATTTGGATTAGTTATCGTTTTAAATAAAGAACAAGAAACGGATTTTTTTAGCGATTTTGGAATAGAGCCCCTCACGGATGAATTCAGTGGAGACTATTTACAGGAGTTGCTGAAAAACAAAAAAGTGAATATCAAATCAGCGTTAATGGACAATAAATCAATAGTTGGCGTAGGCAACATATATGCTTCTGAGAGCTTGTTTAGAGCCTGTATATCACCACTCAGGTCAGCAAAAAACTTGACCTATAGAGAGTGCAAAAAACTTGCTGCTGAAATAAAAAATACTCTGAGTGATGCAATTGCTGCAGGCGGTTCAACACTGAAAGATTATGCACAGCCATCTGGATCTGCTGGATACTTTCAAAATAACTTTTACGTATATGGTAAAGTTCAAAAACCTTGCAAGATTTGCAATAATATCATAACACTTATACGACAAAATGGCCGTAGCACTTATTTTTGCAACGCGTGCCAGAATTAAGATTTTATTTTTTGATATGATATTTTCACTTGAAAAAGATCCATTTGATTTGTTTTCAAAGTGGTACAAAGCAGTACTTAATTCTCCGTGTGAACAACCAACTGCAATGACGCTAGCAACTTGTAGCAAAGACTGTATTCCATCTGCAAGAGTGGTATTACTAAAGGAATATAGCAAAGAAGGTTTTGTGTTTTTCACTAACGTAAACAGTAAAAAAGGGAAAGAATTGACTGAGAACCCCAAAGCTGCGTTAGTGTTTCATTGGATAGAATTTGCTAGGCAAGTGCGAATTGAAGGAGAGGTTAAACTTCTAAACGATGAAAGAACTGACAAATACTTCTCTTCTCGAGCGCTGGGTAGTCAAATTAGCGCATGGTGCTCAAAACAATCGAGCATTCTGAAAGATTGGCAAGATTTTGAGCAAGCTATAAAATTGAAGGAAAAAGAATTTCACAATACACAAGTTTCTCGTCCTGATTTTTGGGTGGGATTTTGCGTAATCCCAAAAGTAATTGAATTTTGGCAAGAAGGTGAATATAGGAAGCATATTAGATTTAGATACACTCTTGTTGAGGGAAGCGATTGGAAAGTGGAACAACTATATCCTTAAAAATGGTTGCGGGAGTAGGATTTGAACCTACGACCTTCAGGTTATGAGCCTGACGAGCTACCGAGCTGCTCCATCCCGCGTCGTTGCTTATTTAGTTATTATATATACAAATAATGAAAAAAGAAAAATAAAATTTCACCACATGCAAATATCGACACACTTATTAACTTTTCTTGACATAATAGTTAGTTATATACGTAACAATCTGCGCAATGAACAATATAACTTGATACTGTGGTTTCCTGTTTTTCAGTGTGTAGGAATTCTAACCTATTTTTCCCTAAGTTTTGAACCAAGCTGCATATCTATTTTTCTTTTGCTTTTACCCACACTAATTTTGATTGCAATATTGTATAAAAGGTACGCGATATTGTGTATCGCTTTAATTGCAGTGCTCATAGGATTTACAGCTAGTAAATTAAGAACAGCTTTAGTTGATACTCAAATTCTTGATAAAGAGAGATATGTAAAAGATATCGTTGCCACAGTGAAGGATATTAACGACAGGGGCTCATATAAACAATTTCTGCTTTCTGTTGAAAAATCCCCTACTATCTCAAAATCCTCTCCTGTCATCCCAGCGCCCCCTTTTGTCATCCCAGTACTTGATACTGGGATGGCTGTGCGCCGTAGAAACACGGGAAGTGTTGAAGCTGTGCAATAGATGAGGGTGGGCCCCTCGGAGCCGGTTTGCAAGAGCAGACTTCAAACAGCCATAAGCTGCTTTGGTAAAGAGCTAAGGTAGTGAGCGTTATGGAAAAGGCACAATTATGTGTCATGTGTGAAATAGAGAGACGAACGCAAGTGAACCACTGATGAAGTGTCGAAAGCGTAGAGACGACGTCAAAACCAGGGGGTAGTCGTTAATCTGGGATAAATCTACCGGGAGCTTGTTTACTGGGCATACGCGTCAAGTTAAGAGATTGTGAGCAAATTTAGAGAGGTTAAAGTGGATACTCTAGCCCTTCTACGTTTGTCTTTTAATGAAAATCGCGACCAAGTTATAGTGAGTTTTTTAAGAAATGCTTTTAAACTATTAATTTTGGTTAATACTAAAAATAACTCTCTAACCCGCCTTTTTAGCTCAATAAATGCCTTTGTTAAGCTAAGTTCTGTATTCTTTTTCACTTCTGTGCAACCAACTATGCCGTGAAATATAAGAATTGCGCACAATTTAGCATATAGTTCACATAATACTCTGCATGGCTTTCCTTTTAGCTTATCAAGCCTGATATGGCTTTTATACAATTTAAATAATAACTCAATTTGCCACCTTACTCTGTAAATCGTTAATACTTGCTCAGCACTAATTTTATTTTCTGGAACATTAGTTATAAATATTGACCAGTTCAACAATTTTTGATTTCTTTTAGAGGATCTGCGATCTTGCTAATCTATTAGCTTTCCTTCTTCTGCCCATAGACTGTTCTTCAGTTAGTTTCTGACATATAATTCTTACTCTAATTTTTGCTTCTTTTCCTAACAATACCTCGTTTTCTAAAAATAACTTATCCTCTCAACATTCTAATAACTCCATTTTTTGATTTGTTTCTACATCATATATGTTGGTATCGACGACTTATGAAATAAGCTCCTATTTCATTGATTTGTTTAAAAGAACTTGGCACAAAATAACCGAGATCAGATATTAGCAAATCATTGCTTAATATATTACTTAAATGTTTCCTATATCCCTGGTCTGATCTTACCCCCTCCGTTAAATTAAGTTGGTCTATTATCTGATTCATGTAGTCGAAAACTAATTGTAACTTTATTCCAGACTTAGTATTGCTTTCATAGCCACTGTAGCTAGTACCATAACCTTTATACATCTCTTCCATACTGTTAGGTAGAGTAATATAGCTACTGTCCAATAATTTAACACTATTAAATTGCTGTAAGATTTTGCAATCAACTTGCAAGATATTTTTAAAGAGAATCACAGATTCATTATACATCCTTTTCATAAATTCCACTGCTTCTTCAGTAAATCTAAAATCCAAACCTTGTTTTGTTATATCTATCGAGTCCTCGTTTAGTAATTGACACATTGTTTCTACGCTACAATTATCAACTCCTATATTACCCAAGACCATGGCTTTTACGAATGATGAACCTTTTAGCTTTCTCTTTCTTTTTATAAACCTTGTTGTAATTGAGATTTTCTCTGCTTTTTCATTAAAAAATTCTTTGAGCTTTTTTGATAAGCAAGTTATTTTATTCATTGGTTCTCTCACTAAAAGTATATCTGGGAGAACTTATACCTTATTATTCTATCTCTTTCATACCTTTATTTCCTTAACTTGACGCGTATGGTATGGTTTACTGGGTGGGTGGCGTCCGGCATAAAAGTGGCGTGAATCTATTTTAGGCTATTGCATGGAACTACGGGAACCTGTCGTTTTGATGAAAAGGGAGAAGTCCAAAGAGCTGATCTCTGAGGATGAGAGTACCGATGCGAAAAACAGGGGCGGATTAGCTCGTAGTAGCGAAGAAGTTTCTGTAATGGAAATGGAGCGAAGGGGCTGAGTTATTTAGTTTTAATTATTTATCAACCGAAAGGGAGGAGTTAATGAATAAAACAAAGTCTTTTGATATACCGAAGCAACTTATTTGGAGAGCTTATAAACAAGTATCGAAAAATAAAGGTGCAGCAGGTGTAGATGAGGTCTCGATAACAAAGTTTGAGGAAAATCTAAAAGACAATCTATACAAACTATGGAATCGGATGTCATCCGGAAGTTATTTTCCAGAGCCTGTAAAAGCTGTAGCAATACCAAAAAATACTGGAGGAGGGCAAAGAATTTTATGCGTTCCCTCAGTATCAGATAGGATAGCGCAAACAGCCGCTACAATGTATCTTGAACCGTTAGTAGAACCGAAATTTCATGAAGATTCATATGGTTATAGAGCAAATAAGTCTGCATTGGATGCGGTATACACAGCACGGAAGAGATGTTGGAAAAATGATTGGACGGTAGATCTTGATATATCTGGATTTTTCGACAATCTGGACCACGATTTAGCACTGCAGGCTATCAAGAAACACACAGACTGCAAATGGGTCATACTATACGTTGAAAGGTGGATGAAATCCCCTATACAACTTGCAGATGGCAGTAAGGTAGTTAGGGATAAAGGAGTTCCACAAGGAGGTTCAGTTAGCCCAATCATCTCTAATATATTCATGCATCATGTGTTTGATATATGGATGAAAAAGAACTACCCGACAGTACTATTTGAGAGGTATGTGGATGATGCGATAGTGCACTGCAGAACTAAGAAACAGGCAGAATTTATGAAAGTAATGATCGAAGAAAGATTGGCTGAGTATAAGTTGAAATTACATCCTGAAAAGACACAGATAGTGTACTGTAAGGATGATGATAGAAGAGAGGAATTTCCTACACAGAACTTTGATTTTCTAGGTTATACTTTTAGACCTAGAGTAGCAAAGAATAAGATGAGGAATTATTTCGTCTCATTTCTACCAGCAATTAGTAACAAAGCCAAGAAGAAGATCAAGAAAACCATAAAGTCATGGAGAATACATCGGATTACATGGACCACACTAGAGGAAATATCGAAGAAAATAGATCCAATAGTCAGAGGCTGGTTTCAGTACTATGGCAGGTTTTATAAATCAGAGATGTATCCATCTCTCAGAAATATAGAGAGATATAGCTCTTTTTACAATAATCCGAACAGATCATAATATGCTACTGCTCTACCATAGCCATAAGCACATATCTTATCCTATTCGGACTATTGCGAGAAGTGCTATACCTCATAAGATGGGTCAGGACAAAATATAAGAAACTTCGTGATCACGGAAGACTAGCAAAGCAATTTCTAGGAAAAGTGAGAAAGAGGTCTCCAAATATTTTCTATCACTGGACACTTGGGTTAGGATCAAAAGGCTAAATAATGGGAGCTGCATAAACCGAGAGGTTTCCGTGCAGTTCTGCGAGAGACTGGTGGGGAAGTTCCGCCGGTCTACTCTCCTTGTTGCATAGCAACTGAAAAAATCTGGTGGCTACTGACAAAATTCATTATAAAATAGCCATTTAACCTTGAAAGAAAAAATATGCCACAAAAAATGAGGGTCAGTAACCATAGCGAATATAACAAATTTCTAGAAAAAAGAGGAAATATTTTTCATTATATCAACGAAGCCATAGAAAAGTGGTACGAGAATGGTCCAAAAATACCAGGTGGCAACAATATTTATAGCGATAAAGTTGTAATTTTGGTGCACATAATAACTTGTTTATTTAGAATAGGCCTGAGGCAAACAGTTGGGTTTATAGCAGGATACCTTGAGCAAATTGGGAAAAATTTGCAAGTTATCAGCTATTCACAATCATCAAGAAGGTTTAAGAAACTCAATATTAAGATCAATGATTGCAGAAAATAATATGGAAGATATCGAAATTGCTATAGACAGTACAGGAATTAGTATATACAACAACACTCCTGGTCATAGCAAAGAAAATAGCGAAGATAGAAAGTATCGCAGCTATGAACAGACAAGAAAATTGCATGTAATGTTGAATACAAACAGCAAAAAAGCCATAGCTGTAAAATACAGTAACGGCTGATCACTATGGAGCTTGTGATTTGCTAAAAGAAGTCGATTTTCAGTATGTCATAAAAGTACTATATGCAGATAGGGCATATGACAGAGAAAAGCTCTATAAGCTGTGTAATCAATATGGTATAAAAACGAAAATTCCTCCGAAAAACAACGCAGCAGAGCATCCAAAGTTAGACTATATGGCTGAGAGAAATGCTGCAATTAGACTAATAAAATCATGCAGCGAAGATGGAATGAAGAGGTGGAAAAGGCAAACAAACTACGGAAAAAGATCTTATATAGAAAGTTTTTTCTCGCGACTGAAACAAACATTCGGGTTTAGTTTTAGGAATAAATCTGAGACAAATAGAGAGAAGGAACTAAATGCTATTTGCTCAATAAGTTCACTGATATTGGTATGGCTAAATTTGAGATAGCTTCATAAATTTATTGTGCGTTACCTACTATCCGAAGAGCGATGCAACAAAGCCTACTGGGATCCAGAAAAAAAAGATATGGATTCCAGCGTCACGCGCTGGAATGACACCGGATAGAGCTCTAGATAACATCAGAATATCAGTTAGAACCAAAGTGGAAAAAGGCATTAAAATAGGCGATCAAGTAAAATTATCAGCAAAACTCTTCCCTCTAAAGATTGCGCCCTCGGAGTATGCATACGATTTTGCAAGAATAGCATATTACCAGAAAATAAGTGCAACAGGCTTTGCAACAAGCAAAATAGTCCTGCACAAAAAGGCTGAAGCAAGGAAATTTCAAGAATATATAGAATCTTTCCGTCAATACATTTATGAAAACCTGCAGCAAAATATCAAGAAACCACATGCGGATATAATCTCTGCATTACTGATCGGTAAAAAAGATGGCATAGATCAAAAAACTATGGACGCGATACGAGATTCAGGTATAGCACATTTGTTTGCCATATCTGGTTTGCATTTATCATTCGTTGCTGGTCTGTTTTTTGTAGTGTTTCGTAATTTATTCGCAATATCTGAAACTTTGACTCTTAAGTATAACACCAAGAAAATATCTGCATTCCTTACTATCTTGCCAACCACGTTTTATTTGTTGATTACCGGTATGCAAATTTCTGCTCAGCGTGCCTACATCATGGTGATTTTAGTACTCGTTGCAATAATGATAGAGAGAAAATATCGAGGGTTAATAGCAATTGCGTTTGCTGCTGCAGTGATACTTATCATAGAACCTGAAGCAATTTTAAAGCCAGGCTTTCAGATGTCATTTTCTGCTGTTTTGGCACTGGTTGCCAGTTATCAAATTAATGCTAATAAATTATTCAAAATAAAAATAATGAAATATTTTGTGTCGATAATGATCAGCTCAGTAATAGCAAGTTTAGCAACTGTTCCGTATACGATATATAATTTTAATTATTTTTCAATTAGTGGCATTATCACAAATTTAGTTGCTATACCAATAGTTACATTAATTATTATTCCACTTGGAATAATTTATGTCTTATTGATTCCTTTAGGTATTGAATGGATTATAGCGCCATTTATAGAGCGCCCAATTGACAGCATTTTGTATATAACAAACGCTATCGCTAGTCTTCAGTATTTGGTTATTCCCATTCGTACTTTTCCTGCCTCATCAATTATTATAATAACATTTGGGTTATTGTGGCTGTGCTTGTGGGAAAGAAATTGGCGTTTTTTGGGATTTTTTTTTATTGTACTAGGTATTTGCTTTAGCGCTGCATATAAAACCCCCGACATCCTAATAAATGCTGATAATGTTGCTGCAAAGGAGAGTGATAACTTACTATATTCTCTCACTAGAAAAAGCAGAAATTTTGTTATCAAAACGTGGGCAAAGCAAAACGGACAGAACCAAATTTTGAATCATACAAAATATAGCAATCCAGATAAAAGACTAAAGTATGGCTGTATATATAATAAAGGAAATAATAAATCAGTACTGCTTGCTTATAAAAAAGAAGATATCTTGAGAAACTGTAATAGTGTTGATCTGATAATTCAATTAAGTGAATTCGACTATTCAGCTTGCAACGCTAAAATTATTAAACATGCTGATCTAGAAACGTATGGCACACATTCTGTTTGGTTAACAAATCGTTACGTAAAGATTAATACAGTGCGCTCCAATAGGCCTTGGCACATGTTGAAAAATTAAGAAACTTGATTTTAAGGTTTGGTTAATGTATACCTAAATAAGTTTAAACTAGAAAAATGTTATGGTTACAGACACTAAAGATCCTTTCAAAGACTATTTTGATTTTTTAGGATTTAGAAAACTTTCTGACCAGCCCAGTAGAATTTTGAGCTCTATAAGAAAGTATTCTGGTACTATATCGATAGCAAGTACCATTGCTACTCTTATAGCATTTGCTGCCTTTTCTATTCAGCCTGTTACAGTAAGTATTGCTGGGTTTGCGTTCACGCCAGCACCTCTTGCCTTTATTCCTCTTATAGTTCTCTTATTTACTGCTGTTATAAACTTTATAAATACACAAAAAATAAAAGAGAATGAAATAGATAAAAAAATAGGAAACTATCAAGTTGATGAACAGTACAGCCAGATTGCTCAAGAAGCTAAAAAAATTGAAATTGTAACAAATTTAGATCGTAAGAGGAAAAAGCTTTCAATAGTTTTACCAAATTCTAAGACGCAGAGAGAAATACTAGAAGATATAGAAGCAGAAAATAGAAATAGGATTCTCTTGTTTACTGGATCATATGTATTTGGTACTATTATAGTAGTTTCAGCAATATCACAATCCATTAATGCTCCAATAATATTAATAGCTTTATTAGTCGCTATTCTTTTATGCATCATATCAACACTTAGCAATCTAATAAGTAATAGCGTGGATCATGAAAATCATACTATTAGAAAACACAGTTCTTTAGGTCTTCTATTTCCATACTGGTCTGGAAAGGGCATGGTTGTATCAGTAGTAGAAAATAAGCTTGGTAAAAGGGAAAATGAACTAATATCTCTAATGAAAAAACTACTTAGTCCGCTTTGCAACTCATTTGACAGTAACCTTAAAAAAGCTTGCGATTTACTTGATAATAGTCTTTTAAAGCCTGCAAATATTAACATTAAAGAAACGCTTGATCACCTAAAAAAAATCAGAGAAGACATCAAAAAAGATTTAGATTGGCTACATGCAGAAATTTCAGAAGTTTTAAACAACACTAAAGAATTGACAAAAAAAGCACATTCACTAGATATTGAAGGTACTTTTTCTAGGTTAGAGAATGCTATTAAAATTGCTGAAGATAAAATTGAACGATTTGAACCAAGCCGCTTTGTAGGCTGGCTTCAATCAACTACGCAGTCTAATAATAACGAGTTCCTTAGCATGCTAAAAAAGTTAAAAGAGGATACAGAAGAGGAAAAAACGGAATTGAAGGAGCAATTAAACGTAGTAAGGAATGAATTAGAAGAAATAAAAAAGAAGCAAGCTCAACCAAGTACGCCTGATTTAGAAGCTAACAATGGAAATAATACTAATAAATTATTAGTATTAGAAAATAAAGTCAAAGAACTACGTGACACAGTTAGAAAGTTAGAGCTGGAAGCAGAACAAAATAAGCTGCAGCAAAAGAAGGAAAAGTTAGAGCAAAAAAAATCTGAACAAGAAAAAACAGATGAATGGAAAGAAAAAATCAACGGCAAACCAAGTGACTTTCTATATTATTTATTAGAATCTATTAAGCTGGAAGAAAAAGATAATAAAGAAAAAAAGGTTGAGGCAACATTACGAGATTTTGATAATAAAGTTACAATCCACTGGAAAGATGGCTCTCAAACAATTTGCCATATTAAAAAACAAGGTGATCTGCAAATTGAGTCTAGTGCAACAATGTTTACAGACCCAAATGTTCAAGCAGCATGGGAAATGGCGCGGGGTAAATCACGATAGATCACTCAATAATAACCTTAAGTGTTAATAATGATAAAGAGAAATTAAGGTTAGACACCTATATAGCTGAAAAATGCAACATATCACGCAGCAAAGCGCAAAGATTGATACAAAATGAGCAGGTGAAATTACTTGGCACACCGATAATTAATAATGACTACATAGTAAAACCAGATGAAGAGTATGTGGTGCATCTCGTTCAACCTGACATATCCACATCAATTGAGCCTAATTATGACATAAAACTTAATATCGTCTATGAAGATGAAGACATTATAGTTCTGAGTAAACAAAGTGGATTAACAGTGCACCCAGGTGCTGGGACAAACAATGATACGCTTTTGAACGCAGTTATCGCTCACCTTAATGTAAGACCAGGAATTGTTCATAGACTCGATAAAGATACTAGTGGGCTAATGGTAATTGCAAAAAATGAAGCAGCCCATAGTTTTTTGTCTGAATTGTTATCGAATCGCAAAATAAAGCGGGAATACTTAGCAGTAGTTTGGGGAACATTATCTTCCCAGCAGGGAACTATAGAAACTAACATTGCTCCAAAGCGTGGTAATAAAGAAATGATGTGTGTTACAAAAACAACGGGCAAATTAGCAATCACTCATTACTCAGTAGAGAAAGTTATAGGACAAGCAAGCCTCGTTAAATGCACTTTAGAAACAGGTAGAACGCACCAAATTCGAGTCCACATGAGCCACATAGGACATTCTATAGTTGGTGATCAAGTTTATGGGAAAAATAGTAGTAAAAGCACAAAATATGCTAAAAACTCTAGTTTTATTCGTAATTTCAATAGACAAGCACTACATGCTTATACACTGGGCTTATATCACCCCAAAAGTAAGGGATACATGGAATTTGTCTCTGATTTACCGCAAGATATAAAAACTTTAATTGGTGAGTTTGACAACATATCTTAATAACATTCGTATTAACCTGTCAATATTATCATCCATGTTATCAGGAAGTTATAGCTCTTTTTACAATAATCCGAACAGACCGTAATATGCTACTGGCCTGCTATAGCCATAAACACATATCTTATCGCATTCGGACTATTATAAGAAAGGCTATAATTAATGAAAGAAAAACTGCTGCACTACCTAGATCTTTCACCTTTTTTGAAAGTATGTGTTGTTCACTGGAAATACGCTCAATTGTCGTTTCAAAAGCAGTGTTAACAATTTCCACAATTAACACCAGGAATAGACTGCTTATCATTACTGCACGTTCTAGATTACTTACATCCAAAACAAACAAAATTGAGACACATACTATAAAAAGCAGTAACTCCTGTCTGAACGCAATTTCTGATATAAAAGCTGATTTTATTCCTTCACAAGAGTATTGAATTGCTTTTATTAGACGAATAATGCCCTTCTTCATTATTATTCACAAAACCCTTTAATCAAAATTTTAACTTATTTGGATTTGCTACACCCTATAGCATTTTTATCATTTGTTCACCCTATTGGTTTTGAAATTAAGATTTACCGCAACTACAATAAGTACTCTTATCATCACATTTTGGTGTTAAGTCAGGATAGAACGTGAGTATAGCATCATTCTTTCTTACAAACACTGATTGATAATCGTCATCTTCCATTTCATATAGACACATTCCATCTTTTCCTAATTCCTTAAACGCCTTAGTTGCAGAAATTATCGGCATGAAGGTTATATGCGTATCCATTTGGGCATTTAACTTTCACTTCCCCATCCTTACCTAAATATTTCATTCCAAATGTATAAACTGGCGGCTTAATATCTGATTTATTGCATAGGGACTTATCATTCCAAATTGCACCTGCCCATTTATCTTCTTGAGCTTCAACATATCTACCTACAAAATGCATACCACCTAGTTTATCGTTTGGCTCACCACAAAAAATATGTCCAAACCCTATAGTTTCTTTTTCACTTCCACTATTTGTAAACCAAATGTTAGCCAGTTCATCTTTAAGTAACTCCAAATCCGCATCTGGCGTAATCACTTATATATTCCTTTCACTACTTCTTGATGCTGCGGACAACTAAGTAAAATTTTGAAATCTTCTTTATCTGGATGTGCTCCCCAATCTCCACAAACTTTCAACACTCCTCTATCGAAGTCAGTTAATTCTGAAACGGTGGCTGGTTGTGAACTGAAAAATGGTTCAAAATTGACTTCAACATTTTCTTCTACATAGCCGGTGTGAAAATAATGATCCTTAATATAAAAAATAAATCCTATTATTGGTATTATTAAACACAAAATTAGTTTAACTGTCTTCGACATAATCACGTTCACAAAAAAGCTAGCCTATAAGAAATAATTTAAAAAAGTTTTAATCTAATCGTTTTTGCAGAGCAGCAACTCCCGGCATTTCATCGCCACTTAACCAATCTAAAAATGCTCCTCCACCAGTGGAAACATATGTAAAATCCTTATCGGTAAGGCCTGCAGCGCTTATTGCAGATAGACTATCGCCTCCCCCTATTATGCTGGTTAACTTTCCTTTGTGCGTTAAGTCACTTACGATTTTCATTACCCCTATTGTACCGCTTGCAAAAGCTGAATGTTCAAAAACACCAATAGGTCCATTCCACAGCAGAGTCTTACTGCTTGCTATTATACTGCTTATTGTACTCAAAGTTTGTGGTCCGATATCCAAAATTATATCACCGTCCAAAATGGACTCAGTTCTTCTTGAAATACTAGTGCTGTAATCAGAGTTTACTGCAACCAGAACGTCTTCTGGCACAACTATTTTGCAATTGTTTTTATTTGCTGTTTCAACAATATTATGTAGAAGGTCGTCAACACCATTTTGAAAGAAAGATTTCCCTATATTTACTTTGCTAAATGACAAAAAATTATTGGCTATTGCACCACCTAGAACTAGGTAATTAACCTTTTCTGTTAGCTTCATAAGCACTTTTATTTTAGTTGATATTTTAGCTCCCCCAACTATCGCAGTAATAGGTTTAGCTTTAAACGATACAGCTTTTTCAAGATACTTTAGCTCATCTTGCAAGCAAAATCCTGCATAGGAAGGTAAAAATTCTGTAATGCGTGAAATAGAAGCGTGAGCTCTGTGAGAGCAAGAAAATGCATCATTTACATATATATCCACTAGAGATGCTAATTGTCTGGCAAAGTTTGCATCATTCTCCTTTTCCCCTTCATAAAATCTTAGATTCTCTAGTAATATTATATCTCCTGCATCCATAATACTTACTGCTCTTTGTACTTTTTCACCAACGCAATCGTCAATAAATTTCACTTTTTTATTTAGTAACTGCGATAAAGTGTCAATTACATTTTTTAGCGACAGATTATTGTCTCTGGCCTTTGGGCGTCCGAAATGTGATATAATAATAATCTTTGCACTCGCATTCACTAAATACTGAATAGTAGGCAATGCTCTCAAAATACGAGTGACGTCACGAATTTCTCCATCTTTTATAGGAACATTGAAGTCAACTCTGAGTAAGACGGTTTTATTGTGAAGATCACAATTTTCTATACTAGGTATATTCATTACAAAATTGAAGCTATAAAGTCACTATACAGCAGTTTGATCTAAAGTAAAGTTTTAAGCTTACGAACGTTTAAGGAAATTTGCATGCCAAACGCTTGACACTGGAACCTTATCGTCATGCCATCACGAACCGTCATACCGCCGGGTATCTCTTAGCCGCTAACACGTAGCGGGATACTTGACCTTTACAGGGATGACGATTGTCGTTTAGCCATAAATATTTAAGAAATTTACTAAACAGAAAAAAAGGCAAAAGAAGCCCCGTGGTTGGCTAATTACTTACATTATACTTTCAAGTATGGCGTTTTTTTATTCTAAACGCTTAATAACCGCGATTTAGCTGCTTTTTAATGCAACTAACCTTTAGTCATAAATGTTTAAGAAATTTACTAAACAGAAAAAAAGGCAAAAGAAACCCTAGGGTAGCTAATTATTCACTATCCATTTTTTAAGTTGGCGTTTTTTGATGTTTTAAATGCTTTATAAGCGTATTTCAGCTTGTATAGGTAAAAACCTAGAAATTTGATAAAGACATAGAGTGCACATAGTGCAAAAAATTAAACATGAGACGCCAGATACGTTGAGTTTTTTTGTCATTTAATCTGTACAGAGAAGATAAATAAATAGCTTCAGTTTCATGATAAGGGGGCTGGCGAAGGGTGTCAAGTAAGTTTTCATTTGATCCGTTTCTATGACTTAGATGCCAGTGCCTGCTACTTGACTCTCGGCTGGGTCGAATTTGTATAGCTACATTGTCGGTAAATCTAAATTGCTTTAATAATTTTGATTGAAAAATAGTTTTTCTATTATATAAATGCTACTTTAGGGTAATCAAAATGGAAGACGATAAATATAGCCTAGGTTTAAGGGTTATCCATTGGTTGATGGCTGTTTTTATTATCGGTATGCTTTGTTCTGGACTTTATATGAAAAGCCTGCCACTTAGCAATGAAATTAAGTTCAACATATACGCTATTCATAAGGCTTGCGGTATCACTATTCTTGGATTAATCATAGTACGCATATTTTTTCGCGTCTTTACTTATGTTCCACCACTTCCAGCAAATTTTTCTCGGTTTGTAATCAATATAAGTAAAGCAGTACACTTTGGTTTATATTCTTTGATGGTGCTAATGCCACTATCTGGCTATGTCATGTCTTCTGCTTCTGGCAAACAGATCAAATATTTTTTTCATATCCCTTTGTTGATTAATCAAAACAAAGACCTAGCTAACACGGCTAATGAGCTACATTCGATGCTTGCATATTTTATGGTACTCTTTATAATCTTACATATACTTGGCGCCTTAAAACACACATTTATAGATAAACAAAACATTTTTAAACGTATGATATAGGTTATATGTTAAGTAGCCTCTGGAAAAAAGGAACAGATTTTCTTGGCAGTGAGTTTGCTATAATGGGTGGTGCTATGAGCTGGGTTTCAGAGAGAAACTTGGTCTCAGCAATCTCAAACGCTGGTGGTTTTGGTGTGATTGCATGTGGTGCAATGTTCCCAGACTTACTGGAAAAAGAAATCATAGAGACACAAAAATTAACTAGCAAGCCATTTGGTGTAAACCTAATTACTATGCACCCAAAGTTGAGTGAGTTGATAGATGTGTGTATTGAAACGAAAGTGAGCCACATAGTTCTTGCCGGTGGACTGCCAACGAAGCCTAATATAGAAAAAATCAAGAGTGCGGGCATTGAAGTTATGTGCTTTGCACCAGCATTAAGCCTTGCGAAAAGGTTAGTAAAAATGGGAGTAGATGCGTTAATAATAGAAGGAATGGAAGCAGGTGGGCACATAGGGCCAGTCAGCACTTCTGTTCTTGCACAAGAGATATTGCCTCATTTTAAAAATGAACAAATACCAGTGTTTGTTGCAGGTGGAATAGGAAGAGGCGAAATGATAGTTAATTACCTGGAAATGGGGGCAAGTGGCTGTCAAATAGGTACATTATTTGTCTGCACTAATGAGTCAATTGCCCACAAAAATTTTAAGGAAGTGTTTATTAAATCAGCCGCACGTAATGCAATACCTTCTGTACAGATAAGTGCTGATTTTCCTGTAATTCCTGTAAGAGCTATAGCCAACAAAGCAAGCGATGACTTCATGAAGCGTCAAAAAGAAGTTATTGATGAATACCAAAAGGGACAGATCTCAAAAGAAGATGGGCAGCTTGAAATAGAAAAGTTCTGGGCTGGAGCTTTAAGAAGGGCAGTGATTGAAGGAGATGTTGAAACAGGATCTTTAATGGCCGGCCAAAGTGTTGGCATGGTTGATAGGGAAAAGCCTGTAAAAGAAGTAGTGGATATGTTAGTTCAACAAGCAAAGAATCATATTAATAGCAAATCTGTAGAAGTAGAAAGCCCAGAAAGCAAATAGTTAAGCGACCTTCCAATAAGCAAGTTGCCGCAATTATTTATAATATGGCATAATTGCCCAGTTTTAATGTAAAATTAACGCTAAAGAGGTATCTATACATTTTATTATGTATGGAGGAATGTTATGCACAGTCCCTTTAAAAAACCTAAGAGTAAGGAAGGAGATATTAACCAACAATTGAGCAACACTATATACAAAAAGGTAACAGCAGAAAATTATCAAGAAAATCAAGATGAGACTTCCAAAGAATGCAAAAGGTTGTTCAAGCAGGGAGCTAGTCCTAAAACATTGGCTGAATTGGAAAAAATACTGAGAGAACGACAAAATGAGCAGGCTATTGCAAAACACTTAGAGTCATCCATGCAAGGAACTAGTCCTGAAGCATTAGCTGAGTTAGAAAAATCAGTGGGGAAAAAAAGAGAACATTATAATAATTATATCCAACACTTTCTTCCAGCGTTGAAAGCAGAAATAACAGAGTCAAAAAAACTAGACTCAAAAAAAAAGGCAGCAATAGTACAAACAATTTTGGATATTACTAACAGGAGCAGCAGTGTAAGCTCAATACCAAATGCTGTTGAAGAAAATATTGAAGATCAAATGCAGCTAAAACATATTGAAGAGCAAAACAACACACAAGAAACACCCTTGAATGTAGCTGAGAAAAAAAGTGGTGATAATAAAATACTTAGTAATTCCTCTGTTACAGAGGAAGTGTTTGAAAAATATAGCAAGGTTGTGAAAGAAATAGAGGAGAAGCAAACTTCTAAACTCAGTAGTGGCAATGACTCAGATAGTGGAATAGACTCACCTGTACTGAGTGAAAAAAACTCGATATCACCAATAAATAGTAGAAAAAACAGTTTAACATCAATAGCAAGCACTTCATCTGAGGAAAGTTTAAACTCAACATTGAGCTCTGTTGAAGAAGATAATGGCTTACAACCAGAGGATGAAGGAGAGACAAAATTAGCACACCTAACTAAAACAAGGTCCAAAGGGCCAAGTGGACGAAGATCTCCTTCTAAATATAATAAAAAGATTGAAGATCAAGTTGAGAAAGAGTCACCACAGGTGTCATCCCAGTGCGTGACACTGGGATCCAGAGAAAAAGAAAGTATGGATCCAAATAGTCAAACTACTCAGATGACAGGCAGCCAGGCAAAAGATTCAATGCAACCCGAAGAAAAAAGGGACAGAAAAAACGCCATTACAATCGTGCAGAAATTTCCTTTGAATAAGAAAAAGGGTGAAGATACTCCACTTGAAAAACAACCCAATAACAGAAATCTTCACGTTGCATTTGTAGCA
Source organism: Wolbachia endosymbiont (group A) of Pherbina coryleti (assembly GCF_964026875.1). Taxonomy (NCBI): domain Bacteria; kingdom Pseudomonadati; phylum Pseudomonadota; class Alphaproteobacteria; order Rickettsiales; family Anaplasmataceae; genus Wolbachia; species Wolbachia endosymbiont (group A) of Pherbina coryleti. The sequence continues at coordinate 147,915 of NZ_OZ034706.1, forward strand.
GGTTGTGCTCTCTCCACAATAGGGTGCATTGTTGCAGGAGCAATGACATCAGGATTGATAGGAGCAGGACTACTTGCTATGGTTGCAGTGCTTGCTATAGCAGCAGTAGCTGAATTGCATTCAAACTTCCTATCAAGTAAATTAACATCCATTAATGTGAGTCCTCTTGTTGATGATAAGAGCTTACAGCATGTTCACAGCGGTAAAAATTAAATATGTGTTACTTGTAGTGGATAAGTGAATTCAGTTCTTGCCTATTGATATAAAAGTTGTTATATTTGAGGAATGTTTAAAAGGTGTTTAGTTGATGCGCATTCAATTGAATAAAGTTTTGGTTTTTATAGCCTTATTAAGTTTCATTTTTGCATCATATTCTAGCGAAGCAAGTTCGGCGAGTGATGAATTAAAGGGTATACAAGAAACGGTAAAAAATTTTATTTCTTCATTTTCAGTTAAAGATACTGTAGAAAATATGAGTCCTTCAACAATCATAGGGTTGTGTATAGCTGCAGTGATACTTGCAGTAGTGTTCAGAGGTCTAATCTTTTTTATGATAATGTTTGGTGTACTGGTCCTGATGTTCGGTAGTACAGAAAAGGCAACAGACTACTTAAAAGAAAAATTTAACTTTGCAAAAGATATAAAATTACAATCCGATAGCGAAAAAAAAGATAAAAATTAAGATAGTATTTTTATCTTTTTTAATTATCTTTATTGAATACGCATATGCAGTTAAAAGTACCAACAGTTAACTCTAAGCTTAAAAAAAAGAACAACTTAGCATTACTAGAAAGCATTGATTTAGATTTTGTTCCTTATGCTTGTCATTACGATGAAGAAACCATACTAACAAAACAGGGAGAATTGTTAAAAATAATCAAGTTAGAAGATTATTCTTCTGTTGATAACTACAGCGACCTCAGAACTGAAATTAGAAAAAGCATATCAAAAAATATTAATAGCCTGTGTTTTACCGTTTGGATTCATACCGTTAGAAAGCGCAATAAACTGAGCTTGAAATGGAATAAAACTGAAGACTTCTCTGACAACCTACATTCAACGTGGTTTAATAAACTAACTGATAGTAAATTACAGTATATAAATGAACTATACATTGTAATATTGTTTAGCGATTTTGGCAAGCATACTAATAATTCGTTTTTTTTCAATAGAATAAAGAATAAGCATAAGTTGTCTTTACAAGAAAGCCATCAGGAGTTGCAAAAGATAACTGACGTAATTCAAAATGATTTAGGACCTTTTGGAGCTAAAAAACTGAGTCTAAGGTTTAGTGAAGGTAAAATATATTCTGAAATGATAGAATTTCTCCACTATATTGTTACATTAACGCACAAAGATTATCCAATACATGAAAGGGACCTGTCGCAATATATTAGAAATTTTAAAATAGCTTTTGGTTTCAATACGTTTCAAACAATATTTGAAAATCAACAGAAATTTGGCTCTATTTTCAGCATAAAAGAATACCGGGAAATCTCTTTAGGTAATATAGATAGATGCTTGCAGCTTGAATCTGAATTTATCATTACAGAAATAATGATATTTACTAGTAATAACAAAGCAATAAAAGAATTTAAAAAACAAATCAACATGCTGCAAATTAGTGAGGATAATACCTTACTTAAAAGCTCAGGAATTGAAGAAATAATAGAGCTTGAAAAGACCTCTAGTATAGACTTCTGCCAACAGAAAATTATTTTTACAATATTTGCAGATGATAGGAATAAGTTAGCTGAAAGTATTAGTGATTTATCTTCTATAATGTCATTAGTTGGCTTCATGATGTTTAGAACTGATTTACATATGGAAAGTCATTTTTGGGCACAACTTCCAGGCAATTTTGCTTTTATTACGCAACCGAAAAATATCTTAACAAAATACGCTTGCAGCTTTGCTATGCTGCACGATTTTACGTCAGGTACATTAAAAGGAAGAAGGTGGAAAGAAGCGGTAATGATTTTTTTCTCAAAAAAAGGAAATCCTTACTTCTTTAATTTTCATGGAAAAAGAAATAATGGCCATACTACGATACTCGGAGCTCCAAATTCAGGCAGAACTTCACTCATTAATTTTCTATTATCAGAATCAAGAAAGTTTAACCCAAGAATTGTCATATTGGATAACACTGGAAAATCAATAATTTTTACTAAAGCAGTGAGTGGTAAATATTACATAATCGATCCAAAATATAAGGACAAAAGCCTAAAATTTAATCCACTAAACATTGAAGATAGTGCTTCCAATCGCAATATGTTGGTTGAACTGATCAGAAGAATGGTAGCCGATACGAGCTTGGTGGACGTAGAAGAAAAGATAAGAAAAATTGTGGATTCTATATTTGCTATACCCAAGGAATCACGTTCTATTTCACAAATTTCTGAGGTGCTCTTGCTCCTTGGGGGTAAGATAAGTAGATGGTGTGACGATGGTGACTTTGCTTACTTATTTCAAGATGGTAATGAATCAGATATTGACTGGGAAACAAAAATTATATCTCTCAACACCGCAAACCTTACAAAACAAAAGGAATGTATGTCCGTGATACTTTACTATTTTTTATATTCTTTTGAGGCAAAATGTGATGGCTCGCCTGCAATACTTGTTTTGGATGAAGCATGGGAGATAAGTAATATTTTTCCTACAGAGAAAGAGTTTGATAACTGGATGCAAAGAATGACGGAACTAAATGTTGTAGTAATCCTAAGTACTGAAAATTTAAATCTCGCATTTGCTAGCAAATTTACTCAATATTTAGATAAACATGTTGATACAAGAATCTTGATGCCGAACGTCAATGCAAATAGATTATACATGAAAGCATTTTCTTTATCAAAAGAGGAGCTGAATATAATTCTGCAGACGCCAACGCAGGAAGGTTTATTTTTGATAAAACAGTATAAAGGATTAGTAACTTTAAATTTAGATTTAAAGAATATGCAAGAAATACATGTACTTTCAGCTAACAAAGAGACGATAAAGTATATGTACGAGGCAATAAAGGAAAAAGGAGAAGAAGTTAATGAGTGGTTACCAGTATTTTATGAGAAGTGTAAGGCTTAATTTCTTATTGATATTTTTTTTGATACTTGGTCTTTCGTATCAAGGATATGCTGATTGTCCAACATTTGTAGAAAGTAATACTTGGTGGGAAGCAATAGTTGGTGGAGATTGGGTAAAGGAAATTAAGGTGCAAGCAATAAAAGATCAAGGAGTTGATGGTTACTTTAATCCCAAAATTAGAGTATGTGCTTATGATGGACAAAGTTATTGTTATGACTTACAAAGTGGGGAATCCTGCCGCCAGATATATGGAACGCAAGGTACAGGAGCTGGAGTTTCTGCTGCAGCTTTTATCGACTGGGAAGGAGATAAAACAAAAGCTGGAGGAGAAATTGCTCGGGGTCTTAAATGGGAATGGGCAGACGGTGTTACTGATGAGGAAAAAAGAAGATTCGCTAACTCTCCTAAAATATGTGCTTGCAGTCAAAAAGGGGCTTGTATGTCAGGAATTTCTTCATGGGGTTCTAGAGTATTTTCGGGTGAGAATATTTTCCGTCCTGGGGAGATGGAAAAAGTCTGTGACACCTGCTACCAAACGGCAGTAAAATGTGCTCCTGTTCCACTTGCACCTGGCCCCCCTCCATTTTGTGAACAACTTGCAATGTCGCTTCCACAAGTTAGAATTGTTCCTATAACAGATAAAGACAATGATTACTTTAATCCTAAGGTTAAGGTAATCATTGGTAATCTGAAAGGAAGAGACGGAGAGATTGGAGAAAAATTAGATTTCCCTAAAGGGTATGGAGAAAATAAAGCTGAGTGGCGCTCTATTTTAGACAAAGATGGCATCACGTACTACTTCAAAACTTATAGAGAAAAAGATAAGCTCTGCGCTGAATACCTTGGAACTCAAAGTATAGATGAAAACAATCCACAGTTCATCCGCTGTTTTCCTGCACCACCTGCTCCAGAACCTGAGATAGTGGAGATAGTAAATGCAAATACATTGAAAGTAGAAATGAAGATGAGTGAGAGCACTTGTGCTAAAGCACATGGAACCTATAGTAATGGTTCCTGTACTTTTAATGTTAATACTGACCTCAACCATCCTATAAACATTGGCCCCCTATCTTTAAAAGTAGTAAAACCAGCAATAGTAGCAAAAACAACTGATAGTAATATTGATAATATTATAGAAGGTATATTAGAAAGTAATCCGCAACAATTTAAAGTTCTGAAAGAATATGGCTATGTTCCTGATGTGCAAATTAAATGTTCTAAAGGCGGAAGTTTTTATAGTTTTAATGATTTTGAGAAAAAGTTAAAAGACAAATCTATTCAATGTGAATTTAATAACTCTGGGCAGCCGGAAATAGAAGTAAAGTATAAAGGAAATTCTAACAGTAAAATGCTTTGTCTTTCTGGATGGCAGCCAGAACCAGAGGAGTTTGTTCTTAAAAGAGAAAATAAAATAATACCACTAAAATTAATGGGAACAAGATATACTAAATACAATGCTGTTTACTCCAAGGAATCAAATCAGTTCTATTATCTTCCAAGCAAGGAAAATAAAAGAGCCGATCTCTTAAACAGAGATCAGAGTGAGTTAGATAAAATAATATTCAATAAGCAAGGGTATGTTTTCTTCCCTGACAACAATAAACAGGAAAAGGGGAAATGCAGTTACTGTGTAAAAAGAAATGATGAGATAGACGATACATTTAAATCTAGTAAAGGACTGAAAGTAGTGTACAAATTGACGGATGTAGAGCATAGAGAAAAATGTAATCAAGGTGATGATGGTTGTATCTGCTTTACTGGAACATGCAGCCGTTCAACACGATATGTAGACAAAAAAAACACTCAACCTTTTTATACAAAGATTTCACAAAATACAAATGGCGTTGTCACGCAACCAGAAGCACCAATAAAAGCAAACAGAACGGAGGTCTTTTACGCTGATAAATTGTGTAGGTTCGATTTAGAAGGTCTCAAAAAGAAATTAAAAGAAAAATTAAAAGAGATAATCAAGGAACAGCTGAAAAATAAGAAACCAGATCTTGAAAAAAATAATGAAAAATCCTATGATCATAAAAATAAAGATGTTTATACAGATGACTTATCAATAAAATTTGATCGTATTAAAATAGAAGCGTGGGGAAGTGGTGAAGCAGGTCATATACAAGGTAGTGGCTGTGACAATCAAAAATGCCATTCTACTGAAAGCAGAGTAGGGATGCCAGGAGATTATATTAAAGCTAAACTGAAAATCGATCCTAATTATCCTATAATTAAGGTGCAAGTCACAGAGGGAGGGGGTAACCAGGAAAGTAACCTCTCAGATAAGGACGGGGGACCTGTTTTCATAGAAATGTGCAATTCGCAGAAGCAACATTGCCAGCAACTGATTACTGTTGCAGGTGGAGGTGAGTATAGAACATACGGTGGTAAGGGTTATGAGGAAACAGTAATTCATAAGCAAGATTTAAAGCTAGAGGAGAAAATTGTAAAGGCAGATAAACTGAAGTCTACACAAGACAATCAAATAGCATATATAGAAAATGGTGAAATCAAGTATGAAACAGTAGAGTGTGGAAGTGGTTTGAGAAGCAGTAGATCTGGTGCAGGTGGCTGCATTAATAAAAGCAAAGGAATTTATGGTAAAGGCTCTCCAGGGTATGTGAAGATTAGACCTATTATAAAGGAATTTGACGAAGAAGAAATAAATGCTGCTATTAAAAAAGTAATAGAGGATCTATACGATCTTGAAACTATGACTGATTTTTGGGTAGGGGATCTTAACGTGAATATAAGTGGGATAATTAAAGAGGAAGTCAAAAAAGAATTATCAAGGTAAAAAGATATAGCTCTGGAAATGATGCTCTTGTTTTAATAATTAATTAAAGTAAAGCATGTAGTAAATGGTGTAATTGCTGTATCTTAACAAAAAGGTATAACGAATGTAGGAGGGTGCTTTATGTCTCTAAAGAATAAAATTTCTGAGTTAATAGAACAACAATTTAGCATTAAATACCATGACAATTATTTGGCTTACACTATACATAATTGGGCTGCAAGCGAAATATCTGATTCTATTACTTTTTGCATAATTGGTTGTGGAAATTGCAAGATTGGATATCAAGATGTTGCAAAGTCATTCAACATAACAAAAGAAGAAATTGACCAAGGTAATATTGCAAGCATAGAAAGTAAAATAAAAAGTGAAGCTGAAAAATCAGGTAGCGAGTTTTCTGAGTTGATTTCTAGAGTGGATCAATCGCTAAGAGAACAAAGTGAAAAGTCTATTGTACAAATTTTAGATTCATCCGCTGAGGAGATGTTAAGGAGTTTCTGTGATAGCCCTGTACAGTCTCCAGAGCCTCAAGAACCCTCTGCTTCATCTGAAGAGCATGCTACAGAAGGCCCAGAAACTAGTGTTAATTCAGATCTTTTGTCAACCTAATCAACCCCATATATATGTTTTTTTTGTACCCATGCTTTGCGTTTTGGGGTGGAAAGAAAGCACCATTCTTCGTTGCATTTTTCTATCTTCATCACAACAAACTTGTCTATTTTCATAGTAATCTTGCTGTCTACACTCTGTTTTTGATATCCATAAGTATCTTCTTTTACAATCGCGTAGCGCTTATCACTAAGAAGATTGCCTTTTATCCATCCGCAGTCTTCATCTATATCGCAGACCTTTTTCCAACTCTCAAACTCTTCTATCACTTTCAGGGGCAGATTTTTGCAAGTGTATATCCATTTTACAGGATAGTGAAACCCTGGCCCCGTTCTCATGTTGATCTTATTTGATTTGGTTGAAACAAAGTTGTTAGCAAACAAGCTATGGCTAAATAATAAAAACAATAGGATAATAGTACTGAACCAAGATCCCAGTGTCACGCACTGGGATAACGTGAGGGATAGTGTAACAGACTTATTCATCATAATTCACGATTAGGTTGACATAAGATAAAGAGTAAATTAAAAATTGAATAGATCTTTAAATGCAAAATCAATGCCTATAGAAATATTAATGCCTGCTCTTTCACCAACAATGAGCAAAGCTGGAGGAAAAATTGTAAAGTGGCATAAAAAAGAACAAGACAAAGTTGAAGTAGGCGACGTAATTGCTGAGATAGAGACTGATAAAGCCATAATGGAGTTTGAATCTATAGATGAAGGAGTTTTAGCAAAAATTTTAGTAACAGAAGGAACAAGTGGCGTGCCTGTAAATCAACCAATAGCTTTAATGCTGGAAGAAGGAGAAGATGAAAGTGCACTTAACAACTATACTTCAACTTCCATCAATAGTGCAGTTAAAAAGGAAGTGACAAAAAGTGCTGTTGATAATCAAAAATCAGAACACCAAGATTTAAACGGAAAGCCAATAAGTCATTCTTCGGTGTCATTCCAGCGCGTGACGCTGGAATCCAACCCCTCAATGTCATCCCAGTGCTTGACACTGGGATCTAGAAAAGAAGAATGGATCCCAGTGTCAGCTACTCAGATGACAGAGGGTTATGCAGAAGGTAGAACAAAAATAAGCCCATTAGCTAAGAAAATAGCTCAAAATGAAGGGGTTAATGTGCAGCAATTAAAAGGTACAGGACCATATGGTCGCATAATTAAGGCTGATGTGTTGGAGTTTTTAGGCAGTGGTATACATACTGAAAGTCCTGAGAAAGATACCATAGTTGAAGTAAGCAACATGCGCCAAGTGATAGCACAGCGCCTGACTGAATCAAAACAGAATGTTCCACATTTTTATTTAACTGTATACTGCCAGGTTGATAAGTTAATATCGTTAAAAAACGAGATTAACTCAGCAGATGAAAACAATAAAGTAACAATTAATGATCTAATCATAAAAGCTGCAGCTTTCAGCATGAAAAAATTTCCTGATATAAATTCTTCGTGGATAGATAATAAAATACTGAGATATTCAAATATAGATATTTCAATCGCTGTGGCACTTGAAGATGGGCTAATTACTCCTATAGTAAAAAATGCTGATAAAAAGGGTATTTTATCTATATCAAAAGAAGTGAAAGATTTAGTAAGCAGAGCAAGATCTGGAAAATTGAAACCTGAAGAGTTTCAAGGAGGAGGGTTTACTATCTCCAACTTAGGGATGTTTGGTATAAAAGCCTTCAGTGCTATAATCAATCCGCCGCAATCTTGCATTATGGCAGTTGGTGCATCTAAAAAACAACCAATTGTTATGAATGAGAAAATAGAAATAGCAGAAATAATGACAGTAACGCTCTCTGTTGACCATAGAGCAGTTGATGGGGCACTCGGAGCAAAGTTTTTAAATGCCTTTAAGCATTATATAGAGAATCCTCTGGTGATGCTTATTGAAACTGCGGTAATCTATTAGCATTGTTATTACAAAATTAATACCTCTAAGTTTATACTTTTATTAGTTAATAGGTTTAGAGGTAAAAAAATGAATACTACAGTAGAAAAAAATAATCCAAAAATTTTTCCTCAAAATGAAGGAAAGATTAACTCAAAAGGCATGGTTGCCCCACCTGTTCCTCCGAAATCTTCCCAAGCTAAATTTGCTGGAATAAAAGCAATTTTTGAGCGAAATGTACCTCATTCTCAAGCAAATGATAGTAATAAAACAGTGAGTAGCAATCTTGGAAGAACATTTGGCCCAACAATGCAAAAACTCATGGAAGACAACATTCATAGCACTCCTAACAAACAACGCCGCAATTCAGGGGATAGTGGTATCAGTGATATTAGTAGCAGCACTTCTGATGATGAGGATAGAACAATAAAAGATAAAATGATGGAAAATGTTAAGCAGGATAACCATCAAAAAAGCTTTGATTTACATAAAGTACAAGCAACTGATGAATTAGAAACCGTAAAATTTCTCAAAACGCTAAGCAAGAAAGAAAGAGAAAAACCAAGTTTTTCTCCTAAACAGCAAAATAACCAAAAGGTTGAGACTAGCAAAAAAACTTATAATCCACTTGATTGGAATCCAATCTATCAAGGTAAAAAGCTCTTTAGCTTAGGCAATATGTCGAGTAATTCGTCTTCATGTAGTGAAAAAAGCAATATTTCAGATGTAAGCGATAAGTCTAATAATTCAAACATTGTTAGATGTAATATTACTAGGAGTAACAGTAAGGAAGACCTTCGTAAACCTGATGCTTCACATAATGACAAATCTGCAGGTAAAAAATTATCTAATGTCAATGTAAGCGAATTAATCAGAAAGTTTGAACAAGGTAATGACATAGTAAAAGGGCGTTAATCAAATGTTACCCTATCTTTGTATATGTGAAGGTAGGGTATCTTTTCAAAATAGTATATCCTTTATAGCTTTGTTAATTTTTGACTCCCTCTCTGCAAAAGCAGTTTCTAGAGAGGTTTTAAGTTTTTCCCATTCTTCTTGACCATTTAGAACTAAAGATTTATATTCATTTTCAATTTTTTCCAAGGATCTTTGACATGAGGAATCTAGTTCCTCATATATATCAATATTTATTGATTGCAGTATTACCAAAAATGCAAACAAATTCGGATCAGGTAATTCTTCTCTTTTGTGATTCAGAAGACACAGCTTTATTTTTTTTACGCAGTATTCTATTGTTTTTAACGATAGTGACAGGCTTTCTGCATAAAATATAAAACTATCTACAATCAAATTTTTTGACTTTTTCGGTAATTTAATATTTTCAAATAGTTCTTTTGTAAATTTTTCTATCGGTTGTTTTGGCAAATGTAAAGAGAGATCAGTAAAAGATTTTAGGTCAAAATTTGGTCCAAGTATTGTGCTGATTGCTCTTTGTACATTACTCTTATCTTTACTTACAGAAATAATGAAAACCAGCCCCTCCACATCAAGCATATACTTTATAGATTCCAAAAAATCGACAACGAATTTAGGACGGCACACATCAAGATTATCCACCATTATATAAATGTTTTTGTCTTTTCTGATTTTATTAACCACATCCGCTAACTGTATTTTGAAATCTCTAGTACTCTCTTTTCTTCTTTGGAGAAGACTTAATTCACTCAAGACAAAACCTATGTCTTTTTTATCAGCCTCTTTTGCAGCATCAAGAAATACTGAAAGCATAGCAAGTGGAGATTTACTGATCAGCTTTCCTAGTGTGTTTAGAGAAAATAGCTCTTGGTTTATGTTCTTGAACTGTTGTATAACGCTTCTTTTTACTTCATACGATGCAAATAAATCTTCAAATAGAAAATTTAAAAAAGAAGGAAGTGGTTGGTCCAATGCATTGATATCCCATGCACTATAATAAGCTACAATTTCATTTTGCTGTTTTAACTCTTTTACCCATTCTTTCAAAAAAAACGTCTTGCCCCATCCATCATATCCTTCTAAAGATATTATTGTAAAAGACTGATCAATTGTTTTAATTATAGTGTTGAATTTACCTGAAAATTGCTTATAGTTTAGGCGGTCATTTTCCCAAGCCACCACTTTAAGTGGTGGCACTATTTTTTTCTTTTTGAATGTTATTAGCGATATAAGTTTTTTTAAGCACATGTCTTATTTTATATTTAACTCATATTCTTGTCTTGAAGTAAGTGCTATCCTCAGCGTTCCTTCATCAAGATAGTCAATTTCTCCGCCCATTGGTATGCCGCAAGCAAGGCGTGATATTTTCACATCCAAATTTTTTAGCAATTCAATTATATATTGTGCAGTAACTTGGCCCTCTAATGTCGGATTAATTGCGATAATTATCTCTTCAATTTTAGACTCTGTCACTTTTTTCAGAATAGTGTCAAGGTTGAGTTCTTTTGGACCTATGCCATTTATTGCAGACAATCTGCCACCCAAAACATGGTATAAACCTGAATATATATTTCCTTTTTCAAACGCCCATAGATCACCTAATTCTTCTACTACACACAGTAACTTAGTGTCACGTTTTGGGTTAGTACAAATAGAACAAGGTGACTTAGTATCTAGATTTCCGCAAACTTCACACTCTATTATAAGATCTGCTAGCTCTTTAATCAAAGATGCAAGTGGTAGCATAACTTTTTCTTTGTTTTGGAGTAAATGTATAACTAACCTGCGTGATGATGATGGCCCTAAACTTGGCAATTTAGAGAAAGCATGAACTAGATTTTTTATGTTAATGTTCATCCAATAAATTCAGAATAGGTAGTCAAATGGTAACATCAAACCCTTTGTAAAGAAAGTGGTAAGTTTCTCTTGATCCACTTTGATTAGCTATAGAAAAAATTTTTTACTCTAACGCAAAAAATTACTTCCGCACACTTAAAGCCTGATTATAATAGACTTCTTGCATAACCCAAACTAAGTAGAAAAAGGTATCATCCGAGTAGCTCTCCTTTGTCATCCTAGTGCCTCCTTTTTTGTCATCCCAGTGCCCAGACACTGGGATCCAGGAATTTTATTAAGTTTGTAAGCATAAAAGTATAGCTAACGTGAGCTCTACGTCATACTGCCGCGAACCGTCATACCGCGATTCATTCGCGGTATCTCTTAGCCGCTAACACGTAGCGGGATGACGGTTGTCAGGCTAGCTGTCATCCCAGTGCCCAGACACTGGGATCCAGAAATTTTAATTGTAAGTAAGCATACTGGGTTGATAAGTATAAAAGTAGCTAGAAAATAAACATTTTTGATGAGATTATATGGAAAACTGGATGCCAGTGTCAAGCACTGGCATGACACCCTTCACGGACTTTTAAATTACTTTAGCTATAAATATTAAGAAATTTACCAAATGAAAAAAAAGGCAAAAGAAGCCCTGGGGTTATTATCCGCTTTAAAATATTGGCGTTTTTTATGTTTTAAACGCTTGACAAGCGAGATTCAGCCGCTTTTAATTGCAACTAACTTACGCTGCAAATGTTTAAGAAATTTACTAAGCAGAAAAAAAGACAAAGAATCCCCGAGTTAGCTAGTCTTTTACTATCTCTGTCGAGTATTGGCATTTTTTGATGTCTTGTAACGCTTTATAAGCGCGTTCAGCTTATTTAGATAAAAACCTAGATGTAGATGAAGTTTTGTAAAGACATACAGTATCTATATACTGCAAAAAATTGAACATAAGACGCCGATACATTAAGTAATCCTTACCTTTTAATCTGCAGATTGGCGAAAGCAAATACAATAGCTTCAGTTTCATGATAAGGGGGCTGGCGGAGGGTGTCAAGCAAGTTTTTTCGTTTCTATGTTGTCAGCTACTTGGATGACGCCAATCTGAGTTAACTACACCAACTCACATTCAGCAAAAAAGAAAGCTATCTCCTTACGAGCATTTTCTAGACTATCCGAGCCGTGGACTCTATTTTCACTAATATCATCAGCAAAATCACCCCTGATTGTGCCTTTATCTGCCTGCTTTGGATTGGTAGCTCCCATGATTTGTCTGTATTTACTTACTGCATTTTCACCAACTAAAACTTGAACTACCACAGAACCAGAGGTCATAAACTCTACTAATTCCCCAAAAAAAGGCCTATCTTTATGAATTTCATAAAACAGCTCTGCTTGTTTTTTTGTTAGTAACATCATTTTTTGTGCTGTGATTTTCAGCCCAGATTGTTCGATGTAGGAATTTATATTGCCTGTAATATTATTTTTTACTGCATCAGGTTTTAAGATTGAAAGTGTCTTCTCAATTGCCATATTATTTCCTTATATAGAATAGTACATTTATAGATTTATTTTATTACAAATTTTAATTTCATAGAAGTGATTTTTTATCTATAATTAAGGACAAATCATCAAGGAGGTATTGTATGGGTGAATGTTGTAAAAATAACACTACTAAACAAGCTGAATCTACTACTAAAAAATTAGTAAGTAACTTTAAGTCATCACTTTTTTGTGGAACAAAAGGATTTTTAACTTTTAATTTGGCCTTTTTAAGCTTTTTGGAATATAGCTTACATCATAATACAGAATTAAAAAAAGGTGCTGCTTTTGCAATGAAAAGAAACACTATTCCATTTCTTGAAATGACAATCATAGCACCGCTTGTTTGTTTTGCACTGCCAGCTATGCTAGGCAGTATGAGCCTCATGCAATGCGCACTTTTATGTGCTTCCTTAATGATTGCCACATGTTTTATTGTCAGAACTTTTCATCTGCGTGAGAAGTTAATGGAAAAAATCACTAACCATAGTAGAAAAGAAATAGACGCGGAATTTAAGAAAGATACTATAAAATTTCCTATCTTTGATCAAAATAGAAAACACACCGAGTATAATTCGCCTAACTCAGGGCGACTACTGGATGAAACAAGTAGCACCTCTCTTTTCGTTAAAGTTTTACTTTTTCCCCTCAAGGTTCTTCTGAATGTCCTGCAAAGTTGTATAATGCTATCTTTAGCTGCTGTTGAACTTCTTGAAACGGTACCAAGTCTTTTTGTCGATACATTTTTCGATTGGAACTTCACATCCACCAAGAGTAACCTGAAGAGATCAGGCCACTTATTGTATGCCAGTGTAAGAAATTTAGTGCCTATAACTAAATTTGATGAGTGTGTAGCTAATTTTATAGGCACCCCAGAAGTAACTTGTTGTAGTAGTGCGTAGGTGAAAAAGGCAGTTATCTTATTTAATCTTGGCGGGCCTGATTCACTAAATGCGGTCCGTCCTTTTTTATTCAACCTTTTTTATGACAGGAGAATAATCAATCTACCGAATCCCTTTCGGTTTCTTTTAGCAAAGTTTATATCTGCGAAACGAGAAAATACTGCACGAAAAATATACGAGGAAATTGGAGGTAAATCGCCAATTCTAGAGAATACAAAAATGCAAGCTAATGCTTTAGAACTAAAATTAAACGAAAATAGAAACCATGTACACAAGGTATTCATCTGCATGCGCTATTGGCGTCCATTTGCTGACGAAGTTATTGAAAGTGTAAAACAGTTTGATCCTGACGAAGTAATTCTGCTGCCACTGTATCCACAATATTCAACTACCACAACTCTGTCATCCATCGAGAATTGGCAAAAAAATGCTAAACGGTATGGCCTAAAATGCAATACAAAAATGATTCACCGTTATTATGATAACCAAGATTTTATTGAAGCTCACACTAATCTGATAGCTAAGTACTATAAATTGGCTAGAAAAATCGGTAAACCAAGAGTCCTATTTTCAGCCCATAGCTTACCTCTTAGTATCATTAAAAAGGGCGACCCTTACGCTTCACAGGTAGAAAGAAGCGTAGAGTTAATAGTAGAAAAGTTAGCTATCAATAACTTAGATTGGTCAATATGTTATCAGAGTAAGATTGGTCCTGTAAAATGGCTAGAGCCAAGCACTGAAAGTGAGCTATTACGCGCAAAAGCTGATGGTGTACCTGTAGTTCTATCACCTATATCTTTTGTTTCTGAGCATTCAGAAACTCTAGTTGAACTTGATATAGAATATAAAGCAATTATCAAGGATGGATATTACTTTCGTGTGCCAACTCTCAGTACCGATCCCTTGTTTATAAAATGCCTGGCCGATTTGTGCATAAATCTCCCTTAAAGTCCTGATTCATAGGGCTTTTCTTTTAGGATTTTATGTGATAGAATAACAGGAAGTTATTAACTATTTCATGCCAAACAAGCTAAAAAAGAAATCTAACATACTCGCACAAAGGGTGCATGATATTTATGATCATGATTTCAGGAAGGTAATCTGCATCACAACAGGTTTAACAGTCCTATTGTGTAAGATTTCACTGCAATTTTGCTGCGAGTTCATTGACAATAATAGATCCAATATCTTTCTTATACGGAATGTTGCTCGACTAGTAAAGTTTCCGACATCTATTCTATACATTGCCCATTCTGCATTTACTCTACAGGATCTAATTAAGGATTACAGAAACCCTGAGAGTAAAAAAGAGCTGGCAAAAATTGTGGGTAAATCGGCTAATCTTGCAAGCAGCACCATAGAAGCGCTAATGATGTTGAAAATCATCCATTTTTGCACTGGAAGCAATACAGACATAATAAGTTATATTAACTTAACCTCAACGATCCTATTTTTGTTCATTTCAGAACCTATAAGCTATTATTATACATGCAAGGAATATCTGGATAATAAGGATCCTGAAAAGTCTGCTGAGTGTAAGAAGGACCTTATTATTAGCACATTAACTTTGTCGTTAGGTTTATTAAACTTCATATTAAGAAGGATAGAGACTCCAACTATACCAATAAACTTAGGTAATGGTATAATCTATAATTTCAACTTAAGCGTAACAGTCAGCATAATATATAGTGCAGTATTTCTTGCAGTTCAGCTTGACAAATTGTTTCAACAACCTGTCAATGATGATCCTTCCACTGAACTTGATGATGTTCATAATATAAACGGTCATTCTAATGACAGCACTGTAGAGGTATAAGAATTAGGGATGAAAAGATTTTATTTCTACTGCCAACGCTAGTACTGCTAATTTGCTAACAATACTCCAAAGTGATAGAATTTTACCTTCTACAACCTGGCTAACATCATGAAACTCACAGTCAGTGGCATTCAAGCTAGAATATACATCTTTTCTGCTATTACATCGGTATAAGTAACATGTTGGAGTATCTCCTATATAGTATATTAGCGGTTCTGCAGAACTGCTTTTAAACATGTCAATGGTTGGTACACCTTCTTGTATAATAACGCTATTGATTGCTATTCCTTCTTTTATCTTTTTCATTTTATGACGCTTTTTTTTATTGAGGTTTAATATTTCCTCTCCACTTGTTGCTGTTATAATGCCCATCCCATATGTGCCATTGCTTGCTTTGATAAAAACGTAAGGTTGTGTTTTTATTTCATATTCCTCATATTTTTTTTGCACTAGAGATAATATTTGGTCAACTTTAGTTGCTACTGCTCCTAGTGACAAATCATCATCAAAATCAACTCCATCACAGCTCTCTGTAAGCACAGAAATTAGCCATGGGTCTATTTTAAATTTGCCACAAAACTCAGATGCTAATTCTTGATAGATTTCAAAATACTTAAATTTCTGCCTGCTATGCCAACCGTATAGTGGGCTTGGTACTATATCTTGCTTTACGTCTTTCAGCGTGTCTGGAATGTGGCTCGTCATATCACGGTTCAGTATAATAACATCAGGCACAAATCCTGAAGTTGTCTTTAGCAGAGAGTTTTCTTTCACAACAGTTTCATACTGTTCTATTAAATTGTATACTTCATTATATAAAAGGCCAATTCTAGTCTCAAAACCTGCGAGTTGTAGTATTTTCTCTATAACAAATACGTTTTCTATATACATTTTATTGCGTGTATAATTTTCCGGTATTATAAGAACCTTTTTGTATTGATGTCTTTTAAAATAGCTTTTTATCAATCTTGCTGCCATCGTTCTTGATTCTTCACTTAAGTTATTGAACCCCGCAGGAAATAAATTAGCGTCTACTGGAACGATTTTATAGCCAGAGTTTCTAAGATCTATAGAGCTATAAAATGGCAATGTAAGGCCGTTAAATTTTGCTCCGAACCAATTATTTATACTTTTTTCCAAATCTGGGTGAATTATGTTTTGCATCTACACTTTAAATGTTATAAGGAAGGTATTATATTATAAGCTATAATTAAACATATTTAGCAAATTTGACTAAAGATTAAAGTATAATGAGATTCTTATTTAAAGTGATAAAAAAATGATTCAACACGACAACAGTAAAATGTATGGCACTACTATATTATCAATTAGAAAGGGTGAAAGCGTAGTGGTAATAGGTGACGGACAAGTTTCACTGGGCCACACTGTTATAAAATCCGGAGCAAAAAAAGTTAGGCGTCTTTCTGGTGATTCTGTAATTGCCGGTTTTGCTGGAGCAACAGCCGATGCATTTACTCTCTTTGAAAGACTAGAATCTAAACTTGACAAGCACCCAGGGCAATTAATGAGGGCATGTGTTGAACTTGCAAAAGACTGGAGAATGGATAAATATCTAAGAAAATTAGAGGCTATGATGATTGTTGCAGATAAATCTATTTCATTAGTAATTACGGGAACAGGTGATGTTCTTGAACCTGAAGATGGAATTGCAGCTATTGGCTCTGGGGGAAATTTTGCTCTATCTGCAGCAAGAGCTTTAATTGACATTAAAGGAATATCAATAGAGGAAATTGCGAAAAAGGCTATGAAGATAGCTGCTGATATATGTGTTTATACAAATCATAATATAATTATTGAAAAAATAGAGGAGTGATATGTCTTCTGAACAAAAAACTTTGTGCACCAATTTTTCCAATCAGCCTATAACCCTTTCAGAAGGGCGGTCTTGTAGTAGTGACACCTACGATGAAAAAGATAACCTCTATAAAGATACTAAGAGTGGTTTTGATTCAAATGACAGCGATGTTCAAGTTAATGACAGCACTCAAGTTTTGTTAGATGACCTGCCACCACAGAAGATAGTTAAAGAATTGGACAGATTCATAATCGGACAGGATGATGCAAAGCGTGCTGTTGCTATTGCGCTCAGAAATCGTTGGCGTCGCAATCAGGTTCCATTTCCATTGCGTGATGAAATCATACCTAAGAATATATTGATGATCGGTCATACAGGGGTTGGTAAAACTGAAATAGCTCGTCGCTTAGCAAAACTTGCCGGTGCACCGTTCATAAAAATTGAGGCAACGAAGTTTACTGAAATAGGGTACGTTGGACGTGACGTTGATTCGATAATACGCGATTTAGTTGATGCAGCAATAGTTTTAGTTAAAGAGAAAGCCCGTAAAGCCTTAGCTAAAAAGGCTTTAATTTTAGCTGAGAAAACAATAGTAAACTCTATGGTAGGCGAAAATGCAACCGAAGAGAGTAAAAAAATTTTTAGAGAAAGGTTGAGGAATAAAGAGTTTGAGGACGGAGAAGTTTCTATTAACGTCAGAGAGAGCAAGAGTATGTTACCTACTTTCGATATACCAGGCATGCCAGGTGGGCAAGTTGGTGTGATGAATGTAACAGAAATAATGGGCAAGATGTTTAACGGGAGCAAAAAAACAAAAACTATTACGGTGAAGGTAAAAGAAGCGCGTGAAATATTAATTAATGAAGAAAGTGAAAGGCTAATGGATGAAGATAAGATAATCAAAGAAGCCATTGATCTTGTTAGTAATGACGGTATAGTATTTTTGGATGAAATAGACAAAATTGCAGCGCGTACAGAAGTAAAAGGTGAAGTAAACAGAGAAGGAGTGCAACGCGATCTGTTACCATTACTTGAAGGAACAACTGTTACAACTAAGTATGGCCATGTAAAAACAGACTATATATTATTTATTGCATCTGGTGCTTTTCATCAGTCTAAACCATCTGACCTCTTACCGGAATTGCAGGGCAGATTACCGATCAGGGTAGAACTTAAGGCACTTACTCAAGAGGATTTAATAAGAATATTAAAGGAACCAGAATCTAGTTTGTTAAAGCAGTACATAGCTTTAATGAAAACAGAAAATGTGACACTTGAGTTCACTGATGATGGTATAAAAACCATAGCTGAAATAGCGTTTACAGTTAATAGGCAAGTGGAAAATATAGGCGCAAGAAGGCTTCACACTGTCATGGAGAAGCTTTTAGATGAAATAAGTTTCATTGCTTCTGAGAAAAATAGCGAAAAATTCATTATAGACAGCAAGTATGTAAAAGATAAACTTGAGTCAATTTCGAAGCAGCTTGATTTATCTAAGTTTATACTTTAGGAAAAACGAAAAGCCTACTTTAAGTAGTATAGAGAGTGTTCAGAAGATTAGCCAGTAGACCTAAAATTTCAGCTATATTCTTTAGGCTGTTTTTCAACAGTAGAATGGTGTGCTGCGACCTCTTGCTTAACATCTAAGCTTAAGTCAATTATTGAGATATTTTCTTCATCATAATCTATGTCTTTTATTAACATATCGTCAGTAATAGTCAAAAGGTCAGGCGGAGAAAGAATAGTTCTTTTATTACCAGCTCTCATTCCCACAACTCCAAGCTCTATAGCAAGTGGTATTTTTTTATCGCCAACCCTAAATTGCACTGTTTGATCTTTGACTATATATTCCCCATTATGCTCCTTTACGCTATATTTAACCGATATCTCATCACCGCACCTTACTTGTTTTCCAGTCTTGTTAATTAAGTCATTAAAAACCATCAGATTATTTACTGAGTCGGGATATTTATCCTTTACTTCGATCAGTTTGACGTAATAAGAATTAAAATTCATTTTGTTCTCATTGGCAATAGTAACTACACGCTCTCCGCCTTCTTTCATACCTATTACCCCTAAACTCACTTCTTTTAGGTCATCTTGACCTATTTTCAAAGTAACATCAGAAACTTTGCTAGGGAGTGTTGCTGAGTTATTATTAGAAATTTTATATATTTGCAATAGGACTTCCAGGCCACAAAAAGCCTTGCTGCCACTGCCTTCAGTAATTTCATAAAAATTTATTGAATCTTCTTCCTTTTGCTGCGTTATTTCTTCTAAATATTCTGTCAGCCCATGCTTTTCAATATAGCGGTCAAGTGCTGATTCAAGTATTGGCTTCACTAGGTAATGTGCTATCGTCTGTATCAAACCACCATGCGTGGCATTTATCTCATAAAGCTTGTCCTTTTTTTCCGGTTTACCTTTGTTTATATAGACAATAGTAAACACAAAAGCAGAAGTTAAAGTGAGAATCATTACTACGGAAATAAGCATTTGTAATATAATTTTTCTAACCATCTTTCTTTACTTGATTCAATAAATCATATAAATAATTAGTATCCCCTGAAAGCGCACTCAAATTATCCAAGCCTTGTTTAAAGAGGCCGTCTATATAGTCCTCTACTTCACTTTTACCAAGCACAGACATAAGATTATTTGTTTTATCTTGTTCGTAGTCTTCAATATCATCCTTAGCTTGAAAGATAAGCCCTAGATTTATTCCATAGTTATATAACGCTTTACGTTGCTTGTCTGTAGCACCCCCGATTATAGCACCTATTTCACATGAAGCTGCAAATAGTTTTGCGGTTTTCATCAAATGAATTTCTTTTATTTTATCAGCTTGGCCCGACGTCATTCCAGCGTCATACATACAGCTGTACGAATGTTGTAGTTTTAAGGTAGAAAGGGTGTCATGCAAGTAGCTGACACTGGAATCCATTTCATGTTCAGCTCCACTATCGCATGGCTTTTTGCACGAAATGCTTGTAGGCAAAGCCTTCTGGATCCCAGTGTCAGCTACTTGAATGACAGAGGGTTGGGGGCTAAAATCTATATGCTCACTGTTAATATCTAAAGCCTGTCCTCCCACCATTCCCCTAATTCCTATTGCCTGAGAAAGAACTTTTATGATCTCACAGCGTTTCTCATTTAACGAAGATAATACCTCAAAAGCCAGAGTAAGTAGTGCATCTCCGGCAAGCACTGCTGTTGCTTCATCAAATTTTTTATGGCAGCTTAGCTGGCTTCTGCGAGTATCACTGTTGTCCATGCACGGTAAATCATCGTGAATTAGAGAGTAAGCATGAACAAATTCAATTGCTGCAGCAACTGATATTACTTTTTTAGCTTCCGCGTTAAACACTCGCGATGAAGCTACGACTAAAAAGGAGCGTATATGTTTTGCAGGAGCAAGGAGTATATAACGCATAGCTGATATAAGCTTATTCTCGCTATTTTCGGGTAAGAGTTTATTTACTTCTACAATAAGCAAATTTTTTGTTGTTTCGTCTAGCATTTTTGAATTGTTAATTGTTTAGCACGTAACGCTAGCCAGCTAGGGCAGTAGAAAACTTTACTGTAGTTTACCAGTTATAAAAGATATTGCAAACATAAAAATTTTTTATAACATCAAAGAATAGGTTATTTTTTTGGTAAGAAATGTGAATAGCGAACTAGCAAAGAGCACTAGAGAAGACATAGAAGAAAAAGTGAAAAAGATTATACTAGAGCATATTAGTAAGGATGTAGAGAAATTCAACAGCTCTTCAAAGCTTTCGGAGCATGGTACAGACAGCTTAGATGCAGTTGAAATCATCATGGCAGCAGAAGAAGAGTTTGGAATAGAAATTCCAGATGAAGACGCACAAAAAATGGAAACTATGGAGCAAATAGTTGAGTACATTAATAATAAAAAAGGCTAATAGTTAGTGTTAAATGAGCAGAAGAGTAGTAGTCACTGGTGTTGGTTTAATCACTCCACTAGCGGCAGATGTTGACAACACTTGGTCAAGGCTAATAAAAAGTGAGTCTGGCATAAAAGCAATCAATACGGATAGATTTGACTCTTCTGATCTTGCTTGCAAAATTGCAGGGCAGGTGCCGTTGCAATCAGACAACATTGAGCACCATTTCAATCCACTAGATTATATTTCTGAGAAAGACTCAAAAAGGACAGATCGTTTTATCCATTACGGTATTGCAGCAGCTATTCAGGCAGTAGATGATTCATTAATTTTGGAAAGCCAAAATATCAATCGGGAACGTGTTGGTGTGACTATTGGCTCTGGTATAGGTGGTCTTCCGTCAATTCAGGAAAATGTTATTACCATGCAGGAAAAAGGGCCCAGACGTGTCAGTCCATTTTTTGTCCCTGCAAGTCTAATAAATTTGATATCTGGCCATATTTCTATTAAATACGAATTTACAGGTCCAAACGATTCAGCAGTAACCGCATGTGCAACAGGTGCGCATGCAATCATAAACTCAGCAAGAACTATAAAACTTGGTGAAGCGGATGTTATGATTGCAGGTGGAGCAGAAAGTGCACTGTGTAGAGTTGGAATTGCAGGTTTTGCATCTATGAAGGCGTTATCAACTAAATTTAACGATAAACCGGAAGAAGCTTCAAGGCCATGGGATGAAGAACGCGATGGTTTTGTTATGGGTGAAGGAGCAGGTATATTGGTGCTGGAGGAATACGAACATGCGAAAAAAAGGGGGGCAAAAATACATGCTGAACTGGTTGGGTACGGACTCACAGGAGATGCGCACCACATTACAGCACCACATCCAGAAGGAAGAGGCGCATTTAAGGCAATGCAGCTTGCTTTAAAGAGCGCACAAATTAATCCCAATCAAGTAGGGTATATCAATGCACATGGAACTTCAACGCCACTTGGAGATAAAATTGAAGTAATAGCAATGAAACAGTTATTCGGTGACTACGTTTATAAAATACCTGTTTCTTCAACTAAATCTTCTATAGGACATTTACTTGGTGCTGCAGGGAGCGTTGAAGCAATATTCAGTATTCTTGCGTTAAATAATGGAATTATTCCGCCAACCTTAAATTTACACAAGCCTTCAGAAGGATGTGATTTAAATTTTGTACCGTTTAAAGCTCAGGAGCATAAAATTCAATATGCACTTTCTAATTCGTTTGGTTTTGGTGGCACTAATGCATCGCTCATATTTGGACAAGTTTAGTTGATGTCACCCCAGTGTCTTCCTCTTGTCATTCCAGTACCCTCCTCTTGTCATGCAAGCAGCTCTCCTACTGTCATCCCAGCACGTGACACTGGGATGACAAACGGTTGTGAAAGGGAATACATATAAAAATTAAACTATCAATAGCAATTCAAAAAGAAAAAATATTCTATTCATCCCTGAAGAAGTATTTTATTGACAATTTATGAATAAAGATCAATAATGCAGAAAAGGAATTGATGGGCGTATGCATGAATTTAACCACTATTAATTGTACATTATTTTTTGTAATTACATATTTTTTGACGTGCATTATAGCTTGGTGCTTACCTTTCAAAGACATAACATTATTAACAACATTTGTTCCGGCTTCAGTTGCAATTTTGCTAACCATTTATAATAAACAGAAGGTAAGGGATCTTTTTAAACTTAGTTCGCCAAAAAACTGTCTATTAGGGTTTATACTTATTCTGGTAAGTATGCTAATTTCCAATGGTCTTTTGTCAATTTACTGCGGTTTTTCATTTTTCCGAGAGTCTTTTACGTTAGACCGTGTAAAGGATTTGAGTGCAGTTTTGAGTCCATTAGTGATGTTATTTGTTTTATTATCAACCTTTGTGATGTGGATCATTATGTCTCTTGGTGAAGAGATCGGTTGGCGTGGCTATCTTTTGAAAAATCTTAAAAGCAAAATATCAAATTTTTATATCAGAGCAATTATTGTCGGTATTATTTGGTCAGTATGGCACATACCAACTTATGTGGTTGCTGGCTCAGCTTTGTGGAAGGATGGCTTTACATTCCCGACTATTTGTGCTTATACCCTTTATATTTGTGCAATGTCTATAATGTTTACCTGGTTGTTTGAAAAAGACAACTCGATTTGGCCAGTAACTATTGCTCATGCAACAAATAATCTTGTGTATAGTGTTTTGAGCATTCTAATGCCGTCTCCTCCTCTGTCAACTTTCGATGCAGTAATTCGCCTTACATTAGGAGCAGCTGGTTATTTCATTGTTGCAATTGGTGTTATTTGGTTTGATAAAGCTCGAGAGCGTCATTTGAGTAATTCATAGTATAAAATTTCGGGGGCAATTCGCATCAGGTGTCATGCAGGTAGCATGACACTGGGATGATGAGGAAGAAAAAGCAAATTTTGCCTTTTACGGTCAATCTATTATACTTAGTAAGACTTCAATAAACTAATGAATTATACTTTATATCTAATTAAATGCACAAGATATTAATAAGAAATAACTACAAACCTTTGGTCGGAAAAATCAAGATTAATGGCTCAAAAAATGCTGTTTTACCAATAATGGCAGCAAGTCTATTAAGTAGCTCCCCGGTAATTTTGCATAATGTACCTGATTTAATTGATGTGCATCTAATGTCTAAGTTGCTTGAAAGTCTTGGAGCAGAAGTGAACTTTATGCACAATAAAAATTATAAAGCGAACCATACTTTGAAAATTGACTGCAGCAATATCAACAATCACGTGATGCCATATAAAACCGCAAGTAAGCTAAGAACTTCTTTTCTAATATTGGGTCCAATGCTTAGCAGATTTGGCAAAGCGAGAACAGCATTTCCTGGTGGATGCAACATTGGAAAGCGTCCCGTTGATATGCATATTAAAGCATTAGAAGAAATGGGAGCTAAAATTGAAATTGACGGCTATAATATAATTGCAACAGTGAAAGGAAAGCTACAAGGAAAAGAAATCACATTTGAGAAAATAAGTGTTGGCGCAACAGAAAATGTAATAATGGCAGCAACATTTGCAGAAGGAGTGACAACAATAAACAATGCTGCAACTGAGCCGGAAGTTCTTGATTTAATAGATTTTCTGAAGAAAATGGGTGCTGATATTGAAATTGATAATACAAAGGTCATAATAACAGGAGTTGAAGCACTAAATGGATGTGTTCATAAAATAATACCAGATCGCATAGAAGCAGGCACCTATGCACTAGCTGCTATAATAACCGGTGGTAAGTTGGAGTTGGAAGGAATAAATCTATCTGATATAAGGTGTATTACAAATGAGTTGGAGACTATAGGAGCTATGGTTGAACTGTATGATGGAGGCATTGTTATTTCCAGAAAAAATGGCTCTATTAAGTCTGCTAACGTTGCGACAGATCCATATCCCAATTTTCCCAGTGATATGCAACCACAACTGATGTCTGCAATGTGCATCGCTGATGGGATATCAGTAATTGAAGAGAACATTTTTGAAAACAGATTTACACATGCAGATGAATTGAGAAAGTTAGGTGCTAATATCAGCATCGAGAAAAGCAAAGCTACTATAAGTGGAATAAAAAGCTTATCTGGAGCTAATCTATATGCTACTGACTTAAGATCAACAGCAGCTTTGGTGCTTGCTTCTTTGGTAGCCGGTGGAGAAACTATAATAAACAATTCACATCATTTATGGAGAGGATATGAAGCAATGCATGAAAAACTCAATTCATGTGGAGCTGATATCTCCATTTCGTCTTGAGGATATTTTATGAATGAAGCAACCAAACGAACTATAGTAAAAGAAATAGATGCAATCTTATATGAAGAACATAAGGTATTAGACCATGGATTTATTCGAGTAGTGGATTATATGGGCTCTGATAGCGCTATAGTTCAAGCTGCTCGTGTTTCTTATGGCAAGGGAACAAAACAGATAAGTCAGGATGAAGTACTTATAAAGTATTTAATGAGACATCATCATACAACTCCATTTGAAATGTGTGAAATTAAGTTTCACGTGAAACTTCCAATTTTTGTTGCAAGGCAATGGATAAGGCATAGAACTGCAAATGTGAATGAATATTCAGCAAGGTATTCAATACTTGATAATGAATTTTATACACCTAAACCAGAACAAGTTGCAAAACAATCTGACAATAATAAACAAGGTAGCGGGGAAGCTTTTGATCCAGATACCTCAAAGGAAATAATAGATTCTCTAACAAATGACTCTAATTTAGTATATTCTCATTATGAAAAATTTATTGAGCAGGGGCTTGCAAGAGAAATTGCCAGAACTAACCTAATGCTTAATTACTACACGCAATTTTATTGGAAAATAGATCTGCATAATCTCCTTCATTTTTTGAAGCTTAGAGCTGATAAGCATGCCCAATATGAAATCAGAGTTTATGCAGAAGTTATGCTGGATATAATAAAAAAATGGGTTCCACTGGCCTACAATGCCTTTGTTGAATATTGCCTAGAATCAGCCTGTATTTCAAGAACTGGTCTAGAAATAATTCGCAAATTAATTAAAGGGGAAAACGTTACTAGAGAAGAAAGTAATATTGGTAAAAGAGAATGGGGCGAGCTGATGTCTATACTTGATAAACAATCTTAAAGATAAAGGCATACGTGTCAATCTCCTCTGTCAGTTATAGCTCTTTTTACAATAATCCGAACAGACCGTAATATGCTACTGGCCTGCTATAGCCATAAACACATATCTTATCGCATTCGGACTATTATAAGAAAGGCTATAACTCTCGTTCACC
This sequence comes from Wolbachia endosymbiont (group A) of Pherbina coryleti, assembly GCF_964026875.1. Taxonomy (NCBI): domain Bacteria; kingdom Pseudomonadati; phylum Pseudomonadota; class Alphaproteobacteria; order Rickettsiales; family Anaplasmataceae; genus Wolbachia; species Wolbachia endosymbiont (group A) of Pherbina coryleti. The sequence continues at coordinate 173,887 of NZ_OZ034706.1, forward strand.
AGATTGAATCTTGCTTTTTACATCACATTAACTCATCACTTTTATAGAACATCTCATTAAAATCATTTAGAGTTCCAAAATCCTGACCCTTGATAAACAGGTGATCATTAGCAACATGTGCTTCATCAAGAGTAAACAGCTCGTAATGATGATTGTGAGCGGGCCTAACAATTTCATTATATAAAACCATTACTTGTTCGTAGTTATATCCATCGCCAGCATGATATTTACCACGTACGGTATCATAAAAATTCTTTACATCATCATATGTCACTTGCAGCTCCACCTTATACTTTCCCACTTCAAGAGGACTTCCTGTCTTTATTTTTAAGGGATGTTGTGAATTTGCAACACTGTTAGAAGTTTCTGCTTCAATATCAGAATTTTTATCCATATTTTCTATCACACTTGCCATAACAGTTTCTTGTTCATCTTCTGTTGGTTTTGTTTGTTTTTCAGTCTTATTACTGCTACTGTCAGTTTCCACAGTTACTTTTTTTACTTCTATATCTTTTTGAGCTTTCTCATTACTTTGCTTGTGTATTTCATCTCCATGCAATTTTTCCTGCAGAGCTTTTTTCGTATCAGCATAATCATCACGATTGCTTTGCAAAGCTGGTTTATAACTGCTGCTATCATCCGCTTGCATTTGATCTATATAGTTAGATTCTTCTTCCTGTATAGTATTTTTTGCGTTATCCTCACCAACCGTTCCTTTCTCCCCAGACTTGGCTTCACTCTCTACCACAACTTCTTCGTCTACTTGCTCATCATCAATTGTAAATTCAGTACCTATCTGATTGCTATCTTCCTCCAATTCATTAGATAATTTTTCAGATAGCTGGTCACCACTCAAATATGGTTCCTTTGAATATTTAGCATAATTATGGGGATCGGTTCTGTTTTCTGAATAAAACCCACTTTCAAAGTCTGAGTAGGAGCTTTGATTGAGCACAAAAAATAAGTTTTCATAATTAACCAGCATATCACTATCAGGGCTAACAAAATTTAAATATTCATCGCCTTCCCATTCTGGGTGGTGTCTATACTCTGCTATGTAGTATTTACTAGAGTCGAGAGGTATCTTGTCACCTTCTTCCCCATCAAGTTGTAAAACTACTGCTGAATGCCCATTACCTAAATCATTACCTTTTACCACTTTGAATATTTTAATCTCATCCTTTTCTACAAGTTCTTTTAACTCCTCGTTCTTTTCATTTAACTCTTCCTCCCTTTGTCTTTCTGCTTCTCTCTCTCTTGCCAATCTTTCTGCTTCTTCATCAGCTTTCTTCTGCAGTTGTGAGAATACATTTTGTAATATATCTTGTGTGGTTAAGCTATTTGTGTTGCTTAAAAAATTATCTAACACATTTGATGCAATTGGTGACAATTCACCGTGATCATCAAATACTTTTTCCTTTGCTTTATCATAGTGATTTGGGTTATAGATTGCATACAGAGGATAAAAACCATAATCTGCAATTGACGCTCCGTCAGGTGATAGTTCCATTGAGAATCCATAGTAATTAAGTGGAAGATTGGAGGTTAAATATTTACCGTTATCATCCCTAACGTGTAGCTCACTTCTACCATTGTGCTCACTATATTTGTTGTAGTAGATATAAAAATTCTCATGGTTAAGATTGAAGTGATCATCTAGATTATCGAATTGAATTGTACTGCCAAGCTTCTCGCGCAAAAGATTTTTGCTTTCATCTGTAAGCTTTATATGTGCAGAAAAGTAGTATCGATCTATAGGTTCGCCTTTTTCTATTTCAAAGTTCAAAGTAATCTTGTCGTTGACCATTGGTAGCCTCCACAAATTCTATAAATCATTTTATTTATCAATCATACGGTCTGTACTATGAAAAATGTGTTAAACGTTAAGATTTTCTCTGTACCGATTCATCTATATTGCCAAGCTTAATAAAGTTACAAGCTCTTTAAAACAATGTTAAACTCAATCACTATGGCAAAAACAGTTGACGTATTACTATCACTTCCAATTGATCAGTTATTTTCATATGCAATTGAGGAAAATACTGAGATTTTACTTGGAGATTACGTAGTGGTGCCATTTGGCAAAAAACGCTTAATCGGAATAGTTTGGAAATACAGTGATAAAAGTAACCGAGAATTAAAATTTATTGAGCAAAAAATCGATTTACCAAATATTAGACCAAAATTGATTGCATTTGCAGAGTGGGTTGCACAATACAATTTAATACCTATTGGTATGCTTGCCAAAGTGATAATGGGAGGAGTGTTAAAAGTAAATCACATAGATAAATTGGTTTGTGTTGAACAAAAGCAGGAAACAAGTGAAATAAGTTGCCAATTAAGCCCTGAACAGCAGATAGCTAGTGATAAAATAATCAGCAATTTGAACGAGTATTCAGTGACTTTGCTTGACGGTGAGACAGGATCTGGAAAAACGGAAGTTTATCTCTCTGTGATTGCACAATTGATTAAGAATTACACTGCCGTTCCAAATGCTGCTCAGACTTTACCATCCCAGTGCCCAGAGACACAACTGTACGAACATTGTGATTTGGGTCTACCAAGAGGGTGTCATCCGAGTAGCCTGACACTGGGATCCAGTTTTTCATATAACCTCATTACAAATGTTTATTTTAACTTAAAACCAATACCTAATTTACAATCAAAATTCCTGGATTCCAGTGTCAAGCACTGGAATGACACCTTTATACTCAAGGCAAAACCCACTGTAACATTTAGCATACCGTCTTTGCCACGTACTAGTATGACACCAGAATATGTTGAAATAACATCAGGAGAAGGTAATACACAAATTTTAATCCTCCTACCTGAAATTGTTTTAACTTCACAATTGGTAAATCGTGTTCGCGGTCAGATATCAAAAAACTTAGTTGAATGGCACTCAGGGCTCACTCCAAAAACTCGCCGGAATAATTGGCTCAATATAGCAAATGGAAATGCGCAGATAATTATTGGTGCACGGTCAGCGCTTTTTTTGCCTTATAAAAACCTAAAATTGATTATCGTTGATGAAGAGCACGACTCATCTTTTAAACAAGAACAGGGAATTATATATAATGCTCGAGATATGGCGATAATCTTAGCCAAATTTGAAAATATTCCGATTATTTTATCATCAGCTACTCCACTGCTTGAAACGATTCATCATGTTAAAAACGGGAATTACAATCATGTAAAGCTAACTAAACGATTTGGTGGTGCAGAATTGCCACTCATTAAAGTAGTAGATATGAGGAACAACAAGCAATGGATCTCCTCTGAGCTTTTTGAAAGCATCAAACAAACCATAGAGAAAAAACAGCAGGTTATGCTTTTTCTAAACCGCAGAGGGTATGCACAACTGGCAGTTTGTAAAAAGTGTGGATATAAAATTTCCTGCTTAAATTGTGCTGTTTGGCTTACATATCACAAGAAAAAAAATGCTCTTTTGTGCCACCACTGCTCTTATCAATTGAAACTTCCAGAAAAATGCTCTAATTGCCAAAGTGAACAGCCGTTGTCCCTCTACGGCATAGGAATTGAAAAGTTACTTGAAGAAATGGTGAAATTAATACCAAACGCAAAAACTGCGATGATAAGCAGCGATCAAAAGTCGGTTAGTAACGTAATTGACTTAGTGTTGAAAGAAGAGGTGAACATTATAATCGGCACACAAATAATTGCTAAAGGGCACAATTTTCCCAAATTAACTTTGGTTGGAGTAATGAATGCAGATTTGAGCCTCGAAAATTCTGATTTGAGAGCAGCGGAAAAGACGTATCAATTATTGCACCAAGTTGCAGGCAGGTCAGGAAGGTTTAATGAAAAAGGAATGGTAATAGTGCAAACCAATAACCCTGAAAGTTCAATAATAAAAGCATTGCTGCATCAAAAAAGGGACTCATTTTATGAAATTGAACTTAAGTCAAGACGTGAAGCCAAAATGCCACCATTTAGCAGATTAATAGCGCTTATCATTTGTGGTAAGAATCAGATTGCAACACAAAAAGCAGCGAATGAAATAGTAAAATCTCTTCTTTGTCATCCAAGTAGCTTAACTACTTGTATCCAGGAAAAAAATGTAGGTGTAGACAAAAAGGAATTTGAAATTCTTGGCCCATCACCAGCAGCGATAAATTTTTTAAATAATAAGTATCGGTATAGGGTATTATTAAAAATACACAATAAACACAGTTTATCTATACAAAAAAAGCTGAAATATTGGATTAAAAATTGTAACTTGAATTCGAGTATTGCAGTGATAATAGATGTTGATCCTGTGAGTTTTTTTTAACGAGTTCCGTTAAGCCTTCTTGCCAATTACCACAACATTCTCACTGGGAAAAAAATAATCAGGTACAACCATATTTTTTGGTGCAGGACCCCCAATCACTCGGCCTGATGTATCATAATATGAACCGTGGCAAGGACAGAACCAACCATTACCATCTCTTGTAGCGTGGTCAACCGGTACACACCCAAGATGTGTACATATTCCGATCATGATTAACCATTCGTCTTTTCCTTCGTATACTCTCTGCTCATCTAATTGAGGATCCCTCAAGCTCTTCACATTCACAGCTCTTGCAGCCTCAATTTCTTGCTTTGTGCGTCTACGAATGAATACTGGTTTACCTTGCCACTTTACTTTTACTCCATGTCCTTCCTGAATTCCAGACAAATTCACTTCCACTGTGGAAGTTGCTAGAACTTCAGCAGAAGGATTCATAGATTTAACCAGTGGCCAAAGTCCACTTGCAGCTCCTATACCTGCCATAGCGCATGTAGTTAATGTTATAAAATCTCTCCTACTCTTATTTTTAGTAAGATCTTTAACAGGAGGTGTTTTTTTATCCTCTTTGTCTGCCAGTGGTTTTTTATTTTTAGTTAAATTTTTGTCCATTGATCTTTACTTAGCCATAAGTATATATTTTAATTTAAATACTGCGTATTAATCAACAAAAACTTGCGCTTTTTGTTTAACCTGTACTACAGTTGAGAAGAGATAGAGTTTTCAACTTCAGAAATACTATCTTCAGTGGAATCAGGATCTTCAATTTTCGCTACTGACACCACCTTTTCTCTACTTTCTGTTTTAAATAGAGTTACTCCCTGAGTGCTACGTCCTGCAATCCTGATATCATTTACTGAAATACGAATTAACTTTCCTTTATCTGTAATAAGCATTATATTATCACCCTGCTCAACTGGAAAACTAGCAATAACATTACCATTTCTGCTAGTAGTAAGAATATTGGTGATACCAACACCACCCCTGTTAGTTATTCTATACTCATACGCAGAAGTTCTTTTACCAAAGCCATTTTCAGTAATAGTTAATATAAACTCCTCATTCACTGCAAGTTTTAAGAATAATTCGTTATCTATTCCTAAATCATTTAAAGTCTTTTCCAATTTAGAATCAATGGAGTTATTAATTGCAGTTCCCAGTCTTTTTGCAAGTGGAACTTTTAAGTAAAGTTCTTTTGTTTCTGTTGCTACACCTATCCCATTTAATATGGTCATGGATATCACGCTGTCATTCTTTGCAAGTTTGATACCTCTTACGCCATCTGAATTGCGACTTTTAAATTGACGCACATCACTTACAACAAATCTGATACTTTTGCCGAATCTTGTTGAAAGAAAAACATGATCAATTGCATTGCATACTTTAACCGATATTAATTTGTCTCCTTCATCGAGCTTTATTGCTATTTTTCCATTGCTTGGAATATAGTGAAAGTCCGCTAAAGAGTTACGCCTTATGTTTCCATGAGCAGTAGCAAAAACTATGTTTTGATTTTCGTCATTTTCACTTGGCAATGGCATGATATTAGTTATAGTTTCACCATCGCTAAGCGGAAATATGTTAACAAGTGCTCTTCCACGTGCAGTTGGTTCTGCAAGAGGCAACTTATAAACTTTTAATCTATAAACTCGACCAATATTAGAAAAGAATAAGAGGCTAGTGTGGGTATTCCCAACAAATAATTTTGTGATTACATCCTCTTCTTTTAATCCTTGTCCTAGCTTTCCTTTTCCACCACGACGCTGAGTTCTGTAGTGAGAAAGCTTCACACGCTTGATATAACCATTCATAGTTACGGTTATCACCATATCCTCTTGTGGAATTAGATCTTCAGCTTCAATGTCCGTATCTGATTCCTCTATTGAAGTTTTTCGCGGCACAGCAAATCTGTTCTTTATTTCTTGTAGATTGTTTTTTATTTCCTTCATCAACTTCTCTTCTGAGCCAAGAAAAGCGATATATTCTTTTATCAGGTTGATCATTGAACTTAGCTCAGCTTCTAATTTGTCTTTTTCAAGGCCTGTTAAACGCTGCAGTTTCATATCAAGGATAGCTTTAATTTGTAGCTCAGTTAATCTATACACTCCATCTTTCAAAAAGCTTGCGCTATCTGAAATCAACTCGATGATAGTGTTGATTTCATTCGAAGTTTTCCATTCTTTATTTAAAAGTTCTCTACTTGCTTCCGCAGGATCTTTTGCACCGCGGATGATTTTTATCACTTCATCTATGCTGAGGACCGCAATGTAGAGCCCTATATATATATGAGCTTTTTCTCTCGTTTTTCTTAGACGAAATTCTGTTCTCCTGATTAACACTTCTTTTCTAAAGTCAACAAAAGCAGCTATGATTTCTTTTAACGACATCAAAGCAGGTCTGTTGTTATTGAGTACTAAAGTGTTAACACTAAAACTACTTCTTAGTGGAGTTAGTCCCAATATTTGATTAAGTATAAAACTTGCTTCAGCATTTCTTCTGAGGTCAATTACTACTCTAATACCAGACTTATCGGACTCATCCCTAATTTCTGTTATGCCATCAATTCTTTTTTCTTTTACAAGCTCACCTATCTTCTCAATTAATTTTACTTTATTTACCTGGTAAGGTATTTCATCAATCACTATTGCTTGCCTATCTTGTGGCAGGTCTTCTATGTGAGTCTTGCCTTGCACAACAATTGATCCACGACCAGTTGCAAATGCTGATTTTATTCCAGACCTTCCAAGAATCGTTCCCCCAGTTGGGAAATCCGGCCCTGGCATCACTTCAAGTAACTCATCCAAAGTAACTTCAGAATTATCTACATATAATATACAAGCATCTATTATTTCTCCAAGATTATGAGAAGGAATATTGGTTGCCATACCAACTGCAACACCACTTGCACCGTTTACCAATAGATTCGGAAACTCTGCAGGCAGCACAACTGGTTCTGTTTCATTTCCATCGTAGTTTGGCCTAAAATTAACTGTATCTTCATCAATATCATTCAGTAAAAAGTGTGACACTTTTTGAAGTCTTGCTTCTGTGTATCGCATTGAAGCTGGTGGATCTCCATCTATCGAACCAAAGTTACCTTGCCCATCAATAAGCGGTAAAAGAAGAGAGAAATCTTGAGCCATCCTAACCAAGGAATCGTAAATAGCTGCATCACCATGTGGGTGATATTTCCCCATTACGTCCCCAACTATACGAGCCGCTTTTTTATATGGCTTACCGGCATCGAATCCAGCTCTCGACATTGCATATAATATACGCCTATGAACAGGTTTAAATCCATCCCGCACGTCAGGTATAGCCCTGCTTATGATAACGCTCATTGCGTAGGAAAGATAAGAATCTTCCAGCTCTTTTACTATTGAGATTGGTACTATATTATCCTGCATTTTCTATACTTTAATTGAAGTAATTAATAATACTAACATTCAGTTAAGCAAATGGGCAATGACAGACTTGAACTGCCGACCTCCTCGGTGTAAACGAGATGCTCTACCAGCTGAGCTAATTGCCCCTTTAGATCTAATTCTATAGCTCAATATTATTATTGTAAACAAAAATAGCGATAAATTAGCTTTAGGTAAGCTATAAGCTTTTATGAAATCTTTGGGTGCGTGCTGTGAAGTTTTATAAATTTTAGTCTTGCTGTCACTTTGTATAAAGGTATTTTTTCACTCACATCTTTCGAAGTTGTAGCCATGTTTAACAACTTTAAGTAGAATATTGTAGCATTTTGAAAATCTGAAAGTTTATCTAGAATAACAGCTAAATTATAAGTATAAAAAATATTGTTTTCATCGAGGGAAATAGCAGTTATCATATACTCTTTACCTTTTACATAATCCTCCTTTTTCATATAGATCAGACCTAAATTTGCTAATAAAGGAGCATAATTTTTATGTATATCATACAATTTTAACATTTCACTCAACGCCAGATCAGGATCATATTGTGAGATTATCGTCAGAAAATTTTTTAATATGTAAGGGTTACTAGGGTGTTCTTTTAACAGTCTTGTGTAAATCTCTACAGCTTTTTTGTATTCTTTATTAGCGTAATAAATATTCCCTAGTCCAATCAAAGCATTTTTATGATAAGGAAACTTTGCGGTAATCTGATTAAGGAGAGAAATAGCTGTTTCATTATCTCCTAACTCAAAGGAATCTTTTGCTTTTTTTAAAGTAGAGTATATGTCAAAACTCTTGCCAGAATTCTGCGAAATTTTGATATTAAATTTGTCACTTTTTCTCTCAATAACATCAAGATCTTTATATTTTTTATCAGCTTTTATATGCTTGACAACACTATCAAAGGCCTTCTGTATCTCCAAATTTTCACTAGCATAGGTAACAGAAGACCTCCATAAAATCACAACGCAAATTAACATGCAGATAAACATAGGTCCTAGTGTTGTGGCATTGGCTGCAGCGTGTAACCAGTAAACCTTATTTCTTTTAGCTATGCGCAACACATTACAAATTCATAAATGCTAAATTACCTATCTCATACAATAATAAAGATATTATTAATTAGCGGGACGAATATGCTGTGTAGAACGCACTTATCTTTTGTCTTCTATATTTCGCTTCATTTCCACAAAAATGCTTCGATTTATCTTAACATTTTGTCAACTACCTTTGTAGATTTAAAAGGGCATTTTTACATATTCCATATGGCTGCCAATTGCACCCCTCACATGCGTACTCGAATTTCTCTAAAGACATTTTCTCTCTAATCTTTTTTACTGCCTCATTCCAAGTTAAAGTCTCGCCAATTTTTACTCCTAAAATTTCCATATGCCTTCTATCTAGCTCTAAAACTTTAGCTTGTGTGGTGCATTTACCTTGTTTAGTCTGATTTGGACAAGCACTACAGATACTATCAAGGTTACCAACTACTTCGATTTGAGTACTAATTACTTTGCTTGCTATCTTTTTATAATTTTCTACAAAACCCTGAGAATACCCATATCCCCGAAACGCGAGGGTGCACATGAAATGATGAGGGCGGAATTTTATCATTTTTTCAAATATTGCAAAGCTGCTACAAGTAGAAAAATTTTTATCAAACCAGGAAGGATAAATGGCAAAACACCCACCATTATTGCTTGTCTCAGACCCAAGTAAACAGCAAGCCAACTAACACCACAAATAAAGATTATAACTGTACCAGCCAGACAACTTAAAGAATTACACACAAATGATTTATACTTAGAGTTCAGTAATTCATTTACTTTGCTCATTACCATAACGGCAGCTAAACAGCCAATTAAATATCCACCTGTTGGTCCGAGAAAAATGTGATAACCACCAGAAAAATTCGCAAGAACAGGCAATCCTGCTGCACCAAGTGATAGATATGTAAGCACAGAATAAAATGCTGTTCTGCGGTTAAATTTAAGCCCAATAAGCATTACTCCTAAAGTTTGCAATGTGATAGGCACAGGCTGCAATGGTATGCTTATTTGAGCCATCAAGAATAAAAGTAAAATGCAAGACAATATTTCAGCCAGTGTTGATCTGCTGCTAGATTGTGTTATAAACATACCTTCCCAATAAAAATAACTTATTAAATGTAATATATGTGTATGAGAGGTTTTGCAATTTAAATTTTGCTTATATTGTGCTACAATGAATTATTTATGCACTATTAAATTAAAAATGATGAGTAAACAAGATCTATTATCGTTGATGAAAGCAAGACACAGCGGACGTTCATACGATCCTACAAGAGCAATATCTCAGGAAGACATGGATATTTTAATGGAAGCTGTAAGGCTGACTCCCTCATGTTTTGGTGATGAACCCTGGAGATACGTAATATGCAACAAACAGAACAATCAAAGCGCATGGGAAAAGCTGCTAAATTGCCTTGATGAATCTAATCAAAAATGGGCAAAAGATGCACAAGTGTTAATCATATCTTTAAGTGCTAAAAACTTCCGTAAACAAGGTAAAGGAGAAAATCTTTGGGCTAATCATGATACTGGTGCAGCAAATTATGGACTTATGTTACAAGCTGCAGTTATGAACTTAATGGCCCATCAAATGGGTGGATTTGATAGAGATAAAATAGTGAAAGAGTTCAATATACCCAATGACTTTAACGTAATGTCAGTGATAGCGGTTGGTTACGAAGAAGAGGGCGCTGAAACAAGTAAGAAAAAAAGGAGACCAATAGAAGAAATGTTTTTTTATGATGAGTGGCCAAGGTCCTGAAAATTTTATCAAAATGCACGGAACTGGTAACAACTTCGTTATCATAGACTCACGTTCAGCAAATGATTTAAATTGGAACTATAAAAAAATTGCTAACCAAAACGGTTGCGATCAAGTCATAGTGATAACAAACTCCAGTTTAGCCGATTGCTTTATGCATATCTATAATGCTGATGGTAGCAAAGCTGAAATGTGCGGAAATGCAGCACGTTGCGTTGGATATTTGCTAATGTCAGAAAAAGGTACTGAGTATATCACTATTGAGCTGGTAAACAAACGCATTTTAGAGTGTTTTAAAGTGGGTGATAAATCCATAAAGGTTAACATGGGTAAACCTTTGCTAAAATGGCATGAAATTCCCTTATCTACTGAGTGTGACACTCTTTACTTACCTATAGAGCTTGAAATGCTAAAAGAGCCCGTTGCAGTAAATATTGGTAATCCTCACATAGTTTTTTTTGTTGATAACGTAAATGAAATACCATTGCAAAGTTTAGGACCAAAGCTGGAAAATCACGTATTATTTCCTCAGAAAATTAATATTAGTATTGCACAAGTTGAAAAGTCTGGAGAAATAACTTTAAGAGTTTGGGAAAGAGGTACAGGCATTACCGCATCATGCGGTAGTGCAGCCTGTGCGGCACTTGTTGCATCCACACTACGTGGATATCTGACTGCCCAACAGACTTCAGTAGATTTACCAGGAGGTAAGTTATTAATCGAATGGGCAAATAACGTATTCATGACCGGTGATATAGGATTTTTGTAACCCTAATTCTAGTGATGCATTACTTCCAAAACTTTTTTACCAATCACCGCAGGAGTCTCTGCAATTGCAATTCCAGCGCTTCGCATAACTTCTAGTTTTGCACCAGCACTTCCACCGCTGGAAGAGATGATTGCTCCAGCGTGTCCCATACGTCTTCCTGGAGGTGCCGTTTGGCCTGCTACAAAACCAACGATTGGCTTTTTAGTTTTTTCTGTTTTCACAAAATGTGATACATCTTCTTCTTCGTTTCCACCTATTTCACCAATAACTACAATACCATGAGTATCGTTATCTTTTAAAAAGAGCTCCATACAGTCGACAAATGTCATACCATGAACTGGATCTCCCCCAATTCCGATACATGTGGATTGACCAAGACCAACAGCGGTTGTTTGTGCTACTGCTTCGTAAGTTAAAGTTCCAGAGCGAGACATAATTCCTATGTGTCCACGCTTATGGATATGACCAGGCATAATTCCTATTTTGCATTCTTCAGGTGTAATAATTCCCGGGCAGTTAGGACCAATCAATCGACTTTTTGAGCCGATAAGCGCACGCTTAACTTTCACCATATCAAGTATAGGAATGCCCTCTGTAATACAAATTATCAATTCTATTTTTGCATCTATTGCTTCAAGTATTGCAGCAGCAGCAAATTTAGCAGGTACATATATAACTGTAGCATTTGCACCGGTTTTTTCTTTGGCTTCTGCTACAGTATTAAAAACCGGTAAATTAAGGTGAGTGCTCCCACCCTTTCCAGGAGTTACACCGCCAACCATTTTCGTCCCGTAGTCAATAGCTTGCTCTGAATGAAACGTACCTTGTGCACCAGTAAAACCCTGGCATATTAATCTTGTATCTTTATTTACTAAAACGGACATGCTTTATTTTACCTCTTTTACTATCTTTTGTGCAGCATCACCCAGTTCATCTGCAGCAATAATATTTAATCCCGACTCTTCTAAAATTTTTTTTCCTTCTTCAAAATTAGTACCTGATAATCTAACCACTAGAGGAACTTTAATGCTCATTTCTTTTGCAGCAGCAACAATTCCACTTGCAATAATATCGCAACGCATTATACCACCAAATATGTTAACCAGAATTCCTTTTACGTTGCTATCAGACAATATAATTTTAAATGCTTCAGTTACAGTTTCTTTACTCGCTCCACCACCAACATCCAAAAAGTTAGCAGGCTCTGCTCCGTAGTATTTTATTATATCCATTGTTGCCATAGCAAGACCTGCACCATTTACCATGCAACCAATACTGCCATCCATTTTGATGTAACTGAGCCCATACTTTGAAGCCTCTATCTCTTCTTTCACTTCTTCATCATAATCACGAAGTTTCATAATTTCTGGGTGACGATATAAAGCATTATCATCGAAATTAATTTTCGCATCGAGCGCAATAAAATCTCCAGAATTTGTTTCAACCAGTGGATTAATTTCAATTTGGCTCGCATCAGTTGCAATAAACGCATCATATATATTTTTTGCAACATTTGTTATTTTTTCTATTTGTTCTGAACTCAAATTAAAACTGCTGCTCAACTTGCTGCTATCAAAGCTTGTAGCAGAATCAATATCAAATTTCACAATTTTTGCGGGAGAATTTTTCGCCACTTCTTCAATGTCCATTCCACCTTCTGAGGAAAATATGAATATTGGCCTACTGAGCTTCGGGTCGATTACCAGGCTTAAATAATACTCTTTCTTAATGCTTGAGCCTTCTTCAACGTATACTTTTCTTACTTGCTGCCCGCTTGGCCCTGTTTGATGAGTAACTAAAGTCATACCAATCATGTCCTTTACAAACTGTTGAGCTTCTTCAGCTGACTTTGCTAGCTTTACGCCACCGGCTTTACCCCTACCACCTGCATGAATTTGAGCTTTAACTACAAACACGTCAGATTTTAATTGACTTACTTGAGTCTTTACTTCTTCCGCAGATGTAGCAACAAAACCTTTTGGCACTGGGACATTAAATTTATGTAAAACTTCTTTCGCTTGATATTCGTGAATATTCATAAAATAACCAATGATAAACTATTAACTTGAGTATAAACTACCAACCATAACGCTGCCTTCTGCACTCTTGTTGGTACCTCTTTTTTTTAGCTTCAGCTTTCTTTTTAGCTCTTTTTTCTGATTTTTTTTCATGATATTGTTTTTTCATTTTCAACCCTCTTCCTTCCTTTTGAATTGTTTTTTTCAAGACTGGAAGAGCTCTGTCTACATCACCATAATGGACTGATACTTCTATCAAACTCTATACCTCCTTCGGTAATCATTTCAAAATCTATTTATAAATTAGAAAATTAACATTGTCAATTATTTTATAAACTTGAGCGTTAAAATGTAATATGCCGTAATTTACATGACAAATGATGTCATTCCAGTGTCCGCTACTTGCTTACTGATGGAGATTGCTCTTATGTTACAGCGTTCTTACAATTATACTAACATCGGGGCGGAGAGATTTGAACTCCCGACCCTTTGGTCCCAAACCAAATGCGCTACCAGGCTGCGCTACGCCCCGACTTCTTTACTCAGAGTATCAATAACTCAGGCAAAATGCAAGATTCATTTGTTTACTTTAGAAAAAATATAATACGAGATTTAATATTATCTTAGAATATGTTTTTTATTAGCTACTCTTTAACAACAGACTGCTTCGTAGAGCATACGCGTCAAGTTAAGGAAATAAAGGTATGAAAGAGATAGAATAATAAGGTATAAGTTCTCCCAGATATACTTTTAGTGAGAGAACCAATGAATAAAATAACTTGCTTATCAAAAAAGCTCAAAGAATTTTTTAATGAAAAAGCAGAGAAAATCTCAATTACAACAAGGTTTATAAAAAGAAAGAGAAAGCTAAAAGGTTCATCATTCGTAAAAGCCATGGTCTTGGGTAATATAGGAGTTGATAATTGTAGCGTAGAAACAATGTGTCAATTACTAAACGAGGACTCGATAGATATAACAAAACAAGGTTTGGATTTTAGATTTACTGAAGAAGCAGTGGAATTTATGAAAAGGATGTATAATGAATCTGTGATTCTCTTTAAAAATATCTTGCAAGTTGATTGCAAAATCTTACAGCAATTTAATAGTGTTAAATTATTGGACAGTAGCTATATTACTCTACCTAACAGTATGGAAGAGATGTATAAAGGTTATGGTACTAGCTACAGTGGCTATGAAAGCAATACTAAGTCTGGAATAAAGTTACAATTAGTTTTCGACTACATGAATCAGATAATAGACCAACTTAATTTAACGGAGGGGGTAAGATCAGACCAGGGATATAGGAAACATTTAAGTATAGCCTTTCTTATAATAGTCCGAATGCGATAAGATATGTGTTTATGGCTATAGCAGGCCAGTAGCATATTACGGTCTGTTCGGATTATTGTAAAAAGAGCTATAATATATTAAGCAATGATTTGCTAATATCTGATCTCGGTTATTTTGTGCCAAGTTCTTTTAAACAAATCAATGAAATAGGAGCTTATTTCATAAGTCGTCGATACCAACATATATGATGTAGAAACAAATCAAAAAATGGAGTTATTAGAATGTTGAGAGGATAAGTTATTTTTAGAAAACGAGGTATTGTTAGGAAAAGAAGCAAAAATTAGAGTAAGAATTATATGTCAGAAACTAACTGAAGAACAGTCTATGGGCAGAAGAAGGAAAGCTAATAGATTAGCAAGATCGCAGATCCTCTAAAAGAAATCAAAAATTGTTGAACTGGTCAATATTTATAACTAATGTTCCAGAAAATAAAATTAGTGCTGAGCAAGTATTAACGATTTACAGAGTAAGGTGGCAAATTGAGTTATTATTTAAATTGTATAAAAGCCATATCAGGCTTGATAAGCTAAAAGGAAAGCCATGCAGAGTATTATGTGAACTATATGCTAAATTGTGCGCAATTCTTATATTTCACGGCATAGTTGGTTGCACAGAAGTGAAAAAGAATACAGAACTTAGCTTAACAAAGGCATTTATTGAGCTAAAAAGGCGGGTTAGAGAGTTATTTTTAGTATTAACCAAAATTAATAGTTTAAAAGCATTTCTTAAAAAACTCACTATAACTTGGTCGCGATTTTCATTAAAAGACAAACGTAGAAGGGCTAGAGTATCCACTTTAACCTCTCTAAATTTGCTCACAATCTCTTAACTTGACGCGTATGGCTCAGATAACATTGTACCAGATACTAATCCTACATACCCTACTCCTATAATAGTTATGTGCATTTTATTATCACCTTAAAAATATAGCTTAGCATCTAAAATAAATACCATTAACAATTATAAACTTTTGTTGTTACATTATTTTTCTTAATTGCCTTACCTTCCGAATAAGCTATAAATAAGGTTGATGGTATTAATATCAAAGTACCATATAAAGCACTTTTATCAGGTAATTCATTAAATATAACGTATGTTACTATTGCAGAAATTATTAGCTCTATGTATCTATACGGTGCAAGTGCAGTAGCATCAGTAAGAGCAAAAGCTTTTAACATGAAGAACAGAATTAGGTTTGAACTTATTCCTAAAATCAGCAGTAATACTAACTCCAACAAGGAAGGCATATGCCAATAAAATAACAAAGGTGGAGTAGAAAAAATAGTTGTCGTTAGAGCTGAATAAAATAACATACTTATTACTGACTCTTTTATTACAAGTTTCTTATTAAGTATATCCAATATAGCAAAGATCAATGCAGATACAATAAAAATAAGAATTTTAGGATTAAAATCCTCACTATAAGCTTTAGTAGTAATAGCAATACCAATAAAACCAATGACAGCTACTACCCATCTTTGCCAAATTATATTTTCTTCCAGAAAAGGAATTGCAAGAAGTATAACAAATAATGGTATAGAAAAACTTATAATCGTTGCAGTTACTATGGGGAAAACAGTCAACCCGTAAGTCCATAAGGTCATTCCACAAAACAACAACCCACCCCTGGTTATTTGAGTAGATATTTGACTTGTTTTAAAAGTTTCTATTCCATAGTAAAACATAAAAGGTACAAGGGTAATAGTGGTAAACAGAAAGCGGAAAAAAATTATTTCAAAACTCTGAAGATGTAAACTTAGATATTTTGATATAGTATCATTAGCTACACTACTAAGTAAGCTAAGTATAAACCAGATAACCCCAAACAAATAAGCTCTCAATCTGTAATCCATAAAGCTTCTGATTTAATAGATACGATGTACTCATATAATTTTACTACAAAACTAATAATATAAAAGTTTTCTGATGTACGTCCCCAGAATGTGATCGTAAGGGTTCATTATAAATAATTCGGGAAATTTCGTCTCTTTAGACATATTAAGAGCTATGTAACGAACGTTTATATTTGTGAGTAATAGTAAGGCTCAAGGTAAGGAAAATGCTAGTGAGGTAAAGTAGAATAACGTTGATTTGATAATTTAAGCTCATTCCCTCTTGCTACATCTCTCTTTAATATCTCCTCTTTTGCAGCAGGTCTATAGAATTATACAGAGTATTTTATCTTCCAATACAGGCAATCTTGACGTTCTTCCATGGCATTTCTTCTGTTCTTGAACTTTTTCCCACTCTGGGCGCACTTTTTCTACAACCTTTTCGAATTCTTCTATTTTCAAACCTGTTACATCTCGAAAATTTCTCGGATGTTCTTTTAGATTATGGTAGTTTAAGCTCATCTTCCCTCTCTATTCTCTTGCTATACCTCCCTATTTTATAACCATTCCTACTCTTTTGCAGCAGGTTTAAAGAAATACTAAAGGCAAAAGATACGCTTGCGTAGTTCGAAAGCTTTCTATAGGATAAGTCTCACCTGATTTACAAATAGAATTGTTATGTTAGATGTTTGCTATTTATTCTTAAGCTCATTTTAACAGCATTTTGCTTTTTTTAGTATGTAGGGGTTTTCTAGGAATTATCCTATTGAATTCTATGATATTATTTTTTGTAACATTGTTATACATATCATGAAACTGAAGCTATTTATTTATCTTCGCAATCTCTGCAGTGGATTAATGACAAAAAAACTTAATGTATTTGGCGTAAATCATGCTTAATTTTTTGCACTATGTGCACCTCATGTCTTTATCAAATTTCTAGCTACACAAGCTGAAATACGCTATTTAAAACATCAAAAAACGCCAACTTAAAAAATGGATAGTGAATAATTAGCTACCCTAGGGTTTCTTTGCCTTTTTTTCTGTTTAGTAAATTTCTTAACGTTTATAATTTAGATTAGTTGCGGCTTAAAAGCGGCTGAGTCACGGTTATTAAGCGTTTAGAATAAAAAAACGCCATACTTGAAAGTATAATGTAAGTAACTAGCCAACCATCGGGCTTTTTTTGCCTTTTTTTTCGCTTGGTAAATTTTTTAATACTTAGATTAGTTGCAATTTAAGAGACCAGAAATGGTCAGTGCTTGGCACTGGAATAACGTCCTCCTTTGTTATCCCAGTGCCCAGACACTGGGATCCAGGAAACTTAATTGCAAGTAATGCATTGGATTTGGTGAGTATGGGTTTTATGTTATAGAATGAAACACTTTTGGTGAATTTGTAAAGAAAACTGGATCCCAGTGTTTGGGCACTGGGATGACACCATTCTTTTTTCTGGATTCCAGACTGGAATGACACCATTTGTTGTGTTTAACAAAGTTCGTACTTAGCTTCATATTAGCCGTAAATATTTAAGAAATTTACCAAACGAAAAAAAAGGCAAAAGAAGCCCTGGGGTTATTATCCGCTTTAAAATATTGGCGTTTTTTATGTTTTAAACGCTTGACAAGCGAGATTCAGCCGCTTTTAATTGCAACTAACCTACGCTGCAAATGTTTAAGAAATTTACTAAGCAGAAAAAAAGACAAAGAATCCCCGAGTTAGCTAGTCTTTTACTATCTCTGTCGAGTATTGGCATTTTTTGATGTCTTGTAACGCTTTATAAGCGCGTTCAGCTTATTTAGATAAAAATCTAGATGTAGATGAAGTTTTGTAAAGACATACAGTATCTATATACTGCAAAAAATTGAACATAAGACGCCGATACATTAAGTAATCCTTACCTTTTAATCTGCAGATTGGCGAAAGCAAATACAATAGCTTCAGTTTCATGATAAGAGGGCTGGCGGAGTTTGTCAAGCAAGTTTTTTCGTTTCTATTCCCAATAAAAGTTTGTTATATTGTTATGCAAGAAGTCTAATGAATCGCGGTATGATGTCTTAGCTATAGATGCTGGTTTGTGTGATTTCAAGAGAAGTTTAGTAGATAAGTTGTGTTTTAAACCAGATTCGGTATTTTAAACTGAACATTTTCAGTAATACCACCTGGCATAACTGAAATTTTTACACTCAGGTTTACTTTTAGGTAGTCTATTAATTCATCAACTAATATGTCAGGAGCGGAAGCACCTGCAGTGATCCCTATCTTTTCTACGCCCTGAAACCAGCTTTTATTCACACAGCTGTAATTATCAATCAAGTAGGCTCTTTTTCCTCTAGCAGTGCACAGATCTAATAAGCGGTTTGAATTTGAGCTATTTTTACTTCCTACAACTAATACCATGTCTACAATTTCAGCTAGCTTTTTAACAGCATTTTGTCTATTTTGCGTTGCATAGCATATGTCCTTTAAATCTGGACCTGTTATGCCTGGAAACCTTAATTTCAAGGCAGCAATAATGTCACGGGTATCGTCGATGCTTAACGTAGTTTGTGTAACATAAGACAAATTATCTGGATCTTTAACCTTTAAATCATATACATCCTGCAAAGTTTGCACTAAAGTGATAGGATTGTTTACTCTTCCCCTAATTCCCTTAACTTCTGGATGGTTTTCATGCCCAATGAGAATTAATTCTTTACCACTGTTTTCATACCTTTTTGCTTCTTTATGCACTTTGCTAACTAAAGGACATGTTGCATCAATCACTTGAATACCCTTTCTTTTTGCCTCATCTTCTATATTTTTTGATACTCCGTGCGCGCTGAAGATCAGTATTCCTTCATTATCTTCAATTTCCTCGATACTGCTTACAAAAACCACTCCTTGTTTCTTAAAGTCCTCTACTATATATTTATTGTGAACAATTTCGTGTAGCACATAAACTTGGCGCTCGTTTTTGTATTTTTCTAAAGTAATAGCTAATATGTCCACAGCTCTTTTTACCCCGGCACAAAAACCTCGTGGTTCAGCTAAGATGATTTCCATTTTTGTCAAATCAAGTAAATATGCAAGCATTACTTAAAAATAAGCTCCGCTCACTGTGTTTTATAGTACCATTATTTATATTTTATATAATAATTATTTTTCGCATATTCTCTTTAACATTTGATCAACCTACTACTTCAGAAAATTTTAGAAAAGATAATATAGTACATAAACAACCTGATATTTTAGATAGAAATGGAGTGGTAATAGCAACAAATGTGCCCACAACATCACTATATATAGATGCAACCAAAGTAAAGAATCCGGAAAGTATAGCAGCACAACTGTGTTCTACTTTGCATGACCTCGAATACAAGAACTTATATAGAGTACTTACTTCAGAAAAGAAATTTGCTTGGATAAAGCGGCACTTGACTCCAAAAGAATTACTAGCGATCAAAAACGCTGGTGTACCAGGAGTAAATTTTTATGACGACATAAAGCGTATATATCCTCACAGTAATTTATTTTCACACGTGCTTGGTTACACTGACATAGATGGCAATGGTATTGCAGGAGTTGAGGCGTATATAAGTAAAAACAATGAGCAAGAAAAGCCCATAATACTATCCTTAGATACACGAGTGCAAAGCATAGTGCATGAAGAGCTAACTAAAGCTGTAAGCAGATATCAGGCACTTGGCGGAGTAGGAATTGTTTTAAATGTGAGAAATAGTGAAGTCATCTCGATGGTCAGCCTACCTGATTTTAATCCCAACTTACAGAATAAGGCAGAAGACATACAAAAGTTTAATCGTGCCAGTCTTGGGGTATATGAGATGGGGTCGGTATTAAAATACTTTACAATAGCCGCAGCGCTTGATGCGAACGCTACAAAAACTAGCGATTTATATGACGTATCAACACCAATCACCATTGGAAAGTATAAAATTCATGATTTTCATAAATCTAAAATTCCAAAAATTACTGTGCAAGATATATTTGTAAAATCATCCAACATTGGTGCAGCAAAAATTGCAGTCAAACTAGGTATTGAAAAACAGGTAGAATACTTTAAAGCTATGAAGCTATTTTCTCCTTTGAAAATAGAAATACCAGAAAAATCCACACCGATAATCCCGGATAAATGGAGTGAAAACACTTTAATAACAGCATCTTATGGTTATGGCATAGCTGTAACTCCTATACATCTTGCACAAACTGCAGCAGCATTAATCAATAATGGGATATTTCATAACGCAACCTTGATGTTGAATAAAAGAAGTATAGGAGAGCAAATTATCTCAAGAAGAACTTCCAGGGAAATGAGAAAATTATTACGTGCAGCAGTAACAGATGGCACTGGCAGAAAAGCAAAAATAAAGGCATATTCAATAGGAGGAAAAACTGGATCGGCGGAAAAAGTTGTAGATGGTAAATATAGCAAAGATGCAAACATAGCATCATTTATAGGAGTGCTAACTATGCTTGACCCAAGGTACATAGTGCTAATTGCTATTGATGAGCCTCAAGGGATGCACCATACCGGGGGAATAATTGCTGCGCCTATAGTAAAGAACATTATAAATAGAATAGCGCCTATACTAAATGTTACACCTGAGATGTAAAATTATGATTGCTTTACTACAACTTCAAATTTATCATCACCAAAATCCTTATTAATATACCAAGAACCATCATCTTTAGTTACAAATTCAAGACCTTTAAGGTCTTTTTTTATTGTCTTTCCATTTTGACCATCAATAGCGATATTAATATCGAATGTAATAATGTCTAGATTTATCATAGCTTCTTTCCCGCTGCACGAATTTAGACTGAACTTGCCTAACATGACATCATTAAAACTCACTTCCCCTGTATAGACATCACACTGACCGTCCACACAACACGTAGTTTCAATATAGAAAAGATCTGACATATAAAATACCTTAAAAAAAAGAACTAAACATATATGGCCACTACACCACACCGCTAACAAGTAGTAAAGCGTCGATAAACCTAAGTTACTTTAGCTACGTAGCCATAATACAGCTAGAAATGTAAAATTCAACAGTTAATTGTGTGATTAATAGAGAAGTCTTATTTAGTACACCTTATAGGAATGGCTGTTTAGTTTTTTTGTTAATCTTTTTTACCATGCTGTCAATCATATGCTTTATCCCTTGATATACAGAGTATGTACTTTCGTCGCTACGCATATAAGCAGAACAGGAAAATACATTATGTTCTTCGTCTTCTATTGATAACTCTGTATCGCATTTTATGTGCTCGCCGCCAAGCCTTTCTATCAACTGTTCTCTGTCATCTCCTATAGTTACCTTAACCTTACTTTCTTCTTTACCTATCTTGCTACTTAAAATTGAAACAATGATGGCTGGAGATATGCATATCGCTCCTATTGGCTTTTTTGTAACAAAAAATTCTGAAACTAATCTTTCAAATTCAGGCATTACTGTCACCATGTCTTTACTTTCAGCTAAGTCAGATAAATTTTTCGCAACCCCGTATCCACCAGGTACAACTAGCATGTCAAAATTTTCAGCTTTGGCTTCTTTTAAGTCATATATTTCGCCTCTTGCGATTCTTGCTGCTTCCACAAGTACATTCCTTTTTTCTTTTGTTGCCTCTTTTGTTCTATGATTCATAACTTGTGTGATATTGATATCAGGTGCAAAGCATTTAACATCCACTTCCTGCTGATCAAGCACAAGCAAACTTAAAACCGCTTCTCTTACCTCTACACCGTCAAGGTGACCACACCCTGATAAGACCACAGCAGCTTTTAATTTTTTTTCACCCATAAAGTACCTTGATTTCATATAATCTAGATATTTTAATACAAATTCTATATTTGGAAAGGGGTATGTTATATCAATTATAATATAATTAATGATTAGTATGTATAATTAGGCATATTTATAATCAACGAAGCTGAATATGGAATCTAGCAATAGTATGTTTTTTGACACTGACTATCCAGAACTAAGAAAAGCTATTTCAGATATAATAGAAAGTATTGCACAATCCTCACAAGAGGGGAAAAAAGAGTTATTTACAACCCTATCAGAACAAGTTAAAGGGATGAACCTCAAAGATTTAGGTTTAGCAATTAATGACCAAGGCTTGCAAAAGGAGGTAAATAAAGAATTATTTATAAAACTCATTGAAGAAGCACTTAAAGATTTAACTTCTGAAAATGTTGACTCAAAAATAATAGAAGAGGCGTTAAAATCTGTTAACCAACAAGCAATAAGTAATGTTATAAATAATAATAAAGGTCCACTGGACAATCTAGTCAATTATTTTAAATCAGCATCTGCAAATAAAAAAATTGGAATAGCTTCTGCCGTAATGGTATTAGGAGCAGCATTTTCTCCACTTATTGTGCTTGCTACATTAATAGCGCTTGTGGCTATTGGAGCACGTTATGTAGGAATAGGTATAGTAAAGGCAGGGGAAAAAATAAAAGAAGGTGCGATTGATGCAGGAAAAGCAGTGAAAAGTTTATCTAAAAATTTAGGGGATAAATTGCCTGAGGTTGGGCCAAAAAAAGATAACTTTAGTAAATTATACAACAGTTTGGCTCAAGAGATTATAGGCTATAATATGTCCGAAGAAGGTGAAAAAATAAAAAACGCCCAGAGTAAAGCAAAGGTCATAGGCATGCTTCAAAATGAAGGGCAGCGATCTGCTATACAAGAGTTAGTAAAGAATGGAACTATTCAAAATTTTTCAGAAGATGACATGAAAAAGCTTAGAGAAAAAGGTACTAGTACTTATGAAAGTGATAAGGAAGCACTTGAGGAACTTATGGAGAAATTTCAATCTAAAATTATGGCCATTGGTGAGGGTAAAATAGAGGAGGTAGAAAAAATGGTTAATGATAAAGTTATAGCCTTTCTTATAATAGTCCGAATGCGATAAGATATGTGTTTATGGCTATAGCAGGCCAGTAGCATATTACGGTCTGTTCGGATTATTGTAAAAAGAGCTATAACCAAATGAAGTCACCAGTTCCTCAATTAGATAGTCCAAGTTCTGAACAAGCGAGTACAGGAGAAACCAAAACCCTCTGATGGCTTGGAGAGGGAGGGAATGGGAAAGGTAGAGATCTATTCTTTTTTATCCACTTTTTTGAGCAACCCACTTCCACATCTAACACACATCTCAGTGATTATAATATCCAATTTTTGATCATGTTGTTCTACAGGTAGATTTTTACAATATTGTTTCTCATAGGCTACACCTATAAATATTTTTCCAAGCGGCCGTAATTTTTTCATCATTGTGTCATACCAACCACCGCCAAAACCTAATCTATTAAAATGATCATCAAAAGCAATAACAGGAGTAATGATTACGTCAGGAATTACGTCTTCATTTGTTTTGTTCCATTCCTCAAATTTTAGTAACTTATTTTTATTAGGAATTGCTACTTTATAATCTAAATCGAGTAAACTATGCATCAAAGGCACAACATCTATTTCCCCGTCCATTGGAATGTAAGCCGCAATTGTTTTGCCTTTAACGTAGCTTAAGTTCTGATTAAAGAGATTAATAAGGGAATTTGCTGCATAACTGGAATAACTTTCATCAATATCTTTTCTTATAGCTTTATATTGCTCTCTTATTTCCTTTTTGTGCTGTTTAATATCTTTGAACATGATCTATCCATTTCGCAGTAAGTTTTTCTTGTAAACTATTTTGCTTCAAACGCTCACTTAAAAAGTCAAAGTCAATAAACTCCATATCCTGGTCTTGATTACTGCAACTATAAACAAAACTTCTTTCTCCTGTTTTCGCATTTATATGTTGCTGCACACACTGAGCGCAGATTTCTTTCATCATACACTGCATAGGAGAATTAACTGATGATATTGCTATGTGGCCTGATTTTAGATATGGCTTTAAAATTGTTTTTCTAGCTTCATTCACAGCTTTCATCATTTTGTCAGAACCAATAGTGATAATTTTATCTATAACGTTCAAATTAATACCTAATCTTCCTTGTTGATAAGAGACTATTGCATCAACTATATTACCATGAAAGGATTTATCTTGATCTCTGCTTGTTTCTATCAATCCTTCTTCACATGCCCAAACTACTGCATTTGATGCACGCTCTATCAGTGCTCGTTTAAATACATCACTTAACTTCTTATAGCCAGCAAAGTACAAAACCTTGTTATTATTTTCAAGACATGCCTTCCCTATCGAAAATAACACTGCATTTCCAACTCCACCACCAATTAGCATTATATTCTTCATGTGCTATTTTAACTGCATTTGTTCAAATTTTTTGAAATTTTATAGAACAAAGTAATTTATATAGTTCTATACACAAAGACAAGGACACTCTCTGACTTCAACTATACCGATAACTGATAGCTGCATTTTTACGCATATCATCTAATAACAAGTTGCTTTGTATCATAATCTTTTGTTGGTACATTTTCTGTTTGATTGCTTCTATACCCGCTACATTACTCTTGATATCACACAACATCATCAACTTTGCAGTGCCATTTTCTCTCAATTCTACTATTTCATTCACACTTGTTTTACTAAATAAAATCTGTAAATCAGGATTTAAATCTCGCATTTTTATTTCAAATTCTTTTGCGTTTGGCAGCTTAAAATTATCTGCCAATTTATCAAAATTTAAACAACTGACCTTTTGCTCCTTGAGATTATCTAATAAACTTTCTGAACCTTCAACCACAATCTGTTTTAATTTTAAAGTGCTTTCCAGCAGTGCATGATTAAGTTGTACTTTATCTATTACTTTTATAACGGAGTAACCTTCACTGAAACTGAATGGACCTGCTATGTCGCTGGTTTCTAATCCTTCTAAAACGCTCTTGAGTTTTCCTTTTAGCTGACTTAAATTAACTGTTGCTTTACGCATCTTTATTGGAGATTCTGGGTTATTACTGTTGCGTAATTTTTTTACTAAATCTTCAGCTATACCATAAACGTCCTTGTCTTTTTGATCAGGAATTATAAACTCTTGGAACGTGATAAGATAATCCGGCTTTTCTGTTTGCCTTTTTACATCATCTACTTCTTTATCGCTTATATTAATAAATGGCACAATTCTTACTTCAATAATTTTGCTCCACAGTAACTGACATTTTATTTGTTTTCTTAAAATACCAAGATCTATATTATGCTTCTCTATGTATTGATCAACTTCATTAGCCTTAAGTTTAAAACTTTGGGTTAAAAATAACATAATAGCATTATCTAACTCCTCGTTGCTCAATTTTATATTCAGCCTCTGTGCTTCATTGATAATGATAATTTCGTCTATTAGCTCCCTAAGCACTTGAGGCTTTGCTTCTTTTTGATTAACACTTTGAGTGCCAAACAATGAATTTATAAAGTTGATGCGTTTTTCGATATCTAAATTTGAAATTGGTTCACCATTTACATCTGCAACAATTTCAATCTCGGTTGCAAGCAACCTAAGTGGCAACACTATCAACAGTAAAATTAGTATTTTATACATACAAGTAAAGTTGTTTAGTTAATAACCAATTCTATAATAAATACTTAGTCAATGCTAGCCAACTTTTTAATAGTGATCTCAGTGACAATGGAAATAAAAACCATTGCAACAAAATCAGGTACGCTGGTAAATAGGCTAAAAACATGCTAATATAGCGAATTTAAACCGTGCTAAAAACAGTATACGGAAGGAGAGGGATTCGAACCCTCGATACGACTTTTGGGTCGTATAACGGTTTAGCAAACCGCCGCCTTCAGCCGCTCGGCCACCCTTCCAAATTTAGAACCTAAAGATTATATAATACCAAGACCTCTACCACCTGTCTAATGCTTTTAATTGCAATATTTGTATCTGTTCAGATGCATGGCTAATGCTGAAACAAAAATTCCAGTGCTCCCTTTCTTGTCATCCCAGTGCCCAGACACTGGGATCCAGGATTTTGATTAGCACTAAGTTGGTGAGCATATAAGTGTTATGTTAAAATATAACGTTTTTACGGAAAGTCTGGATCCCAGTGTCACGCACTGGAATGACATCGTTTACTATGTGCCATATTGCAATGTTCGTACAGTTGTGCGCGGTATAGATTCCGCTAACAAGTAGCGGAATGACGAATTTGTTGTTTTTCAAATTGTGGGCAAACCTAAGCCACTTTAGCTATAAATCAATAAAAACTAATTTCTGCTTTTTTCAATGATTTTCTTTGCTTCTTCCACACCAACCCATTCTCCAACTGCTACCGTTTTTCCCTTTTCTAGATCTTTATAATGAGAAAAGAAATGAGTAATTTTATCTAGTAGGCTTTTAGATAAGTCAGAATAGTCCTTTATATTGTCATAATAGCTATCAACACTGGAAACAGGCACAGCTAATATTTTCTCATCTTCTCCTTTTTCATCTTTAGTGAGTAATGCGCCTATTGGACGCACCGATATTAAAACACTAGATGCTAAGGGAAATTGAGTTAGCACCAAAACATCCACAGGATCACCATCACCTGCACAGGTATTTGGTATAAACCCATAATTGCAAGGATAAGTCATTGAGGTAGACAAAAATCTGTCAACTTGTAACAACCCAAGCTCTTTATTAAATTCATACTTTACAGGCTCAGCATTTGCACTTATTTCAATTACCACATTCACCGCATTTGGTCCCGCTGTTATTTTACTTAAATCCATAAATCACCTCTTAACTTAAGAATAAGCATTATACAATATGTGCTTTTAAGTTGCCACATTTATGTAGTTCTAAGCTTGTTTTGCATGGAGCGGTCCTAAATTTTCATTCGTCATCTTATTGACTGTTGAAAGTGGTGATTCCTGTGATAATTGAAATAAAGCATATACTATTACGATAGTAAGCACTGCAGCAATTACTAGATTAGCAAAATTATCCTGTGGTAGGACACCTTTTATTGGATTAAATAATTTTTGCTCCATAAAGAAATAATCAGCAACATATAACCCAACAGATAATACAAACATACCTAAAATAAGTTTACAGACTGTGTTTTTATGGTCTTTTTCTTTTTTCTTGCTGGTGATAGGATTTGGCCTACATTCATTCTCTTCTTGCAGCACTGAGTAGTATATATTATCAGGGCTCGTTATTAATTGTTCAAATTCATCACTATTTTGGTTTTTTAACAGTTGCTCTAGGGTGTTTTTTGTATTTATAGGATATATTAATCCATCCATTTTCAATGCTTTCTCTTGCCGATCCACATTCTCATGGTCGATTGTATATTTATCTCTACTTGATAATCCGATCATGTGTAGTTTGCCAGCTAAGAACATTATATAGCTCTCTATTAACTGATTCTCACATATCTCTAATACTTCTCTTTTTACTGTTTTGTTAGATGACGAAAGTTCTTTATAGTGACCACCCAAAGAAAAGAACAATGCTATATCTTTATCTGCTTTTATGTCATGAATGGAATAATAGCTGCTGATAACGCACTTATTTAATGCAAATTCTCTGTCATATTTGTTTAATGTATTTCCTTCACTTAGTAACTTTCTAAGACCAATGAGTACTTTATTTTCAAAATCTTCTTCTGTTTTAAATATTGGTTCTCTCTTTGGATTTGCTAAGATGTTAAGTAAATCTAATTTTCTTCCATCTACTACTTCATTTATATATTCATTTAACTCAGATCCTTTAATAACTTCATATATTTTATCTATGACATCTTTAGTATTCAGGTTATTGTTTTCACTTAGAATTCGATAAGCTAGAGCATAAATTAAAAACAGCCCTTGTAGACTAAATTTTAAGTTAAAATAGTAATCTAATTGTTCATCTTGCTTCTGTATGAATGCAGACAGACCTATGTGATTCCTGTGATCCATAAAACGATCTAAGTCAGCATGTTGAAAGCTACCTAAAAAAATAAATAACGTCTCTAATAAATTACCCTTACCAACAATTTTTATTAGTTCTTCAATTTCTTTTATCATTGCTGAAACCTATAATGTTCTACTTTATAGTATAAGGGATACATGGCAAAATAGCAATAAATGTTATTAGACTTCTTGCATAACCCAAACTAAGTAGAAAAAGGTATAGCTATACCGCCGCGGCACTAACAAGAGATCCCGCTAACACGCAGCGGGATACTATCTACACCGTCATACCGCGATTCATTCGCGGTATCTCTCAACATAGATCCCGCTAACACGTAGCGGGATGACAAGGCTTATCGTCATGCCACCGCGAACCGTCATACCGCCGCAGCGCTAACAAGAGATTCCGCTAACACGCAGCGGGATGACGAGACTTATCTTTATGCCGCCGCGAACCGTCATACCGCGATTCATTCGCGGTATCTCTTAGCCGCTAACAAGCAGCGGGATGACGGTTGTCGTTTAGCTACAAACATTAAGAAATTTACCAAATGAAAAAAAAGGCAAAAGAGGCCCCGTGGTTGGCTAATTACTTACATTATACTTTCAAGTATGGCGTTTTTTTATTCTAAACACTTAATAACCGCGATTTAGCTGCTTTTAAGCCGCAACTAATCTAAATTATAAACGTTAAGAAATTTACTAAACAGAAAAAAAGGCAAAAGAAACCCTAGGGTAGCTAGTTATTCACTATCCATTTTTTAAGTTGGCGTTTTTTAATGTTTTAAATGCTTTATAAGCGTATTTCAGCTTGTGTAGGTAAAAACCCAGAAATTTGATAAAGACATAGAGTGCACATAGTGCAAAAAATTAAACATGAGACGCCAGATACGTGAGTTTTTTTGTCATTTAATCTGTACAGAGAAGATAAATAAATAGCTTCACTTTCATGATAAGGGGGCTGGCGGAGTTTGTCAAGCAAGTTTTTTTGTTTCTATTCCCAATGTTATATGGTTATGCAAGAAGTCTATTGTATGTTTACACTCTGCATTAAAGCTTTTAGTTAAGAGCATATCCATCCACCGCCAATTACTTGCTCATCTTTATACGCTACACAGGCTTGACCTGGACTGATGCCAAAGTAATCGTCGTTTAAAATGACACAGGCTTTATTTTTTTCGTCAATTGAATGTATTGTTGCTAAACTTCCCGCATGTGATGATCTCAGCTTCACAGTTACTTCCATACCTTCCTTTGGTTGTTCTAACCAATTTAACTCCTTGATCAATATTTTTTTTTGCATTAATACGTTGATCGGACCTACTATAACCTCATTATTTTCTGTATTAATTTTTATCACATAAAGAGGTTCATTGTGTGCGATACCCAAGCCCTTTCTTTGCCCCACTGTAAAATTTACTATGCCACTGTGCTCACCTAGCACTTTTCCATTCACATCCACAATTCTGCCTTTCTGTACGGATTGTGGAGCTAATTTAGCTATTGTTTTACTATAGCTTTCGGAAACAAAGCATATATCTTGACTGTCTGGCTTTTCAGAAATTTGTAAGCTGAAATATTCTGCTAATTTTCTTATATCACTTTTATAGAACCCACCTAGTGGAAATCGCAAAAGCTTTAACTGCTCCTTTGTTGTAGCAAACAGAAAATAGCTTTGATCTTTACTCTTATCAATGCTTCTACACAACTTTACCTCACCATTTTTTTCTAACCTTCTCACGTAATGTCCTGTTACGAGCACATCCGCACCAAGATTTTTTGTAACTTGCAATAGATCACGAAATTTTACCGTTTGGTTACATCTCACGCATGGTATGGGAGTTTCCCCACGCATATAGGTACTCGCAAAATCCTCTATTACTTCCTTTTTGAATATTTCCTCGTAGTTTAAAATATAGTGAGGAAAGCCAACACTTTCAGCTACACGCTTAGCGTCATAAATATCCTGTCCAGCGCAGCATGCACCCTTTCTTGCGTTAGCATTGCCATCAGTGCCATATAGCTGAAGAGTTACACCTATCACCTGGTACCCAAGGTTATGTAGCAGTGCTGCAGCAACCGAGCTATCAACTCCCCCGGACATTGCAACAATAGCCTTGGTCTGGTGCGGAGCTTTATCTTTTAGCAGAGGTTCAATTTCAAATTCTTTTAGCATAATCGCCTTAATTTATAAACGCAAATCTTGTGTCATTCCAACATACAACTGTGCAAACGTTTTGATTTGGGGGCAATTTACATAGTAGATGATGTCATGAAAGTAGCTGACACTGGAATCTAGCTTCTATTACACAAATTCATTAAAACAGCATATTTATTTGTAATCAAGTTTCCTGGATCCCAGTGTTAGCTACTCGGATGACACCCTTTTCTGCTAGAAGTTGCCTTCAAATTACTTGGTGCATGACACTGGGATCTCATTTATATTACATAATTCCATCAAAACAATTCGATAAACTACCTTCAAAAATAATTTAATCTTGCTTGAATAAAACATGGCCAAAATAATCCATGTTTTCAAGCACTTTTCCACTACCTAAGGCAACACAACAAAGTGGGTCATCTGCAACACGAACCGGTAATTTTGTTGTTTCACTGATAACTTTACCTAGATTACGTAATAATCCACCACCACCGGATAAAACTATTCCTCTATCGACTATATCAGAAGAAAGTTCAGGTGGAGTGCTCTCCAGCGCAGTCTTAATAGCAGAAATTATCTGATGTACAGGCTCTATTAAACTCTCTGCAACTTGGTATTCTGATAAAAGCATTTCTTTTGGCATGCCACTCACTAAATCCCTGCCCTTAATTATCATTCCCTCTTTGTTATTTTCACCTGGCAGACTGGCTGAACCTATGCTTTTCTTAATTTTCTCAGCGGTTGTTTCACCGATTAATAACTTATGATTTTCACGAATATATGATTTTATTGCTTCATCCATAATATCGCCACCTACTCTGGCAGAACGTGAATAAACAATTCCACCTAAAGAAATAATTGCAACTTCAGTTGTACCGCCTCCTATATCAACAATCATAGAACCCTCAGGTTCAGTAACCGGGAGCCCAGCTCCGATTGCTGCAGCCATTGGTTCTTCAATTAAAAATACTTCATTTGCACCAGCACTTTCTGCTGCATCTTGTATAGCACGCCTTTCAACTGGCGTGGATCCAGATGGAACGCATATGATAATATTAGGTTTATTAACAGTGAATTTTGTGTTTGCACTGCGTATGAAATATTTTAGCATTTCTTCCGCACTTTTAAAATCAGCAATAACTCCATCCTTTAAGGGCCTTATCGCCTCTATTTCTCCAGGCGTTTTCCCAAGCATCATTTTAGCTTTTTTACCAAAAGCATAAGGAACGTAACTTCCTTTTTCTTTTATTCTTGCTACAACTGAAGGCTCATCAAGCACTATTCCCTGATTTTTCTGATAAACTAAAGTGTTTGCAGTGCCAAGATCTATAGCAATATCGCTAGCGAATAAACCTTTGAAAGTGAAAAGGCTATAAAACTTTCCGGTTAATTTTCGAACAAAATTCATACATAACTCAAGAAAACCATTTATTAAGACAAATTATACTTTTCAGATAAGTAGTAAGTAACACACTCAACGTCTAAACCCTTACCTGTTACTTTTTTTAGCAGTTCCAGGCCACACTTTGCACTGTATATATTTTGAGATAACCAACTGATAAGTAAACTAAAATCTCCTTTTATTATAGCACTTAATGATTCGTAATGATTCTTTTTAACGCAAGAGAAAATCTGCACAGCAGCAATTAAAGCAATAATTTTTATAGGAAAGTAGCCCATAACACCGCTTGCCCAATATTCATCTTGAAAATAAGTGTTTAGCTCATTTTCAGCTTTTACTGGAATTTTATAGTGCTTCATACCTTCCAGCCACGCATCATGCAGGTCTTTGACTTCCAATGTACCATTTATTATATCTTGTTCTAACCTAGTTCTCAACATAATATGAGCTAACAGACTAAATTCATCTGCATTTTTTAAAAAAGAAGAAAGGTTTATTTCATTGAAAATCAAGTACAAATTTTCAACACTGCTAACTTTCTCGTTAGTTTTGCCTTTTATAGCAAATTTCTCTTTTATGTGTGGTTGAATAAACTCAATAAATTCTCTGGATGTTCCAATCATCCTTTCCATGAATAACCCTTGAGTTTCATACATAACATGTCTCGTAATTGGACTACTTATAGAATTTTGCGCTAAACATTTTTGATAAATTGCATAACCACTATGCCGTAAAAGTGAAAATAAACCATAACAAAAATCAGATTCATCATAATCTATAGGGTAGTAATAAGAAGTACGAATCTCATTTAGTGCAATACCCATTTGCTGTAAACATAATGAGCCAAGTTCAATCTGTTTCTGAGTAGCAACTTTTTGTATATTAGTAACCTTATCTTTATCCTTTTTCTGCTTTTCAATTATTTTATCTACATTTTCGCTAAAAAATTTGCCTACCTTGGGGAATACTTCCCTTATATTCTTTTCTGTGATATCAGAGTCATAGTCAGCAAGCAGTGAGTCGTATTTTGAGCATTTTAATTGCTGCGATTTTATAGAAGCTACTTCGCGAATGAGTGTGATTAAATCAGTAAAACGTTCTTTTAGTTTTTCTAAGTTACTGGTTTCAGAATGAGATAGCTTCCATAAATTTTGGCATTCAACCTTAGCTTTGGATAAAGACTTTACTAAATCAATAGGAACAGCACTGTTGCTTTTATGTATTCTCTCTATTAACTTTAGCTGCTGAGTATTTGAACTTTTTTTGTTACCAAGAGCATCTGCTAATGATTCCTTTATTGCGTCATGAGAGATAATTTCATGTCTGATTTCTTCTAGAAGACTCATTTGTTCAACTTTGTCCTCTATATTCAATTGGCTTTGGTTTAGTACTTTTAGCGTATTTTCGATATTCTTTACCCTATATAATACTTCCTCTAAAAACTTATAAGATTGCATATTTGTTCATTATTTTAGAAAACATCTGTTTAATACCGTAATAGATTAATAATAAAGTTAAAAGTATATTTGCTTAAAGTACAATAAAAAATTGTACTTTTTATTCTTTTATTGGATTTTTCTACTCAGAGTCCAGCATATTATAGGAAAATTAATTGTAAGGTTGTAGAAAAAGTATTTAGTATTTTATTTCTCTTGACTATATTACAATATGGAGAGATATTAGCTACTGAAATTAAAGTTACGCACTATTTAAAATTTATGGAGGTTTAGTAATGTGGAGTAGACTGGTTATAATGTGCTGTTTTTGTTTATTACTTACTGGTGTAAGTTCTTGCCCAAAAAAAGGAGCAAATACAACAAATAAAATAAATTCTGTTGTTAAGCAGATAGGTGATAAAAGAGTTTTCTTTGGTTATGATGAATCTAGTATTGCTGAAGTAAGTGCAGATGCATTACTTGACGTAATGGAGGTGTTACAAGATAACCCTAACGCGAAGGTTACTTTAACTGGTCACACTGACAACCGTGGTTCTCATGAATATAATCTTGCGCTAGGCGCTAGAAGGGCAGATGCAGCTAAAAAATTTATGGTTAGTTGTACACCCTACATAGAAAACAGAATAAAAACTGCTTCTAAAGGTGAAACTGAGCCTTTGGTTAATGTAAAAGATGATTCTAGAAATTCTAAATATGAAAAAGAGCATGCTAAAAATCGTAGAGTGGAATTTTCATTTTCTGGAATAAAGAAATAGTTTCTTGCATTAAAACCTGGATCCCAGTGTCAAACACTGGGATGACATAAAGAAAGGGCACTGGGGTAGACAAAAAAGGACAAACTTGTCATATTTCGTTGCTTGTTAGCGGGATCTATATATACCACAAATAAGTCGCGGTATGACGTAAGAGATCTGACCTGTCTGGCCATCAAGAGACATAATGGAATTAGAGTTATTATTTCAAAATGTGGTTAATAGTTTTGCTTTCTATAACAATCAAGTTGCAGTTGCAGTATCAGGTGGTGTAGATAGTATAGTCTTACTGCACTTAATGACTAACTGGGCAAAAAAAAACAAGCTTTCACTTCCTACAGCATTAACAGTAAATCATGGGTTACGTCCAGAGTCTCAAAAAGAAGCTGATTTTGTTGTAAGTTATGCAAAGGAACTTGGAGCAAAGGAATCGTTCATATTAAATTGGGAGAAGCAAAATATTAAAGGCAATATTCAGTTACAGGCACGAAAAGCACGGTATAAGTTACTAGCAGAGTGGTGTAAAAATAATAATGTTAAATATTTACTTGTTGCTCATCACAAAGATGATCAAGCAGAAACGTTCTTGTTAAGATTAGAGCGAGGTAGTGGCGTAGATGGATTATCATCAATGGACTACAAGTCTTTCCTAAATGGTATTTATATATTTAGGCCATTGTTAAATTTTAGTCGTAGTGAAATAGAAAAGTACGCTAAGCTTCATCGGTTAAAATGGATCGAAGATAGAAGCAACTATGACTTAAAATACAGGCGAACTTTATACCGTAACTTACTTAAAGCAAGTGATAATCAAGAGATTTTAACAGAGCGAATATGCCTCACAGCCCTTCATATGAAAAGAGCTGCAAAAGCGTTGATGCACTACACACGCCTTGCGTTTAATGACTGCGTTAATGTGCATGATCTTGGTTATATTGAAATTAAACTAAGTGAGTTTTATCAATTGCCAGAGGAAATAGCCTTGAGGCTTCTTCTTTACTCCATAATGGCAATTGCCAGTAAACATTATAAACCAAGGTACAACAGCCTTATCGTAATATTTAATAAAATATTGCAAAAGGATAGTAATGTTAACTGTACACTTTCTGGGTGTAAAATAAGAAAACATGGAGAAAATATCTTGATAATTAGAGAATCGTCAAAGATACAAGAAATTACCTTAAACCTACCTTTAAATGAACCTACTCAATGGGATAACAGATTTAGCTGCACAATACTCGGAAATCAAGAGTGTTCAGTTATCATCGCTCCATTAAAAAAAACACAAAAAGTTCCTGAATTTCTGAAGGATTACAACTGCTGCCCTGAAGTTTTCTATTCTTTGCCTGTAGTGCTAAAAGATGGAAAGGTGCTTGCTTATCCTGATGTAAATTATAACGGAAAAAATACCAATGACGATAAGGTTCAATGCATTATTAATAGCACGATAAAACAAAATTTGGTAAGCTTGATTAGTATTTAGTTAGAAATAGAAATGAAAAAATTTTTAGAAGGCTTATTGATCTGGTTAGTAATTATTGTTCTTATTTCAGTTGCTTATATTCAGTTCAGCGGAAATGTAGGTAAAAGTAAAACAATTATACCTTTTTCGGAATTTTTAACTAGACTAGAAGACAATGATGTAGAAAATATTGTCATAAAAAACCAGAGCATTGAAGGCAAGTTCAGGGACGGTTCAAGTTTCAATTCAAGCGGTGTCATATATAGCGACCTAATAAAAAATTTACATGATAGAAAAGTGAGATTCTCCTTTTCAACTGGAGATTCTGCCATGAACGTAATTGGTGGATTACTTATCTCATGGGTCCCAACATTTATCTTTATTGGCTTCTTGCTATTCTTTCTTAAACAAACACAAGCGGGGGGCAACAGAACTATAAGCTTTGGCAAGTCAAGGGCTAGACTCATGACTAGTGGAAAAAAAGTAACATTTGATGATGTTGCCGGAATTGATGAAGCAAAAGAAGAGCTAGTAGAGATCGTTGATTTTCTTAAACAAAGGCAAAAATTTCAAATATTAGGTGGAAAAATACCAAAAGGGTGCCTTTTGATTGGCTCTCCTGGAACTGGTAAAACTTTACTTGCTCGTGCAATTGCAGGAGAAGCTAATGTGCCATTCTTTAGTATTTCTGGATCTGATTTTGTTGAAATGTTTGTGGGTGTTGGTGCAAGTCGTGTTCGTGATATGTTTGATCAAGGCAAGAAAAATGCTCCTTGTATAATTTTTATAGATGAAATAGATGCGGTGGGTAGACATCGTGGCATTGGTCTTGGTGGCGGCAATGATGAAAGAGAACAAACATTAAATCAGTTATTAGTTGAGATGGATGGCTTTGAGTCTAATGAAGGTGTAATAATAATTGCTGCGACTAACCGTCCGGATGTCTTAGATCCAGCACTGCTTAGACCTGGTCGTTTTGACCGACAGATTACTATTTCTTTACCCGATATAAATGGGCGTGAAAAGATATTAAATACTCATATAAAGAAAATATCAATAGCACCAGATGTAAACGTGAAAACAGTTGCAAGAGGAACACCAGGTTTTTCAGGGGCTGATCTAGCAAATTTGGTGAATGAATCTGCACTTATCGCTGCAAGAAGAAACAAGAAGATTGTTACCATGGATGATTTCGAATATGCACGTGATAAAGTGATGATGGGCGTAGAAAGGCGATCTCTCATTATGACAGAAGAGGAAAAGAGACTGACTGCATACCATGAAGCTGGTCATGCGATGATTGCTGTTAATATGCCTGCTTCTGATCCTATACACAAGGCAACAATTATTCCACGCGGTAGGGCACTCGGTTTAGTTATGAGACTACCAGAAACAGATAGAGTGTCCCTCACAAGAGAAAAGATGCTAGCAGATATAACTGTTGCAATGGGTGGAAGAGTGGCAGAAGAGCTAATTTTTGGCTACGATAAAGTCACAAGCGGTGCATCTTCGGATATAAAACAAGCATCTGATTTATCACGCGCTATGGTAACAAAATGGGGAATGAGTGACAAAATAGGCCCGATCTATCACAATCGCGAACAAACCATACATGGTTCTGAGATAATTTCTGAAGATACGTTAAAACTTATAGATGAAGAAGTGAAGAAAGTTGTATCTTCTTGCTATGAAAAAGCAAAAGACATTTTGACCAAGCATAAGAAAGGCTTAGATCTCATTGCCGAAAATCTACTGGAGTTTGAAACTTTAACAGGAGATGAAATAAAGGACATATTAAATGGAAAAAAAATTGTTAGAGAGGAAAATGAGAAGAATGAGAAAATAAAAAAATCCTCTCTCTATGAGAGTTGACCTCATCTTAAAAATGCTAATCAGCTAACGCTGCAATAAAACATTCAGAATTGTAACTGTCAATATAAATTGTATTAAAATATTCATAATATTGCATTTTCATCACAATAATGCTATCATTCAGTTAGTATTAATGTTTAATGAGGTGTGAGTAATGATTGATATAGCTTCTATTGGTGTAAGTACAGTTATTGATCAGAATTATAGAAGAAAAGCACAATTATGTTTATCAGGATTATTTGTAACTGTGTCAATAGCAACTGTTACCTGGTTTATTTTCCCTGCGTCACAAAATGTATTAGCTCCGTTTTTACTTCCGGCTATGTTCTTGCTCTTCACTTTATCGATGGGTTATTACATGTTCATATTTAGTTGTGAAGAAAAATCTTTGGTAAAGAATGTTCTTGGTATGGTTGAACCGGCTGAATCGGTAAAGAGAGTGCATTGCCAAGAAAATATAGC
This sequence comes from Wolbachia endosymbiont (group A) of Pherbina coryleti, assembly GCF_964026875.1. Lineage (NCBI taxonomy): Bacteria > Pseudomonadati > Pseudomonadota > Alphaproteobacteria > Rickettsiales > Anaplasmataceae > Wolbachia > Wolbachia endosymbiont (group A) of Pherbina coryleti. Next base: position 211,819 of record NZ_OZ034706.1, read on the forward strand.
TCTTTTTACAATAATCCGAACAGACCGTAATATGCTACTGGCCTGCTATAGCCATAAACACATATCTTATCGCATTCGGACTATTATAAGAAAGGCTATATTAAGTCCTTATTAGCAGAAGTGAGAAGTACTACGAAAGATAGGTTTCGTAACGTGCTTGTTAATCTTTGTTTTGAAGATCGTAGTAAAGCACACAAACTTGCATTATATGTGAAAGAAATTGACGATATTGTGTCTTCAATAAAAAATAAAGACCTCTTAGACCATTTTGATCAATTTTTTACTATTACTGAAGTAAGCAATAAAAAAAATAGAAGTGAATTAATGAACCTCGCAAGGGCATATAAGATGATAAGTGAAGAAGATCCAGACAAAATACAGGATTTTTTAGCTACTCAAACAAAAAGTTATTCATATGAAATAATGTTACCTGAAATTGATAATTTTCTATCACAAGCTAGGTGATTTTATCAATAATTTCATTGTGTACGTGATTATCATTTTTTGTTTCAATTCCAGTGATAACACTGCACCTAACGGGCTCTTTTATGGCTATTTCCTGAAATCCTTTTCTGACCTTATTGTAAAAATTAACATCCATTTCTTCATATTTATTCTTGTCTTTTGCTCTATTTAACCCAACTTTAACATCAATATCTAGAATGAATGTAATATCTGGATATTTAATTTCCACTAGCTTATGTAAGTCCCTTATTAGCCCTAAGTCAACTCCAAACCCATATCCTTGATATGCAATAGTTGAATCAATAAACCGATCACAAATCACTATTTTTCCTTCTGCAAGAGCTGGTAATATTAATTTTTTCATATGTTCGTGCCTCATCGAGATAAGTAGCAAGAGTTCAGAAATAGGATCAATATTATTTGTTAACAACACTCCTCTTATCTTTTCTGCAAAATCAGTACCACCTGGTTCTCGAGTCAATACCACATTATTTTCGCCGTGAATTTGCTTAAAATGATTTGCAAGTAGCTTAGATTGTGTTGTTTTACCAGAGCCGTCTATTCCTTCGAAAGTTATGAACATAAGTTTTATAATTATAATACTAAAAAAGAATATGCAAACAGTATACATAGAAACCGTTTGACATTTAAATAATAAGACCGTAAATTACATATGGTATAATAATAGTCTATGGTTGCTCTGAATACTCCTAAAGTCGATTTTAGTTTTACTGCAAAAGATTTTAATCTTTTGGGAGTAGACAATAAATATTATGCATTAAGTGACTGTTGTGGAAAAAATGGTCTTATTATAATGTTTATATGCAATCACTGTCCTTACGTTCAGTCAATTATTAGCAATCTGGTAAGCGATGTTGATCAATTGAAAAAAGATTATCAGGTAAACACCATTGCAATAATGCCAAATGATGTAAATGAATATCCAGAAGATTCCTTTGAAAATATGATTAATTTTGCCAAGGAAAATAAGTTTACATTTCCATATTTAATTGATAGTACACAGAAAATAGCTAAAGAATACGGGGCTGTTTGCACTCCTGACTTTTTCGGCTTTAATTCCAATTTAAACCTTTGCTATCGTGGACGTTTTAACGACACAAAAAAAGAAAAGGTTCAAAGCTATGAAGTAGGAAGTAGTGACTTATTTCAAGCTATGAAATTTATTGCAGAAACTGGTAATTCTCCAATTGACCAAAAATCAAGTATTGGCTGCTCAATTAAATGGTCTAATTCTACAGGTTAAATATCATGCACAGTGGCTCTCAGCATTTGTTTGATATTATAATTTTGCTTTCTGCTGCTGTGTTTATAGTCATAGCATTTTGGAAAATGAATATTAGTCCAGTGCTTGGTTACTTCGTTGCAGGTGCAGTTATTGGTTCTCACGGATTTAATCTGATACACTCAGCTGAAGCAATGGATAATCTTGCAGAATTTGGTGTAGTTTTTCTATTATTCATTATAGGCCTTGAATTGACATTTGAACGCCTGATCGCTATGCGTATTCATGTATTTGGGTTCGGTTCTCTTCAAGTTATAGTTACCATGGTAGCAATATGGTGCATCGCTCTTGCTTTCGGAGTGAATACGAATATAGCAACAGTTATTGGTGGTGGGCTTGCGCTATCCTCAACAGCAATAGTGTTGCAGGTTCTGCAAGAAAAAGGTTCTCAAGCAAGTCAGGTTGGTAGATTGTCGATAGCAGTGCTATTAATGCAAGATTTTGCAGTGGTACCATTAATAGTATTGGTACCTTTACTTACTGGCAATTCTGAGCACAGCCTGATAAGCTCATTGGCAGGTTCATTGGTGCAAGCAGCTATTGCATTAGTGCTGATATTTATAACTGGTAGATTATTGCTTAGACCTTTATTTTCGGTTATTGCTAAAATGGAAAGTAATGAGATCTTTATATCAACAACGCTTTTAATAGTATTAGGAGCAGCATTTATTACTGAGCAATTCCATTTATCGTTAGCATTAGGTGCATTTGTTGCTGGATTGTTAGTTGCAGAAACAGAATATAGACACTCAGTAGAACACGCAGTATTGCCATTTAAAGATTTGTTTCTTGGCTTATTTTTCATGACTGTTGGTATGTCCATCAATACCGAACTTTTACTCAATAAGTTACCACTAATTACTTTATTATCGATTATCCTTATCGTTTTAAAAACATCTATTATATATATATTGTGTAGATTTTTTGGGTTTAAGAGTGCACCTGCTATACAAGCTGGGTTACTGCTTTCACAAGGCGGTGAATTTGCGTTTATTTTGTTTCGCTTAGCAGATGAGCTAAATGTGCTACCAAGTGAAATCGCTCAAGTACTTATGATGGTAACTACAGTAACCATGGCTTTCACTCCTCTTTTATCGGGGCTTGGAGATTGGATAGCAAACTCATTTAGCACTGAGAAAACAATATTAGATGATGAAGCTGTTGAAACAGATACACAAGATCTTTATAACCATGTGATAGTTGCTGGATTTGGTAGAGTGGGATATATGGTAACAAAAATGCTTACGGCAGAGCATTTAAGTTACGTTGTTGTAGATATTCAATCGAAAATAGTCAAAGAAGGAAAAAGTGATAGTTTTCCTATATATCTTGGAGATGTTACAAGATGTGAAATTTTAAAATCGGTAGGAATAGAAAGAGCTCAAGCTCTCGTTATTTCAATAAAGAATGAAGTTACTATAAAAAAAGTTGTTTCTTTAGTTGCAGCAAATTTTCCGCATGTAAATATTGTAATACGCTTACCAGATCTGAGTAATGTGGAGGTTTATAGAGATCTAGGAGCTAGTAAAATTATTCCTGAAACATCTGAGATAGGATTGCAGCTAGGTGGAGCTGCACTGAGCCTTAGTGGTATTAGCGAAAGTGGAGTTACGTCTTTAAAAAGTAGATTCAGAAAAGGCAATTACAGTATGTTAAAAGACCTTGGTAGTGATAAAGATGAATAACTACTTCTCTAATTTTATGTACAGAAAGCTTCAAGCTTTATTGAGGTTTTGCCTATAGTAAATTACGCACATAATCAACCAAATTAAGGAAAGTGCAAACCAAGTGATTGCATATTCCAAATGCTTCATTGGCTGTATAGCTACTTTGCTGCCAAAATTGTTCGGCCACAATACACACTTCTCTAGCTTAATACCTAACTCATTGGAAATTTCTTCTGTACTCAGGGTAAACCATGTATTCGAAGCAGTATCGTTCTTGATAAACCAATTTTTACTTTTATTGCTATCGCAATATAAAATTCCATCTGCAACTACTTTTTCAATTTTTACTTTTTTCTCCTTTTTTTCTCCGACTATTCCTTTATTCACCAACATGTAACGTCCAGTGGTGAGCAACATAGGAGACAGCACGTGATAGCCGTGTTGCCCTGCAAAAACATATAGTTCTATGTCACTTAGAATCCCATCAATCTTGACATGCCTATAGTTAAATTTTTCAAGGTCGTTATTGGGCAATAGATGAACCACTGGAAGACTCATACTTTTAATAATATTATTCTTCCAGTTCAATCTGAATATTTGCCATAACCCTAATAAAAAAAGAAGTGAGCAAGGTATAATTAAAATAAATACTATCTTTTTTAACACTCTATATTTGTGTTCTTAAATAGTTTTCAACACCCATTAGTTCAATAAGATCGATCTGTTTCTCAATCCAATGAAAGTGCTCTTCTTCATTTTTTAACATCTCTTCTAATAACATTACACTAACAAAATCCTTTTCTTTCTCAGCGATAGAAATCGTTTCTTTGATATCCTTAATACCTTTTCCCTCTAATTTCAAATTAGCTTCTAAGATTTTCCGTATTGTGTCTTTTGTAAACTTTCCATCATACTTTGATATTTCGTTTGTATCCTGAAAATTTGGGACTCCTTTAAATAACAAAATTCTTTCTGCCAACTTGTTTGCATGTTCAAGTTCTTCGTTAAGCTCATTTTTTACCTTTTCTGCAAGTCTATTAATTCCATTGTTTTTGAGAATCGCAAAATGCAAAAGATACTGGCGTACAGAAGTCAGCTCATTGGTCAATAATTTGTTCAAATGTTTTACTATCTCTTCATTCATAATCTTCCCTTAGTTCAATTCATCAGCATAATTTATATGATAACGATAGTTATAGCAACTCATTTAATAGTTCCTTTGATAACAACCGTATTAAATAGCATGTCGTGGTATGTCTGTTTTTTCTTAGAGAAGCAAGCAACTAGATACCAGCAGAGAGTGAGTAGCACTATAATTACTTTCAATGCACTCAAGACATTCACTAATACTTCCTGATCTCGCAAAAATTCAGTAAGGACAACTACTACACTGTTTAACAAAGGAAGAAAAAACTGGGAAGAGCTTCTGTCAAACGCTAAATTCAAGTCTATTTTAGAATTATCTAAATTGATAGTATACATATTCATTAACTGTTGACCGGGAGTTGCTTGGGCCTTTGAAGATATAAAATATGTGAAGTAACTACAATTTACACACATGTATGATAGATGTAAGATCAACGGAGAATCCTCTAATAGCAGTATAATTAATAAAGTTGGAATTAATAAAATTGCTACATCTATTAAATACGCGCAAAAGCGTCTTGTTATACTGGCAATCTCTGTAACAGCGGTCATTACCTATCTTCTAAATACTTTATTACAAAATCTGTAAGTTTATCAAAATGTTGAAAACATAACAAATCTTCATAACCGCTTATTGATTGACCGTATATAATAGGTAAACAATTGGCATTTTGTGCACACAGAACATCTGTGATGCTATCACCAACGAAAAACACATTTTCTCTATTTATAGGCAACGTACTCTCTTCTAATGCAAATAGCAGTGGGGTTACAGATGGTTTATCTTCTGCAGTATCGCATGACCCAACCACTCTTTCAAAGTAGGAATCTAGTTTAAAATAGGCAACTTCTTTACGTAAATTAGTATTTTTCTTATTACTTACTATTGCTAGATAAATATTGTGGCTTTTCAGTGTCTGCAACATTTTCTCTACTCCTTGATTCAGAGCAATGTTTTGTAATAGCGCATTATCTAAGTATTGTTGATATATCTGGTTCGCTTTTTTCCACTGATCGCCAAATAAATTGACCATATAGCTCTTTCTTGACTCGTGGGAATTTCTATCAGCAGCTTTATTACTATACCCCATTGAGTTTATGGTATGCTTAATAGCATTAAAAATGTTATCTTGAGTGTCAACTAAGGTATTATCCCAATCGAATACTACTGCTAATGGGCTGTTTTTCATTTCTATATTGTTATATATTTTAAATTAATAAGTAAATAACATTTTAATAAAAAAAATATAAATAGGACGCTCTTACTCTTTACCACAAGTTATGTTAACTGTTTTTTATATAATTAGCTAACATACTGGTTATATGATATGTTTTAATAGGTAACAGGTATGGCCCAGACATCTAAAGAAAGTGTTGAAAAAAAGTTTAAAGATGTTTTTGAACGTTCTCCAGGTGCTTTTCCAGAAGGTACCTCATTAGAAAAGAAGGTTAATTATATCGCAAAAGGAACAGAGGCTCTAAAAGCTGTGAAAAGTAAGGAGCTTGAGAACAAAATGAAAAACGTTGCAGAATTGAGTCAGAAATTTGAAAGTCAAAAAGGACGTGCAGATGAAAAAGTACGTCAAGATTTTGAAAGAATTGCTGAGCTTGACCAACAATATAAAGGGAAGGGCATCTTCACAAGTGAAAAAGTTGCAGAGCCAAAAAGTGACAAAAAACTCCAAGACACTCCGAGAAAAACTACAACAGCAGTTAAAGACCTTGAACATAATACACAAAAAAAGACTACTGAAGCTTCTGTGCAAACAGCATCAGAGCACGATTCACAAACCGTTAATCCCTCAGTGAGCAAGAGTTCTGTAAAAGAGAAGCTCAACACTGAGCCGGACAAAAAAGATAACACGCCTCAACCACAAGAAAATCAAAAAGAAGAAGGGTTTTTGAGTCTTCTGAAGCGCTTTGTTAAGAAAATATTAGAAAAATTTTTAGGTGAAGGTGAAAAGGATGTAGAGAATGCTCGTGGCATGAAAGAAGATGCTCAAAGAGATACGTCAAATAACGAAGAGCAACAAAAGAGTAAGCAGCTTGATGAAATTTTAAAGGACAAAAGTGTAAGCGAGGGTTTGAAGCAGGCAACAAAGCTTGAGAACCCGGCAATAACGCCTGTTAATACTCCTAAAGTGAATGAAGTAAACACGGGTCGTGAAAGGTGATCCGCTTTCAAGCTTCATTATACCGCCACGAACCGTCATACCGCCGCGGTATCTCATCCGCTAACAAGTAGCGGGATGACGATTGTCAGGGTGTCATCCCAGTGTCCCTATGATGTCATACCAGTGCCCTGACTACTTGGATCTAGCAAGCTTTGCTTGCAAATAAGTCTAATACGCGTCGCGTTTTATGCCAAAACACAATTGGAGTTACATGCAAAATAGATCCCAGTGTCAGCTACTCGGATGACAAAAAAAGGAGCACTGGGATGACACCATTTGTTGTATTTAACAAAGTTCGTACTTAGCTTCATGTTAGCTATAAACATTAAGAAATTTACCAAGCAAAAAAAAAGGCAAAAGAAGCCCCAGCTAATATCTATTTTAGAACATTGGCGTTTTTTAAGTCTTAAACACTGCAATTTAGCTGCTTTTAAATGCAACTCACCTTAGTTTAAATGTTTAAGAAATTTACTAAGCAGAAAAAAAGGCAAAAGAAACCCCGTGTTAGCTAGTTGTCACTCCCTAATCCTGCAAATTGGCGTACTATACTGTCTTAAACGACTTATAAGCGCGTTTCAGCTTGTGTAGGTAAAAACCTAGAAATATTGTGAAGACATAAGGTGCACATAGTGCAAAAAATTAAAAATAAGACGCCAACTACGTTGTTTTCTTGCTGTTTAATCTGCACAGATGAAGATAACTGAATACCTTCAGTTTCATGATAAGGGGGCTGGCGGAGTTTGTCAAGTAAGTTTTTTCGTTTCTAACGGTTGTTGCCAAAAACTATGCAAGAAGTCTATTGACAGGTGATTAAATTATAATGTAGCCTATCGCCGTATATCCGGGGGTGGGTTGTTGTGAGGCTTTTTCACTTTTTATTCTTGTTAATGTGTTTTTCTCTGTATTACTATGCGGGTTTTATATTTTCGCCCTGCCCAAAAGCTACGGTTTGCTTTTCACCTGGAGAAGATTGTGCTGTACCGATAATCAACGTAATAGATCAGTCTAAAAAATCTATCTTAGTTCAAGAATATACATTTACTCTTGGAACAGTTGCAAAATCTTTGATTAATGCTAAAGAACGCGGTGTTGATGTTAAAGTCATCTTAGATAAATCGCAACTCTACTCAAAATATAGTGTTATAAATGAATTATTTTCAGGTGGAGTACCAATTTGGATCGATGATAAGCCAAAGATTGCTCATAATAAGATAATGATTGTTGACAATCAAAAAGTCATCACAGGGTCATTTAACCTTAGTAAGACAGCTAAAAAAGGAAATGCTGAAAATTTATTAATTATTACAGATTATCCTGAATTGATTCAGCAGTATGTGAAAAACTGGGAGGCACGAATGTCACAATCTTACAAATACGCTCCCAACTAATCGAGAGCGCTTGCTCAAAATCAGTTTTAAAAACAGCAAGGGAGAGCTTTTTTGATTGATTGGCATAATGATTATGATATAATGAACTAAAAATTTAAGGAATAAAGTAATGGATTATATAAATGATGCTGCCGGTAGCTACACTGCTATTCATGATTTTTTTCAAAACAACGGTGTTGGAGATTACAAAGTTCAATGCAATCATGGTGGGGTGCCGTATGCTACTGATGAGTACGTGCATTCTGGCGATAAATTTTGGAGTAATAATTTCATAGACTCACATTTTGGCAGGGAAATAAAAATGTATCCTCAAAGTGAACTTTTAGCTAAAGAATATGCTGGAAATACGTTGCCAGTTTCAATATCACTAGATAAGGATTTAATAAAAATGAAGGAATGTCAGAAAAAAACGAAATTTGTGGAACTAGAAAGGGAGTCAGGTGATTTAGTGCATGATAAGCAAAAGTATGTAAAGTGTTACACAACAAAGCTATCATATGATGATGTACATATTTACAATAACGATAAAGTTTCAACATTTAGCATAAAATACGACGTGCCAAATGATCCGAAATACAGTTTAAATATAACATTTACAAAGGTTAATGATAATAAACCAGGATTTTGGCAGAAATTTAAAAATATGTTTTAACGTGACCATTCACTGGTTTTTACTCAATCAACCAACAACAGTTATAGCTCTTTTTACAATAATCCGAACAGACCGTAATATGCTACTGGCCTGCTATAGCCATAAACACATATCTTATCGCATTCGGACTATTATAAGAAAGGCTATAATATCAAATTTTTATAATTAAAAAATATGCTATTTTTTAAAACTTTCATTCTCCTTGACTCTGTCAACTTCACAAAACAACTCTTGGACCAAATGTATCTGGCATAACACCTTTTGGTAACTTGCTACTTCTTTTTTTCCGCATCTCCGACAACAGCCATTGATATTCCACTACATAAGGCTTGATTTTTGGTAGATCAACTTTTTTATGAATAATACTATGCTTCTCCTTAAATTGACCATTTACCCTAAACGCTATTAGCTTCCTTAAAATTTACATTAATGCCTATTTTGCCTAAACTGAAGCGTCTTTTCCAATTTTTTCTAGCATCAACTCAGCAGCTTTTTGTTCAGCAATCTTTTTACTAGAAGCGCATGCAGAAACTTTACCATAATCTTCTATGCAAACTGATATAGTAAATTCAGGATTGTGCGCTGGTCCAGTTTGTTTTACAAGCTCATACTCTGGTAAAGGCAATTTGTTTTTCTGAGTCCACTCTTGCAGTGAGGTTTTAGGATCTTGAGGGGGGTCAAGCATGCCTTTAGCTAGCTTTTCCCAATATTGGATAATAAATTTTTCAACATTTTCAAGCCCGCCATCAATATAAATTGCACCTATTAGTGCTTCAAGCGAGTTTTCTAAATTTTTTAAGTTACATCTCCCTCCATTGCAGCGTTCACTATTATTCATGATGATAAAGCTGCCTAATTTTATTTCTTTAGCAACATTAGCAATGGTGTTGCCACAAACTAAATCCGTCTTTCTTTTTGCCAATGCTCCTTCTTTTTCTTCAGGAAATAGTTTAAACAGTGTGGCAGATACAACCATATTCAAAACACTATCGCCCAAAAACTCTAGTCTTTCGTAGCTTACAATCTGGTTTTTGCTATTCCTTTTATTTACGCTTGGGTGAGTTAGTGCCTCTTCTAATATTGCATAATTTGTAAATTTATAATCAATGATCTTAGATATTGCATCATTCAAACTCTTCATACCCATTATTTAAAAGAATAACACTTCCTACCACACCTTTATACCAAAGAATTAGTTTTGTTTTATTAAAATAATACCAACAACTTCCAAAATATACAGTTTAATAGACTTCTTGCATAACCATTATTTGAATAATGATTCATCGATGTTATTCCAGTGTCGGCTACTTAGGTGACAGAGAAGATGTTTAATGTATACAACCCACCACCTCACTAATGTTACTAAATCCATCTCTCCTTATTAGTTCTGCAAGTTCTAGATTAATTTTGTTTACAACTTGAGGTCCGTGGTATATGAGAGCAGTGTACAACTGCACCAAAGAAGCTCCTGCCTTTATTTTTTTATATGCATCAGCACCACTTGAGATTCCTCCGCATCCTACCAACAATATTTTGCCCTTAGTAAGTTTGTACATATCGCTCAATAACTCGGTTGAAAGTTTAAACAGCGGTTTGCCACTCAACCCACCACTCTCGTTGTGGTGGGAATGTAAGTTATTCCGACTGATCGTAGTGTTGCTCACTGTTAATCCGTCAATCTTATATTCCAACGCAAGCTCAGCGATATTTTCTTTCGTTTGCTGATCTATATCTGGTGAGATTTTTAATATTATTGGTATGGATTTAGAATTATCAATTGATTTCCGGGTTAGAGTTACGGATTTCAACAATTCCGATAATTCTTGCTTATTGTGCAGATTGCGTAAATTAGGCGTGTTTGGGGATGAGATGTTCAGCACTATATAATTGCTTTTTCCATATACTATCTTTATTAAGTCAACATAATCGCTGATTTGGTCCTTTGATGTACTGTTTTTTCCTATGTTGATGCCAAAAATGCAATCATCAAGCTTGGTTTTATCTATTTGTTTAAGAAAGTAGTCTATTCCTTTATTGTTAAATCCCAATCTGTTAATTACCCCTTGATCTTTAATTAACCGAAAAATTCTTGGCTTTTTGTTTCCATATTGTGGATTACGAGTTACAGTACCAGTTTCAATAAACCCAAAACCAAATGAGAGCATAGGCCTTATAACTTCTGCATTCTTGTCAAAACCTGCAGCCAGACCTACGGGGCTTCTGAGCTTATTACCAAAAAAATTCACACTCAAAGATTCTGGTAGCTCTATAGGATTCTTATAAGGTATTTTCTTTAATGCCATAATTGCCAAAGAGTGAGCAACTTCGGGCGGTAGTAAAAATAGTAAATTACGTTTGTAAAACACTTTGCTTATTTTTAGTTTATTTTTTACCATGAAACGCTATAAGAGTATAACCATAACTTGAAAAGAAATTGATTTTACTATGGATAAGCTTTCTCTATAGGTTACACACTTAAAGCTACTGTTGAATTGAGCAACTTTTACAAGATATAGAGAATGAAAGAGGCCGGGACCGGAATTGAACCGGTATAAAAGGATTTGCAGTCCTCCGCATAAGCCATTCTGCCACCCAGCCGTTTTTTATGTGTAGATATCCATTATATCTTTTAGCATAGATAAAGCCTCCTCCCTTTTGCGTTGAAAAGTGTTACGTCCAATGATTGAACCATTACCGCCACCCTGCTTAATTTCTTTCGCTTCATTGTATATGTTATCTACTTCCTTCGATTCACCACCAGAAAAAACTACTATTCTTTTCCCTGCAAAACAAGACCTTTTAACATATTCAATTCTTTTAGATAATGATTCAATATTTTCTGTTTCTATTTTCTCCCTTTCCAAATATTTAGTTGGAAGTTTTACTTTTATTATATTAGTGCCAAGCAAAGCTGCCATGTGCGCAGCATAGGCAATAACATCAACTGCTGTTTCACCTTCTTTAGAAATCCCTTCACCGCGTGGATAAGACCATAGCACTACTGCAAGCCCATAAGATTTGGCTTCAGCTATGATTCCACGGGCTTCCTCCATCATATCGAAACACTTAGCAGAACCAGGATATATAGTAAATCCGACAGCTAAGCATCCCAAACGCAGCGCATCTTTCACAGAAGAGGTTATTGCCTGATCAGAGGTTAGATCCTTTGAATGTAAAGAGTTGGAACTATTAAGTTTCAAAATAAGTGGGAGCATTCCAGCATAAGTTGCAGCACCAGCTTCAATCATACCAAGTGGAGCAGCATATGCACTTACTCCCGAATCAACCGCAAGCTGAAAATGATAATGTGGGTCATAAGCATCAGGGTTAACTTCAAAACTTTTAATTGGACCATGCTCAAATCCTTGATCTACTGGCAGAATCACTAACTTGCCAGTGCCGCCAAGCTTTCCATGCATGAGAATACGAGTAAGATTTGCTTTTACCCCAGGGTTTTCACTTTCGTAGTAGCTTAGGACTTGTTTTACTTTATCACTTATCACTATAATTCAAATTGAATTTAAGTTATAGATTGTAACAAAGATGAAGTTCAATACAAGGATTTTAAACTATATCAAAAGCAATTTTATTTTCTACTTTATTCATATAGATTCTTAATTTCTTTCCTTTTATTAATTTACGATTCAGTATTTCTTCCGCTAAGTAACTTTTTATCTCTTTTTCAATAAGTCTCTCTATCGGACGTGCTCCCATTTCCTTACTATAACCCATTTGTACAAGATAAGATTTCACTTCATCCTCTACCAAGCAGTTTATGCCTTTTTGCGTCAGCTGCTTTTTCAGTTCCTGAATAAATTTATCTACAATATGCAGAATTATATCCGCATTTAAGTCAGAAAAAGAAATAATCGCATCAAGACGATTACGAAATTCAGGGCTAAAAACCTGTTCTATCGCTTTTTCACTATCACCAGTGTTAAATTTTTTATGCCCAAAGCCAACAAAACTTTTGCTGCGTTCAGCTGCTCCTGCATTAGTTGTCATAATTAAGATTATATTGGAAAAGTTAACTTTACGTCCGTAAGTGTCTGTAACGCAACCATAATCCATAATTTGTAGCAATATATTATAGATATCGCTATGAGCCTTTTCAATTTCATCAAGCAGCACAACACTATATTGATTATTAGATACAGACTCTGTGAGTAATCCACCCTGATCATAACCTACATATCCAGGAGGAGAACCAATCATCCTTGATATCGTATGAGACTCAATATATTCGGACATATCAAAGCGTATAAGATTCATGCCCATGCTTTCTGCTAATTGTTTTGCTAGCTCGGTTTTACCAACACCGGTTGGCCCTGCAAAAAGATAATTTGCTAAAGGCTTATTGTAATTTCTCAACCCAGATTTAGCAATTTTAATAGAATTAACAAGAGATTCTATTGCCTGCTCTTGGCCAAAAATCACCTTCTCTAGATTAGCTTTTAAAGACTTTACTTTCTGCAAATCATCAGATTCAGATCCGCAAGGCACATTTGTAATTCTAGTAATGGTATTCTTAATATCTCTACTATTTACAATTTTACCCCTGTTTCTTAGCAATTTACAATATGCCCCTGCCTCATCAATAACATCAACCGCTTTATCAGGTAATATTCGCCCAGTAATATACTTATGCGAAAGTTCAGCCGCAGACCTAATGGCATTCTTTGTATAATATACTCCATGATACCCTTCATAGTAGTGCTTTATACCATCTAGTATCTTTATCGTTTCGTTAACAGAAGATTCCTTAACATTAATTTTTTGAAACCTCCTCGCTAATGCTTTATCTTTTTCAAAACTATTGCTGTATTCTCTATATGTAGTTGCACCTATACAACGCAGTGTACCTCTTGCAAGCGCAGGTTTGAGTAGGTTACCTGCATCAAGAAAGCTACCACTTGTAGAACCTGCTCCAATGATAGTGTGTATTTCGTCAATAAAAAGGATAGCACCTGGTTTTGCCTCAATCGCTTTTATTATAGATTTTATTCTCTCTTCAAAATCACCTCTATAGCGTGTCCCTGCAAGGAGTGACCCTAAATCCAAAGCATAAATTATACTGGACCTGAGCGCACTTGGAACACTGTTTTCAATGATTTTGAGTACCAAACCCTCAACTATTGTGGTTTTGCCAACACCTGGATCTCCAACATATAAAGGGTTGTTTTTTCTACGCCTCAATAATATTTCTATAGTGCGATTTAATTCATAATCACGACCAATAACATAATCTATTTTTTTGCTTCTTGCATAGTCATTTAAATTTTTACAATAACTTTGTAGAATTTCCTCATCTTTTAGTAGCTCACCTTTATTTACTGTAGTAGGAGCATCATTATTTTTATCAAGTTTTACTTTATGATTAGTGGTGTATTCATCTATATCGTTAGAGTATTTCATGTTAGATATGTGGTAAATCAAATTGGAATCTTTCGCACTTTGTTTCTGCAATAGATCTTCAACGTATAAATCTTGCCCAGACAAAATTTCTACTAGAACACTTGCTCCATTTATTTCTTTTTTCCCCAAGCTATGAGCCCGTATTATTGCTCTGTGTATTATGCATTGAAACATTGAGCTAGGTTTAACTCCACTGATAATCAATTCAGAACTGCTTTGTAAAAACCCTTTTATATTATTATTATAATCATTAGCCTTAATATTGCATCTTGATAGAATGTTATCCATACTGATGATTTCATCGGCTCTGATATTACATCTTGATAAAACGTAATTTACATCCACGTCTTTAGTTAACGCCAGCAATAAATGTTCTACTTTCGCATATTTAAGATTAAAATTAGAAGCAATGAATAGTGCTCTATTCAAACTTGCCTCTAAGTTTTTGGAAATCATCTCCTATTCTCTTTAAAAGTGGGAACTCATATATAATGAATAGCACACAATTATTAAAAAAATTGAAATCCAGCAGTTCGCTGTAGCCAATTTGAATCCCACTCTGGATCTACGTCATAGCACCGCAATATCTCAGCATAGATTCCGCTAATGAGTAGCGGAATGACGAGTTTTACGCTTATCAAATTGTAGGTAAATCCTATTTAATACGCTTTTTCTAGTACTCTGCTTTTCTTCTTAAATGCATTGATCTTTTTTCTACCGTATTTAGTCTTTAACGTACTTGGCCTTTTAAAGACCTTTTTGCTGTTACGTTTTTTAAATTGCACACTACAATCAAAATTTAGCTCTCCTTCTTTGTCTGCCAGTGCAGGCAGTCTTCTCTTATCTTGAGGTGTAACAAAAGATAGCGCATACCCTTCAGCTCCAGCGCGTGCAGTTCTACCTATACGATGAATATAGTCAGCTTGCGATTGTGGTGCATCATAATTGATAACATGTTGAATGTGGGGAATATCAAGGCCGCGAGAAGCAACATCTGTTGCAACCATGATTTGATTACGGCCATGACGAAAAGAATTAATGACCCTTTCGCGCTTGTGCTGCCTTAAATCACCATGAATTGCTAAAGCGCTATAGTCATCTTTGTGCAATCTGTTAGCTAGCTGATCCGCTCCTCGCTTTGTTTTGACAAAGATAATGATTGATCCTTCGCGCTGACATAGTTGTGTAACAAGCTTTTCATATTTTTCTGATTCTGATGCATAAACAATTTCTTGCTTAATTTTTACAGAAGTTGTAACCTCACAATCAACAGAAATACGTTCTGGTCGATTAAGGTACTTCTCAGCAAGTTTTACTATATCTCCAGGAAGAGTTGCAGAAAACATAAGAGTTTGCCTTATTTTAGGCAAATGCTTCATAATTTCTTCAATCTGAACTCCAAAGCCCATATCAAACATACGATCCGTTTCATCAAGCACAAGAACGCTAACATTGCGAGTAATCAAAGTTTTACGCTCAATATGGTCTATAATACGACCAGGAGTACCTATTACAATTTGTGGTTTTTTCTGAAGCTGATTTAGCTGCCTAAAAATAGGCTCACCACCAATCAACAAAGCGACCCTTAGTGCAGAATTTTGAGATAAGAGTTTTCTTATCTCATTTGTTACCTGATGCGCAAGCTCTCTGGTTGGCACGATGACTAAAGCTGAACCAGTGTTAGGCTCATTCAGCAACTTAGCAACCAACGGAATAGCAAATGCTAAAGTTTTTCCAGTCCCCGTTTGAGCAGATCCGAGAATATCTTTACCTTGTAGCGCTAAGGGAATCGCTTGTATTTGAATCGGAGTTGGGACGAAAAGATTATTTTTATCTAGAGCTTGTCTAAGCGAAGCTGGGAGACCCATCTCATGAAAATTATTCACAATACGTTAATCCTGTTAAAAGACTTCATAATAGATTAATCTTCCAATCTTAAATTTATTGCAGATTTTTTATCTTCTCCGTTTCTACCGCGCTCCTCTTTAACCTCATAACTCACCCTTTCTCCTTTTATTCCCTTCTCTTTATTCTCTCCTTTAAGTGCCTCAGGTCTTATTCCCGAACGTTCCAATGTGCTAATATGTACAAAAACGTCACCCCCTTTACCTTCTGGCTTGATGAAACCATAGCCTTTTTCGGCATTAAACCATTTTACATTACCAAATTCCATTTAAACAACTCCTAAATTATTAACTAACATTACTAATGTGATGAAAAACTTTGAAATTACGATTGAGAATGCTTTAAGCTTAGCTATTGAAACTAAACCTTTATACTCCATAGTCTATTCTTAACATTACATGACAATAATACACAATTGTTGTACTTGATGCAAATAAATTTTTTAATCGTTAAGCGAACCTGCAACCGTCATTTCGCTAACTTTAATCGTTGGTGAATTAAATTGCCCACAAAAAGTTAGATCATCTGCAACGACTAAATTGCTAAACATATCCTTCAAATTGCTAGCAATGGTAATCTCATGTATTGGATACGTTATTTTTCCATTTTCTATAAAAAATCCGGAAGCGCCTTGGCTGTAATCGCCATTGATTAAATTGACACCAAAACCAAATAAATCAGTTACATATATTCCCTCTTTCACTTCCTGAATTAATTCTTCAAACGATACATCACCATTCTCAATGTAGAGGTTACTAGCTGCAGGAATAACTGCAGCATTACTTGCACGAGTTGCACTTCCGGTTGTTTCTGAGTCTAATTTTCTAGCCGAGTATAAGTCTAAAATCCAATTTTGTAATATTCCGTTTTTTACAAATATATTTTTCTTGCTAGTTATCCCTTCTCCATCAAATGGTCTCGATGCTATGCCTCTTGGCAACAATGGATCATCGATAATATTAATTCTATCGTTGAAAATCTGAGCGTTTAAACTACCCCTCAAGAAAGAACTGTTGCTTATAATACTGCTCCCATTTATAGCAGAAGCAAAACTTTTTACTAGCCTTTTTGCTGCTCTTTTTTCAAAAATAACTGGAAATTTACCAGTTTTCATTGTACGTGAATTCAATTGATCAACTGCTCTTTTTGCTGCTTCTTTTCCCATTAACTCTGGCAACTTTAAATCACTAAAATTACATGCTATATCATAATCGTAACCAACCTTCATTTCACTTTCTCTTCCAGCAACAACAGAGACCTGATTAGCAAAGGTTGATTTACTAAACGAGCCAATAAAACCAGAAACAGTCGATAATACTGTATTCACTAAAGCGTATGAAGAAGAGGCTCCTTCAGAATTAGTGATACTCTTATGTGCAAGGGCTGAATTTTCTGCAGCTTCAGCAATTTCTTTTAGGTTATCAACGGTTACAACATTATTATCTGAGATACTTAAATCTGCAGAAGAGATATAATTACTACCATTTACAGCAAAATTAATGCAAGGATCTTCTGGCGCATTCTTTGCCATTTCTACCACTTGGCT
Source organism: Wolbachia endosymbiont (group A) of Pherbina coryleti (assembly GCF_964026875.1). Lineage (NCBI taxonomy): Bacteria > Pseudomonadati > Pseudomonadota > Alphaproteobacteria > Rickettsiales > Anaplasmataceae > Wolbachia > Wolbachia endosymbiont (group A) of Pherbina coryleti. The sequence continues at coordinate 229,480 of NZ_OZ034706.1, forward strand.
TACTGTATCACTCAGATTATTCAAATCGTTTGTAGAAATATACGCAGCTTTGTTTTTACCTGCTATAGCTCTGATTCCTACAGTGCAATTTTTAGATTGTGATATTTGCTCAATTTTTGATAGACGCTGAGAAACTGAAGTCTTATTAGTTTCATATATTGTAACTTCCGCATCTTGATTTTGCTTTTTTATTAGTTTAGTAATATCTGCTGCAATATTTAATATATTCATTTTCTATTCCTTAGATTTCTATAAAGATTCTGCACCACCTATAACTTCAATTAAATCAGTCGTAATCGCTGCTTGACGAGAACGATTATAAAGCAATGCTAATTTGTTCAGTATCTCTTTAGTGTTTCTGTTTGCTGATTCCATAGCAACCATTCTAGCACTATTCTCACTCGTTGCACTTTCAAGTAAAGCAGAGTAAAGAGCAATTACAACGTAATCTTGAACTAAAGATTTTAAAATAAATTCAATATTTTGTGGTTCATACTCATAGCCGTAATCTGTTGTTGGACCAGCCAGAGAGCTATCAATCAAGGATGAGTCTTTACTCCATGGTTTTATTGTTTCCAACATTGGTTTTTGCGTGAAGGTATTATAGAATTTACTATAAAAAACTTTAACTTTATCGTATTTACTTAAATCTATACCATCAACCAAAGCTTCTACGTGCTTTAACGTGATTCCCTTACTATTTTCAATTTTTAAGATACTTTTAGAGTCAAATCTATTTTTACCTACATCAAAAGCTTTTTTACCAAGAAATACAATATCTACTTTTTTGCCATTTGCGATTGACTTATTTACACGCTCTTGACTAAATTTGACAATAGAAGAGTTAAAGTTGCCGCACAAGCCACGATCAGAAGCAATAATGAATACTAGGTAAGAACCGTCGTTACTGACATTTAGAATTTTTGCCAGTAATTCTTGATCAACTGATAGCATTAATGAAAAAATAATGTTATGCAGCTTAGATACATATAATTTTGAATTTAATAACTTCTTTTGGCTTTGTAAAAACTTTGCTGCAGAAACCATTTGCATTATTTTCGTGGTTTTCTGTACAGACCTAATATTCTTAATTCTTAAGGATAATTCCTTTAAGCTCTTCATTTTGTATACAACCCTGATTTATTAAAATATATAACTGTTAGTGTCTAAAAGCAAGTTTTTTTGACATTAAAACCAAGTCTAGCTAAGAAACTTGCAGGTTTATTGTTTGGAGATAAGGATTATATTAAGAAAGTGCTCTAACTTCAGCAATATCAATGTGAAAGTAGTCTAATGGTAATTTCTACACTTTGTGGAATTTTATAATATATAATAAACACAATTAAAACTATTACAACTTGAACACTTATGATCCCATTGTTCTAGTTCCCTATTACAATTTTTACATTTCCAGCTTGGATCAGGCAAAGCTTCTGAGCCCATCTTGTTTAGCCAATAAATTACCTTGTCGTGTTCTTGCAATGTAACCTTGAGTTGTATTACAATAAAGTAGATTGACATGTAATTAGCTTTTTTCATAGCAGTGTCTAAATATTGACTTGCAAGATCATATTTACCTGAACTCATTGAGGACAAAGCAAGTAAACAGTAACTAAAATAATAATCAGGGCGTAAGTTGTATAGTCTTTCAGCACCTTTACTATTTAAATTGATGTACATTTTAGCTGACTGAGGAGTAGGATTTACTGTATACTCTGCCTCTAGCACTGCAGAAGCTTTTCTGATTTTTCCAAGTTTAATATATAATTCTGCCTTTAAATAATTGATGGGCTGAAAAATTGCACTATAACGTTGTGCTCTAAATAAAGACTTTATAGCCTCCTTAAAATTTCCTTTACTTTCATATTGCTTTGCTAAAGCGCAATAAAACACTGCAAACATTTCTTTATGATCAAAGGGGAGAAAAATATTGGACTTAACTGCTTCCTTCAACCTCAAAATTGCATTAATCCAATCTTCTTTCAATATGCAATGCTCTATTTGAAAGGGAATAGATAGCATTTTATCGTTAATTGAACTAGAGCAATATTCTATAAATTTTTGAAAGACTACTTTTTCTTGTTTGAGGTGGACAATCAGCTTATTGGCTAGAAGTAGAGCTAAGTTACGATTTTTATTTGCAATATTTGTTAAACCGTTACTGAAAAAGCTGTAATTTCCCGTCTTACCTGAGTTAAAGAGCTTTATTAAAGACAACCTATCGCTCTCCTCACTCAGACTTTTAACTAGCTTTTGGGCATTCTCTATATTGTCTAAGTCTATGCTAAAGAAAGCTTCAAAGAGAAGCAATTCTTCCCTATCCCTTCTTCTATTTCTTATGTTGGCAAATGTTGATGAAATGGAGGAAAAAAAGCGTACAAGTGTAATTAATAAAAATAATAAAACTACACAAGTAAAAATAATGAAATATAGATCAATACTTATAGTGTAATTGCCTAATTCCAATTTTATTACTTCACCACTTACCTTGACCCATATACCAAATAAAAACGAAAAAGCGAAAATTATAAAATAAATCATGAGATATATTGTAATAAGTGATGATATATTGTTGAAATATTCTTAGAAGCTACAATAAAACCATTCAATTTATTCAGCCATGGCTTGAATTCTGAATGCGTTAAATTGCTTACTGTAACAGTTATATTTTGCCAATCATTATCATTTATTGACTCCTCAATTTCTGCGAATTTTACTCTTAATGGATCATTTCGGTCGTCTACCTTTATCCAGTTTGAAATGATTTTTTTAGACAATGTACTTTTGTTGTAATCGATAGTATCAATAGTTTTTTCAAAAGATAACTTCAATTCGTGTAAGGTATTTATCTCTTTCAAATTTTCTAATTCATCTACTGCATTTTCTATCTCTGGATCGTCAAGCTCTGATATCAAAGGCTTTATTGAATTTATATGGTTATCAAATTTTGCTTCTCGCAATAACGAATTCTTCATTTTAACCACAAGTAATAGCAATTTTGCAAGGTTCTTACATCTTGAGTTATTATCACCTTGCTCACATTGAGTATGCTGACTTCTCTTGAGGTCAAATATCTTTTTTTCTATTCTAGATTGATTAACTTCAAGCAACATTCTAAATTCATCCATGTTTTCCGTTAAAGCTTTCACATTGTTTTCACTCTCTTGCTGATTTATTTTTAAAAAGATTATGTTATTTATTGTGATGTAACCGGTAAATAACAATACAATTAAGAACCAACCTATGTACTTTTGCTGAGTATCATTCATAACGTAGTATCTCCGCAGGATCTTGTGCAGCTGCCTGCAACGCAGGAGCAATTGTCGCTAAAAATGATAAGAGTAACGCAAGTGCAGAAATATTTACTACGTCTTGGGGTACTAATATCACTGGCAAACTTGAAAAAAAGTATATCATAGGATCAAACAGCTTGACGTTAGTAATGTTTTCTAAAAACACTCTAATGCTTTCGATATTGAGAGAAAAAACGACACCTATAATACAGCCAAGACAAGTTCCCGTAAAACCGATTAATAGACCACAAGCGCAAAATATACGCATAATGCTTCCACTTGTTGCACCAAATGTACGCATAATTGCAATCGCGGATTTCTTTTCTTGCACTATCATCATTAAATTTGAGATAATATTAAACGCTGCTACAACTATAATCAAAGTGAGAATTAAAAACATCACATTTCTTTCAGTTTTTAAAGCACTAAAATAATGGCTTTGCTGTGATTGCCAACTTTCAGCTTCCATTCCTATTTCTTTTTCTATAGCATCTGCCAGCTTATCAGCTCTAGTAACGTCGTCTACAAGTACTTCTATATTTTTTATGCTATTTTTATAATTAAAAAAGGCTTGTGCTGATTTTAGAGGCATATATATCAAGGTATTATCATACTCAAACATACCCATATCAAATATTGCTATAACTTTATATTTTTTCATTCGCGGCATTTCACCAAGTAATGCATCAAATTCTTCAGATGATATAAACGTAATTTCGTCGCCATAGTCAACGTTCAAAGCTTCTGCTAAGCGTGCTCCTATTATTATTCCTTCATCAAATTTTTTTACATCACCTATAATTACATTATTTGTAACGGCAGTACTATCAAGCAAGTCTTTAGTTGATACACCTCGCACTACGCTACCTGCAATTTTACCGTTTGCTACAATAATAACTTGATCATTGGTCATAGGAGTAGCTTTTAATATACCAGGAATTCTCTCAATAGATTTTGAAACTGCGTAGTAATCTGAATTTATGTTCCTATCAAAATAAACATTAATATGGCCATCAATGCCGAGTATTGAGTCAAGCAACTTTGCTCTGAATCCGTTCATCACAGACATCACCACTATTAGTGTTGCAACTCCAAGGGCAATGCCGATAATAGAGAACAAAGTCATTATAGAGCAAAATCTGGCATTTTTCGCTCGCAAATAGCAAGCAGCCATAGTAATTTCAAAGGCAATGGACATTACAAAATATTTTGAGGTTAAACATTATATTTTTGAAACTTCGTATAATTGTAGACTTTTCTTTATTTGAAAACTAGAGATTTTTGCTTCCTTAAATTTAGCAGGCTTATAGAGTATCTTTAACATTAGAATTTCAAAATCTTCCATATACATCATCTAACCTCACTATATCATTATCAGATAAATGCTCTCCTATCTGAAATTCAACTATTTCAAGTGGAGAGCTTATGCTTCTATTTTCAATCCTATGGGAAACTTCCCTTGGGATTTCTATCATATGGTCTTTTGCTATAGCATATTCTTTGTCTTCTAAACTAACATACCCAACTCCTGATAGCACTATATGGTATTCATCTCTATAGTGATGGAATTGCTTAGAAGTGCAGCTTAATGGATTTATAAAAAGATATTTTATAAGAAAATTTTCGCTCATTAAAATTATACTACAAAATCCCCATGGTTTAACTTCTTTCCTTATCACCTTTACTTTCTTAACTTTATGAATAAATGAAATTAGACTTTTGTTTGGTTGCTTACAAGCTCCACCCAATAAATTTTTATTACTTTTTGTCGTTGAAACTGGTTCTTTTTCTCTAATCACATGCTGAAATGACACCGGTTCTTTACTAAACTTCTCACTCAATTCTAAAACTGAATTCCAAGTTCCAACATCCAACCAATCGAAATTAGCTTCTATCATTGCAACGTTTTTTGCTTTCTCCATCACCAAGTAATCAATGGATATGCCTTCAATTCCTGCAAAATCTCGTTGTTTTAAATACAGAAATCTCTCTTGCGGTGTGAAATATTTAAAACATAAATTGTAAAGATTCGGGGCAGATTTTTTAATCTCATCTATGTAGCGTTTTGCTTTAAACACAAATATTCCAGAGTTCCAATAATGATCGTTACTTAACTTACGCTCGGGCTTTTCTGTAAAATCTTTCACTATATGACATTTTTCTTTCTGATCATATACTGCATTTATATAGCCGTATTCAGAATTGAATTCATGAGGCTTAACCCCAAAAGTGACTATAGAGTTAGTTTCAGAGGCTAACTTAGACGCTTTTTGAGTAGAAGCATAAAAACTATTCAAATCACCTATAAAATGGTCTGAAGGCAGAATTAACATTGTCTCGTTTTCATTGCAGAGAAGTGCAGCAATTAATATTGCCGCTGCTGTTCCAATTTTCACTGGTTCGAAAATCACTTTATATTCTTGCAGTGCATGCAATTCCTCCATCACTAATGACTCGTACTGTATATTTGTAGCAATTATGGGCGGCATATAATCGCTTTTTAGCCTCAACAAAGTGTTGTGAAACATAGTGTTCTGACTAAATATTTTCTGAAATTGCTTTGGCTTAGATAAAGGCCAAAGTCTGCTACCACTACCACCACACAATATTACAGGGCGCATTTAGTTAAGATATTAATTAAATAATTAATATCTTATACTGAGGGCAAAATACATGCAAGTTTTTGTTGTGGAATAGTTAATAAAGAAAGTAAATGTTGATTTAAAGTAATTGCTAATGAGAGTGATCATGTGTAGCGCCTTGCCCTTGCTGTGAATTTCTTCTATTTTGTAATTCCTCAACATGACCTTTTCTTTTATCACTTAATATTTCATTACCCTTATTTTGTTCTTCCTCAGGACTCTTTAGTATTTCATTACTCTTGCTAACTTCTTTATCATCCCCTTGTTTCTTTGGCCTTCTAGCGTTAAGCTCATCCCATGTGCCCACTAGTGAATCACGATTCCCATGATCCGGCTTTAGCCTTTCTTCACCTTTAATAACATTAAAGTCACTTTTTGCTTCTTCCAAACATCCTTTCAGTTGGTGTTTCCACATGGTGTAGTAAGCATCACCATATTTTTTCTCATTTGCTACAAACAATAAAATTGGAGCCTTAAGTATGGTAGCTCCCATATCCACTAAATTTTTTACTGCCGCTGCAGGAGTGAATAAAAGATAACCAAAAGACTTTGCAATTGGGTTTTGTTTGCTTATTAAATGCTCCCCTAACTTTATAGGAAGAGAAGTCAACAATTTAGTACAAACTTTAGCCAAGCTTGTAGCAAAAACGATAGGAACAGATATAAGACTTTTATCTAGCTCTAAATTACCATTCTGATCTCTAATTTCTGAAAAATGGGTGCTTAGCTTTTTGTAATCACTAGTGTATAATAATTCTCCATTTCTTCCTTTTTCATCAACAACTTCCTGAACTTTACCTTCTTTATTTTTTACCTCTTTAGTTAGCACAGAAGAGTTAGTTAATTCAAACGGATATTGAGGATCTTTAGTTTTTTCAGCTTCAAAAATTGGCACGTGTTTTTTCAAATCCATTCTCGAAAAGCCTAATGGCTCAAAATATGACTTATGCAACTCATTTATCGGAATTTGCTTACCCTGATTGTCTATATAATTGATAGTAAAATAAGATCTATCATTATCTTTATCTTTGGTAACTAAAGATAATCTGAAACTTGGTTGTTCTCCATTCTCATCTTTTTGACCATACAAAAGTTTATAGGTTGGATTTTTATCTTTATCTAGTATAGCATTTCCATGCATATCCCTGTTTTCTATGATTTTAGCAGACTGTACAATTTGATCATAATTTTTTGGATACTGGCATTTCCTTCCATCATACATCATTACCTTTCTAAGGTCTTCGACGTAAACTTGAGATTCAGGTGAAGTAAGCAGACCTTTTGCTTTAAGTGTAAGATCTATTGCTCCCTTTTTTAATGCTTCAAACATATTGTCAAACCAAAATTGCTATAATGCTATAGTTCAATAATAAAACTAGTACACTAATAATATATTAACACAGCACCGGTGATTTTACAAGAAAATATGCCTGTAGAAGATAAAGATTGTAAAAGCGAGGGTTATATAAGTAATGCTTGATAAGTACTTTATGCATGTAATTGTAAAAATCCTCAAAGGTACGCTGTGTATATAATCTTCGCATACTACCTGCATTCCAAGAACTGCGTGCCAAAAAATGCAAAACAACAATACAACAAAAAATAAAAGCTCTAGAGGGTGATTAATAAATTTTTCACTAAAAGACAAAGAGCTATCAGTATAAAATGTGCAAGAAAATGAATAGATAAACCAAGGAAACAGGAACAGTAAAATTACCGCAGAAACACGCTGAACCCACCAATGATGTACTGAATTTCCAGACTGACTCATATAAACATAAATAAAAAAGCCATAGTAGAAAGAAGTAGCGTTACTGTCAGCAGTATAGCACTCCTTGAAACGCCAGTAATTTCTAAATTAAGCCCAGCATCCCACAATAAATGACGAATACCATTAAGAAAATGATATACAAAACTTATAAAACATAAGACATAAGCTAATTTAGCAACAGGAGTGAATAATAATGCATTTAAGTACCTTACTATAAGTAACTCAGGAAAGTAAACATGTAATATGAAATACCAAGAAAGTATCATTAATAAAAGGAATAGCAAGATACCAGTCAATCTATGCATAATAGAGAAAAAACTAGTAACTTGTACTTTATATATTTGTAAATGTGGAGAAAGAGGTCTATCACTCATAAAATCCGTTATCGGGAAATTAAAATAAAGTAGAAGTAAAGACAGCAGTATAGCACATAACAACACCATCATTAAAAATGGTAAATTATGTGCAAAGCCTAAGGAGGTAATCCAGCTGCAGATTCCCCTACTGCTACCTTGTTACGACTTCACCCCAGTCACCGATCCCACTTTAAATAACTCCCTCCCTGCGGTTAGGTCGTTAGCTTCGAGTGAAACCAATTCCCATGGCGTGACGGGCAGTGTGTACAAGACCCGAGAACGTATTCACCGTGGCGTGCTGATCCACGATTACTAGCGATTCCAACTTCATGCACTCGAGTTGCAGAGTACAATCCGAACTGAGATGGCTTTTAAGGGATTAGCTTAGCCTCGCGACTTTGCAGCCCATTGTAGCCACCATTGTAGCACGTGTGTAGCCCACTCCATAAGGGCCATGATGACTTGACATCATCCCCACCTTCCTCCAGTTTATCACTGGCAGTTTCCTTAAAGTCCCCAGCATTACCTGATGGTAACTAAGGATGAGGGTTGCGCTCGTTGCGGGACTTAACCCAACATCTCACGACACGAGCTGACGACAGCCATGCAACACCTGTGTGAAACCCGGCCGAACCGACCCTATCCCTTCGAATAGGTATAATTTCCATGTCAAGGAGTGGTAAGGTTTTTCGCGTTGCATCGAATTAAACCACATGCTCCACCGCTTGTGCGGGTCCCCGTCAATTCCTTTGAGTTTTAATCTTGCGACCGTAGTCCCCAGGCGGAATGTTTAACGCGTTAGCTGTAATACAGAAAGTAAAACTTCCCATATTTAACATTCATCGTTTACAGCGTGGACTACCAGGGTATCTAATCCTGTTTGCTCCCCACGCCTTCGCGCCTCAGCGTCAGATTTGAACCAGATAGACGCCTTCGCCACTGGTGTTCCTCCTAATATTTACGAATTTCACCTCTACACTAGGAATTCCTCTATCCTCTTTCAATCTCTAGATTAGCAGTTTTAAAAGCAATTCCAAGGTTGAGCCTTGGGATTTCACTTTTAACTTACTAATCCGCCTACGCGCCCTTTACGCCCAATAATTCCGAATAACGCTAGCCCTCTCCGTATTACCGCGGCTGCTGGCACGGAGTTAGCCAGGACTTCTTCTGTGAGTACCGTCATTATCTTCCTCACTAAAAGAGCTTTACAACCCAAAGGCCTTCTTCACTCATGCGGCATGGCTGGATCAGGCTTTCGCCCATTGTCCAATATTCCCCACTGCTGCCTCCCGTAGGAGTCTGGACCGTATCTCAGTTCCAGTGTGGCTGATCATCCTCTCAGATCAGCTATAGATCATTGCCTTGGTAGGCTATTACTCCACCAACTAGCTAATCTAATATAGGCTCATCTAATAGCAATAAATTTTTCCCCCGTAGGGCGTATACGGTATTAGTTGCCGTTTCCAACAATTATTCCGTACTACTAGGTAGATTCCTATACATTACTCACCCGTCTGCCACTAAGTTATACCATAGCAAGCTACAATATAACTCCGTTCGACTTGCATGTGTTAGGCCTGCCGCCAGCGTTCATTCTGAGCCAGGATCAAACTCTCAAATTTAGACTTCAACCTATAAAAGGTTGAGGGTACATCGGATAAATCCGACAAAAAATAATTTAGCTTAATACTGCTGTCTTTATTTCTACTTTAGAAATATTTTAATCTCCAACTATTCAAACAACTTTAAGAATATTATTATGTGATATAATCACTATGTCAATATGTTTTTGCAAATCAAAAGCATTAATGTATAAATATATAACTATTTGGAATATTACCATGAAAAAATACATCTTTCTGCTTGCACTCGCGCCAATGTTAGTTGGCATCACATTATACTTATTGCGCAACATTGATAACACAAAACAATCTATAACTGCAGGTGACAAGTTTTACGAAGTATTATTCTTAAAAAAAGATAATAAGCCGCTGCTAGAAGAAATAGATTCAAATTGGGAGTATTTAGCAAATTTTGAACGCGCATTCAATCATATCTCAGATTCAATGCCAACAGACACAGCATCTATTTATAATGATTTGGCAGATGATAAAGATGCTCCTGGTGTTTTGCGTGAGTTAGCACAATATTTAGAAGTAATGAGCTTACTTCACTCCAACGGTGAAAAAATAAATAAAGACAAAATTGATAATTTAGAATCAAGCACAGTGTATCCTTATTCAAGCCAAGAAGCTATTGCTGTAGTAAAGATACACAATAACGACGTTAAGGGTGCAACTGAAATATTGCGTTCCCTATTAAATGATAGAAAATGCCCTATCCTAATCAAAGCTAATGCACAAGAATTACTCAGGATATATGGGAGTTAACTCATTGGACTTTTTGCATAGCTTTTGGCAGCGCATCGGATGAAACGAAAAAACTTACTTGACACCCTTCGCCAGCCCCCTTATCATGATAGTGAAGCTATTGTATTTGCTTTCGCCAATCTGCAGATTAAAAGGTAAGGATTACTTAATGTATCGGCGTCTTATGTTCAATTTTTTGCAGTATATAGATACTGTATGTCTTTACAAAACTTCATCTACATCTAGATTTTTATCTAAATAAGCTGAACGCGCTTATAAAGCGTTACAAGACATCAAAAAATGCCAATACTCGACAGAGATAGTAAAAGACTAGCTAACTCGGGGATTCTTTGTCTTTTTTTCTGCTTAGTAAACTTCTTAAACATTTGCAGCGTAAGTTAGTTGCAATTAAAAGCAGCTTAATCTTGCTTGTCAAGCGTTTAAAACATAAAAAACGCCAATATTTTAAAGCGGATAATAACCCCAGGGTTTCTTTTGCCTTTTTTTTCATTTGGTAAATTTTTTAAATATTTATGGCTAAAGATTGCACGAATGTTGCAATTACAAAAACGATTTCTACTAGGGTATCACGCACTGGGATGACACCATTCTTTTTCCTGGATCCAAGTAGTCAGGGCACTGGGATGACAGCTACCCTGACATCGTCACCCCGCTGCTTGTTAGCGGATACCGCGGCGGTATGACGTAGAAGTTATACTTTTATGCTTACCAACTTAATAAAATTCCTGGATTCCAGTGTCAGCTACTTTCATGACACCAACAGTTGATATTGGTTTGTTGCTTTGCTAGCCAACTACTAGCTATGCCTCAAGTTTCCTATTCAAAATTTTCAATATCAAATCCAATTCATTTGGATTATCATACCGTATCATAACTTTACCCTTAGAATTGTTGTCATTAATTTTGATCTTTAAACCAAGTTGAGAAGATATAGCGCCTTCTATTACTGTCATATCTTGATTTCTAGTATATCTCTGCTCTTTTTGATTGTTGTTTTGATGTAGGTCCTTTATCAGTTTTTCAGTTTGTCTAACGCTTAAGCCCTGAGAAACTATTTTTTCTGCAATACTTTCCGCATTTTCAACATTAATCAACGCTCTTGCATGACCCATAGACAATTTTTTCTCATTGATCATTGTTTTCACCCTATCAGGGAGCAACAACATCCGAATCATATTGGTTATGTGGCTGCGGCTTTTGCCTATAGCTGAAGCTAATTCCTCATGTGTATAGAAAAACTCATCTATCAGTTTTCTGTAAGCTTCACCTTCCTCTATTGGATTAATATCTTGCCTTTGTATGTTTTCAATAATGGATACTTCCAAGCATTCCTTGTCGCTCAGATCTTTTATGATAACCGGTGCACTATCAAGATTTGCAATCTTGCTTGCTCGCCAACGACGTTCTCCAGCTATTATTTCATAACCATCATCATTTGAATCTTTGCGTACCACGATAGGCTGTATAATGCCACTTTTCTTTATCGAATTTGCAAGTTCTCTTAATGACTCCTCGTCAAAATGTTTCCTCGGTTGAAATTTGCTTGGGTGCAGTAATGAAATAGGCAAATGCCCTTGTCGATCTTCTTTATTATCATAATTATCGCCTATGAGGCCGGCAAGACCTCTGCCAAGGCGTCTATCATCCTTCATACTACGCCCTCGCTTACTAGTTTCTTCTCCTTACAACTGCTCGCGTGCTTTTTTAAAATTTCCCTTGCCAAACTTATATATGCTTGTGCACCAGGACACTTAAGATCATACACAATAGCGGGTTTTCCATGAGAAGGCGCTTCTGATAACCGTACGTTACGTGGAATAACAGTCTCATACAATGGGATGATAGTTTTGTATACTTTATCATTTAAATACTGGCAAATATCGTTTTTAATCTGTTCACTGAGTTTGTTGCGCCTGTCATACATTGTTAACACTATCCCTTCTATTGCCAAAAAAGGGTTTAGGTTATTTCTTTTTATCAGCTCTACAGTTTTAACTAAATGGCTTAATCCCTCCAAAGCAAAAAATTCACACTGAAGAGGGACAATAATAGAATTAGCAGCAGTCAAAGCATTTATGGTTAGAAGCCCAAGTGATGGAGGGCAATCGATGATTATATACTCATAATTATCGCGTATCTTCTCTAATGCGCTTTTTAGCACAAATTTTCCTCGCTCAAGTTGCGATAATTCAATTTCTGCAGCTGATAAATCAACTACTGACGAAATTAGTGATAAATTTGGAATTTCCTTTATATTGAAAATTGCCGATTCTATCAATTTATTTTCGCTGCTTAGTAGTATTTTGTATATATTTTTTTCTTCCCTACTACGATAAGAAATCCCGAGCCCGGTGCTAGCATTTCCTTGAGGATCAAGATCTACCAATAAAGTGCTTTTTCCCACAGCAGCAAAGGCTGTCGATAAATTTATACTAGTTGTGGTTTTGCCAACTCCACCCTTTTGATTTACTATTGCAATAATCTTGCTCACGCCTTTTATCTTATGTATAAAATAATTCTATTGTATATATGCAAGAAACTTTTGCATTAGAAAATTTTTTTGTTGTTAACCACACTAAAATTAGACTGTCTTTTTTGCTTTGTGTAACACACTTTGAACCTTGTTTCCTAATTCATTCAGAGTGAATGGTTTTGGCAAAAAGTGAAAATCTTCTATATTGATGTCATCACTCTTTAAAAAAGCATCTTCTGCATACCCAGAAATAAAAATAACGTTGATATTTGGCCTATGGATCAATGCTTCTTTAACTATTTCTGGGCCGCTCACCTCTGGCATGATTACATCAGTGATTATAAGATCTATGTGTTGACTTTTTTTACTGATTATTTCTAGCGCCTCGCTGCCTATGCTTGCTTCTATTACATCAAATCCTTTCCTTTTTAGTGCTTTAGCAATGAATTCCCTTACTGAATCTTCATCTTCAATCAATAAAATTATACCATTACCTTTAATTTCACTTACTACCGGTCTTTCTATTTCTTCACTATCTTCCTCTCTCAGATTTTCATCTGATATGTAAACCATGGGCAAAAATATGCTAAATTTAGTTCCATGATTTACTTTGCTAGCAACATAGATGTATCCTTCAGTTTGTTTAATAATGCCATATACAGTAGAGAGGCCAAGACCTGTACCAGAGGTAATATCTTTGGTAGAAAAAAATGGGTCAAATACCTTTCCAATTGTATCACTTGTCATTCCACATCCAGTATCAATTACTTCAATCACAACATAATTTCCATGTTCGATCGTTTCCTTGTCTGGAGAAAACATATCCTGAGGTGTAGAATTTAATGAGTCAATCTTTTGATTAAAGGTTCGTATAGTTAATTCTCCGCCCTTTTCCATAGCAGCACTAGCATTGACTGCTAAGTTAAGTATAACTTGCTCTAATTGCCCTTGATCAGCCCTAACAGCACCCAAGTCTCTACCATAATAAATATTAAATTTTATATTTTCACCTATTAATCTTTTTATCATTTCATAAAGATTAGCTATAGTATTATTTACATCAATAATTTTTGGCTGCAAGGTCTGTCTTCTTGAGAAAGCAAGCAATTGTCTTACTAAATTTGATCCACGCTTTGCATTTTGCTGTATCTGTATTATATCTCCAAAAGATGGTTCACCAGCTGAGTGTTGGAGTAAAAGCAAATCGCAAAATCCTATTATCCCAGTCAATATATTGTTGAAATCATGCGCAATACCACCTGCTAACTGCCCTATAGCTTGCATCTTTTGATAATGCTCAAGCTTTATCTCTAGGTTTTTGTGTTCAGTATTGTCAATAAAATAACAAAGTATGAAGATCATTTTATTATGAAGAAACTTATTGAAATATATTTTTATGTTATTACCGCCGTTGAGCTGTACATCAAAAGACGCATTATTTATTCTATTACTCGAAAAATATTCACGTATTTTCACATGATAACTATCCAATATCAACGTAAAGATTGAATTATTATCTGACCCTGCAAGCTTTATTAGTGCCGTATTTTTCTTTACAAAGTTGCCGTTTATGTCACATTGTGCAATAGCAATTGATGAATTTGCAAAACAAGGGTGTAATTGATAATCAACAATATTTGATTCGGTTGGTGTTATAAAGCCATATATATAGCTATGGTTGTATTTATCACAAAATATAGCAGTGCTCATATAAGCCTTGAATGGAATACCACTTATAGTAAAAAACAAAATTTCATTATCGGTTGTTGTATTGTTATATTTAGATTGAGATATAAAATCACTGATTGAGCTACCTTTTTCCAGTTTTTTTAGTTCAAATATGTCTAAAAATCTTTTATTTACAGATAAAATCACCCCTTTGGCATTTGCAATGTAAGTTCCTATGCTGTGTTTTTCTATTAACTCTTCATATATCTGCTCCTTGTTTATCTGTGTTGCTTTTAATACAAAATACCCATCTGGCCTTGCTATTGGCACTAATGATAAATTTAAAATCTTATTACTATTTATAGCAATTTGGGGATTATCTGGTATCGGCTCAAAGAGCAAAAGAAAGTTAGATACTCTATTCTTCTTGTTTAAGGAAATGCATACCTGTACAGAAGAGTTATTTTTTAGTGCATGATAGAGTACTTTTTTGTCTGCTTCTGAAACATCTCCTATTTCAAGAATCTTGTCTAACGTAATGTCATCATCTATATGATCTTTAAACCTTTCGTAGAACCTTGCATCAGCATAAATAATACCTTCATCTTTATGTAAAATAAGGCAAAATTCTGTATTATGATTTAGTGCATTTGCAAATATTGCATTTTGAAATTCTATAGTATTAAGTAGGTATCTGTAGCGTTTTACATTATACATCATAAAGAGAGTTGTTAGAATGCTAACTAATAAATTAATCTCTATATTAATATGCTGACTATATATATCAAAAAAGTAGAGTATCGATATTGCTACTGGAGGTAAGAGCATAATAACTGCCATCACAACAATTGACATTCCATAATTTCTTAGTATGAAGTCAACCCTGTTCTCTTTTTTGTTATCTATGTATCTTTTATTCATTATTGTTACTTGGCATTGTTGTACATACGAAAATGTTCTATTATATTGATTTAATTATTATAGATTTATTAACGTCTTTGATAGATAATTATCATCCAAATCTAATTAAGTTCCTTAAATATCAGATATAACAATGTTAATAAGCTAGCAAGAGGATATTATGGAAAAACAAAAAACACAAGCATTTAAATGGTTCTGTGCACTAAGAGATAAGATCATAGAATCTTTCTTATTAATTGAAAAACAATCATCCGCAGAGCCAAAGATCGAAAAGAGAAAGTGGGATCGCCCAGGTGGTGGAGGTGGTGAATCTACAATTATTTTTGGTAATGTTTTTGAAAAAGTTGGAGTAAACGTTTCAAAAGTACACGGAAAATTTGCAGATTCAGCCATTAATGAAATTCCTGGTGCAAGTGAAAGTAACGGAGAGTTCTGGGCAAGCGGTATATCTTTAGTGTCTCATATGCAATCGCCCCTTATCCCTGCAGCACATATGAACACAAGGCTGATATATACTTCAAAACAATGGTTTGGTGGAGGAATGGATTTTACGCCAATATATAGAAATGAAGAAGATTGCAAGTATATTCATGAATCAATCAAAATGACATGTGATAGATTTGACACCGGATATTATCCAAAATTTAAAGAGCAATGTGACAATTATTTTTTCTTACAACACAGAAAAGAGCCACGTGGCATTGGTGGTATTTTCTATGATAATCTGAGTTCTGGTAATTGGGAAAATGATTTTGAGTTCACAAAAGCAGTAGGTGAAGCCTTTTTGGAAATTTATTCGCACGTCATACGTAAACATATGCAAAAATCTTGGACAAAAGAACAACGAGAAAATCAATTAATAAAACGTGGCAGATATGTAGAATTCAATCTGTTATACGATCGTGGCACAAGGTTTGGTTTAATGACTGACGGCAATCCAGATGCAATTATGATGTCAATGCCACCACTTGTTAAGTGGTTATAGAGAGCTGCTATTAGTAGAAAATAAATCATCATAGTTTAAAATTGTACCATGGTAGTGAGCTTTTATATAGGGGGTATAATCATGGGCATAATAGATAATTTTTTAATTAAATCTGTCAAAAACAATGACATAAAAGGTGTTAAACTGACTCTAATTCTCTATGATGCATTAAATAGTTTTAGAAAATTCTTTTCAAAGACTATGTCTCTCAAGAATACCATACGCGTCAAGTTAAGAGATTGTGAGCAAATTTAGAGAGGTTAAAGTGGATACTCTAGCCCTTCTACGTTTGTCTTTTAATGAAAATCGCGACCAAGTTATAGTGAGTTTTTTAAGAAATGCTTTTAAACTATTAATTTTGGTTAATACTAAAAATAACTCTCTAACCCGCCTTTTTAGCTCAATAAATGCCTTTGTTAAGCTAAGTTCTGTATTCTTTTTCACTTCTGTGCAACCAACTATGCCGTGAAATATAAGAATTGCGCACAATTTAGCATATAGTTCACATAATACTCTGCATGGCTTTCCTTTTAGCTTATCAAGCCTGATATGGCTTTTATACAATTTAAATAATAACTCAATTTGCCACCTTACTCTGTAAATCGTTAATACTTGCTCAGCACTAATTTTATTTTCTGGAACATTAGTTATAAATATTGACCAGTTCAACAATTTTTGATTTCTTTTAGAGGATCTGCGATCTTGCTAATCTATTAGCTTTCCTTCTTCTGCCCATAGACTGTTCTTCAGTTAGTTTCTGACATATAATTCTTACTCTAATTTTTGCTTCTTTTCCTAACAATACCTCGTTTTCTAAAAATAACTTATCCTCTCAACATTCTAATAACTCCATTTTTTGATTTGTTTCTACATCATATATGTTGGTATCGACGACTTATGAAATAAGCTCCTATTTCATTGATTTGTTTAAAAGAACTTGGCACAAAATAACCGAGATCAGATATTAGCAAATCATTGCTTAATATATTACTTAAATGTTTCCTATATCCCTGGTCTGATCTTACCCCCTCCGTTAAATTAAGTTGGTCTATTATCTGATTCATGTAGTCGAAAACTAATTGTAACTTTATTCCAGACTTAGTATTGCTTTCATAGCCACTGTAGCTAGTACCATAACCTTTATACATCTCTTCCATACTGTTAGGTAGAGTAATATAGCTACTGTCCAATAATTTAACACTATTAAATTGCTGTAAGATTTTGCAATCAACTTGCAAGATATTTTTAAAGAGAATCACAGATTCATTATACATCCTTTTCATAAATTCCACTGCTTCTTCAGTAAATCTAAAATCCAAACCTTGTTTTGTTATATCTATCGAGTCCTCGTTTAGTAATTGACACATTGTTTCTACGCTACAATTATCAACTCCTATATTACCCAAGACCATGGCTTTTACGAATGATGAACCTTTTAGCTTTCTCTTTCTTTTTATAAACCTTGTTGTAATTGAGATTTTCTCTGCTTTTTCATTAAAAAATTCTTTGAGCTTTTTTGATAAGCAAGTTATTTTATTCATTGGTTCTCTCACTAAAAGTATATCTGGGAGAACTTATACCTTATTATTCTATCTCTTTCATACCTTTATTTCCTTAACTTGACGCGTATGGTTTTACCAACGCTAGAAAATATTATCTGTCACCTGAATTCTTGGCTAACACCAAAATTTGGTGAAGATCTGTGCTTGTCGTATGACAAAGATGCAATAGAAATTCTCATGGAAAAAAGACAAAAGTTGTGGAAATACGTAGAAAACGCAAGCTTCATGACGCTCAACGAAAAGAGAGAAGCATTTGGCTTGCCACCACTGCCAGGTGGTGATGAGTTAGGTTAAGTTTGTATCCGTTCAGATGAGTTCATTGTCCCCTAAACCGTACGCCTAAGTAAATCAACTATTTTTCTTGCCAACCAGAGCGGTGAAGATTTGGTCTACATCAAAACTCATCTTAGGACGCCAAATAGGGCCATCCAAATGCATATCGATATAGATTGGATTACTATAACCTGGTGATATGAAAAAGAACCTGAATATAGAATTTAAAGTGAAGTTAGATAAGGTTAAATTAGAAGAGATTGATCCTGATGCTTGATCAATCCCGAACTGTAAACTAGTTGAACATATACCACTCTTAATACTTGCTTTTCCGCTAATATTTTCAAAAAATGTTTTACCATTATATATATCAATATAAGCAAGTGTGGAAATTTCAGACTTATTCTTACTGCTTAACAAATTAGTGATAAATGAATTAAAATCCACATTAGTAAATTCTATTCCCTGTGCTTGTAAATTTATATCTCCTGATAAGTTACTAGCCCAATCATGAAAACTTTTTCCTTGAGTTTTGATTTCACCATTTAAGCTTACCTGACCATTTACATTGTCAATTCCTATAACCTTACCAATCTTTTTAGTGTCCAAATTTACAATAGAAAACCTTGTATTTATTGAGTCTGATCTTAAATAACCCTGAAAAAACACTTGCCCGCGTTCTAATACGTAACTTGCCTGCCTGATAGTGATAGTGTTGTTTCTCATTACCGCATCCAAATTAAAATCTTTCAAAACATTATGCTCGGTTTTAAATTCTGCAGTATTGATTTGCACATTTGCATCAAAGCCTTCTTTGTCATCCAAAAAATCAAGCTGCTTTGTTGACCATTGAATTTGATCTATCTCATTTCTTGAATTTCTTTTCGTCTCTACTAAATTTGGTAATGTAATAATTTTTCCATTAAATTTACTGCCCGTAAGGTTAACATCTAATAAAGGTTTGGCGTATTTTTGATCTGCTAATATTTTTGCATTACCGGTAATATCGAAATCTTCTCCAGATAGTTTTATTTTATCTGCAACTAGCTTACCTTTTTCCATTTTCAGCAAAAAATCCAAATTTTTAATTTTCGTATCATTCAATGTAAGGTTATTAACACGGGCCTTTATATTTGCATCATACTGAAAATTTTTCAGCCATTGCATTTTAGGTAAACTGCTAAATAATGAATGATCATATTTATCTGCATCAAGATTATGCATGCTAAATTCACCATTGACCACATTGTGTTTTTTTGTATGGCTTACTCTAATTGACCCTTGCAAGGATTCCTTATTATTTAGCAGTCTAATGTCTGAGATAGATAATATTCTTGGTGCAAGGTGCAGTTTAGAACTTAGTGTAAATTGATTTTTCTGGTTTTCTTTCATCTTTATAGAAGGGAAAAAACATGAAATGAATGACCCAAAATCATTTCCTTCGACTAATAAATCGCCGTTGAATTCAGATAGGACATTATTGTTTGAGATCTCTCCTGATAAGTAAGATATATTATTGATTCCAGGAAATTTAAGAAGCGTATTAACTTTTACTTTGCCATCAGTGGATTTTAGTACAGCACGGAAATTGTCCAATATTTTGTTTTGATATTGAATGTTAGAAGCTTCCATATTAAAATTTAAGCTCAAGTTCTTTGGCACAACTGCTCTAAAACATTCCAGAAGATCCTTCATATTCATTGTTCTTTGTGAATCATTTTGTATGGAATCTAAATCAACTTTACTGAAGCTAATATTGAAATTAGTGTGATTGCCTTTTCTATCATTTTGTATTGTACCGCTGGCTTGCATGCTTTTGGAATCAATTTTTAAGTCAGTTGCCGTAAACTCACTTTCATTAAGACTTATATTGGATGATATCTTGATATTTTCGCTAGGAATAACACAAGAGAGAAAGCTAAGATTAATGATTTTTGCTAAATCACTCACAGAACCGGAACTGTTATTAATTGTTAATGTTAAATTACCCTGGAGTTCTTCTTGATTTCTATTACCTGTAAATAGCAAATTTACAAAATTTGATTCAACACTAATGTGTACATTCCTTTTTGTGATATTAACCTTTCCTGAAAAATCGTAATTATTATCACCTACCTTTACTTTACCAAAAAACTGCTTATTTTTTTTTACAGCAACTTCCTTTATGTTAACAATATCAGCGAAATCATTCTTGAAACTTACTTGGCTGTCTTTTATTACTATATTGACTGTGTTACCACTGGCGTTTGTATTTATAATATTAAGTAAATTTTCTTTGTTGCTTTTCATGCCAAACAATGTGATTGACTTTGGTTGCAACGAAAATAAAAACAACGATAGGAACGATGGCCTTATTTCAATTTTTCTTACACTAATTAAATCTGACAACTTTTGCTCTTTATTTTCGTTGTATTGTACGTATACATTATAAATAGTGAGCTTTGGGGTAATCAACGAAACTTTAATTTTTCCCCCAATATGCACTTTAGCATCATACGTCTTCTCTAACTCTTTTATGATATATTTCCTGTAGCCACTCCAATCCTTAAAAGTTGCAGCAACATGCATGAGAATTAATAGCAGTGAGATTGATAATATAGCATATAAAGAAAGTCTCATAATTTACACATGCTTAAAGTTTCCCTTAAATATTAAATAGAGAATACCAAAATAAACAATAACACTCAAAGCTATTAAAGTCGTTAAATAAACAATACGAGCCAACATTTTATCAAAAAATAATCCTGCCAACAAAGAATTAAAAATATAAAGGGCTATTGACATGACTGCCGTTGCTACAAAAATTTTCATGACATTTAACAATAACGCTTGGCTAACCTTATACATTTTATTTATTGTTAAATAACTAATTAATAGAATAGAGTTTATCCAAGTGGAAACGGAAGTAGCAATAGCAATCCCCGTATGCTGATACTCGTTCATTAACAAAAGGTTTAGCACTACATTAATTCCAAGACACATTAGCGAAAATATGGTTGGTATTTTCAGATTGCCTTTAGCAAAAAATGTAGGTAGCAATACTTTATTTATAATAAATGCAGGTAAAGAAAGAGAAAATGCTATTAAAGTGGGAACAGTTTGCTGCACTGCATAATGATCAAACCGGCCGTAAGAAAAAAGCGTAAGTAAAATTATGTCGGGAATAATGATAAAGGCAGCAGTTGTTGGCATAATTAACATTAATCCTATGTTGAGAGCCTTGTTCTGTATTTTGACTATATTTTCAGTATTATCCACCTGTTTTGAAATTAAAGGAAGAAGCACTGTACCAATTGCAGTACCGATTATTCCCTGCGGTAGTTGATTTAGTCTATCGGCATAATATATATAGGACACCGCATTTGGTATAAAACTCGCCATGATTGTATCAATCCATAAGCTTATTTGAGTTACACAATTGTTGATAATTGCAGGTACCACACGCTTAAAAAACAACCTTACTTCATTGCTTAATTCAAGGCTAAAAGAAAAAGCTGCCTTTAACTTGTATGCACTAAATAGTATCAAAAGTAGCTGGAAAATTCCTCCTATAAGGACAGCTATAGAAAGGTTGTGCGCTGGAGTTTTTACGTAAGGCACAAACAAACTGATGATTAAACAGAGATTCAAAACGATTGGTGCAATAGCTGTTGAAGCAAAATGCTGCTTTACTTGCAGCATTCCACCAATAAGTGATGCAATTGAAACAAAGATTATGTATGGCATCATAATTCTTGATAAAGTAACAGTAAGGGTAAACTTACTTTGGTCAAATCCAGGAGCAAAAATTTGAATCATATAAGGGGAGAAAGTTTGCATGATAAGGCAAAAAATTACTAAGATGATAAACGTAATGGATATTACACTACTTGCAAAATTAAATGCCTTTTTATTATCATATGATTCTGTCGAATATAACGGTATGAATGAGGTAGTGAACGCTCCTTCTGCAAAAAATGCTCGAAATAGATTGGCAAAGCGAAACGAAGAAAAAAATATGTCTGCAAGAGAGTTTGCACCAATAACCGTAGCAATCAATACATCTCTTATTAACCCTGAGATCCTTGAAATAGCCGTAAAAAAACTAAATGTGAAAATACTTTTAAACATACCACTACTTCATTAGTGTCAATACAATTAATTATAATGGTAAAAGTATCAATGAAAATATTTATTGGCTAAACTTAAAACCCTCTGCAAAAGGAGAGTTAAATAATCAATTGACTATTTGCGCTCTTATGTTAGAAATTTTATACCTTGGCGGGCGTAGCTCAGTTGGTAGAGCGTCAGTTTGTGGTACTGAATGTCGCCAGTTCGATCCTGGTCGCTCGCCCCACTAAAGTTTTCTACTTTACAGAAATATGAACAAATGGTAATATATCAATTTATTATGGAGGTTGTATGGATAAAGGAGATTTAATACTTTTAGGTGCAGTATCAGTAATAGGAGCATTGACAGGTTTGGGATTGAGTTTTACAGCTTTGTCACCTTTGGTTATAGGTGGAATTGTTGCTGCCGTTCCTTCAATATTATTCGCTGCATATTTGATATACAATGATGTAAAAATAGGAGAATTCTCCAAAACAGATCTTTTCATGCTTGCTTGTTTCTGCGTTGCAAGTGCTGCAATTGGAGTTGGCCTTGCTGCAGCCGCAACTGCTATTTTTCCTGGCGCAATGCTTGGAATGGGCTCTGCAGCTTTAGCAGGTGCTGTAATAGGAGCCATAGCACCAATTGCAGGGGTCTTTGCAGCCATAGCTACACTATCTGCTGCTGAAAAAGTAAATGAATACATCATCTCTCCTATAGTTGAGTGTTTTTCTTCAAAAAAGCAGGACGTTTAAGCTAACCAAAAAGGTTTCTGTTATTCCAGTGTGCAACATTGGAATAACAAGATTTGACATTAACCGCTAATAGTTAGAATATTAGTAGAGTAAGAATTACTCAAGAAGGCATGCATAAATATGATGTAGTAGTAGTAGGTGGTGGTCATGCAGGGTGCGAAGCTGCTGCTGCTGCAGCTCGCCTTGGTGCAAACACGCTGCTTATAACTCATAAAATTTCAACTATAGGGGAAATGTCCTGCAATCCAGCAATCGGAGGAGTTGCAAAGGGCGTTGTAGTCAGGGAAGTTGACGCTCTTGATGGAATAATGGGAAGAGCAATCGATCAAGCAAGTATACACTCAGTCATTTTAAATAGCAGCAGAGGTGCGGCGGTGTGGGGACCACGTGCACAGGCAGACCGAAAATTGTACAAGCAAGCAATACAGGAAATTATTCTAAATTATAACAATTTGACGGTAAAAGAAGAGTCGGTTGACGATTTCCTTATAGAGAGTAATAACAATGGAGAATTGTGCATTAAAGCTGTAATAACAAGCTCAGGGGAACATATACTAACAGGTAAAGTTGTTTTAACTACGGGAACTTTCCTGCAAGGTGTAATTCATATAGGAGAGCAGGTAACTCCTTCAGGGAGAATGGGAGATAAGCCTGCAGTAGAACTTGCAAATACGTTGAAGAAATATAATTTTAAATTAGGTAGATTGCGCACCGGAACTCCGCCAAGGCTTGATCGTGGCACTATAAACTGGTCAATATTGCAAGAACAAGTGGGTGATAATCCACCTGTGCCGTTTTCTTATCTCACAGAAAAAATTAACCAACCTCAGGTATCATGCTTTATTACCCATACTAATGAAAACACGCATAAAATAATTAGAGAGAATCTGCACAGGTCAGCTTCTTCGTATTTGGATGATATTATAGCACCAAGATACTGCCCATCCATTGAAACTAAGGTTAAAAAATTCGCAGAAAAAAGTAGTCATCAAATATTTTTAGAACCAGAGGGCTTGAATGATGATACTATATACCCGAACGGAATTTCAAATTCATTGCCTATTGAAGTGCAGTGTGAAATGATAAAGAGTATCAAGGGACTTGAAAATGCAGAAATACTAAGACCTGGATATGCAGTTGAGTATGACTATATTGATCCACGAGAACTAAGCCATACTCTTGAAACTAAGAAAATTAAAGGCCTATATTTTGCTGGCCAAATTAATGGCACTACTGGATATGAAGAAGCAGCAGGGCAAGGAATTATTGCCGGAATTAATGCAGCACTCTCTGCATCTGAAAAAAAAGAAAGCTTTGTTCTTCATCGCACAGACTCATATATCGGCGTAATGATAGATGATCTAGTCACCAAAGGGGTGATCGAACCTTATAGATTATTTACCTCACGTGCAGAATATAGGCTAGCTATCAGGTCAGACAATGCAGATAGAAGATTAACACAAAAAGGTTATGATATTTCCCTTGTTTCGCATGAGAGATACTCTGTTTTACAGAATAAACTTGAATCCATTAAGCAGCTTGAAGAGAAGTTAGGGAGTCTGACGATTACTCCTGAGCAGCTTAGGTCTTATGGTATCAAAATATCTTATGATGGGATAAGAAAAACGGCACTAGATTTACTTAGCTATCCAAACATCGACTGGAATAAATTACAAGAAATATGGCCGGAGTTAAGCAGCATCACGCGCTGGGATGGCACCGCAATGGGTAGCATAACTAAGAATGAAATATGTGAAGCGGTTGAAATTGAAGCAAAATACAAACCTTATCTAATAAGACAAGAAGCGGATATGAAGTTTTTACGAGAGGAAATTAACACTCAAATTCCAATTGATTTTAACTATTCACAAGTTAAAGGCCTGTCAAGTGAAGTAATAGAAAAGTTGCAGACGATAAAACCAGCGACGATTGGCATTGCAAAGCAAATACAAGGCATCACTCCTGCAGCGATAGTGAGCATATTAGTGTATTTGAGAAACAGGAAAACGAAAGTGGCTGCTAATTTTGTATGAGGTGTTCTATGTCAAAAATCGAAGAATTTCGTTCTTTTATGCACGAGATAAACGTTGATGCATTTATGTTGCATACTAAAGATGAATATTTAAATGAGTATTCAGAGGAGCTAACAAAGCTGTGTGGCTTTACAGGAACAAATGGGCTACTTATCGTTACAAAAGACAACAAGTGCCCATTTTTTACGGATGGACGCTATATTACACAAGCTCGCAATCAGCTCGATCGGGGCAATTTTCAAGTATATAATATACAAGAAGAGGATCCACGCGAATGGATAAAAGCAAACTTAACATCGACTGCCTCACTAGGTTATTATTTGCAATATTTTACCATCGAAGATATAAGAAAGTATGAGAATATCTGTAAATTAATACCCTGTTTAGCTGGAAAAAAAAGTGACTATCGAAAACAAGCAGTGGTTTTACATTCTATTAAATATGCTGGTAAAAGTAGTAAGGACAAATGTGAAAAAGTCGCTAAAAGTATAGATAAAGAAGCTGAAGCAGTACTTTTAACTGATCCAAATTCAATTTCTTGGTTATTAAATTTAAGAAATGAAAATGCTAAATATACTCCATGTATATTGGGCCGTGCTATATTGTATAAAAGCGGTAATGTTGATTTGTTTATTCAAGATAAAGAACATTCAACTATAGAAGCAAATTTAGGCAACCATATAAATATTTTTGATATTAGTGAGCTAGAAAATTCGCTGCACAAGCTAAATTCAATAGTTATAGATCCAAACACAACTCCAATGAGTATCATGGCTGTAATAAAAGATAAACAGGTAGCTGAGAGAGAAGATCCTTGTCTAATTTATAAAGCAGCAAAAAACCAAACTGAAATAGCTGGGGCTATAAATGCGCATATCAGAGATGGAGTGGCAGTTACAAATTTTCTATATTGGCTTGAAAATAATGTTGGTACAGAACTTGAAGCTGAAGAAAAGATTTTAGAATACAGAAAAGAGCAGAATTTGTTTAAACAATTGAGCTTTCCAACAATTTCCGCATTTAATGAAAATGGTGCAATAATTCACTATCGTGCAAGCAGTAAGACGAATAAGGTAATTCAGAAAAATGGACTATATTTGATTGACTCTGGTGGCCAGTACCTTGGCGGCACAACTGATGTGACAAGAACTGTAGTAGTTGGTAATCCAACTGATGAACAAATAACCCACTATACAATAGTACTCAAAGCTCACATTGCTATAGCAAGTGTCGTCTTTCCCCCCGGCACTACTGGTGGAGAATTGGATATATTGGCACGTACGCATTTATGGAAATTTGGAATGGACTATATGCATGGTACAGGGCATGGAGTAGGAAGTTACCTATCAGTACACGAAGGACCACAAGCAATATCAAAAAGTAATAAAGTAAAATTAGTACCAGGTATGATACTATCCAACGAACCTGGCTATTACATTCCGGGAGAGTATGGAATAAGAATTGAAAATCTGATGTATGTTGACAGGCAAGAGAATGGCTTCTTAAACTTTAAACAACTGACCTCTATTCCATATGATAGAAGACTAATAAATGTGCAAATGCTTACTAAGGATGAAATTGAATGGATAAATGGCTACCATCAATTTGTCTATAAAAACTTAGAAAATAGCGTAAAAGATAAGGAATGGTTAAAGAAGGTATGTGACCCTTTATAAGCAAAGGAGCATTTTTTATTATTTAAAAAGTATTAATGCAATTGTGACAGGTATTTTGTATTGTTTTTAATTTTAAAATAATATATAATAAAGAACACGTATTTTTAGGTAGGTTATAATTATGATAGACAAAGGGCAAGAAGATGAATTTATGAAGCAGTATATGGATACTTGCAAAGAGCAAATAGAAAAATTAGCCAAGGATCCTGAATTGCTTAATCAGACTTTAAAACCATTTATGCAAATGTCTCAGCAGCTTATGGCTGGCGGTATGTTAGAAGGGGCTATGCCTGGCATGATACCTGATTTGGGCAGTATGGATGTTAACAAGATGATTGCTCAGATGAAGGAAATGATTGACTACATAAGAGGTAACTATAAGGAACTAATGAAAGAGCACAGCTCGCAGATTCAAGAGCTTGATGAATCCAGTAAAAAGCTAAGAGGCTTAGTTAAAAAATTGATAGAAAAGATCGAAAGTAAGTAAATAACATCTGGATTTCTGTCATTCTATATACAACTTTCTAGTTGGACGGTAAGTCGAGGTCAATTATTGATGCCATGCAAGTAGTGTAGCTACTTGCATAGCATTTATACCAGTTTTCGTAAATAAATAAGGTACGTTGCTTAAGGCTGCAGTTATAGTGAGGTATTTTTTCTAGTTTGTTTTCTTATTTCTGAGGTTTATAGCTAAGGTTTTCCCTACGTCATACCGCGATTCATTCGCGGTATCTCAGCCGCTAACGAGTAGCGGAATGACGGTTTTTCAAATCGTCGATGAACCTAAGTTACTTTATCTGTAGTATCGGGAACGTAATTGCACATTGGTTTTACAAATGTGAAAATTAGTGTTAAATAAAAATATAAACGCAAAAGGAAAAGAAATGATTGAACTTAAAGGCCCAGAAATTTGTGCAGGCGGAAATAAGAAAAATTTGATTATTTTTTTACATGGTTGGGGCTCAAGTGGCGATAATTTTATTCACCTTGCCAAAGTTATGAGCAAGTTTTTACTGGGTTCATATTTTGCAGTACCCAATGCTCCGTTTGAGAGAGAAATAGGTGATGGTTATCAGTGGTTCAGTTTGGAAGATCGTAGTGAGGAAGCGCTATATAATGGAGTAAAAAATGCTACATCAATTGTAAATCATTTCATTGATACAAAATTAAAGGAGCTTAATTTAAAAGATACGCAACTTTCTTTAGTTGGATTTTCTCAAGGAGCAATGCTTGCAATACATACAGCTCTCACCCGCTCTCAATCCTGTGCATCAGTTGTTGCATACTCTGGTAGGTTTCTTTTACCTTCAAAAACTGCACCAGAGATCAAATCAAAACCTAACATATGTGTTATCCATGGTGATGCTGACGACGTGGTACCTTTTTCGTCCCTCGACTTAGCGGTTAAAGCTCTGAAAGAAAATGGAGTAAATGTTGAAGGGCACCCAATTCATGGATTAGGGCATATTATCAATGAAGAGGGAATAAAATTAGGAGTAGAATTTATCAAGAAGAACTTTAAAAATTAATTTTCATGCACTTGTTTTGCTTTGGTTATGGATATGTAGCTAAATTTTTATCGAAAAAACTACTGAACTTAGGTTGGAAAGTTAGTGGCACATCAAGAAGTAAAAATATACAAAATGTAATCCTCTGTAATTATGAGAAAGTTAGCCAAGGTCTGCTTAAAAGTGCAACGCACGTTTTAATTTCTATTCCTCCAGATGGCGATGATGTTGTGGAGAGATACGGTGATTGCCTGCAAAATGTTAAATGGCTTGGTTATTTGTCTGCAACTAGCGTCTATGGTGATCACTCTGGTAATTGGGTTGATGAGGAATCTAAAACAAAACCTATAGAAATCAGAGGAGAAAAGCGCCTTAAATCTGAAAGGAAGTGGCTAAATAGCAGATTGCCTGTACATATTTTTCGTTTAGCTGGAATATACGGTCCTGGTAGGAACGTGTTAATTGACTTGCAGCTTGGCAAAGCAAGAAATGTGAAAAAAGAAGGGCATTTTTTTTCTCGTATTCACGTTGAAGATATATCGAATATTTTATTTTCTTCCATGCAAAACATAAAACCTGGTGAAATATACAATTGTGCAGACGATTTACCCACTACACGATCTGAAGTGATAATGTATGCGGCCAAACTTCTCAATGTTAGCCCTCCAGAGCCAATTGAGTTACCAGATTATGCACAGAGTTTTTATTTAGGATCAAAAAAAGTAAGTAATGTTAAAATTAAAAAAGATCTTAATGTCTCTCTAATTTATCCTAACTACAAGGTGGGATTAGAGAGTTTGCACGTAAACAAAACTGAAATCACATCAGAATGATAGATAGGCTTATTGTCACTGCCATTAAGTTAAGGAAAGAATGGTTAAAAACTGAACTAAAAAGTCAGAAATAATTAAGGATTTATGACAAATGCTGAAACAGAATAGAGTAAACTTTAAAGTAGATAAACTCTGAAGTGTAAATTACTTAAGAAATAGTGACCTTACCCAGAAAAAGTGGAGAGAAAGAAAAGAGTTTTTTTGGGTAAAATAAAATTTTGGAGGATTAGAAATGGTAAGAGAATATACAGCAGAATTCAAATTGGAAGCTGTTAAGCTGGCAAATGAACAAAGAAAGGTAGGTCAACCAGTTGCAAAAGTAGCAAGAGATCTAGGAATAAGGGATAGTGTATTAGGAAAATGGATGAAGAAATATAACGAAAAAAAGTCAGCGGCAAATGCATTTCCAGATGTAGCACCTTATGACAAAGAGAGGTTTGATTTACAAAGCAAGAGTAACAAGGGAAAGAGACATTTAAAAAAAAGCCCTGGCCAGTCAAAAAGAGTAAAATATTTTTTTATATAGTAACTGCTATAAAGTACAGGAATTATGTAGGATTTTCTGCTAGTGGCTACTATAAGTGGACCACAAGAAAAATAAGCAGTAGAGAATCAGCAAATAAAGAGCTACTCGAAGCTATTCAAAAAATATATCAAGTTTCTAAATGTAGATATGGAGCTCCTAAAATTCATGCTGAATTGAAGGCTTTGGGTAAAAGTTGCAATTTGAAAACGGTGCAAAGTATTATGCAGAAAAATGACATCAGGGCTATACTGAGAAGAAAGTTTAAAATTAAAAAACAACAAACAGATAATAGAGCTGTAGCTCCCAATATATTAGATCAAAACTTTATTGTTGATCAACCAAATAAAGTATGGGATTACTTACATCAAAACCAAGGAGGGATGGCTATATTTGGCAGCAATAATTCTCACGTATGGTAGTTAATGAGTAGTGCAATAAATAAACAATTGGTTATGAACTCTTTATTAATGGCCATTAATAGGCGTAAACCTGTTAAAAATCTACTGCTGCACAGTGACCAAGGTTCACAATATACTGCGCAAGGGTATCAATATCTCTTAGCTGTAAAGAATATAGATGAGTAATAAAGGCTGTTGTTACGACAATTCTGTTGCAGAAAGCTTCTTTAGCTCATTGAAAAGAGAAATACTTATTGATACTTCACAACACTCTGCTCAACAAACTAGAACTGCAATATTTGAATACATAGAAATTTTTTATAACAAACAACGTCACTATTAACTATTGCATTCCTGAGCATTTTGATTCATCATTCTCTTTGTGAAAAACATTCCACACTTTCTCTCCACTTTTTCTGGGTAAGGTCATATGTGTACATCCCCATCATGAATACTATTTTCGGTAAAATCTCTTACAACGCTCAAAAGCAGAAAAACAAAAACTTGATTTTCTCAGCTAAATAGTGGACCATCAAAAGCACGCATAAATATCTACAATGAAAGAAAAAACTTTCACAATCATCGATGGCTATGGTTTTCTTTTCAGAGCTTACTATGTACTACCTCACTTAATTACCACAACAGGAATGCCAATAGGTGGTGTATATGGCTTTCTGAATATGGTTCTTAAGTACATTGCCCATTCGGACTACTTAACTATAGCACTTGATGCAGGGAAAAAGAATTTTAGGCACAATTTATATCCTGAGTACAAAGCGAACAGAGTAACGCCTCCTGAGGATCTAACTCCACAGTTCACCATACTGAGGGAAGCGGTAGAAGCTTTTAACCTCAGCTATGAAGAGATTGAAGGTTATGAAGCAGATGATATAATCGCAACACTAGCTGCAAAATACGCCAACCACCAAGACTTTAAAGTGGTAGTCGTTTCATCAGATAAAGATTTGTTCCAGCTTTTGAATTACAACATTCTAATATTTGATCCTATTAAAAATATATACATAGATGAAAAACAAGTAATAGAAAAATTTGGTGTAAACTCACACAAGCTTCTTGATTTATTTTCTCTAACTGGTGATGCATCTGACAACATTCCAGGCGTTCCGGGAATAGGTCCGAAGACTGCAGCTAAATTACTGGATGAATTTGATTCATTGAATAATATTATAGAGAACATTGATAATATCGAGCAAACGAGGATTCGTAATATTCTCACCGAACATAAGGAAAAAGCTCTAATTTCAAGAGAACTTTTATCACTATGCGAAAAAGTAGACCTTCAACATGATATTGCAAAATATGAAGTCCATTCTCCAAATATGGAAAAACTATTATCCTTTTTAAAGAAGTATGAATTCAATTCCTTAATAGGGAAAGTGGAAAAGCTTTTTTCCTATAATGGGTCTAGCACAAAAGAGAAAATAGAATATAGTAGTGAAGAGTTAGAGAAATTTTTGGAGCATTGTAGATATGAAGGCAGAATTGCAATTCATTGCCACTTTGAAGACAACTTATTAAATAAAATTTCCTTATCTTATAGCGAAAGTAATATTTTTTATATAGAGCAAGACAGCATACAAGATGCACTCATTATAATTAACTCAACTTTACTCTCAAATGGGGCGCTTAAAATAATACATAACATTAAAGAAATCAGGAAAATCTTCCCTACAGTAGAGAAGATGCTAGATTCAGTTGATGATTTGATGATAATGTCGTATAGCTTGGATACAGGAAAGCATGATCACAGTATTCCAAACATAGTTGCGCATAATTTGAGTGAAAATGCAGAAATTTTCTCGGCAAAAACTTTAATAGCAATTCATGAAAAGCTAAAGCAAAGGTTATTTCAGGAAAAATTGCTCACAATTTACGAGCGCTTCGATAAGCCACTTATGAAAGTAATATTTGATATGGAGAAAAATGGGATATTACTGAACATACAAAAATTACAGGAGCTGTCCGATAAATTTCAGCAGGTAATTGCCGTGCTTGAAGATGAGATATATAATTTGGCAGGAGAAAGATTTAATATTGCTTCGCCAAAACAATTAAGTGATGTTTTGTTTAACAAAATGGGGCTTAATAAAAAGAAAAAGTCAAAAAAATCTGGATCGTATAGCACCAATTATGAAGTTCTAGAGGCACTCGAAGAAGAAGGGGTAGAAATCGCAAGTAAAATCTTAAATTGGCGACATTTAAGTAAATTAAAAGGCACCTACACTGATGCATTAATAAAGCAAGTTGATCCACTTGATGGTAGAATACACACAAGCTTTTCAACGACTGCAACTGCAACTGGAAGGCTGAGCTCCAGCAATCCTAATTTACAGAATATTCCTATCAGAAGCGAAGAGGGAAATCTTATCAGACAAGCATTTATTGCGCCAAAAGGGCATAAGATAATTTCTGCTGACTATTCACAAATAGAGTTAAGACTCCTGGCACACGTTGCAAACGTTGCAGCATTTAAAGAAGCTTTTGCAAACGGACAAGATATTCATGAGATCACCGCTAGGCAAGTTTTTGGAGTGCAAGAAATAGATGAGCAATTAAGACGCAAAGCAAAATCCATCAATTTTGGAATTATATATGGCATTAGCCCATTTGGTCTTGCAAAGCGGCTTGGAATTACCATTGCGGAAGCTGCTGAATACATTAATTACTATTTTTCCTGTTACCCAGAAATAAAGGCCTATATGGAAAAAGCAGTGTCTATCGCAAGATTGCATGGTTATGTAGAAACTTTGTTTGGCAGGAGATGCTTTGTAAGAGACATAAACAATACAATTCCTTATATAAGACAATTTGCAGAAAGGGCAGCAATAAACGCACCACTGCAAGGAACCGCTGCTGATATAATAAAACGTGCGACAATTCAGCTTTTTGACCAATTGAAAGTAGGTAAAATAATCCTCCAGGTTCACGATGAACTACTGGTTGAAGTAGAGGACGAAAAGGTACAAGAAACAGCAAAACTTATGAAAGATATAATGGAAAATGCAATAGAAATTTCTGTACCACTTGAAGTAGAAATAAAAGTTGGCGACAACTGGGGTCTAAATTCCCTTAATTATGACTTAAACATCGTGAATTCTAGGAGTATAAATCATTTGAACTAATACGAAAAATATGTTAGAATAGAACATAGCAAATGCAAATAGGTCAGCCATGATAGGCCCACAAGTAAAAAGTTCAAAACCTCCAAAGTTACCTACTCAGGTAACTAACAAAGATGAGAAAGTTTTTAAATTTGAAAAAGAGAAACATCAGTTAATCTATCGTACTTTCCTAGATATTTTTAAAAATCCAGAAAAACTAGAAGAGCAAACGAAACAGGAAATAGAAAAGAAGGAACAGGAAATAGAAAAGAAGAAACAGAAATTGAAAGAAAAACAAAAATTACAGAGTGATCTGAAGTCATTAAAGGAACGGTTACCTCGATTACAGGATGAAAATGAAAAGAAAATTTTTACTTTTGTATTTGAGAATAGTGGAAAGATATTCAACAATGTCAATCCAGAAGATATAAAATCACTCAGTGAAGAGAATTTTTCTCAGTTTTTACTTTCCGTATTTGAGAAAATTAGAGAGAAAAAATTAGCTAATGAGGAGAATCTCAAGAATGGTAAAATAAAAGAAGTAGTAGATGACTGTGTAGCTGATATACGCGGTACAGAAGCTAAAGATTCATCCATAAAGTTCGTATTGGAAATGCCGCTGCTGCTAATTGGAGGGATCAAAATAGACCCGAAAAATATTTCTGGCTCCTTTATGGATGGGGTGAAAGAAAAAATACCATTCTTAGGTAAAGACAAAAAAGAGGAAGATGAACCACCACTTAGTGATGAAGAGATGGTAACAACGTTCTTAAGCAAGATCTTTTTTCCTGTCCTTCTTTCCACTATTCCAATGTTAATTTTTGGTCCTACTACACTCGGAGTAGTTGTTGCTGCTATTGGTGCAATATTCGTCATAAAAGGAGGAGTGGAGGTTCTTTTTTCAAATGACAAAAAAGGTACTTTATATAACCCTCATTCGCAAGATGAAAAGAAAAAAGAAGGATGGGATGGGAAAGTTCTTGATGGTATCAATACAATTTTAAAAACTTCAGTCAAAGGAGCTGAGAAATGCACCTCTGTTTCTGAACAAATTTCCCAAGGAAAAGAAAAGAGTGAACAACAGCATGTTCCTGAGAAAGTTTCCCAGAAAAATGAAAAGAGTGAACAACAACCTAACCCTATGCTTGAAAAAATTAGTGTTGGTCAGCAAGCTAAAAACACAGTGCGGCAGACAAGTAAGACTCCTTAGGTTTGCCAAAAAGTGAGTTGTGTAAGAGGTCTACTATTATTCTATAGCACATACAACAGGAGTATGGTCAGACGGATTTTCTAGCTTACGCAATCTATCATCTATGTAGCATGTTTCCAATTTATCTACAGCTTGTGGTGATAACAGCATATAATCTATTCGCATTCCTTGATTATTTCTGAGTGAATTGCCTTGATAATGCCACCAAGTGAATTGTTGCAAATTTGGGTGAGATATTCTAAACGCATCTTTAAACCCAAGATTCAAGATCGCTCTTAACTTCTCACGTTCTCTTATATGAAAGCACACTTGGCCATTCAATAAGTTTGAATCAAAGACATCAATTTCATCCGGTGCAACATTATAATCGCCAGCTATAATAGTTAACTCTTCATTCTTTAACAAAGTGCTCATCCTTTCATATAGATTATCAAAAAACTTGAGTTTATATTCAAATGCTTGAGAGTCCGGGCTTTGACCGTTTGGAACGTATACACTTCCCACCCTTACCTTCTGATTATTGTGCTTTATTATGCACTCTATATAACGCGCTTCTTGATAACCTTCTACGATATCAATCTTAAACTTCTCCAGTATCGGATATTTAGATAAAACACAAACGCCATTTCTTGCAACTTGTCCATAGATAGCATATTCATATCCTAACTTTTCTATCTCCGCATAAGGAAATTGCTCTTCCGTACATTTTATCTCTTGCAGCAAAACTATATCTATCTGACTATCAACTATAAAACTACAAAGTTGGTTAACTCTTTTACGTATGGAGTTTACATTCCAAGTTGCAATCTTTAGCATCAGCAATCCTTATTAATTATATCAATTAAACTCTCCCCAGTAGGCAACCTCGATGTTATAATTTTTTTCCACTTGATTAACTTTAAACTATCAGCAATGTTTTTACTCATGGTATATGCAACTGTATTATTCATCACATGAGATAGCCCACTTTTTAGAACTAATGAACAAAATACCCTTGCTGTCTGTGAGGAAAAAAAAGCAACACTACCAATTTTACCATCCAACAGTAAATTTTTACACCTATTAGTTAGACTCCTTTTAATGATTGTTTTATAGAGTACAACTTCTCTTACGTTAAAATCTTCTTCAGATAATCTCTTTTTTAGGTCACATGATACTTCTTGTCCTCTTATATATAAGAACTTTATTGCACTTGAATAGTGAGCTTTTATGAATGATATCAGACCATCAACGTTGCTGTCTGCTGAGATTATATCAGAAAATCCCAAATTTTTTGCAGCCTGCATGGTTGAATTACCAACTGTAATAATCGGAAAGTCATCCACTTTGCATATTTGACTAAAAGCCTTTACACTGTTTTTACTTGTGGATATTACAACGTCAAATTCGTGTGCAGATATATCAGGATTTAAGTACTTTATTGTGAATACTGGTTCTATATAAACTTTGTATCCATACTTTCTCAATATATTTCTTGTATTGAACGAATCCAATAAAGGCCTCGTTAATAAAATAGACTTCATTCTGATTTATTTTACTACCAGTAAAATAGTACCCTTTATACACAAATTACTGAATAAAAACTTTTATTTTGATAGCTTGAGCAATTATTCAAGTAATTGATGTGGAAGTAGGAGTACTAAGCGCTCCTACCTCAATAAGCCCACAATTTCTGCTTACACTTTTTTGACGCTAATTACATCGAACTCTTTTGAATGGCTTCCTTCAGTGGAATTATATAGCTAATATTCCTGTATAAGTTAAATAAGTTAATACTTAAGCTTGTACTCTTGCAGTATTTGAAGAGAGATTCTCAAGGACGTTTTTTGTCTGTGGTTCACTAATCATAGTTTGAACGATATTAGCTGCCATAATAACACAGCCTAGAATAAAAAAAGGCGTAGAAACAAAATAAATAACAGAAGACTCAAAAAGCGACATAGATGCAATACCTCCTATTAGAAATGAAGCACTGGATGCTATATCAAGATAGATCTTTGTTAACTTTTTTTGTCCTGGAGTGTTTTTTATGCCAGATTTCTTATTAAGATTCTGTTGTCGGGAATGATCATTTAGTGACCATATATTTAAAGCAAACGAAAGTGCACTGAATATAGTGCCGGCAATACTAAAATACAGACTTAAGACAGGAATATTCAAGACCAATGCCGCTATGTATCCAATGAAAGAGATAGTAGATAGTGTAGTAACTAAGCGTTTCGAGTAAGTTCGTACCTTCTTTCTGTAGGCTAACTTATCTTTTTCACCATACATAGCATAAATATTACCTAATATGTTATATTATAACATTAATTAATTCAATAAGCAATATGGAAGCTAAGAGTGCCCGAGAGAAGACTTGAACTTCCACAACTTAAAAAGTTACTAGCACCTGAAGCTAGCGCGTCTACCAATTCCGCCACCCGGGCTTTTTATAGTTTACTATGTTAAAGTTAAATAATATACTTAAACAATTTTTAGTTCAAAGGTAATGCCAAATCTAGATCAAATATTTTTTGCTCAAAACAATGTTAATATTAATAACGTATATAAAATAGTCAATAACGCTTTGAGCAATAGCGATGGTGGTGAGCTGTTTCTAGAATTTTGCCAGTCGGAGTCCCTGGTTTTTGAGGATAACATATTAAAACACATGGACTTGAATACTAGAAGGGGATTTGGTTTAAGGTCTTTTTGTGAAGATAGTACATCTTTCGTTTGTTCTTCTGAGATCAGCGAAAAAGAAATTAGTAATGCTGCTTCTATGGTAAAAAGCTCAGTGTCTTTAAACAAGACAAATTCAATAAATTTAAACGAAGAGACAAAAAGCCTATATTCGAGGATTAACCCTATAAATGAAATGGATCTGAATTCAAAGATTAAGCTACTCAATGAGGTTAATGAGTATGTAAGGTCCAAAAATAACTGCGTGAAGCAAGTAAAAATAACTCTAAGTGGAGAATGGCAAGTTGTACAAATAATAAAGAGTGATCACAGATTAAGCGATATCAGGCCTCTGGTACGTTTTAATGTGCTAGTCATTGTAGAAAAAGATGGCCGTACCGAAAGAGGTTCTGCAGGGCATGGTGGAAGGGACTCTTATAGTAAGTTTATTTCTGAGAAAAAGTGGAAAGAAGTTGCAAACCAAGCGTTAGAACAAGCACTGGTAAATCTTGAAGCAATTCCAACTCCAGCCGGAGAAATGACAGTCGTTTTAGGTCCAGGCTGGCCAGGAATATTGTTACACGAAGCCGTGGGTCATGGACTTGAGGGCGACTTCAATCGCAAAAAAGTCTCAGCATTTTCAAATTC
Source organism: Wolbachia endosymbiont (group A) of Pherbina coryleti (assembly GCF_964026875.1). Lineage (NCBI taxonomy): Bacteria > Pseudomonadati > Pseudomonadota > Alphaproteobacteria > Rickettsiales > Anaplasmataceae > Wolbachia > Wolbachia endosymbiont (group A) of Pherbina coryleti. The sequence continues at coordinate 267,277 of NZ_OZ034706.1, forward strand.
TGTGGGTAAACAAGTAGCAGCTAGTGACATCACAGTAGTTGATGACGGAACTCTGCCCAATTTGCGCGGCTCTATCAGCGTAGACGATGAAGGCACTCCACCCAGTTATAATATATTGATAGAGGATGGGATCCTAAAAGGATACATGCAGGATCATATGAACGCTAAACTCATGGGTGTAAGCCCAACTGGTAATGGTAGAAGAGAAAGTTATAAAGAAGTTATTATGCCGCGCATGACAAACACCTATATGTTGCCCGGAAAGTATACACCGAAGGAAATAATATCTAGCGTAAAGAAAGGTCTATATGCAGTAAATTTCGGTGGTGGGCAGGTTGATATAACGTCAGGAAAATTTGTTTTTTCATCTTCGGAAGCTTACCTAATAGAAAATGGCAAAATTACACAGCCAGTAAAAGGAGCAACACTAATTGGTGACGGTCCAACAGTGTTGAAAAAAGTATCTATGGTTGGTAATGACTTAAAGTTAGATCCTGGTGTTGGCACATGCTCGAAAGATGGACAAAATGTGCCCGTTGGAGTTGGTCAGCCGACACTCAAAGTCGACGCAATAACTGTTGGTGGAACTGAGATATAGATAAGGGCTAAAACGGATTCCAGCGCACGGCGCACAGCTGTACAAACCATACGCGTCAAGTTAAGAGATTGTGAGCAAATTTAGAGAGGTTAAAGTGGATACTCTAGCCCTTCTACGTTTGTCTTTTAATGAAAATCGCGACCAAGTTATAGTGAGTTTTTTAAGAAATGCTTTTAAACTATTAATTTTGGTTAATACTAAAAATAACTCTCTAACCCGCCTTTTTAGCTCAATAAATGCCTTTGTTAAGCTAAGTTCTGTATTCTTTTTCACTTCTGTGCAACCAACTATGCCGTGAAATATAAGAATTGCGCACAATTTAGCATATAGTTCACATAATACTCTGCATGGCTTTCCTTTTAGCTTATCAAGCCTGATATGGCTTTTATACAATTTAAATAATAACTCAATTTGCCACCTTACTCTGTAAATCGTTAATACTTGCTCAGCACTAATTTTATTTTCTGGAACATTAGTTATAAATATTGACCAGTTCAACAATTTTTGATTTCTTTTAGAGGATCTGCGATCTTGCTAATCTATTAGCTTTCCTTCTTCTGCCCATAGACTGTTCTTCAGTTAGTTTCTGACATATAATTCTTACTCTAATTTTTGCTTCTTTTCCTAACAATACCTCGTTTTCTAAAAATAACTTATCCTCTCAACATTCTAATAACTCCATTTTTTGATTTGTTTCTACATCATATATGTTGGTATCGACGACTTATGAAATAAGCTCCTATTTCATTGATTTGTTTAAAAGAACTTGGCACAAAATAACCGAGATCAGATATTAGCAAATCATTGCTTAATATATTACTTAAATGTTTCCTATATCCCTGGTCTGATCTTACCCCCTCCGTTAAATTAAGTTGGTCTATTATCTGATTCATGTAGTCGAAAACTAATTGTAACTTTATTCCAGACTTAGTATTGCTTTCATAGCCACTGTAGCTAGTACCATAACCTTTATACATCTCTTCCATACTGTTAGGTAGAGTAATATAGCTACTGTCCAATAATTTAACACTATTAAATTGCTGTAAGATTTTGCAATCAACTTGCAAGATATTTTTAAAGAGAATCACAGATTCATTATACATCCTTTTCATAAATTCCACTGCTTCTTCAGTAAATCTAAAATCCAAACCTTGTTTTGTTATATCTATCGAGTCCTCGTTTAGTAATTGACACATTGTTTCTACGCTACAATTATCAACTCCTATATTACCCAAGACCATGGCTTTTACGAATGATGAACCTTTTAGCTTTCTCTTTCTTTTTATAAACCTTGTTGTAATTGAGATTTTCTCTGCTTTTTCATTAAAAAATTCTTTGAGCTTTTTTGATAAGCAAGTTATTTTATTCATTGGTTCTCTCACTAAAAGTATATCTGGGAGAACTTATACCTTATTATTCTATCTCTTTCATACCTTTATTTCCTTAACTTGACGCGTATGGTGAGTAAGATAGTATTGGCTACTGCAATGATGTCTAAAAATCAAGAGAAGAGAACACTTAAGTATTATTTTAGTGATGTAGGGGGCTACGTTGAGTTTTTCAATTGTTTGAATGCAATAAGAGTTGATGTTGTATACGAAGCTGGTTATGACAATGTTCCTGAGCAGATAAAACTAGGTATTATGCGGCATGTTTCTGCTCTTTACAAAAATCGTGAATCGGAGGTAAGTAGCCATTTATCTGAAGTGAAGAAGGTTTATTCTCCGTTTCGCGAACCAAAGGTTGTGTTGTAGCTCTTTCTTGTCATCCAAACTGGGCTACTACGTCATACCGTTACGGATAGATCCCGCTAACAAGCAGCGGGATGACGAGGTATAAACCTTATCGTCATACCGCCGCGGTATCTCAGCCGCTAACACGTAGCGGAATGACAGCAGTCCTACGTCATACCGTCACGGATAGATCCCGCTAACAAGTAGCGGGATGACGAGGTATAAACCTTATCGTCATACCGCGATTCATTCGCGGTATCTCTTAACATAGATCCCGCTAACAAGCAGCGGGATGACGAGTTTCTATATATCTTTTGAGGGTTAATCATGGAAAAAATTCAAGCTATAAACGAGTTGTACAATAGCGTTTATGAAGCACTAAAAGCAAATTCTGATTTAAGAAAATATGTTACTAACATTTATGACTACTTACCTAAACAGGTCACCATTCCTTACTTGAGATTGCGCGCAGTGAATTATAGCAACCTGCATATGCTGTCCAATTTTGCTACAAAGGCAAGATTTTCATGCGACATATATACTTATCATATAAACAGTATGTTTGCCATTATAAGGCATATTAACTTGATACTTAAGAGCATTGAAGATTTTAATAATGAGGTCATTTTAGAAAGTAATTGTGCTATGGATCAGCACGATGAAATTTTACATTCAACAATTAATTTTGATATTTTAATAAAAGGAGGTGATAATGAGCAAATTACAGCTAAAAATTAAAGATCATGACAATAATTTTATTGTGTTAAATAATATACGAAACCTAAGGTTTACTTTGCGTAATAACAGAGAAGAGGTAAAAGATATTTCTTCTTTTGGCTGGAGAAAAGTATTGGATTCTGCTGGAAGCAGACATATTACGATAAAAATTAATGGAATTTTAGACTCTGTATTAGCTGATGAATTATTACGTAATTCTGCTATATTAAACTCTAATAATGATTATGAAATTAGTTTTAACACTAAGGAAAAAATCAGGCTTAGGTGTTCAGTTGAATTGTATGAGAGGTATTATGATCCTGTTACTTTTGACAGTTTTACTGTCGTTTTAACTAGTGCTGAAGTTGTAAACGCTTTTCATTAATGTTAATTTAATTTTTTCATATACAATAGTAACTGGTGAGAATTTTAACTAAATTAAAAAAAATCATGAACGACAAAGACCTTTTCGAGGAAGACGGTGATAATATTGAAGAAAATAACGATGATAAAAGAGAGAGAAGTTTAGAAAATGAAAATCAGCAAAATCAAGAAGAACAACACAAAGAGGAAGATAAGCAATACATAATACAGTATATTCAAGAATATTTAAAAGCTTTTGAGGATATTCTAAATCAGATCGACGAAGGAATTGACAATTTAGATAGTTACGAAAGGACTATGCAAATAAAGCGAAGTATAGATAGGCTCATAGAGACTTTATATAGTCAGGCTGCGTCCGAAGATATTGATGCAGAATTTGAAACCACAAAGCATACTCGCGATAAATCAGAATCTATGAAAAGAGTTAGAGAGAAAAGAAGGAAGCAAGCAATAGAAGAAGTGTTAAGTAGCATGTTTGCCCAGCAACAGAAGGAGTTAATGAACGCTAAACACTTAAGTCATGGACATGAAACAACACATGATGATGAAGCAAAGAAACGAGTGAAGTCTTCAATCAGGGGAGTGTTGTTTTCGGTGATTGCTCATAGGATGGATCCAAGAAGGAGGGCAGGGGAAACTGCTGACGGTAACGAAAAGCAAGCTCATATACATGGCAGGGAAGCAGTTGGTGGAGTTTTAGGTGCATTGTTAAAAACATTTTTAACAGCAGTTACTGCCATTGTGCGCGAAATTGCTAAACCACTTCAGAAACAGGAAACATCTTTTGCAAAACAAGTTGAAGAAAGCAGAAACGCAGATTCACAAAAGGGTCGATCTGTGTAGATTTCTCCTTGTAATAATCTTTCGATTCTACTGTCTGTTAATTCAAATTAGGGTTATAAAATTTTAGAAGCCAGCTCTTATATAACCAATTTATAGCAAGAAATTACGATACAAAAATCAGCGTCCGTTAGAAAATAAACATAACACAGGGTGATAGAGTTGCCCCTATCCATAAGCGTCAGTTAAGCTCAAAATTGTAAGCTTAAAATATGGTTGAATAATTATTAATAATAGTATATAATTATTAACGTTTTTCAGGCATTTTTGTTATGGGTGCGCCAAGTAAGCGTTTAGAATACAGTTGGTGAAAATCCAACTTAGGCAAAGTCTAGCCAACATACGCGTCAAGTTAAGGAAATAAAGGTATGAAAGAGATAGAATAATAAGGTATAAGTTCTCCCAGATATACTTTTAGTGAGAGAACCAATGAATAAAATAACTTGCTTATCAAAAAAGCTCAAAGAATTTTTTAATGAAAAAGCAGAGAAAATCTCAATTACAACAAGGTTTATAAAAAGAAAGAGAAAGCTAAAAGGTTCATCATTCGTAAAAGCCATGGTCTTGGGTAATATAGGAGTTGATAATTGTAGCGTAGAAACAATGTGTCAATTACTAAACGAGGACTCGATAGATATAACAAAACAAGGTTTGGATTTTAGATTTACTGAAGAAGCAGTGGAATTTATGAAAAGGATGTATAATGAATCTGTGATTCTCTTTAAAAATATCTTGCAAGTTGATTGCAAAATCTTACAGCAATTTAATAGTGTTAAATTATTGGACAGTAGCTATATTACTCTACCTAACAGTATGGAAGAGATGTATAAAGGTTATGGTACTAGCTACAGTGGCTATGAAAGCAATACTAAGTCTGGAATAAAGTTACAATTAGTTTTCGACTACATGAATCAGATAATAGACCAACTTAATTTAACGGAGGGGGTAAGATCAGACCAGGGATATAGGAAACATTTAAGTAATATATTAAGCAATGATTTGCTAATATCTGATCTCGGTTATTTTGTGCCAAGTTCTTTTAAACAAATCAATGAAATAGGAGCTTATTTCATAAGTCGTCGATACCAACATATATGATGTAGAAACAAATCAAAAAATGGAGTTATTAGAATGTTGAGAGGATAAGTTATTTTTAGAAAACGAGGTATTGTTAGGAAAAGAAGCAAAAATTAGAGTAAGAATTATATGTCAGAAACTAACTGAAGAACAGTCTATGGGCAGAAGAAGGAAAGCTAATAGATTAGCAAGATCGCAGATCCTCTAAAAGAAATCAAAAATTGTTGAACTGGTCAATATTTATAACTAATGTTCCAGAAAATAAAATTAGTGCTGAGCAAGTATTAACGATTTACAGAGTAAGGTGGCAAATTGAGTTATTATTTAAATTGTATAAAAGCCATATCAGGCTTGATAAGCTAAAAGGAAAGCCATGCAGAGTATTATGTGAACTATATGCTAAATTGTGCGCAATTCTTATATTTCACGGCATAGTTGGTTGCACAGAAGTGAAAAAGAATACAGAACTTAGCTTAACAAAGGCATTTATTGAGCTAAAAAGGCGGGTTAGAGAGTTATTTTTAGTATTAACCAAAATTAATAGTTTAAAAGCATTTCTTAAAAAACTCACTATAACTTGGTCGCGATTTTCATTAAAAGACAAACGTAGAAGGGCTAGAGTATCCACTTTAACCTCTCTAAATTTGCTCACAATCTCTTAACTTGACGCGTATGATTATGTGAACTATATGCTAAATTGTGCGCAATTCTTATATTTCACGGCATAGTTGGTTGCACAGAAGTGAAAAAGAATACAGAACTTAGCTTAACAAAGGCATTTATTGAGCTAAAAAGGCGGGTTAGAGAGTTATTTTTAGTATTAACCAAAATTAATAGTTTAAAAGCATTTCTTAAAAAACTCACTATAACTTGGTCGCGATTTTCATTAAAAGACAAACGTAGAAGGGCTAGAGTATCCACTTTAACCTCTCTAAATTTGCTCACAATCTCTTAACTTGACGCGTATGGCTGTACGAACATTGCAATTTGCAGGCAATTTGCGTGGCAGATTCAAGTAGCTGACACTGGTTTCCATCCAAAACAGCAGTAGCCCTTTTGGTGTCATTTCAGTGCTTGACACTGAAATCCAGGATTTTGATTGGATACTGAGTTGGTAAGCATAAAAGTATAGCTAACGCGAGCTCTACGTCATACCGCGATTTATTCGCGGTATCTCAAAGCATAGATCCCGCTGCGGGATGACGATTGTCGTTTAGCTATAAACATTAAGAAATTTACCAAATAAAAAAAAAGGCAAAAGAAGCCCTGGGGTTATTATCTGCTTTAAAATATTGGCGTTTTTTATGTTTTAAACGCTTGACAAGCGAAATTTAGCTGCTTTTAATTGCAACTAACCTACGCTGCAAATGTTTAAGAAATTTACTAAGCAGAAAAAAAGACAAAGAATCCCCGAGTTAGCTAGTCTTTTACTATCTCTGTCGAGTATTGGCATTTTTTGATGTCTTGTAACGCTTTATAAGCGCGTTCAGCTTATTTAGATAAAAATCTAGATGTAGATGAAGTTTTGTAAAGACATACAGTATCTATATACTGCAAAAAATTGAACATAAGACGCCGATACATTAAGTAATCCTTACCTTTTAATCTGCAGATTGGCGAAAGCAAATACAATAGCTTCAGTTTCATGATAAGGGGGCTGGCGGAGTTTGTCAAGGAAGTTTTTTCGTTTCTGCAGGCTACTTTCCGACACCAGTGGTGTTAAGTATTCGTACAGTTATTGGTGTTATCAAGATACTCCCTAATCTTCTTCAAATCCTCCCAGGCTAAACGTTTTTGTGCCGGTTGGCGAAGTAGGTAAGCTGGATGAAATATAGCGGCTGTGGTGATTGAATTGGACAAATATTGGTTAGTGTACGTATGAAATCTGCCACGCAAATTCGATATAGTTTTTGTGCTGTCAAGAAGGCTATAACATGCGATTCCCCCGACCAAAATTAAAATTTGTGGTGAAACTAGTGCAACGTGTTTTTCGACAAATGGTCTGCACATATCAAGCTCTAGGTCGGTTGGCTTTCTATTGCCAGGTGGACGCCAAAATACAGCATTGCTTATGTATACCTTAGTGCGATCAAGATTGATTGCATTTAACATTTTATCGAGCAACATTCCACTTGCACCACAAAATGGTATGCCTTGAAGGTCTTCATTTGCTCCTGGAGCTTCACCAACGAGCATAATTTTTGCATTTGGATTACCATCGGAAAAGACAGTATTAGTTGCAGTTTTTTTTATCTCACAACCTTCAAATGATTCAACTGCACTTCTTAATTCATCTACACTACCACATTTACCTGCAAGTTTCCTTGCTTCAATTATCCAATCACTTGGAAACATGTCTTTTCCATCTTTAGTGTCATTCCAGCGCATATCTGCATCTTTCTTCTTGGTCCCAGTTTGGATAACAGAGGGTTGTACACTCTCTTTGCTCTCCAATTTTTTTTCCTCTTCACCCTCCATTAGTGTGCAATCAACGCCCACTTCATGGTAAAATTTTAATAATTCTAGGTCTTTATTGCTCATAATGCTTTTTAACCTTTTGTGCTTTTTTCATGGCCATATCATACTTTAATTTAGATAAATGTCTAATATATAATATGCCGTTTAAGTGATCTAATTCATGCTGAATACACCTTGCAAGCCAACCACTAGCTTTTAGCGTCTGTTCTTCGTTATTTAAGTCTCTGTATTTCACAGTTAAATACTTTGGACGCTTAATTTCATAGCTTTGCTCTGGAATTGAAAGGCACCCTTCCTTGAGAGTCACTTGTTCATCGGATAATTCTGTAATCTCAGGATTAATCATGTAAAATTTGCCAGTTGAGCCATATCCTGCTGGCTCATTTTCAATCGTTTCTAGCTGAATATCCATAACAAAAATTCTCTTTAACACTCCAACTTGCACTGCAGCAAGGCCAAGACCTTCTGCATCATACATAGTTTCGAACATGTCGTTTACTAATTCTTTAATTTTATCGTTTATATCTGTTACTTCACTGGCACGTGTGATTAGTCTTTCATCAGGGGCAATTACAATTGGTAATATGGACATAAAAATTATAATTCTATGTTTTGCTTTTCCTTTTGTCCAGAATTTAGTGTATATTAAAATGTTGCTATATCTATAATAGAAATATAAATTATTAAAGAAAGCTACAATTTAAATGAAATTGCGTAATAAGGTTAACTAATGTACTCTGCAGTAATAGCAAAACCAAAGAGAAATGTTTTTGCTGTTTTAGACATAGGTACAACAAAGATTATTTGTCTAATCGTTAAAATAAATGGCAACTTCAGCTATAAAGTAACAGGAACGGGCTATAAGATTGCAGAAGGTGTAAACGGTGGGTCGATAACTAATGTAAAACACGCAAATTACTCCATCTCATCAACTATAGGTTTAGCTGAGCAAGTGTCAGAGGAAACTATAGACCAGATATATGTGAGCATTGCTGGATGTGGCATCTCATCTTTCAATGTACATAATGAAATTATTGCAGCTAATCATGAAATTTCTGACCGGGATATAAAACGTGTAGTTTTTCAGACGTTTGAGAAATATATTGAAGAAAATGTTATCATTCACAATATACCACTGAAATATCACTTAGATGACATGACTGACATAAAAGAAGTTGGTGGATTGTACGGAAAAAGACTATCTGCTGATGTTAATGTTGTCACTGCTTCGCGTCCAGCGCTTACCAATATTGAAAACTGTATTACCAATAATGGTGGATTAAATATGGCAGGTTGTATTGCTTCTGCATATTCTGCAGGTCTTGCGTGTCTCAGTGAAGATGAAAAAGAGCTCGGGACTGCTATTGTTGATATAGGCGGTGGGTGCACTGCAATTGGAATTTTCAAAAGAGGGAAACTTGTGTATGCAAGCAGCGTTCCAATTGGTGGCGTTCATATCACTCGAGATATTGCTTACGGGCTATGCACAAGCATAGAACGTGCAGAGTATATAAAAATACTGTATGGTAGCACTATCGTAACTTCAATAGATGAGAATGAGTACATTACAATGCAAAACAACGAAAATGATGAACCTACTCAAGTATTCAAATCTGAGCTTATTAACATCATAAGACCAAGAGTTGAAGAAATACTTGAAATGGTAAGAGAGCAATTTCAAGAGCAGAAAGATCCAATTAATAAAGTAGTGATTACAGGCGGAACTAGTCAACTCACAAGCATGAAGGAAATTGCAGGCTATATATTCAATAAGCAAGTTCGAATTGGGTGCCCTGAGTCTTGTAGCGGTCTTGATGGCGAATATGATAAAAATCCTGTATTTTCTGCTGCTATAGGCTCTATAAAGCTAATAGTTGACACTTTTTATAAAAATAATTCTGGTATTTTAGGTCAGGATGGTAAAATGAGTAAATTGTATAATTGGGTTAAATCAAAAGTTACAGTCTAGATTTCTGTTTTACCACCTTTCATACAAATGACTTGACACTAGGATCCATAGGACTTATTTTTATAATATGTAAAATTATTATGTTTATGTACTTGCGAGTAAGCGTACCAATTACAATAAGACATGGAAAATATGAACATAACTATACACTCACAAGAAGATTTTGAATTTATGCGCAAGGCTGGCAGGCTTGCTGCTGAAACTCTTGATTTCATTGCACCGTACGTAAAGGTAGGGGTGACAACTAATGAGTTAAATGATCTATGTCATGATTTTATAATTAATGCAGGTGCAATTCCAGCACCACTAAACTATAGGGGGTATCCAAAATCGATTTGCACTTCAAAAAATGCAGTTGTGTGCCATGGTGTTCCCGATAATAAACCACTTAAAGATGGAGATATTTTAAATATTGATGTCACGGTGATTTTAAATGGCTGGCATGGTGATACAAGTCGCATGTTTTGGGTTGGCAAGCCATCAATAAAAGCAAAACGCTTGTGTGACGCTACTTATCATGCATTGATGGAAGCAATCAAACAAGTTAAGCCCGGCAATAAGTTAAATGAAATAGGGCTTGCTATAGAGAAATATATTAGAGATTTTGGATATTCTATCGTACGCAGCTACTGCGGACATGGTATAGGAAAAGTCTTTCATGCTCCACCAAATGTAGTGCATTTCTATGATCAAGATGAAAATCTCGTCTTGAAGGAAGGTATGTTTTTTACAATAGAGCCAATGATTAATGCTGGAAAACATGAGACTCTGCTCAGTAAACTCGATGACTGGACAGTAACAACACGCGATCTTTCACTTTCTGCTCAATTTGAGCATACGATTGGAGTAACAAAAGATGGTGCTGAAATATTCACATTATCACCTAAGAATTGGCATTTCCCACCTTATAATTAGATTTTTTTAAATTCTGCTATACTGCAACTATACTTGGTTTACTTTGGGTAATTTTGAAGAAAGCTCACCCTTAATTTGCGATATAGCAACTAGCCCAATTAATGCACAGAAAATCATGTAAAAACTAGCTGAAGTCTCTTGTCCTGTAACCTTGATAATTGTTGTGCATATAAATGGTGCAAGGCCGCCAAAAAATCCAGCAGCTATATTTCTTGATAAACCAAATCCACTGTACCGAACCTTTGTTGGAAATAATTCGCACATAAGTGCACTGAGAGGACCAAGCGATGCAGCTATTGGAATTATAAAAAGAATGTGTGCCAGCAAGTAATTGCCACTACATAACATTGAAAAAACTGGATAACTCACTATTACAAAAGCTATAAATGCAAACTTCATAACTTTTTCTCTTCCTACCTTATCAGAAAGTATTGCAAACAATATTGTCAATCCTCCAAGTGCAATTTGACTCAGTATTTCCACTATATGATTAAAATGAGTATTTACTGTTAATATTTTATTCGTAAGCACATTGAAAAAGACCAAATATATATAGAGAGACGCATTTTCAACCAAGTCAATACCTATTGATATTAGAACAGGCTTTTTGTAATTGTTTAATAACTCTTTTAATGGCAATTTAGACGGATTTTTTTGTCTTTTATACTCTGGGCTTTCATCAAGTATATATCTCATATATATGCTGATTAATCCCATTGCTAAACTGAAAATGAAAGGTAATCTCCACCCCCAAGATTCAAAATCAGATACTTTTTTGCATATGAGTACCGCCATCAGGCTTAATATTGAACCAAGAATTGCACTTAATACTTCAATGCTGCCAAAAAATCCTTTTTTGTTTTTAGGAGCATGTTCTATTAAAAATGGTGCATTTCCTGCTTCTCCTCCAAGGGATATACCCTGCAATAGCCTTAAACAAACTACCAGCATTGACGCTAGTATTCCAATGCTTTGATAACCTGGAACAAAAGCAATTAATATGGTTGATAAAGTCATTAATATAATCGAGAGCAATAAGGCAACTCTTCTGCCATGCTTATCACCAATGTGACCAAATATAGCAGCACCGACTGGTCTCATTAAGAAACCCACTGCAAACACTCCAAAAGCCTTCAATACGCTGGTTAGTTGATCATCCGATGGAAAAAACACACCACCTATTATGTTTATTAAGTGGCCAAAAAGCATGTGGTCATACCACAATAAAGTGTTACAAATCAAACTTGAAAATATTACTTTTGTTATTTGCTGCATAATTTCCCTATAGCCTGTTTGATCTTATATATAAAAAAAAATGTGAACGTTATGTGAATATTATATTAACAATATTAAACCTTAATTTTAATATTATTGCTCATATATTCCGATAAGATACCATATTTTGGCAAGAAAATCTATGTACATAAATAAAATTGATGTGAAGAGTAGAGTAGAGTAGGATATCTACACCAACTGTACTTAAATTTTTTGATATGACACACACTCCAGTTTTGTTAAAAGAGATGCTATCACTACTATCACCGCAGGATGGTGGCATATACGTGGACGCCACATTTGGAGCTGGAGGGTATAGCAAAGCAATATTGGAGTCAGCTGATTGCAAAGTATATGCAATTGATAGAGATGAAACGGTAACTAAGTTTTATGATGATTTAAGCGTTAGATATCCAGATAGAATAAAACTATTCATTGAGAAGTTTAGTAATATTAAAAGTATACTAAGCAGCGTTGAGCCATCTCCTGTCATCCCAGTACTTGATACTGGAAAAAATAACTGGTCACGCGCTGGAATGACATCAAACGGAGTGGATGGAGTGGTCTTTGACATCGGAGTTTCATCTATGCAGCTTGATAACGGAGATAGAGGGTTCTCATTTTTACATGATGGTCCACTCGATATGAGCATGGATAACTCTTCTTATATAAACGCTTCAACGTTTGTTAACGCTTTACGCGAAGAAGAAATCGCAAATACTATATATAACTACGGAGGCGAACGTCATTCTCGCAAAATCGCAAGAGCAATAGTAAATGCACGGAAGAAGAAAACTATCAAAACTACATTTGAGCTTGCGGATATTGTACGTTCCGTGGTATTTCGTGGAAAAAGCAAAATTGATCCTGCAACCAGAACATTTCAGGCAATCAGAATATGGGTAAACGATGAGCTGGGAGAACTTGAAAAGGGCATTAAAGCTGCATCTGAGATTTTAAGTGAGAATGGCAAATTAATTGTCGTCACCTTTCATTCCTTAGAAGATCGTATAGTCAAAACTTTTTTTAAAGATTTATGTGCTACTGATTGCAAGACATTCTCTCTTCTAAATAAAAAAGTGATCGAAGCAAGTATAGAAGAAGTAAGTGCAAATCCGCGTTCACGCTCAGCAAAACTAAGAGCTATACAGAGGTTGTCATGAGAACTTTCTGCATCATCTCAATAGTTATGTTTTTTCTTAGCATTGTAGGACTATTTAAGGTAAAATTACATGTTCAGTCATTAAATAGAGAGCTAATAAAAATAAAAAGTGAAATTAATTTAGTGCAAAGTGATATAAAAGTTTTACAAGCAGAATGGAGCTATTTGAATAATCCAAAAAGGCTTGCAAGCCTTGTAAAGAAATACCTGAAAAATAACTCTTTAATACTGGCTAGCCAGGTTAAAAATCTTGACTCTCTAAATGGCCGCAGTGTACTAGCACAACTTAAAATCCATGATCAACAGTGAGATTAAGTCTTATTTTTTACAGATGAGCACATCACAATAAAACTTACTTTGTATTCGTTCAGGATAGCGGCAAGGTAGTATAACCATAGAGTAAAAGTGAGTTTACAACAAATGGTGTCATCCCAGTGCTTGACACTGGGATCCAGCCTTTCCATAATCATCAAAACATTGTATTTTAACGTAAAACAGCTATTTTTATGCTTACCAACTTAATAAAATTCCTGGATCCCAGTGTCTGGGCACTGGGATGACAAAGGAGAGCAGTGTCAGCTACTTGCATAACACCATTTGTTGTGCAACTTACTTTAGTATGAAATTGCTTGCGTAAGATTTTGGCAGCCTCTTAACATTTTTTGGCATTTCAATTATGTATTTAACGTTGCGTTTTTTTGCGTAGAATACTGCTTTTTCAAGAGAATCAAACTTTAATACAATCTGTTTTTTTGGATCTTTTGAGCCAACCCACCCCATCAAAGGTTCAATGTAGTAAGAGCCAGATTCAATTTTTAGGTGCCAGAAATTTGTATTACCTAAACCAGATTGTGTTGCAGTTCTTGTTGGTTTATAAATCCTAAAAACTACTTTATCGTCAATGCCCATAGTTCTTGTTAAATAAGTTTAAATATATATCTAAATAAATCCTTTCACAAACAATTAGTATGAAAGAATGAAGTTTGAAATAAATATTTTTATGTTATATTATTATTAAATTATATTAAAAGGATTAGCTGAATAGGAGTAATCGATGACGCAACAGGAAATAGTAACAATTAATGCAGAGTTACGTGATATAACAAAAACAAAAGCGATGCATTCTCTAAGGAAGAAAGGAAACATCCCTGGAATAATATATGGAAAGGGCCATGATAATGTAAATTTGACATTGTCTGCAAAGGAATTCACGAAGCAATATAAATCAGGTTCTCTTTCTGCACATTTGATAGAGCTGAATATTTCGGGCAAAAAGGAATATGCTCTTGTTCGCGATATCCAATTGCATGTAGTAAAGGATACTGTGCAACATGTTGATTTTCAGTTTGTTGATAAAGGCAGTGAAATTAAAATAGACATACCTCTATCATTTGTGAATGAAAGTAAAGCTCCAGGAATCAAATTAGGTGGAGTGCTTAATGTTTTGTGTCGTTCTATTGCTGTTAAATGCTCTCCTGATAAAATACCTCAGGTTATTGAAGTTGATTTATCCGGTAAAATGATTGGCCAATCTATACATATCAATGATGTAAAATTACCAGAAGGTGTTAAGTTTGTAGCTCATGAAGAAGAAAATTTTACCATTGTTACAATTTCTGCTGCCGATAGTGACGTTGAAGAACCTCAAGCAGAAACAGAGGAATAGTGCACCTGATAGTTGGGCTTGGTAACCCTGGTGGTCAATATGAGTTAACTTATCATAATATCGGCTTCATCGTAGTTGATACAATTTGCAAATATTGGAATTTCCAGTCGTTCTCTAAAAAAGCCGATTATCTAATAACCTCTGGCATAATTAATGATAATAAAATCATGTTAATAAAGCCTTATTCATTTATGAATAATTCAGGCATCCCTGTTGCAAAAATACGAAATTTTTACAAATTATCGCTAGATAATATTGTTGTCATACACGATGACGCTGATTTGGAACTTGGAAGAATAAAAATAAAGAAAGGTGGTAGCTCTGCTGGACATAATGGACTTAAATCCATAGATAGTTTTATTGGCAACGATTATTGGCGCTTGAGATTTGGAGTGGGTAGACCTGAAGATCAAAGAAGCTTAGCAGATTATGTGTTATCAAAATTTTCAAATTTTGATAATGTTACTCCCTTAGTGGAAAAAATAGCAAAAAATATACACTTAATGCTGCAAGGAGATAATACAGCTTTTATCAATTTGATTGTATAATATTACGAAACACAGGGAGTGTATGGTCCCAGAGTGTGATGGTGTGGATTTAGTATGAACAATTCAGGAGATTTTGTCCACTGTAAAGATATAAACTCAAAAGGTGTAAGACCCTTAAGAGTTTTGAGTCTTTTAGCATAATTGTAGGCCATAACAAAGTCATAAAGATGCTCTTTGAGTTGCTGGTGAGACTGATAGTAATACTTCTTAACAGTGGCATTCTTTAAAGTTTTGTTCATACGCTCAACTTGCCCATTTGTCCAAGGATGGCTAACTTTTGTTAGACGGTGTTCAATGTCATTTTCTTCACAAGCTCTATCAAATATATGTTGAAAAGCGTATTTATGGCGTTTTTGGTTGGTAAATTGTACACTGTTATCTGTCAAAATAGTGTGGATTTTATATGGTAAAATTTTAATCAAATTACGTAGAAACTCAGCAGCTATAGGTTTTGTAGCACTTTTATGCAACTCAACATACGTAAATTTGGATGTTCTATCTATTGCAACAAACAAATATAACTTTCCTTCTTCTGTTCTGACTTCTGCAATATCAATATGGAAATAGCCTATAGGATATTGTTTGAATTTCTTTTTTGGTTTAACTTCGCCATCAACATCTGGTAGTCTGCTAATGCTGTGCCTCTGTAAGCAACGATGTAGACTAGAGCGAGTCAAGTGTGGGATTGAGGTTTGCAAAGCGTAGAGACAATCATCTAATGGCAATAGAGTATGCTTACGAAATGCAACAATTACAGCCTCCTCTTCTAAAGTTAAAACAGTTGATCTTGCATGCTTCGGACCCATATCAGCGTCTTTGGCAAAAGACCGTTTTCTCCATTTAATGATAGTTTTTGGATTAAGGTTATAGTACCTGGAGAGTTTTGCTATGCTCTCTTTACTATTTTGTATTGCTCTACGAATTGTCTCTGTTGTTTTGGCGCACCCATGTAATATTTGTCCCATAATTCCTCCTTTGATGGTATTGTTTTCTCATATTTTATCATACCATCACACTCTGGGACCATACATCCCCCCCCCCTCCCCCCCTAATTCCTATATCAAACCTTTCTTTACTAGATTATATAGTCAATATAAAAAGCCATATAAAATTGCTTCCACTGCTGCCATGAGGAAATTGCTTATTCTTGCTAACTCTTTAGTCAGAGATGACAGGGTTTTTACTGAGGAATATAACTCTCTGTCTGTTTCTATCTAAGAGCCAGTATAGCTGTGGATAAGCACGTTTATACAGATAAAAGTACTTATCCACAGCTACATCAATTTTTCTATTGACTTTTAACACAACTGCTAAACAGATACATTCGTCATCCCGCTACGTGTTAGCGGCCAAGATACCGCGGCGGTATAACGTGGGAAACCTGACTTGCATTAACTATAAAATAGTGGTTTATATAAACCCCATAGCATGCCGAATGAAGCTTTTTTTGAGAAAATTTGAATTTTCAACTGCAATCAAGCCAAGATTTCTTAGTGCTTTAGCGCAGAATATTCTGTTGGAGAACATCCTATTTAATCCATCAGTTGCAAGCGCCATTGTAAAATTATCAAAGTATCTGTTACGTGAAATTTTCTTTAATAAATAACTACTGCCAACATCAATACCAGATGCTTTTGCAGCAACTACGTGCTTTATAATACTTTCTACATCTCTAATTCCAAGATTAAGCCCTTGACCTGCAACTGGATGAATTGAATGTGCTGCATCGCCGATAAGCAAAACTCTACCCTTATATAACTTTTTTGCGAAAACAAAACTTAAAGGATAAAGTTTTCTTTCACCCTCTAGTTTTATCTCTCCTAAATAAGAACCAAATCTTTTTTTAAGCTCTATAATAAATTCTTCTTCAGACAGATCCATTAGCATTTTTGAAATTTCAGATTTTTCTGTCCAGACTATTGAAGAAGTATGGCCACCCTTCATCGGTAGAATTGCAAATGGACCGCCAGGAAAAAAACCCTCTACAGCTAAGTTTTGGTGATGCAGTTCATGCTTTACATTAAATACTATGCTACTTTGTTTATAATCAAATTTCACTGTCGGTATAGAAAATAACTCTGGTAGTTTAGAGTTTTTGCCTTCAGCGCAGATAAGTAGCGATGATATTAATTCCTGGTTATTATCAAGAATAACTTCCACATATCCTGAATCACAAGCAATTGTTTTATAGGAATGTGGAGAGTATATATTTAGTTTATTCAGAAAATTATTGTTGATTGCATTCCATATAGTAGCATTGTTAATAACATAACCCATTGGCTCTTCACCAACCATTTTATGATTGTAATGCACAGTAACCGCATCTAATATGCATATATCAAGTATTGGCTCAGCTTCGCTTTCTATAAACTGCCAAATCCCTAATTTTTCCAATATTTTTTTCGAGCCTTGAGAAATAGCAAATGCTCGGTTGTCATCTACTACACGTGGCAAACTATTTTTTTCAATTACAGCTACAGACACAGAGTTACAACTGAGGCCAATTGCAGTAATAAGACCAAGCAACCCACCACCTGAAATGATTACATCATAATTCATTTTATTTACGCTAATTGTAAAATTATATTTTATCTATTTTGAAAATAGTTTAAACAAACTTTGTATACTATGAGTAAAAGACTTTAAGGTTTTCCTATATACAAATTAAGTCTCTTAGAACCTGTCTTGAAAATGGCTAAGCATAGAAGTAATCATATTAGATTTCTTGCATAACCCAAACTAAGTAGAAAAAAGGCAACTCCCCTGTCATCCCAGTAGCCCTCTTCTTGTCATCCCAGTGCGTGACACTGGGATCTCATTTTACTTTATAATGATGTCATGGAAGTAGCTGACACTGGAATTCAGAAAAAAGGATGATGTCATTCCAGTCTGGAATCCAGCCTTTCCATAATCATCAAAACGTTGTATTTTAACATAAAACAGCTATTTTTATACTTAATAAAATTCCTGGATCCCAGACTGGGATGACACCCTTCTGGTAGACAATGTTCGTACAGTTGTGGATTCATTCGCGGTATAAATTCCGCTAACTAGTAGCGGAATGACGGTTTTTCAAATTGTAGGTAAACCTAAGCCACTTTAGCTATAACATCTTTAGCAATGTCTTCATAAATCTCTGCCAAATCTTCACTTAGCATTAAAGGATTTCCACAATCAGAAGCATGACATATTTGTGGATCCAGAGGAATCCTGCCTAGGAGTTTGATGCTCAGCTCCTCAGACATTCTTTTTGCGCCGTCTTTTCCAAATATGTATATTTCTGAGTCATTTTGAATGAAATAACTCATATTTTCCACAATGCCAATAATCGGTATACTGAGCTTTTTAAGCATATCATAAATTTTGCGAGCATCGATTAAAGAGAGCTCCTGTGGAGTTGAAACTATTATCGCCCCGGTTAAGTTAAAATTTTCCATAAGACTTAAATGCACATCGCCAGTTCCAGGTGGTGTATCAACTATCAAATACTCTATATCGGACCATTTTGTTCCCATGAGCAGATTATAAAGTGCTTTTGTAATCATAGGTCCGCGCCATATTGCTGCACGATCCTTGTCAACAAAATAGCCGATTGAAATAGTATGCAGTCCATACCTTTCTATAGGTATTGCTTTTCCACCCTGTATTTCTGGCTTTAATTTTTCAGTGCTAAGCATTTTAGGAATTGAAGGACCATATATATCTGCATCAACCAGCGCAACTTTGTGTTTTAACTTTGCTAATGAGAGAGCAAGATTTAGCGCAACTGTGGATTTACCTACGCCTCCTTTACCAGAGGCCACAATAATTATATTTTTCACTCCTTCGATATGTAATTTAGCTTTTTGTTGCCCAGTTTGTTTTTGACAAGTAGCAACCACGATCACTTTTGTCACCCCCGGTATAGCTTTAACAGCTTGCTCACAATTTCTTCTTAATTCTTCGTTTGCTTGCGTGTCACCGGCAACTTCAAGCGCAAAACCAATGTCCCAGCCTTTAATAATGATTGAGGATATTATGCCAAGAGCGATCACATCTTTACCGCTTTTTTGCTCTATGACTTTTTTTAAGTTCTCTCTTACAATTTCTTCGTTGATCATTAGACCTCTGTTGTTTGATGCGCCAGGAAGGGTATCATTGCAACAATGTTACACGAAATAAATTCAAAAACCAACAAGCCTTTTAGGCAATTTCTTCCTGAAGTTGTTCAATTTTAGCTTGAGGAAGGCTGGTTGTCTGAGAGATAATATCAATAGAGATGCCAGCTTTAAGTAAGTTTTTTGCAACTTCAATTTTTCCTTCAATTTTTCCTTCAATTCTACTTTGCATGATGCAGGATAAATTATCATCCTCACGTTTCTTATCTTGATCATAAGTAAAACGCTCTTCTTCACTCCAATTATATTGATTCAACTCATTATAAGCCTTGCCAATAATTACATCACTTCCTACCACTTTTTTTAGATCCTCTTCACTAGTTTCACTTGCATGCTGTTGTCTAAGTGAAGAAGGTCGCCCCTCCTCACTCGACTTCAAAACCGTACGTGAGACTTTGCGCCTCATAAGGCTTCTCTCCAATTTGGTGCTTTTCATGCACACCTCCTGTATAATTCATCGTGACAATGTCCATGTAACAAAGATAAGTTTTTGATCATATTGTTTCGTCTATTCCGGTCTTTGTGATGTATTTCTATTGTATCATCACTTTTAAACCATAGTCTACAATTATCACATTTACTTTGTTGTAACTTCAATAGTTTTATTACTCTTAATGGCTTATCTGGTATTTTTCTCAGACGTTTACCCCAATATACCCAATCACCATCATATGGAGATCTGGTTTTTTGCACTTTGTTTAATAACATGATCGCTGTGTATAATAAGATGTATCTTGTTACTTGTCATAAAACTCCAGTTATCGTTATTATACTTTTTAAAGTATTTTCTTTTTATCCAGCATTTCCCTTTGTTTGGGTGCCTAAAGACTGACCTTACCCAGAAAAAGTGGAGAGAAAGAAAAGAGTTTTTTTGGGTAAAATAAAATTTTGGAGGATTAGAAATGGTAAGAGAATATACAGCAGAATTCAAATTGGAAGCTGTTAAACTGGCAAATGAACAAAGAAAGGTAGGTCAACCAGTTGCAAAAGTAGCAAGAGATCTAGGAATAAGGGATAGTGTATTAGGAAAATGGATGAAGAAATATAACGAAAAAAAGTCAGCGGCAAATGCATTTCCAGATGTAGCACCTTATGACAAAGAGAGGTTTGATTTACAAAGCAAGAGTAACAAGGGAAAGAGACATTTAAAAAAAAGCCCTGGCCAGTCAAAAAGAGTAAAATATTTTTTTATATAGTAACTGCTATAAAGTACAGGAATTATGTAGGATTTTCTGCTAGTGGCTACTATAAGTGGACCACAAGAAAAATAAGCAGTAGAGAATCAGCAAATAAAGAGCTACTCGAAGCTATTCAAAAAATATATCAAGTTTCTAAATGTAGATATGGAGCTCCTAAAATTCATGCTGAATTGAAGGCTTTGGGTAAAAGTTGCAATTTGAAAACGGTGCAAAGTATTATGCAGAAAAATGACATCAGGGCTATACTGAAAAGAAAGTTTAAAATTAAAAAACAACAAACAGATAATAGAGCTGTAGCTCCCAATATACTAGATCAAAACTTTATTGTTGATCAACCAAATAAAGTATGGGATTACTTACATCAAAACCAAGGAGGGATGGCTATATTTGGCAGCAATAATTCTCACGTATGGTAGTTAATGAGTAGTGCAATAAATAAACAATTGGTTATGAACTCTTTATTAATGGCCATTAATAGGCGTAAACCTGTTAAAAATCTACTATTATAGCCTTTCTTATAATAGTCCGAATGCGATAAGATATGTGTTTATGGCTATAGCAGGCCAGTAGCATATTACGGTCTGTTCGGATTATTGTAAAAAGAGCTATAAAGTTAAAATCCGACCGGGACAGCCGCAATAAAGTAGATAAGCCTAAACGCCATCATGTCTTTAGGAGAGTTTGCTAATGAAAGTTCTTAAGTTGACGCCATTGGCTGAACGGATACGATTTATTTCAGTGCATGAGCTGGTCCTTTTCGGATTTTAGCGCTGTGTACATAACTGCACGAACGTCTAGTTTAGGGGTAAGAAAAATTAGGGCCCGCAAATTAATCCAAACACATAAGTGTAGTGTTACCACCAAATGCTGTAGTGTTAACACTTACAACTTTTTCTGTAGAAAAACGCTGTAAATAATGAGGACCACCAGCTTTTGGCCCAGTGCCAGATAGTCCTCTACCACCAAATGGTTGTATCCCAACTGCTGCACCTATCTGGTTACGGTTGATGTAGACATTTCCAACTGATATTTTTTTACTTATAGTGTCAATTTGACTTTGTATACGACTCTGCAAAGAAAACGTAAGCCCATATCCAGTACTATTTATATCACTTATAACTTCATTTAATTGTGACTTGTTAAAACGTATGATATGTAAAATAGGACCAAATACTTCTTGCTTTAATTGCGAAATTTTTTGTATCTCATAAATATATGGAGGAAAGAAATAACCATTATGAGAATTTGTATCCATGGGTACTTTAAATAACAGATTTGAATCTTTATCCTCTGACATTTTTTGCGTATGTTGAGTGAGCATATCGATAGATGCTTTATCAATTATTGGACCAATATCAGTACTAATTTGTATTGGGTCACCAATCTTGAGTTCTTGCGCTGCACCGCATATCATTTTTATCTGCTTCTCTGCTATGTCCTCTTGAATAAACAGCACTCTAAGCGCAGAACAGCGTTGGCCAGCGCTGCGAAACGCAGAAAGCAAAACATCCGTAGTCACTTGCTCTAAGAGAGCAGAGCTATCAACTATCATAGCATTGAGCCCTCCTGTTTCAGCAATAAGTGGTACGATAGGACCATCCCTATTTGCAAGCATTTTATTGATTATTTGAGCAGTTTGTGTTGAGCCAGTAAAAGCTACTCCGGCAATTCTATTGTCTGGAACTAATATTTTGCCTAAATATCCACCATCCCCAGGAATGAGGTGTAACACATTCTTTGGTATCCCAGCTTCATGTAGTATCTTAACAGCTTCGTAGGCAATAATCGGCGTTTGCTCTGCCGGTTTTGCCAGCACTGCATTACCTGCTGCAAGTGCAGCTGAGACCTGCCCAATGAAGATAGCGAGCGGAAAATTCCACGGTGATATGCATAAGAAAACTCCTCTGCCTTCAAAAAAGATGAAGTTATCTTCACCTGTTGGGCCCGGCAATTTTTTCCAGTCGCTCAGTTCATTTTTTGCTATCATTGCATAATAACGCAGAAAGTCGATTGCCTCTCTTACTTCTGCTATTGCATCGGATAAAATTTTTCCTGCTTCCACAATCAGAATGTAAATTAACTCTTTCATCCTTTCCTCAAGCAAATCTGCAGCTTTTTCAAGGCATTTAGCGCGCTCTTCTGCTGAAACATTCTGCCACTTAGCAAAAGCACTATGTGCTATTTCAAGAGCGTTTAAAGCTTGATCGCTTGTTGCACTTGACACTTCTCCAATTACATTTTCCAAATGTGCAGGATTCACTACTTCGATAAATTCAGCATTATCAAATAGTGCTTTTCCATCAATTATTGGTCCAACTTGCCACTTTTTTTCACTAAAACCCTTTATATCATCTGCAAATTGTGAGACTATCACAGAATCACTAATATCCATCCCCAAGGAATTTTTTCTTTCTGGTCCCAAAATATCTTGTGGTAATGGAATGCCTGGATGAGGTTCATAATTAAAATTTATAGCTTTTTCCAGTGGATCTGAAATTAACTCATCGATTTTAACGTTAGGATCACTTATTTGATTAACAAACGAACTATTAGCTCCATTTTCAAGAAGGCGTCTTATAAGATAAGGCAACAAGTCACTATGTTCCCCAACGGGTGCGTAGACACGACAGCTAACATTTGTTACAAGCTCTGACATTGCATAATCATATAAGTCTTTTGCCATTCCATGTAAGCGTTGAAATTCAAATCCAGGGTGGTTTTTATCAGCAAGTTCCATGATAGAAGCAAAAGTATAGACGTTATGAGTTCCAAAGCATGGGTAAAAGCTGTTTGGTTTACTCAAAAGTTTCTGTGCGCACACGAGGTAAGATACGTCAGTATAGCTTTTTCTTGTAAATACTGAGTAATCATTTAATCCCAATTCTTGCGTACACTTGATTTCTGAATCCCAATATGCACCTTTTACAAGCCTCACCATAATTTTGTGCTTTGATCGAATAGCAACATCCTCTACAAAGTCAAGAACAGATAAAGCACGTTTTTGATATGCTTGTACAGCCAAGCCGAGCCCTTCCCACTCAGAAAGTGATTCATCAAGCCGTAATTGTTCAAACAAGATTAAGGAAATTTCAAGCCTTTCTGTTTCTTCTGCGTCTATGCATAGTGAAATGTTGTATTTTTTTGCCTCGCGGCAGAGCTCTAAAACCTTAGTGAATATCTCACCAGCAATTCGGCCAAATTGACTAAATTCATAACGTGGGTGTAAAGCAGAAAGTTTGATTGAAATTCCATGGGATTTAAAACAATCATTTATTTCAGTGGATTCACCTATAGCTTTTATTGAGTGCATGTATGAATTAAAATACTCTTCTGCATCCTCAGTTGTGTGAGCAGCTTCGCCAAGCATATCAAAAGAGTATAAAAACTTACTATTGTCATCTAGTTTTGCGTACCTTAAAGCTTCTTCTATGGTTTCTCCAACAACAAAATGATTACCAAGCATAGACATTGCTTGTTTTACTGCTTTGCGAATGATCGGTTCTCCTAAATTCTTAAGTAACTTAGAAATTGCGTAATAGAACTTCGAATCGCCTTCATTATCTCTCAATATACTGCTCCCTATCATTAAACTCCATGTAGAAGCATTAACAAACAATGAAGAGGAATGTCCTAAGTGCTTACTCCATTCTTGATTGGCAATTTTATCTTTGATTAGCTCGTCTATTGTATAATCATCTGGTATTCTAAGTAGTGACTCAGCAAGACACATAAGCGCTATTCCTTCATCATTGGAAAGCGAGTATTGCTGCATAAAGGAATCTACAATACTTAATTTATTGTGTTTGATTTTTTCAATAACTTGTTTTGCAATATTATAAATTCTATTTTTTGAATCAGCCGAAAGCTCTGCTTTTTCTACAAGATAACGTATATAACTCTTTTCATCAGTACGATAAAATCCTTGTAAACGTTTTCTGAGTTCATTAGGTTCTTGTATAGAGCTTATCATATATAATTATCTCCAAAAAATACTCCGACACCATATGTATGGTGAAATTATATCATAACTTTGCGCAGAGCAAATTGCTATTTACAAAGGGATCAGGGCTGGCTAAAAGAAGTCCATGCAATAACTTCACTAAATCAAAAAGATTGTGCAAGTATGTAGCTCAACACTCCACCACACATCAAGTATTTAGTCTCAGTTGCGGTTTGTACACAGCATTTGAGTTGAATTGATTGCCTTGAATTATCCTTTCTTTTGATGATACATTCTAGATTTCCACCTGGCACTATTTCACCTTTTATGCTTATTACCTTACTACCATCAAATATCTTTCTGGTTATTCCATTTTGAAATACAAGTGGAAGAACACCCATACCAACTAAGTTGGACCTATGTATACGCTCAAAGCTTTCTGCAATGACAACTTTAACCCCCAACAATAAAGTACCCTTTGCTGCCCAATCCCTACTTGAACCTGTGCCATATTCTTTTCCTGCAACAATGATTAGAGGTACATTATTTTCCTTGTAACGCATTGCTGCATCAAAAATTGACATAATTTCTTGAGAAGGAATATATTTTGTATATCCACCTTCGGTGCTAACCATTTCATTTTTTATTCTAATGTTAGCAAAAGTGCCACGCATCATTACATTGTGATTACCACGGCGAGACCCATATGAATTGAAATCCTGTGGTTCAATTCCAAGCCCTTTTAAATATAGACCGGCAGGACTACTCGAGGCAATATTTCCCGCAGGGGAAATATGATCAGTAGTTATGCTATCGCCAAACATTGCCAATATTTGTGCACCCTTTATATCGATTTTATTATTTTTAGGTGATAAGTTATCAAAATAAGGCGGATTTTGTATGTAAGTGCTGTTTGCATCCCAATTATAGATTTCACTTTTTTCACACTTTATCTTTCGCCAATGTTCATCACCAGAAAAAACATCCTTATACTTTTGTATGAACATCTCACGTGTTACCACACTTTTAACACAATCTTCGATTTCATTGTTTGTTGGCCATATATCTTTGAGATAGACATCATTTCCATTCTTATCTTTGCATATTGAATCTTTTGTCAGATCAATTTGCACAGTACCAGCAAGTGCATATGCAACAACAAGTGGCGGAGATGCCAAGTAATTAGCTTTGACTAACGGATGAATTCTTCCTTCAAAGTTACGATTGCCAGATAAAACTGCAGCAACGGTTAAGTTTTTGTTTTTAATGCCATCTTCTATATCTTTATTAAGTGGACCAGAATTCCCAATGCAAGTTGTGCAACCATATCCAACTAGATTAAAACCCAAAGCATTTAGATCTACCTGCAATCCAGACTTTTCTAAATATTCTGTTACAACTTGTGACCCTGGAGCAAGAGAAGTTTTAACCCAAGGCTTTGATTTTAATCCAAGTTTAATTGCATTACGAGCTACAAGACCTGCAGCAATCATCACACTTGGATTAGAAGTATTAGTGCAGCTTGTTATTGCTGCAATAACTACACTTCCATCTTGGAGTTTATCACTTTCCTTTGACTCATTAACTAAAAATGATTTAGAAAAAGACTCTGCCACTTGTGAAAGAAAAACCTTATCTTGTGGTCTTTTGGGACCAGCCATTACTGGCTCCACGCTTGATAAATCAAGCTCTAGTGTGTCAAAAAATGCTAACTCGTCACTACTACGCCACAGTCCTTGCTCTTTCGCATAAGCCTCAACTAGCTTAATCAGCTTTTCTGGCCTTCCGGTTAAGCTTAAATAATCTAGCGTTTTTTGATCAATTGGAAAAAATCCACAAGTTGCGCCATACTCCGGGGCCATGTTTGCTATAGTGGCTCTATCTGCCAAAGATAAATAATCTAAACCATCACCATAAAATTCTACAAACTTACCAACAACGCCTTTTGTTCTTAGGATATTGGTAACCGTCAGCACTAAATCGGTCGCAGTTACTCCTTCCGACAATCTGCCAATTAATTTAAATCCAACTACTTCTGGAATCACCATACTAATTGGTTGACCAAGCATCACAGACTCAGCTTCTATGCCTCCAACACCCCAACCAAGAACTGATAATCCGTTAACCATTGTAGTATGGCTGTCAGTACCAACTAAAGTATCAGGATATATGACTCCATCATTATTACACACAACTTGCGCTAAATATTCAAGATTCACTTGGTGGCAAATCCCTGTGCCAGGCGGCACTACTCTAAAATTTGTGAAGGACGATTCTCCCCACTTTAAAAATTGATATCTCTCCAAATTTCTTTTTACTTCTAGCTCAACATTCTTACTGAATGCAGAAACACTTCCATAACTATCTACTTGAACAGAATGGTCAATCACAAGATCAACCGGTACAGACGGATTTATATTGCTTGGGTTTCCTCCATTTTTCTTAACATAGTCCCGCATTGAAGCTAGATCAACAACAGCAGGAACCCCTGTAAAATCTTGCATCAACACCCTTGCTGGTTTATAGCTAATTTCGTGATTAGTGTGTTTATTAACGCAGTCTGCTAGTACTCTTATGTCATCTAGCTTTACGTTTACTCCATCTTCATTGCGCAATAAATTTTCAAGCAGAACCTTAAGTGAGCAAGGCAATTTAGTCACATCTATTCCTAAAAATTCACTAGCACTACTTAGGCTAAAATAGTTGTATGACTTCCCGTCAATGTTTAAAGTCGTTTTTGCATTTAAAGAATTGTTCATCCTATCACACTATATTAGTTAAAATTGGAATTACTACCGTTACTTTTTTGTTGTTGACCTTGCTGCTCATACATAGTTTCAAAATCTATAGGATCTAGCATCAGTGGGGGAAATCCACCACTACTTGTAACTCTTGCAATTATTTCTCTTGCAAAAGGGAAAAGAAAAGTAGGTCCGCCAATAAACAAAGCTTGTCTTACTTCTTCCTCACTCAACTCTTTTAAATTTTCTATTGAAAAAATGCCACAATATTTCGTTTCACAAATGAAAGCTACGCCATCTTTTATGCCTTCATCTTTTACCGTTGCTTTGACTTCTATATGCAAAGTAATTTCATGGAAAGATTTTTCTTCATTCACTTCTTCTTTGTTTTTCGTCCCTTCTAATTTTGCTGAATTGATATTAACCATTACGTTAATATCTGGAGCTTTACTAGAAGAAAGGAATGGCGAATTCGGATTCTCAAATGATAGATCTTTAACATATTGACTGTGAATTCTCATTTTTTGTTGTGGCATTTCTTACGTCTCCTTTAATTAAGTTGAGATATTTAATACTTTCTTATATAATATATTCATTTACAAACGAATAGCAAACCTGATTATAAGTTGATATGAAAAACATATTTTCATTAATAATTAATAATGTTCGGATACTTTATATGCCAAGGAGTTGAGTTACTATGATAGAGCTTGTAATATATGCTTTATTAGCGGCGTTCATTTTTTCACGTTTGTATAATTCTTTAGGAAGGTCAGCCAACCTCAACCTAAAAAAGCTAACTAGTGTATTGGATGTAAGCCGAAGTAGAGAAGACGTAGTAGAAAACATTGAGGGTTACATTGATAGCAATGATGAAAATTCAATAAAAGTTACTTATGAACAAATATTAAAAAAAAATAAAGATTTTTCTATTTCCCACTTTATAGAAGGTTCAAGCATAGCTTTTGAATTAATAATAAAGTATTTCAATCAAGGAAATTTGTCTCAGTTAAAACCACTTCTCGATAAAGACTTATATGATAATTTTGCAGAGAAGATTAAACATCGTAAAGAGGTGCACGAGTCTATCATTGTTTCTATCGTTTCACAAAAGATTTTAGAAATAAAGCTAGTAAAAAATGTAGTGTTTATTGCAGTATATTTCCTTTCAGAGCAAATTAACTTCGTTAAGAACAATGAAGGAGATATCATATCAGGTAGTACATCCACTATTAATAAAGTTGAGGATGTATGGCAATTCAAAAAAAATGTTAATTCATCAGACCCAAGCTGGTTGCTTGTTTCTATTCACTATAAAAAGACAAGTAACGATAAGACAAATGACAAGTAAGATTAGTTTTATTTAGAGTTAACCATGGAAAGCAAGCTACGCGAACTAGTACTTGACACTGAAACGACAGGTCTTGACACTGAATCTGGTCATCGAATTATTGAAATAGGGTGTGTGGAATTAATTAATCGTATTCCAACAGGTAAAGTATTCCATCGGTACCTTAACCCAGAAAGAGATATACCTTATCACTCGTTTAAGATTCACGGTATTAGTGAAGAATTTTTAGAAGATAAACCATTATTTTCAGATGTTGCACTTGAATTTCTTGACTTTATATCTAATGATATTTTGGTAATTCACAACGCTGAATTCGATGTTAAGTTCCTTAACATGGAGCTAAGCAAGCTGAATGCTGGGTTAATTTCCTCAGATAGAGTGCTAGATACATTACCTCTTGCGAGGAAAAAATTCGCAGGATCACCTGCTTCTTTGAATGCATTATGTAAGCGTTTTGATATATCGCTAGAGAATAGAGAATTGCACGGAGCACTAGTTGATGCTCAATTGCTTGCAAAGGTATATGTTGAACTTACAGGAGGGTTACAAACCTTTCTGTTTGATAATGAATGCAATCAGGACAGTAACTCTACATTCGTTCAGCATAAAGTGCGTAATCTAACTCCCAGAGAACATTCACCAAATAGTGAAGAAATTGATGAACATAAGAAACTGTTAGACAAAATTAACAATACACTTTGGAATAAATATATTGAATAGATCAACCAATAAAGATACAATTTAATTTTACTGAGAGCACCCTAATGGTAAGGTTTATAAGATTGTTATCTAATATGCTAGTAGCATTAGCAGTTGTTTTTTTAGGTTATTGTTATTTCACTAAAAAAGGCATATTTGCCCCAGCAGCGATTCACAACGCAGAAGTTAAGATAGGCGGAGATTTTTCTTTAATTAATCAGGACGGACAGATCTTGCGCAGTAGTGATTTTAAAGATAAATACATGATGATTTTCTTTGGGTTTTCCTCATGCAAAAGAATTTGCCCTATGAACCTTGGAATAATTTCAGAAACACTTGCAAAGTTAGATGAGAAAACTAACAACAAGCTACAAACATTCTTCATCACAGTCGATCCTGAGCGCGATAGCACGGAAAGACTTAAAGAATTTCAGCAGCAATTTGACCACAGAATACAAATGTTAACTGGTGAAAGAGAAAAAATAGACGAAGTAATTGCAAAGTATAAAGTATATGCTAGCAAAGTTGGTGGAGAAGAAGAAATCAACCATTCTTCAATAATGTACCTTATTGGCCCTGGAGGAAAATATGTTACACACTTTGCAGCTGATTTAAATTCAGACGAAAGTCAATCTGATAAGATTTTGGCTGAGATAAGAAAATACGTAAACTGAATTATAGATTTTTCTGTTAATTAGTCGAGCATGCAACTGCATGAGCATTATGATTTGAGAGCAATCTCCATGGGAAGACACACACAACTGTACGAACGTTGTAGTTTGGGAGCAATTCCCACCAGTGGGGTGTCATCCCAGTGCCCAGACACTGGGATCCAGCTTCTATGCAACTTAATTAAAAACGTTTGTTTTAGCGTAAGACAACTACCTTTAGCTCATCAGCTCAGTTATAAGCAAAATTTCTGGATTCCAGTGGGCTTTGTTGCATCGCTACTTATGAAAGGCTAACTATAGTTAGGATTATAAGTAACCTATTGAAAATCTTGTTTTTTTGCAATCAATCTGATCAAATTTAAGAATAGTAATTTATTATTTACATTAATAAATTTAATTCTATTGAAAATAGCTAAAGCATTGAAATTCTTGAATTTTAGCCGGATTAGTGAGTGGTAGTGAAATTTCTTTTACTCAAATTTAGGTATTCACTGACCGTTCTTGTTATAAATACCAGAATAATAAGCTACTGATATTCTCCATCTTTTTTATCTTTAATCCATCATAGCTAGCGATGCAACAAAGCCATTCCAGTGTCAAGCACTGGAATGACATCATCTGTTGTGCAATTTACCTTCAAAAATGAATGTTCGTACAGTTATGGAAGACACATTGGAATGACACTATTTGCTGTCTTCAAAAATAAACATTCGTAAAGTTGTGCTTTTATAGCTCTTTTTACAATAATCCGAACAGACCGTAATATGCTACTGGCCTGCTATAGCCATAAACACATATCTTATCGCATTCGGACTATTATAAGAAAGGCTATAATATGGGTTATCAGTTTAAAAATGTTGCTAATCAGCATATATGAATGTAATATTAATTAACATTCATAAACGAAGCAATACCATGGAAAATAGTTATAATGCCGATGCAATAAAAATCTTAAGGGGTCTTGATGCTGTAAGGAAACGTCCAGGTATGTACATTGGTGACACTGACGATGGATCTGGCTTGCACCACATGGTATATGAGGTTGTTGATAACGCAATAGATGAATCTTTAGCTGGATATTGTGATAAAATTGAAGTTAGCATAAATAAAGATGGTTCAGTATCAGTAACCGACAATGGTCGTGGCATTCCAACTGACATTCATGAAGAAGAAGGAATATCAGCAGCAGAGGTAATAATGACTCAACTCCATGCTGGTGGTAAATTTGACAGTAATACCTATAAAGTTTCTGGGGGATTACATGGTGTTGGAATCTCAGTTGTGAATGCATTATCAAGCTGGTTGGAATTAACTATTTGGCGCAATAAGAAAGAACACTTTATGCGTTTTGAAGATGGTGAGTCTATTGAACCTTTAAAGGTAGTCAACGAAAATACAAACAAAAGAGGAACTAAAGTCACGTTCATGCCATCAACAGAGACTTTTAATGGCATTAATTTCAGTTACTCAACGCTTGAAAGTCGTATAAGAGAATTAGCATTTTTAAATTCAAATATCGACATTACTTTACGTGATCTGCGCAATGAACCATATACAGAATCTCATTTCAATCAGAGCAATCAATCTAAAGACAATTTTGGTACAGCAAATTTTGTGCAGTATTTAGATAAGAATAAGACACATGTAACTAAAATTGCCAGTATGAAAGGAGATGCAGACGATCTTGGCATCAGCTTGGAAATATCGATGGAATGGAATGATTCCTACTATGAGAATATGTTGTGTTTCACTAATAATATACGGCAACGAGATGGTGGTACGCATTTGGCAGGATTTAGATCTGCACTAACTAGATGTATCAATACCTATGCAACTAATGAAGGGTTTTTAAAGAAAGCAAAAGTAAATTTAACTGGAGAGGACGTTAGAGAAGGTTTAACTTGTGTTTTATCTCTCAAGATGCCTGATCCTAAATTTTCTTCACAAACAAAAGATAAACTAGTTAGTTCTGAAGCACGTGCAGTTGTAGAAAGTATAGTTTCTGATAAATTGAGCACAATCCTTGAAACTGATCCCAAATTGGCAGCAAGCATAGTAGAAAGAGCAATTAGGTCAGCAAAAGGAAGAGAAGCCGCAAGAAAAGCACGAGAGTTAGTTAAAAGCAAAAACAATATTGATATTGCAACTCTGCCAGGAAAGCTTGCTGATTGCCAGGAAAAAGCCCCTGAGTTATCGGAATTATTTATAGTAGAGGGTAATTCAGCAGGTGGTACTGCAAAGCAGGGGCGTAATCGTAAAACACAAGCAGTGCTTGCCTTAAGAGGAAAAATTCTAAACGTAGAACGTGTAAGTTTAGATCGTATTTTTTCATCTGCAGAAATAGGCTCTTTAATCACTGCAATTGGTGCTGGAATAGGGAGTGAACACTTCGATATTGAAAAAGCTAGATATCATAAAATTATCATCATGACAGATGCAGATGTTGATGGTTCACATATAAGAACTTTGATTCTAACTTTCTTTTTTAGACATATGCGTGAAGTTATTGAAAAAGGTTACTTATACATAGCACAGCCACCTCTCTATAAAGTTACAAAGAATGCCAAAGACACTTATATTAAAGATGACGAAACTTTTGAAGAGTATATAATAAACTCAGCAGTTAAAAGACTAACACTAAGTGGTACAGCTACAGAATTTAACGACTTGCGCCTTATTTTGAATAAATGCGTTAGCACTTCTAATATTAGCAAAAATTATGATAGAGAAATACCACAAAATCTCCTAGAGTCATTGCTAATTTTAAGCAAAAAGAATGCTCTATCATCGGCTGATGAGATATTAAAGTATTTGAAGTTAATGTACAGCGAATACACTTGGGAAGTGGAAATAAAAGATGAAGAAAAAGAAATTCATATCTCTAAATTGTTTCAAGGATTGGCAGACAAATATATATTTGCACTTAGTATGCTTGAAGGCAAAGATATGCAAAACATATTAAGTTTGCTTGATGGTATAAGTAATTTATTTAATGGTGATTCATTTTTAAAGTCACAAGAAACTGAAATAAGAATCACTTCTCCAAGTACGCTTGCAAAAATAATAATGGACTATGGTAAAAAAGGTTTAACTCTGCAGAGATTTAAAGGTCTTGGTGAAATGAATGCTGATCAGCTATGGGATACTACGTTAAATCCTGAGGCTAGAACTTTATTAAAGGTTGAAATAAAAGATTGTGAAGAAGCTGATTCCATATTTTCAATATTAATGGGTGATATAGTTGAACCACGCCGTGATTTTATTAATAGCAATGCACTTAATGTGCATGATGTTGATATTTGAACTTTTAGCAAAATGTACGAACGTTACGGGTTTAAGCAAAGACTGTGTCATTCAAGTAGCTGACACTGGTTCCTTTATAACGGTGTCATTCCAGTGCTTGACACTGGAATCCAGGTTGCTCACAAGCAAACTAGCATAGAAAGTGGTTACAACGTTTTCGATGAGATTGCAGAAAGGCTGGATTCCAGTGTCAAGCACTGGAATGAAAGCAGTCCTACGTCATGCCGCGATTCATTCGCGGTATCTCTAGATCCCGCTAACAAGCAGCGGGATGACGGTTGTCAGGGTGTCATCCCACTACCTTCTCCTGTCATCCCAGTGCCTCCCTCCCCTGTCATCCAAGTAGCTTGACACTTGTATCTTTATGATGTGAGGCATTAGAGCTAAAATACCTCACAGGGAGGGTGAAGCTGATGCAACGCTAATGCCATTAAGGCCGAATCCCAGATTTTGCTTCCCTCCCATAGAGTTATAGCTCTTCTCATAATAATCCCAATAAGGTAAGAATGGATTTATGGTAGAGGGGTTTGTATGCCAGCAGCGTATAGTTACGACTTAAGGAAAAAAGCAATGGAAGCATTGGATGAAGGAGAAAGTAGAGCAACTGTTGCCAAGTGACCTTACCCAGAAAAAGTGGAGAGAAAGAAAGGAGTTTTTTCGGGTAAAATAAAATTTTGGAGGATTAGAAATGGTAAGAGAATATACGGCAGAATTCAAATTGGAAGCTGTTAAGCTGGCAAATGAACAAAGAAAGGTAGGTCAACCAGTTGCAAAAGTAGCAAGAGATCTAGGAATAAGGGATAGTGTATTAGGAAAATGGATGAAGAAATATAACGAAAAAAAGTCAGCGGCAAATGCATTTCCAGGTAGAGGTAACATGGCTCCTTACGACAAAGAGAGGTTTGATTTACAAAGCAAGAGTAACAAGGGAAAGAGACATTTAAAAAAAAGCCCTGGCCAGTCAAAAAGAGTAAAATATTTTTTTATATAGTAACTGCTATAAAGTACAGGAATTATGTAGGATTTTCTGCTAGTGGCTACTATAAGTGGACCACAAGAAAAATAAGCAGTAGAGAATCAGCAAATAAAGAGCTACTCGCAGCTATTCAAAAAATATATCAAGTTTCTAAATGTAGATATGGAGCTCCTAAAATTCATGCTGAATTGAAGGCTTTGGGTAAAAGTTGCAACTTAAAAACAGTGCAAAGTATTATGCAGAAAAATGGTATTCAGGCTATATTGAGAAGAAAATTTAAAATTAAGAAACAACAAACGGACAGTAGCTCCCAATATATTAGACCAAAACTTTATTGTCGATCAACCAAATAAAGTATGGGATTACTTATATAAAAACCAAAGAAGGATGGCTATATTTGGCAACAATAATCGATCTATATTCACGCATGGTAGTTAATGAGCAGTTCAATAAATAAACAATTGGTTATGGACTCTTTATTAATGGCCGTTAACAAGCGTAAACCTGCCAAAAATCTACTATTACATAGTGATCAAGGTTCACAATATACTTCGCAAGGTTATCAATATCTCTTATCCATAAAAAACATAGATGAGTTATAAAGGTTGTTGTTACGACAATTCTGTTGTGGAAAGCTTCTTCAGTTCTCTAAAAAGGGAGTTACCAATAGACACCTCTCGGCACTCTAAACAGCATATCAAAACTGCTATATTTGAATATATAGAAATTTTTTATAACAAACAACGTCACTATTAACTAT
Source organism: Wolbachia endosymbiont (group A) of Pherbina coryleti (assembly GCF_964026875.1). Taxonomy (NCBI): domain Bacteria; kingdom Pseudomonadati; phylum Pseudomonadota; class Alphaproteobacteria; order Rickettsiales; family Anaplasmataceae; genus Wolbachia; species Wolbachia endosymbiont (group A) of Pherbina coryleti. Next base: position 302,436 of record NZ_OZ034706.1, read on the forward strand.
TGCATTCCTGAGCATTTTGATTCATCATTCTCTTTGTGAAAAACATTCCAAACTTTCTCTCCACTTTTTCTGGGTAAGGTCAGTCAAACCTCCATTTTTTTTATATCAATTTATTACTTTTTTTTCGGTTTGACACACTTTTTTGAACCATACGCGTCAAGTTAAGGAAATAAAGGTATGAAAGAGATAGAATAATAAGGTATAAGTTCTCCCAGATATACTTTTAGTGAGAGAACCAATGAATAAAATAACTTGCTTATCAAAAAAGCTCAAAGAATTTTTTAATGAAAAAGCAGAGAAAATCTCAATTACAACAAGGTTTATAAAAAGAAAGAGAAAGCTAAAAGGTTCATCATTCGTAAAAGCCATGGTCTTGGGTAATATAGGAGTTGATAATTGTAGCGTAGAAACAATGTGTCAATTACTAAACGAGGACTCGATAGATATAACAAAACAAGGTTTGGATTTTAGATTTACTGAAGAAGCAGTGGAATTTATGAAAAGGATGTATAATGAATCTGTGATTCTCTTTAAAAATATCTTGCAAGTTGATTGCAAAATCTTACAGCAATTTAATAGTGTTAAATTATTGGACAGTAGCTATATTACTCTACCTAACAGTATGGAAGAGATGTATAAAGGTTATGGTACTAGCTACAGTGGCTATGAAAGCAATACTAAGTCTGGAATAAAGTTACAATTAGTTTTCGACTACATGAATCAGATAATAGACCAACTTAATTTAACGGAGGGGGTAAGATCAGACCAGGGATATAGGAAACATTTAAGTAATATATTAAGCAATGATTTGCTAATATCTGATCTCGGTTATTTTGTGCCAAGTTCTTTTAAACAAATCAATGAAATAGGAGCTTATTTCATAAGTCGTCGATACCAACATATATGATGTAGAAACAAATCAAAAAATGGAGTTATTAGAATGTTGAGAGGATAAGTTATTTTTAGAAAACGAGGTATTGTTAGGAAAAGAAGCAAAAATTAGAGTAAGAATTATATGTCAGAAACTAACTGAAGAACAGTCTATGGGCAGAAGAAGGAAAGCTAATAGATTAGCAAGATCGCAGATCCTCTAAAAGAAATCAAAAATTGTTGAACTGGTCAATATTTATAACTAATGTTCCAGAAAATAAAATTAGTGCTGAGCAAGTATTAACGATTTACAGAGTAAGGTGGCAAATTGAGTTATTATTTAAATTGTATAAAAGCCATATCAGGCTTGATAAGCTAAAAGGAAAGCCATGCAGAGTATTATGTGAACTATATGCTAAATTGTGCGCAATTCTTATATTTCACGGCATAGTTGGTTGCACAGAAGTGAAAAAGAATACAGAACTTAGCTTAACAAAGGCATTTATTGAGCTAAAAAGGCGGGTTAGAGAGTTATTTTTAGTATTAACCAAAATTAATAGTTTAAAAGCATTTCTTAAAAAACTCACTATAACTTGGTCGCGATTTTCATTAAAAGACAAACGTAGAAGGGCTAGAGTATCCACTTTAACCTCTCTAAATTTGCTCACAATCTCTTAACTTGACGCGTATGCTTTTTTGAACATTCCCAACGAAAAAAGAAAAACAAGGTTTAATTTTCTTTTTTATTTGCGATTTATCTATTAATTAACCGTGAAAGGTTACGTGTAATGCTTCTTCACATAATTATCAATAATTGCCTTAAATTCTTCAGAGACATTATCACCTTGTAAAGTTTTGAAATATTTGCCGTTTTTGTAGACTGCTGAAACAGGTTTTTCTCCATATCCAGGTAAGCTGATTCCCAAATTTGCGTGTTTGCTTTCTCCAGGACCATTTACTATGCATCCCATAACAGCAATGTTCATATGCTCTACACCTGGATTTTTTTTCTTCCACATCGGCATATGAGTTTTTATATAGCCATTCACCTCTTCAGTTAATATACGAAAACGATCGCTACTCGTGCGCCCACAACCAGGACATGAATTAACCTGAGGGTTAAAGTGTCGCAAGCCTATAGACTGCAATATTTCCTGACACACCACCACTTCATTAGTACGCGATTCACCAGGACGTTGAGTCAAAGAAGCCCGTATTGTATCTCCAATGCCATTTTGCAATAAATAAGTAAGCCCTGCTGCGGTATTTACCACACCTTTATTGCCCATACCAGCCTCAGTTAAACCCAAATGCAGCGCATAATTGGAAGATTTTGCAAGTGCCATATAAACTAAAATTAAATCTTGTACTTTGCTAACTTTACATGAAATGATTATTTTGTTTGAATTTAGACCAATTTCTTCAGCTTTTTTTGCACTATCAAGAGCAGACATTACAAGTGCTTTGCGCAGTATAACGTCAGAAGGCCTTGAATTACTAAGCGAAGAGTTTTCATCCATCAATTTTTGCAAAAGGTATTTATCAAGACTACCCCAATTTACCCCAATTCTAACCGGAAGATCGTGCATTATTGCATACTCTATAACCCTTTCAAACTTCTCATCACGTTTGTTGCCAAAACCTATATTGCCTGGGTTTATCCTAATTTTACCCAGCATTTTGATGTTGTCTGGATAATCTTGAACTAATTTATCTAGCTCATACTGACCACAGCCTACCAATATTTTACCGTCAAAACCTTCTTTATTTATCTCTTCTACTATATAAGGTATGGCTCTTGCTACCTCCTCTGAGTTCAAGGCAATTCGCACCAATTCTGAACCTGTACGCGCTAGTTCTGTTATTTCTTTTGCATAATGTTTTGCGCTACTTTTTATATTATCAGAATCTATATGCACACCAAGCGCCATAGATTGTACAACTACAGGATTATTTCCGCCTATCTTTACTTTTCCAACTTCTACAACATGAGTTTTGTGCCTGGAAATCTGCGATAATTCATATGTATTATCATTCAACATCAGGTCTTTATCTAGCATATTATTAATGGCCAATATTGTGATACTATTTTACTGTGTCAGCTACACTGCCAAATGAACTTGAACCATTCAAACTATAAGCATCTACGTTATCCAAATTAGCAATAGAATCATGTGAGCACGTTCTTCTTGATGGAGTTTCTTTTATAGTGACATTTATAGGAGAAACTTTCTTTTCTCGTGTTGAAGTAACTTTCTTCTCTTCTTGTTGTTCACTTTCATGCTGCTTATTTTCATACTGGAAAACTGACTCTTGATCTATAAATACAGCACCCCTTAAACGTGCGATATTAATACCATGCTGATTTATCATAGTGCTCTCTTCATCGTCGACTATGCAAGCTTCCATGTCATTTGGCTCATTATCAAGACTAGCAATTTTTTTCTCTTTTAATTTTTTGATTAGATCTTCTTTATTTATAGCTCGATCTTGTAATTTTTTTTTCTTGAGCAATTCCCTACGCTTCTCATACAGTTTATATGACTCAGCAAAATCCTCATCTGTATGAAAGTTTGCACCACCAGGGTTACCAGGAGGTATGTATCTCTTACTGAGCTTAGATTTAGCTTCAGCACTATGCACAGTAAAAAAGCTAGAAACCAAAAACATTAATATAAATAAAATTTTAGAAAAAACCCTAAGCATATGGTGCTATAGTAAATATCGTGTTTTAAAAGATAGCAATTAACAAACTTTAAGTAAACCAGAATCTTTACTAACTTTACAATACAAATATTTTTCTAAAAAGTGATATGTTTGCTATCAAAAAAACCTACGCAGACTAAGAGAAGAGTAAGGTGTTACAAGTTGCGTAACACCTTTTCAAGAAAAGTGTTATGCAGCTATATGTTTGCAACTTTTAAGTTATTCTGTAGTTTTTCAGTACCATCGGTAGTATCTACATTACTAAGTTTTGCGTCTGGCGTATCTTTAGATAAGTCGTTTTTCTTCTCTTTATCAAGCTTAACTCCCTGATAGATACAGAATGCAACAAAACTAGTTATTGCTATTGCGGCAACAGCACTGACTATGATACAAATTGCCATTATTTTTTGTTGATCTGCTACTGCCTCTGCAAGTGTTTCCACTTTTTCTTGCAGGCCGTTTAAGTGCTCTTGCATAGCTTGAAACTGCTTAGTACCAATCTTGTCTTCTAATGCACTAAAAACTTTTTCAAACTGCTCAACATCTATCTTTTGAGCTTCTTGCCATTCTTTTAATGCACTAAATACCTCTTCAAACTGTTTAGCATCTATCTTTTGAGCTTCTTGCCATTCTTTTAATGCACCAAAAACTTTTTCAAACTGCTCAGCATCAATTTTTTGACTTTCTTGCAATTCTGTTACACCTAACCAATTGCACAAAATTCCTTTTACCATTTTAACCCCCTAGTTAATTAATATATTATAATTTTACATTCCTAATGTTTAAATTATTATTAAATTAACTGTCATTATGTATTGACCTTTTAATAATTTTGTTTGACTTGCTTTTTGAAAGTGCGGAAACTTAAATTAAGGTATTACAAGATTGTTATTCAACCAATATCTCTCTTTTCCCTGAGTAATTTGGAGCGCTGACAATACCTTCCTTTTCCATTCTTTCAACGATGTTTGCTGCTCTGTTATAGCCTATTCTAAGCTGCCTTTGAATGTAACTGGTTGAAACTTTTTGATCTCTTTGAATGATGGCCACTGCTTGGTTATAGAGGTCATTTTCTTCATCCTCCGTTTCATCGTGTGACTCTGTAGAAGAATTTTCATCTTCTTTAGTGATTTCCTCCATGTAGTTTGGCTCACCTTGCATTTTCAGATGATCAACTATATCTTGCACCTCATTATCACTTACAAATGGGCCGTGAACTCGAATGATCTTACCACCAGAGGCCATATAGAGCATGTCACCCATGCCGAGCAATTGTTCAGCCCCTTGTTCGCCAAGTATTGTACGGCTATCTATCTTAGAAGTAACAGCAAAACTGATTCTCGTTGGAAAGTTCGCCTTTATCACACCTGTGATCACATCCACAGATGGGCGTTGTGTTGCCATTATGATGTGTATTCCTGCAGCACGAGCCATCTGAGCTAAGCGTTGAATAGAGCACTCTATTTCTTTGCCGGCAACAAGCATCAAATCTGCCATTTCATCCACGATCACTACAATATACGGAAATGTTTCCATCTTGATTGGTATTTTTTCAAACAGAGGTTTGCCTGTTGTTGAGTTAAAGCCAATCTGCACAACGCGCTCCAATTCTATTCCACTATTCATCGCTTCTGTGATTTTTTGATTATAGTTTATAACATTGCGTACATTCAAATACGACATCATGCGATAGCGGTTTTCCATTTCTTTCACTATCCACTTAAGAGCGACTACAGCCTTTTTTGGCTCTGTTACTACTGGCGTTATTAGATGTGGTATTGCATCATATATTGAAAGCTCAAGCATTTTGGGGTCGATCATTATCATCTTGCATTCGTCAGGACTTAATCGATAAACGAGTGAAAGAATCATAGTGTTAATCGCAACTGATTTACCAGACCCTGTGGTTCCAGCAACGAGCAAGTGAGGCATTTTAGTTAGATCTGCAATAACTGGTTTTCCACTTATTTCTTTGCCAAGCGCAATTGGAAGATTTAAGTTTGCATTTTGGTATTCTGGTGATTCAAGCAAATCACGCAGCATTACAATTTCCCGTTCCTTGTTCGGCAACTCTATTCCCATAGCATTTTGCCCACGAATTATTGAAATACGTGCAGAGAGTGCACTCATCGAACGTGCAATGTCATCTGCAAGGCCAATTACTCTTGCAGATTTCGTACCAGCTTGTGGTTCAAGTTTGTATAAAGTCACAACCGGCCCATAGCATACACTGATAATTTTTCCTTGCACGCCAAAATCACTCAGGACTTGTTCCAGCAGAGATAAATTTTTATTGCTCTCCATTTCATTCAGCTGTTTTCTCTGCAAAGACTCCTCTGCTTTGGAAAGTAAATGAATGCTTGGAAATTCGAACTCACTGAAAATTTCTTTGGTGGCTTTTTTCTGTCTTTCTTTTGGTTGTTGTTTAGTAGTGATTTTAGTTTTATGTTTTTCTTCTACTACTAATGGTGCAACTGAATATTCAGCAGTTTTATGTGATCTGAAGAATGGAACATTTACAAATAAGCAAGCTATTTTTTTACATAAGAAGAATAGAGAGTAAATTGTTCTCTTCCAACCAACAGATCCTACAAGACCTATTAATGTTACTATCACAAATACATAAAACGGGCAGTTATTAACGAGTGCATTCCCTATTATTCCACTGTGTCTGTACCTTGCTGTGATGCCTAGCGAAAGTTGTGGTAATATAGCACATACCCCTAAATTGATTAATATTAAATAGAGAATTTTCAGCAGTATTTTTGCTGGCCTGAAGATCAACAAGTAAACTATGGTTGTAGCTATTGTAACACTAGTTAATCCAAGAAATTGAACCAATATATCAGCTAAATATGAACCTACTATTCCACCTAAATTTGTCACTTCCTCATTTGTAGCCGTGTTTAAGGAAGGATCTTTATAGTTATAGCTAAAAACTGATATATATATATATATTAAAAGGGATAGATATATTGCTGATTTTAGATATTTTTTTAACATCTACCTAAAGTAGTAAGCTACTGTATATTTTACAAAGTGAATTGTTATTAGCAATATCATTATAGATAAATCTAATCCGTTGAACGGTGGTATATATCTTCTAATAATCTTTAGTGGTGGATATGTCAATTGGTTCAAGATGTGCATTATGCTACTGACAGTTTCATTATATATGTTCACCATATTAAGTTTAACCAGCCAGTTTAGGACAACCCAACATATTAGAATGAAGCTATAAAGATCAAGTAACGTATTGAGTAGATATATGATTGGATGCATACATATCTATTACACGAAAGTTATATAAAAGACAAGTATTTAGCCTTTTCAAACTCAAAATGTTGTTTTTGCTGAACCAAAAAAAACTTCATTTTTTGAGCTGCGCAAAGCCACCTAAAGTAGAGAATGGACAAGGAAGGAGGGGTGTATAATATATATTAATGTTGATATTTATTTCTTATAAATATCATCTCTATGTCCTATCTCTGTGATAGTTACTATATGATCTAATTGATTTACTCTGTAAATTACACGATAGTCACCAACTCTTAGCCTTCTACGTCCTTTTAAGTTATGATGTAGTGGTTCACCAAAATTTATTGGGTCAACTGTAAGACGTTCTTTTATAGCCTTTTGAACTTTTAGCCTTATTGTCTTTGGAAGGTTTGGTAAATCTTTTTCAACAACACTCTTTAGAGACTTAACCTTGTAACGCTCTAATCCCACTTAATATCTTCAAAATCAACTGTTTCTGCACCTTCAACATCACGCTCATCAGAAATTTTAGATACTAAAAAATCCTCCATTTCAAGCTCAACTGCTTCTCTAAATAGTTTTCCTGCTAATTCTTGAACGGGCTGTTTAGTAAATTCAGATAATTCAGCAAGATGCTTTAAAGTTTCTTCGCTAAGAGCTATGTTAATGCCTGAATTTGCCATATGTTTTACCAAAGTCCACTAATAATTATACAACATTTTTTTTAATTTTTCAATAAAGAAAGGAGTGGTGTATAAAAATATATTTAATGTTTCAGTAGGTCCAATATTGCCTGCTTGTAAATATTGTCCCTGTGTCCTATTGAAACAATAATTACTATACGTTTTACAATATTTACACGGTAGACAATACGATAATCATCAGCAACTTTTATTCTTCTATGTTCCTTTAATCTCTTGCGTAGCAACACACCGTTACCAATAGGATCAGTCTCAAGATACTCTTTTATTGCATCTTTAATACTTGGCTTTACATCTTCCGGCAAGGAAGGCAAATTTCTTTTAAGAACATGCTTTAGATATTTAATGGTGTATTGCTTATTTCCAGATGTCTTCACTATCCTCTACTTCTTCTGCATCATCAGAATTTAACTCCCTAATAATTTTGGAAAATGCAATATCTTCCGCTTCAAGTTCGATTGCTTCCTTGACTAGCTTTTCTGTTAATTTTTGAACAGACTGCTTGGTGGCTCTAGCTAGTTCAACAAGATGCTGCGAAGTTTCTGGGTTGAAAGTTACACTAACTTTTGAATTTACCATAAGCTTTACCAAAGTCTACTACTATAGCTATTTTACAACATTTTTTTTAATTTTTCAATAAAGAAAGGAAGGAGGGCTGTATAAAAATATATTTAATGTTTATCAAGTAGCCTTCTCATAAATGGTGTCTCTATGTCCTGCTGTAGCAACAAACACCTTATGTTTTGCAATATTTACAGTATAAATAATTCGATAATCACTAACCCTTATTCTTCTATACCCTTTTAGCCTGCCACGTAATGGTTTACCAAATTTAATTGGATCAGTTGTAAGCCGCTCGTTTATCGCTTTTGTAATCCTTGATCTTATTGTTTTTGGAAGATTTAGAAAATCTCTTTCAGTAAAGTTTTTTGAGTAGACAATATCGTATTTCAGTTTATGTCCTCTCCCTTTCAGATAGTACTGTGTTCCAGTCTACATCCTCACATTCCTTAATAGTTTTATATAACGCAATATCTTCTACTTCGCACTCGATTCCTTCGATGACTAACCTTTTTGCTAGTTCTTGAACGGATTCCTTGGTGATTTCAGCTAACTTAGTAAGGTTATGTGAAGTTTTTGGGTCAAAAGTTATACTAATTCCTGAATCTGTCATATGTTTTACCAAAGTCTACTAATAATTATACAACATTTTTCTGAATTTTTCAATAAAGGAAGTTGATGATATGTAAGAAAAATTTTGCCACCTGCGTTAATAAATAATTAAAGATTTAGCATATTTATCTACCCTCTATTCTATTACTTAAGTTAGACCACTTTTTTCTATTAATATTTTTTGTTTATAAAGATGAGCAGTTACTCATCACGCAGTTGATCTATGGATATAATACTACCGTTTGATAGTTTTTCAGTACATTTTTCACTTTTGTATTCTTTATCAGAGTCGATACTGATTTTGTCAAATATTAAAACATCTCCTGAAATTTTATCACGAAACTCACTAATAGCAAAAAACGGTATAGTAATTCGCTCTTGTTTTCCTTGAAAACTCAAACTGACGCTAAATTTATCCTCAGAAACTTTTAAATCATAGAATTGATGCTGTAATATAATAAGCATTTGAGTAGGGTATGACTTTTTCAAACGATCTGGCATGGTCACACCATTAAAATATGTGAAAAATAATATTTCTAAGTGAGGGATAAAACCATTACCTGATATAACATCTAAAGTCTTTTTGATAACTTGAAACTTAGCAGAATTAAGCAGTTTTTTGTAATCTGTTTGCTCCATATAACTTTCACATACGTAAATTTTGGGGGAACTTCTGTTACCCGGCGTTCCCTAAACCGTGCTTTAGTAATAAACCGGTTGTGCTAAATTAAGCAGCAACACGATATTCTTCAGCAGCAAAATTATCGTTTGCATTTAAATTATGAACTCTTAGCGGTGGTGTCTAACCGAGCAAAGCTACCATCTTTACTATGCATGTCGATCCTTAATCGCCCCCGTATAATTAAAAAACATGGTGGAGGCGCCGAGTACTGCCCTCGGGTCCAATACACCTATTACAAGGTAATTTTATTGCTATAGTACACAAAATGTACATAGCTATTATATAGCAACATTAAATAAATGTCAAGATATTATGACCTTAAGTTGATTTATTGCTAAAACAAAATTAATATTTCCAGTAAAAAATTCTGTGCTCTTAACCTGACACATATGGCTTTTTGAATACTCCCAATGAAAATATTTATAAATAAATATTTACTCTTCTTTTTTATTGTTTTTAGGTTTTTCTTGATCAACCATTTCTCCACCGATCTCTTTTATTTTTAGTATCAACGACTCTGGTACATACATGTCAATTACTTCTTCTGCTGTCACAAATAAAGCCTGATAAGAGTGTGAATTTATTATCCAATTAGGCAATATGTCTTCTGCTTCTATTTTATACTCTCCCTCTTTTTTGTCATATACTGTGTAGCAATATAAGTGCACAGCAAAAAATAATACATAAGAGAGCAATATTCCTTTAAGCACTCCGAGAAAGATTCCAGTAACTCTATCGATAAACCCCAACCTTATGGGTAATAATATGTACATTAGCCAGTTATTTATTATCATGAATATAAGATTAAGTATAATAAATACAGAGATTGTAGAAAGTATGTTTAGTGTAACTTTAGAATCAAAATATTTACTATAATTTGGAGTAAAAAAATCATAGTGATTAGCTGTCAGAAAGACCGATAAAAATAGAAACATTAGTGCGCATAGCTCTTTTATAAAGCCTCTAGTTACCGAGATTATTACGCATAGAACAACAATGAAGATAATTAGGCTATCGAAAAGCATGTTTTATATCTATATGGTTTTCAAGATATAATAGTTGTAAATAACAAGGTTGTAAAATTAATTGTATTTATGCTGCATCAATTGATCTAAATACCTAGCGATCATGTCAATTTCTAAATTCAAATAATCATTTACTTTGTTGTACTGAAAAGTTGTATTTTCCCATGTATAGGGAGTGATATTTACTGTAAATTCCTGATTAATAACTGAATTCACTGTGAGGGAAACCCCATCTAGTGTAACGGAGCTTTTTTTTGCAACAAATTTAATTAATTCTTGTGGGCACGATAGTTTGATTTCATGAGAATCTAAATTTTGATTAATTGTTAAAAATTTTACTATCCCATCAACATGACCCTGAACCAGGTGGCCATCGATCTTATCGCTTAATCTCATTGCTTGTTCGAGATTTATTTTTTTTCCTATTCTCCACGTATTTAAGTTAGCAACCTTCATAGTTTCTTGAGATGCTTGGACTGTAAATATATCGCTCATTATATCAACAACAGTTAAACACACACCAGAGCAAGCTATTGAATCTCCTTTATTTATAGAGGATAAATTTTGTGTCTTGATATGGAAAATTTGATCAGAGTTGGAGTGAGTGGTAGTATCAGTTATAGTCCCGATATCCGTGATAATTCCTTTAAACATATGGTGAAAATAAATAATTTTACCATGAAAGATCTCTTAGGACAACTTGTTTACATTTTGGGTAAGTTTAAATGCGAGAAGGAGATTTGTTCTGTTCAATAGATTCTATAGAATATTCAGAATATATAAAGCGAGCTAAATTCAAAATACACAGCGCGATTAATATTGGCAACCCTATGTTCAATGCTAACCCAATACTTTCCCTTTTTTCTGGTGGCACTAATCCTTTTAACATTGACACTTTTCCTAATGGAAAATGCCATAAGCAAAGTGTTGATGCAGATGCTACTATTATAAATAGACAAAAATAAGCCTTTTTTGAGGAAAATACAGTTTTTAACGGTGATTTGAGTGTAATGTTAGTAGGTGGTAGAGTTTTAGCTTCATTTGTTGCTGGTGAAAGATCTTTAATTGGTAAAGGGTTTGTAGATTTATGAGGAGTATTTTCATGTTGTGGAGAAGGTTGTTGTATATAAACACCTGAAACTAATTTAAGCAATTGCTCTTTTTTTCTATATACTTGTTTTTGTAAATATTCTTTACCTAAAAGTGAGTTACTAAGAGGTTGTGGCCTTTCGAGTATCTGTAATACTTCTGATATTTCGCCTGGCTCTAATATTGCATGTAATTGTTTATCTTGAAAGTAAACAATATTGAATACTGAGCTGAAAATATTGCAAAATGTTTCTGGATCTTGATTTTTGTATCCACTCATCACTTCAATAAATATTTTATCGAGTTTTTTCCCCCTGTGCTCAATTTGGTTATCTATCATAGCTACTCTAGCATCATTTTGTGCTTGTTTTATGGCTAATGGTTTTTCTTTCTCTGATAGTTCTTTGGTCTGCTTTTTTGACTTCTTTTTTCTGTTAGCCTTAAAATACTCTGTGTGCGAAGTAGTTTGACCGAAATCAGAAATAAGCATTGTGACGTCTTCTATTCTTCTTTCGTCGATTCCATCTTTTTGTGTTACCTTGTCCTGTTTTGTCTCTTGAAGTGTTGGATGGTAAGTCAAAGCCCTCTGGTTTCGTATGGACAGTTTTGGTGGCTGTTGAAAGAAGAATTGTATTGTATTAAAAAAATTGGATAGCCGAAAAGAAGATCCAAACCAAAAAAAATTGTCACGCATTGCAGCAACAACTATTGGAACCCGCATCACTTGCTTTTTACTACTTGTTAAATTATAGCCAAACAGGCCTGTAACTGGTACGATTTGTTTATTTTGTGCATTTTTTTGGTTAGTTTCACTCTGTTCTTTTTTGTCTTCATTTTCAGTTTTTTCTGCATGTTGTAGCTTCTCATTTAGAAATAACTCGATTTGGTACAAGTTGTCCAGGTTAATGTTTTCAACGTCTGTTTGTAGCGTTATCGTTGTGCCCTGCAGAAGGATTTGAGGCGGAGCACTATTTACGAATTCTTCTACAGTTTTATAACTGTTAGTTTTACAGTAGTTATTATATAGTTCACTGCTTTCTTTGGGCACTTTTATGTTGGCTGTAAATTTTTTTTCCCGGGAAAGGCAGATTTTGAAAAAATCAATTATAGCACTTCTCGCAATAGTCCGAATAGGATAAGATATGTGCTTATGGCTATGGTAGAGCAGTAGCATATTATGATCTGTTCGGATTATTGTAAAAAGAGCTATAAAGGGTTTATTCGAAATAATCTTATATTAAAGGTGTCTTTATCTGTTGCTGTTAGCTCAAATGAAAATTTTTGTATATTGCTTTCAATACTTCTCGAGCGAATAGCACTGATCTTAATTGTTTCGCTAGAAAATGCTTTACTTATGTTTCTGGATTTTTCCTTAAAGAGCTTAGGTAAATCCTCTATTTTATACTTATTCTTAGTTTCAGTGTTACTGTTGTGCATAGTTGATACAGCAAATTCATCAACGCAAAGGTAAATAAAAAAGATTAATTAGTCAATAAATTAATAATCAGAATAGGGCAATTTTTCGGATTGTTGATGATATTTAAAATTTCACTATAATGAAAGTTTAAGCCAGCGTTTTTAAGATGAATAAAGAGTTATTAGATGACATACTTTCACTTGAAGATAAAGCAGTTTCCGAAATTGAGAATGCTTCTTCTTTGCAAGATTTAGAAAAAGTTAGGCTATTATATTTGGGAAAAAAGGGTGTAGTTAGAGCGTATTTTGATAACTTAAAAAAGATAGAAAATGCAGAGAAAAAGCGTGATTTAGGTGCAGTGATTAACGCTTTACGTGATAAGATAGATCATCTTATCATGAATAGGGAAAATGTGCTAAAAACAGAAGAAGTTAACTTTAAATTGCAGAACGAGGCAGTTGATATCACGTTGCCCGTTAGACCAGAAAAAATGGGCAAGGTCCATCCACTCAGTAAGGTTATAAATGAAGTAAAGCTTATTTTTGCACATATGGGTTTTAAAGCAGTTGATGGCCCTGATATTGAAGATGAATTTCATGTATTTGATGCACTGAATACTCCAAGTCATCATCCTGCACGAGAGGAGCAAGATACCTTCTACTTAAAGAATAAAATAAACGATAAAAGAATGGTACTGCGCACTCACACTTCATCTGTACAGATTAGAACCATGGAAAAAACAAAAAAATTCCCAATTAAAATAGTAGCCGCAGGTAGAGTATACAGAAACGACTTTGATGCAACTCACACCCCTATGTTCCATCAAATAGAGGGGTTATATGTCGATGAGAATGTCAATATGGGCCAGTTAAAATTTACTATTCATCACTTCCTTAATAAGTTCTTTGGCGATAAAGGGCTGAAGATACGTTTTCGTAATAGTTTTTTCCCTTTTACCGAGCCTTCTGCGGAAGTGGACATAAGTTATAAAGGTAGTAAATGGATAGAAGTACTGGGATGCGGTATGACGCATCCAAATGTATTTCAAAATGTTGGAATAGACCATACTAAATACAACGGTTTTGCGTTTGGCATTGGTATAGAAAGGCTTGCAATGCTAAAATATCAAATTAGCGACTTGAGGAGCTTTTATGACAACAAAATCAGCTGGCTTGATCATTACGGTTTTCATTTTTCATCTTTAAGATAAGTGATAAGTAAAACTCATACGTTCGTTATACTTGCTGCAGGGCATGGCAGGCGGATGAATTCAGATTTGCCTAAGTTCCTACACAAAATAGGCAGTTTTTCCATGCTCCAGCATGTCATTTACAATGCAAAACAGTTAAATCCTGAAAATATTGCTGTTGTAGTTGATCAGCCTTTAATTGAAAGACTAAAGTGTTTTAAGGATATACAGTTAATTACACAAGAATTAACACTTGGCACGGGAGATGCGGTCAAAACTGCGATGAGAAACCTAAGAGAATTGCCAGATTCAAGCATAGTTGTTGTGCAGTATGGGGATACTCCGCTCATAAAAAGCAGCACAATAACTAAAATGATTAGTTATTTAGAAGGCAAGGCTCTAGTTTGCCTAGGTTTTAGGACAAGCAATAAAGAATACGGTAGGTTAATTATTGAGAATGGTTCCTTAAGAGAAATCGTAGAAGCAAAGAGTGATAAAAATAATCATGAAGAATTTCTTGCAAATGCTGGAATAATGGTTGCATGTGCAAAGAATTTACGTGAATTGGTGGAGAAAATAGAGTGCAATAGCTCAACTCATGAATATTACTTGACCGATATAGTTTCCATTGCAGTGAAGAGTAATTTAAATGTCGGTTACGTTATTACCGGTGGAGAAGAAGCAACGGGAATAAATAACAGAAATGACCTTATAAAAGCTGAGTTTTACTTTCAAGAAAATAGAAGAAAAATTTTTACCGACTCCGGAGTAACGCTTGTTGCACCAGAGACTGTTTTCTTTTCTCTTGATACGCAAATTGCCAGAGATTCAGTTATTTACCCATATGTTTTTTTCGGTACTGGAGTGAAAATAGAGTCTGGTGCGAAAATACTGCCATTTTCGCATTTAGAAAACTGCTTAATTAAAAGTAATGCTGAGGTCGGTCCATTTACCAGAATACGCGGAAACACAACAATTGGTAATAAGGCAAAAATAGGAAATTTTGTGGAAGTGAAAACAAGTGAAGTTGGTCAAAACACTAGAATAAAACACTTAAGTTATATAGGAAATGCTAAAGTAGGGCAGGAGAGTAATATAGGAGCAGGCACTATTGTTTGTAATTATGATGGGAAAAATAAACATGAAACGAATATAGGGAGCAATTGCTTTGTTGGCGCCAATAGCTCACTAATTGCGCCGCTTAATATTCATGATGAATCTGTAATTGCAGCAGGTAGTGTTATAGTTGAGGATGTACCAGAAAAAAGCCTTGCAATAGCAAGAGAAAAGCAAGTAACTAAGAGAATAAAGTAGTCTAATTTAATTATGTTGTTGTGTCATTTTTAATATTAGACTTCTTGCATAACCATATAACAAACTTTTATTGGGAATAGAAACAAAAAAACTTCCTTGACAAACTCCGCCAGCCCCCTTATCATAACCATACGCGTCAAGTTAAGAGATTGTGAGCAAATTTAGAGAGGTTAAAGTGGATACTCTAGCCCTTCTACGTTTGTCTTTTAATGAAAATCGCGACCAAGTTATAGTGAGTTTTTTAAGAAATGCTTTTAAACTATTAATTTTGGTTAATACTAAAAATAACTCTCTAACCCGCCTTTTTAGCTCAATAAATGCCTTTGTTAAGCTAAGTTCTGTATTCTTTTTCACTTCTGTGCAACCAACTATGCCGTGAAATATAAGAATTGCGCACAATTTAGCATATAGTTCACATAATACTCTGCATGGCTTTCCTTTTAGCTTATCAAGCCTGATATGGCTTTTATACAATTTAAATAATAACTCAATTTGCCACCTTACTCTGTAAATCGTTAATACTTGCTCAGCACTAATTTTATTTTCTGGAACATTAGTTATAAATATTGACCAGTTCAACAATTTTTGATTTCTTTTAGAGGATCTGCGATCTTGCTAATCTATTAGCTTTCCTTCTTCTGCCCATAGACTGTTCTTCAGTTAGTTTCTGACATATAATTCTTACTCTAATTTTTGCTTCTTTTCCTAACAATACCTCGTTTTCTAAAAATAACTTATCCTCTCAACATTCTAATAACTCCATTTTTTGATTTGTTTCTACATCATATATGTTGGTATCGACGACTTATGAAATAAGCTCCTATTTCATTGATTTGTTTAAAAGAACTTGGCACAAAATAACCGAGATCAGATATTAGCAAATCATTGCTTAATATATTACTTAAATGTTTCCTATATCCCTGGTCTGATCTTACCCCCTCCGTTAAATTAAGTTGGTCTATTATCTGATTCATGTAGTCGAAAACTAATTGTAACTTTATTCCAGACTTAGTATTGCTTTCATAGCCACTGTAGCTAGTACCATAACCTTTATACATCTCTTCCATACTGTTAGGTAGAGTAATATAGCTACTGTCCAATAATTTAACACTATTAAATTGCTGTAAGATTTTGCAATCAACTTGCAAGATATTTTTAAAGAGAATCACAGATTCATTATACATCCTTTTCATAAATTCCACTGCTTCTTCAGTAAATCTAAAATCCAAACCTTGTTTTGTTATATCTATCGAGTCCTCGTTTAGTAATTGACACATTGTTTCTACGCTACAATTATCAACTCCTATATTACCCAAGACCATGGCTTTTACGAATGATGAACCTTTTAGCTTTCTCTTTCTTTTTATAAACCTTGTTGTAATTGAGATTTTCTCTGCTTTTTCATTAAAAAATTCTTTGAGCTTTTTTGATAAGCAAGTTATTTTATTCATTGGTTCTCTCACTAAAAGTATATCTGGGAGAACTTATACCTTATTATTCTATCTCTTTCATACCTTTATTTCCTTAACTTGACGCATATGGTTCGTACAGCTGTGCGTCATGCGCTGGAATGGCATCAAGGGGTAACTTTTTATTTAAACAATGATTGTAAAATGATTATAATAAGAGATCTATTGAAATTTTAAAGTTATTAAATATTGACGCTGTATACTTAAGTGTTAAAATAGAATGAAAAGTTTTTAGGAGTTTATATGGCAGCAGGTGGGAAAGCAAAGACAGCTAGTAAAAATAACCCTACTCAGCGTAAGAAGGCCGAGCAAAAAATGTATAAAGATAAACCGGTAAAACCTGTTAGATATATAGATCGTGACTCGCGCATGAATTATATGTCTGCTCAATATGACAACGGCAATCTGGTTGAAGATGAGGTAAGCGGCAATCCTATAAAGTGGGAAGCTGTATAATAGTTGTGGTTAAAGTTACTATTAATTCTAAGGAATGTGAAGTAGAGCATGGGCTCACTATAATTCAAGCTTGTGAAGTCGTGGGCGTTGAAATTCCACGTTTTTGTTATCATGAGCGTTTAGCAATTGCTGGTAATTGCAGAATGTGTTTGGTTGAAGTGGAGGGTGGACCTCCAAAACCAGTAGCCTCTTGTGCAATGCCAGTTGCAGAAGGGATGGTTATTCACACTGATACCCCTAAGGTTAAAAAAGCACGTGAAGGTGTGCTTGAGTTTTTGCTAATTAACCACCCGCTTGATTGCCCAATTTGCGATCAGGGTGGTGAATGCGATTTGCAAGATATCACGATGGCTTATGGGAAAGGAACCAGCAGACTTGATGAGCATAAGAGGGCTGTGCCAAAAAAACACTTTGGACCATTGATTGAGACTGCGATGAATCGATGCATTCATTGCACTCGGTGTGTTAGATTTTTGTCTGATGTTGCAGGTACAAATGAACTTGGAGGAATCGGAAGGGGAGAAAATGTAGAGATTAGCACTTACATAAAAAGGCATATTAGTTCTGAATTATCCGGAAATATCATAGATCTCTGCCCGGTAGGGGCTTTAACTTCAAAGCCTTACTCCTTTACAGCGCGTCCATGGGAGCTATCACATTGCGAAACTATAGATGTACTAGATGCTGTGGGAAGTAGTATTAGAGTTGATTATCGTGGCCCGGAAGTTATGAGGATATTGCCAAGGCTGAGCGAAGAGGTAAATGAAGAATGGATATCAGATAAAACCCGCTTTGCCTATGATGGACTAAAAGTTCAGCGTCTTGATCGACCTTATGTAAAAAAAGATGGTAAATTAGCCCCAGTTGATTGGAATGAGGCATTAACTGTTGCTGCAAAGAAATTAAAGAATACAAAATCAAATAAAATAGCTGCAATTGCAGGTGATTTAGCAGATTGTGAGTCTATGCTTCTACTTAAAGAAATGATGCAGAAGCTCGGCTCGGGGAATATAGACTGTAGGCAAGATGGTGCAAAACTTATACCAAATAATCGTGGATCGTATGTGTTCAATACCACTATTGAAGGTATAGAGAATGCGGATTTGTGTCTGCTTATAAATACAAACCCAAGGATAGAAGCACCGATCATTAACGTAAGATTGAGAAAGAGATATTTACAGGGCAACTTTCC
Source organism: Wolbachia endosymbiont (group A) of Pherbina coryleti (assembly GCF_964026875.1). Lineage (NCBI taxonomy): Bacteria > Pseudomonadati > Pseudomonadota > Alphaproteobacteria > Rickettsiales > Anaplasmataceae > Wolbachia > Wolbachia endosymbiont (group A) of Pherbina coryleti. The sequence continues at coordinate 320,977 of NZ_OZ034706.1, forward strand.
TGTTGCAAGTGTTGGTCCTAACATTGAATATTTGTATCATGTTGAGAAATTGGGCGATAATCCTGATATTTTGAGTGAAATAGCAAATGGAAGTCATAAATTCTGTGAGCTGCTGGTAGCTGCTCAAAACCCTATGCTGATTATCGGTCAAGATGCATTAGTAAGAGATGATTCTGAATTAGTTCTAGTTCTGGCTGGCAAAATTGCAGAAAAATTTAACATGATCAGAGATGACTGGAATGGCTTTAATGTGCTGCATAAAGCTGCAGCAAGAGTTGGTGGGCTAGATATTGGGTTTGTTCCTAAAAAAGGCGAAAGGGATATTAATCAAATATTGGAACATGCAGAAAGTGGTGAAATAGAAGTTGTTTATCTTCTTGGTGCAGATGAATTTGACACATCAAAGTTAGAAAACACATTTGTAATTTATCAAGGTCATCACGGTGATAAGGGTGCACATGTGGCAGATGTTATCTTGCCTGGTGCTGCATATACAGAAAAATATGCAACTTATGTAAACACTGAAGGTCGAGTGCAAAGAACAAATTTAGCTGTATTTCCTCCAGGTGAAGCAAAGGAGGACTGGTTAATTATTAAAAATCTCTCGCAATATTTGGATCTCTCCTTACCATATGATAGTTTATTTGACGTGAGAAAAAAATTAGATACTATCGGTCCACAGTTTAGAAATGCTGATCAAGTGATAAAAAACACATGGGTGCCAATTAGCAATGGTAAAATAAATTTAAGTAATACACCTTTTACTTTAAAGGAGTGTAATTTTTATATGACGGATTCAATAAGTCGCGCTTCAAAAATAATGGCAGATTGTACTAAAGCTTTTTATGAACACGCTAGTTAATATTTTATTTATTTTAGTACCGCTACTACTTTCAGTTGCATATTTGACATACTTTGAGCGTAAGGTCCTTGCTGCAATTCAACTGAGGCACGGCCCAAGTGTAGTTGGACCTTTTGGGCTATTGCAGCCATTTGCAGATGCTATTAAACTACTGATTAAAGAGCCGATAATACCATTTAGAGCGAGCACCATACTGTTCATTATGGCTCCAATGCTTACCTTTATCTTGGCATTAATTGCCTGGGCAGTTATACCGTTTGGTGCTGAAGTAATTGTAGAAAATGGCCAGCAAATAGTTATTCCTAAGGTTATAGCAAATATTAATGTTGGAGTGCTTTACGTGCTAGCTATATCGTCGCTGGGAGTATACGGCGTGATTATTGCAGGCTGGTCAAGCAACTCCAATTATGCATTCCTTGGCGCTATACGGTCGGCTGCTCAGATGATTTCATATGAAGTTTCAATAGGCTTAATAGTTGCTGCAGTCGTTATTACCACTGGAACATTAAATCTTGGAGAGATGGTGGTAGCGAAACACAATATGCCATTTTGGGTTGATTTGCTACTAATGCCTATAGGAATAATATTTTTTATTTCTTTGCTTGCAGAAACTAATCGTCACCCATTTGATTTACCAGAAGCTGAAGCAGAGCTTGTCTCTGGATATAACGTTGAATATTCATCCATGCCTTTTGCCCTCTTTTTTCTTGGAGAATATGCAAATATGATTTTAGCAAGTGCTATGATGACGATATTCTTTCTAGGAGGGTGGTATCCTCCGTTAGAACTTGGTTTGCTTTATAAAATTCCAGGTTTAATTTGGTTCGTTTTGAAGATAATTATACTTTTATTCGTATTTATTTGGATTAGAGCAACAATACCTCGTTATCGATATGATCAGCTAATGCGCCTTGGTTGGAAAGTATTTTTACCAATATCAGTGTTTTGGGTGATACTCATTTCAGGGGTGTTGCTCTTTACTGGGAATTTGCCTGGATCCAATGTTTAATTTCCCAAATACAAGATTAAGACGCAGGCGCTCGAGCAAATGGGTTCGCAATTTAACAAGTGAAAATAGTTTATCAGTAAATGATCTGGTTCTTCCTCTGTTTGTTCATGACAGAGAAGAAACAACTGAACCAATTTCTGGCTTACCAGGCGTAAAGTGTTATTCAATAGATGGATTAGTGTCTATAGTTAAGGAAGCTAAAGATTTAGGAATTAATGCTGTTGCAATTTTTCCTGTAGTTGATAGTAAACTAAAATCTGAAAACGCTGAGGGAGCATATAATTCTGACAACTTAATCTGCAAAGCAATCCGTGCTGTAAAATTAAAGGTACCTGAAATTGGTATTATTGCAGACGTTGCACTGGATCCATACACTATTCATGGCCATGACGGCATTTTAAAAGATAATCAGATGGATGTAGAAAACGATGAAACTATATCAGTGCTGTGTAAGCAAGCGTTTGCTTTAGCGAAAGCAGGATGTGATATAGTTGCTCCTTCTGATATGATGGATGGTAGAATAGGAAGAATCAGAAAATCATTAGATGATAACAACTTTCAAGACGTATTAATATTATCTTATGCAGTGAAATACTGCTCTAGCTTCTATGCTCCATTCAGGCAAGTCGTTGGTTCATGTGGGCTATCACATTCTATAGACAAAAGTGGTTATCAAATGGATTATAAAAATGCGCGCGAAGCAATGTGCGAAATTGAAATGGATATAAATGAAGGTGCAGACTTTATTATGATTAAACCAGGTATGCCATATTTAGATATTATCAAAACAGCAAGTGATAAGTTTAATTTTCCGATTTTTGCTTACCAAGTAAGCGGTGAGTACGCAATGATAAAAGCTGCTGCAAATAATGGCTGGCTAGATTATGACAAGGTGATTTATGAGTCTTTGATTGGTTTCAAACGTGCGGGTGCAAGTGCAATATTCACTTACGCTGCACTTGATATTGCAAAAAATTTAAGTGCATAAGCCCTATAAAATTATTAAATTTTTGGCGCACGTTCTTCTACTGTTGCTGCATATTACCTAAAATCTTCCAATACATGTTTTAAGTTATTGATAAGTCCGTTACAATACAGTATTATAAATAATATAAACCAAGTGTTACTTAGAACATGGGGATTTTTTTTAAATTTTTGGGGAAGATGCTAGGCAAGGTTTTTCCTGCTAAAACAGTAAGCTCTCTTTTAGGAATAGGATATTTACCAAGTTGGCAGAACTATTGGTCTTCTTTTTTAATATTATTTATTGTCGATGTTATATTAATTCTTACATATGGAGGCGAATACTTACTATATAAAATGCCAGACTCAGGAATAGTCGTAGCTGCTGTTTTTACAAAATTGGCAATAGTTATGTTAGTAATGCAATTAATTGGAATATTTATTTTTCATGCTCAAGACCCTTCAGCAAACAGTGGTGAAGAAATAGTAATACAAATAGCGTCAGGGCAAGTACTGACTGTAGCACTTTCAATGCCAGCAATAATGTCAATTTATTATGCTGTAAGTAAACTCTATGGGAATATATGTAAGCAGATGTTTCAATGCCCATTTTGGTTTAATGATTTTATGCACTTTTTCTTTTTTCTTATGATACCTTACGTATTTTTTAATGTCGTAGAAGTGATAAAACCATGGCCAATAAGTTCAATACAGCTCAGCTATAATAATGCAATGTCAATTACATTTGAGGGGATTTTTCACACATTTTATGCGGTGATTTTACTGTCTTTAACAGCATTTATATTCTGCGATTTAACTATGCATGATGCAATTGTCCTAAATAAAAGCATAATTCAGTATGTGAGAGAAAGTTCAGCAGTCTTAGGTGATTATTTACATGATACTGTTAAAAAAATAGGTATTGAATAGTACTTATTTATTTATATATTTAGTATAAAAAGTGTGCAATTTGTGTGAACTTACAAAGTATAATAAAAGAGTTACAAGATTTTTGGGCTAGTGAAGGATGTGTTATACTTCACCCATACACATCTGAAGTTGGTGCTGGCACATTACATCCTGCAACAATTATGTCTGCAATTGATACAAAACCGACAAAAATTGCATATCTACAACCAGTAATTAGGCCAGCAGATGGACGCTATAGTGATAATCCTAATCGCTTGTATCAACATCACCAATATCAAGTTATAATAAAGCCATCTGGTAATAATTTACAAGACGTCTATTTAGATAGCTTAAAAGTTCTTGGCATATCTACAGAAAAATATGATATTAAGTTTGTTGAAGATGATTGGGAAAATCCAAGTGTTGGTGCATCAGGACTTGGATGGGAAGTTACATGCAATGGAATGGAAGTAACACAGCTTACTTATATACAGCAAGTTGGAGGGATTGACTGCAAGATGATTCCTGGTGAGGTGGCATATGGGTTGGAACGTTTAGCAATGTGCATACAAGGTGTAGATAATGTTTACGATATAATTTGGAACGATAACGGTGTAACTTACGGAGATATTTTTAAACAAAGAGAATATGAATTTTCTTATCTAGCGTTAGATTATTATGATACTAAAGTGGTACAGCAGCAATTCGAAGATACGGAAAAATTGTGTAAGTTCCTTATTGAAAAGGAGCTACCAATGGCAGCCTATGACCAATGTATTAAAACTAGTCACCTACTTAATCTGCTTGATGCAAGAGGTGTGCTTGGTGTGAATGAACGTACAGCTTATATTGGTAAAGTTAGAGAGCTAACAAAAAAATGTTGTGAATTGTACATGAGTAAATAGCGTATGTCGTTGCAGTTATTATTTGAGTGCCTTTCAGAAGAAATACCACCGAGAATGCAGAATGTAGTTGCAACTCAAGTTAAAAGCTGTATTGCCAATGTTTTTAACAAAAATAATGTAAAATTTACATCAATGGAGGTTTTTATAACGGCACGTCGCATTACTCTATTTGTTGACAACATAAATGCTTTGGAGCTAAAGGATTCCAATAACGAAGTTAAGGGACCAAACATTAACGCACCAAAAAGTGCTATCGAAGGTTTTTTAAGAAAATATCAGAAAAATGAAGAAGATTTGCTCGTTCGAAAAGTAAATAATGAGGATTTTTACTTCATTAAAAGAGAAAGCTGCTCATTTAACATCAGAGAATTCCTCAAAAATCAACTGGAGGAAATGCTCAAAAACTTTTCTTGGTTGAAGAGCATGAGATGGGGCAAAGGAAAAGAAAGGTGGGTTAGGCCAATCAAAAACATTTTATGCATTTTAAATGACGAAATAATACCTGTGTCTTTTGCAGGGATCACAGCATCTAACACAACATATGGCCATCGATTTCTCTCAAGTGGTACAGCGTTAACTGTTAAAGCACCTAAAGACTATTTTGAATTGCTAGAAAAAAACAGTGTAATTCTCCAAATGGACAAAAGAAAGCAATTTATACTAGATCAGATTAATAAATTCACAAAAGAGCAGAATTTACAACTTGAGAAAAATGATTATTTACTAAATGAATTGACAGGGCTTATAGAGTGGCCAATCGTACTGTTTGGTGAAGTGAATCAAGAAAAGTCATTTGGATTACCGAAGGAAGTAATACTTAGTATAGTTAATACACAACAAAAATACCTTGCTTTAAGTAATGGAAAGAGAATTTCACACTTTGTCACTGTTGTCAACGTCAACAATGGTGAAGTTGTTAAAGGGCACGAAAGAATATTAGAAGCACGTCTTGCTGATGCACAATTTTTGATATCTCAGGACAAAAAGGAAGATCTGGATCATTATGTCAAAAAATTAGGTTCGATATTATTTCATGCTTCACTTGGCAGCGTGGGGGAAAAGGTGAAGCGTATTACGGCTCTGTCAAAGTATATAGCTATATTTATTCCACATGCTTCGCTGATAAAAGTTGAACGTGCTGCATATTTGGCAAAAACTGATTTGGCAACATCGATAGTAAGAGAGTTTCCAGAATTACAAGGAGTAATGGGTGGATATTATGCTTCTTATTTTCAAGAAGATAGAGAAATAGTGGAAGCTATAACTGAGCATTATAAGCCAATCGGGCCAGAGCAGGAGTGTCCTAAATCTCCTTCTGCAATTGCTGTGTCAATTGCAGACAAAGTGGATAGCTTAGTTGGTTTAATTGCAGCAGGTGAGAAAATCTCTGGTTCGTATGATCAATTTGGTTTGCGGAGAATGACAATTGGTATAATTAGGACAATACTTGAAAATAATTTGCATGTTCCAATTAGGCTAATGATAGACAAGTCAGTATCTTTATATTCAAGGCTTCTATTTAATAAAAATACAGCGTCAGTTGATAAGCCGAATAGAAAACAAATTTCAGAACTAGTATTTAGATTTTGCTTAGAAAGATTCAAGGTTATTTTAAAAAATAGAGATATAAGGCAAGATGTTGTAGATTCAATACTATATAAAATCGATATTAATGATCTGCTGACAGCAGAAAAGCAAACTGTTATATTGGATCGTTATCTTAGTACTCCAGAAGGTGAACAAATTCTAAGCACTTACAAAAGAGTCAGTAACATGATGAGCAAAGCAAGGAAAAGTGATGGCACTACTTATAGTGCATCTTACGGTAAGAGGTTTTTGATTGAAAGTGAAGAAATTGCGCTATCAAATTGTGCTATAACTGCTTGTAAAAACATAAAACAAGCGATAAAAAATAACCACTTTAATGTAGCACTTGATGAACTTGCTGGTTTTGCTCCGTTTATCAATCAGTTTATGGACAGTATAAAGATTAACTGTGATTCTGATAAGCTGAGAAGAAACAGATTATCTTTGCTTGAAAATGTAGTTTCCATCTTTCATTTAGTAGCAGATTTTAACCTCATACAGGTTAAGCAATGGATAAATGCTCAGGCAATATAAAGAACAAATCAAATCATCTCCACAGTCCTGTGGCGTGTATAAGATGGTCGGAGATAAGAATAAAGTTTTATATGTTGGAAAAGCAAAAAACTTAAAGTCAAGGTTATCCGACTACCTTCAATTCGAAAACCTTTCTGAACGAATTAGAGTTATGCTCTCACAGGTTATTAAGGTTGAAATATTCATCACTGAGAATGAAATCGAAGCACTGCTTCTTGAAGCACAGCTAATAAAATCATTGAAACCACTTTATAATATTGTGCTTAAGGATGGAAAATCTTATCCTTATATAACAATTTCCAAGCACGATTATCCAAGAATAGCAAAATATAGAGGCAAATTTAAGAAGAATGAGTTTTATTATTATGGTCCCTTTACATCTGCCGCTGCTGTTAAGCAAACTATATTGTCATTGCAAAAAGCTTTTCTCCTAAGAGTATGTTCAGATCAATACTTTTCCTCAACAAAAAGACCATGTATTGAATATCAAATTAAGCGCTGCTCAGCACCATGCATAAACAAAATCACAAAAGACGACTACTGCCAATCAGTAAAACAGGCACGAAATACATTGCTTGGAAGAAATAAGGAAGTGAAAGAACAGTTACTTTTCACAATGAGAAAGTGCAGCAGTGAAGAAAACTATGAGCTTGCTGCTATATATAGAGATCGGGTAAAGTTTCTTGAGCAAATTCAAATACAGCACACGGATTTTTCTTTTGAAAAAGATGCAGATTTCTTCAGTATTGTACGTGAAGAGGATCTAGCATGTATTAGTGTGTTATCGTTTAGAAATAAAGACAACTACGGCAGCACTCCTTACTTTGCCGAGAACTGTGGTGATCACTCAAATGATGAAATTTTATCCACCTTTTTGGTCAATTTTTATAATTCAGCTAACATACCTCCAATACAAATTTACGTTCCAGATTCTATTGTGGATAAGGAAATTATAGAACAAGCACTATATCAGGTTGCTCAAAAGCCAGTAAAAGTTCTGCATGCAAAGAATAAAAAAGAGCGTGATTTATTGAAATTTGTTTATGATAACTCTCAGCATAGCTTAGAGCAGAAGCTTATCGATTATAGAAATAACCTAGAAAAGCTTGAAGAGCTTAGCAAAATCTTCTTGTTACCAAATATTCCAAAGCGTATTGAGGTTTATGACAATAGCCATATATTTGGAAACCAACAAATTGGTGTAATGGTTGTTGCAGGGCAGGAGGGTTTTTTAAAAAGTGAGTACAGAAAATTTACTATAAAGGAAAAATTTTCAGGCGATGACTATAAAATGATGAGGGAAGTGCTAACCAGACGTTTCTCCGGCAATATAAAAGGCATAATACCTGATTTTTTACTGATTGATGGTGGACCAGGACATGTTTCCATAGTACAGAATGTACTGGAAGTATTGAATATAAACGTTCCTTTTGCTTGTATGGCAAAAGGTCCTGATCGTAACGCAGGAAATGAAAGATTTTATATGCTGGGCAGGGAAGAATTCAGTCTGGCAAATGACAGCAAAGTCATGCTTTACTTACAATCGCTGCGTAATGAAGCCCACCGTTTTGCGATAACTTCACATAGAAAAAAACGCGATAAACAGTTTATAGTTTCACAATTAAGCAAAATACCCGGCATTGGCAACAAAAGAAAAAAAGCGTTGATGTCTTATTTTGGTTCAGTGAAAAATATAAGCAAAGCTTCTCTGGCTGAAATTCAAAACATACCTGGAATTAGTAAAGGTTTAGCAGAAGTTATTCTTAAACACGTAAATTATAAGAGAGGAGTACTGGAATGACACAAAACCCGTTTTATTATTAGGGAATTTATATCTTAAAACCGCAAAAAAAGGTGTGCGTATTTGTGAAAAAAAATCTCCATAAAATTTGTGAAGCAATGTGGTGGGACTAGTGCGATTCGAACGCACGACCTTCGGATTAGGAGTCCAACGCTCTATCCTGCTGAGCTATAGTCCCGTGTTTCCTACCATTCATGTAAAGTTATAGCAAAAAATCCTTTCTTTTCTAGATTTCTTGCATAACCAATTTATGACGACAAAAAACATTTCTGTACTTCTTGAGTATAATGCTATTATATTTAATAACATGGTTTAAGTAAGATTAATGCTAGTTAACAATATTGGTTATTTCTATAACAATCAAAACGACTTTGCTTTAAGCAATATAAACATTAAAGTAAAGAAAGGAAATGTTGCATGTTTATTGGGGCATTCTGGCTGTGGCAAGTCAACAATTTTGAAATTAATTGCGGGGATAGAAAATCCAAAATCTGGAACTATTTTTATAAATGATAGGTTAGTTGCAAGTAATAAGGCATCAGTCGCTATAGAGCATAGAAATATCGGATTGATTTTTCAGCATTCTGCATTATTTCCTCATAAAACAGTAGTAGAAAATATAACCTTTGCTATCCGCAGCTCTTCCAAGAGAGAAAAGCACCTAATTGCATTGGAAATCTTGAAGTTACTCAATATAGAAAAATATGAAAATATGTACCCTAACGCCTTATCTGGAGGACAGCAACAATTAGTTGCAATAGCAAGAGTGATGGCACAAAACCCTGATGTTGTGTTGTTAGATGAACCATTTTCTAATTTAGATATACTGCTCAAGTGCCGAATAAGACAACATATATTGTCCCTTTTCAGAAGTAAAAATATCCCTGTGCTAATGGTAACTCATGACCCGCAAGAAGCATTGAAAGTTGCAGATTTTATCTACGTAATGAAAAATGGTAAAATTATTCAATCAGGAGTTTCTAGCGATATATACCATAAGCCTAAAGATGATACGCTAGCAAAGTTTTTTAGTGAGCTCTCTTCTACTCTACAGTTAAGCGAAAAGTTTCCACTTATTCGCTGCAAGAAAATAATCTAGTTTGGGATTGTTATAAAATAATTAAAAAACCTTGATTTATAATTAAATAAAGGTGATATAATCTATGTGTTACTTGACTTCAGTCAAGTTTTAATATTTAAAGGTCAATATTTTAAATGGAGGTGAAAATGAGTTTAGGACCATGGCAATTGTTTCTAGTCTTAATAATAATTTTAGTTCTGTTTGGTGCAGGCAGATTACCGCAAGTTATGGGTGATTTAGGAAAAGGCATCAAAAACCTTAAACAGGAGCTTAAGGACTCAGAAAAATTATCGTCTAATGAACCAGATCGTTAGCGTCCTCATACTTCGTGACATGCACCTTAGTGCATGTCATCTGTTTAAAAACTTAGTCAGGTTAAAGAATGAAAGAGATGAAGTGTTGGTATGAAATAAATAACAAATATTGAAATACAGCAACAACTATGTTAGCTTAAGAGGAATATTTTATTAAAGGATAATTGTGCAAAAAAGTGAGAAACTAACTAAAGATAAAAAACTAGCTTCTGATATTCTAAAAGAGGTTGCAGATACCAATAACAATGATAGCAATAAAGTAACTTTGTTTGACATTAAAACAGCTTTGCATGAGCGCGGTTTTGGTATTTTAATAATCATCTTCTCCTTGCCGCTATCGGTGCCTATACCGGTTCCACCTGGTTATACAACTATTCTTTCTATACCTTTAATCTTATTCTCACTGCAGCTTCTATTTGGATTTGATTCTCCTTGGATGCCCAGTTGGCTAGAAAGAAGATCTTTTCAGCGTTCAACACTAGCTCTTGTGGTAGAGAAAACTTCCCCTGTATTAGAAAAAATAGAAAAATTCATGAAGCCAAGACTGTCTTTCATTTTCTATGGGCCTGGTGAGAAGATTCTGGCTTTTATGATGTTGCTTTGTGCAATAATAATAGCTCTTCCATTACCTTTTACTCACTTCCTTCCTGCAATTGGCACAACTCTTATTTCACTTAGCATTATGAGTAAAGACGGGTTTCTATCCATATTGGGAGTTTTAGTATCATACGCGTCAAGTTAAGGAAATAAAGGTATGAAAGAGATAGAATAATAAGGTATAAGTTCTCCCAGATATACTTTTAGTGAGAGAACCAATGAATAAAATAACTTGCTTATCAAAAAAGCTCAAAGAATTTTTTAATGAAAAAGCAGAGAAAATCTCAATTACAACAAGGTTTATAAAAAGAAAGAGAAAGCTAAAAGGTTCATCATTCGTAAAAGCCATGGTCTTGGGTAATATAGGAGTTGATAATTGTAGCGTAGAAACAATGTGTCAATTACTAAACGAGGACTCGATAGATATAACAAAACAAGGTTTGGATTTTAGATTTACTGAAGAAGCAGTGGAATTTATGAAAAGGATGTATAATGAATCTGTGATTCTCTTTAAAAATATCTTGCAAGTTGATTGCAAAATCTTACAGCAATTTAATAGTGTTAAATTATTGGACAGTAGCTATATTACTCTACCTAACAGTATGGAAGAGATGTATAAAGGTTATGGTACTAGCTACAGTGGCTATGAAAGCAATACTAAGTCTGGAATAAAGTTACAATTAGTTTTCGACTACATGAATCAGATAATAGACCAACTTAATTTAACGGAGGGGGTAAGATCAGACCAGGGATATAGGAAACATTTAAGTAATATATTAAGCAATGATTTGCTAATATCTGATCTCGGTTATTTTGTGCCAAGTTCTTTTAAACAAATCAATGAAATAGGAGCTTATTTCATAAGTCGTCGATACCAACATATATGATGTAGAAACAAATCAAAAAATGGAGTTATTAGAATGTTGAGAGGATAAGTTATTTTTAGAAAACGAGGTATTGTTAGGAAAAGAAGCAAAAATTAGAGTAAGAATTATATGTCAGAAACTAACTGAAGAACAGTCTATGGGCAGAAGAAGGAAAGCTAATAGATTAGCAAGATCGCAGATCCTCTAAAAGAAATCAAAAATTGTTGAACTGGTCAATATTTATAACTAATGTTCCAGAAAATAAAATTAGTGCTGAGCAAGTATTAACGATTTACAGAGTAAGGTGGCAAATTGAGTTATTATTTAAATTGTATAAAAGCCATATCAGGCTTGATAAGCTAAAAGGAAAGCCATGCAGAGTATTATGTGAACTATATGCTAAATTGTGCGCAATTCTTATATTTCACGGCATAGTTGGTTGCACAGAAGTGAAAAAGAATACAGAACTTAGCTTAACAAAGGCATTTATTGAGCTAAAAAGGCGGGTTAGAGAGTTATTTTTAGTATTAACCAAAATTAATAGTTTAAAAGCATTTCTTAAAAAACTCACTATAACTTGGTCGCGATTTTCATTAAAAGACAAACGTAGAAGGGCTAGAGTATCCACTTTAACCTCTCTAAATTTGCTCACAATCTCTTAACTTGACGCGTATGGTTTTAGTATCATTGTGCGCGTTGTTGCTTACTCTTGTTGTAATAGTCAAAGGACCACAACTTATAACCGGAGCACTTTCTCTTCTTAAAAGCTTTACAACACTTTAACAAAAGAACGAATTACTAGCGCAAAATGAATAATGCATATTGAAATAAAACAATAATTGTGTTAAGAATTATTTTTATCAAAGGTTTTTCGTGTCAAAAAATGATAAGTTGACTAAAAGTGATAAATTAGCTTCTGATATTCTAAAAGAAGTTGCAGATACCAATAACAATGATAGCGATAAAGTAACTTTGTTTGACATTAAAACAGCTTTGCATGAGCGTGGTTTTGGTATTTTAATAATCATCTTCTCCTTGCCGCTATCGGTGCCTATACCGGTTCCACCTGGTTATACAACTATTCTTTCTATACCTTTAATCTTATTCTCACTGCAGCTTTTATTTGGATTTGATTCTCCTTGGATGCCCAGTTGGCTAGAAAGAAAATCTTTTCAGCGTTCAACACTAGCTCTTGTGGTGGAAAAAACTTCTCCAGCATTAAAAAAAATAGAAAAGTTCATGAGACCAAGAATGTCTTTTATTTTCTATGGGCCCGGTGAAAAAATTTTAGCTTTTATAATGCTGCTTTGTGCGTTATCAATAGCTCTTCCACTACCTCTTACTAACTTCATTCCTGCAATTGGTACGACTCTTATTTCGCTTGGTATCATGAGTAAAGATGGGTTTCTATCCATATTGGGAGTTCTAATATCATTGTGTGGGCTATTGCTTACTCTTGTTGTAGTAGTCAAAGGGCCACAACTTATAATTGGGGCATTTTCTTTTCTCAAAAGCTTCGTATATGGTTAGGCTTTACAACACCTTAACAAAAAAAAAGGAACTTTTTACACCAATCGATAAAGATCATGTGAAAATGTATGTTTGCGGACCAACAGTATATGACACAGCACATATAGGCAATGCACGGTCTGTTGTTGTGTATGATGTGTTATTTCAGCTACTTAAGTTTTGTTATGGCAAAGTTACCTATGTGCGTAACATAACCGACATTGATGATAAGATAATTAATGCAGCAAGTGAAAAAAATAGCAACATAGAAAGTATCAGCACATATTACACCAAGGCTTTTCATGAAGATATGAGAAGCATAAATTGTGCAGAGCCAACACACGAGCCAAAAGCAACGAAAAACGTAGATTATATTATAAAATTAATTGAACATTTGCTGCAATCAGGCCACGCTTATGAATCTGACAAACATGTGTATTTTAATATAGAATCTTACCATGAATATGGTGCTTTATCAGGAAAAAAAACTGATGAATTGGTTCCAGGTAGCAGAGTTGAAGTTAATGAAAATAAAAAGCACCCGGGAGATTTTGTGCTGTGGAAGCCTGCAAATGATATTGACTACAAACTTTCAAGTTATTGGAATAGCCCATGGGGAGAGGGCAGACCTGGATGGCATATAGAATGCTCAGCAATGTCATATGCTTACCTTGGCAAAGATTTTGATATTCATGGTGGCGGCATAGATTTACAATTTCCTCACCATGAAAATGAAATTGCACAGAGTAAGTCTGCATTTGCTGGATCAATGTTTGCAAAATACTGGATACATAACGGTTTTCTTACAGTAAATGAAGAGAAAATGAGCAAGTCCTTATTTAATATAGTCAAAGTAAGGGATTTGCTAGATAGTGGAATAAAGGGTGAAGTAATACGCTATGCACTGCTCAAAACTCACTACAGAAAACCACTTGATTGGACAGAAAACGTTATTTCTGATGCACAGGAAACCTTAAATAAATTTAATCGATTATCACGTGGTTTAGATACAACAAATATTGATGAAAGTAACGCAGAGATTTCTAAAGATTTTATAGACGCTTTAAAAAACGACTTAAACATTCCTGAAGCTCTAGCTATATTACATGAAATGGCTGCAAAAATCAACAAAATGAGTAATGAAAGTGAAAAGCTTAAATTAACTGAGAGTTTTGTTAAGAGTGCCAGATTTATTGGTCTTCTTGAGTCAAGTTATGAAAAGTGGTTTGCTGTGGATGTAAATCATCAAGAAATAGAAAGGTTGATAGACTTAAGAAAAATTGCAAAAAAAAATAAAAATTACGATACTGCAGACAAAATAAGAAATCAGTTGAAACAAATGGGGATTACAATTTCTGACAATGAAGATGGTACAACAACCTGGTAAATTCATATGGAAAACTACTTCCTGTTATTCACAGATAGTCTAGTATCATCATTAGTCTTACCCATACATCAAGGTTTTGTGTTCAATACCATGCTTTATTTCAGGTCGTATCACACTCCACTACTTATGTTATTTTTTGGAGTACTAGGATCAAGCCTTGGTGGAATAGTTAACTGGTACTTAGGTAGAATAACAATCTCTATACGAAAATCATACCACAAATTAGAAAACGAATATACAACGCCAAAAGTTACAAAAAATTTGCTAATTTTTGCAACTTTATTACTTTCGTGGGTGCCAGCACTTGGAAGTGTGATTCAAATTTTATCAGGTTATTTCAAGTTAAACCTTTATATCCTTGCCCCTTTAATCATTCTATCTAATTTCTTCTATTTATTATATCTAATACTTACTTTTGGAGTATAACAGCTATAGTATTACAGCTATTAAAGCCCACTTCCGTCATTCTATGCCTTGATAGAAGCGGAGCTATAAATTAAATGCAAAATTCAGTAGTCATAGGATGCACCATGAGCTAAAAGCAATTCCACAAGCTCTTGGTGATTATTATTAGCTGCATAATACAATGCTGTTTTTCCTTCATTATTTTTAGCGTTAACATCGGCGTTGTGTTTTAGCAGTATTTTTGCCACAGCAACTTTTCCCATTACGGCAGCAAAGTGTAGTGGCGTATCGTCATCTTTGTTCTTGGTATTAACACCTTTTTCGGCAAGGTATTCTACTATTTCCAAATTTTCACGAAAAACAGCACAGTGTAATGGAGTCAAGCCATCTTTATCCATAGCATTGACATTAGCGCCTTTGTTTACAAGATGTTCTACTACATCTAAATCACTATTACTAGCAGCTAAATGCAGAGGTGTTTTATAATAAATATCCCTAGAATTAATATCAGCTCCTTTCTCTATAAACTTTTTCACTACAGCTAAGTAGCCTAGATAAGCAACCGAGTGTAGAGGAGTTGTACCGTCATTATCTTTTATGTTAATGTCTGTACCCTTTTCATCTATCAAGTATTCTACTACATTCAAGCTTCCACCCTGAGCAGCATAGTGCAACAGAGTACTGCCGTCTTTGCTCTTAGCACTAATGTCAGCACCTTTACTAACAAGGTACTTTACTACATCTAATCTTCCATTATAAACAGCAAAGTGTAATGGAGCGTGACCAGAATTATTTTCAACATTAACAGCCATTATCAATTTACCTGGGAAATGTGTTGATATATGTGTGAGTATAGCCTTAATTGCTTTAAAATCACCACTTGCAGCAAGCAAGTGCAAAGGAGTACTTTTCTTTATAAAAAATGGTTTCCTATGTATACAAGATGAGTTAAAGTAAAAATCATCAATCAACTTACCATATTTACTTGCATATTCCCAAATAGACACAATGTGACTGATTGCTATATCACCACTATTTATCAATTCCAGAGCTTTTCTAAGAACTTCTTCTTCCCGGACTGCCTTTTGTAAATTCAACTCAGTTACTTTCTGCACTAGTCTGTGAATGTTTGCCACTCCTTTTTTTAAGTCAATTATTGAATATCTATCGAGTAGCTCAACAGCCTTCCATAACTTTTCCTTATCCTCTGCTATTAACTTTGAAAAGACTTCTTCTATATGAATCTTGTCAGGAGCAAGATAAGCCATTACTTCTAGAATCTTCAATGCTTCTGGCCCACATTCTCTTTTTGCTATAGCATCAATCGTAATTTTCCAAGCTATGAATGTTGTTTTAGTATAACGGTCACTTTTATATTTAGACTCAAAGTCGAGCAGTTTCTCTGCTTCTTTTTCATACCTTTTTAGGTAGTCACTAACCTCAACTCTTTCTTCACCTCTGCGACTTAATACAATGTTGCTTTCATTTATATATGCAATTGCTTGCCCCAAAGCTAGTGGGAAATATTGTAACTCCTCTGTTAGTTTTTTTATTTCTTCATCTTGTAAATTATCTTTTATATTTAAAGCCCTCTTGACAAACCTTATAGCCTCCGTTTTTTTGAATACACCTAGCTGTATTGTTTTTATTTTTTCCTCGTCTTCTGCTATTCTCCAATCTTTATTACGAGAAGTAATTAAAATGTAAGGTTTTTTATGTCTAGGGTGTAAAGATGAAGGTAAAAACCTTTTAATGTCTTCATATCCCTCAGCATTATCAAAAATGAACAGGCTTCTCCTTCCCCTTCTTGCAAAAAAAGCATATACTTCTCTAACAATGTTTTCTATCGTCTTGTCCCTTTCGTGCCTATCTTTGGTAGGAATGCCTAATCTATTATTAGCTAAATCCAGGAAAGAATTTTTCATAGTTTCAGTGCTTTCAGCATCTATCCAGATAGCATTAACATAATAATCCTTTCCATATTTGTAAGTATATTTCCTAGCCAACTCACTTTTACCTACTCCTCCAAGACCGCTAATAGAGGCAACCTGCGATATCACCGCTTGTTTTTTTGTACTTCTTTGTAGCATATTATGCAGAGCTGTTAACACTCTGCCTCTACCAGTAAAAGATGCCACTGGCTCTATTATGCCAAACCAAACCGCCCCTAAAATTTCCTCTCTTATTTCTTCAAGAAGAGCTTTTGCTTTCTCATATGATAGAAACTCCTCTTCTTCTTTCTCCAGCAAAATCAGCACTTCTTCCTGGTAACGGCTGTAAAAGTGCTTTGCATCAGTATTGCTGAATTCCTTGCCCAATTCACTCTTAATAATTTCACTAAGTTCAGTTCCGCTTGGCAAATTGACTGCAAATACTAATTTATTTAAAAAGTCTTCTATTTCTTTATCGCTGACTTCTCTACCTACCTCACGCTTTATAAAATTCTTATTCTCCTGCAAATATGAGATAATGCTATCATCAAATTTATATCTTACACCATCACCTACATCCAGAAACTCATCTTGTGTGTCTATTCTTATGACTGAAATTTCCTTTCCTTTATTCTTCCCACTCGGCATCATTCTCAGCTTTCTTACTGGATGCGATGTCGAATCCGCGGAATCAAAATCATCATTTGTAATAATGACAAAATCCTCTATTTCACCCTCAAACTCTCCACTACTTTTGATCTTTAAATAAGCAATGAGATATTTTATTAAGCCAAACGCACCATTCTTTCCCGGTGTTAATAAGTCACCTATACTGATCTTTTTGTGCCTACCCTGCCTGTGCTTGACTTGTATGAATCTATGTACTATTTTCCCATCTTGTTCATACCGAAGAACAATATCATCAAAATCCTTAGCTGATTTTTTCTCTGTGAATAGGCGGAAAGAATACTCTCTATCTACTGCATGTTTAGGAAACAGCATTAGCCATCTCGCTTGATACATAATACCATGAAAGGTGCGCTTAACCGCCGAGCAGGATAATCTTACAGGCACCTCACTCTAATCTCTCACTCAAAATTGAATTCACCACATCAGGGCTGGCTTTTCCTTTGGTAAGTTTCATAACTTCGCCGACAAAGAATCCGTATAACTTTGTTTTACCGCTTTTGTATTCTTGAACTTTATCTTGGTTGTTATTGACGATTGTGTCGATAACTCCTGATATTTGACCTCTATCGGTTATTTGTTTTAGGTCTTGCTCTTCTATAATTAAAGATGCAGGTTTGCCAGTTTCAAACATAATATCAAAAACTTGTTTACCAAGTTTAGCAGAGATCGTTCCATCAACGATAAAATCTAAGAGCTCGGACAGGGCATTGGCTTTGATTGGAGAGCTTACAATATCAATATTTGCTTTATTTAAACGACCGAAAAGCTCTATAGTTAACCAGGTGACCGCGAGCTTTGAATCATGTTTTTTTATCAATTCCTCAAAATAATCAGCAATTGCTTTATCGGAGGTAATGACGTTTGCATCGTATTCGTTGATACCCAATTCCTCAATGTATCGCAGCTTTTTTTGATCTGGCAACTCGGGCAAAGATGATTGAATTAAATCAATTTTCTCCTGGCTTACCTCAACAGGTAATAAATCAGGCTCAGGGAAGTATCTATAGTCGCTTGCATCCTCTTTGTTTCGCATCACTTTTGTTTTTCCCGAAGCAACGTCAAACAATAAGGTATCTTGACTTATTTCTTCTCCACTTTCTAAAATTTCAATTTGTCTTTGTATTTCATAGTCTATAGCTTGCACAATATAACGTATCGAGTTCAGATTTTTTATCTCACAACGAGTGCCAAATGTGCTACTGCCTTTTAGGCGGACAGAAACATTTGCATCACAACGAAGTGATCCCTTTTCCATATCACCATCACACGAACCAATATAACGCAAAATCTGCCTCAATTTTTTCATGCATTCTGCAGCTTCCGCAGATGAACGGAGATCTGGTTCTGAAACAATTTCCATTAAAGCAACCCCTGCACGATTTAAATCCACATAAGTTTTGCTTTCCTCATGAACGCTCTTTCCTGCATCTTGCTCTAAATGAATTCTCGCGATTCTTATTTCTTTTTCATTATCGTTGATAAATATTCTACCATTTTTAACTATTGGCTCAAAAAACTGGGTTATCTGGTACCCTTGCGGTAAATCAGGATAAAAATAATTTTTCCGATCAAAGTAAGAATACTTATTAATTTCTGCAGAAAGTGCAAGACCGGTGCGTATTGCTTGCTCTATGCAGTAATAATTTAGTATTGGCAGCGTACCTGGCATTGCCGCATCAACTAGAGAAACTTGAGTGTTATGCTCAGCACCAAACTCCGTTGATGAGCTAGAAAATAGCTTCGTATTAGAAGAAACTTGAGCGTGCACCTCAAGCCCAATTACTGCTTCCCAATCCTCTTTCGTCATGTATTTTATTTAAATGATAATCTTAATATTCTGCAAAATTAGCACAAAAAGTCAAAACAAAACTCATGTTAGCTAAGTGGTATGCAGATTGTTTTACCCATAGAAACGGGTTAAATGCAAAAGATTACTTGACAAGCTTCGCCAGCCCTCTTATCATAAAATTGAAGCTATTTATTTATCTTCTCTGTACAGATTAAATGACAAAAAAACTCACGTATCTGGCGTCTCATGTTTAATTTTTTGCACTATGTGCACCTTATGTCTTTATAAAACTTCTACCTACATAAGCTGAAACGCGCTTATAAAGCGTTTAAAACATAAAAAAACGCCAACTTAAAAAATGGATAGTGAATAACTAGCTACCCTAGGGTTTCTTTTGCCTTTTTTTCTGTTTAGTAAATTTCTTAACGTTTATGATTTAGATTAGTTGCGGTTTAAAAGCAACTGAATCGCGGTTATTAAGTGTTTAGAATAAAAAAACGCCATACTTGAAAGTATAATGTAAGTAATTAGCCAACCACGGGGCTTCTTTTGCCTTTTTTTTCGTTTGGTAAATTTCTTAATGTTTGTAGCTAAACGATAACCGTCATCCCGCTACTTGTTAGCGGCCGAGATACCGCGAATGAATCGCGGTATGACGTAGGATTGCTGTCATTCCAGTGCCAAGCACTGGGATCCAGCCTTTATTATTTGGTTGAAATTAAGTCTTCTGGATCCCAGTGTCAGCTACTTGGATGACACCATTCTTTTTCCTGGATTCCAGTGTCTGGGCACTGGAATGACATCCTCCCTTGTGGAGATTGCTCTCAAATCACAATGTTCGTACAGCCATACGCGTCAAGTTAAGGAAATAAAGGTATGAAAGAGATAGAATAATAAGGTATAAGTTCTCCCAGATATACTTTTAGTGAGAGAACCAATGAATAAAATAACTTGCTTATCAAAAAAGCTCAAAGAATTTTTTAATGAAAAAGCAGAGAAAATCTCAATTACAACAAGGTTTATAAAAAGAAAGAGAAAGCTAAAAGGTTCATCATTCGTAAAAGCCATGGTCTTGGGTAATATAGGAGTTGATAATTGTAGCGTAGAAACAATGTGTCAATTACTAAACGAGGACTCGATAGATATAACAAAACAAGGTTTGGATTTTAGATTTACTGAAGAAGCAGTGGAATTTATGAAAAGGATGTATAATGAATCTGTGATTCTCTTTAAAAATATCTTGCAAGTTGATTGCAAAATCTTACAGCAATTTAATAGTGTTAAATTATTGGACAGTAGCTATATTACTCTACCTAACAGTATGGAAGAGATGTATAAAGGTTATGGTACTAGCTACAGTGGCTATGAAAGCAATACTAAGTCTGGAATAAAGTTACAATTAGTTTTCGACTACATGAATCAGATAATAGACCAACTTAATTTAACGGAGGGGGTAAGATCAGACCAGGGATATAGGAAACATTTAAGTAATATATTAAGCAATGATTTGCTAATATCTGATCTCGGTTATTTTGTGCCAAGTTCTTTTAAACAAATCAATGAAATAGGAGCTTATTTCATAAGTCGTCGATACCAACATATATGATGTAGAAACAAATCAAAAAATGGAGTTATTAGAATGTTGAGAGGATAAGTTATTTTTAGAAAACGAGGTATTGTTAGGAAAAGAAGCAAAAATTAGAGTAAGAATTATATGTCAGAAACTAACTGAAGAACAGTCTATGGGCAGAAGAAGGAAAGCTAATAGATTAGCAAGATCGCAGATCCTCTAAAAGAAATCAAAAATTGTTGAACTGGTCAATATTTATAACTAATGTTCCAGAAAATAAAATTAGTGCTGAGCAAGTATTAACGATTTACAGAGTAAGGTGGCAAATTGAGTTATTATTTAAATTGTATAAAAGCCATATCAGGCTTGATAAGCTAAAAGGAAAGCCATGCAGAGTATTATGTGAACTATATGCTAAATTGTGCGCAATTCTTATATTTCACGGCATAGTTGGTTGCACAGAAGTGAAAAAGAATACAGAACTTAGCTTAACAAAGGCATTTATTGAGCTAAAAAGGCGGGTTAGAGAGTTATTTTTAGTATTAACCAAAATTAATAGTTTAAAAGCATTTCTTAAAAAACTCACTATAACTTGGTCGCGATTTTCATTAAAAGACAAACGTAGAAGGGCTAGAGTATCCACTTTAACCTCTCTAAATTTGCTCACAATCTCTTAACTTGACGCGTATGGTTCGTACAGCTATGCAAACACAAAGGTGTCATTCCAGCGCGTGACGCTGGAATCCAGTTGAGCTATTTCAACAAAAATACTACATTTTGAGATGAACGTTCCAGACTTATTTACAAGTATAACAATTGAAGTCTGGATTCCAGTGTCAAGCACTGGAATGACATCATAGGGACACTGCCCTTTTGGATGGAAACCAGTGTCAGCTACTTAGATGATACCTTTTTTCTACTTAGTTTGGGTTATGCAAGAAGTCTATTGCATTCCTGAGCAATTTGATTCATTATTCTTTTTGTAAAAAATTTTCTTAACTTTCTCTCCACTTTTTTGGTAAGGTCACTTTAAAGGAAGTCTAATAGATGCTACATAGAAATCCAGATGAGTTTCTAAAGTCTATTCCAAAAGATAAGCGCATAATGTGCCTTGACATGGGAGAAAAGCAAATAGGCATAGCATTTAGCGATAAAACACAGCTCATAGCCACAGCTCATAGCATATATCACAGAAGAAATATGAGCAAAGATTTAGGTTATCTGCATAGAATATTCAAAGAAAATGAATCTGGATCAATGGTAATAGGACTACCATTAAAAATGGACGAGCAAGAAACTAAATGGTGTAAAACTATAATCCAATTCGCAAATAAAATAATAAAAAAATATAAAGTAAATATATACTTACAAGACGAAAGCTTCTCAACATCTATCGCAACTCATACACTAAAAATTACTGGAATATCAATCACAAAATCGAAAAAAATAGATGATAAAATCTCCGCATGTATTATTTTGCAACGAACGTTAGACAAGATAAATACAATCAAATAGTTTTTCCAGATCTGGAAATCTTCAAACTGAATCCCATATAAAAGTTACTCAACAAAACAAGAACCTTTCGTATAAGCATGACAAATTGCTACAGCAAGAGCGTCAGCAGCATGGTGGCATTTTATACTCAAATTTTTAACTATTTGCTTCACCATAAATATAATCTGATCCTTATCAGCATGGCCATTTCCGGTAATGCTTTTTTTTACATAGTTTGCATCATATTCATTCATAGTTAGCTTTGTTATTTTTAACGCTAAAATTACAACCCCTCTTGCATATCCTAAAGTTAGTGAAGATTTAGGATTTTTATTAACAAAAATTTTCTCCACCGCAGCTTCATTCGGAGAGTATAGGGAAATTACTTTCTTTAATTGTTCAAAAATTATATGTAGGCGTTCACCTGTACCCAATTTACCATCAGTTGATATGGTACCGCCGCCCAAAAATTCAATATTATTTTTTTCGTTCAGGCTGATAATGGCCCACCCAGTCTTGCTTATTCCTGGATCTAGACCTATTATTTTAACCACTTAATAAACGCTTAACCAATAGACAAACAAAAATAAAAATATCCAGACTACATCTACAAAGTGCCAATACCAGGAGGCAAACTCAAAGCACAAATGGTCCTGAAGTGTAAATTGGCCTTTCCGTGCTCTAAATAAACACACTGATAAAAATATTATTCCTATTATAACGTGTGCGCAGTGAAAACCGGTAATCATATAAAAATTGGATGTATAAATAAGCTTTTCTCCTGTTTCTTGTAGAGAAAAACTCGCTTCATGATACTCTATTGCTTGCACTATTATAAAAAAAACTCCAAGCAATATAGTTATGGACAGCATTTTAATCATGCTCTTTTTATCATTTTTAAGTAAAGAGTGATTTGCCCAAGTAATTGTTGTACCAGAAAGCAATAATATTAATGTATTCATGAATGGTAGTGACCACGGATCAGGTGGCAAAATTCCCTCAGGGGGCCATTCAACTTTTTTTGCAGGAGAAAACGCCTCAAATAAAAAAACTGGATCAAGCCAGGCTTTAAAGAATGAACAAAAGAACACTATAAAAAATACGACCTCCGAGAGAATAAACAAGTACATTGCAAATTTGAGTCCATGTTTTACAATGGCAGTGTGACATTTGTCATAAATGGCCTCCCTTATTACATCTCTCCACCAATAAAACAGCACCCCTGATACTGCGGAGATTCCCAAAACTAAACAAAACATTCCGACAATTTGTTTATGAAGCGCGCCAACTAATCCAAGTGCAAGAATAAGAATTGCTGCTGATACAGCAATTGGCCAAGGGCTTGGATCCACTAAATGAAAATCATGTTCTTTACTTTTCATAGCATTTTAAAAAATACTTATTAAGGATACAAATTAGCTTAAAATTGTCAATGTTCCTTAGGAAATTGGATTGAATCTTGAAAAATTATATGCACCGTTCAAAAAATCTAACACAAATTGTGCAGTTATTCTAAACAACTCAAGCATTCTGCTCTTTTCGTTTTCTCTTGCTCTGCTGCAATATCCATCAACAATATTTTCCAAAATAATGCATCCAGACTTTACTGAATCACTGTAACAAAAATTAAACCAATCCCTATATCTATTATTTTTCTTGAATCTATTTTTCATGCTATCAACGACAGTCTCGTATATAAACATGCAAGAATACAAAACCGTCATAGCCTCATAGGTATTACTATGCGAGATGGATAAAAGAAAATTAGTGAAATTAAAACACTCAAGAGATTTCTTTTCGCGACTTATACCGTACATAGTAAAGTAGTAGTCATATAGCATTCTATTAACAGTCACTACTCTTTGGGCTACTTCAGCAAGCGAGATAATACTACTATAATCTTCCATTTTGGATGCAGTAATTAAGGTGGTACGAATATAATCACCTAAGAACAACGTCTTTTGTTGAGCATAGAATTTGAAGTTCTCTATATTTAGGGTGTTATTCGCTAACTCAACATTAAAAGGATGCTCAATTATATCCTTTAAAAGATTTGACCCGTAACAGCTCCTAATTATGCCACTGAACACTGTAGTTACCGATAAAAGATCAAGTTAACGTAAATAATCCGCTGCTAATATTCTTTGCTAGATATATTAGAGTAATATGCCTCATCCCAAAACATTATTTCTAATTCCAGCCCTTTCTTAAAAAACTCATACATCCTCTTTTTTTCACAGTCACTAGCTTTTTTATATAGCTTATTTGTAATATCAGTAACCTCATCAATTACAGCATTTACTGTTTCGCTACTATAAATGTTGATCCACTCTTTGTATTTGTTATTTTTAACCCCTTTAGTTGTTATCTCATTTACCATATGGCGTATAACGATTTGGTATATGTTAAAGCAAGAATAAGATGCTACTAAAGCTTCATTAACAGAATTGTGATATGCGGCACTCATGAAAAAGTCAGTAAAGGCAGAACAAGCTCTTGACTTTTTGTGATCATCAGATAGATCACAATCTTCAAAATATTTTTTATACTGTTCTCGAACATAAAATGCTCCTTGTGCCAAATTGATTAAACTACTCATCATTTCAATATCATCAACTCTAGCTGCAACAATTAAAAAAGCACGAGCGCAATCTATACAATACAGAAAATCCTGCTGAAGGTAGAATTTGAATTTTTCATAATCTAATGTATTATTTATCAATTCAACATTAAAAGGGTGTTCTTTTATTTTATCAATAAGATCAGAAAACTCTTTTACAATTACGTTGTACAGTTCTCCTTCTATTTCGTTATACACTTTATAAGCCTCACAATAAAAATTGAATATAAAAATTATTACTAATGTGGTATAATTATTATGAAAAAGCGTGCTATGCTTTAACAATAAGCTAGTATATAAATATGGGGCTGTAAATCAAAAATTTTAGCAATCTAAAGAAATTTTACTATTACCTTCTATATTGAATTCTCTACAAAGATCAGCAGATAAGTCCATGTTTTCCCAAGAAAATCCACCGTCCCTTTCCGACTGTTTACCAAAATGTCCATAACAGGCTGTACGTTTATATATAGGATGATTAAGCGATAAATGCTTGATTATGCCTTTTGTTGATAAATCTATATTATTCTCGATAAACTTTTTAATTACTCTTTCCTCTACCTTATTCGCACCAAATGTATCAATATAGAATGAAGTAGGTTTTGATACACCAATTGCATAAGAAAGCTGCACAAGAGAACGTTCAGCCAAACCTGCAAAGACAATATTTTTAGCAAGATATCTTGCCATATAAGCCGCAGATCTATCAACTTTGGTTGCATCTTTTCCGGAAAACGCTCCTCCACCGTGTGGAATATAACCTCCATAAGTATCAACCATAATTTTTCGTCCGGTTAATCCACAATCACTAACCGGTCCACCAATAACAAATCTACCAGTTGGATTGACTAAGAGATTTTCCTCAGGACACATCCATCCTTCAGGTAAAGATGAAACTATGTAAGGGTAAATTATTTCTTTTACTTTTGATTGATCCAAATCCTCAGGGTGCTGTATTGAGACAATAATACTTTCAGCACGTACCGGGAGGTTATTCTCATATGCCAAAGTGATTTGTGACTTTGCATCTGGACCAAGTTTTGCTTCTTTAACTGCGCTCATGATATTTTTCAGAATCGAGTGTGCATAAAAAATGGGTGCCGGCATAAGGTTTTCTGTCTCTGTTGTTGCATAGCCATACATTATGCCCTGATCTCCAGCACCTTGATCCAACCCTATTGCAATGTCATTTGATTGCTCATGCAGCAATATATTTACTTTCACTTTTCTCCAGTGGAACCCATCGTGCTTGTAACCAATATCTTTTATTGTATTCCGTACAATACTTTCAATCCTGCTATTTTTGATGTTAGGCCCAAACACTTCCCCAGCTATAATAACGTTATCTTTGGTGACTAAAGTCTCTATTGCAGCTCGCGCAAAAGGATCAGTAAAAAGGTACTCATCAAGTATTGCATCTGAAATTTGATCTGCTACTTTATCTGGATGACCAGCCGCCACTGATTCACTGGTTACTAAATTTTTATATAAACTCATGTTTTTGCTTATACAATATCAAAACCGCTATAGAAAACACAGTTAGTAACTACTAAATGGTGGGTCTGGGAAGAGTTGAACCTCCGACCTCACGCTTATCAGGCGTGCGCTCTAACCACCTGAGCTACAGACCCATGATTTATTCAAGCTGAAGCTTTCATATTATCTGTAGGCACGATATCAATAAAAGTCTTTTTATTTGCTGACCTTCTAAAGCTGACCCAGCCTTCTATTTTAGCAAAAATCGTATGATCTTTACCTATACCAACATTCTTCCCAGGATGGAATTTTGTGCCTCTTTGGCGCACAATTATGTTACCAGGAATAACCTTCCCATTCTTCTTTATTCCTAACCTACGACCTGCTGAATCTCTACCATTACAGGAACTACCACCTGATTTTTTAGTTGCCATATCTTACCTCTTACTTTTGAAGACTAATTTCATTTATACGAAGAACAGTTATATACTGCCTATGACCAGTTTTCCTACGGTAATTTTTTCTTCTTTTCTTCTTAAAGATTATAATTTTTTCCCCCCTGCACTGCTCCAACACTTCAGCTTTAACAGTAGCATTAGATGAATAAGATAAGCCATTATTTGAAATACAAATCACCTTATTGATTTCCACCTCTTTTTTTTCTTCAGCTTCTAACTTCTCTACCTTTATTATACTACCTTCTTTTACTAAATATTGCTTTCCACCAGTCTCAATTACTGCAAACATGATAAATATAAATTATTGTTATTAACTTTAATCGTAAACGATGTCATATACGCTGTCAATATAAATAAAAAGCATGACTTAACGTTCTTTTTGAGCTACTAAAATACTTCTATCTGTTTTCATCTTTTATCTACCTTTTCTCAGACAGTAGACTTCTTGCATAACCTAAGCAGAAAAAAGGCAAATAGTTATTATAGCTCTAAGTTTACCGACACCGTCATGCAAGTAGCCCCTTCTCCTGTCATTCGAGTAGCTGACACTGGTTCCTTTATGACGATGTCATCCAAGTGTCAGCTACTCGGATGACAAAAAAAGGAGCACTAGGATGACATCATCCTTTTTTGGGATTCCAGTGTCACGCACTGGGATGACAGCAGTCCTACGTCATACCGCCGCGAACCGTCATACCGCGATTCATTCGCGGTATCTCAGCAATAGATCCCGCTAACAAGCAGCGGGATGACGATTGTCGTTTAGCCATAAACATTAAGGAATTTACCAAATGAAAAAAAAGGCAAAAGAAACCCTAGTCATTGTCTATTTTCAGTATTGGCGTTTTTTAAGTCTTAAACACTGCAATTTAGCTGCTTTTAATTGCAACTAACCTACGCTGCAAATGTTTAGGAAATTTACTAAGCAGAAAAAAAGACAAAGAACCCCCGAGTTAGCTAGTCTTTTACTATCTCTGTCGAGTATTGGCATTTTTTGATGTCTTGTAACGCTTTATAAGCGCGTTCAGCTTATTTAGATAAAAATCTAGATGTAGATGAAGTTTTGTAAAGACATACAGTATCTATATACTGCAAAAAATTAAACATAAGACGCCGATACATTAAGTAATCCTTACCTTTTAATCTGCAGATTGGCGAAAGCAAATACAATAGCTTCACTGTTATGATAAGCATACGCGTCAAGTTAAGAGATTGTGAGCAAATTTAGAGAGGTTAAAGTGGATACTCTAGCCCTTCTACGTTTGTCTTTTAATGAAAATCGCGACCAAGTTATAGTGAGTTTTTTAAGAAATGCTTTTAAACTATTAATTTTGGTTAATACTAAAAATAACTCTCTAACCCGCCTTTTTAGCTCAATAAATGCCTTTGTTAAGCTAAGTTCTGTATTCTTTTTCACTTCTGTGCAACCAACTATGCCGTGAAATATAAGAATTGCGCACAATTTAGCATATAGTTCACATAATACTCTGCATGGCTTTCCTTTTAGCTTATCAAGCCTGATATGGCTTTTATACAATTTAAATAATAACTCAATTTGCCACCTTACTCTGTAAATCGTTAATACTTGCTCAGCACTAATTTTATTTTCTGGAACATTAGTTATAAATATTGACCAGTTCAACAATTTTTGATTTCTTTTAGAGGATCTGCGATCTTGCTAATCTATTAGCTTTCCTTCTTCTGCCCATAGACTGTTCTTCAGTTAGTTTCTGACATATAATTCTTACTCTAATTTTTGCTTCTTTTCCTAACAATACCTCGTTTTCTAAAAATATAGCATTTCTCATAATAGTCCGAACAGGTCATAGGAAGGCAGAATCAACAGCACGACGAAAGGATTCGAATAGAGGAATGTTTTTCCTGGCTCTGTTTTTTATAGCAAACCAATGATGCTCAATTTTGTTGAAATCTGGAGAATAAGGCGGCAGATACAAAATTTCTGCACCAACCCCTTTAGCAAGCTCGATAATCTTATCAGACTTATGAAAAGTAGCATTGTCAAGAATGACAGTCTGTCCAGGTTCCAAGATCGGTGTCAAAAATTGCTCAAACCATCCATTAAAAACATCCATATTACAGTGGCCTTCAAAGGTTAACGGAACAACTATCTTTCTTCCACTTAAGGCTGCAACCATACTGATTCGTTGAGTTTTCTTTCCAGATTTTAAGGCATAAAACCGCTGTCCTTTCTGGCAATATCCGTAGGGGTAGTCTTCGGTGTTATCAATGCCAGACTCATCTATATACACTAAGTTTTTAGGTTCTTTTGTCGCTATAATTTTCAAAAATTCAGCACGTTTTTCTTCGTTTCTTTCCTTGTATCCATATGTCTTTTTTTGCGCGTAAATCCAATTTTTTTAAGGGCTCGATAGATCGTTTGGATACTAACGTTGTTCCAAAGTTTAGCCATTTCCGATAGAGTCTTTCCTCCGTGTTCTCTGGCAAATTTGGCAAAGGTATCCCAGTCGGTAATTTTGTGATTGTAACCCCCATTTCCAAGTTTTTTTGATTGAAAGTCTCCTGTTTCTTTTCTTCTTTGCTGCCACTCCCATAAAGTAGTTCGTCCAATCTTAAATCTTGCTGCCACTGTTTCTCTGCTTTCTCCTTCGTCTAGCGCTTCCATTGCTTTTTTTCTTAAATCATAACTATATGCTGCTGGCATTCAACCTCCTTATCATCATCTACCCTTATCCTATCACATCCGGACTTTTATGGAAAGAGCTATAACTTTAAAATCATAGAAAATACTGTCGAAAAAGCTTGTTCGTGTAAAACTCAACACAATGGATTTTCTGAAAAGTTTTCGAGTATATTATATTTTTAATTTGTAGAATAAGGTTTTTTCCTTTTTGCATATTTCACCTAAAAAGGACACATTTTAGACTTCTTTGTTGAAATAAAACAGAAACAAAAGTGCTGTCCCTTGCACTCTTTGGATAATTTAATGATAAAAAATTTGGAGAGAAATTTTATACACAATCTCTGACATTTTTCCTTAAGTTGACGCCATTGTGTGAACGGTTACGGTTTCCCGTCTTCACCATGCTATATAGAAAAAAGTCTGGATTCCAATTTGCATGACAATATGGAGTATCTGCTTCTTTCATCCCAGTGGGATCTTTTATTCTATTTTATCAACAGTTTGTTTTGCAGTATCAAACAATTTTAATCCTATAATCCCGAATGTAACTAAAATAAAGCATATTACTTCGAATAAATTAACTGGTTCATCAAATAGGTAAACTCCAAGTATCGAAGCTCCTATAGCGCCCACTCCAGTCCAAATTGCATAGCATACTCCGATAGGTATAGAACGTGTAGCGAGCGAAAGTAAATATGTACTAAGAGCCATGGAGAGTATGCTAATTATTGATGGTACGAGATGAGTAAATCCATAACTATGCTTAAGTGTTATGACCCAGAACACTTCAATTAGTGACGATAAGAGTAAATATATCCAATTCATGCATAAACTTTAGGTTTAAATAGAGAGCTTTAGCCCTATGGTTCCTATTACAATTAAAACGATACATAAAACTTGAGATAAATTAATATTCTCTGTGAAAGTGGTTGCACCAATTATAATTATTCCAATTGTGCATATTCCAGAGGAAACTGCATAGCATACTCTAATAGGTAGAAAGCATGCTGCAAGAGATAAAAAATAAATGCTAATGATCATAATTACCAATGTTGCAATCGAAGGCACAACTTTAGTAAAACTGTTACTAAACTTTAGTGTTACAGCCCACAGTATCTCTAGGATACTAGACAGCAACAAATATACCCAGCACATTTTCGTAACATTTCAATCTTGTATTGTAACAGAAATTGTTAGTTAAAACTACACTAAAGTGCAATAGATCTCTCTTTCGGAATTGCTTTAATATCAAACTTAAAACAACATCCTAAAAAACTTTTCTACGAAATTCAATTCCTGCACGTCATTTGCTGCATAAAGTGGTGTAGTTTGTTGCTCAATACCTGGTATTTCTACAAAAACTTTGCCCACTTCTTGACCTTTTTTAATGGGTGCAGGTATCATATCTTTATATTCAATACGCACCTTAATTTGGTCATGCAATTTGCGGTTGTAAGTTATGGTAACATCGTTTGCAACTGTAATAGGCACTTTTCTATCTTTTCCATAGAGAACATTTACTTCCTCAACTACGCTGTCTTTAACGAATATTTTCTTAGTGTTAAAATGATTTAAGGAATATTGTATCAATCTTTTTGCTTCTTCTATTCGCTCTTTCTCAGTGTTTAAACCATTTACGACAGCAAAAATTCTCCTATCATTTCGTTTTGCAGATGCTACAATGCCGTAACCACCAGCATTTGTATAACCGGTTTTTAAGCCATCAACCCCAATATCGTGAAAAAGTAGAAGATTTTTATTCTTTTGTACAATTTCATTATATGTCAAATATTGTTCGGAAAATAAATCATAATATTCAGGAAAATCGGTGAAAATCCTTTTTGCCAGCATTACCAAGTCTTTTGCGTTCATAAAATGATCTTCATCTGGCCACCCGCTTGAGTTGACAAAATGACTGTCATTCAGATTCAAATTTTGTGCAACTTCATTCATTTCAGCCACAAAATTCTCTTCTGATCCTGCAATGCCCTCGGCTAGTGTTATGCAGGCATCATTGCCTGAGACTATTGTAATTCCTTCAAGTAATTCCCTCACCGTAACGGATTGACCTTCTTTCAAAAACATAGAAGAGCCTCTCCTTTCCCACGCTTTTCTACTTACTCGAAATTTATCCTCCATGTGTATTATTCCAGCTTTTAGATAATCGAAGGCTATATATAAAGTCATTAGCTTGCTCATTGAAGATGGGGCCATTTTTTCATCAGAATTATGGTCAAAAATGAATGAGTCTGAAGCTAAATCTAAGACTACTGCTTGCTTTGCTTTGGTTCTAAACTGGTATGAGTATGAAGAAAAAGGAAGTATAAAAACTAATAGCAAAATTACCAATCTGCTTAACATATCTATAATTTTAAATTTATAGTGTACTAATTAATAGTATAATTTTACAGGGGCATTTCAATAGATCTCTTGCATAAAAATTCCTTGACAAACCTCGCCAGCCCCCTTATCATGAAACTGAAGCTATTTATTTATCTTCTCCGTACAGATTAAATGACAAAAAAACTCACGTATCTGGCGTCTCATGTTTAATTTTTTGCACTATGTGCACCTTATGTCTTTATAAAATTTCTAGGTTTTTACCTAATATAAGCTAAAATGCGCTTATAAAGCATTTAAAACATAAAAAAACGCCAACTTAAAAAATGGATAGTGAATAACTAGCTACCCTAGGGTTTCTTTTGCCTTTTTTTCTGTTTAGTAAATTTCTTAAACATTTATGACTAAAGGTTAGTTGCATTAAAAAGTAGCTAAATCGCGGTTATTAAGTGTTTAGAATAAAAAAACGCCATACTTGAAAGTATAATGTAAGTAATTAGCCAACCACGGGGCTTCTTTTGCCTTTTTTTTCGTTTGGTAAATTTCTTAAATATTTGTGGCTAAACGACAATCGTCATCCCGCTACGTGTTAGCGGGATCTCTTGTTAGCGGCTGAGATACCGCGAATGAATCGCGGTATGACGGTTCGTGACGGTATGACGGTTCGCGGTGACATGACGATAACCTCGTCATCCCGCTACTTGTTAGCGGGATCTATGTTAAGGTATGGCGGTTAAATAAGGGATCTATGTTAAGAGATACCGCGAATGAATCGCGGTATGACGGTTCGCGGCGGGATTCCAGTGTCTGGGCACTGGGATGACAGGAAAAGGGGCTACTTGGATTACAGCAGATCACCTCTTCACAAAAATTTTATCAGTAATACGCATATCAATGATACTCCAATCGCTGAAAGTAAAATCAGTTGTATTTTGCAAGTGGTTTAAATAGTCCCATGCACTATAAGGATTATCTTCAGGCAGTTTCACTGTGGAACCGTTATCAAATATGATATTCCATCTTCTATTCCCTATATAAGCAAAAGAGGAAATGTGGTCACTTAATTGAGTTTTACTCTCTAACACATCTTTAACAAATTCTAGGTTTGATAACGAGTTTTGTCCTGTAATTACAACAAGATCATCTACTGGATAGTCATCTACGATCACTTTGCCTTCGAAATCAATTACCGAGGTCTTGTTATTGTCTTTCCAGAGAGCAAACGGTTTATGTTCATCTATATTAATGTGTAGGGTATTAGGTAAAATTCTGTGAACTCTTACGTATTTTATCCATCTGCTTACGGATTGTATGTTACCGGCAAGTTTTGAAAGTGATATATACAGGATAGGTTGCGTTCTATCTGTCAAACTTAGAATATCCTTTTTGTTTGTAAATTTATTGCCGCTCACAACTACTTCGTCGATTGAAAATCCACTACTGAGTAATAAAATGGATAGGCAGTCATTATACCAAGTAAAGTAGTAATTAAATCGATTTATTATTTTATCAAGTGAGCTGTAGAGTATTAGTGTAAGAAAAAGTGCTGTGATAATAACCAAGGCACACTTGCGCAAAAAACTCCTTTGGCTTCTAGTAACATTGCTCAACATGACTTAAATCCCTAATATTTTTGTGCTGCTTCAATAATAATTTTAACTAATTCATTAAAATTGATTCCTTTTGCCAATTTTGCAATTTCTGGCACTAATGATAACTCAGTAAAGCCAGGATGTGTATTAATCTCAAGCATTTTTAAAGTGTTATTTTTGGGATTATAACGGAAATCTGAGCGGGAAATAGTTTTGCATCCTAAAAATTGATGAATTTTCAGTGCATGTTCCAAGGTCATTTTATATATATTGTCAGGAATTTCAGCAGGAAATATATGTTCTGCAAATCCATCTGTATACTTTGCTTCATAATCATAGAATTTATTTTTTGGTCGTATTTCTATAGTGCCAATTGCTTCATTTAGCAATACAGCAGTATGTAACTCTACACCTGGAATGTATTCTTCTATAATCATCTTTTCCATTATAGTAGAACTGTTATCTTTCAGTTCTAAGTAATCCTCGTGCGAGAAAATTATGTGCACTCCAATACTTGAACCTTCGTTAATTGGTTTTAAGACGTACGGATAATCAATTTTAATATTATTTTTTAGTACATCTTCTCGGCTAATTACATAACCTTTTGGAGTGTCGATACTAAGGGATCGAAATATATGCTTTGACATCACTTTATTCATAGCAACAGCAGAAGCCATAACTCCTGAGTGTGTATATTTTATACCTAAAATCTCCAGTAAACCTTGAATGCAGCCATCTTCACCATAAGGTCCATGCAGAGCGATAAAAGCAAGGTGGGGATTAATTTTTTTAAGCTTTTCAGCAATGTTGCTGTCAACATCTATTTCTATTGCATTATATGAAAGGCTATCAAGCGCCTTTTTTACTGCTTTTCCACTCATAAGCGATACTTCTCTCTCACAAGAAAACCCACCACTTAAAATTGCTATAGTTGGAATCATGGGCATTCTATGTTTTACTATATAGCATATATAAAAGATGCTCTTATCTTCAATAGAAAAAACGCTTTGAAAAATTCTATAGCTCTATCCTATGCACAACTGTACAGACATTGCAATTTGCAGGTGGTGTCATTCCAGTCTGAAATCCAGCTTTTTCATAATCATCAAAACGTTGTATTTTAACATAAAACGGCTACTTTTATACTTAATAAAATTCCTGGATCCCAGTGGGCTTTGTTGCATCGCTCTTCGGATAGTAGGTAACGCACAATAAATTTATGAAGCTATCTCAAATTTAGCCATACCAATATCAGTGAACTTATTGAGCAAATAGCATTTAACAAGTAGTTCCTTCTCTCTATTTGTCTCAGATTTATTCCTAAAACTAAACCCGAATGTTTGTTTCAGTCGCGAGAAAAAACTTTCTATATAAGATCTTTTTCCATAACTCATCTCTTTTTTCCACTTCTTTATACCATCTTCATCATATGACTTTATGAGCTTGACTGCAGAATTTCTCTCAGCCATATAGTCTAACTTTGGATGCTCTGCTGCGTTGTTTTTCGGAGGAATTTTCGTTTTTATACCATATTGATTACACAGCTTATAGAGCTTTTCTCTGTCATATGCCCTATCTGCATATAGTACTTTTATGACATACTGAAAATCGACTTCTTTTAGCAAATCACAAGCTCCATAGTGATCAGCCGTTACTGTATTTTACAGCTATGGCTTTTTTGCTGTTTGTATTCAACATTACATGCAATTTTCTTGTCTGTTCATAGCTGCGATACTTTCTATCTTCGCTATTTTCTTTGCTATGACCAGGAGTGTTGTTGTATATACTAATTCCTGTACTGTCTATAGCAATTTCGATATCTTCCATATTATTTTCTGCAATCATTGATCTTAATATTGAGTTTCTTAAACCTTCTTGATGATTGTGAATAGCTGATAACTTGCAAATTTTTCCCAATTTGCTCAAGGTATCCTGCTATAAACCCAACTGTTTGCCTCAGGCCTATTCTAAATAAACAAGTTATTATGTGCACTAAAATTACAACTTTATCGCTATAAATATTGTTGCCACCTGGTATTTTTGGACCATTCTCGTACCACTTTTCTATGGCTTCGTTGATATAATGAAAAATATTTCCTCTTTTTTCTAGAAATTTGTTATATTCGCTATGGTTACTGACCCTCATTTTTTGTGGCATATTTTTTCTTTCAAGGTTAAATGGCTATTTTATAATGAATTTTGTCAGTAGCCACCAGATTTTTTCAGTTGCTATGCAACAAAGCCATCCCAGTGTCAAGCACTGGGATGACACCGTCATAAAGGAACCAATGTCAGCTACTTGGATGACATCATCTTTTTTTCTGGATCCAAGTAGTCAGAGCACTGGAATGACATCATAGGGGCTCGGATGACAAAGGAGAGCTACTTGCATGACACCATCTGCCACCTGCAAATTGCAATGTTCGTACGATTGTGCGTCACGCGTTGGAATGACAAAAAAGAGTGAGTTGCTAGTTTTTCATATGGTTATGCAAGGAGTCTGATCTTTTTCTTTGTTAATATTACTCTAAATTTTCGTCAAAATAAGCTGTTTTATCCTTTTTTTCCTTATACTCTTCTGCAGTATAGAGGGGTTGCTTTTTAGCTGTGATATTTGGCCACTTTTGTGAGTATTCTACATTTATATCGTAAAATAACTTGAAAGTTTTTTGTTCGCTGCTCAGCAACTCTTCATCTAGTTCTAAAATATCTTTTATGGAATCATCAGTTACAATTGCATCTACTGGACACTCAGGTATGCACACTCCGCAATCAATACATTCATCTGGGTTAATCACGAGCATGTTTTTGCCTTCATAGAAGCAGTCAACGGGACATACTTCCACGCAGTCTGTATATTTACATTTTATGCATTTGTCTGTAACAAAATGCGTCATAAAACACTGTATATTTGTATTATCTTGGGTACACTAAATTGATAAGAAATTCAAGTCTTTTATGAAGATAAATAAATTGAACAACAAAGAATTAGAAGTATGGTTAAGCTTGGCTAGAACTATAGGACCAATAAAGTTTTTTAGTATACTAAGAACACATGGATCGCTAGATGAGGTGTTGAAATATCTCAATAGGGTGGCTAATAATAAGGTGTATGGCATTCAAGATGCACGAGAAGAAATCAATAATGCAGAAAGAATTGGAGCTAAAATTATACCCGCATGTGACCCAGATTACCCTGATCTTTTAAGAAATATCTCTAGTTGTCCTCCTGTAATAACTGCGCTTGGTGATATATCATTATTAAGCCGTGAGATAATTGCAATAATCGGTGGGCGTAACTCTTCAATGAATGGAAGAAATTTTGCCAATAAGTTGGCACTTGATTTAAGCGAAGCTGGTTTTGTTATTGTTTCTGGACTTGCAAAAGGAATCGATACTGCAGCAAACAGTGTAATATACAAAAATCATCCCACTATTGCTGTTACAGCAAGCGGAATTGATGTGGTGTATCCAAAAGAGAATTTTGATCTATACAAAAAAATCACTGGGAACGGTGGGTTAGTAATTACTGAGCTTCCATTTGCTACTAAACCAAAGCCTCAATATTTTCCTCAGAGGAATCGAATTATATCTGGTCTATCGCTGGGTGTTGCAGTGATTGAAGCATCGAAACGTTCTGGCTCTCTAATAACAGCAGATTTTGCTTTAAATCAAGGGAGAGAGGTGTTTGCAGTTTCTGGTTTCCCTTTAGATTCACGCTGTAGTGGTAGTAATTATTTAATTAAAAACGGTGCTAAGCTTATCGAATCCGCTGATGACATAATAGAGAGTATTAGGTTTAGTTTACCTCCGCAGCAAAAAAACCTATTTGATGTTGAGCACCATTTTGTTAACCAAAAACAAGAAAAATTACAACAGGCAAAATCTGTTATAGTTGATCATATTAACTCTGTACCTGTTGATATAGATGAACTTATATTAGCAAGCGGACTTTCTACCAACATAGCTCTAATGGCTCTTTTGGAACTAGAGTTGGAAAACAAAATAGAGCGTTCACCGGGGAATAAAATATCGTTAATTTTCTAGATTACTTTAGCTATACTAGATGTTCGTACAGATATATGCTTGACACTGGAATGATGACATTTATCATAGGATTCTTAGTTGCTGATTTTAGAATTGATAAGAGAAAACTTTTTTTCAACTTGTTGTATAATTTTATAAAAGTGATCGAAATCTAAGCTTGCACTGCCAATTAAAACTCCTGATAAATTTGAAATATTTAACAAATTTTCTATATTTTCTGAACTAACTGAACCACCATATATAATGTGTTTTTTACCAGTACACAATTTTATTACCTCTATCACCTCAGTAATTGCATCATTATTTGGCATATGACCTGTACCTATTGCCCATATTGGCTCATATGCTACGGTATATTTACCATGTGTTGGCAAACGGTTTTTACATTGATATTCTATTACCTCATTTGTTTTTCCACTTTTATAATCTTCTGAATTTTCACCTACACAGATAATTGGGTGTAAGCCTAATTCTATTGATGTTTTGGACTTAAGTTTTATTTCACTATCTTTTTCATTAGCCCTTTCAGAATGCCCCAGTATTACGTAAGTACACCCTAGTTCTTTTAACATTTCTGCGCTAATTTCACCTGTGTAAGAACCGGACTTTTTCTGATGGCAATTCTGTGCTCCTATATTAATATTATTGTTCAACTCTATACTGCTTGGAAATGACGTAAAAGGAGGGCAAATTACTAATTTAGAGGTAATTTCGTTGCTCTTGTCGTTAAGTTTGCCTATAAAGTCAACAAATGAAGAACGCATTCCATTCATTTTCCAATTTGCTACTATTAAAAAGGACATCAACTTTACTTATATGAGTGAGAGTGCCGGCTGTCGGACTTGAACTGACAACCTACTGATTACAAGTCAGTTGCTCTACCAATTGAGCTAAGCCGGCGTTAAACACATTAATAATATACAATTATCAATGAATTTTCGTCAACTAATTTTTAAAATACTGTATAATGAAAATAATATGAAAAAATTTTTACTGAAGCCAAAAAAGAGTCTAGGGCAAAATTTTATTTTATCGAGTGAGATAACAAAAAAAATCGTCGCTTTAGCTGGTAGTCTGGAAAATTTTAATGTCATTGAAATTGGTCCTGGATATGGTGCATTAACAAGAGAAATATTGGTGCATAATCCAAAGTCTCTACTTTCTATAGAAAAAGATAGAGATTTAGTAAAACACCATGACCAACTGCTAAATGAGCATCAAGGAAAGTATAGAATTATAGAAGCGGATGCACTGCATGTTACAGAAGAAGAGCTGATAGAGCGCCCAGTTAAAGTTATTGCTAACTTGCCTTACAATATCTCGGTAGTGTTATTTTTAAAGTGGTTAA
Source organism: Wolbachia endosymbiont (group A) of Pherbina coryleti (assembly GCF_964026875.1). Classification (NCBI taxonomy): domain Bacteria; kingdom Pseudomonadati; phylum Pseudomonadota; class Alphaproteobacteria; order Rickettsiales; family Anaplasmataceae; genus Wolbachia; species Wolbachia endosymbiont (group A) of Pherbina coryleti. Next base: position 359,723 of record NZ_OZ034706.1, read on the forward strand.
ATAATATAAAATTTTTTACGAACTTGACATTAATGTTTCAAAAAGAGGTAGCAGATCGCATTACGGCAAGACCCAATTCTAAAGATTATGGTTCCTTATCAGTGCTAAGCCAGTTACTATGTGATATAAAAAAGGAATTTGATATTGAACCTAAAGAGTTTTTTCCAAGACCAAAAATACATTCTTCAGTAATTACAGTAAATCCTTTGCCTACCCCAAAGTTTGTAGTAAACTTGGAAACCTTAATAAAATTAACACGTGCTGTTTTTGCTCAAAGAAGAAAGATGCTGAGAAATAGCTTGCAAAATATAACGAACCACGCTGAAACTGTCCTTGAAAACGCTAAATTGAGCGGAAACCAGCGTCCAGAAAACTTAACTATTGAGCAGTTTTGTTTGCTGGCAAATAATGTAGAATGCTTATTTTGCAATAAAATGTATTAGCAACCATATAGCTTTTCTATCTCCTAAAAACAGTTAGAGCTATACAATTAAAGGCTCCTAGCTAATTTTGCCTATTGCAATTTAATTAATTGGCGTATAAGCTTTAAATAAAGCCTATGAAAAAAATGGAAGCTTGTTATTCGTTTGACGATATACTTCTTTTGCCAGCCTATTCTAATATATTGCCTTGCGATGCAGATACAAAAACTTATTTAACAAATAGTATAGAACTAAATATCCCTCTCATATCCTCTGCAATGGATACTGTTACTGAATCGGACTTTGCAATAGCTATTACCCAACATGGAGGGATAGGTTGCATACATAAGAATTTATCAATAGATGAACAAGTTTTAGAAGTAAGAAGGGTGAAAAAATATGAAAGTTGGATCGTGTATAACCCAATTACGATTTCACCGGATAAAACAGTTGCGGAAGCAATTTCATTAATGAGAGAGCACAATTATTCTGGCATTCCTGTAGTCGATCAACGCAAGTTAGTTGGAATTTTAACTAACCGAGATGTGAGATTTATTGAAGACCAGAACATGAATGTAAAAGTTTCCGAAGTGATGACAAAAGATAAGTTAGTGACAGTGCGGGAGCAGGGAGTGAATAGTGCCTCAGCAATGAAATTGTTGCATGAAAATAGAATAGAAAAGCTTTTGGTCGTAGATGAAAATTCTTGTTGTATAGGTTTAATTACGGTTAAAGACATTGAAAAATACAATAGATACCCAAATTCATGTAAAGACAGTAAAGGGCGGCTAAGAGTTGCCGCTGCAATTGGCACTGGTAAAAAAGATGGTATAGAAAGATGTGAAGCTTTGATCGGAGAAGAAGTTGATGTAGTTGTTGTGGATACTGCTCACGGTCATTCCGAAAACGTTATCAATACCATTAGGGAAATAAAAAAGATGTATCCTAATATGCAATTAATTGGCGGAAACATTGCAACAAAGGAGGCTGCTGAAGCGTTGATTGATGCGGGTGTTGATGCAGTGAAGGTTGGAATAGGACCAGGATCAATCTGTACAACCAGAATAGTTACAGGTGTTGGTGTGCCACAATTCTCTGCAATCAAGAATGTTGCAGAGGCGTGTAGAGCAAGAAACGTCAGACTAATTGCTGATGGTGGGGTAAAATACTCAGGAGATGTTGCAAAAGCTATTGCAGCTGGTGCTGACTCTGTGATGATTGGTTCGATTTTTGCTGGCACTGACGAAAGCCCAGGTGAGATTATTATGTATAAGGGCAGAGCATATAAAGGCTATCGAGGAATGGGATCTATTAGTGCAATGAAACGAGGTTCAGCTAGCCGTTATTTTCAAGATAAAGATTCAAAACTCAAATTAGTTCCACAAGGAGTGGAAGGAAGAGTTCCATTCAAAGGTCCAGCTTCAGGAGTAATCCATCAATTGATTGGCGGATTGCAAGCTGCAATGGGGTATACTGGTAATAGGAATATAGAAGAGATGAAAAAAAATTGTAAATTTGTTACTATTACTGCATCAGGATTAAGAGAGAGTCACGCTCATGATATAGTCATTACACAAGAAGCTCCAAATTATGCTTATCAAACGTCCAATTTGTCAACCGATTCGGAGTAGTCCAGAAAAAGTAGAGAGAAAGTTAAAACGTTTTTGGAGTAAAATAAAACGTTTTTTCAAAATATGACAAATAGAAGAGAATATACAGCAGAATTCAAATTAGAAGCTGTTAAGCTGGTTAAAGAAACAGGTCAAGCAAGTACAAAAATAGCAAAAGATCTAGGTATAGATGGTAGTATGTTAAGTAAGAAAATATGATGGAAAAATGTCTGGAGCATACGCATTTCCAGGCAAAGGCTCCTTATGACAAAGAAAGATTTGATCTAAAAAAAGAGCTAATAAGAGAAAGAGACATCTTAAAAAAAGCCCTGGGCAAAGAAAAAGAGTAAAGTATTCTTTTATATAGAAATTGCTATAAAACACAGGAACTATGTAGGGTTTTGTACTGGTGGTATGGGTTGCTAAGGAAAAAAGCAGTAAAGAATTAGCAAAAGAAGGGCTTCTAGCAGATATTCAAAAAATACATCAAGCTTCTATAGCTCTTTTTACAATAATCCGAACAGATCATAATATGCTACTGCTCTACCATAGCCATAAGCACATATCTTATCCTATTCGGACTATTGCGAGAAGTGCTATAAATGCAGATATGGAGCCCCTAAAATTCACGCTGAATTAAAAGCTTTAGGCAAAAATTAAAACAGTAGAAAGTGTTATGCAAGAAAATGGCATTAAAGCCAAGTTTAGACGAAGGTTCAAAAATAAAAAACAGCAAATAAGCAACCGAGTTGTGGCTCCGAACACATTGGATCAAAATTTTACTACTGATCAGCCAAATAAAGTTTGGGATTACCTACATAAAAACTAAAGAAGGTTGTTGGCGGCAATAATTGACCTATATTCACGCATGGTGGTTAATGAGTAACATGATAATTAGTTATAGATTCTTTATTGATGGCCGTTGATAAACGCAAACCCGATAAAAATCTGCTGTTACATAGCGATCAAGGGTCACAGTATACCTCTCAAAATTACCAATTTCTATTGAATACAAAAAACATCATTTCCAGCATGAGCCATAAGGGCTGTTGTTACGATAACTCTGTTGCAGAAAAGTTCACTTAAAAGGGAGCTGCTTATTGATACTTCTCGCTCAACAAACCAGAACTGCCATATTTGAATACATAGAAATCTTTTATAACAAATAACGTAGACATTCTACTATTAACTATTGCATTCCTGCACAATTTATTCTCATGATAAAAACGTCTTAACTTTCTCTCTACTTTTTCTGGGTAAGGTCAAATAGAGAATTTTACAAAAATCTATTTTTAACTTACAATCAATTATTACAATTTTAAACCTACAACTTATGTATAACAGACTTATAGTCAAATCTTTTTCAGTATTATGCATCTGTTTATTTGCTTTATACATAACACTGCCAAATTTCTTTGATAATAAGCTTTTTATTTCGAAAAAAAGAATAAACTTAGGCCTTGACCTGAAAGGAGGGGCATCTTTGCTTTTAAACATAGACTTAGACTTCTATTTTAAGGAAAAGCTAAGCATGCTAGCTAACGAAATAAAAGAGACATTGCTAACAAAAAATATTGAATCTAACGTACAAAATAGCGTTATAACTTTAAATAATATTGATGATTATAAAAAAGCATCTGTGTTGATTAATGCGATAAATCCAAATTTAGAGCTAAATAGAAAAGATTCTTCAATTCTCATTTCGTATAAACCCCATTATAAAAATTCTTTGATCAGTGAAGTAGCTGCAGAATCAATAAACAATGTCCAGCGCCGTTTGGACAAACTTGGCACAAAGGAAGTCAGCGTTCAAAAACAAGGGCAGAATAAAATATTAGTGCAGGTGCCTGGAGTAGAAGATACCAAGCAGATAAAATCTCTGCTTGGCAAAACTGCTAAGCTAGCTTTTCATTTGGCAAACACTAACATAGCCAAGGTGCAGGATATAGACCATGAAACCACTGTCATGCTCAAGGATTCTTTAGGTAATTCTTATCCAATATTCCGCAAAACTGAAATAGGTGGTGATTCGCTGGTTAACGCATCAGTTAGATTTGGTCACTTAGGTAAACCAACAGTGCATTTTAAATTTGACAGCATAGCGAGTAAAAGATTCGCAAAAATCACTAAAGAAAATGTGGGAAAACCTTTTGCAATTGTTCTGGATAACACAGTCTTAACAGTACCTACAATACGTGAGCCAATTTTAAATGGAGAGGGAGAAATTAGCGGTAATTTCACTGAAAAACAAGCAAGCGAACTTGCAATACTTTTAAAATCTGGAGCACTGCCAGCACCACTTAAAATAATTGAAGAAAAAAACATTGGCCCAAGTCTTGGAGAAGAATCAATAAAGGCAGGGGAAATGGCAGCAACAATCTCTATTATAGCCGTGGCTTTATTTATAATCATCACTTACGGCAAATTAGGTGTATTGGCCTCTGTTGCACTTTTTTCTAATGTAGTTCTTATATTATCAATTCTCACTCTGCTTGAAGCAACTCTAACTTTACCTGGAATTGCCGGTATTGCACTCACTGTCGGTATGGCGGTGGATGCAAATGTTTTAATATTTGAGCGAATTCGTGAGGAAATAAAATCTGGCAAGAGAGTGGAACGTGCTATTGAAGAAGGGTTTAAAAACGCTATAAAGACAATACTGGATTCAAATATCACTACATTAATTGCTGCAGGAATAATGTTCATTATTGGCAGCGGAGCAATTAGAGGCTTTTCTGTCACTTTATCAATAGGAATTTTATGTTCGATGTTTTCTGCAATCACAGTCACAAAACTCCTGATAGAGTTGTGTATGAACCCGAAGGAACTAGCGCTTTGAATTAAGGATTTAGATCTCAGTCAACCACCTTCATTCCCACAACGTTATATCCTGAATCGACGTGCAAAATTTCTCCAGTAGTGCCACTACTTAAATCGCTTAATAAGTATAGCGCTGCCTTGCCAACATCCTCTATTGTAACATTGCGTCTGAGCGGAGAATTATTTCTATTCCATTCTGATATGAAGTGAAAATCGCTTATTCCAGAAGATGCTAAAGTTCTGATTGGACCAGCGGAAATTGCATTTACTCTGATATTTTGTGGCCCGAGATCACATGCTATATATTTTACACTTGCTTCAAGTGCTGCTTTACATAAACCCATAACGTTATAATTTGGCATAACTTTTTCAGCGCCATAATAAGATAAAGTAAGTAAACTACCACCACCTGACATCATTTTTTCAGCTCTTTGTGCTAAAGCAGTGAAAGAATAGCACGATATATGCATTGCATTGAGGAAGTTATCCAGTGAAGTATTGACATATTTACCATCTAACTCATTTTTATCGGAGAATGCTATTGCATGCACCAAAAAGTCAAGAGTACCCCATTTTTTCTCTATTATTTCGAAAGCGTTATCTATGATTTTTTCATTTGAAACGTCGCAGTGTAATATTAGCTCCACATTTAGTTCATCTGCTATTGGTGATAGTTTTTCTTTTATTATTTCATTCTGGTAGGTGATTGCAAGTTCTGCTCCGTGCTCTGAGAGAGTTTTTGCTATACCGTATGCTATTGATCTCTTATTTATTATTCCGGTTATTAATCCCTTTTTGCCTTGTAATAGACTTGTCGTCATAGAACTATCTGTTTTTTTATAATTTGGAATATTAACTAGGTAAAGTCAAGATATCACTGTGTTTTAAAATATTTTTTGCAGTAACTTGAAGTCTATAAACAGTAATCTTGATTCTTCTACAACAAAGCCATCCCGTATGACATTTTGTCTATACCTAATTAAGCATATCAATAAGTAAGTAAATCTTAATATAATCTTATTATACTTATAAATACGCTGTATAGAATGAAAGTATGGATGATTTCATAACTGCAAGAAGAAAAGATGATGCTGTGGTATCTGTTTGTCAGGATAATAAGAAAAAAAACGTGTTAATTTTAGGGCTCAATCAAGCCGCAAGGAATTTGTTAAAATACGAGGAAGGGAATTTACTTAATAAGCCGTTAATCAATATTTTAAGTGCAAGAGCAGCTGACGACATGAAGAATTATTTAGAGTATACCGAAAATGGGCACGATTTACTTGATATATTACCTAAAGTGATAGATTTTTCCTTAACTGATGCTAAAGGAGAAGATATCAGGACAAAAGTAAAAGTTTTCCGCACTGCACAATTTGCCAGTAATAAAATAAATTATGAGCTGTTAATACGTGATATCAGTTTGTCCCATAAATTAGGAATCTTTAGAGATGAATATCTAATGGGTAAGAAATATAAAAACCATGACTTATTCGATATACCGGGCAATGAGTCCACTATTCTAGAGTTATACGTTATATTGAATTTCGCCTTTCAACATCAAATTAATGCAGCTATAGGAATAATTGGCTTAAATAGTAGCTGTAGCGAGACAAATGATGCACTGAAAGTTATCATAGAACATTTTTATAAAAATTGCCGTAGTGATGATTTTCTAGGGTATATTGATGAGAATAAAGTGCTTTTTGTTTTGATTAACTGCGATGTAAAAAGTACATCTAAAATAATTAATCGTATACATTCTGCCATTAATAAGCAGTTATTAATGCAAAAATTACCAAGTGTATCAATAATTTATGGGAATATAGCTCAAAAACAGGCAGCAAAATCTACCAGCGGTGCCTTCTGAAAAGTTGTTTTTTATTTATATTGAGTTTAAACTTAAATTTTTATAAAGATTTAAGTTTATTTATGAAGTTAAAGTACTACCTGGTAGCACTGCTTTCATCATTGTTTTTGCAGAATAGTGCTAGCTCTAAAACAATTTTGGATAAGGAAATATTTTATGCAGAACTAGACGGAAAAATAGATTTGAGATTCGGCTACGCCTTCAACAGAGATTCTTTCAATGCTAAGCCTAAGGATAAAACTTCAAGTTATTCATACTTGCGCTTTCTTTATTTACAGCAAGTTTATCCAAATACTCAAATGGGGGTTAATGTTAAGGCAGGGGTTTCTGGTATTGCAAACCTAAAAGCGTTAGACATAGAAAAGTTAGACATGGAGGAATGGTATTTTATCATAAAAAACCAGGAACTTGGATCAATTGAATATGGTAAAAGAAGTTTAGTTGGTCAGAGCATGTTAATTAACACTTCAAAAATTTATGCAGCTGCTGGAGGAGTAAATGGTCATTGGACAAACTATGCAAATTTGCGCGGTGATCATAAAAAGGATGGTGACCCTGGATATGATCAAGACAAGGTGTTCTGGGTCAAGCCCAATATTTATAGCGATTATAATGAACTCGAACTAGGGTTAAAACAATCATCAATTAACTACATCTCCCCTGAAATCTATAACTTTCAACTCGGATTCAGTTATGTTCCAGGAAAAAATAACTTACAGTACAGCAATTTAATTGCTGCTGGCCTTTCCTATAAAAACAGCTTGTCAGATGATATAGGTTTTACTACTGCCTTAACTGGTGAATTTGCAAGAGAAAATTTAACTGATTGCTCAGATGGGACTTCTAAAAATTATGAATGCCGCAATCAATTACTACACTGGAATTTTGGTTTGAAGCTAAAATTGTTCGATCTTGATTGCATTTTTTCGTATGGTAATGGTGGTAAATCTGGTGAGAAGCGTAATCCTGAAACAAATAATACGTATTATATGAATGCAGGTATCGCTTACCGTTCTGATTCTTACAAATCGAGCTTAACATATTTTAGTAGTGGTAGGGATATTGCAGGCGAAGGTACAAACGAGTTAACATCATATGCTTTAAGTCTTGAAAATTCTCTTTTTTTAGGTACTTCATACTATTTCGATATTGTAAAGTTTAGTACAAAAGAGCCTAAAATAGAAAATAACAACTCTGGTTATGTGTTCTTGGCTGGACTGAAATTAAGTTTTTAATATTGCCTCCTTCCAACACTCTTTTCTGTCATCCAAGGTAACCGTTCACAGATTTCCACTTAATTTTTCAATCTCACTCATGGAGAGGCCAGTAAACTGACCTTACCCAGAAAAAGTGGAGAGAAAGAAAAGAGTTTTTTTGGGTAAAATAAAATTTTGGAGGATTAGAAATGGTAAGAGAATATACAGCAGAATTCAAATTGGAAGCTGTTAAGCTGGCAAATGAACAAAGAAAGGTAGGTCAACCAGTTGCAAAAGTAGCAAGAGATCTAGGAATAAGGGATAGTGTATTAGGAAAATGGATGAAGAAATATAACGAAAAAAAGTCAGCGGCAAATGCATTTCCAGATGTAGCACCTTATGACAAAGAGAGGTTTGATTTACAAAGCAAGAGTAACAAGGGAAAGAGACATTTAAAAAAAAGCCCTGGCCAGTCAAAAAGAGTAAAATATTTTTTTATATAGTAACTGCTATAAAGTACAGGAATTATGTAGGATTTTCTGCTAGTGGCTACTATAAGTGGACCACAAGAAAAATAAGCAGTAGAGAATCAGCAAATAAAGAGCTACTCGAAGCTATTCAAAAAATATATCAAGTTTCTAAATGTAGATATGGAGCTCCTAAAATTCATGCTGAATTGAAGGCTTTGGGTAAAAGTTGCAATTTGAAAACGGTGCAAAGTATTATGCAGAAAAATGACATCAGGGCTATACTGAGAAGAAAGTTTAAAATTAAAAAACAACAAACAGATAATAGAGCTGTAGCTCCCAATATATTAGATCAAAACTTTATTGTTGATCAACCAAATAAAGTATGGGATTACTTACATCAAAACCAAGGAGGGATGGCTATATTTGGCAGCAATAATTCTCACGTATGGTAGTTAATGAGTAGTGCAATAAATAAACAATTGGTTATGAACTCTTTATTAATGGCCATTAATAGGCGTAAACCTGTTAAAAATCTACTGCTGCACAGTGACCAAGGTTCACAATATACTGCGCAAGGGTATCAATATCTCTTAGCTGTAAAGAATATAGATGAGTAATAAAGGCTGTTGTTACGACAATTCTGTTGCAGAAAGCTTCTTTAGCTCATTGAAAAGAGAAATACTTATTGATACTTCACAACACTCTGCTCAACAAACTAGAACTGCAATATTTGAATACATAGAAATTTTTTATAACAAACAACGTCACTATTATAGCACTTCTCGCAATAGTCCGAATAGGATAAGATATGTGCTTATGGCTATGGTAGAGCAGTAGCATATTATGATCTGTTCGGATTATTGTAAAAAGAGCTATAACTATTGCATTCCAGAACAATTTGATGCATCATTCTTTTTGTAAAAAACATTCCAAACTTTCTCTCCACTTTTTCTGGGTAAGGTCACTGACTCAATACCCAGTCAATATCCTTTCCACCAGTTCTTTTACTGCCGGTACGTAGCCATTCTCATAAAATGGATCTTGCTTAAATTTGTACACATTGTGCCCGGAAAACATGAGTTCGTTCTCAATATCACCATCGTGTATAACGTTTTGCAGTGTTTTTTGTATGCAAAAACTACGCGGATCTGGCTTTCGTCCTGTTGAATGGTCACCATGATCTTTCCAATTGCTAAACACACAATGGCTCAAACATCCCATACAATTGATTTGATCTTCTCTTATTTGTTTAAATTTATCTGGCGTCACAAAAATAACAGTTGAATCTGGGGTTTTCATTGCTTCTGTGTACCCTGCTTTAGTCCATGTATTTGCCAGTTCTTTGTCTTTTGCAGTAAGGTAGATCTTCCTACCTCTGCTACCCATTGCAAATTCACTATTGGATTCTTCGCTGGCATTTTCTGAAAAATTTACTTGATGTAATTTTCGTTCCTGTAACTCACGTATAAAATTATTCCTCACCGCAGATGAATAAAACCCTGTTGGACTGAATTTATTTAAAAATACATCACCTTCTTCTAAAGTGAGTAGCTTCTTTTTCCACTCTGCAGAAATTGGGCTTTCTTTCGTCAAAAGTGGACGAGTGCCAAACTGAAAAGCTATTGGTCCAATTTGCAGATTGTCAAACCAATGTTCCCAATCTTTCAAATGCCACACTCCTCCTGCCATAACAATTGGTGTTTCTGAAAGACCGATCTCGTTCATGAAAGATCTAAGCTCTGCAACTCTTTCAAATGGAGCCTGTGGTAGCTCTGGGTCTTCACTGTTACTCAGTCCATTGTGCCCTCCAGCAAGCCATGGATCTTCATACACTACTCCACCAAGCAAATAGGAAGATATTTTTTGGTAAGTACGTTTCCATAATGCTTTAAAAGCACGCACTGATGAGATAATAGGGTAATAATAAACCTGATATTTAGCTGCAATTTCCCCAAGCCTATAAGGCATACCAGCACCGCAGGTAATACCATGAACTAAGCCTTTTGCTCTTTCCAATATGCCATGAAGCACGCGTTCTGCTGCTCCCATCTCCCAAAGTACATTCATGTGTATTCTTCCATGACCTTTTGATATTTCATTTGCTATTCTTGCCTGACTAATTCCAGCTTCAATACTATACTCAATCAATTCACTATGCTTTTCATTTCTTGTTTTGCCTTTATAAATTAGTGGCACTAACTCGCCATTATCATCAATAAGCTTAGCATTTGCACCAGAAAATGTACCCACAGCATCTGCTGCAGCAAATGCTCCGCTTGATCTTCCATCACTAACTGCAATGCCTTTGCCGCCCTCGATGATTGGCCACACTTCCTTTCCTGAAATTACTATCTTTTTTATCTTATTTTTCAAAACTTCCTCGCAATCTTTCACTCTATTTTACTTAATTACTGAAAAAATGATAGCTGTTTATTTTTTCTTGTATCATTAAAGCTTCTATAGCTACTCACGCTGTTGTAGTTTGAGAGCAGTTCCCATCGGAAGGGTGTCATTCCAGTGCTTGACACTGGAATCCAGTTTTTGATCAAAAATGTTGCTATAGTGCACAATCAATTTTCCTGGATCCCAGTGTCTGGGCACTGGGATGACACCATAGGGGGCTACTTGGATGACAGGGGAGGGAGGCTGCTGGGATCCTGACAACCGTCATCCCGCTGCTTGTTAGCGGGATCTAGAGATACCGCGGCGGTATGACGTAGAGCTACGTGTTTAGGTTTAATGAATCCACTATATCTTTTACTTGAGAAAAAACATACTCTTTGCTTACACTGGTATCGATAATAAAGTCACTCATCTTCCTTTTCTCCTCAATAGATAACTGAACATCGGAGATTAGATTAAGCTTTTCTTTATCTATGTTGCGTTCGTTAAGTCTTTGAGCTTGCACAACGCTATCTGCATGAACAAAAACAATAAGGTCGCAATATAAATAAAATTTTGTTTCTAATAGAAGTGGCACATCTAAAACTAAAAGTTTTCTATCGATCTTTTTTTCCTTGGCAATAAAAAATTCTAATTCACGCAGCACAGCAGAGTGAACCAAAGATTGAAATTGTTTCCAATTTTCATCGTAGGCTAAGAAATATTTAGACAGTACTGTTCTATCTATTTCACCATTTACTACCACTCCAGGAAAATTTTTCTCTGCATAACTTATTATGCTTTTATCCACTTTATAAAGTTGGTGTACAACAGAATCAGCATCAAATACAGCAGCACCAAACTCTTGAAAGCAATTAGTTACAAAGCTCTTTCCTACCCCAATTCCGCCTGTTAGACCTATAATCATATAACAAAAACACATTAGACTTCTTTCGAAACTATAGCTAAGGTTTCTCTATATATATTAACTAGATTTTCTAGATCCCAGTGTCAAGCACATAACTATACGAACATTGCAATTTGTAGGTGGTGTCATTCCAGTCTGGAATCCAGCTTTTATGTTGTATAGTGCACAATCAATTTTCCTGGATCGAAGTAGTCAAGGCACTGGGATGACACCCTACTTAACCGTCATACCGCCGCGGTATCTCTTAGCCACTAACACGTAGCGGGATGACGATTGTCGATAAATCTAAGTTACTTTAGCAACAGTTATTCTCCACTAAATTACTCTGAATTTTGGTTATATTATTTGCGGATTTCACTGCTGAAATCTCAAATTTTGAGCTTGTGTTCAAAAATGATTCAACTGACCTGCCAAAAAAATCATATCTCCATCCCTTGAATAATTTATCTGTCTGTCCAGATATTGACCCGGTTAACTCATCTTTTGAAGAAACTAATTTCCTTGATATGTTACTTTCTTTACATTTACTATCTAAAATAATTGAGAGTATATCAAGTACAGATTTGTCATAATTACTCGATAAGGTGTTGTTTTGCTGCATCCAATTTCTCTCATTTTCATTAAAAATATTCACAAACTCTAGTAAATCCGCATCTTTTATATTTTTTGCATTCCTCTTGAGATCATCTAAAATCTCATCAACATGCTCTATATTTTTTTCAATAAAACCAGCTATTACAGCATTATTGATTATTTTATTACGGTTCATATTATAGCGCTGTGCTAAGGTTTCTTGCCACTCACTAACTGCTTTAACAGTTAGTATCAATCTTGGATTTACTTCATAATTAAATTTAATCCTCTTCCATGCATCTTTTGGGCTATGTAAATACTTATTTATATCAACTATTGATTCCATCTCCTCTTGAAACCAACCCATCCTATTATTTTCTTCAAGTTTATTGCACAATATTTGGTATAGGTCATATAGGTGTACCACGTCGTTTACTGCATAATCTAACTGATCTTCGGACAACGGACGCCTTAACCAATCTGAATTTTTAGCTTTAATTTTATCCAGTGCTATTCCTTGATATTGCTCCACTACTTTTGAGTAACCAATAAAGTCATGATAATAATGACAAAACATAGCAGCAACTTGGGTATCAAAAATGGGAGTGGGAATACATTTAAACACAGTGAGTAAGGATTCTATATCCTGCCGGCAGCTATGAAACACTTTGGTTATCCCCTGATTTAGCATTATTTTCTTAATGAATGATAAATCAATTTCTGGCACTAATGCGTCTACAATAAAACTCTTCTCTCCGTAAGAAATTTGAATTAACGATAATTTTGGGTAGTAGATTAAATTATTTCTAATGAACTCCGTGTCAACTGCTATAAATTTTGGCTTTTTTGCTATCAAACCCTCACATATGTCCTCCAGCTCCGACGTTGTATTAATTAACATATGTTTTTTATTCAGTGGTTCTACTTTACCACTTATATTAAATTTTTGCAATTAATGACTTCTTGCAGAACTTTCTATCACTCATTGGCATCACACAAATAGCCTTTTCCATCCCAATCCCAGTGCTTCCTTCTCCTGTCATCCCAGTGCCCTGACTACTTGGATCTAGCAAGCTTTGCTTGCAAATAAGTCTAATACGCGTCGCGTTTTATGCCAAAACACAATTGGAGTTACATGCAAAATAGATCCCAGACTGGGATGACAAAAAAAGGAGCACTGGGATGACAGCAGTCCTACGTCATACCGCCGCGGTATCTCTAGATCCCGCTGCGGGATGACGATTGTCGTTTAGCTATAAATATTAAGAAATTTACCGAATAAAAAAAAAGGCAAAAGAAGCCCTGGGGTTATTATCCGCTTTAAAATATTGGCGTTTTTTATGTTTTAAACTCTTGACAAGCAAGATTAAGCTGCTTTTAATTGCAACTAACTTACGCTGCAAATGTTTAAGAAATTTACTAAGCAGAAAAAAAGACAAAGAATCCCCGAGTTAGCTAGTCTTTTACTATCTCTGTCGAGTATTGGCATTTTTTGATGTCTTGTAACGCTTTATAAGCGCGTTCAGCTTATTTAGATAAAAATCTAGACGTAGATGAAGTTTTGTAAAGACATACAGTATCTATATACTGCAAAAAATTGAACATAAGACGCCGATACATTAAGTAATCCTTACCTTTTAATCTGCAGATTGGCGAAAGCAAATACAATAGCTTCACTATCATGATAAGGGCGCTGGCGAAGGGTGTCAAGTAAGTTTTTCGTTTCTATAGCTACTACCACGATTGTATAGGTAATTCTTCACTTATAATAATGATTCAAGCCTTCAGCTCCTCAAACACTTCACTTGCTCTATTTAAAACAGAATCAGGAAAACCAGCAAGTTTTGCTACATGTATTCCATATGACTCATCTGCAATGCCTTCAATTACTTCATGTAGAAAGATAACCTCTCCGTTCCACTCTCTTATTTTTACACAAAAACATTTCACGTTCTTCAAGTATTTGCTTACTTTAGTTAATTCATGATAATGAGTTGCAAAAATGGCGCGGCACTTATTTACATTGTGAATATGTTCAATCACCGCCTGTGCAATAGATAATCCATCATACACCCCTGTGCCCCTACCAATTTCATCAAGTATCACCAAGGAACGGTCCGTTGCCTGATTTACTATCGTTGCTGTTTCGATCATCTCTACCATGAAGGTAGAATAACCAGCTGTTATATTATCCGTTGCGCCAACCCTGCTGAATATCTTGTCAATCACTCCAATATGTGCACTCTCTGCTGGCACAAATGACCCCATGTGAGCTAAAATTGCAATGAGAGCGTTTTGCCTCAAGAAAGTGCTTTTTCCAGCCATATTAGGACCAGTAATTAGATGTATACCAGCTAAATTGATGCTATTTGCAATGAATTTATCGTTAACTTCAACCACTGGATGTCTTCCGCTACAGATATTGAACTCTTTGCTGTCATCAATAATGGGTTTTACGTAATTATTTTGCACTGCAAGCTCTGCAAATGCGGTTCTAATATCAAGTTTTGCCAAAGCATTTGCAGCAAGAGCAATTTTTTCAGACTCTTTAGCAACTTCACTACACAGTTCACTAAAAATTTTCATTTCTAAGCCGATTGCAGCATCACGTGCCGTAAGAATTTTATTTTCTAGTTCTTTCAATTCATTAGTAGTGTAGCGCATGCTATTTGCTAAGCTTTGCCTATGAATAAATATATCCGAAGTTATTTTGTGATTTGCCGACACTTCAACGTAATAACCAAGTATGTTGTTGTGTAATATTTTGAGTGCGGCAATGCCAGTTAGGTCGCGATAAGATTCACGGAGTTTGGTTATTAGTTTATTACTATTATTTAATATGTAGGATAACTCAGATAATTCTGAGTTGTATTTTGAGTGAATAAATCCTCCTTCTTTCACGGAACTGAGGTTATTATCGAGTATAGCACTATTTAACAGTTCAAATAAGTCTTTATGATTGCCAAGGCTCTTATGTATTGTGCTGAGTTCACTCTCGTCACTACTTATCACCTGAGTAGTAGACACTGGTTCCTTTTCTCCGGTCAAGCACTGGAATGACATCTGAGAGTTAATTTCTGATTTTTCACTTAAACAATAATTATGCAAGGTAGACAGAAACTCAGACAACTCTAAAGTTTTTCCTAGGCCTATTTTTAATAGGTTCATATCCTTTGGTGAACCACGCCCTAGTATTAAGCGCGATAAAGACCTTTCAATATCTGGAATGTTAGATAATATCTCTCGTATTTTTTTGCGTGAATCATGATTATTTACAAAAAATTGAGCGGTGCTGAGCCTCAAATTGATTGCCTTGGAGCAAGCAAGTGGTGAAGCGAGCATTTGTTTGAGCAGGCGTCCACCAGAAGCTGTAACTGTGTGATCAATAACTGAAATTAGTGAACCTTTCTTTTCACCAAATTGAGTTGAGAATAACTCAAGATTTCTCCTTGCTGAAGAATCAATAAGCATGAAATTTTGTTGCTTATAGGTTTTCGGGAATTCAAGCCTTGGAATGGAGCCCCTTTGTGTTACTCTGACATATTCAAGCAGTGCACCGCACGCCATGATTTCTACTTTGCTGAAATTTCCTATACTCCCAAGTTCCCTGATTTTATAAAACTCGCATAACGTTCTGTGAGATTTACTATACTCAAAAAAACTCTGTACGTGTTGTGTAATTGATATTTTATAATTTTTTAAAATCGATCTAATTTTTTCGTCCTCAATGAATTTTTCAGAAATTAATAATTCTCTTGGTGATATACGCAATAAATCACTATCTAGAGCTTTCAAACTCGTTAAAGTGTGAAAAAATTTTCCCGTCGATAATTCAAGCCAACTAATAGCATATTCGTCATTTTGTTCAACTATGGATGCGAGATAATTATTGCTTTTATCCTCCAGTAGTGAATCTTCTATAATTGTACCTGGAGTTACAACTCGCACTACATCACGTTTTACTATGGATTTATAGCCCCTCTTTTTTGCTTCATCAGCAGTTTCTAATTGGTCACAGATTGCTACTTTGAATCCTAAATCTATTAGCTTGTGCAGGTAAGACTCACTACTGTGTGCTGGCACTCCACACATTGGTATTTCTTGCCCACACGAATTACCTCTCTTAGTGAGCACTATATTCAGCAATTTCGCAGCTTTAATAGCATCATCGAAAAACAACTCATAAAAATCTCCTAGCCTATAAAATAGCAGATGATCCTTGTATTGAGCTTTCAGGTTCAAATACTGCTCCATCACAGGGGTGTTTTTTTCTTTTACGAAGCTCATAATATTTTTTAATATATTGTATTGATAAACGTTATTATAGATTATATTGCACATGTGGATAACATAAATTTTAAATAGGTGTATAGAGGGAAAAATTTAAAACAATTAAATTTCTTGGATCCAAGTAGTCAGGACACTTGGATGACATAAAGAGTAGGAGTATTTGATGACAAAAAAACAAAAAACGCAGTTGTCATTCCAGCGCGTGACGCTGGAATCCAGAATATCCTAATTACAAGGTTTATTATTTAGTTTGAAAAATACTATAGCTTTTTCTATGTAAGTTGTTGCCCTTCTTTATCATTTTTACCATTTGCAGCACCAACAGATATTTCAGAGCTAACAGAGCTAACAGTGCTAATAGTTTTTTCTATCGCTTTAGCCTGTTCATAGTCTTGACTCAAAAAATACATGGCCAGCCCAACAGCTATACTAGCAACAAGAACAGATGCTATCATTACACCTAGTATCATACCACCAGAAAGACTTACTGCAACATACACACCAGCTCCAAGTACAACACCAAGAAAACCACCAATCATTATGCCAGGCACTAAACTGCCTATCATAGCGCTTTCTTTTTTCGTATGAGCTTGTTTTTTCATACTTTTAATAAGCACTTCTTTTGTTTTTCCTTGAGCTAAATCTGAAGGAATTTTATTATCCGCGTTTTGTATCAAAGGATTTGCACTATATGTAACAAGAAGGGTGGTTATTTCTTCAGTTTTATTACCTATAACTGCATGATGTAGTAATGTATTTCCCTCTTCATCTTTAAAGTTTATATGAGTACGAAATTCTTCATCTAGATTTCTTATTGGGTTGTTTTTTGCATATATCCCAGATTGTATTGCTCTATCTAAGCATTGTATCACTTGTTCTAGTGATTGCTCGCCAGGATTTTGTATAAAATGAAGCAGAATTTCGTGTACTATCGCTTCCTTTGTAGTTTTTGGGCATCGTAAAGCGTAATTAAATGTCTGTGTAGTAATAACTTCTTCTTTTCTTTTTTTAAGAACAACCCTTAAATCTTCAATCGCCTTTTCACCATCTTTTATTCCAAGAATTATTGAATCCAAATTATTTATCATGCTATCCTCCTTGGTTTGATTGCATTACTCATTAATAAATAATATAATAAATCCTGCTAAAAGTCAAGCAATTAATTAATAAGTTAATATAATCCTCCAAAAGGAGCTCCTTACTTTTTGTTCAGCATGTCCATTGGATCAGACTCTTTAAGCTTGCTGTTTGCTGAATTTATTCATCACAATAGCTACAATGTGCTATCGAAGTTCTCTGTAATCTTAGTTGGTTCTTCTAGAATATTCAAAATATCAGTTGCACAATAAACCCGATCTCTCTTTCCTTGAGAAGTTTGTGAAACGATGCCTAAATCTTCAAGCTTTACGATTGCTCTTTGGGCTGTTGTAAATACGACACCTAAGTTTTCAACCACTTTCCTTATAGTAAAGTAAGGGTTTAAAGACTATTAACTAAATCATTGTCCCATTCAAATTTTGGTGGCAAGGGGCTTGGTATAAATGCCTGATAACCAGCGAATACTTTGCCTGATGGTGATCCTTTAATATACATTCATTCAACCGAGCACACTATTTTTATAGTATATATTATTTTCAAATAAAGTTAAAAATGAAAATAAGGCTTTATCTTATTTGCGTGCATGAAAATAAGAAACTCTCTTATTATTGATTTTGCTCAAAAACGAAAATAGAAGAAGCTGCTGAACTTTATATATCCTGTTTTTCTGGAGAACTGCTATAAAACTTCTGAGTGAAGTCACTTAATTTTTACACATCTATTGTAGAGTAAGAAGAACCGAATTTGAAACAAAAATGCTAACTGATGCTTGGACTTTACTGACATTTACACTACTTGAAACTATACTTAGTGTAGACAATTTAATCTTTATTTCTCTAGCAATAGATAAGGTACCAAATGCGCTGAGAGAAAGAGTGCGCCTTATGGGCCTTGGATTAGCACTATTAATGCGTTTTGTAATACTATTTTTTACATCATCTATATTATCAATGCAAAAACCTATATTTCACACTGCATCAGCAAGGGATTTACTTATGATCGCAGGGGGATTATTCCTTATTGTTAAGAGCTCTATGGAGTTACGGGATGACATCTTTGTATGTAAGAAAAATAAAAAGAAAGCAAACGTTAAATCAAAATTTTTTTTAGTTGTGCTACAAATTATATTAATAGATTTAGTTTTTTCGGTTGATTCGATATTAACTGCTATAGCACTAACTTATAACATGGTAATAATTGCTACAGCATTTACATTTTCCATGCTAGCAATGCTGTTTTTATCAAGTTATACCGCCCAGTTAATCAAATCTAACCCAGGGTTAAAAATAATCGCCATTTTATTTATTTTACTTGTCGGTGTGTACCTCATACTTCATGGATTTCATATAGAATTACCAAAAGGATATTTGTATTCTTCATTTATGTTTGCACTGCTTGTGGAAATTATAGCACTTCTCGCAATAGTCCGAATAGGATAAGATATGTGCTTATGGCTATGGTAGAGCAGTAGCATATTATGATCTGTTCGGATTATTGTAAAAAGAGCTATATAAGCAAAATAAAGAAAATTAACCGTCATACCGCGATTCATTCGCGGTATCTCAGCCGCTAACAAGCAGCGGGATGACGAGGTTGTCGTCATGTTGCCGCGAACTGTCATACCGCGATTCATTCGCGGTATCTCTAGATCCCGCTAACACGTAGCGGGATGACGAGGTTATCGTCATGTTGCCGCGAACCGTCATACCGCGATTCATTCGCGGTATCTCTAGATCCAGCTAACAAGCAGCGGGATCTTTTTGATTTACTCCCACTCAATAGTTGCGGGTGGTTTAGAAGTGATATCATAAACAACTCTATTTACTCCGGGAACATTATTAACAATTATACTGCCGACATTGCGTAAAAAATCCCAAAATACTAGCAAGTGTTGATCCTTATCTTCAAATGGAAATGCATCGGCTGTCATACCATCAGATGATGTTACAGCCCTTAAAGCACAAACATATCCATACGTACGACCATCTCCCATAACGCCTACAGTTTTTATTGGTAATAATACAGCAAAAGCTTGCCATATCTTATCATATAGATCGTAATTTTTCATCGTATTAATATATATTTCATCTACTTCTTGCAATATTCGCACCTTTTCTTCATCGACTTCACTTATAATCCTCACTGCAAGTCCAGGTCCAGGAAATGGATGTTGAAATATTATCTCATCTGAAAGCCCAATTTCTTTTCCAAGTAGCCTTACCTCATCTTTAAAGAGGTAGCGTAAAGGCTCCACTAGCTTCAGGTTCATCTTTTCTGGCAACCCACCAACATTATGGTGAGACTTAATTGTACTAGTGTTGTTTGAGCCATGCCCTGACTCAACTACATCAGAGTAGATGGTACCTTGCATCAAAAAATCCACATCACCTATTTTTTTTGCTTCTTCTTCAAACACTTCAATAAAAGTGTTACCGATAATTTTTCGCTTTTCTTCTGGATCAGTTATTCCCTTCAACCTACTCAAAAATAAATTTGATTTATCAACGTAATTTATCGGAATCTCTTTCAACATAGCGATGGTTTGGTTCTTGCGTAACAACCCAGTATCGATAAAAATACAGTTCAATTGTTTTCCTATAGCTTTATGTGTGAGAGCCGCTGCAACGCTTGAATCAACCCCACCACTTACTGCAGCGATTACTTTTTTCTCTCCTACTACATTTTTGATTTTTTCCTTTTGCTCCTCAATAAACGACTTCATTGTCCAGTCTCTTTTGCAATTTGCAATATCCAAGAAGTTAGAGAGCAATTTACTGCCATTTGTTGTGGGCTTAACCTCAGGATGGAACTGAGTACAGTAAATCTTCCGCTGTTCGTTGACAATCATTGCAATTGTTTGATTTATCACACCTGATGCGATAACAGTAAATCCCTGTGGTATAGTATCAACACTGTCCGCATGGTTCATTAATACATCCACTTCAGAATTAACATCCCAGGTATCCTTTACAATGGGGGATTCTTTTAGTATCTTGATTTTAGTTCTACCAAACTCCTGTTTGAAACTCTCTTTTACTTTTGCTCCAAAATAATGACAAATGAGTTGCTGTCCATAGCATATTCCAAGTATAGGAACGCTTGTTGCCTCATTAAGTTTTATAATTTCATGTACTACTCTACTTGTTTCAGAACAATCATCATTTACAGATTGTGGTCCTCCAGAGAGAATAAACCCATTGAATTTTGATATTGTTTCAAAACTGATGTTGCTTGGAAATATCTCACAATAAACACCCATTCCTCTTACTTGTCTTGCGATAAGCTGTGTAAACTGTGAACCAAAATCAATAATGGCAATTGCTGACAATTTGCTCCTCCATATTATTTAAAATGATATCTGATAATAAAGAAAATAATGGAGTAAGTAAACCAAGACCTGTTTAAAAGCTTTAACGCGTGGTACAAGTTAGCTATATAGCTAATTTTCCTACACCATACCGCTGCGGCGCTAACTATTAGCGGAATGACAGCAATCTACGTCATACCGCCGCAGTATCTCAGCCGCTAACAAGTAGCGGGATTATCTTCATGCTGCCACGAACCGTCATACCACCGCGAACCGTCATACCGCGATTCATTCGCGGTATCTCAGCCGCTAACAAGAGATCCCGCTAACAAGCAGCGGGATGACGAGGTATAAACTTTATCGTCATGCCACCGCGAACCGTCATACCGCGATTCATTCGCGGTATCTCGGCAATAGATCCCGCTAACAAGTAGCGGGATGACGATTGTCGTTTAGCCATAAATGTTTAAGAAATTTACCAAGTGAAAAAAAAGGCAAAAGAAGCCCCATGGTGGTTGGCTATTTACTATGTACTAAAATATCGGCGTTTTTTTTATTCTAAAACGCTTGATTAAGAGCGATTTAGCTGCTTTTAACTTGCAACTAACCTACACCGCAAGTGTTTAAGAAATTTACTAAGCAGGAAAAAAGGCAAAGAAACCCCGTAGTAGCTAGCATTCAAATTCTCCCTTGTCAATTTGACGTTTTTTGCTGTCTTAAACGCTTTGTAAGCGCGTTTCGGCTTATATAGGTAAAAACCTAAAAATTTTTAAAGACATGCGATGCACGTAGTGCGAAAAATTAAACATGAGACGCCAAATACCCTAAGTTTTTTGTCATTAACCTGCACAGATTGCAAAGATAAATAAATAGCTTCAGTTTTATGATAAGGGAGCTGGCGGAGTTTGTCAAGAAAGTTTTTTCGTTTCTATTCCCAATAAAAGTGCGTTATATGGTTATGCAAGAAGTCTATTTACCCATTTGCTTAACTTTCTCTCTACTTTTTTTGAGTAAGGCCGCTATTGGCATGACAGACATTCATCGTAGTCAATATCTGTTTTTTGTTGCAATATTTCACTTTTTTTGAATATGTCATGCGAGACCTTATCGGCTCTCTGCATTGATTGTGATCTGCAGTAATATAAGCTCTTCAATCCTTTTTTCCAAGCAAGCATGTGTATTTTGTGCAAGTAACGTTTATGTACGTTGGCAGGTAAGAACAGATTTACTGATTGAGATTGACAAATATACGAAGTTCTATCACTTGCATGTTCTATAATCCATCTTTGGTCAAGCTCGTACGCTGTTTTAAATGTCAATTTTTCATGCTCACTAAGAAAATCTAAATGCTGAACGGAACCCTCGTTTGTTGAAATTGAAGACCATATTTTATCATTGTCTTGATTTTTTTCTGCTAATAGTTTTTGCAAGAATTTATTTCGCACTACAAATGAGCCTGTAAGTGTCTTTTGTATGAATACGTTTGCTGCGTATGGTTCTATTCCAGGGGAGGTATTACCTGCAATAATGGAGATCGAGGCAGTAGGAGCAATAGCGAGTTTGTGTGTAAACCTTTCCATTAGATCAACTTCTTTGGCATCAGAACATGCTCCCTTTTCTTCTGCTAATTTTTTAGAAACTATATCTGCTTGCTCGCGTAAATACTTAAATATTTTTTTATTCCATTGTTGTGCTGTTACTGATTCAAAAGGAACCATTTTGCTTTGTAAAAATGAGTGAAAGCCCATCACACCAAGACCAATACTGCGTTCTCTGGCTGCAGAATATTTTGCTCGCTGCATTTCATTCGGTGCTTTATTTATGAAATCTTCCAATACATTATCAAGAAAGCGCATTATATCTTCTATGAAGAGTTTATTGTCTTTCCATTCTTCGTAGTACTCAAGGTTTACGGATGATAGACAACACACAGCAGTGCGTGACTTATTCAGGTGATCATAACCTGTGGTTAAAGTTATTTCACTGCATAGATTTGACATCTTGATGTCTAAGTTGAGCTTTTTGTAAGATTCTGGCTTATTGTTATTTGTTGCATCAAGGAAAATAATGTAAGGTTCTCCAGTTTCAACTCTTGCTGTTAATATTTTGATCCATATATCCCGCGCTTTTACAGTTGAAATAACCTTATTGTTGTGAGGGCTTATTAAATTCCATTCTTGATCATTCTCAACAGCCTGCATAAATTTATCTGTTACTGTTACAGCATGATGTATATTTAACGCTTTGCGATTTGGGTCACCGCCTGTTGGCTTGCGTAAATCTAGAAACTCTTCTATCTCCGGATGAGATACAGGAAGGTAGACTGCTGAACTTCCTCGCCTTAGGGATCCCTGACTAATTGCAAGCGTTAGAGCATTTTGCACTACAATAAATGGAACAATTCCTGATGTTTTGCCGCTACCCTTTACGCTTTCGCCTATTGAGCGTAAATTTCCCCAATAACTACCTATGCCTCCTCCACGTGCAGCAAGCCAAACATTTTCGTTCCATAGATCAACTATTCCCTGCAAGCTGTCTTCGGTTTCATTAAGAAAGCAAGAGATAGGTAACCCTCTCTTAGTGCCACCATTGCTGAGTATTGGTGTTGAAGGCATGAACCACAAGTTGCTCATGTAGTCATAAAGACGCTGCGCATGTTCTTTATTATCAGAATAGTAATTAGCAATACGTGCAAAGAGGTCTTGATAACTTTCATTTTCTATTAAATACCTGTCTGATAGAACTGCTTTTCCAAAGTCGGTTAATTTGCTGTCCTTTGCGTAATTAATGGTAATGTTATTCATAAAGTTCCTTTTATTCTTTTATTATATATAGATACTTAAAAGTCATTTTGAGCGATTTTTAAGTTAGGTTTTTCGGATTTTCTTGTTGATGCTGTAATGCAAACAAGATACCGTCAACCTGACTGCCATATATTTTACAGTAACTCATATAACTTATTTGCATATTTATTTCTTTTGCAACATGTTGAACATAACTTTCTGAGTGACGAAAATAGTCTCCTTTATTTACAAAGTCAATACCTTCACCTTCCTTTCTTCTTATTAAACATACAATAACTCCTTTTTTGCTCGTAGATCTTTTTGCTAATTCCAACTCTTCTTGAAAGTCATGTAGATAATGTAGCACTTCAGCAAAGATAATTACATCATACTGCTGGTTTTTCTCTTGTTTAAGAAACTCTTTCATTTCCATATGTATTAATTCATTGTAAACAGGCTTACCTTTTATAAAGCATCCTCTTGCGATATTTAGCATTCTACTTGAAATGTCAATTCCTGTTATATGGTTTCCAATACTATTTATTTTCAAGAAATGACCACATATTCCAGTTCCACAACCAAGGTCGAGTATATTGAGCTCAGAAGTGGAGTTGTTGAAGATTTTTGTAATTATCATGTGTACAAGTTCATGCCCTCTATATTGTTTGGCAATCAACCAATGCTCAACAAAATATTCACCTGTGTAATCAAAATATTGTCTTATGAGGTTTTTTGGCAATTCTGTAATAGGCGCTGAGTTTGTCATTTTTTTTATATAGTAAGACGCCTCCTCGTGGTCATTATCTAATTTTAGTGCCCTTGTTAAATAATTATAAGCTTTGTTAGTATTCCCTACCGCAAAATGACACCTTCCGATGTTATACCAGACTATAGGTAAATGGGGGTAAAATATGCTAATTAACCAAAATCGTAACTTTGCATCTGATATGCTACCTTTATAAAAGTGATATAAACCGATTTCAATGTTGATGTTTAACAGGTTCTTAGATTTTTTAAGAAGCACTGTCATTTCTTTATGAAGAGTATTATATTTATTCACAATGAAGTGTTTTACTTTCTTAATATTTAATACGCCAATGAGCTTAGACATACAATTTAAAGCAACGTTTTTTATAAAAGAAAGATTACTTTTCATACGTTAGAAATACTCCGAATGTTTATTATCATTTTTAGGCAATTGATTTTAACACATTTTATCTTACAAAATATCTTTTTTATTAATTTTTACTGTATATATAAGTTTACCACATATTTCTCAGATTATACTGTTTAGGATTGCTAGTATATTGTTGTTGATAATATAAGTAAATGTTTTGTGCAAAAAGGCGTTGACATATTATTTATTAGGTTATAACATATAAAAGATTAATTTAGTTTTTAGATGTTTGACAAGTTTTATGGTAGAGATTAATTTAATCTCAATTCAATTTTAATAATATTTAACTCTGCATATTCTGCATATAGTCGGATAAATAAATTATTAAGAGCACTTGATGGATGCCTTGGCGTTAAGAGGCGATGAAGGACGTGGCAGGCTGCGATAAGCTGTGGGGAATTGTCAATAAATTTTGATCCGCAGATTTCCGAATGGGGAAACCCAACTAGTTTAGCTAGTTATTACGTACTAAGTATGTAAAGCAAACTTGGTGAACTGAAATATCTAAGTAGCCAAAGGAAAAGAAATCAACCGAGATTCTGTTAGTAGTGACGAGCGAAAGCGGAAAAGGCTAGTGATTTAAGAATAAGAATTAGAATACTCTGGAAATAGTAACCATAGAAGGTGATAGTCCTGTATAAGTAGAAAGTTTTTAAATCCTTGAGTAGAGCGGGGCACGTGAAATCCTGTTTGAATATGGGGGGACCATCCTCCAAGCCTAAATACTCCTTAACGACCGATAGTGAACAAGTACCGTGAGGGAAAGGTGAAAAGAACCCCGGGAGGGGAGTGAAATAGAATCTGAAATCAAGTGCTTACAAACAGTTGGAGCTCTATATCAATTTATTGATATTTAGAGTGACAGCGTACCTTTTGCATAATGGGTCAGCGAGTTAATCTATGAAGCAAGCTTAAGCCGTTAGGTGTAGGCGTAGCGAAAGCAAGTCTGAATAGGGCGTTTTAGTTTTATGGATTAGACCCGAAACCAAGTGATCTAGTCATGACCAGATTGAAGGTGTGGTAAAACACACTGGAGGATCGAACCAGTTAATGTTGCAACATTATTGGATGAGTTGTGATTAGGGGTGAAAGGCCAATCAAACTTGGAAATAGCTGGTTCTCCGCGAAATCTATTTAGGTAGAGCGTTGTATGTATGTTGTTGGGGGTAGAGCACTGGATAGACTAGGGGGATTCACCGTCTTACCAAATCTAACTAAACTCCGAATACCAACAATTAATTATACAGCAGGCACACTACGGGTGCTAAGTCCGTGGTGAAGAGGGAAACAACCCAGATCACTATCTAAGGTCCCAAAATTACAGCTAAGTGGGGAAGGAAGTAGAAAAACCATTACAGCTAGGAGGTTGGCTTGGAAGCAGCCATCCTTTAAAGAAAGCGTAACAGCTCACTTGTCTAAATAAGTTTTTCTGCGCCGAAAATGTACCGGGGCTAAAGCTGTATACCGAAGATGTGAGTGCTTATTGATTTCGATCAATAGGCGCGGTAGCGGAGCGTTCCGTAAGTCTGTGAAGGTGGTTTGTGAAAACTGCTGGAGATATCGGAAGTGAGAATGCTGACATAAGTAGCGTAAAAGAGTGTGAAAAACACTCTCACCAAAAATCTAAGGGTTCCTACGTTAAGTTAATCTGCGTAGGGTTAGTCGGTTCCTAAGGCGAGTCCGTAAAGGAGTAGTCGATGGCAATTAGGTTAATATTCCTAAACCTCTTAAGTGTGACGGGTTTCGTATTTGTATAGATCTTATTGGATTGATCTATGCTTAAAAGAAGCTCCAGGAAATAGCACTTATATTTATGAGGCCGTACCGCAAACCGACACTGGTGGATGAGTAGAGTATACTAAGGTGTTGAAAGAATGATGTTGAAGGAACTCGGCAAATTATACCTGTAACTTCGGAAGAAGGGTAACCTGCTTTTAGGCAACTATGAGTAGGTGGCACAAAATAGGGAGTAGCGACTGTTTACTAAAAACACAGGACTCTGCAAACACGTAAGTGGAAGTATAGGGTCTGACGCCTGCCCGGTGCTGGAAGGTTAATAGGAAGGGTGCAAGCTCCGAATTGAAGCCCCAGTAAACGGCGGCCGTAACACTGACGGTCCTAAGGTAGCGAAATTCCTTGTCGGGTAAGTTCCGACCCGCACGAATGGCGTAACGATTTCTCCACTGTCTCCAACATCACTTCAGCGAAATTGAATTCC
The DNA here is from genome assembly GCF_964026875.1 of Wolbachia endosymbiont (group A) of Pherbina coryleti. NCBI lineage: Bacteria > Pseudomonadati > Pseudomonadota > Alphaproteobacteria > Rickettsiales > Anaplasmataceae > Wolbachia > Wolbachia endosymbiont (group A) of Pherbina coryleti. Next base: position 386,867 of record NZ_OZ034706.1, read on the forward strand.
CCGTGCAGATGCGGGGTACCCGCGGTTAGACGAAGAGACCCCGTGCACCTTTACTATAGCTTTACATTGCTATTAAAAGTGTGATGTGCAGGATAGGTGGGAGACTTTGAAGTTATGGCGCTAGCTATAATGGAGTCAACCTTGAGATACCACCCTTTACACTTTTGATATCTAACTATGTTTCATTATCTGGAACTAGGACATTGTATGGTGGGTAGTTTGACTGGGGCGGTCGCCTCCTAAAAAGTAACGGAGGCGTGCGAAGGTAAGCTAGAGCTGGTCGGAAATCAGCTTGATAGTATAATGGCATAAGCTTGCCTGACTGCGAGGCTGACAAGCCAAGCAGAGACGAAAGTCGGTCATAGTGATCCGGTGATTCTGTATGGAAGGGTCATCGCTCAACGGATAAAAGGTACGCCGGGGATAACAGGCTGATGGTGTTCGAGCGTTCATAGCGACGACACCGTTTGGCACCTCGATGTCGACTCATCACATCCTGGGGCTGAAGAAGGTCCCAAGGGTTCGGCTGTTCGCCGATTAAAGTGATACGTGAGTTGGGTTTAGAACGTCGTGAGACAGTTCGGTTTCTATCTGCCGTGGGTGAAGGAAATTTGAGAAGGTCTGACTCTAGTACGAGAGGACCGAGATGGATATACCTCTGGTGTACCAGCTGTTATGCCAATAGCATCGCTGGGTGGCTATGTATAGATGGGATAATTGCTGAAAGCATATAAGCAAGAAACCCTCTTCAAAAAGATTTCCCAATTAAGGCCGTGGAAGACTACCACGTTGATAGGCTAGGTGTGGAAGCATGGTAACATGTGAAGCTAACTAGTACTAATAGCCTGATTGATTTATTTGCTTTCTATATGTGTGTATGCAGTGTTAAATATTAAGTTAAAATTGTTAAGTTAGAAATTTTTATTGACTTGGTGGCTATAGCAAAAATGAACCACCCGATCTCATCTCGAACTCGGAAGTGAAACTTTTTAGCGCTGATGGTACTTGAAAAGGGAGAGTAGGTCGCCGCCAAGTTTATAAAAATTTCTTTGTTAATTAGACAGTAGGTATACTTATATTTTAACTTTCTTGTTTTGTTACTATTCTTTAAGTTTTTACTTTAACTACGATATCTTTTTTTTCTTATATGTTCTTGGTCATTTTCTACATTATTTAGCATTGTTCCTACTTCCCCTAATTGATTCCCTTTTGAAGGAGAATTACTGATTTCTGGTAATATTACATTACCTCCCACTTTTTTAAATAATTCTTCTTGTTGGCGAAATGCTGACCTCCAATCTGTTCCTGTTCCTTTAGGAAGAAATAAGAATTGATACATCTGACCAAAGCCTGTGTTATTTACCTCTTTTATATGCTCTACCATTCACCACACCCATTAACTATTTTTAAAAATTTTACCTATATTATCATAAAAAATATAGTTGTAAATACCTTAATTGAGATTTTTTTTATTTTATCTTTTTTAAGCAAATAGTTAGATCTTTTTGTAAATTTTTATAACTTGCTTGCATAATGTTTCTATGAGTTAGTATTATGTAGTAGTGCCCTATATTACTTATATTTAAAATGCTAATTTTAGCAAGCATTCGTAGTTGCCTTTTTATTTTATTTCTTTTTGCTGCTTTTCCGGTTTTTTTACTGATAGCCAGACCTACTCTAATAGTATGAATGTACTTTTCAGGTTCTCTTTCTTTTATAGCGTACAGTGATATATAAAGCCCACGATAAAAAAGACTGTTGAGTGCTAACTTATTTTTGAAAGCAGAAGAAAAATCTTTTTTTTTATACTTACTATGCGCATAATTTGTTACACCCTAATGAACGGCGCCTATTAAGGATTTTTCTTCCAGCTCTTGTTGCCATACGTGAACGAAATCCGTGTCTGCGCTTTCTTATCAAATTTTTTGGTTGAAATGTTCTCTTCATTGTTTTTATATTAATATAATTATTTATTTTAAATTGTTTTACTTTATTGTCAAATAATGGTGAACTTGTATGACATTTTCGTAGAATAAAATTTGATGCATGGAAGAATGAATTCGGTGATAGTCATACCTGTCTTACTAATCCTTTTATTTTGTTTTAGTAGGTTTCAAGAAGTAAATAAGGTTAAATCTTATCTATATCTTAGTTGTGTATGGATGCTAACTTGGTTGTTAGTATTCTATAATAATTGTTTTGTAACTTTTATTTCTATAGCGTTACTTTTTTTCATGCTTGCTTTTATCTTTAAAAATAAAAGAAATAAGATAATAAAACTTTCGTTATTTGTGGCTTTGGCCATATCATTTTTTATCACTTTATTTATAATGCTGTCTATTTTTATTCAATCCATTAGTTTTTTTAATAAAGTAGCTATTTCAGAATTCTTGTTTTGCTTGAAATGGGGCCACAATGTAGTCACTATCAATGAAGAGAAGATAGGATGTTTTGGTATAGCGCCGCTTTTAGTTGGTACATTACTTATAACTATTATAGCAATGTTAGTTGTCGTTCCGCTTGGTTTATTTTCTGCAATATATATTAGTGAATATGCGAGTGAGAAAGTGCGTTATATTGTTAATACAACTTTGCAAGTTTTGTCTGCTATTCCTACGGTTGTATATGGATATTTCGCGGTTGTGTTTTTGTCTTTCTTTATAAAGCAGGTAGCAAATTTTTTTGGTTTAAGTATACACTCAGAAAGTGCCTTAGTTGCCGGTTTATCGATTGGGATAATGATTCTTCCTTTTATTATTTCTTTACTCGAAGATGCCATAAGATCTGTTCCAAAAAGCTTGCGTTATGGCTTCATGGCACTTGGTGCAACTCCAGCGGAAACTATATGGCATATAACAATACCTTATGCAATGCCTACAATTTTAAGTGCAATTTTATTGTCAATTTCAAGAGTGATAGGTGAAACAATGATTGTGCTAATGGCTGTGGGAATCAACGCAAATTTGACTTTTAACCCTCTTAATTCAGTTACTACCATTACCGTGCAGATCGCTACATTACTTACCGGAGATCAGGATTTCAATAGTGTACAAACTCTTGCTGCTTATGCGCTTAGTTTAGTATTGTTTATTATTACTTGGCTATTAAATGCATTTGCATTGTTTGTAATGAAGCGTAACTAGTAAGCGTTTTAATGTTGCAAAATTTCTATTAATAATATAAAATTTATTTTCTTTAGAAGTTCTTTTATGGAATTATAGTGTTAGGTGATAAAAATAAAGAGATGAATATAGGTAGAGCGATTAAGGTAACTCAAGCAGTTGTTGATATAAAATTTGAAGGTGAATTGCCTAAAATATTTAATGCTTTAAAAAGCAAACTAAAATATAAGGATAAGGAGCTGGTTTTAGAAGTTTCGCAGCATATAGGTGACAATATAGTTCGTTGTATTGCTATGGATAGCACAGATGGCATGTCAAGGGGGGATGAATTTGTTGATACAGGTGCACCAATATCGGTGCCAATTGGGCGTTCAACTTTAGGAAGGATTTTTAATGTTGTTGGAGAGCTTATAGATGAGTGTGGTCCACTGAAGGGAAAGTATAACTTAGAGCCTATACACAGAGCACCTCCAAGTTTTACTGAACAGAGAATACAGGAAGAAGTTTTAGTTACGGGAATAAAAGTTATAGATCTTCTTGCACCTTATCTTAAAGGAGGAAAAATTGGCTTATTTGGTGGAGCCGGTGTTGGTAAAACAGTCCTAATAATGGAATTAATTAATAATATAGCAAAAGCTCATAAAGGATTTTCTGTGTTTGCCGGGGTAGGGGAGAGAACGCGTGAAGGTAACGATCTTTATCACGAGATGATCACTTCAAATGTAATAAATATAAATGAGCATGAAAAATCTCAAGCTGTTTTGGTTTATGGTCAGATGAATGAGCCTCCTGGAGCAAGGGCTAGAGTTGCTTTAACAGCACTTACTATGGCAGAATATTTCCGTGATAAGGAAAATCAAGATGTTCTATTTTTTGTGGATAATATCTTTAGATTTACACAAGCTGGTTCTGAAATTTCTGCTTTACTTGGAAGAATACCGTCAGCTGTTGGTTATCAGCCAACCCTTGCAACTGATATGGGTGCAATGCAAGAAAGAATAGCTTCAACAACTTCTGGCTCTATTACTTCTGTGCAAGCTATATATGTTCCTGCGGACGATTTGACTGATCCAGCCCCAGCAACTACATTCTCTCACCTTGATGCAACCACAGTGTTGTCAAGGCAAATAGCTGAAATGGGAATATACCCTGCTGTTGATCCACTTGATTCAACTTCTCAGTCTTTATCTGCTGAAATCATTGGTGAAGAACATTATAATGTAGCTTCTGAGGTGAAACGTATATTGCAAACTTATAAATCACTGCAAGATATTATCGCAATACTTGGTATGGATGAGCTATCTGATGAAGATAAAATTATTGTTGATAGGGCTCGTAAGATTCAGAAATTTCTTTCTCAACCTTTTCACGTTGCAGAAATATTTACTGGCATGCCTGGTAAATTTGTTTCACTTTCTGATACTGTTTCCAGTTTTAAAGGGATTGTTGAAGGCAAATATGATCACTTACCAGAGGCTGCTTTTTATATGGTGGGGAATATAGATGAAGCAATAAAAAAGGCTGAATTAATACAAGCTGAAGCTAAATAAAAGTTAAAGATTATGAATACTTTTAAAGTGCAATTTTTCTCTCCTGATGATCAAATTTCATTCAGTGGAGTGGTTTCTCTTTCAGTAACTGGGCTCGAAGGGGAGCTTATGATTTTAGCTCACCATGCTCCTTACTTAATTTATTTATTGCCTGGTATGATTACTGTTAAAATGAGTAACCAAACAGAAAAGAAGGTTGTAATTGATAGTGGCGTATTAGAAGTTGCAAATAATAATTGTAGCATTATAACAAGTCAAATTCAGGTTTTTGATCGTGCAATTCATGATGAGAAATCGTTTAAAAATAAGAGAATTAGTATATATTTAAGTTATCTTGATGAGAAGTTTCTTTCTTAGTTATTTTAGGCAAAAAGTCAATTATCATTCAAGTGGCTATAAGATTTTTGCTCAGGGGGCTCTTTTTTGTCATCCCAGAAACCCCGGGGTGTCATCCCAGTGTCGGAGTACTTTAGGTGTATGATCCCAGAGTGTGATGGTATGGGACCATACACCTAATCAAATAAAAATTAAAGAAGGAGAGTTGGTTGTAACGGTTGGAGATAACGACTTTGTTTTACCTGGAATTTACGTTGGATAAACTACAAAAAATAACAGGTAAAAATCAACGTAAATTTAAGATAAATCGATTTTATTAGTATTATCAAATCAAAATCTGTTTTTAATTAATCAATAATACTTTTTTACATATTTTCATCCCCTTTCATGGATTTTTTAATTTTATAGATGATATCTAATATTATTAGAAGCATTGTAAAATATCTTATGAGAAAAATTATAAAATATATTAGCATTATTGGTATTGCATGTTTAGTATTGTTATTTTTTATATCTAATGTGGAAACACGCGTAAAAACACAGGAAGAACAATTATTCCTAGCTGTAGAAGATGGTAATGCACAAGAAGTAAAACTATTACTCAAAAATGGTGCAGACCCAAATTGACCTTACCCAGAAAAAGTAGAGAGAAAGTTAAGACGTTTTTATCATGAGAATAAATTGTGCAGGAATGCAATAGTTAATAGTAGAATGTCTACGTTATTTGTTATAAAAGATTTCTATGTATTCAAATATGGCAGTTCTGGTTTGTTGAGCGAGAAGTATCAATAAGCAGCTCCCTTTTAAGTGAACTTTTCTGCAACAGAGTTATCGTAACAACAGCCCTTATGGCTCATGCTGGAAATGATGTTTTTTGTATTCAATAGAAATTGGTAATTTTGAGAGGTATACTGTGACCCTTGATCGCTATGTAACAGCAGATTTTTATCGGGTTTGCGTTTATCAACGGCCATCAATAAAGAATCTATAACTAATTATCATGTTACTCATTAACCACCATGCGTGAATATAGGTCAATTATTGCCGCCAACAACCTTCTTTAGTTTTTATGTAGGTAATCCCAAACTTTATTTGGCTGATCAGTAGTAAAATTTTGATCCAATGTGTTCGGAGCCACAACTCGGTTGCTTATTTGCTGTTTTTTATTTTTGAACCTTCGTCTAAGCTTGGCTTTAATGCCATTTTCTTGCATAACACTTTGTACTGTTTTAATTTTTGCCTAAAGCTTTTAATTCAGCGTGAATTTTAGGGGCTCCATATCTGCATTTAGAAGCTTGATGTATTTTTTGAATATCTGCTAGAAGCCCTTCTTTTGCTAATTCTTTACTGCTTTTTTCCTTAGCAACCCATACCACCAGTACAAAACCCTACATAGTTCCTGTGTTTTATAGCAATTTCTATATAAAAGAATACTTTACTCTTTTTCTTTGCCCAGGGCTTTTTTTAAAATGTCTCTTTCTCTTGTTAGTTCTTTTTTTAGATCAAATCTTTCTTTGTCATAAGGAGCCTTTGCCTGGAAATGCGTATGCTCCAGACATTTTTCCATCATATTTTCTTACTTAACATACTGCCATCTATACCTAGATCTTTTGCTATTTTTGTACTTGCTTGACCTGTTTCTTTAACCAGCTTAACAGCTTCTAATTTGAATTCTGCTGTATATTCTCTTCTATTTGTCATATTTTGAAAAAACGTTTTATTTTACTCCAAAAACGTCTTAACTTTCTCTCTACTTTTTCTGGGTAAGGTCACTACTTGGATGACAGATAGTAGTGCGAAAGTCTCTTACAACTTACTTTTAATTAGTCTAACCCATGCGTGCCAATCCCTCTCACCAAGATTGCTTTCAAAAGATAGGAGATCCTTTACAGCTTTTGAGCAAATTTCTTCACTTGGAATTGATAACTCCTTATTCATTGCTAACGTTAAACATTGAGTTTTGCACGCTCGTTCTAAATGATATGTGTAGAACATTGCTTCTTGTATAGTCCGACCACACGTTATAGATCCATGATTACGCATTAACATGACAAAATTTTCTTTCAGATCAGCTATTAACCTCTTTCCTTCTGTATCGCTAAGTGCTAGGGAATTATAATTATGGTAAGAGATTTTATTGTAAAAGTGCAGTGCCCATTGACTTATAGGAAGCAGCCCATCTTTGAGAGAAGAAACCGCTACAATAGAAGGTGTATGCAAGTGAAAAATTGCTTGAATATCTTTCCTTGCTTGATAAACAAAACCATGAATTATATAGCCAGTTCTATTATATTGATATTCTTTGCCTTCAATTACATCTCCATCAAATGATACTTTCATTAACGAACGTTCATCTACTTCATCAAAACGCATACCAAACGGATAAATATAAAACGACTTTTGATCTTCAGAACGCACTGAAAGGTGAGTATATGTATGATCATCGAACTTAAGGTAGGACAAAATCTGATAGGCATAGACTAGATCCCTTTTTACTCTGCTCTTTGTTAACAACACAATCCTCTGTTAGAATCTTCTGAAGGTTTATACGCGAAAAGAGACTTGTAGTAAACTAATAAGTCTATGCCACTCTGTCTTGCTTTCTGAATACCAAACACTTTTGTGTTGTAGCTTGCTTAAAAATAGTTATCGTTATTATAGAGTTTATATACAGAATTTATGTTTTTAAATCACATAATATCTTAACTACAAAAATAATTTTCTATATAATATTTCATATGTTTTAAAGCTTCATTTTTATGTTATTATAAATGTAAGTTTCAAGATTGAAAATAATATGGTAAATATTAACACAAAAAAACAGCCAGCAGAATTTTTCATATATCTCTCTGGTCTTTCGGGAAGTGGTAAACTTTCCACAGCAATAGAATTATCTAATATGATAGACGCATTAATTGTAAATAGCAAGTTCTATAACAATGTTCAAGCTTGCTCTATATACGATGGTGTCTTTGAACGTGATCAAATACCTAAAGAAGTTCAAGATAGAATATATGGCATTATGCAAATTATGCTTCAGGTAATAGAAAATTATCCGATTCACTCAAAAAATTACATATTTATTGATGAGTTGATGGAAAATAATGACCAGAACATGAGGATGTATGATTCAATAGTAAGGCTTAGTAAAAAAATGAACACAGAAATCCTTCCTGTGGTACTTAGGTGTGATCTACCGACATTACAAAAGCGTATTGCATTAAAAAGGCAAAGAAAAAATAGGAAGGTGATTAATCTAAATAGCATGATAGAGCAATGTAGGATTAACAATTTATTTACACCACCGAGTGCTATAGAGATAGAAAATTCAAATATGAGTATAAAAGAAGTAGCTCAAGAGATAGTAAACCAGATGCACAAGCTTAGCCAAATTGCGTGTATGCAAAAAAATAGTCTATAGCAATTTCATATACTGAGGCTCATTTAAATATAGAGCTTCAACTTCATTTAATTTTTGCTTGTTCTTCAGTCTATAATGAACTAATAGCCCTGCATGGCTAGCATTTAAATTGCAATCCATATGTGTACTGCTTGTAGCGTAACCAGGGTCACATGCTGCAGTTGGACCAGACAGCGGCAATAAATTGAAATCAAATAACTGTGTATAAAACCCTTGAGCATTTTTGATTATAGCTCTGATATTTTTTTTGCTATTTGCACAAAGCAAAGATATTGCGTAGGCTTGAACTTCCAGCGCACTAACCCCGTATAACGGCTTATTTGTAGCAAGATTTATACCTTGTGCAGCTGATATACCAACTCTAATTCCAGTGAAACTTCCTGGTCCAACTACTACCGCCAAATGATCTATTTTATCATAATTATAGTTGTGCTTATCAAATAAAGTACTTAGTATTTGAAAAAATGATTCTGCATGACTATTGCTGGTGGAATTGTGCTCTACAAAACAGTTACCATCATAATCAACTATTGCTATTGAACTACCAATACCTACAGTATCAATCGCTAAAATAGACATTACTTAAGCTTATCATAGAGTTTTGAAAATATTATAGTAAAGGCACCATTACCCATAACATTTGCTGAAGTGATTATTGGATCAAACACTATATACAATGCTGTAATTAACGAAAGCATTTCTGGAGAGAATTTGAGATATTTCTCAAGAATAGGTAGCATTACCATAATTCCTCCTGCCGGCACTGCCACGATAGCAAACTTAAATAACAAAAAATAGAGAAGAAAAGTTACATAATCTATTGTGAACAATGAATAACCGGAGGCAATTATCATTGATAATATTATGATAAAAAAGCAATCACCTACTAAATGAAAGCTAGCAGTTATTGGTACAACAGACGATGCTATGTCAGGTTGCTTTACATTTTTTTTGCTTCCTTCAAGAGTAAGTGGCATAGTTGCATTACTAGACATTGTGCTCATTGCAGTAATAAATGCCGGTATCATATTGCCTATACTAGCTATCCAGCTTGTGATCTTGAATGAATTTGCTGCTCCATATAAGAGGAAAACATAAAGGTAGGTTGCAGATGCTATAATAATGAAAATTATTGAGTAATCCTTAAATATTATAGATAAAACTTGATCATGCTGCATTTTTAAAGCAAGCCCAAGTACAAATATTGGAATAATCGGCGTCAAAAACGTCTTCAAAAGAAAGAGAGTTAAATCTAACATTTTGTTCGAAAGCTCTTTGCTTTTCTTGGGTAGCAGTGTGGACACTACTATGCTGGACACAAATCCACAGGCAAGGGCATAAAAATTAGAAAGCAATGCAGGCAGCCTAAACGACCATAAGGGAACAATTGTTTCTTCATACGTTATATCTTGTATTGAATGAGTGTTTTGTATGATAAAATGCCCAACAGAATAAGCTATTAAACTTGAAGCCAGATTTGACAAGAAGATCATTATAATAAGTAACAATATGAACTTTATAGCTGACTGCTTAAGATTGTTAACACTGCTAAAGATTAACGCAAAAATAATAAAAGGCATTATAAATAGCAAAACCTCTTTTATACTCAGGCTCGTTGAGTACAAGAAGGTTTTTGCTTCCATTGGAACTAAATGACCAAAGAATGCAACTGAAGTGATGACCGTGAGTAAGATTAATAGTTGTAGCACGTTCTTATATACCAATGTCCTATGGACATATATATGGTAAGTTAGTTGTTAAGTAAAGCAAAACTGTCTAAACTGCACAGCAAATGACGTAATGAAAGTAGCTGACACTGGAATGACAAAGAAGAGTGAAATTAGCACTCACTTATTATTCGTGTCGTTTTCAGTAAAAGCCTCCTCCCATGTGCCTTGAGTTGCTGCACGGCTATACTCTGTTACTCTATTTTCAAAGAAATTCGTATGTTCCACGCCATTTAGTATTTCATCAAGCCACGGAATAGGATTATCATTAACATCATATATGGACTCAAGACCTAATTGCATTAACCGTCTGTTTGCTACGTAGCGTATGTAATTGCGCACTTCTTCTGCAGATAGTCCTTCAACGTCTCCGAAATTAAAAGCAAGCTTTATAAACTCATCCTCAAGCTCAACAATAGTGCGGCATGCAGAATATAATTCCTCTTTAAACTCGTCGTCCCAAATTTCATTATTCTCTTTAATAAATGTATTAAACAACATGATAATTGAATTGGTGTGCAAAGTTTCATCACGGGCTGACCAGGCAATTATTTGTCCCATGCCTTTCATTTTTCCAAAGCGTTGAAAATTGAGCAAAATTGCAAATGATGCGAATAACTGCAACCCCTCGGTAAATGCACCAAACACCGCTAGAGTTTTAGCTACATGTTTTTTATCGTGTTTTTTGCTTTCCTCGAATTCTAACATGTATTCATACTTCTTTCTCATAGCATCATACTTTAAGAATGCTTGATACTCGCTTTCTGGCATGCCAATTGTGTCTAAAAGATAAGAATAAGCTGCAATGTGTATAGTTTCCATATTGGAAAAGCTTGCAAGCATCATGCATATTTCCGTTGGCTTAAATATATTTGAATAATGCCTCATGTAGCAGTTATTTACTTCAATGTCTGCCTGAGTAAAAAATCTAAAGATCTGGGTTAGTAGATTTTTTTCTACACTTGAAAGTTTAGTTTTCCAATCCTTTACGTCATCAGCAAGCGGAACTTCCTCAGGTATCCAATGGATTCTTTGTTGCTGCAGCCACGCATCATACGCCCAAGGGTAATTAAAAGGTTTGTATATTGGATCTGCTTCTAACAATGACATAAGACACCTATTATTTTCTAAAGTAAATATTATATTAAGTGATATTGAGAATCAGTCAATTTAACTTTTTTGAAATTTGACGGCAGATAATTTATTAGTGTATTATAGCTTCAAGTAATTTATCAACAGAAATGCGAGTATTAATATCTTTTATTTTATTATTTACAGTGAGCTGCACTCACACTATTCACAATCACGGAGCTCCTGGCATTAGTGTTGAATTGTGGAGCAAGATAAAAGTAGGTGACGATAAAGAAAAAGTGGTTCACACTTTAGGATCACCAACATTAGTATCAAAGTTCGATGACAATGTTTGGTACTATGTCTCATATAAAATTAAACAAGCCAATTTTTTAGGAAAAAGGAAGTATAGTAGTAAGTCTCTGCAAATTTCATTCGACCAGGACGGTAAAGTTGAAGATACAAAAGAAACTGACATCTTAGAGAGATCTTTGGCTGTTTCTGATTGAAAGTTTGCTCAGATCTTCCTACGTCATACCGCGGTTCATTCCATAACTGTACGAACATTGCGATTTGGGCCTACCAGAAGGGTGTCATGAAAGTAGCTGACACTAGTTCCTTTATGACGGCAGTGCCCAGACTACTTGGATCCAGGAAACTTAATTGCAAGTAATGCATTGGGTTTGGTAAGTATGGGTTTTGCGTTATAGAATGAAGCACTTTTGGTGAATTTGTAAAGAAAACTGGATCCCAGTGGGCTTTGTTGCATCGCTCTTCGGATAGTAGGTAACGCACAATAAATTTATGAAGCTATCTCAAATTTAGCCATACCAATATCAGTGAACTTATTGAGCAAATAGCATTTAGTTCCTTCTCTCTATTTGTCTCAGATTTATTCCTAAAACTAAACCCGAATGTTTGTTTCAGTCGCGAGAAAAAACTTTCTATATAAGATCTTTTTCCGTAGTTTGTTTGCCTTTTCCACCTCTTCATTCCATCTTCGCTGCATGATTTTATTAGTCTAATTGCAGCATTTCTCTCAGCCATATAGTCTAACTTTGGATGCTCTGCTGCGTTGTTTTTCGGAGGAATTTTCGTTTTTATACCATATTGATTACACAGCTTATAGAGCTTTTCTCTGTCATATGCCCTATCTGCATATAGTACTTTTATGACATACTGAAAATCGACTTCTTTTAGCAAATCACAAGCTCCATAGTGATCAGCCGTTACTGTATTTTACAGCTATGGCTTTTTTGCTGTTTGTATTCAACATTACATGCAATTTTCTTGTCTGTTCATAGCTGCGATACTTTCTATCTTCGCTATTTTCTTTGCTATGACCAGGAGTGTTGTTGTATATACTAATTCCTGTACTGTCTATAGCAATTTCGATATCTTCCATATTATTTTCTGCAATCATTGATCTTAATATTGAGTTTCTTAAACCTTCTTGATGATTGTGAATAGCTGATAACTTGCAAATTTTTCCCAATTTGCTCAAGGTATCCTGCTATAAACCCAACTGTTTGCCTCAGGCCTATTCTAAATAAACAAGTTATTATGTGCACCAAAATTACAACTTTATCGCTATAAATATTGTTGCCACCTGGTATTTTTGGACCATTCTCGTACCACTTTTCTATGGCTTCGTTGATATAATGAAAAATATTTCCTCTTTTTTCTAGAAATTTGTTATATTCGCTATGGTTACTGACCCTCATTTTTTGTGGCATATTTTTTCTTTCAAGGTTAAATGGCTATTTTATAATGAATTTTGTCAGTAGCCACCAAATTTTTTCAGTTGCTATGCAACAAAGCCATCCCAGTGTCAAGCACTGGGATGACACCATTTGTTGTAAACTCACTTTTACTCTATGGTCTTGCTGCTATCCTGAACGGATACAGTGGGCTTATTAAATTATAGAATTACTTTAGCTATAGAATAAAATCTAGTGTTACTTCACGCCAAATGTGGTGGTGCTGAGTAGGCAAGCCGGTCAATGGGCTACATTTATATACTGCACGCATTGCATTATCTGCTATCGACCTGAAAAGTGGATTATTTCGATAGGAATCACTGTCTGCTACATCCGCCATAATTATCTCGCCTTGACTGGATAACAATAAGTTAATTTTTATATTAAAATTTTCTTTGTAAGCTATGCTTTCAGGAATGCTCCAGCATTTTGTGAGCTTTTCTCTTATAGAGTTAATAATTTCTGTTACAACTAATTCATCCTTTTTGCTCTCAACGCTTTTTTCGTTTCCTATTTCATTCTTTGCCTCTCTGACATCCCTTCTTAGTTTCTTCTCTACACTTTTTTTTCTTTTTGGAACAGGAATGAATTCTTTACCCTCGTTAATAATGACTTCTTCTTGCATTTCGATAATTTGCCTCGGTTGTGCTACAACAGTGTGCTCAACTATTTCTTTTTTCCTTTGTGGTATAGGAACAGCTAACGTATCATTCGTTTGGGCTTTTGTTGAAGATAACGAAAAAAGCAAAAAACAACATAAAGACAAAAAAAGAATATAATTAGAATAGAAAAAACGCATATGTTAAGCAGCTTGTTTTACTGGTTTAAAGCTAATATTGCACGTAAAGTCAATATATTTTAGTTGATGGACAAGTTTGAAGTAAATAAGGAATCCCTTCAAAGTTGCAGGCAAGCGAAAGATTGTCTTCTCGACAGACAAAGGAATTGTATAATGGATTAAAAGGAATCCTATGACAAGAATTATAGCAAAAGAATATACAGAATTTTTAGAGCAGTTGAAAGATCGTATTGCAACAAGCCGTTATAAGGCAGCGCTTGCAGTAAATAGTAAGCTTATCTTGCTCTACCATTATATTGGAACAGAAATCTTAAAACGGCAAAGAGAACACGGCTGGGGAGCTAAGGTAATTGATCAATTAAGTAAGGATTTGAGAAGTACATTTCCAGAAATGAAAGGCTTTAGCATGAGAAATCTGAAGTATATGCGTAAGTTTGCCGAAGAATATCCTGATGTTGAATTTGTGCAGGAGCCTCTTGCACAATTAACTTGGTATCACAATATCACTCTTTTGGAAAAAATAGAAAGTCATGAAATAAGATTATTTTATGTAAAAAAAGCTATTGAACATGGCTGGTCACGTAACATTATGGTGATGCAGATAGAACTTGGACTACATAAACGTCAAGGAAAAGCAATAACTAATTTTAAAGAAAAATTACCATCTCCACAATCCGATCTAGCACATTACACATTAAAAGATCCGTATATTTTTGATTTTTTAAGTATAGGTAAGGATGCTCATGAAAGAGAAGTAGAAAAAGGACTCGTAGGGCATATGGAAAAATTTCTGTTAGAACTCGGTGAAGGATTTGCATTTGTTGGTAGACAATTTCATTTAGATGTTGGTAATAAAGACTTTTATATTGATTTATTATTCTATCATTTAAAGTTACGTTGCTTCGTAGTGATTGAACTAAAAGATAAGGATTTTAAGCCGGAATATGCTGGTAAAATGAATTTTTATCTTTCTGCAGTTGATGATTTACTGAAGCACTCGACAGATCAACCTTCTATAGGGTTAATCTTATGTAAATCTAAAGACGATGTACTTGCTAAATATACACTCCGAGACATGAACAAGCCAATAGGGCTAGCAGAATATCGAATAACTGAAAATCTACCAGAGAACATAAAAACAGCTTTACCGACGATAGAAGAATTAGAAGCTGAATTATCCAAAATTTCAGACGAGGAAAAGTAATGTTACTAAAATCATTCAAACAATTATTTAGCAAACCAAAAGCTCAGTATGAAATGCATCAGGCTCAGGAAGAAGAGTGGCAGCCAATAACTTACTCTCTCATAGCCTTGAAACTTTGGAAGCAAACAGTAACGGAGTAAGTGATTTTTATGGATTACACGCTCTAGGTGCACTATCCTATATATCATACGGTCAATACACTCTAAATGAGATGGAAAGATGAAGGCATCATTATAGCTGCTAAAAAATACGGCGATAAAAACTTAATTCTTTCTCTGTTTACAAAAAATCATGGAAAGCGCAGGGGATTAACTAAGCTAACAAACAATAGCAATTATAAGTTTCAGATAAGTAATCTATTACATGCAGAATGGAGTGCTAAGTTACCTGAAAATCTAGGTTTTTTTAAGTGCGAATTAATCGAATCTCCATTCCATCATTTCTTTCAAGATAGGTTAAAAAGCATTACTATTGTTTCTTTCTCCTCTATTTTAGAAAAAGTGCTTCCAGAAAGTGAACCCTGTGCCATGCTGTATGACAATTTTCGATATTTCATCGATGTAATTAAACACAACAATCAGTCTTGGCAAAGCCATTATCTTAACTTAGAGCTTCTGCTTCTTACGCAATTGGGATTCAAGTTAGACTTATCCAAATGCGCTGTAACAGGTGTTAAGGAAAATCTGCAATTTATTTCTCCAAAAACTGGTAGAGCAGTGTCAAAAAAAGTAGGAGATTATTATGCAGATAAACTCCTACCTTTTCCACAAATGTTGCATGATGTATACAATAATACCCTACAAAACAGCTACTCATTCCAAGAATTTCAGTTAGGACTGAAAGTCACAGGATATTTTTTAAATAAGTATCTATTTTTGCAGTTAAACGTGAAATTTCCAGAGCTGAGAAACCTCATGTTGTCGCTTTAATCTTAGTTATCATTTTTTTGAAATCATTTCAGAAATCTATAGCTAACCCAAGCAACACGTCATACCGCGATTCATTCCATAGCTGTACAAACATTCATTTTTGAAGGTATAGCTCTTTTTACAATAATCCGAACAGACCGTAATATGCTACTGGCCTGCTATAGCCATAAACACATATCTTATCGCATTCGGACTATTATAAGAAAGGCTATAAATTGCACAGCAAATGGTGTCATTCCAGTGCTTGACACTGGAATCCAGAAATTTTGCTTATATAGCATTTCTCATAATAGTCCGAACAGGTCATAGGAAGGCAGAATCAACAGCACGACGAAAGGATTCGAATAGAGGAATGTTTTTCCTGGCTCTGTTTTTTATAGCAAACCAATGATGCTCAATTTTGTTGAAATCTGGAGAATAAGGCGGCAGATACAAAATTTCTGCACCAACCCCTTTAGCAAGCTCGATAATCTTATCAGACTTATGAAAAGTAGCATTGTCAAGAATGACAGTCTGTCCAGGTTCCAAGATCGGTGTCAAAAATTGCTCAAACCATCCATTAAAAACATCCATATTACAGTGGCCTTCAAAGGTTAACGGAACAACTATCTTTCTTCCACTTAAGGCTGCAACCATACTGATTCGTTGAGTTTTCTTTCCAGATTTTAAGGCATAAAACCGCTGTCCTTTCTGGCAATATCCGTAGGGGTAGTCTTCGGTGTTATCAATGCCAGACTCATCTATATACACTAAGTTTTTAGGTTCTTTTGTCGCTATAATTTTCAAAAATTCAGCACGTTTTTCTTCGTTTCTTTCCTTGTATCCATATGTCTTTTTTTGCGCGTAAATCCAATTTTTTTAAGGGCTCGATAGATCGTTTGGATACTAACGTTGTTCCAAAGTTTAGCCATTTCCGATAGAGTCTTTCCTCCGTGTTCTCTGGCAAATTTGGCAAAGGTATCCCAGTCGGTAATTTTGTGATTGTAACCCCCATTTCCAAGTTTTTTTGATTGAAAGTCTCCTGTTTCTTTTCTTCTTTGCTGCCACTCCCATAAAGTATAGCCTTTCTTATAATAGTCCGAATGCGATAAGATATGTGTTTATGGCTATAGCAGGCCAGTAGCATATTACGGTCTGTTCGGATTATTGTAAAAAGAGCTATAGTTCGTCCAATCTTAAATCTTGCTGCCACTGTTTCTCTGCTTTCTCCTTCGTCTAGCGCTTCCATTGCTTTTTTTCTTAAATCATAACTATATGCTGCTGGCATTCAACCTCCTTATCATCATCTACCCTTATCCTATCACATCCGGACTTTTATGGAAAGAGCTATAACTGAGCTGATGAGCTAAAGGTAGTTGTCTTACGCTAAAACAAACGTTTTTAATTAAGTTGCATAGAAGCTGGATCCCAGTGTCTGGGCACTGGGATGACATCCCACTGGTGGGAATTGCTTCCAAACTACAACGTTCGTACAGTTGTGCGCGGTATCTCAGCATAGATTCCGCTAACGAGTAGCGGAATGACGGTTGTCGGTAAACTTAAGCCACTTTAGCTATAGCCAGTAACCACTCTATTTCTACCACTGTTTTTTGCTTTATATAAATATTTGTCGGCACGTACTATAAATTTTTTAATATCATCAAAGTCAGATCCTTGCATTTCTGCAATTCCAATGCTCACAGTTACATTATGGGTTGTATTTTTATCCGCAAGTACAAAAGGTTCTTTAGCAATAATTTTTCGTATTCTCTCCGCAATAGTATACGCATCTGATACATTGGTATCTGGCATTACAACAACAAACTCCTCACCACCAAACCTAGCTAGTAAATCTGTCACTCTGATATTTTCAGAAATTCTTTTCTGTATTTGCTTTAAAAGTTCATCTCCAGCACTATGCCCAAAACTGTCATTCACTATCTTAAAATAGTCTATATCAAGTATCATAAGAGACAACCTTCTATCCTTTTCCACAGAGTCCTTAACAATGTTTCTTAAGTGTGCATCAAAATATCTTCTATTATAACAGTTAGTTAATGGGTCCTTTATAGACATTTCCGCATTATTAAATAAATTCATTCTCAAGGCATCTTGATATCTTTTGCGTTTTACTTGCGAATTAACCCTTGCTATTAGCTCACCCTCATCCAAAGGTACTGTTAAATAATCATTAGCACCTACATCAAGTGCTTTTACTAAATTGTTTTTATCATAATCCTCAGAAAGAATCAGAATTGGTGTATAACGTGTTTCCACCTTACTACGAAACTCAGAACACAAACGCAAGCCGTCAGTTTTTGAAAATTGCATATCAGAAATGATCAGGTCGTAACCATTCTCAATACCAACCTTCAATGCTTCCATTGGATCACTCAGTATTTTAATTGACCTAAAGCGTTGCTTTAATATATTATATATCTGCTCTGCTTGATGAACATCCTCATCTATAACAAGTATGTTAGCATCAAAAATCTGATTGGAATAATCCATAATACTGTTTCCTGCGACTCCACCAATCTCAGCGTTAGTTTCTCCTCTCAAACGCAATTCATCGATAATCATCTTTAAGCGTGTGAGAGACTTAATTCGTGCAGATAAAGCAGTTTCGTTTATTGGTTTAGTCAGAAAATCATCCGCGCCAGCATTAATACCTTGCACTCTATCATGAGTATCATGCAGCGCAGTTACCATAATTATTGGAATATGGGTTGTCAAGGGATCACTCTTTAGCTCCTTACAAACTTCAAAGCCATTCATCTTTGGCATCATGATATCAAGTAATATAATATCAGGCTGCTGCTTTGCTACTAAATCTATAGCTTCTTCACCATCATGAGCTACGATAACCGTATAGTACTCTGCTTTTAGTCGAGCTTCTAAAAGCTTGACATTAGATAGTACATCATCTACTACCAGAATCTTCGCTGTCATTATCTTTAGATGTATTATCTATATCGTAAGTAGGATAAAGCTTACCATTTTTACCAACTATGTAATTTACTTTCTCAGTATTACACTCTTTATATAAGTCTTCAATTCCGGCATCCTTCAATAACCTTCTGGCTTTTAACCTTACAATTGTAAAATACCTATATATAGTCTTAATAAAATCAATAAATACAGGTACCTTATTTTTATCAAGAACAATTATGCTCACTAAAGCTACAACTAAAATTTCTGAAAGACCTATATTGAACATTTTCCTATGAAGCAAGTACTTTAATCCTTCTGATTATAAATATTAATTTGCTTAAATCAAGTTTAGAAGCAACCATCTCATCTAAAAAACTATTATAACGTTCTATGTAGTCCTTATCATCACAAGCCCAGGTTTGAACCTTATCTTCGGGGTTATCAGTAGCTTTTATGACTTTAACAGCTAGCTTGTGATGGTAATTGCTTAAATCGTCCAATAAATCATTAACTAAGCTGCGATCCCAATAAGAAGAGCGGCTTTTCATCTTGATGGCAATTGTTCTAATCAGATCGAATCTTAACAGCGACTTTAACTCAAAGTATATTTTACCAGCATCAAGAATGGACAAAGATGTCTGTTCAGCAACAGATATAATGTCCAGTGCATAAGCAAGAACGCATAGATCAGCAACTTTTTTTGCTAGATCTTTATTTATATTAAGTTCTACTAAAGAAGTTGATCCATGGCTATAGATCTTTAATAGGTGTTCATCTAAAACATCAGTTAAGTTCTGGCCTAAAGTTTCAATTGCATCTTTAAATTTTGTAACATCATCCAATTCTACAAAGCTAAGCTTGCCAAGATTTTTCACTAGCCAAAATGATACTCTGCCAATAAATTTCTGCACGTTCCTCACTATTTGTAAGTATGAGTTAACATCAATTTTTCCATCCAATTCATCAATTTTCTGCCACAGGCTGTTTAAATCATACAGGTGGTTAACAACAATATATATGTTAACCGCTTCTTGTATCTTAATTCCAGTGTTCTCAGCCAAATTATTGATGAATATACAGCCCATTCTATTCACTACATCATTTGCAATGCAAGTAGAGATAATTTCTCTACGAAGTTGGTGTTTTAATATGAAATCCTTAAACTTTGTTACCATCTTTTTAGGAAAATAACCTAGCAAGTAGTCATGAGATATAAGATCTTTTTCAGACAGATCGGAATGTATAATTTCATTTTTTATTGCTGTTCTAGCATAAGACATTAGAACAGAGAGCTGAGGAGAACTGAAACCTTCTGCACCAGTTAACATCCTTGCTATCTCTTCTTCAGTTGGAAGAAATTCTACGCTTCGGTTTAACAGCCCAGATTTTTCTAAACTGAGCAGTAACCTGTGGTGCTGCTCCAATCTCTCTTTAGCTTGCAAACACTCAAGAAGTAATGCTTTTGTTTCAATTTTGTTGTGGTTCTCAAGCACTTTGGATGCAACTTCATCCACCATACTTGCCAGTATTTCATTCCTTTTTTCTAAAGAAATACCCCCTGCTTTCATAGCTGAAACAAATGCAATCTTAATGTTAACTTCAAGGTCCGAACATATCACTCCGGCTGAATTATCAACAAAGTCTGCATTGATATATCCACCTTTTTCAGCATATTCTATTCTTCCAAACTGTGTACAACCAAGATTTCCACCCTCTATAAACATAGAAGCTCTAATATCTTTACCATTCACTCTTAACTCATCGTTTGCTTTGTCACCGACCATGCTATGATTTTCACTCTTTGCCTTAACAAACGTGCCGATTCCTCCATTCCATATGAAGTCCACTTTTGCTTTCAATAGATATCTAATCAAATCACTTGGAGGTAGCATATCTTCTGTTATATCAAAGCACTTTTTTATTTCTTGAGAAATGTTTACTTGCTTACTGCTACGCTCAAATACTCCTCCACCCTTAGAAATCAAATCTTTATTATAATCCATCCAAGTTGAAAATGGTAACTCAAAGAGACGTTTACGCTCTGTGAAACTCTTTTTTGCATCAGGGTTTGGGTCAACAAAAATATGCATATGGTTAAATGCGCCGATTAAATGTATATTTTTTGAAAGCAGCATACCATTTCCAAATAAGTCGCCAGCCATATCCCCAATTCCAATAACAGTTGCATCCTGGTAAATATCCTTATTCATTTTCCAAAAATGCCTCTGTGCTGCAATCCATGCACCTTTGGCTGTAATACCCATTTTTTTGTGATCATAACCTGCTGATCCACCAGATGCAAATGCATCGCCAAGCCAAAAATTGTATTCAGAGGCTATCTGGTTGGCATAATCAGAAAATGAAGCAGTGCCTTTATCTGCTGCAACTACCAAGTATGGATCGTCTTCATCATACCTAATCACATTCTCTGGTGGAATTATTTCACCATCAACCACGTTATCAGTAATATCAAGCATTCCTCTAATAAAACTCTTATAGCACTCAACACTTTTCTCTCTTAAAGTATCTTTGTCTTTATAAACTTGCTTAATTACAAACCCACCCTTTGCGCCAACAGGGACAATAACCGCATTTTTTGTCATCTGAGCTTTCATGAGCCCCAAAACTTCAGTGCGAAAATCTTCCGTCCTATCCGACCACCTTAAGCCACCACGGGCTAATTTCCCTCCTCTTAGATGTATTCCCTCAAAAAGGTTTGAATAAATATATAATTCACGATACGGACGAGGATCAGGCAAACCATTCACTTTACTTGAGTCAAATTTTATGGATAAGTAGGGTTTATTATCTTGATAATAACTGGTCCTTAAAATAGCCATTATCAAGTTAAATATCGAGCGCAAAACGTAATCATGTGAAACATTGCTGATCTCTTTTAGAAGTTCCTCAATTTTTTCTCTGACAATTTCTGTAGTTTCTGCTCTATCAATGTCTATGTTAGGATCAAATCTTGCATGAAATAGTTGTATCAAATACTTTACTACTTTTGGATACTCTGAGACTACCTTTTGGATATATTCTGGGTTGTAGTTAAATGACGTCTGCTTTAGATAGGCACTTAGCGCTCTAATCAGAATCACTTCCTTCCACTTGAGCCCAGCAATAATGATCAAACTATTGAAATAGTCATTTTTAATTTCCTTGCTAAACACTTTCGCAAGTGTTATTTCAAATTGCTCTTTTAGAGTAATGTTGTCTATTAATTCATCGACTCTTGACAACACAAAATGGTGTATCCATATTCCACCGTTAATTTCTATGTAATAGCCATTATGAGATAGAATTTTAGCTCCCAAATTCTTAGTGATCCTTAATATCTTCGATAATTCAAGGCCTCCATTGTTTGGAGTATAAACCTTTAATTGATAATTAAGATTATCACGAGTAAGTCTTAAATCGACCTCGCTAACTCCTTTCTTCCTCACTATCTCCAATTTTTTCATATCGTAATATGCGTCATGAGGTTCGAAACTCTCTTGATAGCTTATTGGAAATGCCTTGCAATAACGGATGAATATATCCTCAACAGTGCTAAAAGTATTGTATAAATTGTCTATAAAACGATCTTCCCACTTTTCTGTAATGTTTCTTAATTTGTTTTCGATACGCAAAACTTCATCATCAAGAACGCTAGCATTTTTGGTCTTTAGCACTACATGCAATTTCATCAAATCATATTCATTGATAATGTGATTGTTATAAATATCTGAACTTCCTGCACTTGTCTCATCCTTCAATATGTCACGTATCTTGAACATTAGCCTAGCGCTAGCATAACGCATCGGTATCAGCACTATGCAACTAATAAAATCCCCGACTCTTCTTAAAAATAATCTGACCCTTGGCCTAATCGCAAGAGACATGATCGAAATGCAAATTTTAAATAATTCGTCTTCATTTGATTGGAATAATTCATCACAAGAGAACACTTGCAAAATAGAAATCAAAGCTTTATTGTTGTGGCCCCCGGTTACAAATCCTGCATTTTTTTCTATAACTTTAACTTTATCTTTTATTATTGGAATAGTTCGAATATCTTGGACCTCCGCTACAGAAGTAAATAGCCCGAAAAAACGCCGTTCCTTTACTACATTACCCTGGTCATCAAATTCTTTTACTCCTATACAATTCATGTATGTACGCCGATGGACTATTGAGATTAGATCTGATCTCAATATGTATAGGGAATCAAGGTTTGCAGAAGGAATCAACGTACTTTGACCTACTCTCATCAGGCCAAGGTCCTTTTTGCCATCACAGACGAGTTTTTCATCTTTACCAGCAATATATTCTTGATAACCTAGAAATACAAAATTATTATTCTTTAACCAAACTAGAAAATCTTTTTGCTCTTGATTTCGGTCTGGTGTCATTCCAGTGCGTGACACTGGAATCCACGTGTCCTTTTCCTGGATCCCAGCTGGGATGACAGAAAGACTTGCCTCATCAAGTTTCTTGAGCATTAAGTGCCAATCTTTCACAACGCAATTAACCGCTTTCAGCGTTTTCTGTAGAGATTCTTTTAATGTATCAACAAAGCTGTCACTTATACCTTTGATAATTACATATATGACTGACTCTTTGACTCCATTGCTTTCTTCCAAAGAGTAAATCTCGTCTATTAGGCCATCTTTTCTTTTAATGTTAATTATGCTGTTGCTGTAATAGCATATGGTTAAATCGTGCGATTTAATAGTTGCAATAACAGAATCAACCAAAAATGGCATATCATCGTTTGTTATCTTAATCGTGGTAAAATCGCCTTCTATTCCTGGTATATCATCTATATTGCTTACTACTAACTTACTTTCATCTTTCTCTTTTTGAGAAACAAAATTGTAAGCATCGTTTACAATATATAGCAAAAACTTATCATTGGCTTTTAGGTCGCTTTTATAAACAAAACTATAAAAATACTTAATGAATTTTTTAATTTTTTCTTTATCTTGCTGATTTTCTTGATCAGCTAGCTTAAATAAAGACTCAGTGTCAACATTATGATCTATACACATTTTTTTTAACAAAAATACACAGTGAACTTAAACCTTTTTAACTAAGATTTCATTATCAAGAGCGTACACTATTAGCTCATCATTTTCTACTACTTCCCCTGATAAAACTAATTTAGCTAAATTATTTTGAATACACTCTTGTATAACCCTTTTTAAGGGCCTTGCTCCATATTCAGGGTCATAGCCAGTTTGTGCTATTAGTTCTTTAGCTTCCTGCGACAAACTTATACTCAGTTTACGCTTAGCAAGTGTTTTTTGTAAATAAGAAAATTGAACATCTATAATTTTATAGATGTCATCTCTGGTTAAACTGTGAAATATAATAATTTCATCCAGCCTGTTTAAAAATTCTGGACGAAATGTTGATTTAACTATTTGCATCACTTCATTTCTTACAGAATCAACATTCCCTTTTAGCATTATCTCAGCGCCAAGGTTAGAAGTTAAAATCAGTATGGTGTTGCGAAAATCAATTAATTTACCATGACTATCAGTGAGTCTCCCCTCATCCAAGATCTGTAGCAATAGATTAAATATATCTGGATTTGCTTTCTCGATTTCATCAAACAGAATAACCTGATATGGCCTTCTTCTTACCGCTTCAGTTAATCTGCCACCTTGTTCATAGCCAACATACCCTGGAGGCGCGCCAATTAGCTTTGAAACAGAATGTTTTTCCATATATTCTGACATATCAAAACGCAGAAGCGCTGATTGATCGTCAAACAGAAATTCAGCTAAGGCTTTCGCAAGTTCGGTTTTACCAACCCCGGTTGAGCCTAAGAATAAGAATGAACCAAAAGGTCGATTAGTATCTTGCACCCCAGAGCGGGAGCGCCTAACTGCATTACTTATCGCTTCTATTGCATCTTTCTGCCCTATTACTCTTCTTCCTATTTCATTCTCCATGTTAAGGAGTTTTTCCTTTTCACTATGCATCATATTATCAACTGGAATTCCTGTCCACTTTGAAACAATGTTTGCAATATCATCTCCAGTCACTTCTTTCTTTAAGAAACTATCAGTAACCTTTTCCTGATTTTTTAATTCATTCTCAAGCTGAGGGATCACACCATACATCAGCTCTCCTGCTTTTCCTAAATTTCCACTCCGCTGAGCCAATTCCAGCTCTTTTCTAGCGTTATCTAATTTTTCGGCTGTTTCTTGTATTCTAGCTATTTTATTCTTTTCCATCTGCCATTTGCTGTTCAAGTCAGCAAATTTACTGTTTAGATTTTCGATCTCTTCATTTATCTTTTTTAAACGCTGTTTAGAATTTTCATCACTTTCTTTTTTTAAAGCCTCTGCTTCAATCTTTAGCTGTATAACCTTTCTCTCAAGTTCATCAATAACTTCAGGCTTGCTATCCATTTCAATTCTCACCCTACTTGCTGCTTCATCAATCAAATCAATTGCTTTATCAGGTAAAAACCTATCTGTTATATATCTATTGGACAACGTTGCAGCAGCAATTATTGCACCGTCTGTAATTCTTATACCATGATGCACCTCATATCTTTCCTTCAAACCCCTGAGTATTGAAATGGTATCAGTTTCAGTTGGTTGAGAAATAAACACGGGCTGGAAACGCCTTGCAAGTGCAGGATCTTTTTCTATATGCTGACGATATTCATCTAAAGTTGTGGCTCCTATACAGCGAATTTCTCCACGCGCAAGAGCAGGCTTTAGCAGATTCGAGGCATCCATTGCACCACTTGTTGCTCCTGCTTCAACTAAAGTATGAAGCTCATCTATAAACAAGATAACTTTTCCCTCCGCTCTCGAAAGCTCATTAATAACTGCTTTTAACCTTTCTTCAAATTCTCCTCTAAACTTAGTGCCAGCAATTAGTGCTCCAAGATCCAAAGCTAAGACCTTTGCATCATGCAAACCAAGTGGTACATCGTTTGCAACAATTCTATTTGCAAGCCCCTCAACTATTGCAGTTTTTCCAACACCAGGTTCACCGATCAGCACTGGATTATTTTTTGTCCGCCTCAGTGATACCTGCATAGTTCTTCTGATCTCTTCATCACGACCAATTACAGGATCAAGCTTTCCTTGCATAGCAAGCTCTGTAACATCTTTTGTATATTTCTTTGCCGCATTTAATTTTTCCTCACTGTTTGGCGAGTCCGCACTGCTGCCCTTTCTCATTTCTGCAACAACTGAGTTCAGTTTTTGTGGAGTCACACCATTCTCTGCCAGAATTTTGCCTACAGTATCATCTTTTTGTGCAGTGAGGCCCTGCAGTAAACGCTCGACAGCAACAAATGAATCTTTATTTCTCTTTGCAATACCAATTGAATCTTCAAAAACTTTTGCTATTTCTCTTGAAAGTTGAAGGCCACCACTTCCTGGACCTTCAATTACTGGCAACTTTTTTATTGCACTATCCACAGCATCGGAAATACTCTGCACATTTCCACCACAAGCGTTTATCAAATCCTGAACTAAACCTGATTCATCTTCAAGCATCACTTTTAGTAAATGCTCAGGCATAAAAATCTGATGCCCAGCTCCCAACGCTTTCATCTGAGCACTTTGAATTAGACTTTTTGCTTTTTCGGTAAATTTATTTAAGTCCATAACACCAGTTAAATTCGTATTTGCTGATGTATATAACAACTGATTTCATAAATTTAAACCTAAAGTTGCTTATTGTTAAGTATGAAATTTAAAACTTTCTTAAAAAAGGAACTATCATAGTAACCATACAAATATCTTGTATCTCAAGACCTTTGGTTTTTGTTGCTGAAAATGGTTGTATTATTTAAGTTATTAACAATATACAATACTAAGTTAATGTAATTTATTTGGAGATGACAGGAAAATTTATTGTAACTTTATATTTTAAATAGAATAAAGTTCTTTTGTTAGTATTGTCCTTTTTGTAAAAAATATTCCTAATTTCTTCATCATTTCTGTGGGTAAGGTCATCTGCTTCTCTACCTCAAGTGGTTAACAAAGTTTCTTGTCACGAGGGACCAAATGGAAATCTGCTCGTTTTCACGCGAATTAATGTTACAAATTCTATACATTTCGTTACAAAATGGCATTCGCTTTCTCCATTATCCTTTACCTGCATTTTCATCAGCGTTCCTTGCGGTTTGCTTGCCATATAGGCGGAAATACAGGCTTACCCTGTTCCTTCTGTCATACAACAGTGGGTTAGGTGACTTCTCTATACCGGTGATTTGCGTACATCCAGAAATGAAAAATGTCACATTACCTTTTGGTCGGAGCTTATCAGCATCTTTAGCTCTTTAATCGTTACGATACTTATGAAGCTTCACTTACGTTCACCATACCACTAAGCCTAGCTCTCCAACCACATGATGCTTGTAGTTTATGCTCCTTTCACGATTGAGCATCTTCTTTTTCAAGAGGAGGTTCATTGTCCGCATCGCTTGGCACCAACCGGTTACCCGATTCGCACTGATGCGTAGACTCAGATGGCAAAACATCTGGTTTAATAAGTTTTAGAACTCTTTTAGTTTCTTTCTGAAGGAATTCCTCTCCTTTTAAACAATATGACCGAAGACTTTCAGGTCGCACCATTTCAATAATTAGCTGGGTTCCAGCAGAATCAGTACAGAAAACATCAACAATACTTTGTTTTTTAGAGGCAATCTCAGCATCCATGATAGTGCTGAGAAATTCTATTTCTTCTATTTCATCTTTGCCAGCGAAGCCCAATATATCATTGAGAAAGTGAATGAGAATATCTTTATTTTTCTCAGTGCCAAATATTCTCTTGAACGCGAAATTGTTTTTTGGATCGAGAAATTTCGAAAAGGCCATAATTAAATACAATTAGGAGACGAATAATTATACACTATTTTTCGCAAATGTTCAACCTCTGATTACTCCTTATTCTTTGCCCTTCCTGCACGCTTACGTTCATTTGGATCAAGGAATTTCTTGCGTAAACGTATAGATTTTGGAGTTACTTCCACCAATTCATCATCATCTATATACGCTATCATATCCTCCAGTGTCATTATCTTTGGTGGAGTGAGCTTTATAGCTTCATCACTACCTGAAGCTCTTACGTTTGTTAATTGCTTACCCTTTAACACATTTATCTCCAAATCATTGTCACGGCTATGCTGGCCGACAACCATGCCACAATATACCTTATCCTGTGGCTTAATAAACATAATTCCCCTGTCTTGCAAATTGAAAATTGCATATGCCACAGCCTCACCCTTATCTGTAGAAATTAAAACTCCATTGCGCCTTCCAGAAATTGGACCTCTATGTGGAGCATAACTGTGAAATAAACGGTTAATTATGCCTGTGCCACGAGAATCAGTTAAAAACTCTCCTTGATAACCGATTAATCCTCTTGATGGCACTAAAAACGTTAATCTTGTCCTGCCATTACCAGAAGGTCTCATGTCAGTTACTTCACCTTTACGGAAGCTGAGTTTTTCCATGATGATTCCACTATATTCATCATCTACATCAATTACTACTTCCTCTATAGGTTCAAGTTTTTTACCGCCTTCTTCTTTAAATAACACGCGAGGGCGTGATACCGAAAGCTCAAAACCTTCTCTCCTCATATTTTCAATTAACACTCCAAGCTGTAACTCACCACGCCCACCTACTTCAAATGCTTCACCGCTTGGTGCCAAAGTCACAGTAATTGCAACATTTGTTTCTGCTTCCGCATATAAACGATCCTTTATAGCAGTTGAAGTAAGCTTTGTACCTTCTTGCCCAGCAAAAGGTGAATCATTAACGCTCAGAGTAATCGCCATTGTTGGCGGATCAACTGGAGTTGAGCTTACTGCAGTTGTAACTTCTGGTGCTGCTATAGTATCTGAAACCGAAGCTTCCTCAAGTCCTGCAATTGCAATTATGTCTCCCGCCACAGCTTGTTCTACTGGAATGCGTTTCAAGCCAGAAAATGAGAGCAACTTAGTTAATCTTCCTCGTTCAATTACTTTGCCATCGAGGTCAAGCACCTTAAGATCTGAATTGACTTTTGCAATGCCCTGATAAACCTTTCCTGTCAATATTCTGCCAAGAAACTTATCAGACTCAAGTAGAGTGACCAACATAGCAAAAGGTGCATTTTGATTATAAACAGGAGGTTTTATATAATCTATAACCGTTGAAAATAATGGGCTTAAATCTTTTCTTTCATCAGAAAGCTCCTTAGCACACCAGCCATTTCTACCTGAAGCATACAACACTGGAAAATCTAGCTGCTCGTTGGTTGCATCAAGGTTAAAAAATAACTCATATATTTCATTTAATACTTCATCAATTCTGCTGTCTGGTCGGTCGACCTTATTGATTATCACAATTGGCTTCAAATTTGCTTTTAGTGCTTTTGAGAGCACAAATTTTGTTTGTGGCATGGGACCTTCTGCAGCGTCAACCAGCAGCAACACACCATCTGCCATGCACAATACCCTTTCCACTTCCCCACCAAAGTCCGCGTGCCCTGGCGTGTCAATAATATTGATCTTTTCATCGCCCCACATTATTGATGTACATTTTGCAAGTATTGTAATTCCGCGTTCACGCTCTTGATCACCACTATCCATCACTCGTTCTTGAACTTCTTGATTCTCGCGGAATGTGCCACTTTGTTTTAACATGTTATCAAGTAAAGTAGTTTTACCGTGGTCAACGTGTGCGATTATTGCTATATTTCGGATCGATTTAAATTCGTTCATTTTCTATCATTTCAAAATTAATTTAGTAATAAGTATACATAAAATACACTTGGAGTAAATAACTAAAGCTGTGTATAAATGCTGTGTTTCCAAGATATTATAGGATTACTTTGTTAAATATTCCCTACTCCCAGGTTTTGTTATGGGTAGTTGTTTTAATTCACTTGGAAGTTCTTCCTCGCTGTAGTTTTTGATGTTCAGTTCAATCAAAGATATGACAGGAAAAGGCAGTTTCGTTTCACTATTTCTCTTTATCAAAGAAGCTTCAGCAACAACTTTACCTCCTTCCCCTTCTGCACATTCCACTGCTTCAAGTGAAGATTTACCTGTGGTTATTACATCTTCAATGAGCAATATTTTCTCACCCTTTTTGATCTTAAATCCACGGCGTAATTCAAACTTACCATTAACGCGCTCGCAAAACATTGTCTTTATTCCAAGCTGCCTGCCAATCTCATAACCCACAATTATTCCACCAATTGCAGGAGATAATATTAAATCTATGGAGCTATTTAATTCTTTTTTTATTTTATCTGCTAATAATGCGCAAACTTTCATGGCTCTGCTTGGATTTTCAAAAATCTTCGCACACTGTATGTATGTGTCACTATGCAGCCCGGATGATAAAACAAAATGCCCATGCAAAATTGCTTCTGCTTCTTTAAATTCTTTTATTATTAGGTTATTTTCGTCTAATATCATTTTTTAAGTTTCACTATTACATTCTTTATTAATTATCTGAGTGATACAAACATCAGACCACACATTTATTGCAGTTTCAAACATATCGATGATTGTATAAATAGGCAAAATCAGTCCCATAATATGCAGAGGAACATTCATCGACATGAGATAACTGGTTGCCATAAAATAGCACCCCATCGGCACTCCAGCGTTACCAATTGCAGCCCCTGTAGCTAAAAAAATCCATATCAACATTTCGCTTAAGGAAAATACGTATCCGTTCATTTCTGCAACAAACATTACAGTGATTAGTATAAATGCAGCACATGCATTCATGTTAATTGTTGTGCATATTGGTAAAATAAAAGACGATAATTTCTTTGGCACCTTTAGCTTGTTCTGCACACATTCTATAGTTGTTGGCAATGTTGCACTGGATGATTTAGAAAAAAACGCAAGTGTGAGTGCTGGCATAACCCCTTTCAGCGTTTGAATTGGTGATATGCCTTTATACCACATAAATAGCGGTAAAATCAGAAATGCCTGCACAAAATTTGCAGACATTATGCAAACAAAATACCATAAAAGATTGTAGAACTCACTACCGCCTTTTAATTCATGCAAAAAACATGTGATAAAGGACCACACAGCAAGCGGAATGAATTTTAGTAACCCCTGAGCAATTTTAAGTAGCGTATCAAAAAGTGCAGAGAATATTTGATGTAATATATCCTGCTTTTCTTTTGAAAGTGAAACAATAGCTCCACCCATCAAAAAAGCGATTAATATGCTACCAATCATATTATTTTCAAGAAAAACTTGCACAAAATTAGAAGGAATGAGTGATTTTAAATATGAAAAATAACTGTGGTTATTGCTGTTAATACTCCCTATTGTATTACTTATGAAATTTTTTCTTGCTGGATCTATTAACAAATAAAACGATAATGCAACAAACGCAGCTATAATAGTTGTAAGCAGAGTATAAAATAGTGTTTTCTTAACTAAGACTTTGATTTCAATTGAGTCTTTGAGCCCGGAAATTGTGGAAACTATGGATAAAAAAACCAGAGGTAAGCTTATTAATTTGAGCAAGCTGATAAAGATATCACTAAATAGCTTTGCTATTTCAAATATGATTTCATTGTTTAGGTAGTAAGCAACTATTGCAAGCAGTATAGAAAAAAGTATTGCAAACTTGTGCATTGAAAATAAAACTTCAAAGTAACATTATACAATAATTTTGCTGTTTTGGAATCAGATTGATAGACAAAATAACTTTACAGATTAGGGAAAGATAAGAGGATGTGTTTATTCGGAGACAGTGTAAGATTTCTTAATTTAAATTTAGGTGCACTTAGCCCATTCTGGTGATAACAAATTGGAATAGATAAGATATGATAACTAACTCTTCTGCGAGTATATAGTTTTGCCGGACACAACAGTACGTACTACGTGTCCTTTTACTTTGCGACCATCGAAAGGAGAATTCTTTGATTTACTAGCAAAGTTGTCAGTTTTAATTTCCCATTCATGATTGAGGTCAACTAAAATTAAGTCTGCAGCAAGGTTTTTTTGTATACGACCACGTGGTATGTGTATTATATCTGCAGGCTTATATGTCAATTTTGCGAGCACATCAAGTAGACCCATTTGCCCACTGTGATAGAGTTCAAGTGAAAGGGGCAGCATTGTTTCAAGACCAACAATACCAAATGCAGCATTTTCAAGTGGCAGATCTTTAGAACTACGATCATGCGGAGCATGATCGGTTGCAATGCAATCAATCACACCTGTCTTTAAACCTTCAACCATAGCTAAACGATCTTCTTCAGTGCGAAGTGGCGGGTTCATTTTTGCAATTGCCCCATGTTGTTTTACTATATCTTCAGTCAAAGTGAAGTGATGAGGGGTTACTTCGCACGTAACATTTAATCCCAAATCTTTTGCACGTTTAATAGCATCAAGTGAATCTTTTGAAGAGACATGTAGAATATGGTAGTGCACATTCTCCATATCTTTCATGAGCAGTATATCGCGACTTACCATAACCGATTCTGACGCACTTAAGATCCCCTTTACTCCCAATTCTTCAGAAATTTTACCTTCGTTGATTGCACCACCTGCTGATAAATTTAAATCTTCTGCATGTTGAGCAATAGGAACATTCAGCATACTTGAATAAAGCAGCGCCTGTCTCATAATCATTGGGTTCATAACTGGCATGCCATCATCGGTGAACCCAACCGCACCTGCTTCCTTTAAAAGTGCCATTTCAGTCAGGTGTTCTTCCGAAGTGGTGATTTTAGCGTAAAATTCAACGTTTACATGTGAAGTTTCAAGTGCTCTATATTTCAAATATTTAGCCAAAATAACGCTATCAATTGCTGGAACAGTGTTTGGCTGACAAACTACAGTTGTAACTCCCCCCGCAGCTGCAGATTTGCTGCCTGTATATATAGTTTCTTTATGTTCCTGGCCTGGTTCACGAAAATGTACGTGAATGTCAATAAGGCCTGGCATTAGAACAAGCCCTTTACAGTCTATTGTTTCATCAACTCCACTTGTTGAAAATAATGATTCGCCAAAATCAACAATTTTATCCCCTTCAGTCAATAGCGAACCTTTTATATCAAGTTTAGTTTCTGGGTCGATAATACGAGCATTAGTATACGCAATTTTATAGCCTTCCTTTTGCCCTGTTTGCAACAAATTCCAAGTTTGAGTCATTATATTTGAGTATCAATTATGCAATAAATCTAAAGTTTTTTTAATAAAACACAACCAAATTAAAACACAGACTAAGAGCTGTCTTGAATTAAAATTATCCCAAAAATCCCGCCCTTATAACCTAATTAGCTTAGTTTTAACGTTAATGTGTGAAACTCTTAGCTCTGTTGGAGGATTTTCCAGTTGAATATCTGGCTCATTCTGCATGTTCGATAAACAAATTAAAGCTGAATCAAAATCTTCATCGAACTGTTTTGCTTCATGTATACCATCGATTATTTCCTCTAATTCTTCATCCATTTCTTGCGGCGCACTTTTTAATATCGCTTTTATTTGGTTTAAGTTTTGACGAATTTTCTCCTGATATCCAACAATTCTCTCTTGATATATATCAATCATTTTTTGACATGCGTTGCCTCTAAATGGATGTTCTTTTTTCTCTTTTATGTAAGAACTTTGAAAGTCTTTACAGTTAAGGATTGCTTCTCTATGTTTTTTTATGTCATTAATCGCGCTGACTATCGACTTATCTATTTTCTTCGAATTTTCTTCCCGTTCTTCTCTTTTAATTATACTTTTGGATTCATTTTTTATCTGGTTCATTTTGTCATACAGGTTTCTACATTCTTTGTAAGATGCCATTGGTTGTAATATTCCTTCTTCTACACCTTTATTGTAAAAATTCTTCAACTCATCACTTGATAGTATTGTTATAGCATCTTCCCTTTTATAGCCTTTCTTATAATAGTCCGAATGCGATAAGATATGTGTTTATGGCTATAGCAGGCCAGTAGCATATTACGGTCTGTTCGGATTATTGTAAAAAGAGCTATACCTTGTGATTTAGGATACTTTTTATTCAATGAACTAACATGATTTAACAAGAAATCTTTAACTAGCCCTTCTTTTTTTACTTCGGATAATCTTTCTAGTGTTTCTATATATTTCAGAGTTTCCGCAAAGAGCTGTCCACCAGAGGGAGCAAATCCTTGAAGTGATTTACTCTGTGCTTTACAAAAATCGGTTTGTAAAAAATCTTCAGCTTGTTTTTTTATTACTGAAAGTTCATTAAAGGCTTTTTCTGGATTGATTTTTCTCAAAATACTAATAGCTTTTCTAATCGCTTTTTCTCTCTTTTTATTATCTTGTTTTTCATTTAATATGAGATGTTCAGTTTTGGTAAAAGCATCACCGCGATCACTCTTTGCAATGTTACAAACGATGCTTTTTACAACTTTTTCGGTTGCTGCATAATCTATTTCTTTTGCAAAGCAGTCAACAAATGATTGCCAAACTTTTTTATTAACAAGCTTACTTGTCTTATTTTCAAAATCTTCTATATCTTTGAATCCTAAAATAGTATAGAGATTTTTTTCGATTATTGGTTCGGCATGTTGTTTTGCCACTTTACCTTTTATATTGAATGGAAATTTACTAATCTTAGTTGTACCCACAATGTTACCTCAATATTAACGCTATCTATAAAAGTATAAAGATTTAATATTTAATTTTTAATTAATACTAGCACAGCTAACTACGGGAGCATTATGCTAGCATCAATTAACACTTTAACTTCTAACTTGTCATCAGTAATATTGTTTATATAAAAACTATAATTTTTTATGCCTGAACTTGGGAATATATTGCTATTGCTAGCCTGCTTATTGTCTTTGACATATTTGTTTTTACCGCTTAGTTCTTGTCGGTTTATTACCACTGCCATATTTTTTTGTGTATCAGTGTCAATGGCTATTTTGATCTACTGCCACATTACAAATGATTTTTCACTTGAAAACGTATACTACCACTCACACACAACAAAACCTTTGATCTACAAGATTTGTGGTGTTTGGGGAAACAAAGAAGGGTCCATGTTGCTTTGGACCTTAGTGCTTGTCATGTATTTATTACTAATGGATATTTATATACCTTCTGTCATCCCAGTTTCCCCCTCTGTCATCCCAGTCTCTTCTTCTGTCATCCCAGTGCCCAGACACTGGGATCCAGACAATTTAATTGCAAATGAGTACATCAAATGGCAGTGTAATAAAAACTGGATTCCAGTGTCAAGCACTGGAATGACACCAGAACGAACTAATGGTAGTAAATTAAAAAAAATATCTCTTATCACTCATGGGCTGATTTGCTTTTGTTTTTTGCTGTTCACTTTAATTGAATCCAGCCCCTTCACTAAAATGCCAGGCATTGAAACAGATGGATTGGGTTTTAATCCGATATTGCAGGATATAGGCCTTGCTATTCATCCACCGATATTATATTTGGGGTACCTTGGATTTAGCGTTCCTTTTTCGCTCTCTATAGCTGGATTAATTTTAAATACTGAAGGAAATGTTTGGGCTAAAATTGTCAGGCCTTGGGTACTTATTTCTTGGTCGCTGCTCACTTTGGGCATCAGCTTAGGTAGCTGGTGGGCATATCGCGAACTTGGGTGGGGTGGATTTTGGTTTTGGGATCCAGTGGAAAACGTTTCTTTGATGCCGTGGCTAATTGCAGTAGCGCTGACACATTTGTTGCTCGTGGTGCGAAATTTCAATGTTTTAAGGAACTTTGCTATTTTACTTACGCTTACAACTTTTATATTGAGTGTGACTGGAACATTTCTAGTCCGCTCAGGAATACTTACCTCAGTGCACACGTTTGCAGATGATCCAAGATATGGACTATATATATTAGCTCTACTTGGTGTAATTACAGTCAGTAGCTTAGTAATATTTGTAGTATTTACGAGAAAAAATCACACGTCTGCGATGTCATTCCAATGCTTGACACTGGAATCTGAAAAGAAACCTGCTACTCAAGTGACAGAGGGTAGAAGATTCTTTTCACGCCTTACGATGATGCTGATGAACAATTTATTATTCATCACTGCCTTTTTCATTGTGTTCGTTGGCACTTTATACCCTACAGTGCTCGAATATTTAACCGGTGAATTAATTTCAGTTGGAGCACCATACTATAATTCCTTATTTAACCCTATTGCACTGGCTATTCTAGCCCTCACGATAATTGGGCAATACTGCAGTTGGCAGGGAAATAGTCTATTGCCAATATTCCGTGAATATAGATTTTCATTTTGTAGTGCTGCAGCTATTTTGCCGTTTATTTTTCACATGGAGCTAATAATTGTGCTATCAATTACTATCTCCATAGCATTATTAATCTTTGTTTTAGAAGCATACAGTAAAAGAATTTGTTTATTTAAGGTAGCATTTGGTGAATCAATTTTATTAGCAAGAAAAGTTTCTAAATCCTACTATGCAATGATGGCAGCTCATGCTGGAGTGGCAATTCTAGTGCTTGGTATAGCATATTCGGTTGGTTTGCAGGAGAAAAAAGAAAATTACTTAAAAATAGGGGATAGCATAACAGTCAATAAATTTAAAGTTACTTTACGAAATATTGAGCTAATAAAAGAAAAAAATTTCCATGCAGTGAGGGGTACAATGGATATCAGGAATTTGCTGAATAATAAGATATTAGGTGAGATGACCCCTGAATATAGATTTTACCTTGTGGAAGGTCAGAAAAATGTTGAAAGCAGTATCTACCACAATTTATTTTCTGATATTTATGTTGTAATTGGAGAGATTGATAAGAGTAAGAGCAAAATCGCAGCCAAAGTGCACTATAAACCTGGAATGTCTATAATCTGGCTTGGATCCTTTCTTATCGCTTTTGGTTCGCTCTTTGCTGCTTTTCCTTTTAGTAAACGGGCGAAGGTTGTCTAGCTGTCGTGGATTTATTAACAACGCTCCTAGGTCCAGAGTGCAATATATGAGAAATTACCGGGCTATAGATACTGATTTGCAAAGGTTAGAACCAAAGAAAGTTATATTTTTTTATTGACAGACCTATATATTACGATATTCACTAAGGGATTAGTGAGTAATGGTTATACAATATGAATGGTGGGGTATCAGACAAGGAAAAAGCTATACGCACTGCTTTCGATTTTAAGGAGCCTTACAGCGATTGGCATCAAATTTTTAAACGTCCTAATCAACAGTATAACCCTTCCAACTATGATTCGTCGAGCGAAATAAATGAACACGATATAGAAACTCAAAAGATTGAAGAAGGTGATGGCCATGATTCAGGTATTAGTTCCGATGATGAGGATGACCGGACAACTTATACAGCAGTACAATTAACTAATGATTCTCTTGATAGCCAAAGATATACAGGAATATGCATTCCAACACCAACTGATGGTTGGGCAGGTGAAAATCATCATCAGACTGGTTTATCAGGTGATTTGCCAGACGTGAGTAATAATCCACAAATTTTTGAAAGTACTGATTCAGTAGAGCATAATTCTACCTGCAATGATCATGTAATTTGTGATTCAGGTCACAATTCTGACGATGAGGATCAGATTCCAGAGGACTTTCCTTCAAGGAAACGAGTACGATCGATTGAAATTGATCAGTTTGAACCGTTGTACAAGAAGAGGAAAATAGAAGCACAAAATAATCAAAAATATACAGAAAATGTATGTAATCCAACAAATGGTGGTTTGTTAGGTGAAAGTGATAATCAACAGATTTCTGAAGATACAGAAATAACTTCTGATTGTAATCCAGATGATTCAGATCCAAAAGGGAATGAGGGCTATGGTTCAGATGGTTCTTGTGAAAGTAAAGAAAATTTGACAAAGGGCGCTGGTGGTAGTAATCAGACTTTTGAAGGTGAACAGAAAAGCTCAGAATTTCCGAAAGTTAACAATTGGTCAGATAGTGATGGGAACTCAGAAGACAGTTCGGACTGTGGTGATGATCATACGCGTCAAGTTAAGGAAATAAAGGTATGAAAGAGATAGAATAATAAGGTATAAGTTCTCCCAGATATACTTTTAGTGAGAGAACCAATGAATAAAATAACTTGCTTATCAAAAAAGCTCAAAGAATTTTTTAATGAAAAAGCAGAGAAAATCTCAATTACAACAAGGTTTATAAAAAGAAAGAGAAAGCTAAAAGGTTCATCATTCGTAAAAGCCATGGTCTTGGGTAATATAGGAGTTGATAATTGTAGCGTAGAAACAATGTGTCAATTACTAAACGAGGACTCGATAGATATAACAAAACAAGGTTTGGATTTTAGATTTACTGAAGAAGCAGTGGAATTTATGAAAAGGATGTATAATGAATCTGTGATTCTCTTTAAAAATATCTTGCAAGTTGATTGCAAAATCTTACAGCAATTTAATAGTGTTAAATTATTGGACAGTAGCTATATTACTCTACCTAACAGTATGGAAGAGATGTATAAAGGTTATGGTACTAGCTACAGTGGCTATGAAAGCAATACTAAGTCTGGAATAAAGTTACAATTAGTTTTCGACTACATGAATCAGATAATAGACCAACTTAATTTAACGGAGGGGGTAAGATCAGACCAGGGATATAGGAAACATTTAAGTAATATATTAAGCAATGATTTGCTAATATCTGATCTCGGTTATTTTGTGCCAAGTTCTTTTAAACAAATCAATGAAATAGGAGCTTATTTCATAAGTCGTCGATACCAACATATATGATGTAGAAACAAATCAAAAAATGGAGTTATTAGAATGTTGAGAGGATAAGTTATTTTTAGAAAACGAGGTATTGTTAGGAAAAGAAGCAAAAATTAGAGTAAGAATTATATGTCAGAAACTAACTGAAGAACAGTCTATGGGCAGAAGAAGGAAAGCTAATAGATTAGCAAGATCGCAGATCCTCTAAAAGAAATCAAAAATTGTTGAACTGGTCAATATTTATAACTAATGTTCCAGAAAATAAAATTAGTGCTGAGCAAGTATTAACGATTTACAGAGTAAGGTGGCAAATTGAGTTATTATTTAAATTGTATAAAAGCCATATCAGGCTTGATAAGCTAAAAGGAAAGCCATGCAGAGTATTATGTGAACTATATGCTAAATTGTGCGCAATTCTTATATTTCACGGCATAGTTGGTTGCACAGAAGTGAAAAAGAATACAGAACTTAGCTTAACAAAGGCATTTATTGAGCTAAAAAGGCGGGTTAGAGAGTTATTTTTAGTATTAACCAAAATTAATAGTTTAAAAGCATTTCTTAAAAAACTCACTATAACTTGGTCGCGATTTTCATTAAAAGACAAACGTAGAAGGGCTAGAGTATCCACTTTAACCTCTCTAAATTTGCTCACAATCTCTTAACTTGACGCGTATGGTGGTGATGATAATGTTGGTCATTATGATACAGATTGTGGTGAACGCTACAGTCATCTAAGTTTTCATGATGAAAACACAAACATAATAAGAAAAAAAGATTCTTTTTTTTTAGCCCAAATAGAACTGAATAAAGCAGAAAGGGAGAAGTATGAAAATATTTGGCAAGAAATGGACAAAATCCTTAGTAGTTCACATGAAGTTGGTCTATGTGAAGATGATATTGAGGAGTTGAAAGGGAGACTTGATGAAGTTATAAGCCAAGCACTGGAACAAAGAATTATGTTCACTTTTCCATATAGAGACGGCGAGTCCTTTGTAGACTGTATAATTAATACAACACAAGAACTATATTGGGTCGATTCTACTGAGAATTCTAGACTTCTAGAGGAGAAAAAGATATTACAAGTAATATCGGAGGGTGCAACTTTAAATAAATTTACTAAAGAAAGGTACGATGATTATGTAAATTGTATTTACAGAGAAAAAGAGATTTTAAGTCAAAGGAATAAAAATATTTTAGGACTTAATAATTTAGCATATGAAAGTATTGTAAACAAAAGCAAGCAGACTCAAAATGTATTAGGAGTAGACAAGGATAATGGATATTTTTGTATAGAATATTCGCAAGATAGTATTGTTGAAGTTGCAGAAATCCTAAACAATGAAAAAGCCAAAGACTTAAATTTAAGAGTTGGCATACTCAAAATTGGAGAAAGTATAGTAAGAGTTGAAAATGTAGAAGAAATAGGGGGAAAAAGAAATTACATGGATGTCTCAAAAGGTGGTATTGAAATGTCTTTTGCTACTGAGGTAGGAGAGATAAGTATTTATCTAAGTCCTAGTGAGAAAGGCAGCAATAAAATAAAAGTGGAGATTGATGGGGAAAACAGAGCAAGGCTTAATGAGTTAAAAAATAGGGGAAAAAGTTTAGGGGAAAACTGTCTTTTAGGAGGAAAAAGTGTTGAGGAAGCTATAGAGCATGAAAGTTTTGAAAGATATGGCAGTGTACCTAACACTGCTATGAAGGAACCTAGCTTAGGTTGCGTTGCTAACATAGCAAGGGGGGGATAAGCTTGCAGAGATAAAATGATGGGCCAAATTGGCAGTATTTCGCTTTTGTAATGTACTTCAAAATGGTAGTATGCAAGCTAGATAGAACTTAATTGACAGACAAGAATTAACTGATGGAAAAATTGACATAATCAAACAATCACAGAATAAACTAGTGAATTTTTTGAAAAGTATATAAAATTCAAGTTTAAGTAAATAGCATGGCACTTAGACTCATTCCAGATAACCTCAATATCAAGTTTAGTAAATATAGAAATTTGACAGCACTCGTTAGCATTATTCTTATCATCTTTTCAATGCTCATTGTTGTACTGCGTGGAGTGAACTTAGGCATAGACTTTGCAGGCGGAATTTTGATAGAGATAAAATCTTCAGATGAGAATCACTCTATTCTCGATGCATTAAAAGAAAATGGTTTTACAGTGCAGAGTTCAAAAGCGGGTGATAATTTAGTCATGCGTTTTAAAGATGAAGGAGATGAAGATAAAATCAAAAAGATAAAAAGCATACTAGAAGAAAAGCTAGGTAGCTCAATAAGCTATCGTAAAATAGACTATGTTGGCCCACAAATAAGCTCAACACAAATATTTGAAGGAATGTTATCCATGTTGATCGCGATTGTTGGAATATTTTTTTACGTTTGGTTTAGATTTAATTGGCAATGTGGATTCAGTGGAATAACAGCACTGATTCATGACGTGATTTTAACTGTTGGTTTTATTAGCCTAACTGGCATTGAGTTTAATATTTCATCAGTTGCAGCTCTCCTCACTGTCATTGGTTATTCAATCAATAACTCAGTAATTATATATGATCGGATTCGAGAGTATCGCAGGAGTGGTAAAAGTGGGCGGATGAGTGAGGTAGTAGATGCAAGTATCAACGCTACATTATTTCGCACTATATTAACTTCTGGTACAACCCTTCTTGCTGCTCTTCCTTTGGTATTAATCTGCACAGATGCAGTGAGAGACTTCAGCTTGATCATTTTTTTTGGTATTTTGATTGGCACTTGTTCTGCAATATTTATTTCTGCTCCTATATTGACCTACAGAGCTTTGATAAGTAGATTGTAGAAGTGTTTAGTCGCGGTATAATATCAACTTATTATCTCTTATAGTGAAATGAAAATACCTTAAAAAGCTCATTCCAAGTAGTGAATGAGACATAGAATGAGTGTTAACGCTTGCCTGTACATCATTAATCAAAAAATTTCCTATTTTAACTTGAGGTATTTGAACCACTCCAGCTTTTATTTGACCTTTCGCAGTTTCATATATTTTAAAATCCTGAACATTTTGTAAGTTAATACCAACATGTAATGCGTCTTTTTGTGATAGAACAATATCGGTTGCTCCAGTATCAAGCAAAAACGTTATATTGCGATCATTGACTTGAGCCTGAATATAAAAGTGTCCATCATATGACTTTGTAAATTCAATACTTCCACTATTCTGACCGCTATTTTGAATTCTTCCTTTATATGGTAAAAAAGTACTGAGAAATCTGTCGCTTAGTTTGTCCCTTTGTGAATCAATAAGCATTGCAGTAGTGGCTATTATTAGCAACCAAATAACTAGATTTTTCACCGCGTTCATATTGTTAAAATTTGAAGCTATTAAAATAAATTTTAAAGATCAGCGTTAAAAGTTATTATTAAAAATAAGTAAATTTCATTGTTTTAGTACAATATTTAGTATACACTTTAAGAAGATATGTTTGATTTAATTTCATGTCAGAAGCAAAAAGTTTAATTTTGGCAGCTATCCTTTCCATGTTAATCATGGTGTCTTGGCGTATTATTTATGATAATTTTTTTAGTACAAACCAAAATCAGCCATTGATTGAAAATATTGAACATATCGAATCTTTTAACGACCTTGCTCCTATAATACACCAAAATCGTTCTGAAATTATTAATTCTACTCGAGAACAGAGGGTTAGTTTAACCAATAACATGATTAAAGGATCAATTTCTCTGAAAGGTGCAAGGTTTGATGACTTAATTTTAACTAATTACCACTTAGAACCGAGTTCTTCTTCTCCACAAGTGGTGTTACTGTCACCTGCAGAATCAAAAGATGTATATTTTGCAGAATTTGGGTGGCTCGATCCGAGTAACAAGATTAAAGTTCCAGATTCTAAAGCAGTCTGGCGAGCAGATAAACTTAATCAAAAAGAGGTCAATTTATCTTGGGACAATGAGAATGGCATTTTATTTAGAATGAAAATTAACCTCGACGATAATTACATGTTTAAAGTTGAGCAAGTTGTTGAAAATAATACAAAGGATAATGTAGTTTTGGTTCCTTATGGTAAAATTAACCGTAAACGTGACAATATCAACGAATCTTATTGGATATCCCATGAAGGAGTACTGGGTGCATTTGATAATAAACTAGAGGAGTGGACATATAAGGATATTTCCAAAAAACATTTAATAAAAGCAAGCACGAGTGAAAAAAATTGGCTTGGTTTTGCTGATAAATACTGGCTCACAGCCATCATACCTGAAAAATCTGATAAAATAAATGTAAGCATTAAACACACAAACGTTAATAATACTGATAAATTCCAAGTAGATTTTGTCAAACCTTACAAGAGCATACTTCCTGGTGCAAGCGTTTCTAATGTGAATTATTTTTTTGCTGGAGCAAAAAAGTTGAATTTACTGGATTCTTATAAGGACACTCTCAATATACCCCTGTTTGATAAAGCTGTAGATTTTGGTGTTCTTTACTTTATAACTAAACCAGTGTTTTTACTGCTTGAATATTTTAACTTCGTTTTAAAAAATTTTGGCTTAGCAATATTATTGCTGACTTTAGTAATCAAACTTTTGATGCTTTCCTTATCTAATAGATCATATATTTCGATGTTTAAGGTAAAAAGCCTGCAGCCTGAATTAACTCGTATAAAAGAGTTGTATAAAAATGACAGCTTAAAGCAGCAT
This sequence comes from Wolbachia endosymbiont (group A) of Pherbina coryleti, assembly GCF_964026875.1. Classification (NCBI taxonomy): domain Bacteria; kingdom Pseudomonadati; phylum Pseudomonadota; class Alphaproteobacteria; order Rickettsiales; family Anaplasmataceae; genus Wolbachia; species Wolbachia endosymbiont (group A) of Pherbina coryleti. The sequence continues at coordinate 430,079 of NZ_OZ034706.1, forward strand.
AAAGAGACAATTGCATTGTTTAAGAGAAACAACGTAAATCCAATGTCGAGCATTTTTCCCATGCTAATACAAATACCGGTATTTTTTGCTCTATATAAAGTATTATTTGTTACTATAGAGATGAGGCATGCTCCTTTTTTTTTATGGATTAAGGATCTTTCAGCTCCTGACCCAACGAACATCTTTACATTATTTGGGTTGTTTAATTATAACTTTCCTATTTCTATAGGCATTTTACCTATAATTTTCGGTGCCACCATGATAATTCAGCAGAAGCTAAGTGAGAAAGATCAAACCAGTAAAGATGATATTCAAGTAAATGTTATGAAGTTTTTACCTTACATTTCTGTCTTTATTTTTTCTTCTTTTCCTGCCGGCCTGGTAATATATTGGATATTTAGTAATATTATAACTCTAATTCAACAGTCATTAATAAAGTTGTTTTTAACAAAAAAAGTGGTAGTAAATGTCGAGAATACTAATAGTTAATTCGATTTATTATACTGAAATAGCGAACCTTTTGCTTGAAGGTGCAATTGATAAATTAAAAGGCAGTAATGCCAGTTACGATGTAATTGAGGTTCCTGGTACATTTGAGATACCAGCTACAATTCTTTTTGCAGTCAAGAGTGGGCATACTAATTATGATGGTTATTTAGCTCTTGGGTGCGTAATTCGCGGTGAAACCGATCATTATCAATATGTTTGTAAAGGAGTAATTGAAGGCTTAAATGAGGTTGTTATGCATTATGCAATACCCCTTGGTATGGGTGTAATTACCGCTGACAGCAAAGATAAAGCACTAGTTAGAGCTGATAAAAACAAAAAGAACGTTGGTGGCCATGCAGCCTCAACTGTTTTGCGTATGATAGATTTACACAATAAATTAAAATAATGGAGGAAAAACCAGTAGATAAAAAGTGGCGCATAAAAAGAAGCACGGCAAGATTTCTTGCTGTACAAATTGCTTATTCAAATATTTTCGTAGGTTACAACAAAAGCACTTTTAAACTGGAAAATTGTGAGCTTGAGGACTACATAAATAAGTTGAAAGATATATTTGAATGTGAAGAATTTGAACATCAGTTCTTAGAAAACTTGTTATATAAGGTTATAAAAAGCAGTGAAGAATATGATAAAATAATAGAGTCTTATTTACACCCAAGTTGGTCCCTTTCACGGTTAAATCTTATAAGCTTATCTATTTTGCGTGTTGCAATATGTGAGTTAGCTAATTGTGATACGCCAGTTCCAGTTGTCATTAATGAATATACTAACATTGCATCTGATTTACTTGATAAACCAAGCGAAATAGGTTTTATTAATGGGTTATTGGATAAGGCAAAAGATGCAGTTAAATTAAATAAAAATCCTTAGCAATTGTAGCCAGCAAGCACAAGGTGTCATCCGAGTAGCTGCTGTATGAACATTGTCTACCAGATCCCAGTGCTTGACACTGGAATGGCTTTGTTGCATAGCAACTGAAAAAATCTGGTGGCTACTGACAAAATTCATTATAAAATAGCCATTTAACCTTGAAAGAAAAAATATGCCACAAAAAATGAGGGTCAGTAACCATAGCGAATATAACAAATTTCTAGAAAAAAGAGGAAATATTTTTCATTATATCAACGAAGCCATAGAAAAGTGGTACGAGAATGGTCCAAAAATACCAGGTGGCAACAATATTTATAGCGATAAAGTTGTAATTTTGGTGCACATAATAACTTGTTTATTTAGAATAGGCCTGAGGCAAACAGTTGGGTTTATAGCAGGATACCTTGAGCAAATTGGGAAAAATTTGCAAGTTATCAGCTATTCACAATCATCAAGAAGGTTTAAGAAACTCAATATTAAGATCAATGATTGCAGAAAATAATATGGAAGATATCGAAATTGCTATAGACAGTACAGGAATTAGTATATACAACAACACTCCTGGTCATAGCAAAGAAAATAGCGAAGATAGAAAGTATCGCAGCTATGAACAGACAAGAAAATTGCATGTAATGTTGAATACAAACAGCAAAAAAGCCATAGCTGTAAAATACAGTAACGGCTGATCACTATGGAGCTTGTGATTTGCTAAAAGAAGTCGATTTTCAGTATGTCATAAAAGTACTATATGCAGATAGGGCATATGACAGAGAAAAGCTCTATAAGCTGTGTAATCAATATGGTATAAAAACGAAAATTCCTCCGAAAAACAACGCAGCAGAGCATCCAAAGTTAGACTATATGGCTGAGAGAAATGCTGCAATTAGACTAATAAAATCATGCAGCGAAGATGGAATGAAGAGGTGGAAAAGGCAAACAAACTACGGAAAAAGATCTTATATAGAAAGTTTTTTCTCGCGACTGAAACAAACATTCGGGTTTAGTTTTAGGAATAAATCTGAGACAAATAGAGAGAAGGAACTAAATGCTATTTGCTCAATAAGTTCACTGATATTGGTATGGCTAAATTTGAGATAGCTTCATAAATTTATTGTGCGTTACCTACTATCCGAAGAGCGATGCAACAAAGCCCACTGGAATCCAGAAAAATTGATTGTGCACTATACAACATTTTCGATCAAAAGCTGGATCCCAGTGGGCTTTGTTGCATCGCTCAAGTGAAAAGAACTGGCAGTTACTGACAAAATTCATTATAAATAGCCATTTAACTGTTGAAGAAAAAATATGCCACAAAAAATGAGAGTCAGTAACTGCCATGAATATAACAAATTTCTCCAAGAAAGAGGAAGCATTTTTTGTTATATCAATGACGCCATAGAAAATTGGTACGAGAATTGTCCAAAAATGCAGGGCGGCAACTATATTTATAGTGATAAAGTTGTGATTTTGGTGCATATAATCGTCAGTTTCTTTAGAATTGGTTTAAGACAAACAGTCGGGTTTATAAAAGGGTATTTGTAACAAATAGGAAGAGATTTGGCAGTTATCAGCTATTCACAAGCATCAAGAAGGTTTAAGAAACTTAATATTAAGATAAATGATTGCAGAAAATAATATGGAAGATATCGAAATTGCTATAGACAGTACAGGAATTAGTATATACAACAACACACAGCAAGGAAAATAGCACTGACAGAAAATATCGTGGCTATGAGCAAACGAGAAAATTGCACGTAATGTTGAATATAAACAACAAAAAAGCCATAGCTGTAAAATACAGTAACGGTGTCTACTCTGATCACTATGGAGCTTGTGATTTGCTAAAAGAAGTTGATTTTCAGCATGCCATAAAAGCACTATATGCAGATAGAGCATGTGATAGGCACAAGTTTTATAAGTTGTGTAACGAATATGATATAAAGACAAAAATTCCACCAATAAACAATGCGGCAGAACATCCAGAAATAGATTATATGTCTGACAGGAATGCTGCTATTAGGTTAATAAAATTATACGGTGAAGATGGCATGAAAGAATGGAAAAAAGAAGTAAATTATGGGAAAAGATCTTATATTGAAGGGTTTTTCTCAAGATTAAAGCAAATATTCGGATTTAGTTTTAGGAATAAATCTGAGATAAATCGAGAAAAAGAACTAAATGCTATTTGCTTAATAAATTCACTGATATTGGTATGGCTAAATTTGAGATAGTTACATGAATTTACCATAAATCACCATCTCATAAAGTGTGATGCAACAAAGCCATCCCAGTGTCAGCTACTTGGATGACAAGAAAGGGAACACTGGAATTTTTGTTTCAGCATTAGCCATGCATCTAAACAGATACGTTGCCTTGAGAATCGCAACATCCATGCAGTTATGCGCGTAACACTGAAAATCAAAAAAACAAAGAGGCAGACTTAATCTACCTCTTTTATACTTAGCTGTCTAGTCTGGTACTTTTCCTTTAGCAGCTTGTTCAACAATAGGTGAGCCTAAATAAGTGTTAACCTCTTTAGCACCATCTTTGTCTAAACCTAATGTTTTATTCCACTTTGTTTCATTTACTGCCTCGAACTTACCTTCATCGTTTTTCTCTTTTAGTGAACCTATCTTGAAGAGTAAAGTATTGCCTAGTATACTGGTAAGCTGATTAATATCAACAATAATACGGTAGTTCTTGCCTTCTAAGCTGAAGTCTATATAATATTTATCCTTTTCTACCTTACCTTCTTCATCTTTAACTTGGTTATTCCTTGCAATTTCCCTAAATGCGTCTTTTGTTACTAGCAACCCATCCTTAATAACCTTCAGAGCTTTCAACTCAGATATTTCGTTATTTTTGCTGATAGCATATATTGCTAAATAAGTCAGCGCAGCAGCAACAAATGCTAAAACGCCCATTCCAAGTGGTGTAGCTGCAAAAGCTGCTAGCTTGCAAGTTGAAGGCCTCCAAAGCGGTGTTGAAAGTATTGCTAATCCACCTATAACGTATATAGCAGTAAATGCAACAAATACAGTGTTTGCTTTGTGGAGCTGGCCACAATGATTTTTGAAAGTTAGCATAAACGACTTCATTTAATAAAATATTAATATGCTTAAATTGTGTATAAAAGAACTGTCATAGTTAAGCTTTTTCGTAAGCTACCTGCCGCTTGAGCCAAAGCCCCCTGCATTGCGACCGGTTTCTTCTGCGCAGAATTCTTCTCTGTCATCCCAAATTACCTGAGATACAGGAGAAATAAGGATTTGTGCGATTCTATCTCCTCTTTTTATTTCGTATGGCTGATTACTTAGATTAATTAGACAAATTTTAACTTCACCTCGATAATCAGAGTCTATAGTACCCGGAGAATTTAAGACAGTGATTCCATGTTTTGCAGCAAGACCAGAACGTGGGCGGATTTGCCCCTCAAAACCGTTTGGTATTGCAATCACAATTCCAGTTGGAACAAGTAATCTTTCAAGTGGATTTAAAACAGCAGAATCATTCAATGCAGCATAAAGATCCATGCCAGCACTCTGCGTAGTTGCATAACATGGAAGAGACAAGTCTTCTCCATGTGATAATCTTTTTATTTCTACTTTAATTTTACTTCTTTGCACTCCAATTTACCATCTATGAAGACTCAATTATAGCATGTAAATTGTATCTGCAAAAGTGATAAATGTAAATGATGTCATTCCAGCGCGTGACGCTAGGCCATAAAATTCCTTGACAAGTTCAGTGCTCCTTTTTTTGTCATCCCAGTGCCTCTATGATGTCATTCCAGTCTGGAATCTAGTCCTTATTATGCAGCCACTTGGTTGAAATTAAGTCTTCTGGATCCCAGTGTCTGGGCACTGGGATGACATCATAAGGGCGCTGGGATGACACCCTGACAACCGTCATCCCGCTACTTGTTAGCGGGATCTAGAGATACCGCGAATGAATCGCGGTATGACGTAGATTGCTGTCATTCCAGTGTCAGCTACTTGAATGACACCCTCTTGGTATTCGTGTAGTTGCAAGCAGTATAGCTATAAATCACTCACAATCGATATGCTTGAATTACTCTCAGTAAATAAATCAAGCATAATGTTAGGTATTCTACCATCAACTATGTGAACAACTCCAGCACATTCCTCCGCCATTTTAACGTATGCCATAAGCCTTTCAATAAATTTTTCCCCTTTAATTTTCCCACAATCAATCGATGCATTTAAATTTTTAACAGATATCTTCCTGCCACCAATTTTATCTATTTCTTCATCTGTGTCACTCAAGATTATCATTTTAGATGCAGAAACTGCGATTGCGATTGCGCTTGCAGTGCTATCGGCATCAATATGATATGTTTCCCCATCTTTTCCATGACCAATTGGTGCAATAACTGGTATAAAATCTGATTCTTCAATAAAAAATAATATATCAGGATTGATTTCAGTGGGTCTACCGATGAACCCCATGTCTAATATCTTTTCGATATTATTTGATCTATCTTCTCTAAGCGTAGCGGTTATTTTTTCGGCTTTAATTAAGTTACCATCTTTTCCACATAATCCAATAGCTGAACCACCAGCAGAATTTATATGCTGAACAATTTTTTTATTAACTGAGCCACACAGTGCCATTTCAATGATTTTCATAGTGTCTCTGTCTGTAAGTCTGATACCATTCACAAATTTACTGTCCATACCCAGCACTTTTAACACCGAGTTAATTTCATATTCTCCGTCATGAATTATTACCGGATTTATACCAAGCTGCTTCAACAAGACAACATTATGCACAAAAGTGTTAAATAGTGTTTCATCTAAGATTATTGTACCACCGCATTTAATGACAAAAGTCTCGCCTACAAAGCTAGGTATATTAGATAGCACTTCAAATAATATTTCTGCTTTTTGTTCAAATGATACCTCACCCTTTAAGAATTCACTACTCTTCATTTTTTTATCTTGTAAACTTGAAAAACTCATCTCTTACCTTGGTTATTTTATGCTTAACACGGATGCTCATTTGATGAATTGACACATTCTCATTATTAATCCATCTTTGAATATCTTCTATAACAGCACCTAAGCTTTTTTGACTTACTTTATCTATTTTTGTTAGCACAACGTTAAAGTTAATGTTATTATATATTAACCAATAAATGAAGTCTTTGTCTATTTCTTTTAATCCTACCTTGCTATCTATCAACACAAACACTCTTCTTAGATTTCTTCTTTGAATTAGATAATACTCAATTAAGTTTAAATATTGTATAATTTCCTCCTTACCTGCATGAGAATAACCATACCCTGGTAGGTCAACAAGCCTGAACTTATCATTGTACATAGAGTAAAAATTTATTTGTCTAGTGCATCCAGGTTTAGAGGAAACTCTGGCAGCTTTTTTGCTGTTTATCAGTAAGTTAATCAGACTGGATTTTCCTACATTTGATCTACCAGCAAACGCAATCTCTGGAGCCGACTCATTTGGTAATGATTTTATGTCCGAAGCTCCAAATATGAAATTGCAGTTTGATGTTATCTGTTTTGCCATTATATTCAACTAGAAGGTAGTAGGTATATTATAGTGTTATTGCTTGATATAAGAAATTTTTTATTTCAGTATATATTACTTAGCTAGATCTGTGCTATATGGATATGGAAAATAATTTACAAGACTTAAAGAAAAAATTTAATGATATAGAGAGGAATTTGGAAAATCCTACCAATTTAAGTCAAAAAGAATTCATTACCCTTTCAAAGGAATACTCTGAGCTCAGGCCAATAATCAAGATAATTGATGAATATAACACGCTGAAAGAGGAAATTTCAGACTTAGAAGAAATAATGAAAGATGAAAACAGCGAAGGTGATATAAAAGAGTTAGCAAAAGAAGAATTTTTCGAAAAGCACAAGGTATTATTACCAAAAATAAAAGCAAAATTAAAGTTAGCATTATTGCCCAAAGATGAAGATGACTCAAGAAATGCAATATTAGAAATTAGAGCAGGTACAGGCGGAGAAGAAGCAGCATTATTTGCAGCAATGTTATTTCGTATGTATCAAAAATATGCAGAAAGAAGAAATTGGAAGTTCGAGCCAATAAGCATTTCTAATACAGGTATAGGTGGCTATAAGGAAGCTTCTGCACTCATTAATGGAACAGAAGTTTTTGCAAGGTTGAAATTTGAATCAGGGGTGCACAGAGTACAGAGAGTGCCAGAAACTGAATCCTCAGGAAGGTTGCATACCTCTGCCGCTACTGTTGCGATATTACCTGAAGTAGAAGAAGTTGACTTTAAAATAGAAGAAAAAGACTTACGAATAGATGTTTATAGATCCAGTGGTCCTGGAGGGCAATCAGTGAATACAACTGACAGCGCAGTAAGGGTCACCCACTTGCCAACAGGGATAGTTGTGATACAGCAAGATGAAAAATCGCAGCATAAAAATAAAGCTAAAGCGCTCAAAGTATTGAGGGCAAGGCTATACGAAATTGAAAGACAAAAAAAAGAAATGGAAAGGTCAACAATGAGGAAAAGTCAGATTGGCTCTGGTGATCGTTCCGAGCGCATAAGAACATATAATTTCCCACAATCAAGAATAACAGACCACAGAATTAATCTAACTTCACATCGGCTAGAGCAGATTATCAAAGAAGGCGAACTAGATGAATTTATTGAGGCATTAATCTCACGTAATTAAGCAGAAAGATTGGCAGGGGAAAGTTAGCAGCCTACAATGGAATATCTTTATTAATTACATAGGATCTTTTAAACGCAATAGATAGACAGTAAAAACAAGTTCTAGTATTATCGCGGATAAAACAAGAACAGCTACACTAATTGTTTGACCATTGTAAATGTAGCTTGTTAAGCCGATAAAAATAGCCATGATAAAAGCTCTAATGAACGAGACTGCAGAAGAAGCTGTGCCTTTAATTTCAGGGAAAACATTTATTGATGCATTAAAAATCACTGGCTGGAAAATTGCACAACCGATAGAAAAAATAATCATAGACAGTGTTACTAAGTAGAAAGAGTGGGGTACAATTATACTGAATATTACAAGCAATAGAGACCCAATAGCACCCACGCTCGTACCAGAAATTACACACTTTATTGCTCCAAGTTTCTGCAAGATTTTGCCAGCAAATAGACTGATGAGTGAGAAGCACCCAACTATTGCACCTTGATGTAGTGCATAAATAGTGCTAGATAAACCAAAAGTCTTCATATACAGAAAAGGTCCACAAGTGATGAATGACATATAAGCAGCAGAAAAGAGGCTTGACATCAAAGACAACGTAACAAACCTCGGATTAGATAGTAGTTTTCTGTAATCTTTCATCGTTTTTTTCAAACTGAAAATATCGCGGTCCTTTTTTGTTTCTGGTAACGCTAAAAGCAGCAAAACCCAAGAGATCAAACAAAGTATTGCAACAGTTGCATAATTACCACGCCATCCTACAATTTCATTGATGAAACTGCCTAACACTGGCGCAATTGCCATGACAACTGTAAGAACAGAATTCATGATTCCAATAAATTTCACCGCTTCGTCACCTTTATAGCTGTCTGCAACGATTGCAAACACAACTACAGATGTGCTGACACCAATGCCCTGAACAAAGCGAGAGATTAAAAGCCAAAAAATCGACGGTGCAAAAACACAACCAACAGCGCCGATTAATAACAAAGTGTTACCTATGATCATAATTCTCCTTCTGCCGTAGCATTCAGACAATGGACCGAAAAACAACCCTCCTATGCAAAAGCCTAAAAAATTATAAGCAATAGTTAATTGAATTGTTCCTTCTGATACGTTAAAATAGCGCACCATATCAGGAAAACTAGGTACGGAAATGTCAATTTCAATGAACTTGGCAATTAGAGACAGGATTAATAGAAATGGTAGTAACATTTGAGATTTTCAATTAATGAATAAAAATATCACATTTAAAGCGTTGAAAGAAGAACATTTTTTACTGTTATTAAAATGGTTAGAAACACCTCACGTAAAGAGGTGGTGGATAAATTGGACACCAGAGTTAATTGAGAAAAATATGACAACTATGTTAAAGCTCTTACTCTCTGTCCTAACTTTACTTATTTCCTCTTACTTTTTCAACAGTTCGTCTAAATTACTACAAGCAGTTTAATTTTTAGTAAATATGTCATTATTTAAAAATATGCAAGAAGCTTTATAGAAACTTAACATAATTTTATCATAAAAATGTCATTCTTAAGTCCTATGTAAAAACAAATTTTGGCACTAATTTAATTAACTATGAGCTGGATAAATTGGAAAATAAATTTTGTTTACTTTTACAATACCTTAAGATCTAATATTACTTTATCAGTCAAAAGTATCACAATAGGCTAGTATGTTCTTTACTCTTTTCCTAAAAATATTACCTATTTATATTACGATATTTATTGGTTATTTAGCAGGAAAATGTCTTAAAATTGATAGAAACACTATATCTCAAATACTCTTTTATATAGCTAATCCAATAGTGATTTTATATGGAGTTTCTCATACAGAAGTTAATTTAAAAGTAATTTCTCTGCCGATTTTGATATGGTTTATAGGTAGCACTATGTCCTTATCAGTGTATTATCTTTCTTCTTTTTTATTTAAGGATAACACGAGAAACATATTAGCATTTAGCTCGGGTAGCACAAGTATGGGTTATTTTGGCCTGCCGATTGCCATGGCTTTATTTGATGAAGATTCAGTATCTGTATATGTTGTTTGTTATATAGGAATGGCGCTATTTGAAAACAGCTTAGGATTTTACATAGCTGCAAATGGTATTTATACCGCAAAAGAATGCATATTAAAGTTGTTCAAACTTCCTTCGCTTTATGCGATGGTTCTGGGCTTCTTTTTAAGTATATACGATATACAAATACCTACTTTTTTAACAGATGTTATGATGAACATTAGAAGTACTTTTGTCACATTAGGAATGGTGCTACTTGGAGTGAGCATTGCGAATATTGCAAGCTTTAAAATAGATTGGAAGCTTGCTTTGATCACTATTACAGCAAAGTACGTATTCTGGCCACTGTTTGTTTTAGGAATTGTCCTTTTAGACAAGCATGTTATAGGTATATACGATGAGAGCATATATAAAGCACTGATGTTGCTGGCTATTATTCCAGTTTCTGGGTCCAGTATAATACTTGCTAATATTTTGAATTATCAACCAGATAAAGCTACTCTGTTGCTTCTAATCAGTACTGCAGTGGGACTGTTTTATGTTCCACTAATAATATCATTATTTTTTACTAAACTTGTTCCTTTTTGATCAAAAAATTAAGCGCTTGCACAACCATTATTTGGGTAACAACACAAGACATTGATAAAACTTGAATTTATAGCTAAAGCAACTTCTACAATTTGGTAACCCGTCATCCCGCTACTAGTTAGCGCCGCGGCGGTAAATTGACCTTACCCAGAAAAAGTAGAGAGAAAGTTAAAACGTTTTTGGAGTAAAATAAAACGTTTTTTCAAAATATGACAAATAGAAGAGAATATACAGCAGAATTCAAATTAGAAGCTGTTAAGCTGGTTAAAGAAACAGGTCAAGCAAGTACAAAAATAGCAAAAGATCTAGGTATAGATGGCAGTATGTTAAGTAAGAAAATATGATGGAAAAATGTCTGGAGCATACGCATTTCCAGGCAAAGGCTCCTTATGACAAAGAAAGATTTGATCTAAAAAAAGAACTAACAAGAGAAAGAGACATTTTAAAAAAAGCCCTGGGCAAAGAAAAAGAGTAAAGTATTCTTTTATATAGAAATTGCTATAAAACACAGGAACTATGTAGGGTTTTGTACTGGTGGTATGGGTTGCTAAGGAAAAAAGCAGTAAAGAATTAGCAAAAGAAGGGCTTCTAGCAGATATTCAAAAAATACATCAAGCTTCTAAATGCAGATATGGAGCCCCTAAAATTCACGCTGAATTAAAAGCTTTAGGCAAAAATTAAAACAGTACAAAGTGTTATGCAAGAAAATGGCATTAAAGCCAAGCTTAGACGAAGGTTCAAAAATAAAAAACAGCAAATAAGCAACCGAGTTGTGGCTCCGAACACATTGGATCAAAATTTTACTACTGATCAGCCAAATAAAGTTTGGGATTACCTACATAAAAACTAAAGAAGGTTGTTGGCGGCAATAATTGACCTATATTCACGCATGGTGGTTAATGAGTAACATGATAATTAGTTATAGATTCTTTATTGATGGCCGTTGATAAACGCAAACCCGATAAAAATCTGCTGTTACATAGCGATCAAGGGTCACAGTATACCTCTCAAAATTACCAATTTCTATTGAATACAAAAAACATCATTTCCAGCATGAGCCATAAGGGCTGTTGTTACGATAACTCTGTTGCAGAAAAGTTCACTTAAAAGGGAGCTGCTTATTGATACTTCTCGCTCAACAAACCAGAACTGCCATATTTGAATACATAGAAATCTTTTATAACAAATAACGTAGACATTCTACTATTAACTATTGCATTCCTGCACAATTTATTCTCATGATAAAAACGTCTTAACTTTCTCTCTACTTTTTCTGGGTAAGGTCACCTCTTTAGGTGCTCCTTTTTTCTTTCTTATACACACAAAAATCATATAGAATTGTAAATACAGCTTTTTTATTCTGATGCTTTTCAATTCTATAGCTCTGGTTGTCTCTCTATTACTATTTTTCTACATTATCGTAAAAAAACTGAGCGAAAAGAAAGCAAACCTTGAGGGTAATTTATGTAAATTAGAGCAAGAACTTCAAGAAACAAAGCAAACTTTGCTTACGAAGAATGAAGAAATAGTTGATTTAAGGGTCAAAAAAGCAGAACTTGAAGTAACTCTGCAAAAAGAACGTGAGGAAAAGAAAAAGGAAATAGAATTACTAACAAAAGCAGAGGAGAGATTAACAAACACTTTTAAAGCGCTCTCTCTTGATGCTTTGCAAACAAATAACAATAATTTTCTGAACTTAGCAAAGGAAGTAATCGATAGTAAATTAAAAGAAACGGAAAGCGATTTCAAAAAAAGACAAGCAACGATCAACGAAGTTGTAACTCCAATAAAAGAAAAATTAGAAAAATTCGATAATGAAATACGTGAGCTAGAAAAGGAGAGGGTAGGGGCCTATGAAGGTTTAAAGGAGCAAATTGGAGCGCTGATGAACCAAACTTCCAACCTTGCTAATGCCCTGAGGAAACCTCACATTAGGGGCAAATGGGGTGAAATGCAACTCAAAAGAGTGGTAGAAATGGCAGGAATGATTGAGTATTGCGATTTTTTTACTCAGCCGTCAGTGATTGATAAAAACGAGGATAATTTATTGCGTCCTGATTTAATAATCAAAATGCCATCTGGAAAGCAAATAATAATAGATGCTAAAGTGCCGCTTGATTCTTACATGGATGCTATATCACAAAATGATTTGCAAATACAAAAGGAGAAATTAAAGAACCATTCCCTGGCAATAAAAAAACACATAAATGATTTGGGTAAAAAAGAGTATTGGAATCAATTTGAAAATACGCCAGAACTTGTGGTGCTTTTCTTAACAGGGGAGGGGGTTTTTAGCGCAGCACTGGAATATGAGCCTGCTTTGATAGAGATTGGAGTGGAAAAAAAAGTGATCATTGCAACACCGATCACTCTAATTGCGTTGCTGAGAGCAATAGCGTATGGATGGAAGCAAGAGATGATAGCTGAAAACGCAAAGAAAATCAGTGAACTAGGTCATATTTTATATGAGCGCATTTGCACAATGGGTGAAAACTTTGATAATTTGCGCAGGAGCTTAAAAAGTGCTGTTGATCATTATAATAAAACTGCTGGCTCTCTTGAAGCAAGGGTGTTTCCTGCTGCTCGAGAATTCAATAAGCTTGGTATACATGCAAAAAATAAAAGTTTAAGTGCTGCAAAGGAATTAGAGTCTTTACCACGCAGTTTACATACTGAGGAGCTGAAAGTAGATTAGGCATCTTAACAGGGAGTGTTAAATAAACCATACGCGTCAAGTTAAGGAATGTAGAGAGCTTAAAGTAGATACCCTGGTCTTCCTATATCTGTCTTTCAAAGAAAACTTTGACCAGATTATAGTAAGCTTTTTTAGAAAAATTTTTAAATTATTGACAATATTGTTTAATATCAAAAAGAGCTCTCTAACCCGCCTTTTCAATTCAATAAATGCCTTTGTTAAACTGAGCTCCGTGTTCTTTTTTAGTTTTACACAGCCAACCATTTCGTGAAATACGAGAATAGCACATAATTTTGCGTATAGCTCGCACAATACTCTAAATGGATTTGTCTTTCCTTTTAGTTTATCAAGATTGATATGACTTTTATATAGTTTAAATAGTAATTCGATTTGCCATCTTACTCTATAAACCGTCAATATTTGTTCAGCATTAATTTTACTCTCTGGAACATTAGTTATAAATATTGACCAATCTAATAACTTTTGATTCTTTTGAGAAGATGTATATCCATGTGACTTTGCTAATTTATTAGCCTTTCTTCTTCTAGCCATAGACTGTTCTTCAGTTAGCTTTTGACATATAATTCTTACCTTAATTTTTACTTCCTTTCCTAATAATACTTCTTTTTCTGAAGATAATTGACCTTCTAAATACTCCAATAGCTCTATTTTTTGATTTGTTTCTATATCATATATATTGGTATCAGACTTATAACGACTAACAAAATATGCACCTGCTTCATCAATCTGTTTAAAAGAACTAGGCACAAAGTAGCCCAAGTCAAATATTAGCAAATCATTGGCTGATAAACCGTTCAGATAATCCCTATAACCTTGATCCGACCTTATTCCTTCCATAAAATTTAACTTATCTAGCGCTTGATTCAGGTAATCAAAGACTAACTGTAGCTTTATTCCTGATTTGGTATTATTCTCACAATCTCTATAGCTACTGCCATATCCTTTGTACATATCTTCCATGCTACTGGGCAGGCTAATGTAGCTGCTATCCAATAATTTAACGCTTCCAAATTGCTGTAAAATTTTGCAATCAATCTGTAGACTTTTTTTAAATAAACACAAAGCTTCGTTATACATTTTTTTCATGAACTCAACTGCTTCTTCACTAAACCTAAAATCTAAACCCTGTTTTGTAATTTCTATCGAGTCTTCATTTAGCAATTGGCACATTGTTTCTATGCTGCAATCATCAACTCCTATGTTACCAAAAACCATAGCTTTTATGAATGATGAGCCATTAAGTTTTCTCTTTCTTTTTATAAAACCTACTGCAATTGATATTTCGTCTGCTTTTTCATTAAAGAATTCATTGAGGTCTTTTGATAAGCAAGCTATTCTGTCCATTGTAAGTTCTCTCATTCATATATCCAAGAGAATTTATACCTTATTATTTTCCTTCACTCTATCAACTTTACTTACACTTTTCCTTAACTTGACGCGTATGGTTTATTTAACACTCCCTCACTTCATTATAGAAAACGGCCTACTGTTTCTTCAAGACTTGAAGCTTTTCTCATTTTTTCGCGCTTTGTCCAAGAGTCCACTTTTGTTGCATCAGATTGATTAATTGTTTCAGAACGAATCAACTCTCCAGATCTAGTAAAAAAACCTCGTTCAATAGCATCACGTACTGAACACCCACCAAGCAAACATTTTTCCCCTATTCGTTCCTCACAATTCTGTAATTTTTTCCACTTTTCTTGATCTTCTACTTCTACCTTTATTAGATTTTGCTTATCAGGGTATAATCTCACTTCCAACTCTCCCAAGCCAGTATCGAAAGTCAATACTATATTACTACCATCTGCTAGGCCTACATAATTCCTTATAGCGTTTTCCGTTATAATTTCTACCTCACTCTTACCTATCTTTATTATATTTCTTCCGTATTGTACACCTTCCTGAGTGATACCTAAACCCCTTGCTCCATTTGTAATCTTTGCAACATCTACTTTACTATCCTGTGAATATTCAAGACAGAGAGTAGAGTTGTCGATTTTTACGTCTCTTACCTTACCACTTGTTGCGCTTTGAACGATTGTTATGAAATCTAAAGCACGATTCTCATAATCTGCATAAGCGTTTTTCATATTAGCTTTGTGGCTTTCAAACTCTTCCAGTTCGTCAATTACATATATACTGCTTATGTTGTACAAAATTGCCCCTTTTGATATCAATTGACATACTATACCACTAGCAACCTCTATATTCCTTGAACCTTCGGAACTCTTTCTTAATTCACTAATCTTTCTTATCACAAAATCTGTAAAACTATATTCCTTTTCATATACCTTTCCGTATATACTACCCTGGTTAGGAAAGTTCAGCCTTACCCCAAGTTCTATAGCTTCGTTTACAACGCGTTTTAACTCATCTATATCTTTGGATTTATTTACCCTACCCAAAAATATTTTCAACTTTTCCGACTGATCTAATATTAAATCATCCCATAGAGTTCTAAGCTTAGGCAAACGTTTTTTGTCCTTCCACTCTTCGTAATCAATCGCTCCTGCTTCTAGCAGCAACTTTTTTGCTTCTTTGAAATGAGTTTCATTACCATAACAAGCCTCCCTAATCTTTTGAAAAACTCGAGACTTTCCTTCGCAATCACGAAGATTGAGAATCTCTTTAAGACCTTCATTTCCTTTGTGCTGATTGAAAAACTTTCTTAGTCGATTAGTGTTAAAGCTATGACCGCAAATACCTTCTAAATCATTTTTTGCTTCCAATTGCTCCTGAGTTAAAAAGATCTGTTCTAAAAGATTCACTTCAAAAGGTTTTTTGTTAATAATTACAATGTCTAGAGGAGTTTTTCCTTGTCTGTCAGTTTGACCACGTGCTCCTTTTTTCAGAAGCAAAGGTATATTTAAAGTATTATAATAAGCAGCATAGTGCAAAGGTGTTTGCCCTTCACTGTTAACTATGTTAGGATCAGCACCAGATTTTAAAAGTAAAGTCATAAATGCACTAACTGCACAACCTATGTCTTTTTCCACTGCTAAATACTCCATACCTTGTATTACATGTAGTATTGTCAATTTGGATTCTCCCCTTTGAAGATTGAGAACAGCTTTTAGATCATCACCTTTGTTATCGTGTAAAAAGTCCTCAAACCTTGTAATGTCACAAAATGGAAAGTCTGTAAGAAGATTTAACAGTGCCTTATTCAAATTTTTTTGGTTATCTTTTAAATCAGGTACGTTGAAAGACCAATCAGATATTAAATTTTTGAATTTTTCCCTTTTAATAATAGAGGTCAAAGAGCTGTTATCACTAAGCAGCAACGAGTATTTAATTGACTCATACTTATCATCTACCCGCCCCTCCTTCTGTTCTACCTTTACCTCCTTTAAATACTCTGTATTATCATCTTTAATGCGTTTAGCTAGATCCTTTAAAAATTCAATATCTCTGTTTTCCAGTAAAGGTAATGCCCCCTTCTTCATGAGAATCGAGACCATTTTTGTACTTCGTCCAGCTAAGTATAATGGAGTGCGCCGTTTTTCATCTAACGCATTAACATCAGCTCCATTGTTTATAAGATACTCTACTATTTTTATTTTTTGGCTCAAGACAGCATGATGTAGAGGAGTGCTTCCGTCATTATACTTCTTATTAACACTTGCTCCATTTTTTATTAGGATCTCTACCATTCTTGTGTTCCCTTGTGAGATAGCATAATATAATGGATCACGATTGTACGCATCAATTGTGTTAACATCAGCTCCTCCTTTTATAAGGGTTTCTACCATTTGTTTGTTGTTTTTTAAAACAGCAAAACTTAATTGGCACAATGTACCTGGATCTACTTGCTTTAATCTCTCTTCTATTTTACTAACTACATTACTCTTACTGAAACCAACATCAGCGTTAGCAGAATTTAATACTTCCTGCAATTTATTCAATTCCATAACTCCACCTCGGTTAAAAATACTACACACCATTTTCACACGCATGACATAAAATGCAAGAACTAATATGACATGCAACATTCGTCCTTAGGCATTTGAGGTAAGCTTTGCCTATTCACTTCACATTCATTTAGCCTACTATTAGGCTTTAATACTGCATATGTAATGCCACCAGCAATGGCCCCAACAATCAATGCAGCAGTAGCTGATATTGATAAACTAAGATGAATAGCAGTACATCCAATAGCCACACTTGTCAACATGGTCATTATCCCTACACAGAAACTGGTCTTTATTGCTCTATTAGTTATAGTTAGGTGTTTATTTTCTGTCACTTTTTGATACTGTATCACATTTTTATCATCAGCCAGACTTCCCGAGGTTTTGGGACACTCCCTTACTCGAAGACTAAGATACTTAACTATATCTTTGTAACCATTAGAATCTGCCAAATCGGAAGGAGTCTCACCTCTAAAGTTTTTTACATCAATAGTAGCCTTTTCTTCCTCTACAAGATATTCAACTATATCGTAGCAATTCATTCTAGCAGATTCATGTAATGGAGTATCGCCATTTTTTTCGCTTACTACATTAACATCAGATCCCTTTTCTAACAGAGCTTTAACTATGCCTAAACAGCCCACCTCACAAGCAATATGCAAAGCAGTGCATCCTTCTTCGTTTCGTGCTTCAAAACTAGCTCCTTTTTCTAACAGAAATTGAACTACTTCCAAATGACTACATCCAGCAGCTTCATTTAAAGCAGTATCGCCTTCATAGTTTGTTGCATTAATATCAGTACCTTTGTCTAATAGAGCTTTAACGATTTTTAAGTAACCCTCTCGAGCAGCAATATGCAATACACATTTGAAACTATTCTTTCGTATGTCAGCATTATTCATTTGGCCCAATAGAGCTTTAACTATTTCTAAGTGGTCCTCGCTAGCAGCAATATGCAAAGCAGTACAGTCTTCGTTGTTTCGTGCCTCAACACTGGCTCCTTTTTCTAACAGAAATTGAACTACATCTAAGTGACACATTTCAGCGGCAATATGCAAAGGAGTGTCATTATCATAGGTTGCTTGGTTAATATTGATTTTTTCTTCACTTATAAAGTACTCAACCACTTTTAATTTACCCATTTCAGTAGCAGAATGAAGAGCAGTGCATCCTTCTTTGTTTCGTGCCTCAACACTAGCCCCTTTTCCTAATAGAACTTGAACTACTTCTAAGTGGCCTGCTTTAGCAGCAATATGTAAGGCAGTGTCACCATTATCTTTTTGCGCATCAACATCAGCACCATTATCTAGTAGAACTTGAATTACGTTTAAGTGACCCATCTGAACAGCGATATGCAGCGGAGTAGCTTCTTCATTGTTTATTACCTCAACAGTAGCTCCTTTTTTTAACAGGGTTCCAACGATTACGAAGTGGCCCCTGCCAGCAGCAAGATGCAAAGGCGTGTTACCATTGTTGTCTTTTATCTCAACACTAGCTCCTTTGTTTAATAGATCTTGAACTTTCTCTAAGGAACCATGAAAAGCAAAATTAAGTAAGTCAGTATGTATATTACTTTCGTGTACACAATGCTCATCTGTTTTTAAGTGACTATCGAGCGTAGCTAAATATGAATACGTAATATTTTGATTAACTTGATAAATTGGTATGGTCTGTGTTGCATAAAAACCTTGTTCTTTTGACCGCTTTTCTATTCCATCAACCATACTGTTCTCTTCTAAATCTGCTTGAATATTTATTGGACTAGATACTTCTTCCAATTGATTACCCACGACACTACCTTAACTTAAAAACTTATGTTTTAATTATTACACAATTATTATAATTAGCAATAGTTTTATATTTTTTTCAGAATTACAAATTTATTGTATTCAGATATAGGAAAATACCTTTTGTCTCTAAAAAACATTGCAACCAAGTATTACAAAGATTTCAATTATTTATAGCCTTTCTTATAATAGTCCGAATGCGATAAGATATGTGTTTATGGCTATAGCAGGCCAGTAGCATATTACCATACGCGTCAAGTTAAGAGATTGTGAGCAAATTTAGAGAGGTTAAAGTGGATACTCTAGCCCTTCTACGTTTGTCTTTTAATGAAAATCGCGACCAAGTTATAGTGAGTTTTTTAAGAAATGCTTTTAAACTATTAATTTTGGTTAATACTAAAAATAACTCTCTAACCCGCCTTTTTAGCTCAATAAATGCCTTTGTTAAGCTAAGTTCTGTATTCTTTTTCACTTCTGTGCAACCAACTATGCCGTGAAATATAAGAATTGCGCACAATTTAGCATATAGTTCACATAATACTCTGCATGGCTTTCCTTTTAGCTTATCAAGCCTGATATGGCTTTTATACAATTTAAATAATAACTCAATTTGCCACCTTACTCTGTAAATCGTTAATACTTGCTCAGCACTAATTTTATTTTCTGGAACATTAGTTATAAATATTGACCAGTTCAACAATTTTTGATTTCTTTTAGAGGATCTGCGATCTTGCTAATCTATTAGCTTTCCTTCTTCTGCCCATAGACTGTTCTTCAGTTAGTTTCTGACATATAATTCTTACTCTAATTTTTGCTTCTTTTCCTAACAATACCTCGTTTTCTAAAAATAACTTATCCTCTCAACATTCTAATAACTCCATTTTTTGATTTGTTTCTACATCATATATGTTGGTATCGACGACTTATGAAATAAGCTCCTATTTCATTGATTTGTTTAAAAGAACTTGGCACAAAATAACCGAGATCAGATATTAGCAAATCATTGCTTAATATATTACTTAAATGTTTCCTATATCCCTGGTCTGATCTTACCCCCTCCGTTAAATTAAGTTGGTCTATTATCTGATTCATGTAGTCGAAAACTAATTGTAACTTTATTCCAGACTTAGTATTGCTTTCATAGCCACTGTAGCTAGTACCATAACCTTTATACATCTCTTCCATACTGTTAGGTAGAGTAATATAGCTACTGTCCAATAATTTAACACTATTAAATTGCTGTAAGATTTTGCAATCAACTTGCAAGATATTTTTAAAGAGAATCACAGATTCATTATACATCCTTTTCATAAATTCCACTGCTTCTTCAGTAAATCTAAAATCCAAACCTTGTTTTGTTATATCTATCGAGTCCTCGTTTAGTAATTGACACATTGTTTCTACGCTACAATTATCAACTCCTATATTACCCAAGACCATGGCTTTTACGAATGATGAACCTTTTAGCTTTCTCTTTCTTTTTATAAACCTTGTTGTAATTGAGATTTTCTCTGCTTTTTCATTAAAAAATTCTTTGAGCTTTTTTGATAAGCAAGTTATTTTATTCATTGGTTCTCTCACTAAAAGTATATCTGGGAGAACTTATACCTTATTATTCTATCTCTTTCATACCTTTATTTCCTTAACTTGACGCGTATGGTAGCATATTACGGTCTGTTCGGATTATTGTAAAAAGAGCTATACTTCTTCAAAGATCCCAAAAAGATCGTATCTTTGTGAGAACAAGCTACGTAAAAGTAGGGTTATGAAAATAGGAACTTGCAATCTTTGCAACAAAGTTAGGTAAGTTAGTTCGTATGTAAATGTAGTAAAAGTAGGCTAATATAGCTGGTTTTAGGATATAGTAGAATCACTATAAAGAAAAGTTCGAACGGTACACTTGGTAGACCAACTGATTCCAAGAAAAATTGTTCTCACCGTCCCTGGTTTTGAGCACTGAAAATGGCTATATTATTTAAGCTATTAGTAAAATACGTTGTTAGATTAATACTAATTTTCTTAAGGAGGAATTTAAGGCAAACTCATAATGAAAACAGAATTTGAAGGTAAAGAAAAATCCCGTACCGACCTTCTTAAGAGACTTTTGCCTAAAACTACTTTGGGTTAGAAAATTTTCTACAATAATGATTGACAAGTTTTAAAGATAGAATACTATACTTAAAATGTAATTGATAATCTAATTAATTAAGGTAGTGGCTATGTTGCGTTCAGATATTCCAAAAGTTTTGTTTTCGTCTATTAAAGAGGATGATCCCCATAGAGCATCTAAGCTTTTTCAAATTGAACGCTGGTGCTATGCAAATTGGCGTCTGCACCAAAAAAGTGGCAAGAAAGGACGTAATTTTCTTGCACAGGTATTGTCTAGCGAGGATTGTTGGAAAAAAGTAGACAATTTACACGGAGTTAAGCTTGATAGGCAAATGGTAGGTAAAAAATTGATTGTGCAAAATTCAAATAGTCCTTTTAGTACTGATAAAAGATATGAGATTGCCTGTCGTTATTGCCTGGAAGAAGATATTATTGCTCTATTTGAAGAGAGAAAAAATAAACTATCAGCTCAAGGTAAGAGCAGTCTGTTGGAGTATGGTCACTTAGTTAAGACTCTAGGAGGCAACCTTTTAATAGTTTTTTGGTCACATTTTGTTAGTGGTTACATCTCTAAACTAAATTTAGATGGCTGTCATCCATATGAGTACGGGCTTAAATGTGCTGTGAGTCTTAAGCAAGAGCAGGCAGTGGAATTCTTCTGGAATAAAATAAAATCATTACCTGAAAGTGAGATGAGCGAACAGAAAAAGGATGAAATCTTGATGAAGACAGCAGTATATGTAGCAGGGAACCGTTGTAATAGTTATCCTGAAATATTCGAGTTTTATTTTAGTCAAATAAGTCCTGATAAATATCCAGAACTTCTAAAAAGAGACTTAGCTGAAAATGGTTATTATGGTAGTTTGAATACACTACAGGGTGCACTTCGCTTTGATCAATTTCAAGCATTGTTTGACTATTTGAAACCAAGTAATGTTTCAGAAGATAAATATCTTGTCTGGCTACACTATATAAAAACAGAAAACAGCTCATATTATGCTGGTGAAGGTGCAAAGCTTTTCATGCATATGTGGAGAAAGGAGGGATTTGATAGCCATCGTACTTATGTGCTGAAGGAAGAAGTTTGTAATAGATCTTGCTTTCTTGTTACAAGTTTATTAGTACCTTGGGTAAATCAAAATTACATGGAACCGGTATGGGCAATATTAGATAAGGCTAATTCTGATCAAATTAAAGAATTTATGGATTCTAGGCAAGCGGAGTATATACGATCTGTGTTAGAGCAAAGAGATATTGATTCATTAAATAAATTTTTATCATACGGTAAGTCTACAGCTGAAGGGTTTACTAGCTTGACTGAGGTTAAATTAAGCAAAGCATGTGAGCAATTAGGGTTGGGCAATTAAGGTATTATAAGGCAATTCTATAAAACAGGTGATGGTTTCTTGTTACTACTTTAGCTTCTGTCAAAAAGGCGTTGCATTATAATATAAATGTTATATATCCAAGTTAGTATGCAGGTAAAAATAGCTTATATTGTTGATATCTCTGATAATAAATAGTGGATTTGGTATAATGTAATGAAGGGGGCTTTATGTTTAAGACACAATATCTAACAGATCACCTAAAAAAAGAAGGCGTTAATTCAAAGATTACCGAATTATCGGATCAAATACAATATATAGAGCAAGCTAAAGAATTTTATCAACTTAAGCGTTATCGTAGATCTGATGTTGATTCCGAAAGTGGAAGTCAGGTTAAGAGAATCGATGTTCCAGGAGACGGTAGTTGCTTATTTTGGTCTGTTACTATGGCTTACTTAATACCCGTCAGAAACGACGATGCTTTATTTCGACAAAGGTATGAAGTACTATTTGGAAATGATGGAACTGTAACCCAAAATTTAGATCATATTAGAGGTTTGGTTCGGAATTTAGGTGCTGCGAATTATGATGATACATTTGCAAATTTAGTAAGAAACGTATTTCGTAATCGAGTAGTTGATCACATAAGTTCTTATAGAAATGAGTTCAGAGATTTTGTTGAAGGTGATTTTGAGCGTTACTTGGAAAACATGAGGAACCCTGATACTTGGGGAGGTGAACCTGAAATAAGAGCAATGAGTGGAATGCTTAGCGCAACGATTAGTGTTTCTGGTGAGGTTGAAACTCAATATGGTAATGGAAATACTCAAATACAGTTATTTCATGTTGGTGCACCAGGTAAACGAAACCATTATAATTTTGGTCTTGAAAGGAATATTATTGATAATGATAAAGAGCTTGCAAAAGGCTTAAAAAGAGTCATGGGTAAAGTAAGACCACAAGACTTTGAGTTAATACAGTTATTGATAGAGGAAGCAAGTAAAGAAGTTGGTATAAGCCAGCAAGATGAGGATTTTAAATCTTTTGAACCGAGATTTCAGTCATTTGTGGATCAGATTCCATCTTATTTACACTCTGTAGAAAAAGCAGGATTTTTTACACACTTCTTCCTAGGGAGCTTTTCTACTTTGCCAGATATAAAAATTGCAGAAAAGTTAAATATTAAAAAGATTTATTTTAGTTTTGATACTTCAAAAACTTTAAAAGTAGCTATTGTTAAAAATGGTCAAATTGGAAATGCTGAAGATGCTATTAATAATATAGATTTATTTTCCATTTCAGAAGGTAAGCGTGGCCATCAGTTTACTGTTAATGAGTTGGAGAACATATTAAGAAAGAATATAGATAGGAGTAAGATTAGAGATCGGGATGTTGAGAATGAGATCCTAAATATTAAGAATGAAATTTAAGATAGAATAAAATCTAGATTAGTACAGATCTATAAAGGAAAGGGTGATATTTTTGTTAATATGGAAGCTAAAGAGATACTTGATTCTGCTACTAGCAAGGAATTTTATGAAATAGAAAAAGGAATATGGAATAATCCGGAAGGTGATATAGCGAAGCTATCTGATTCTGATGCGCAAACAGTTAGCAGGTCTTTAAAAAAAGTTCTTGAAAAAATTAATAACGTTCATTCTGAGTATGTAGGATCAGTAGTCTATGATAATAGTGCACGTGAAGCAGCACATCATGGATTTATGGTAGGCGTTTTCATGAATTTCCACTATAGGTATAATCTTAGAGTTTACCCAGAGCAATTTGCAGGAAGGGGTTATGCAGATATTATCTTGCTGGCTCGTGGTCCTGATCGTGCATTGGATTCTATTCCCATTATTATTGAATTAAAAGCGGGAGCAGGTTCTAATGCTACTCCAGATAAGGCTTTGCAGCAAGCAGAAAAGTATGCACAAGGCTTTCAACCAAATATTCAGCGAGTTCTAACCACTGCAGATGACATTTTATGTGTTGGTGTCAATCTTGATAATCCATCTCCTATCTCTGATATTAAAGTATCAAATCGTGGAGAAGAAATAATTCCTCTTTTTCAAGATATGTTAAAATCCTCTGATGATTGGGATACGCAAGAGATTGGTAAAAGAGAATTAAAAGAACAGATAAAAGATAATATGGAACGTATTTATCATACGTTTCCTGGTACATCAGAGAAGGGAGATAATCATTATTTTAGTAGGTTTTTACTAGGGCAATCATTATTATTAAGTGAAGATTCAGGAACAAGTTTAAAAAAGTATATTTTTATCTATGGAGACAATATACCTACTGAAGTGCATCCTAATCTTCGTAGGCTTGGACGTCCGGCAGCTCAAAGAGCCAGAGAAAGACTGTCAGCTAACCTTGATGCAAGCCATGCAGTTGTAACAATGGTGCTCATTCCAGAAAATACAGAGAAGTTGGTTTATGTGATGAATATTGTTGAAGCTAACAGAAAAGATGTTTTGAACGGGCTGAATGAAGTTCTTCCTCTTGATAGATTAAATAGAGAAATAGGGAATAGGGAAATAATCGAATTAAGTCTTAATTTTGATACTAGATACAAGTCAGATTTTAAAAGATATCTTACTATTTGGGCTGAAAAATACAATTCTTTACAAGAGTACAACAACGGAGATAATAGATTTCAAGGTACTTTTAAAGAAGTTACTTATCCTAATGAGTTAAAAGAAACATTTGATAAAGCACTAGATATCCAATCCTTATCAATAAGAGGATATAGTAGATTATTAGAAAAAATTGGAGAAGGAATCTTTCCTTTTAAGAGTCTCGTTAATAAAGAAGCTCATTTCCAGGGAATATTGAATGGAGTGTTTAGTTATTATAGTGACTTAAAATTACAGGAATCACCAGAAACTAGAGCATTAGTTTTAACTGAGTTTCAAACTGGTAGAGGGGAACGTATTGACATGCTAGTTCATGGTATTAAGTTTGTGGCTCAAGGTGGAAATGCTGAGGAGTACACTCCAATAGGGTTAGAACTTAAGGCATCAAGGCAGGGTAAAGGGGCTCAAGCTTTATTGAGGGAAGCAAATGATCAAATAAATGAAGAGTACAAAGAAGGTGTTACCTATAAAACACTTACAGATGGTGATGAGGTAAAATTTATCGGTGTTGTTTTCGATAAAGGATCTAATAATCCGAATAAACTTATTTTAACAAGTAGGACAACCAAGGAAGGATTTATTCCTGTTGAAGTAGTTCATAGTTCAGTTCATATGCTGCCTACTGGTGAAGCAACACAATCTTTGAATAAGTTAAATCTTAATGGCTGTGCAAAGCAAAGCAATAGAAAGAAGAGAAGTATTAAATGTTTATTTTCAAAGGATGATGTGGAAAAGTTTAGTAAAGGAAGGGTAGATAAAAATAATGTAGGTAAGGTTATAATTGATAGTGAAAAGTTCCTAACTTATGTTAAAAGCAGTCAAGATGAAGGGAAAAATGCTCAGCTAATAGAGTTTATTGGAAACAAAAATATTGAGGGTGACTATAAATATTTAGTTGATAAGGTGATTGGAGACCAAGGGTATGAGCGCTATATTCAGAATGAGCGTATCAAGGATTTATATGGTGACGTTTTACAGCAAAACAGTGATTTAACAAAAAACCCGAAATTAAAAAGCAGATTAATGAATGCTGCAGGTGGAATACAATTAATAAGAGGAATTCATGGTGCTATTGTATCTTGCAAGGATGGAACAGCAACGGATTGTGGATTAAATCTAGGTGGAATAGGATGGTCTTTTGCGTCTCAACCAATTGAGAATGTAATGGTTAAAATTGCTCCAAAAGTTGTAACATCAGCTGAAAAAGTTGTAGGAAGGATTATACCGGGTACTTTAGGTAAGCAGACAAAATTTGTTGTTCAAGTTGCAGGAGTAAAATTTGGAAGTAAAATAGCGAAAGGCACGGCAGGAGCTATAGCTGGTATATTTGATATTATTGATATAGGCATATCAGCAAATAACCTTGTAGACTGTAAAAATAGAGAAGATAGTAATAATCCATGTGGAGAAAAGGAGATAAGAGATAATATAGCTTCTATAGCCTTTTCTGGTGTGTCATTTGTTTCTGGTGTTGCTCTTACAGCAGCTAGTCTGCCTGGAGTTGGTATTGGAGTTGGATTTGGACTCATGGTAACTCATGGAGTTTATAGTGGTATTAGCAATATTATAGAGTATGAAAAGAAGTATGATACAACTCATGGTGAGAATTTCGATATCTTTTTGCATACGCTTTTACTTTCATCTATGCCATATGATCTGGAACACCTTGCAGCCAGAAATAATATGGTTAATAGTCAAGCTAAAAGAGCCTGGAAAGCTTTAAGTGATAGCCCTAATGATGTAGTTGCCTATGGAGTTGGTTTTGGGGTGGATAGCGACACGCCATCTCTTCATGCAGGGTATGGAAAGATTCTAATGAATAGAACAGATGCTGATACAACAAACCTTTCACGTGTTATACCTGACCCAATTCAAAATGCTACGATGATTTGCTTACCACAAGTCACTAGCGAAATTTATGAAAAAGGTATTAAAAAATCAGTTCCAACAGCTGTGCATCACTGTGAAAATACAATGGTTATTGCTGATAGAAGAAGAATGCAAAATGGTAC
Organism: Wolbachia endosymbiont (group A) of Pherbina coryleti; assembly: GCF_964026875.1. NCBI lineage: Bacteria > Pseudomonadati > Pseudomonadota > Alphaproteobacteria > Rickettsiales > Anaplasmataceae > Wolbachia > Wolbachia endosymbiont (group A) of Pherbina coryleti. Next base: position 457,270 of record NZ_OZ034706.1, read on the forward strand.
AATAATTCTTTATAATTTAGAAAGCATAGATGAAGGTACCATTGTTGGAAGTAATACATTAAATAACTACTTCTTGATTTTTAGAGGAAACACAGGAATAACTGGTGGTAATAATACTGTTAACAAATTTATTCTTGTGAAACCTGGAGGTTTTTCGGGTAAAATTATTGGTGGAAGTAATGCTACTAATATACTTGACCTAAGTCAATCAACAGAATACGACTTTGTACAAGCAAAAATTGACTATCGTTTTAGACCTAACGCTCCCGGTCTTTTAAGGTTAACAACAAATCTTCATCGATTGATCAATGATTATGTTGATAGCAATGTCGATGCTTTCAGGTATAGCTATATTGGAAGGCAAAATAAGACAGATAATGTTTTATGTACATATAATTCTAGGCGCCTTACTAGAAACGATAATCGTGACGTCTTTATAAATAGTGGTGGAGGTTTGAGCAAAAATGAGAAGGATACAGTTGATAATTGTAAAAAAGTAGCTATTGCGCCATACACTAAAGTTACAGGTGCAGAAAATGATTATACCTTTTATATAAAAACCACAGATTACGAGGCTAAAGATTTATATTCAGAAATTGATGTAAAAGGAACGGGAACTGTAATCTTTCCGGAAACTAATCTGCTAGATGATTGTGATGAAATATCTTATTTCTCGACTAATAATACTTTATCTTTAAAAATAGGGCTGGGTCAAGGTAATCAATATACCCTTGATATTAAAAATTATATTAAGCAAGGCAGTAATCAACCTAATTTTATGCTGATAGATAAAAATGGTAGTAATATTATTCCTAAAATTGAGAAACTAGAATCATCCATTACAAAAATTAACTCGTTCGAGTTACATACAGAACATTCTCTTGATAGCTTTGATGCTGCAGAAAATCATTACAAGGAAATACTCATTAATAATAAGGACTATAAAGTCTTTGGTGTTGTTAGAGCAAAACTACAAAGCAATAGCGAATTCCAACATATGGTATTTGGTTCTTCAGGAGAAGATATAATAAATTTTGACCAAAGGAGTATGTTTGCTAGAGGTGGAAATGGAAGTGATATGTATGTTATTGATAGCAACACAGAGAAAAGAGAGATTATTATTGATAATAACTCAGGTGATAAAAAATTAGATATGTTGGTTATGCCAGAAGTTCCTGAGGAGTTTTCAATTCAACAGTGTAACTTGCATTTAAACTATAGTAATACTCATGTTCAAGTAAGAAATTATCTTAAGGGTAACAGCTATAGGCACCTTATGGTTATGAACAGTAAAGGAGAAACCTTTATTCCTTATGTACAATCAATGTCATGTGCTGGCTCTTCCGTAGAAAGTGGCAAATTATCTCCCTTTTTCCATGCCACACAGACTCAGAATATGTTTTTGTTGCCTAAGGATTTTGAAGGTGATCATTTAGTGATTGATTCTAATCTTGAAGATATCGAGAAATATAAAGATGAAGATGATCTCTTATTAACAAGAGAAGGTGAGATTCCTTTTATTATTAGAGTAGAAGATTTTTATAATGACCAAAGTAAATGGAGAGATGTTAATTTTCTTCTGTGGAACAATGGTAATTTTTTTCCATATTTAGGTTTACAGCAAGAGGTTGATGGAATAATGGACTATCAAGATAAACTTAAGAATGATTATGAAAAAATTATAAAAGAATATGTTATAGATTTCACTAAGTCTATCAGTATCACACATAATCAAGATGGCACTTTAACTTCGGTGGGGCAAGATGAAGAACGCATAGGAGTAGTGATATTAAAAGATATTACTCCAGATCAGATTAGGGTTTCCAGTAGTAATACAGATTTGGTGTTTTCCGACGAAGTATCTAACCATGTAATCAATGTAAAAAATTGGAATAATTCTGAGTCTTATAGGATTTCTACATTGGAATTCGATTTAGGGTTAGAACCAATAATAATCCGGAGATTAGACAGGTTTAGTTTGTCTGATATAGCAGAAATACAAGGTCTGATTAATAAAGCTTCAGAGATTTGCCAAAAGAAGGCTGGGTGCGAAGCTAACATTGAAGCTAAAAATAACGATGGCCAAACACTTTTTCATGTTGCTGCTCAAGAAGGCAAATTGCGTTCTATTAGGTTTCTTATAGGTAAAATTGAAAGTATGAATTTTGAAGATAATTTGTATTCAGAACCTGATGAACTAGTAAAAGCAGTTCGCCAAAGAGAAAGATTAAAGTCTCTCATAAATGAAAAAGATAAGTTCGGTTATACACCGCTACAATATGCTGCTAAAAATGGCAAGTGGGATATAGTTAATCTTTTCCTTGATAAAACTGCTGAAAGAAATCAAGATGACGTTGCAGATAAAGATAAATTCTCAACAAGCTGGACTACCGTGCACTATGCCGTTTACAATGGTAATATGAGTCTATTTAATGATATATTTCAATTTCTTTCAGATAAAGAAACTATGATTAATACTAAAGACAGTAGTGATTGGACACCTCTACACTATGCTGTATATTACAATGCTTTAGATGTGGTAAAATTTCTTGTGAACAAAGGAGCTGATATCAGTGTTAAAGATAAGGATAGTAAAACACCTTTAGACTTAGCTGCTCAAGAGAATGACACAAATGTAGCAGAGTTTCTAAAGCAAACGGAATTAGATAAAAAATTGTTAGCTGCAGTGCAAGATGCAGGTCTTAATGAAGTTAAAGATCTTATTAATCAGAAGGCTAATATTAATGCTAAAGACATGTACGGTTGGACGCTTTTACACTTTGCTGCTTCTCGTGATAAACTTAGTGTAGTTGAGTTTCTCTTCAATAACAATGCTAATATTAATGCTAAAGATGTGTATGGTAATACACCATTACATGTAGCTGCCCAGTACAGTAGTAGTCTTGAAATAGTTAAGTTTCTTTTAGACAAGGATATTAGCGGTATTAATAATATAACCAATAATGGTTGGACACCATTGCATGTAGCTATACAAGGAAACAAATTAAATACAGTCGAACTCCTTCTTGGCAGAGGTGCTGATATTGAAGTTAGAGATATTTATAACCAAACATCTTTAGATTTGGCTACTCGAAAAGGTTACCTAGATATAGCAGGAATTTTGAAGCAAGTACAATTAGATAGAAAATTGTTGACTATTGTGGAAAGCGGTGGTTTTAATGAAGCTAAAGGTCTTATTGCTCAGGGTGCTAACATTGATACCAATGACAAGAACGGTAATACACTACTGTATTCAGCTGCTGAAATCGGTGATTTAAACCTAGTTAAACTCCTTCTTGATAACGGTGCTAATATTGAAGCTAAAAACGGAGAATATCAAGCAACTCCATTGCATGGAGCGGTTGAAAACTACAGGATAGATGTAGTCAAATTACTTCTTAATCGTGGTGCAAATGTTAACGCTGAAGACAAAGACAATTGGACACCTTTACATTATGGTGCTGATACCAACAGTCCTGATATAGTAAAAGTTCTTGTCGATGCTCATGCTAATCTTGGTGCTAAAGGTAATTACGGTAAAACACCGCTAGATATTGCGAAAGACAAGGGGCACAATAATATTGTGGAATACTTAGAAAAAAAGCTCAGGGGAGGAAGAGGAGAACGCAAACGCCGTCATCACCATGGAGATCACAATTCTCATAACTTATCACGCAAACCCCTTGCTATAGACCAACCTCAGATAGCAACAAGCAGTGGCGCAAAACCATCTTCATGGATAAATGATTTATTTAGTCGGGTGAAAAGCTCTGTAGGTAGATTATTGAGTTCTAAATCTGAGGGGACTGCAAGTTCATTATCACAAGTTGATGGGCAATTTGCCAAAGCGTCGATAAGTAATAGTAGTTTCACAGGTACCACACTACCATCTGATGGTACAGATAAAAGACAAGAAAATGGAGGTTTCTTTCGAGACAACGTCGATTATGTAAATGCAAATCTAAAACGAATGTGTGAAAGGCAAGCACCTGTTAAATTTAAGCCTAAGGATAGAAATACAATATTAGAAATGGGAGATCACTATCTATCACAGGTTGACTTTAATGGTACAATAACTTTATTTGACTTATTGATTAGAAGGGTTACAGGTCAAAAGTATATTTCTACAATAGATCAGTCTATATCTCCACTAGAGGCACAGGAATATACACTCAATATTACAAAGGGATTTGAGAAAGTAGTAGAGCAAGCTGGATTAAAAAGTGGTGTGTCAATGCATCGATTAAATATTGATTTTGTGGAAATACAGAAAGAAGTTACAGGAAAAATCATGAGTGGTAAATTTGATGAGATTTCGGGGATTTTCAACTCATATGTAGAGAAAGCATGTTCTGGTAAAGAAGCTGGTAAATTAAGTCCGAAGAAATTTGAAAAGTTTATAGCTCAATTTAATAAGGGTCTGCTAAATCAATCAATAGAGCAGATATTACACAACAGAGATGGTAGATTAGAAGTTGATGGTACAAAAAAACAGCAGATAAGTTTAGAGCCTCAAAGTTATTTAAGTAATGCTTCAGTTCACAGCCATTCAGAAGTATCAACTTGTCTTTCTGAGATAGGAGTAACCAAGCTTGGAGGTAATATCAATAGGTAGGTTATAATATAAGAGGTGCAGCTATAAAATGCCAAGTAGTGAAAATTTTAAAGTGAAGGTAGCAAAATTAGCCAAAATAATTAGGGAAACCAGTAGCAAGTTTGATGGTCCTAATACTAAAATGGATGAAGTAGACATTAAATACTAAGTGGTTAATGTGTTTTCCATATTGAACTTACAGCACGTAGCTTTGATATAGAAGTTTGAGTAACGTTATGATAGTAATTTATATAATTCTATGTGCAATCCTTATAGCTATTTTAGACAGTTCATTAGATTCTTAATTAGGGAATATATCTAACTTAAAGAAGATTTTCATAAATGTTGAAGTGAATAAGTTGTAGTATTTATGTTTTTTCCCTGAGTTGTAAAATTTCAGAATGAGAGAGACCGGTAATTTGAGCTATAACATCTATAGGGACATCGGCCTTGAGTGAATTTTTTGCAACTTCAATTTTACCTTCAATTTTACCTTTTTCATGGCCGATTTGGATGCCTTCTTTCCTGCCTTTCTCTTCTCCAATTTGGATTCCTTCATGTTTAGCATCATCGAGTTTTTGAGCAAGGATAGCGTTTTCTTTCTGCACGCTCAATATTCTTTCTTCATATGCGATCAAATCCTTTTCATTCCAGCGAAACCTGTCTAATTCATCATATGCTAGCTTTATTATCGGAGCTTCTGCTGCTATCTTTTTTAGATCTTCTTCAGTTGTATCTTCTGCGTATTTAAAAAAGAAACACCATCTCTCTGTAGTATTCTCTAATTGCTCTACCTTATTTTTTGTAAATTTAGGCAACTCAATAAAGACAAATTGTAAATCTTTCAAGTAATGCCCATTGGTTTTGATATCGCGTATATTATGAGTAGAAATATAGTCAACTTCTTCAGGCAGAAGGTTACAATTGGAAATAGCAATAAAGAAGACTTTCTGAAGATGAATGTAATTACCAGATTTATCTAATTGCCGAGAGTAAGCTTTAGCAGCATAAAGTTGAGCACGTTTCTCAAAGCCTTTATCACGAGCGAGTTGCATTTCGATAACAAATCTATTACCAATAGAGTCTTTGCAAAGAACATCAACAATGCTTTGTTTGTCAGAGGCAATTTCAGGATCCATAATGGTACTAAGGAATTCAATTTCCATTATTTGATCAGAAGTAGAAAAACCTAAGATATCGTTGAGGAAGTGAATTAAGATATTTTTATTCTTTTCAGAGCCAAAGATCTTTTTAAAGCTCAAGTCATTTTTGGGATCAAGAAATTTCGAAAGAGCCATGACGAATTAACCTAAAAAGCATTAGTAATTATACACAATTGTGAAGAAATATTCAACTAAAATTCAAACATAGAAAGAAGCATCCCTTTTGTATATCTTTATTTGGTAGTATTAACCTTGTATCTTGAAAAAAGCATCTAATGTTTTAAGCTTAAGCATTAGTTGGAGAAGGGAGGAACTCTGATATAAACCTTAGATATAAAATCTGTTTTGCAGATAAGAGCTCCCTCTCAAAAGTATAGGCTGGACGGCGTCTTAGAAAGACCTAAATGGTTCTAATTCTGTATTAACAAGGTTAGCCTTACTTTTCATTTTTAATGGTAACGTATGGGGTTATATATGATCAACAACTTTCTTGGCATAGATGTATCAAAAGATCGCTTTGATGTTTTTCTCTCATTTATAAGTAAAAAAGGAAAACGTGAAACTAGGAAAAGGAGCTTTAAGAACGATGATCATGGGTTTCAAGGTTTACTGAGCTTTCTACAAAAACATAATGTAGAACAAGTAAAAGCCTGCATGGAAGCTACCGGTTGTTATAGTGAAGCTTTGGCTGAATTTCTACACAATACTGGACATTTTGTTAGTGTTGTAAATCCTTATTGCATAAAATCCTACGCAAGAAGTAAGCTTACACGGCAAAAAAATGATCAGACTGATGCAGAAATTATTGCTGATTGTTGCCAAAGACAGGAACCTACTCGTTGGACACCACCTTCTCCTGAACTGAAAAAATTAAAACATCTTTATCGTTGCTCGGTTGCGTTAAAAGATGAATTGATATTAGTAAATAACCACTTAGAAAAAAAAGAGAGACTGCCCAAAGAAGTTGCAAATGCTTGGGAAGACCTTGCAATGAATATAGCTCAAAAAATAGAAACAATAAAAAACTCCGTACGTGAACTATTAAAGCAACACAAAGAGTTGTTGGAAAATTTTCAACTTCTACTGACTATTCCAGGAATAGGAGAGGAATCAGCAGTAGCTATTTTAGCTGAGGTTCCTGACATAGAAGTTTTTAGAAATGCCAGACAATTGGCAGCATATGCAGGAGTTATACCGAGAAATATAACATCAGGTTCATCTGTATATGCCAAACCCAGATTAAGTAAATCCGGTTCACAACCATTACGTAAGGCACTTTTCTTTCCTGCCATAGTAGCTAAGAATCACAATCCTATTATTATGAGCTTTTGCCAGAGATTAAAGGAAAAGGGTAAGCATAATATGGCCATAGTTGGGTCTGCAATGCGTAAGTTACTTCATATTGTTTTTGGTATTTTAAGATCAAAAAAGGCTTTTGATCCTGACCATATCAAAAACTACAGGGCCAGGAGGTTAACTGAAGGTTTAGTACTTTAAAATCAAAAAATGCTTCCATTCTATCTTACGTAAAATGGCATCTTACACAAATTCATTGAATGTAATTAGTATGTTGATAAGTAAATTAGTTTTATATATACAAGACAGCAGAAATTTACTTATCAACATAACTATAATCTGTATCCGCTATACAGGATGTGAGTTGGAAGTATTTTTTAGTTTTACAATACAGCCTAGGCAATGAGACAATTTTTATAATTTTTTTGTTGACTGACAAGACGGCGTCTGCAATTTCACACAGTAAAATTATGATTATTGATGAGCAAAAAATCATAACTGGATCTTTCAATTTCTCTGACGCCGCGCAGAAAAAAAACGCTGAGAATCTACTGATTATAACAGGAGACCCTACATTAGTTGAGCAATACATCGAAAACTGGAAGGATCGTCAATCTCAATCTGATCCTTATACACCAAAAGTAGAAGAATAATTACTTTAAATCAGCTTTAAGCTCATCCAATTCCTCAGAAAGATTTTTTACCCTTTCCTCAAGTACTAATACTTTTTCCATTAAACCATATTCAATAAGTTTATCGTGAAATTGTACCCTTGAGTCTAGCTTGGATAACCACCATATGATTGCTACGGTTTGGATTAATATGGTAATAATTACTGTAATTGGGATTTTTTGATTTTGCATAATGATTTAAAATGTGAGTTTATTATGGATAGCTACTTTAGTGATTACTTTGTTGATTCGTATCTATCTTCTGCTTCTGCAAGTAACTTTATTATTTGATCGTAGGGCTTGTCTTTGTTGTGCCTTGACCTTAACACAGCTACATTTCTAGGTTTTTTTCCATCATCGTTTATAATGTTAGGATTAGCGCCTTTTTCTAGCAAAAATTTGATAATCCTTAAATCACCATAATATGCAGCATTATGTAGTGCTGTGCTTCCATACTTGTTAATAATGTTTACGTTAACTCCCTCATCTATTAAAAACCTGACTATCTCTAAACATCCCCCTTCTGCAGCGTAATGTAACGCAGTTAACTTAGGCATGTGTGTATCAATATCTAATAAATTTTTTACTGAGAATTTTACAGTCTCTAAGTTACAATTTTGAGAAGCAATGCGTAATATCGTTTTATAATTATCTACAGCTTTTGCCTTCATGTAGGAATAGGTAGCAATAATACATACTATTACTGTTATAAGCCACCAAAAATGCAGCTTGTTTTTTGTATCTTGACCCAATTTATCCATATTCAACATCTTTTTAATATTAAATAGATCATTTACTCATTTTTTATTAACATCACTTACTCAAAGATGCTGACAACATAGTAAGGTAACCTGAGCTATTTAAAGTATGCTCCGCTCTATTAACTATCCATACACCATCTACTGCTTGATTGAAACCTATAAGATTAAGTTTAGCTTCTGCAAATAACTCTGGATGGCTTTGTTGCATAGCTAGTGTTGGTTGAGGTTATTGTAAGAAGAAAAGCTTTTTAATATATGGCTACTAACGCATTTTGTTGTAAAATAGGCATTTTTCAAACAAGTACAACTTATGCCACAAAAAATGAGAGTAAGTAACCAAAGAGAATATAACGAGTTTCTCAAAAAAAGAGGAAATGTTTTTCATTTTGTTAATCAAGCCATAGAAAATTGGTATGAAAATAGTCCAAAAGTTGCAGGTGGCAATAACACTTATAGTGATAAAGTTGTAATTTTAATACACATAATAGTTCATCAACTATGTTTTTTAAAAATTTTTTATTTGTGTAATTATGTAACTTTGTTCAATCATGTTGACAATAAAAACCTATGTGTCGTAGAAATAAAATTTTATATCAAACAACTGCCATAACAATTTCTGCTTAGCTAATGAATATGTGCTTTAAGTCTGTGCGGACGCACATATTCATTAGCCAATTTCAGTTACCATTGTGAGAGTATGCAAATTAATTGCTTCTTTAAGTCTTGCATTAGCAATTATAGCCTTTCTTATAATAGTCCGAATGCGATAAGATATGTGTTTATGGCTATAGCAGGCCAGTAGCATATTACGGTCTGTTCGGATTATTGTAAAAAGAGCTATAGTAAGCCTTGGTAGTTGTAATATTAATTTACTGGTATATACCGTATTTTAATGAGTTTAGCGTAACAAATAACTTTGGATTAAATGTGGTGTACTCAATGAATCAAGAAAAGACGTTAGCTGGAGTAGTAACGTCGCAAACAAATAATGAAGCATCGTTTTCTGAAGAAGTAGAAAATAATGTTTCAAATTCTACACTATCTGTTAAGGAGAGAATTGAATTGTTTGAAAAAGGTACGAAGCAAGAACCTGACCTGAACACTGAATGCAAACTAGCTTCTTTAAATGTGATTAGCAATAGTAGCGATAGCAGTATTACAGCAAAAATAGACGAAGCAGGTGCTGATTTTTCAGTGAGTTGTTCTTCTTTAGTATTTGATGATGGTAAAGACATAGAGGACGAATTTAATGCAGTTTGTGAGGCAAATGGAATAGAATATAACCGTCCGTATTCTCTTGATCAGTTTGAGGCAGCATCCAACACATCTTCCAACCCCAAAATAGACAATACAAAAGAAATGCAAAAAGAGGAAGAGGATAAAGAATTAGGAGATAAACCAAAGCCGTTACCTAGGAATGGAATGTTGGAGAAGGACAATATTAGAAATGTAGCTCCACCTTCACCTAGAACAGCAGAAAATCATCGGTTGAGTATTATTCAGGATATTGCACCACCAAAGCTACCACATTCTTCTTTCCAATTAAATGGAGAAAAATGTGATGAGCAAGAAGCTATAGGAGAACCTATGTATGCAACTATAGACAAAAATAAAAAATTCTCGAAAAGAGGGTTAGATGGTGAAATAAACGATCAAAGTCCGGAGATGGAAAAGTCAAATTCTGAAGAAACATCAATTAAGAAAGGATCAATTGGTGAACCTGTAGATCTGAATACAAAATTTTTAAAAAAGAGTTTGGAAGGAAGTGATAGTGGAATAGACAATAGAAGTGCAGAGATGACAAGATCAAATTCTCAAGTAACAGAAATGAGTGAGTTTTGTGGCAGTCAAGGATGGGAGAATATGTCATTAAATCATGATAGTCCAGTTACACTTTCAACTAGCTCATCAGAAAAAAGTGATAATGAAGAAACCCCGTTAATTAAAAAAGAAAAGAAAACAAATAGAATTTTGCCAAGAGTAAAATATGCAGTGCAGCAGAAGGAATTTGTAATTTTCGGTATAGCTGCTGTTGCACTTAGCGCTTCTGCAGCTTTGGTATATCTACAGGATAAAGGACAATTTATTGCATTTTTTGCAAACAGCCCTCTCTATATTACTATGCCAATGATAGCAATTACTTCATTGCTTGCAATTAGCACAATATTTTGTGGAATAAAGCAATTTAGAGATACTGAAGAGTGTCAAATAGGAGGAAAGAATGCGAATGAAACTTTGAATCAGGTGCTAAAGTATCAACCAAAAGATAAAGTAATAAAATCATTCAAACTTGAATACAGCAATGGTACTCATTCACATTTTACACTTAACGCTTGGAAGGGTAAGAACAACTTCATTAATATTGACGACAAAGTCATTAGTAGAAGAAATAAAGTAGAATCAGTAATCAAAGATAGGCCATTATTTACAGCATTATTAAGCAGTTTGGTTGCTGCAAATATAGTATGGCCTTTATTACTGTATGTAGAAGGTGGTATTAATAGTGTACAGAAGTTTTACCAGAACGCTTTGATTAATAACGTAGGGTTATCACTACTTATAGGCTCGAGTATACTTGCACTATCAGTGATATTCCTTGGAGTACATTACTACAGAAAAACAAATTGCACAAATCTTGTATATTGTGAGGAAAGAATTGAACCAGAAAAAGTTAATGGAAAGTTCATTGAGGAAATAAAGGAAGCAAGGACAAAAGTGCTTGAAGAAAACCATAGTAAAGATGCTAAATGCAGCAGTTTAACGCTAGAGCAAGTAGTGGTTGAATCTCATAACTACAAAGATGTAATTTATAGTATTAGTTGAAAATAGCCAAATTTCACTATGTAAAAAGAAAGCAGCTATAAACCGGAGTACTTCGCTTTGTGTTAGTAAAATATCTCTGAAATATTGGCAAGTATAAACAGGTAGGGAATTGCTGATACTGGCAAAACCTTTTCAGAGACTCAAGAAGAAAACTCGTAAAAAATAGGCAAAAAAAAAGTGAAAATCACGCAAACAGAATGGGCAAGAGAGATAGGAGTATCAAAGCAATATGTCTGTTATTTAGTAAAAAAAGGAATAGTTGAGTTGGAGGATGGACTCATTGACCGAGAACAAGCAAACAGGGCTATAGAAACAATCAGAGATCCAAGTCAACCACTGAGAAGAAAAAACTATTCAGAAAGCGGAGAAAAACTTTCCACGATGTTGCTTAAAACGCGAATAAAAAATGAAATGGAGCGAGGTAAACTTCTTGAGGCGAAAGCTAAGGCTGAGATAGGAGAACTTGTAGCAGTAGAAGAAGTAAAGCGCGATGCGTTTAATGTAGCAAGAGTTGTCCGTAATAATTTGCTTAATATTCCAAATAGAGTTTCAGCGCTGCTTGCATCACTGAGTGACACTGAAAAGATTCATATGGCGCTAACTGAAGAGATTACAAACTCATTACAAGAATTATCTAATACTAAATTTCAAATATAAAAAAGATTTTGAATATAAAATGACTGATAACTTAAGTTTAGAGTTAATAAAGTGTCTCATCAATCAACCTGGATTAGATGTTAATGTTAGAGGATTAAATGGAAAGACACCACTACATTGCGCTATAGAGTTTGACGAGTTAAGCATGGTGGATTTATTACTCACGAAGAAGAACATTAATCCTTTTGTTGAGGACAATGAAGGCAAAACCTCCTTAGATTATGCCAAAGAAGGTAAAAAAGCAGAAATATTACAAGCGCTAATTAATAACAAATACGGATCAGAACAAGATAACTTACTTCATTTAGCTGCAATGATAGGTGAAGTTAATGCAGTTAGATATTTGATAGGAAAAGGTGTTGACGTTAATGTACGAAATGCTCTGCATCATACTCCATTACATCTAGCAGCAGGAATAGGACATGCAGAAGTTGTAAAGATTTTGATAAGAGAAGGAAAAGCTGAAATCGAGGTTTTTGATGCACGAAATCAGACACCGATGCACTATGCAGTTAACAACAAAAAATTGGAGATAGTAAAGTTATTACTGGAGCTAGGAGCAGATGTAAATAGCGCACGTGTAGGACAAAACTCGATGAAATTATCACCTGTTCATATAGCTGTAAGTAATACTAATTACGATGAAAGAGACTTATGTCTTGATATCCTCAAATGCTTAATAAAGGAGCCTAATGCTCAAGTCAATTTGCAAGACTATGAAAATAAAACACCACTACATTACGCTGAAAGACTTAAAACAATAGAAGTTTTACTAACGCGAGAAGATATAGACCCTCTGGTAAAAGACGATAGCGGCAAGACACCATTTGATTATGCTAAACCTGAGATAAAGAAGACTTTGATGAACAATAAGTATGGTTCTGAAAAGAATAGTCTACTCCATTTAGCTGCACAAAGAGGAGAAATTGAGATTGTAGAATCTATTTTAAAGGAAGAAATCGATATTGATATTGTAAATAATAAAGGTCTATCACCGATTTACCTTGCTGCAGAAAAAGGACATTTACATGTAGTAAAATTACTACTGAAAAAAGGAGCAAATTATACACCTGTTTTGCACTTAGCAATCAAATCAAATAATTTGGAGTTACTTAAAGTTTTATTTACTGAAAAAAATGGGTCATTGCTCTGCAGAGATACCGTTGTTAATTTTCCAACCCTTCATAATAAATATATAGCACAGAGAGAAATAGCAGATAAAAGGATGAAAAAACATAATAATATTATCTGCATCTGTATTACAGTTAGCGCAGTAGTAATGGCAGCATATATAGGTTTAACAGCAACAACAATAAGCAGTGCGATCATTTTTGCAACAATAACAGGGGTATTTGCGCTTGTTATAGCAATAATGCTAAGTGAGATGAGCAAAAGATATATAGAAAAGGAATTTCAGAAAAAGATGTTTATGGAGGAGTGTAGTTCTACTGTTAATGATATTCAGATAGAACCAATTATGAGTAGATGCAGACAATGATATACGCCACATCTTTTTCTGAAGGTTTAAAACCAGATCCAGAGCTTAAAGTATCAGAGTGGGCAAATGAGTATCGAGTTTTAGCGCCAACTGCAGCATCAGAGCCAGGGAAATGGAGAACAGAAAGAACTCCTTATTTAAAAGAAATAATGGATTCACTTTCTCCTTCTTCACCTGCAGAAAAAGTAGTATTCATGAAAGGAGCGCAGATTGGGGGAACAGAAGCTGGTAACAATTGGATAGGCTATATCATCGATCAAACACCAGGGCCAATGCTAGTAGTACAGCCAACAGTTGAAATGGGAAAACGTTGGTCAAAAGGAAGATTTGCGCCACTGATTGAAAGTACACCATGTTTAAAAAGTAAAGTAAAAGACCCAAGATCAAGAGATTCAGGGAATACTGTACAAAGCAAGGAATTTCCAGGTGGAATAGTAGTAATAACCGGAGCAAATAGCAGTGTAGGTCTCAGGTCCATGCCAGTAAAATATCTCTTTCTTGATGAAATAGATGCCTATCCAGGAGATTCAGGTGGTGAAGGAGATCCAGTGCTGCTCAGTATTGCTCGAACTAATACATTTGCACGACGAAAGATTTTTTTAGTATCAACACCAACGATTCATGGAATAAGCAGAATTGAGAAAGAATTTGAAGCAACAGATAAGAGATATTTTTTTGTACCATGTCCGCATTGTAATTACTATCAAGTTCTAAAATGGTCACAAATAAAATGGGAAAATAACGATTCGAAAACAGCACATTATGTCTGCACTGAATGTAGCGGCAAAATAGAAAATCATCAAAAGACAGAGATGCTTGAGCGTGGAGAATGGAGGCCTACTAATAGAGTAAAAGGTGAGAAAAAAGGATTTCATCTTTCAAGTCTTTATAGTCCAGTAGGCTGGTATAGCTGGACTCAAGCAGTAGAAGATTTTCTTCATGCAAAAGAAAGTGAACAATTACTAAAAGTATGGATAAATACTACGCTTGGAGAAACCTGGGTAGACAAAGGAGAAGTACCAGATTGGAAGCAATTATTTAACAGGAGAGAATTTTTTCCCGTAGGCACAGTACCTAGGAGAGAAGTGGTGCTTACTGCAGGAGTAGATGTCCAAAAAGATCGTTTAGAAGTAGAAGTTGTAGCCTGGGGAAAAGGCAGAGAAAGTTGGTCAATAGACTACCGAGTATTTGAAGGAGATGCAGTAGGTAGGGAAGTATGGGGAAAACTCTCTGAGCTTTTAAATCATCATTTTATTGGTGAAAATGGGCTTGAATATATGATAAGCATGATGGCGGTTGATGCTGGGTATGCGACACAAGAAGTATACAATTGGGTAAGAGGTCATCAAGGCTCTGGAAGAGTAATGGCAGTGAAAGGTGTAAATAAAGCTCTAGTACCACTTAGCAGCCCAAGTAGAGTAGATATAACAGTTGGTGGTCAAAAGCTAAAAAGAGGAATAAAGCTCTGGCCAGTGGGAGTATCGATTTTAAAGTCAGAACTTTTTCAATTACTTAATGTTTTAAAGGACGGTGAAGAAGCTCCAGCAGGATACTGTCATTTTCCCGAGTATGCGCCTGAATATTTTAAGCAGTTAACGGCAGAGCAATTAGTCAGCAAGGTAGTAAAAGGATACACCAAACAGGAGTGGCAAAAGGTAAGAGAAAGAAATGAAGTATTAGACTGTAGGATTTATGCAAGAGCAGCATCGATAGCACTGGGAATAGACAGATGGCCAGAGAGTAAGTGGAATAGTTTGAGTGGAAAAATGGAAAGTAAAAAGCCTAAAAAAGTGAGACAAAGTAAATGGTTGAATGAGAAGTAAAATGTACAATCAGGAATATTTAAGTCAAGTCGAAGAAGCGATAAAAAAACTGCAAAGCGGAGAGCGAGTAGTATCAATTGCATATGGTGACCATGTTGTGCGGTACGGGGAAGTTCAAATAAAGGATTTATTGGAGCTCAGGCAACGAATAAAAGCGGGGTTAAAAGTTGCAGGCATGAGGCCAAAGAGGAAAATTGTTTTTTCAACGAGTAAGGGGATCATATAATGATGAAAATCGTTGAAAGGAACCGTATGACAAAAATTATAGCAAAAGAATATACAGAATTTTTAGAGCAGCTGAAAGAACAGATTGCTATTAGTCGTTATAAAGCAGCAAGAACAGTAAATAAAGAGCTACTACTACTTTATCATTATATTGGAACACAGATTCTAGAAAAACAAAAGAGCCAAGGTTGGGGATCCAAAGTAATTGAGCAGTTAAGTAGAGACTTAAAGGCTGAGTTTCCAGAAATGAAAGGTTTTAGCACAAGAAATCTAAAATATATGAGGCAGTTTGCAGGGGAATATCAAGATATTGAATTTGTGCAACAACTTGTTGCCCAATTGCCATGGGGACATAATGTATTTCTGATGGACTTAGTTCGGGACAAAGAAGCGAGGCTATTCTACATAAAAGAAGCTATAGAACATGGCTGGTCAAGAAACATCATGGTAATGCAGATTGAACTTGGGTTACATAAACGTCAAGGAAAGGCTATCACTAATTTTAAAGAGAAGTTACCTTCACCTCAATCAGATCTAGCGCATTACACGTTAAAAGATCCATATATTTTTGATTTTTTAAGTATAGGAAAGGATGCTCATGAAAGAGAAGTAGAAAAAGGTCTTGTAGGACATATGGAGAAGTTTTTGTTAGAACTTGGTGAAGGCTTTGCATTTGTAGGTAGACAATTTCATTTAGATGTTGGTGATGAAGACTTCTTTGTCGATCTATTATTCTACCATCTAAAATTACGTTGTTTTATAGTAATTGAATTGAAAGATAATAAGTTTAAACCAGAATACGCCGGTAAAATGAATTTCTACCTTTCAGCAGTAGATGACTTGCTAAAACACGAGACAGATCAACCATCTGTAGGGTTGATTTTATGTAAATCTAAAAATGATGTACTAGCAAAATACACTCTAAAAGATATGACAAAACCAATAGGACTAGCAGAATATCGAATAACTGAAAGTCTACCAGAGAATATAAAGACAGCTTTACCAACGATAGAGGAATTAGAAGCTGAGTTATCTAAAGTTTCAGATAAAGAGAAGTAATGCTACTCAAATCATTCAAACAACTATTTAGTAAGCCAAAAATCAAAAGCTCAGCCTGGGATGCAGCAGGATCAGGAAGAAGATTTTTTCACTTTCAACCAGAGTTAGGAAGTATAAACAATTTGCTGTCTCAAAGCCTTGAAACTTTACGTAGTAGATCACGTGATATGGTGAGAAAAAATCCTTACGCTGCAAATATAATTGATACGATAGTAAGTAACTCTATTGGAACAGGAATAAAACCACAATCAAAAGCAAGAGATGGAGAATTTCGAAAGAAGGTGCAAGAATTATGGCTAAAATGGACAGATGAAGCAGACAGTAACGGAGTAAGTGATTTTTATGGATTACAAGCTCTAGTGTGCAGAAGTATGATAGAGGGAGGAGAATGTTTTGTACGTTTAAGAACGAGAAAGCTGGAAGATAGATTTTCTGTACCATTACAACTACAAGTACTTGAGTCTGAACATTTAGATAATAAAACAAATCAAACTTTAGGAAATGGTAATGTAATAAGAAACGGGATTGAGTTTAACAGGCTTGGGCAAAGAGAAGCATACTACCTATTTAAAGAACACCCTGGTGAAAGTATGTTTGGAGAATCAGTGAGAGTGCCAGCAAATGATGTTTTACATATTTATAGACCATTAAGACCTGGGCAAATCAGAGGGGAGCCTTGGCTTTCTAATATACTGCTGAAGCTTTATGAGCTTGATCAATATGATGATGCAGAGCTGGTGAGAAAGAAAACTGCAGCAATGTTTGCTGGATTTATTACGAGACTCGATCCAGAAGCAAATATCATGGGAGAAAGTGAAAGTAATGAGCAAGGAGTGGCACTATCAGGTTTAGAGCCAGGAACAATGCAGCTTTTAGACCCAGGAGAAGACATAAAATTTTCAGAACCGTCAGATAGTAGGTAACGCACAATAAATTTATGAAGCTATCTCAAATTTAGCCATACCAATATCAGTGAACTTATTGAGCAAATAGCATTTAACAAGTAGTTCCTTCTCTCTATTTGTCTCAGATTTATTCCTAAAACTAAACCCGAATGTTTGTTTCAGTCGCGAGAAAAAACTTTCTATATAAGATCTTTTTCCGTAGTTTGTTTGCCTTTTCCACCTCTTCATTCCATCTTCGCTGCATGATTTTATTAGTCTAATTGCAGCATTTCTCTCAGCCATATAGTCTAACTTTGGATGCTCTGCTGCGTTGTTTTTCGGAGGAATTTTCGTTTTTATACCATATTGATTACACAGCTTATAGAGCTTTTCTCTGTCATATGCCCTATCTGCATATAGTACTTTTATGACATACTGAAAATCGACTTCTTTTAGCAAATCACAAGCTCCATAGTGATCAGCCGTTACTGTATTTTACAGCTATGGCTTTTTTGCTGTTTGTATTCAACATTACATGCAATTTTCTTGTCTGTTCATAGCTGCGATACTTTCTATCTTCGCTATTTTCTTTGCTATGACCAGGAGTGTTGTTGTATATACTAATTCCTGTACTGTCTATAGCAATTTCGATATCTTCCATATTATTTTCTGCAATCATTGATCTTAATATTGAGTTTCTTAAACCTTCTTGATGATTGTGAATAGCTGATAACTTGCAAATTTTTCCCAATTTGCTCAAGGTATCCTGCTATAAACCCAACTGTTTGCCTCAGGCCTATTCTAAATAAACAAGTTATTATGTGCACCAAAATTACAACTTTATCGCTATAAATATTGTTGCCACCTGGTATTTTTGGACCATTCTCGTACCACTTTTCTATGGCTTCGTTGATATAATGAAAAATATTTCCTCTTTTTTCTAGAAATTTGTTATATTCGCTATGGTTACTGACCCTCATTTTTTGTGGCATATTTTTTCTTTCAAGGTTAAATGGCTATTTTATAATGAATTTTGTCAGTAGCCACCAGATTTTTTCAGTTGCTATGCAACAAAGCCATCCCAGTGTCAAGCACTGGGATGACACCATTTGTTGTAAACTCACTTTTACTCTATGGTCTTGCCGCTATCCTGAACGGATACAAACTAGCAGTTACTATATAAGATACAATGCAACAAAACTGATCTAGTTGTTATAAATAAGTTTTGAGCTATATGGTATCTAAAATAATAAATGCAATACAGAACAACTTGTTAGTGTGTTTTCCAACAGAAACAGTGTATGCTCTTGCTTGTAATGCACTAGATAATGAATCTATAGGAAAAATATATCAGATAAAGAAACGCTCTCAAAATAAACCACTGTCTATATTTGTTAGTGATATTTACAATTTGACAAAAATAGCAAAGGTAAAGGAAAGATATATTGATTTAATAAACCACTTTTCTCCTGGACCAATTACCTATATTTTACCACTTAAAAACAACAATATATTGCCAAACGAATTCTTTAAAGATAGTATAGGCATCAGAATCCCTAAGCATCCTATTGCAATTTCAATATTAAATAAACTGAAAGTTCCAATAGTTGCAACTAGTATAAATATTTCAGGAGAAAAAAGTGTATGTAAGGCAGACGATATACCACAATCCATTAAGCAACATTTATCTGTAGTGATTGAAGATGATGAACTAGTTTCTGGTACAGAATCTACTATTATTGACTTAACCGAAGATAAGATTAAGGTTTTAAGGGAAGGTGCAATTTCATTACAAACAGTAAACAACGCATTTTCAAACTAAGATCTATAGGAGAAAAAATGAAAAGAGTAATAGGTCACAACCAGGCCAAAAAAAAATTAATGAACAACTTATCTGTTCAGTCTTGGCTGATCTGTGGTAAAAAAGGTATAGGAAAAGCAACGCTTGCAAAATCCTTCTCCAATTGGTTACTCATAAAAAGCTATAATGAAGTAGCATTGGACTTACACATTGTTGAAGGTGATACTATCGGAATAGAAAAAGTCAGAGAAATGAAAAACTTTCTACACTTAAGTCCCATTCAATCAGAACACAAAATAGCTATAATAGATAGCTTAGAGGCAATGACTAATAACGCTAAAAACGCAATATTGAAAATATTAGAAGAGCCGCCAAAAAATTCTAAGATATTTATAATTAGCCATAAGCCATATGATATACAAACCACTATCTTGTGTAGGTGCTTTCAGCTAAATTTACTTCCATTAACTTATGATGAAACAAAGCAAGTTGCTTCATCTCAATGTAAATTTGATGATCAAACGTTTGACGAAATGATTACTTTATTTCCTGGAATGCCAGGAATGATAATAAATGCAATAAGTAGTGATGCTTATGAAGCATACAAATGCTTTTATAAATTTCTTCATGATTTAAAGAATCCCAATATGATTAATAAAGTAATTAATAGCGAAATCGAACTAGAACTAGCATCATATATAATTCAGGCCTTCATTTTAGAAAGCATAAAGAGAGAGGTAAATGATGTTGAAATTCTGCTAAGTCAGTGGAAAAAAATAGATGAACTTTTCGTTGCCGCAAAGCAACTCCACTTAGATAAAAAGCATGTTTTAGCTAATGTAGTTAATATCATGACATAAGTTTACAAAGTATAATACTTTTAACATAAATTCATGATAAAATTCTGTTAATTTAATACTCGAAGTATATAATTTGACTGATAATAAATTAACTGTATGGCAATCAATAGAAGTTTTGACGAAAGCCATATTGAACATGCAGAAAAAATTAAGCTTAATTAAGAATATAGCTTCAGATCAAGACATAACCCTAGAAAAAGGAAAGGAGTTGTTAAGTGGCATTTATGAAGCAAATTTTAAGCTAAACAAGGCAATCAATATAGCCACTTTGCCAAAAATTGGCTATCATATGCTAAATGGCGAGCTTGTTGTACGTAATCATATTACAGAAGAGGAAGTAAAGATTCCTAGAGATTTTCATTACCTTAAAGTCGTTAAATCTGATCATGATGATTATAAATTAACGTTTTGTAATTTTTTAGGTAACGAGTTTTTTGAATATAAAAAGTATGATCCACAATATTCTGGTATTTCAGATGAATATAAATTTGTGAATTTTGGTAGTGTAAAAAAGACTCATAATCTAAAATTTAAGGAATACGTTGGTCATGCACCTAAATTTTTTGCTGCAGAAGGGCCTATTGAGCCTGGATCCCAAAACCATGCAATTGATCTATTTGAGCTAGTCAAAAGTGGTAAAGGTAGAAAAGTGGGAGCCTTTGCTGATGAATTTGGTTATTTTGATGATCAAAATAAATTGCATTATTATAATTATCACAAAAGTGCAGAAAGTAATACTTATGATCCTGAAAATTTCAGTGTAAAAATGATAAATATAGATGTGAGCAAAATCGATAAATTCTACCTCATTGCAGAACAAGGTGATATAATCATTCATCCTATTTGGGAAAATTTAGACATATTTTAAAGTTTTTTTTAGAGTATCTAAGCTTATTGTTATTATAATGATCCGATTAGGTCTGGTAGTATTGTGTTATGGAAGATAAATTACTTGAATCAGTAAAAAACAAAAGTTATTTCAGTAAAGCAGTCGAATGGTACTGCCATAGGTATCTGTTTTGTGTAGCAGAAAGATCTTGGATGGCATTAATAGTATCGCTTCTCCTAGTATGCTTATGTTTATTAACATTAAACATATACCTGTTATTTCCTATTAAAAAAGATTTAAATTTTGTGAAGTATATGAACCACACAGAAGATGAGTTCTCCGCAATGCATAAGCTTAGTTTCAGTAAAAAGGAAGATGAATACACTTCCACAGCGAGGTACTTAATAAGTAAATACATCGAAATATATGAGTCCATTAAGACCGTTGAACCGAAGTACCAAGAAAATTTTATAAGAAACAATTCTATACATAAAATCTATCAAGGCTTTCAGGAAAAAACAAACAATGAAGCTGTTTCATCCAAAAGAAAAATTGCCAACATAAATGTAATAACATTATCTATTGATCGATCGACCAAGGACTTAGTTACATTTGCTGGAAATGCTACTGTAGTTTTTGCAACCGAGCAAAATAAGGAGGTGAAAAATCAGGCTGTTGAGATTAGCTTCACTTTGTCGAATATAAAAGCAACTCTGGCTGGTATAATACCATTTAAATTTATTGTTAATGGTTATAAATACAGATTTTAAAATATTACTTGGTAGCTAAAAAAAATAACCAAAGTGCACATAGCAGTAATAACTGGAGGTAAAACTAGAAGAATTGGTGTTTTTTTAATAAAGTAATTCTGAGAAGGTTTTAAGAAAAAGGCGTTGTAAATTATCGGTAAAAAGTACAGAGCGTTGAGTATAGTACTAACAATTAACACTAGAGTTACAAACACAGAAAGTATTACATTGCCAGAGTTGAAAACAGCTTGAAAAATGAGAAATTTACCCCAAAAAGTTGGAGCAGGCGGCACCCCTATCATAGACAACGCACCTATAGCAAATGCTGTCATGCTAATTGGCATACTGCGTCCTATACCGTAAATCTTATCTATATATTTCTCACCTGCTCTCGTTATTATTGCTCCGGCAACGAAAAACAAAGTGATTTTTGCAAATGCGTGGCAAACTAATTGAAAAATTGCAACCCTCATGCTGAGCTCACTAAAAATTGAAGCGAACAATATAATATATGACAATTGAGAGATGGTAGAGTAAGCAAGCAATTTCTTTAATTCTTTTTGCTTTAGTGCAATCAATGATGCAGTAATAATAGTAAATCCAGCAGCGTACGGAAGCCACCCTCCAGCAAACCAATTTTGCTGCACAAAACGTTGCATGTTATCGACGCCAAAAGTGTATAATATAACTTTTATGATGATGAAAACTCCGGATTTCACAACAGCAACAGCATGCAGTAGTGCACTCACAGGAGTTGGTGCAACCATTGCTTTTGGTAACCAAAAATGCATTGGCATTAATGCAGCTTTTCCTATTCCGTAAATTAGCATAGCAAAACACACTGCAATAAAAGTGATGAGTGAAGTATCAAATTTGAATATTCCACCACTTACAAAGTCTAAAGTATGAAATTCATTATATAAAAGGCCTATTGCAGGAAAAAATAATACCAAAGAAGAGAAAAATAGCACGCCAAAGTAATAGCGTCCTGCAATCATTGATTCATTTGTTGAGTTGTAAGTAACCAGAGGGTATGTACTAATAGTTAGAAGCTCATAAAAGACAAATGTAGTGAGCAAATCTCCAGAAAAAGCAATAAACATTGCACAGCTAATCGATATTGAAAAAAAGCATAGAAAACTTGAGTGATTGCTATCAGCATAGTTATTCTGCATATAACATATTGCATATATACTGGTCAGCACCCATAAAAACGATATTAATAAACTGAATATTACTCCGGTAGACTCTAGCTTTAAACTAATGTGCAAATTATTACCAAAATCCATGAGAATAAATTGAGAATGATCACCATATACCCAATATAAAGTGCACAGACACGTATACGTAAACAGAAGTACAGAAGAAGTGACAGTAATACTATTGTTCACTCCGGGCCATTTACCAGTAAAAAAAATAACTAACGCACTTAAAAGTGGAATCAACGCAGTAATTAATAAATAATTCTCAGTAATTGAAAATGGTAAGGAAAGAGACGTTAAAACACAGTCCATTAAATAATTCATCTTTTTGTTTAGGTAAAGCTAGAATTATACTAAAATCATAGAAAAACCGCTATGTTTTTTTGGCAAACTAGTCGTTTGTGTATGCTATAGCTATACTGCGATTCATTCCACAACTGTACGAACATTTGTTTTTGTTAAACACAACAAAGATGTCATCCCAGTGCCCTGACTACTTGGATCCAGAAAACTTAATTTCAACTAAGTGGCTGCATAATAAAGGCTGGATTCCAGTGCCAAGCACTGGAATGACAGCAATCTACGTCATACCACCACGAACCGTCATACCGCGATTCATTCGCGGTATCTCATCCGCTAACTAGTAGCGGGATGACGAGCTTATCGTCATGCCACCGCGAACCGTCATACCGCCGCGGTATCTCAGCATAGATTCCGCTAACTAGTAGCGGAATGACGGTTTTTCAAATTGTCGTAAGTCAGTTTAGCTATATAGATAGCACAAAGTCAACTGCATAAATTGAAAATATCTGCTAGACGCAAATTACAACAAATGCAGTAGCGTAATCTCCATCGTCACTTAAAGAAAGATGAATTTTGGAGATAAAATCCTTGCTAACGGTAAGATATGGCTTGCCTCTTACATCATTGTATATTTCTATATCTTTCATTGTAATACCCTGACCACTACCTCGTGCTTTAACAAAAGCTTCTTTTGCTGCAAAGCGTTTAGCAAAATACCTTGCTCGCATTTCTTGACTATTATACTTTCTACTTAGCTCTATTTCCTTTTCAGTGTAGATTCTATTGAGAAATTTTTCCCCGTATTTTTGTAATATTCTCAATATTCTTGGTATATATACTATGTCAGTGCCGATACCGTGTATCATTTTGCGCTAAAGTGATTTATTGCTTCCTCAATCTGCATTTCCTTTACCTCTCCAGTTGCTCTATTTTTTACTTCAACTATATTTTCACTTACTGCTTTCTTTCCGACAATTATTTGCCACGGCAAGCCTATCAGATCCATTCTAGAAAATTTTACTCCTACACTCCCTTCCGTATCATCGTAAAGCACTTCATCGCTTTTCAAAGCTTTGTATATTTTATCTGCAGCCTCCGTTACTTTCGTTTGTAAATTGATTAAACCAATTCTGAAAGGAGCCACCGATTCTGGCCAGATAATTCCTTTATCATCATGAAAAGCTTCTATTATTGCACCAACAAGCCTTGAAACCCCAATGCCATACGAACCCATATGTATATTGACATTTTTTCCATCTTGAGAAGTAACACTTGCCTTCATAGGCTTTGAATATTTGTCGCCAAAATAAAAAATATGCCCTATTTCAATACCTTTACTAACATTTAACTGCTCTTGTGATATAGGGCAAGTCTCAGGATCATGCATATCATCTGCAACTGCGTATATACTCTTTAAACTTTCAATATCTTCACTCTCTAGTAGTTCAGAAAATTTATTGTCATAATATAAAGTGCTCTCACCAGTGTTTGCCAATATATGAAACTCGTGGCTCAAATTTCCTCCAATTGGCCCCGTATCAGCTCGAACTCCAATTGGAGTAAATCCCATGCGTTTGAAGATTTTTATGTAAGTTTTGTACATCAAATTATATGAATTCAGTGCACCTTCGTAATCTACATCAAAACTGTATGCATCCTTCATCAAAAATTCCCTGCCCCTCATAACACCATAACGTGGTCTTACCTCATCACGGAATTTCCATTGAATTTGGTATAAACAAAGTGGCAAATCTTTGTAACTTTTTACCACATCTCTAATTAAATCAGTTGCTATCTCCTCATGCGTTGGACCAAAAAGCATATCTTCCTCATGCCTATCCTTTATGCGTAGCATTTCCTTACCGTAATCATCGTAACGCCCTGATTCTCGCCAAAGACTTGCTGGTTGCACACAAGGCATTAATGCTTCAATAGCACCGGATTTGTTCATTTCATCTCTGATAATATCTTCAATATTCTTAAGCACTAAGAGACCAAGTGGTAACCACGTATAGATGCCAGATGCTATCTGCTTTATTAAACCTGCACGCAAAGAATATTGATGGGAGATAATTTTAGCATGGGCAGGCTTTTCCTTTAGAGTTGGCAGGTAATATTTGGATAAGCGCATATAATAGATCTGATTGTATTAAGTAATCTTAATACAATCAGACCTGTAGGTAAACTTATTTTGAAAAGGAAGGGAAGTGCATGGCTGACCATTTCATAGTTATCATAGTCCTTGTACAACATTTTCCTTTTGGCATCGCAACGCTTTTCCACCAAACTGTGCTATGCGATCCTCAACAGAAAGAGGAGGTGAATCTTGCACCTCATTATCCACTGAGTCAACATTATTTACTTGTGGTGAATCAACACACGAACTTGGCGGTACCGGTGACTCCTCTGTTTCTTGTTCAGGATGTATCGGAGATGTGGCTCTAGATCCTATACCACTGTCAAGACCCCCGCTTCCTTCTTCCTTGCTTGATGGGGAATTTGTGTGTTTTGTCTGCTCCTCTTTTTCCTGCTCTATCTCTTTCTGTGTGTCTTTGCTTTCATCTGTAGTCCAATCTGAATCGCTAATAGAATCAGAATGCTCACTTTCACTATCTGAGAGTTGCATGACTGCTGCTCTCTCCTTAAGTCTCTTTGTCCAATCTGAATCATTATCATCCGACTTCTTTCTCTCTGCTTGCTCCCTATCTATTCTTGCAGCAAACTCTTCTGGTGTTTCTTTTTTGTCAGTGCCCCCACTACTTTCTAATTTTGCTTTCAATTCATTTGTAAAATTTTGTTGCTGCCCACTCTTGTTGCTGCTCACTCTTTTTAACGTAGTACCTCCTCTTATCTGTTCAAACAGAGTAGAATGATTATTATTCTCAGGTTTACCAGCCTTCTTCGGTGCATCATTCTTAGGTTGCTCCGTACGCTTGGAAGCTGTAAAAAAATGCGGAGGCGGAGGTGGTAGTGCAGCATCTTGTGGCAATGGAGGAGGTGGTGGCGGTGGTACACTGACACTTGGATTTGGTTGTGTACCCAATGTTACTGGAGGTGATTGAGGAGTAGGTACATTTGATTTATTCTCCAGATTAGTACAATTTTTACACACAAATTTTTGTGGTTCTTGAGATGGAGTATGGCCGAATTTCTGTCCATTAAGACCTACTTCTTTCTTATTATCATCTCTAGAAATAGCCAGTTTAACAAGATATGTCACTGAAATAAGTGCAACAACCGTAGAAACAGCAAAAATTGCTAAAGGAACTGCTGCAATAGGACCAGAACCAGAAACTGCTATAATAACATAAGGAAGATATTGACCAGATATGAAACTAAATATAGATAATAATGAAACAGCAATTAAAGGTTTCCATATAGTCTGCTTAGTTTTAGTAAGCTCCTGACTATCTTTTAGCAATGAAGAATTATTGGATATCATCATTTCTTTGCCTCACTTGTTAACGATAATTTAATAATAACCCAATTAATAATTTCTGTCAATAATTAATTATGAAAAACAAAGTTGCAATTTGAATAGATAAGCTATAAGTATAGCTCTTTCCATAAAAGTCCGGATGTGATAGGATAAGGGTAGATGATGATAAGGAGGTTGAATGCCAGCAGCATATAGTTATGATTTAAGAAAAAAAGCAATGGAAGCGCTAGACGAAGGAGAAAGCAGAGAAACAGTGGCAGCAAGATTTAAGATTGGACGAACTACTTTATGGGAGTGGCAGCAAAGAAGAAAAGAAACAGGAGACTTTCAATCAAAAAAACTTGGAAATGGGGGTTACAATCACAAAATTACCGACTGGGATACCTTTGCCAAATTTGCCAGAGAACACGGAGGAAAGACTCTATCGGAAATGGCTAAACTTTGGAACAACGTTAGTATCCAAACGATCTATCGAGCCCTTAAAAAAATTGGATTTACGCGCAAAAAAAGACATATGGATACAAGGAAAGAAACGAAGAAAAACGTGCTGAATTTTTGAAAATTATAGCGACAAAAGAACCTAAAAACTTAGTGTATATAGATGAGTCTGGCATTGATAACACCGAAGACTACCCCTACGGATATTGCCAGAAAGGACAGCGGTTTTATGCCTTAAAATCTGGAAAGAAAACTCAACGAATCAGTATGGTTGCAGCCTTAAGTGGAAGAAAGATAGTTGTTCCGTTAACCTTTGAAGGCCACTGTAATATGGATGTTTTTAATGGATGGTTTGAGCAATTTTTGACACCGATCTTGGAACCTGGACAGACTGTCATTCTTGACAATGCTACTTTTCATAAGTCTGATAAGATTATCGAGCTTGCTAAAGGGGTTGGTGCAGAAATTTTGTATCTGCCGCCTTATTCTCCAGATTTCAACAAAATTGAGCATCATTGGTTTGCTATAAAAAACAGAGCCAGGAAAAACATTCCTCTATTCGAATCCTTTCGTCGTGCTGTTGATTCTGCCTTCCTATGACCTGTTCGGACTATTATGAGAAATGCTATAATATACGACCAGCAATAGCCATACAATAGACTTCTTGTATAACCCACACTAAGTAGAAAAAAGGTGTCATCCAAGTAGCTGACACTGCTCTCCTTTGTCATTCCAGTGCTTGACACTGGAATGACACCGAAGGGGCTACTGCCGTCTTGGATGGAAACCAGTGTCAGAACTAGTTAACCATGGGGCTTCTTTTGCCTTTTTTTCCATTTGGTAAATTTCTTAAATATTTATGGCTAACATGAAGCTAAGTACGAACTTTGTTAAACATAACAAATGGTGCCATTCCAGTGCTCCTTTTTTTGTCATCCCAGTGCTTGACACTGGGATGGCTTTGTTGCATCGCTCTTCGGATAGTAGGTAACGCACAATAAATTTATGAAGCTATCTCAAATTTAGCCATACCAATATCAGTGAACTTATTGAGCAAATAGCATTTAACAAGTAGTTCCTTCTCTCTATTTGTCTCAGATTTATTCCTAAAACTAAACCCGAATGTTTGTTTCAGTCGCGAGAAAAAACTTTCTATATAAGATCTTTTTCCGTAGTTTGTTTGCCTTTTCCACCTCTTCATTCCATCTTCGCTGCATGATTTTATTAGTCTAATTGCAGCATTTCTCTCAGCCATATAGTCTAACTTTGGATGCTCTGCTGCGTTGTTTTTCGGAGGAATTTTCGTTTTTATACCATATTGATTACACAGCTTATAGAGCTTTTCTCTGTCATATGCCCTATCTGCATATAGTACTTTTATGACATACTGAAAATCGACTTCTTTTAGCAAATCACAAGCTCCATAGTGATCAGCCGTTACTGTATTTTACAGCTATGGCTTTTTTGCTGTTTGTATTCAACATTACATGCAATTTTCTTGTCTGTTCATAGCTGCGATACTTTCTATCTTCGCTATTTTCTTTGCTATGACCAGGAGTGTTGTTGTATATACTAATTCCTGTACTGTCTATAGCAATTTCGATATCTTCCATATTATTTTCTGCAATCATTGATCTTAATATTGAGTTTCTTAAACCTTCTTGATGATTGTGAATAGCTGATAACTTGCAAATTTTTCCCAATTTGCTCAAGGTATCCTGCTATAAACCCAACTGTTTGCCTCAGGCCTATTCTAAATAAACAAGTTATTATGTGCACCAAAATTACAACTTTATCGCTATAAATATTGTTGCCACCTGGTATTTTTGGACCATTCTCGTACCACTTTTCTATGGCTTCGTTGATATAATGAAAAATATTTCCTCTTTTTTCTAGAAATTTGTTATATTCGCTATGGTTACTGACCCTCATTTTTTGTGGCATATTTTTTCTTTCAAGGTTAAATGGCTATTTTATAATGAATTTTGTCAGTAGCCACCAGATTTTTTCAGTTGCTATGCAACAAAGCCATCCCAGTGTCTGGGCACTGGGATGACATCATAGGGACACTGGGATTACACCCTGACAATCGTCATCCAGCTACTTGTTAGCGGCTAAGAGATACCGCGAATGAATCGCGGTATGACGGTTCGTGGCGGCATGACGATAACCTCGTCTCACTGCCATTAAGTTAAGGAAAAAAGATAGATTTTATGGGATAATGATGTATACCAATAAGTTTAAAGGTAGTATGAGTAAAAAAGGCAGTAATAAAATTTATTCAAAATGAATTGGCAAGTCTAGAATTTATAGAATCCCATAAATCATCTTCAAAAGATTTTATGAGAAAGAGGAAGTTATCTTTTATTGACATATTTATCTTAATTTTAAGAAAAAGTGTAAAGTCGCTGCAAGTAATACTAAACGAATTTATTTTATATAGGAAAAAAGACTATACCGTTACTGCTAGTGCTTTTAGTCAAGCAAGAAAAAAAATGAAACACAGTGCATTTTCAGAAATTAACGAAGGTGTGGTTTCCTTGTACTACCAAGACCAAAAATTTAAAACTTGTTTTGGCTTTAGAGTGTTAGCTCTTGATGCCTCCAAAATCATTTTACCAACAAGCGTTGAAATAAAAAATGAATTTGGCTCAAGAAAAATACGTAACCAAAAACCAAAAGATTTAGGTGATTATGCAAGTGCAACCTTTGCGGTTTGTTAAGATGTGCTAAATAATGTTGCCATAAGGTCAGTGTTAGATAGAGGTAACACTCATGAAATTAACTTAGCAGATGAAATGCTTAAAGTTGTAAATACTAATGACTTACTGATTTGTATATTTATCTTATAAATTTCTTTCTAGCCTTACAAAAAGAAAAATTGCTTATGTCATTCGATGTCCCAGATCATCTTTTAATGAAGTGAATGCTATGTTTGAAGAAAAAAGCCCATCTAGTGTTGAGGTTACCATATGTGCTCAGCGTAAGATAAAACAAGAAAATAGTGGAATAACGCTTCAAAGTGGTACTGCCATCTGGTGAAATTGAAGTGTTAGCTACATCATTAATGGATGAACAAAAGTTTCAAACTGGAGGATTTAAGGAGTTATATTTTTTACGCTGGGGAGTTGAGACATTTTTTGCAAAACTCAAAGGAAGACTAAGTCTAGAAAATTTTACAGGAAAAAGTGTTGAGTCTGTTAAACAGGATTTTTGGTCAGCTATCATTATTAGCAACCTAGAAAGTGTTATGACAGAAGATGTAGAAGAAGCGTTGAATATGGACTTAACCGATGATAAGCTTAAGAGGAGCATTAACAAATCTGTCTCATTTAACGCGATCAAAAACTTGGCTTTCGACATTTTTGCTACGGAATCAGATACTGACTGCATTATGGATCAATTATCAAAGCTATTTTTGATGAACACTTTGGCGGTAAGAAAGGGAAGGAAAGTTGATCGTCATAAGGTACCTTATCTTCGTTCGTTCAATTACCAAAAAAGGGTTAGAAAACACATATTTTGACTAGAGGTAGTATTCATATCTTCTGATAATAACTGGGTAGCTTATTGCCATAGCTCCTGTAAAATGACTTCTAAACAAACTGTTTCTTAAGTAATTTACACTTCAGAGTTTATCTGCTTTAAAGTTTACTCTATTCTGTTTCAGCATTTGTCATAAATCCTTAATTATTTCTGACTTTTTAGTTCAGTTTTTAACCATTCTTTCCTTAACTTAATGGCAGTGAACCTCGTCATCCCGCTACTTGTTAGCGGGATCTCTTGTTAGCGGCTGAGATACCGCGAATGAATCGCGGTATGACGGTTCGCGGCGGTATGGACGTAGGAAAACCTTTCTTGGGTCAGCTATAGAGACTCTCATCTTTAGCCATACGCGTCAAGTTAAGGAAATAAAGGTATGAAAGAGATAGAATAATAAGGTATAAGTTCTCCCAGATATACTTTTAGTGAGAGAACCAATGAATAAAATAACTTGCTTATCAAAAAAGCTCAAAGAATTTTTTAATGAAAAAGCAGAGAAAATCTCAATTACAACAAGGTTTATAAAAAGAAAGAGAAAGCTAAAAGGTTCATCATTCGTAAAAGCCATGGTCTTGGGTAATATAGGAGTTGATAATTGTAGCGTAGAAACAATGTGTCAATTACTAAACGAGGACTCGATAGATATAACAAAACAAGGTTTGGATTTTAGATTTACTGAAGAAGCAGTGGAATTTATGAAAAGGATGTATAATGAATCTGTGATTCTCTTTAAAAATATCTTGCAAGTTGATTGCAAAATCTTACAGCAATTTAATAGTGTTAAATTATTGGACAGTAGCTATATTACTCTACCTAACAGTATGGAAGAGATGTATAAAGGTTATGGTACTAGCTACAGTGGCTATGAAAGCAATACTAAGTCTGGAATAAAGTTACAATTAGTTTTCGACTACATGAATCAGATAATAGACCAACTTAATTTAACGGAGGGGGTAAGATCAGACCAGGGATATAGGAAACATTTAAGTAATATATTAAGCAATGATTTGCTAATATCTGATCTCGGTTATTTTGTGCCAAGTTCTTTTAAACAAATCAATGAAATAGGAGCTTATTTCATAAGTCGTCGATACCAACATATATGATGTAGAAACAAATCAAAAAATGGAGTTATTAGAATGTTGAGAGGATAAGTTATTTTTAGAAAACGAGGTATTGTTAGGAAAAGAAGCAAAAATTAGAGTAAGAATTATATGTCAGAAACTAACTGAAGAACAGTCTATGGGCAGAAGAAGGAAAGCTAATAGATTAGCAAGATCGCAGATCCTCTAAAAGAAATCAAAAATTGTTGAACTGGTCAATATTTATAACTAATGTTCCAGAAAATAAAATTAGTGCTGAGCAAGTATTAACGATTTACAGAGTAAGGTGGCAAATTGAGTTATTATTTAAATTGTATAAAAGCCATATCAGGCTTGATAAGCTAAAAGGAAAGCCATGCAGAGTATTATGTGAACTATATGCTAAATTGTGCGCAATTCTTATATTTCACGGCATAGTTGGTTGCACAGAAGTGAAAAAGAATACAGAACTTAGCTTAACAAAGGCATTTATTGAGCTAAAAAGGCGGGTTAGAGAGTTATTTTTAGTATTAACCAAAATTAATAGTTTAAAAGCATTTCTTAAAAAACTCACTATAACTTGGTCGCGATTTTCATTAAAAGACAAACGTAGAAGGGCTAGAGTATCCACTTTAACCTCTCTAAATTTGCTCACAATCTCTTAACTTGACGCGTATGCTCATCTTTAGCGAGCTTCAAGGTAATTGGTTGCTATTTGCGAAAATATTCGCATAATTTAAGTAACATTACTTAATAAAAATTAACTATGGAGCTTAATAAGATTGCAGCATCGATTTTACTTTCTGGGCTAATCATTATGATAGTTAGTAATGTAGTTGATATGCTTTACAGTCCAGAAGAATATAAGATTGAACACCAAACGATAGTAGCTGCTGGCAGCAATGAGTTCCAGCAAAAAATCGAGCAAGTGGCGCTTGATATTGGAGCGCTCATGCAGAATGCTAGCTTTGAGAAAGGTAAATCAGCAGCAAAAAAATGTATAGCCTGCCATAGTTTTGAGAAAGGTGGAATGAATAAAGTAGGACCAAACTTATGGAACATAGTTGGAAATAAAAAGGCCCATCTTGGTAACTCATTCAATTACTCAAAAGCAGTGCTTGAAAGAGGTGGAAAATGGGGGTATGAGGAGCTATTTGCCTTTTTAAAGAACCCAAAAGCCTATATAAAAGGTACACGTATGGCATTTGCAGGTATTTCCAATCCACAAGAAATTGCAGATCTAGTTAGTTATTTGCATCAATTGAGTGATAGCCCGGTTGCTTTGCCAAAGTAGTATGGATTATTGTAAATTGTTTGATGGAAATAATGGTCACATAGCATATCGAAAGCTACAAGGAAAGAAAGCTTCTGTAGTTTTTTTCGGTGGATTTGCATCCAATATGGATGGAACTAAAGCAACTGCTATTTACAAATTTTGCCAAGAAAATGACGTAGCACTTGTGCTATTTGATTATTTTGGTCACGGTCATTCAAGTGGTAATTTTATTGATTACACGATAAGTGATTGGCAAAAAAATTGTGCTAAAGTAATGAGTGAATTAACTAGCGATAAACAAATAATTATAGGTTCAAGTATGGGAGGATGGCTGATGTTGCTCACTGCCCTTCAATTTCCAGAAAAAATTGCAGCACTAATTGGTATATCGTCTGCTCCCGATTTTACTGAAGATTTGATATTCAAGCAATTGTCAGGCAAGCAAAAAGAAGAACTAGATTCTAAAGGTGTAATAGATTTTACTTCAGAGCATTGTACATACAAAATAACTAAAAATTTGATCGAAGATGGCAGAAAGAACCTTCTTTTAAACAAAAAGACAATAGATATAAACTGTCCTGTGCGCTTGCTGCATAGCATTAATGATAAAGATGTTCCTTATCAAACTTCATTGAATTTAGCTGAAAAAATTAAGTCAACCGATGTTGAAGTACACTTAATAAAATCAGCAGAGCACAATATGTCTGACAATCATTCACTGGAAGTTTTATTTAAGACCATTAGAGAATTTTGTAACCAGAATGCATTCTGTGATTTTTAGCAAAACACGATTTTTCATTTGAGCTTTCTTCAACTTAAAATAAATACAGAAAATTGCTGCCTATAGCTAAACTGACTTAGATTTACCGACAATTTGAAAAACCGTCATCCCGCTACGTGTTAGCGGCTGAGATACCGCGGCGGTATGACGGTTCGCACCATCACACTTTGGAACCTTACAGATATTGAGCAAATCCAATAATATCCTTGATTTCTTTTATATTATGGGTTGCAATTTCTGCTGCTTTCTTTGTGCCTTTTTTTAATATTTCATGTAAATGGAATTGGTCTTTTAAAAGATCATTCATTTTCTCACGTATGGGTGATATAACACTGATAATTAAATCAGCTAACTCTTTTTTGAAGTGCTTCATGTCATATTTGTTCACTTCTTCACATACTTTTTCTGCATTTACATTACTAAGCACTGAATAAATGTTTATCAAATTGCTTATTTCTGGTCGGCACTTTAAAGTAGCAAAGCCTAGAATTGAATCTGTTTTTGCTTTTTCTATTTTTTTGACAATTAAGTCATCCGTATCATCAAGGTTAATGCACGAATGTTCTGAAGGATCAGATTTACTCATCTTGCTTGTGCCATCCCTTAAGCTCATTATCCTTGATGTGCAATCCAAAGTTAAGATTTCAGGTACGATGAAATAATCCAGCTTATAATGATTGTTAAAAGCTGATGCAATATCACGTGCAAGCTCCAAATGCTGTTTTTGATCATCACCAACAGGAACGTATTTAGTTTGATACAACAATATATCTGCAGCCATAAGTACTGGATAACTATATAATCCAAGAGAGGCTTTTTGTTTATCGCTGCCAGCTTTATCTTTAAATTGAGTCATGCGATTAAGCCAACCAATTGGTGTATAGCATCCAAGCAGCCAGCCCAGTTCTGCATGACCACTAACTGTGGACTGACTAAAAATAATGGACTTTTCTGTATCTATTCCGCATGCAATATAAGCTGCTGCTGTTTTGAAAATATTACTTTTTAATTCACTTGCGGGAAGCTTATTTGCTGTGATTGCGTGTAGGTCGACAATACAAAAAAGAGATTTGTATTTATCCTGTAAGTCTATCCACTGTTTGATTGCACCAAGATAATTACCTAAATGTAGTACGCCACTTGGCTGGATACCTGAAAAGACAATACTTGTCATTATACATTTACCTCATGCTAATCGCTTCCACAATCAGCAGATTTCTTAGAAAGAATAACCATTGCAGGACGGAGCAACCTATTTTTGATAGTATAACCAGTTTGTAGTACTTCTACAATGGTGCCAGGCTTTTTTTCATTGTCTTCTCTTTCCACAACAGCTTGGTGTAAATTACTATCAAAAAGCTCACCAAGTGGATCTACTTCCTCTATTCCATGTTTTTTTAGATCATTTATAATTTTTTGATAAGCTACTTTAATCCCCTCATGAACAGGATCACCGTCTTTCAAAATTTCCATTACTCTTTTTAAATTGTCGCACGAGTCGATCATATCACGTGCAAGTTTTGTGACTGCGTAGTCACTTGCATCGCTAATTTGCTTTTGCATTATACGTTTGACGTTTTCATTATCTGCAACAGCACGGCGTAAATGATCTTCAAGCTGAGCTGCACGTTCTCTTAATGTATTGAGATCTTCATTTAAATCATCAGTTTGCTTATGGTTATCACTTTGTTGGTCGTCACCTTTCTGCCTACTTACCATATCAGCAAACTTCTTCTTTTTCTCCTTACTGCTATCTGACATATCATTACCCTTAAGAATCTAATAAATATATAACAATTAATCTGAAAATATCAAGCGCCAGCTACATTCGTCTTTCTATGCTCGCATTTAAAAAGTTAATTAAAGTAGTTTTATAAAAAGAATCAGAAAAAGTACTAATATCATTTTGTGCCATATTAATGTAGTGTCTAGCTTTTTCCATAGAAAGCTGAATGGCATTATGGTGATTAATATAGTGTAATGCTTGGTCAAAATTGTGTCTAGCTGAAGAAAAGCATTTTTCCCAGAATTTTTGCTCTGCTGGACTGCCCTTTTCGTATGCTATAATAGCAGGTAAGGTGACTTTACCTTCGAAAAAGTCTTTTCCGATTTGCTTTCCAGAAGTGCCTTGACTAGCAGTATAATCGAGCATATCATCAACTATTTGAAATGCCATACCAAAATTAAAACCAAAATTCTTTAGCCTCTCTGTTTCGTCATCTGTTGCACCAGATACTGTAGATGCAGCTTCACAGCATGCAGAAAATAAAGACGCTGTCTTTTCTCCAATGATATCAAAATAATTTTCCCTGATTGTGTGGGGGTCAAAACGTGTTGTCATCTGCTTTATTTCACCCTTCACAAGTAAATACGATGCTTTAGATAAAATAGAGAGAATATTTAAATTTCCACACTCTATAAGCCATCTAAATGCTAGTGTCAACAATAGATCACCAACTAAAATGCTTGATTTATTTCCCCAAATCTTATTCGCTGTTTTAACTCCATGGCGTGCCTCACTTTCATCGAGCACATCATCATGAAGTAAAGTAGCATTGTGTATAAACTCTACCGATGCAGCAACATTGATCCTATTCTCCCCAGAATAGTTTAGCATTTTACATATAATAAAAACTAGTTTAGGCCTTATTTTTTTTCCACCTGACCTAACAAGATGAGATATAATATCAGTAGCAAGCTTAGCATCTTCATCATTGACATTTTTGAAGACAAAGTCATTCATAGCTGACAAATCAGAAGATACAATATCGTCTAATTTATCGCTGTTTGTTATTAGCATTTTAAGAGACTTATGCCTCTTGCCCTTGTGCTTTCTCGTTCTCTACTTTCTTCTTTTCTGTTTTCTTTGGTTCTGTTTCTAAAGTTACTATGCCTTTTTTGATAAACCACAGTACTCTTTCAGTTGCTTGCGCGCCTACGCTTAGCCAATGTTTTAATCTATCAGCCTTCACCACAACACGATTTTTATTGTCTTTTGGTAACATTGGATCATATTGTCCTATTTTCTCAATAAAACGCCCATCTCTTGGTGCTCGTGAATCAGCTACAACTATCCTATAAAAAGGGCGTTTCTTTGCGCCAAACCTCGCCAACCTTATTTTAACTGCCATGTTAACCTTTATTCATATATTAGCCACAATTTTATACAATGAGCCGTTTTAAGTCAAATGAATTATACAACTTTTGCACCTTATAATATAATTACCAATAATGTAGGGCAGTGCCGGGCGCACAGCTATACGAACATTCATTTTTGAAGGTAAATTGCACAGCAAATGGTGTCATTCCAGTGCTTGACACTGGAATGGCTTTGTTGCATCGCTCTTCGGATAGTAGGTAACGCACAATAAATTTATGAAGCTATCTCAAATTTAGCCATACCAATATCAGTGAACTTATTGAGCAAATAGCATTTAACAAGTAGTTCCTTCTCTCTATTTGTCTCAGATTTATTCCTAAAACTAAACCCGAATGTTTGTTTCAGTCGCGAGAAAAAACTTTCTATATAAGATCTTTTTCCGTAGTTTGTTTGCCTTTTCCACCTCTTCATTCCATCTTCGCTGCATGATTTTATTAGTCTAATTGCAGCATTTCTCTCAGCCATATAGTCTAACTTTGGATGCTCTGCTGCGTTGTTTTTCGGAGGAATTTTCGTTTTTATACCATATTGATTACACAGCTTATAGAGCTTTTCTCTGTCATATGCCCTATCTGCATATAGTACTTTTATGACATACTGAAAATCGACTTCTTTTAGCAAATCACAAGCTCCATAGTGATCAGCCGTTACTGTATTTTACAGCTATGGCTTTTTTGCTGTTTGTATTCAACATTACATGCAATTTTCTTGTCTGTTCATAGCTGCGATACTTTCTATCTTCGCTATTTTCTTTGCTATGACCAGGAGTGTTGTTGTATATACTAATTCCTGTACTGTCTATAGCAATTTCGATATCTTCCATATTATTTTCTGCAATCATTGATCTTAATATTGAGTTTCTTAAACCTTCTTGATGATTGTGAATAGCTGATAACTTGCAAATTTTTCCCAATTTGCTCAAGGTATCCTGCTATAAACCCAACTGTTTGCCTCAGGCCTATTCTAAATAAACAAGTTATTATGTGCACCAAAATTACAACTTTATCGCTATAAATATTGTTGCCACCTGGTATTTTTGGACCATTCTCGTACCACTTTTCTATGGCTTCGTTGATATAATGAAAAATATTTCCTCTTTTTTCTAGAAATTTGTTATATTCGCTATGGTTACTGACCCTCATTTTTTGTGGCATATTTTTTCTTTCAAGGTTAAATGGCTATTTTATAATGAATTTTGTCAGTAGCCACCAGATTTTTTCAGTTGCTATGCAACAAAGCCCACTGGAATCCAGCCTTTTTTTAATCATTAAAACGTTGTATTTTAACATAAAACGGCTACTTTTATGCTTACCAACTTAATAAAATTCCTGGATCCCAGTGTCTGGGCACTGGGATGACATCCTTTCTAGTGAAGATTGCTCTCAAATCGCAATGTTCGTACAGTTGTGTGTCTGGGCACTGGATGCGTTTGAAGCAACTTATAAGATTTTTGACTATATATCATCAAGTATAGCGTGATTAACTTCGACTTTATACTTTGATTCCAGATAGCTAATTAATTGCTCTTTTAGCGATATCATCACACGTTTTCCAGTGTCAAGCATGTTTAATTTGCCATTTGATGAATGCATTTCTTTTAGAACACCTATTATAATTTCATTATTGTATTGAATAGGATCTGTCACTGAACCAGTTGTTTTCATATTGAAAATCTCTTCTACAAAAGAAAAGGGGTAGTTTTGTTGATCCACTTTATTGCGGTGCATCTGCTGACCTTTAACTAATTCCACACCTTGAATTTCTTCCAAATCTGTTTTTTCTCTTAGTTGAACTGCAACCTCTTGCCCGAATTTAAACATTCTTTCTTTTATAAACTCACTACGCCAAAGCTCTACCGCTAATGCCCTGCCTTCTTCAAAACTTTGTGATTTAGGTGGAACGATATCGATGATTTTTACACTAACAACAGCGTCCCCAACGCCCTTAAAATAACCTTTCTGATCCTTTTCTCGCGAAAAAATGAAAGAAATCAAATCACCAGAATCTCCTACGTTATTACCGCTTTGATCTTTTCCACTCGCATCTACTGGACCAATAGTTTGTATAGGTAAATTATATTCACTCAATATTTCTTCAATTTCTGAACCATTGTATATCTTATAGTTCACTTGGTTTATGAAATCATTGACTCTTTCAAAAGACTTTTGGTTAGTTAGAACTGACTTTATGTCTTTTTTTAAATCAACTAAGTCTTCATCAGAGATTTGATGCGCACTTTCCACTTTTACTATGTGCCAACCAAAACTGCTTGCTAAAACTTCACTTACTTCACCTACTTTAAGAGCAAACACCTTCTCTCTCACGTCTTCTGGTAAAAAATCCTTAGTTATATTATTTACTCTAGTTTCCTCAAGTTTTGCTTTGCCAAACTCTTCTACTATCTGTTCAAAGCTTGTTTTACCCTCCTCAAATGCTCTTCTTGCTGTCTCAGCTTCTTCTTTGGTAGAAAATATTGCATTGAATATATCTCTTTGATTTTTAAGTTCTTGTTGTTCTATTATACCATCAACTTCTTCATCTGAGATCTTGATTTGATCTTCAAAATACTTTTGGCCTAGGGAAATATATTGCGCAGTTCGATACTCAGGATAATAAAAATGGGATTTATTTCTTTCGTACAAATCAAGTAAGGCTTGATCATCTGGTTCAGGAATGTTTGTAACTGCATCTTCAGTTATTTTAACAATATCAACTACTCTAGTTTGGTAGCGACTTTTGTATATCTGCTCATCAATTTTCTCGCCAAAAGTTACTGGATAATTATCTTTAAATAATGAAGTCATGAACATCATTGCAGGCAGGACTTTCTCTAGCTTTGCTATATACTCTTTCTCTGTCATATGCAGGTCATTTAGCGTTTCATAGAATTTATTTTTGTCAAATTCACCTTTATCATTTTGAAAGTATTTGGTGTTTTTAATATGGTTTTTTATAGATTCTTCTCCAACTGTCAACCCCAGCTCACTAGTTAGGTTAAACAATAGTTTTTGCTCTATAAGTGCGTTAAGCAAATCATATTTCAGCTTTTTTACTTGTTCTCTACTCGCATCAGATCCAGAAATTTGTTTTCCATAATTTTGATATAGCGACTTATACTCATCTGACGTTATAACTTCTTTTCCAACCCTAGCTACCTCTTCTTTTTCATCATCACCTGATAAAAGGTTGCCAACTCCCACAAAGATTAACAAGCAAGCTAAAAGGACAACGGTTATTTTAGTGAAAAAATTTTTAACATTCATTTTAAACTCAGTTAATTAATGGTTAATTATAGAATAGTGATAATTTAATACTTGTAAACCTGTTGCTTTATTAGATAATATATATAATATATTAACTTAAAATTTAACTCTCTAATCTTAAATAGGAACATATGTTTAACTGAGTTATACTATACCTTAGAAAGGGGAAATATTTTGTTTGAAATATGCTTAAAGGTAAGCGCATTTAATTAACTTAAGAGGTGGGAAGTGACAAACAAAAAGTTATTGAATGACAAAATTAATGCTTTTTTAGTTTTAATAGTTTATATTTTAGCTCTGTATAACAGTAAGGGATACTTTAAATGGGAGATGCTTTTTTGATGTCAATGGAATCTTCTAAGGGCAATAACGATAGAAATAAACAGTTTCTAGTGCAAATAGCTGCTTGGTTAGTAGACAACACTGGTTTAACTTTTAATCAAATAGCACAATGTTGCAGATTGGCCCTTGAAGAAGTACAAGACATAGCTGATGAGGAAATAGAAGTAGAAAAATATAACCCTATTATTTCTGGAATAATTACTGAAAAAGAAATCGATGATTGCAAAAAAAATCCAAATCGTGTACCAAATTTGATTATAAAAAATATAAAAAAAAGGAGTAAAGCGATTGGTAGCATTCTTGGCTTTGCCTCTACGGCAAGACGTAGAGATAAACCTGATGCGATTTATTATTTAGTAAAAAAATTTCCTATCTTGGACA
The DNA here is from genome assembly GCF_964026875.1 of Wolbachia endosymbiont (group A) of Pherbina coryleti. Lineage (NCBI taxonomy): Bacteria > Pseudomonadati > Pseudomonadota > Alphaproteobacteria > Rickettsiales > Anaplasmataceae > Wolbachia > Wolbachia endosymbiont (group A) of Pherbina coryleti. Next base: position 498,173 of record NZ_OZ034706.1, read on the forward strand.
ATAACGTTATAGCTAAATTAATTAGTACAACAAATTACACAGTTGAGCAGGTAAGAGATGGATCTCATCATAACATGCAAAATATAAAACCCCAAGATCCTGTACTACTCGGCTTATGTAGTCAAGAAAATTTAGAAGCAGAAGTGGAAAAAGCAAAAGTAGAAGAGGAGAAGCAAGAAAGGTTAAAAAAATATAAAGAATAGCTATTGAAAATCCTCAAATTTTTGTGTTTTGTTAACATTAAATTAACTTGACTTGCTAGTGTTTATTAGTATAATGTAAGTAAAGTACGGGGTTTAATGATAATTAAGCTTAATACGCACTGAAACTAACTCAGCCTAATTTATTATCTTATAGTCACATTTTAGGTTAGTAAGCATCAATTAAAATTTTTGGAGGATTATGACAACAATCAATGAAGATGTTTTGGCAAAAGGAAAGGTTACAGCTCAACCTGAAAAAAGTGAGCAAATTTACAATAACGATACAGTAAAACAGATGGTCAATGAAGGTACTGAGAAAAACAGAAAAACATTAGATCTGAGCGAATTAAAAGAGAAAACAGCAGAAGAATTGTTAGAGTTAGCTGAAGAAAGAAAAATTTCAACTAACGGTAAAAGCAATGGTAGAATGCTAAAGCAGGAAATAATATTCAGCTTAATGAAAAAAATGAGTGAAGAAGGAGGCATAACCACAGGGAGTGGAATAGTGGAAATATTGCCTGATGGTTTTGGTTTCTTACGTTCAGCAAGTGCAAATTATGCCCCAAGTACCGATGATGTTTATATTTCTAACGGGCAAATAAAGAAGTTTAATTTACGTACAGGAGATATGGCATATGGAGAAATAAGGCCACCTGGTGATAAAGAGAGATATTTTACTTTAACTAAGGTTCAAAGTATAAACTCTACTGAAGTAAGTGAATTAAGAAAGTACGTCCATTTTGATAATTTGCTTCCTCTTTATCCTGAGGAAAGCATAGTACTTGAGTGTAATAATGGTGATGATAAAAAAGGCTTAAGCATGCGTGCTATAGATATAGTAGCTCCTCTTGGAAAAGGGCAAAGAGCGTTAGTAGTTGCTCCACCTCGCACAGGAAAAACAGTATTGCTTCAGCAAATGGCTAACTCTATAGCTATAAATCACCCTGAAGTAGAATTAATAGTGTTACTTATAGATGAAAGACCTGAAGAAGTAACAGATATGATACGTTCTGTAAAAGGTGAGGTAGTAAGTTCTACATTCGATGAGCCTGCTTACCGTCACGTACAGCTTGCTGAAATAGTAATAGAAAAAGCTAAAAGAATGGTTGAGCATAAAAAAGATGTGGTAATTCTACTTGACAATATTACTAGACTTGCACGTGCTTATAATGCGGTTATTCCTTCGTCTGGGAAAGTTCTAACTGGTGGTGTAGATTCAAACGCACTGCAGAGACCAAAACGCTTTTTTGGAGCAGCTCGTAATATTGAGAATGGGGGTTCTTTAACTATAATCGCCACAGCTCTTATAGAGACTGGTTCAAAAATGGATGAAGTTATTTTTGAAGAGTTTAAAGGTACAGGAAATGCTGAGATCATACTTGATAGAAAACTTTCTGATAAACGTATATTTCCAGCTATTGATATTACAAAATCCGGAACAAGGAAGGAAGAGCTATTAGTTGATAAGGCTATACTAAATAAAATATGGGTGGTGCGTAGGATACTCAATCCTATGGGACCCGTTGAAGCAATGGAATTTTTACGTGACAAACTACTTTTAACAAAGAGCAATGCTGACTTTTTTAACTCCATGAATCACTAAAAGTAAGCCAGTTATGATGGATCATACGCGTCAAGTTAAGGAAATAAAGGTATGAAAGAGATAGAATAATAAGGTATAAGTTCTCCCAGATATACTTTTAGTGAGAGAACCAATGAATAAAATAACTTGCTTATCAAAAAAGCTCAAAGAATTTTTTAATGAAAAAGCAGAGAAAATCTCAATTACAACAAGGTTTATAAAAAGAAAGAGAAAGCTAAAAGGTTCATCATTCGTAAAAGCCATGGTCTTGGGTAATATAGGAGTTGATAATTGTAGCGTAGAAACAATGTGTCAATTACTAAACGAGGACTCGATAGATATAACAAAACAAGGTTTGGATTTTAGATTTACTGAAGAAGCAGTGGAATTTATGAAAAGGATGTATAATGAATCTGTGATTCTCTTTAAAAATATCTTGCAAGTTGATTGCAAAATCTTACAGCAATTTAATAGTGTTAAATTATTGGACAGTAGCTATATTACTCTACCTAACAGTATGGAAGAGATGTATAAAGGTTATGGTACTAGCTACAGTGGCTATGAAAGCAATACTAAGTCTGGAATAAAGTTACAATTAGTTTTCGACTACATGAATCAGATAATAGACCAACTTAATTTAACGGAGGGGGTAAGATCAGACCAGGGATATAGGAAACATTTAAGTAATATATTAAGCAATGATTTGCTAATATCTGATCTCGGTTATTTTGTGCCAAGTTCTTTTAAACAAATCAATGAAATAGGAGCTTATTTCATAAGTCGTCGATACCAACATATATGATGTAGAAACAAATCAAAAAATGGAGTTATTAGAATGTTGAGAGGATAAGTTATTTTTAGAAAACGAGGTATTGTTAGGAAAAGAAGCAAAAATTAGAGTAAGAATTATATGTCAGAAACTAACTGAAGAACAGTCTATGGGCAGAAGAAGGAAAGCTAATAGATTAGCAAGATCGCAGATCCTCTAAAAGAAATCAAAAATTGTTGAACTGGTCAATATTTATAACTAATGTTCCAGAAAATAAAATTAGTGCTGAGCAAGTATTAACGATTTACAGAGTAAGGTGGCAAATTGAGTTATTATTTAAATTGTATAAAAGCCATATCAGGCTTGATAAGCTAAAAGGAAAGCCATGCAGAGTATTATGTGAACTATATGCTAAATTGTGCGCAATTCTTATATTTCACGGCATAGTTGGTTGCACAGAAGTGAAAAAGAATACAGAACTTAGCTTAACAAAGGCATTTATTGAGCTAAAAAGGCGGGTTAGAGAGTTATTTTTAGTATTAACCAAAATTAATAGTTTAAAAGCATTTCTTAAAAAACTCACTATAACTTGGTCGCGATTTTCATTAAAAGACAAACGTAGAAGGGCTAGAGTATCCACTTTAACCTCTCTAAATTTGCTCACAATCTCTTAACTTGACGCGTATGGTTATGATAAGGGGGCTGGCGAAACTTGTAAAGGAATTTTTTACATCTAATTTATAGCTCCCTGCATGATATCACGTATTATCTATACCAAGGAGTTCTGCTTGTAGATATTATACCAACAATCCACTATTTTTTTTATGTCTTGTGGTTTAGTTTCTGGACCTATACTGATTCTAATTGAACACTCTGCTTGCTCTTTTATTGCCCCCATTGCAAGCAAAACATGGGAAGGCTCAACTTTTCCAGAAGAACATGCGGAGCCATTACTAACTGCAATATGATTCAAGTCAAAATGCATAAGCTGCACATCACTCTTTACTCCTGGCATATAAATAAAACTTGTGTTTGGCAGCCTCTTAGAGTTTTTACCGAAGATTCTTATGTCACTGGCAAGATTTAATAATTCACACTCTAATTGATCACGTAGCTCCTTTACTTCATCCATTTTTGATAGAAGGTCTGGAATATTTTGCAGTGCAGCAGAAAGGCCTGCAATCGCAACAATATTTTCCGTACCACCACGAAATCCCTTCTCTTGTCCACCACCTATTATAATAGGTTCTATCGCAAGTTCTTTATTGAATATTAAAACTCCACTGCCTGCTACACCGCCAAATTTATGGGCGGATAAAGTGAGTAAATCCACTCCTAAATCTTCCATATTAACTTTAATTTTCCCAACACTTTGAGCAGTGTCAGTGTGGCAAATTGCTCCAAACTTGTGTACTATTTTAGCTATTTCCTCAATAGGTTGAATAACTCCGGTTTCGTTATTTGCCATCATAACTGAAACTATTGCTTTGTTTCCTTTAAGTTCGCTTAGAATTTTTTCTAGCTCTAAAAAGTCAACAATGCCCTCCTGATTAACAGGTATTATATATGGATTACATGCAGAATTAAGAATTGAAGGATGCTCTATAGCTGAAATTATATGCAGGTAGCCTGCTATTCCTCTCATAACAAGGTTATTCGCTTCAGTTGCACCAGACGTAAAAACTATTTCTTTATCACTTGAGACGCCAATAGCACCACGTACGTTATCTCTTGCATCCTGAAGAATCTTCCTCGCTTCTTGTCCTCTTTTATGTAGTGATGATGGATTGAGCGTTTGTTTTAACAAGACCTCAAATATACTTTTTTTTACATTTTCACTAATTGGAGCAGTTGCATTGTAATCAGCATATACGCAACCACTATTTTCTAAAGAGAATGGACTCATCTGTCACTTAAATAAGTTTACCATCAACTATAGCCATAACTATGTACGTTAGCTTTAACACGATAAAAAATTTATTGCAAAAACAGCGAAATTAATACATAATTAATAACTCACGTCATTAATACCTGTCAAGCGGGTTCTTATTAGGGGTTACCATGGTTGAAGTTTTTTTGAATAATGCAACAAGAAAGATAGAAGGTGAATACCACCAAAGCAAAGATGCCAACGCGCCGGTTGTGCTGGTTTTACATCATCATCCTCAATATGGTGGTAATATGGATAGTAAAATTGTACATAGTACATATACGTCTTTTATCGATAACAATTTTTCTGCATTGAAGATTAACTTTCGTGGTGTGGGAAAATCTACCGGAACTTTTGATAAGGGTATAGGAGAATTAACTGACGCTGCGGTAGCCATTGATTGGCTTCAGGAACATAATCCTAGCAATGTTCGAATTTGGATCGCTGGTTTTTCTTTTGGAGCATGGGTGGCTATGCAGCTAACAATGCGCCGCCCTGAGATAGTGGGTTTTATTGCTCTTTCTCTTCCGGTAACTAAGTACGATTTTTCTTTTCTTTCTCCCTGTCCAGTTTCTGGGCTTATAATACAAAGCAGTAATGATACAATCTCAGAAGAAAGCGATGTAACAGAATTAGCAAAAAGGTTGATAAATTCAGTAAGAAGTGATCACATGAAATACCATATAATAGATGATACTAATCACTTTCTAAAGGATAAAGAAGAGGAAGTGACTCAAATCGTGGACAATTATATAAAACTGCGCTTGAATAGTGCAACTATTTCTTTTCAAAAGGTCAAAAAAGAGGTAAGGGTAAAAGAATATGCCTAATCTTTACAAACAAGAGAAATGAGTGTAGTAATATAAATGAAAAGGTTTTGTTATGTTTAAAAAGCTATTATTTTTTGTTTTAGCTGTGTTTATGTTATCGGGGTGTTCCCTAAGTAAACAGCGTAAGTTAAAAAGTCCGTGTATAAAAAGCAATGAAAGCATTTCATGCGAGTTGTACTCTGTTAATGATCATTGGTTAGATAAGTATAAGGCATAGAAATTGTGCTATTTTTCCTATTCACAACTTCACTAATGATCGATCTCTCAATTGGAAAATGCAGTCTGCCTTTTCTGCAAGGAGATGATTGTGTGTTACTATAAGCATAGAGCTGTTATTTTCCTTTACGTATGAATGTAGCAGTAAAAACACGTTAAAAGAATTTGTTGGATCTAAATTTCCTGTTGGCTCATCTGCAAGTAAAAGCTTTGGAGAATTTACAATGCTTCTTGCAATTGCAACTCTCTGCCTTTCCCCACCCGAAACTTCAGATACCATGCTACTTGCTTTGTTTTCCAGACCAAATTTTTCCAACATTGCTTGCGAATTTTTTTTTGCTTCAGCTTTGCTTTTTCCTGCAATGAGTTGAGGAAGCATAATATTTTCCAACACCGATAACTCTTGTAACAAATAGTGAAATTGATAAACAAAACTAAGAAAATTTCTTCTTACATGAGTTTTATGCTTATTACTGGCTTGTGTGCAATTTATTCCATCTATCGTAACTATACCTGAAGTTGGCTTGTCCAACAAGCCTGCGATTTGCAATATAGTTGTTTTCCCTGCACCTGAATCGCCAATCAGCGCTACTACTTGCCCTCTTGTGACACTTAAGTTGATATCCTTTACAACAGCAGAATTGTTCTTGAAGCTTTTATCTACGGAAGTTAGTTCTAGTGCTACATTACCACCCATGTTTAAAAGATCCAGAAGGCATCTAAGTTTTAGTAATAATTAAACCGAAAAACTGTTACCACAACCACATTGAGACTTAGCAAAGGCATTCTTTATTTGAAAACCAGAACCACTGAGATCCTCAGTATAATCTATAACTGAGTTATTTAAAAATTTTGCTGAACAATTATCAACCATTAATACAGGATTACCATTTTCATCATTAATTACTATATCTTTACCTTTTTCGCTAAAACTGGAATGGCTTCTATAGTCCTCGCTTTCTTCATAATCATCATCTTCGTCTTCGTCATCAAACTCATCATCGTAATCATCATCTTCATCATCCAAAGATAGATTTTTATTCATTTGATCCATAAGAAAATTGTATTTGAAGCCAGAACATCCACCGCCTGAAACTGCAACCCGTAAAACGGAACTCTTATCTCCTTCCTGCTCTGCAAGAGAGTGGATTTTTTTTAGTGCATTATCAGTTAAGTTGATGTTGTAATTTGTTGACATAGTAACCACCGTTTATTATTGATAACTTATTATAGTAGAAATTTTACATGTCAAACAATAATTTTCTATTAAATTATGCATGTTTTCCAAGCAAAACAAAAGGGAGATACTTCAAAGAGCCAGAAGATGAGAATCGCAGCTGCTTTCAGCGTGATAGGGACCGTATCATTCACTCTAATGCGTTTAGAAAATTGGAGTACAAAACACAAGTTTTTATCAATTATGAGCACGACTACTATCGCACTCGGCTTACTCATAGCCTTGAAGTTGCACAAATTGCAAGGTCCATTGCGCGTAGACTTGGCTTAAATGAGGATATCACTGAATGCATAGCGCTTGCACATGACCTTGGTCATCCTCCATTTGGTCATGCAGGTGAAGATGCTCTAAAGAAATCAATTCAAGATTTGAATCTTGATAACGAGAAGTATGAGTTTGATCATAATGTTCAAGCTATAAGGATTTTAACTTATCTTGAACAAAAACATGCTGATTTTGATGGTATGAATCTAAGTTGGGAGGTGATTGAAGGAGTTGCAAAACATAACGGTCCCTTGCTTGGTCAAAACGCGGAGTCTTCTACAAGTAATCAGCTGTTATTAGAATACAACAAAAAATATGATCTAAAACTTGAAGAATTTTCAAGCATTGAAGCGCAAGTTGCTTCAATTGCCGATGATATTGCTTACAGTGTTCACGATCTTGATGATGCACTCAGGGCGAATTTAGTAACCATCGAAGATTTGCTGAATGTTCCTTTAATTGAAAAAATGTTTAAAGACATAAGGAGCAGATATTCAGAATTGCCTCAGAGCAAACTCATACATGAATCACTGAGTGGAACTATAGGAACTATGATAAGTGATGTTGTTTCTCAGACTGAAAGAAATATTGAAGATCACAAAATAAAAAGCGTAGAAGACGTAAGAAGTCTAAATAAAATGCTAGTCACATTTTCACCAGAAGTTGCGAATGCTACAAAAGAAATGAAAAGATTCAACATGGAGAAAATATACAGAAGCTATAAACTGAGTAGAACGATGAACAAAGCAAAACGCATAATACAGGAACTCTTTCAATGTTTTTATGAAAACCCAGGATTACTTCCCACAGAGTGGAGCAAACTCGCTTGTGAATCTCAGCGTTCAGTAATAATATGTGACTATATCTCAGGTATGACAGATAGATTTGCTATACACGAGCACAGAAGAATTTTTGATACCTCATACGAAATGACTTCTTTCTAATGACTGATGATCATTTCATGTCAATTGCATTAAGGCTTGCAGAAAAAAATCTTGGAAATGTTGCACCAAATCCTGCTGTCGGGTGTGTTATTGTAAAGGATGGTACAATTGTTAGTGAGGGATACACAGGGATTGGTGGGCGTCCGCATGCGGAGGTAGTCGCTTTGCAAAACGCTAAAGATTCAACTCATGGCGCAACTATATATATCACTCTTGAGCCATGTTGTCATCACGGAGTCACGGGGCCTTGCACTGCAAAAATCATAAAAGCTAGCATAAAAAGAGTAGTAATTGCAACTATTGACCCAGATAGTAGAGTTTCAGGCAGAGGCATGAAAGCTCTGAAAGAAGCAGGAATTGAAGTTGAGCAAGGTATTATGCAAAAAGAGGCAAAAGAACTGAATGTCGGTTTTTTCACCACTAAAGAATTACATAGACCATTTATAGCTTGCAAAGTCGCAACAACTCTTGACGGAAAAATCGCAACATTTACAGGCGATAGCAAATGGATAACAAGTGAAAATACGAGAAACTGGGTGCATGAGCTCAGAACGAAATATGATGCAATTATGATTGGCAGCAATACTCTTATTAATGATGATCCACTCTTAACTTGCAGATTACCAGGACTCGGAAGTAGATCGCCAATAAGGCTAATTATAGATAGTCAAGGGAGATTAAAGGAAGAGCATAACATTGCAAAGACTGCAGACAAAGTAATAACTTGGGTCATCACAAATAAAGAAGTAGAGAAAAAAATAAAAAACATTAACTACTTAGTAGTTAATTCAAGCAACGCAGGTAAGGTTTGCCTAAAGGACATGGCATTAAAACTTGTTTCAGAAATTGGTATAACAAGATTATTAGTTGAAGGTGGAGGAGTGTTAATCACAGAACTATTAAAGTGTAATTTAATCGACAGGTTGATAATATGCCGCAGTGGTAAAATTTTAGGCAATGATGCCACTCCTTTTGTAGGAGATTTAGGGATTCAATTCATTAACAACTGTTATCAGTTTAAAAAAACAAAGATAATAGAGTTTAGTGAGGATATAGTTGAGGTTTGGGATAGGTCGTCATAATCCTTACATACTCAAACAGTAAAAAAAAGGTATCCGTTCAGCGGAGCGGTAAAATAAAAAGTAGACAAGGAGTGCTAAAAACATAATATCACAAGTAGTATGTGTGGTAAATATGTCTGATCTACTAGCTAGTCTTCTCAAGCTCTGTGAAAGCTTTAAAATAGAGATAGAGTAACTAAAAGCAGAGATAAAGAGGTTAGAGATAGAAAACGAAAATTTTAGATCTGAGAATAAGGCGCTAAGAATCGAAAATGCTGAATTGAAAGAAAGACTAGGTCTGAATTCACAAAATTCATCGATACCGAGCTCAAAAGAGTTATACAAGCTAAAGAAGAAAAAGAAAAAAAGTGACAGGAAAATAGGGGCACAGATTGGGCATGAAGGAAAGTATCGCCCTAAAATGGAAGCAGATGAAGTGGTGAAAATAGAGTTCTTGCGAGTGCGGAGGAGAAATTGCGATATCGAAAGAGCCATACATTCATCAAAAAGTTGATTTGCCAGCTTATGTTGTGGAATACCAATGGCCGCTGTTGCAAGTGTGGAAAAAGAAAAAGTAGCAGGCTACCAGAAGGTGTTACTGCGGATACATTTGGTCCAAAAGTTAAGTCAACAATTGCGGCGCTGAGCGGATTTTACAAGAACTCGAAAAGAGAAGTAGCAAATATTATAAAAAATATTTTCAACCTGGACATCAGTGTTGGTAGCGTGTCAAATAGCGAGGCTAGAGTTGCAGAAAAATGCCAAGAAGCATATGAGCAAATCGAGCAAGAAGTAAGTAAAAGTGAAGTTCTGCATATCGATGAAACGAGCCATTATAACAAAGGTAAACTTGGTTGGTGCTGGATGTTTGCCAGTAATACAGCAAGTTTTATAAAATTGACAGAGTCAAGAGGAATGAAGGTTTTACAAAATAGTAAGTTCTGCAATCGCAATAGCTTACGACAGGTACGCAGCATACAACTACTTTGCCGATAAGAACAGGCAAATCTGTTGGGCACATTTATCAAGAGATTTTGAAAGATTAGCACATAGTTGAAGTTAAAGTTCTGGGCTGTTACTTAAGAAACGTAGCCACTGAATTATTTGCACTAAAAAAGGCCTTGCTAAAAAATGAGATAGATGTTTTTAGATTTACCAGACGTGCCAGAAAATTGCGAAAACGTACAAGGTATTACTTGAAGCCGTTTACCTGAAGCAATTGGAGCTTCTCGAGTTGCAAAAAATATTTTGAAATCTGAAAGAATGATGTGGAAATTTTTAGATGACCCAGAAAATATTCCGCTGACAAATAACCATGCTGAACGGCAAATACGGCATTATGTCGTTTATCGCAAAAATTCATATTTTACCCAATCGAAGCGGGGAACTTGAACGGATAATTTCATTATACTTGACATGGAAACAAATGGGCTTTCCAAAACCTCTTATCTATCATCTCTCACACCGCTTAGCTGAACGGATACAACCCAAGAAAGGTTTTTCTACGTCATACCGCCGCGGTATCTCAGCATAGATTCCGCTAACGAGTAGCGGAATGACGCATTTGTTGTTTTTCAAATTGTAGGTAAACCTAAGCCACTTTAGCTATATCATACGCGTCAAGTTAAGGAAATAAAGGTATGAAAGAGATAGAATAATAAGGTATAAGTTCTCCCAGATATACTTTTAGTGAGAGAACCAATGAATAAAATAACTTGCTTATCAAAAAAGCTCAAAGAATTTTTTAATGAAAAAGCAGAGAAAATCTCAATTACAACAAGGTTTATAAAAAGAAAGAGAAAGCTAAAAGGTTCATCATTCGTAAAAGCCATGGTCTTGGGTAATATAGGAGTTGATAATTGTAGCGTAGAAACAATGTGTCAATTACTAAACGAGGACTCGATAGATATAACAAAACAAGGTTTGGATTTTAGATTTACTGAAGAAGCAGTGGAATTTATGAAAAGGATGTATAATGAATCTGTGATTCTCTTTAAAAATATCTTGCAAGTTGATTGCAAAATCTTACAGCAATTTAATAGTGTTAAATTATTGGACAGTAGCTATATTACTCTACCTAACAGTATGGAAGAGATGTATAAAGGTTATGGTACTAGCTACAGTGGCTATGAAAGCAATACTAAGTCTGGAATAAAGTTACAATTAGTTTTCGACTACATGAATCAGATAATAGACCAACTTAATTTAACGGAGGGGGTAAGATCAGACCAGGGATATAGGAAACATTTAAGTAATATATTAAGCAATGATTTGCTAATATCTGATCTCGGTTATTTTGTGCCAAGTTCTTTTAAACAAATCAATGAAATAGGAGCTTATTTCATAAGTCGTCGATACCAACATATATGATGTAGAAACAAATCAAAAAATGGAGTTATTAGAATGTTGAGAGGATAAGTTATTTTTAGAAAACGAGGTATTGTTAGGAAAAGAAGCAAAAATTAGAGTAAGAATTATATGTCAGAAACTAACTGAAGAACAGTCTATGGGCAGAAGAAGGAAAGCTAATAGATTAGCAAGATCGCAGATCCTCTAAAAGAAATCAAAAATTGTTGAACTGGTCAATATTTATAACTAATGTTCCAGAAAATAAAATTAGTGCTGAGCAAGTATTAACGATTTACAGAGTAAGGTGGCAAATTGAGTTATTATTTAAATTGTATAAAAGCCATATCAGGCTTGATAAGCTAAAAGGAAAGCCATGCAGAGTATTATGTGAACTATATGCTAAATTGTGCGCAATTCTTATATTTCACGGCATAGTTGGTTGCACAGAAGTGAAAAAGAATACAGAACTTAGCTTAACAAAGGCATTTATTGAGCTAAAAAGGCGGGTTAGAGAGTTATTTTTAGTATTAACCAAAATTAATAGTTTAAAAGCATTTCTTAAAAAACTCACTATAACTTGGTCGCGATTTTCATTAAAAGACAAACGTAGAAGGGCTAGAGTATCCACTTTAACCTCTCTAAATTTGCTCACAATCTCTTAACTTGACGCGTATGGTAGTGGTATCTCACTAATCCAATTATTTTTCTCCCGATCTAGCCTATCATCTAATATAGCCTGCCTTATTGATGCCATTAACTTATTCATAAAGAAAATATTATGAATGGTAACGAGCGTGTAAGCCAGGAGCTCTTTAGCTTTCAGTAAATGGTGTATATAAGCTCTTGAATGTTTTCTGCAGGTAAAGCATAAACAGTCACTTTCAATTGGGTTGTTGTCCAGCTCAAATCGTTGATTCCGCAAATTAATATGCTCTTTGCACTTTGAAGAAATAGAATTTCTGTTTTTTACTTTAACAAGTGCGCCACCATGCCTTGCTAAGCGGGTTGGATGCACGCAATCAAACGTGTCAATTCCAAGCTCTACTCCGCGAAAGATGTCCACAATTCCACCAATACCAAGCAAATGAGTAGGCCTGTCTTTTTTCAGGTGGTCCATAGTGAAAGAAACTACATCATGCATCTGCTCTTTACTTTGACCAAGTGATCCACCTATTGCTTGACCAAAAAATGGCAAATCGTTGATAAAATCACAACTTTCTCTACGTAAATCTTGATACACTCCGCCTTGACTAATTCCATACAGTGCCTGCTTGCCATTATTGTTTTTTTCAAATTCATTTAAAGAACGTTCAGCCCATCTGTGGCTCATGAGCATTGATTTTGCTGTGTATTCTTTGCTTACGTGAAATGGAGTGCATTCATCTAAAACTAGGATTAAATCTGCACCTAATTTCTGTTGAATTTGTACAGATTTTTCAGGAGTTAAGCAATAAATTTTACCATTAATGTAAGAACGAAAAATTGCCCCATCCTCATTAATTTTGATCAAAGTTTTTTGTTTTTTTCTTATTCCTTTTATCTCTTCCGAAACTGATCCGTGGCCTAAGCTAAATATCTGATATCCACCTGAGTCAGTTAGCATTGGCCCATTCCATCCTATCATCTTGCGCAAACCACCAAGTTTTGCAACAGTATTCTCTCCTGGTTGAAGCATTAGGTGATAGGTGTTGGAAAGTATGATTTGGGTACCAGCTTCACTTATTCTTTCAATATCTGCAGCTTTAATTGCAGCTTTTGTTGCGCAGAATATAAAAGCGGGGGTTTCTACGCTTCCATTTGGAGTTTTAATTGTTCCAACTCTTGCAGAACCTGATTGCTTGATTCTCTTGAATGAAAATTCTTCTTTCATCTATTTGCCTGAAAGTTCTGTTATGATGTTTTCTACTTTCTCAGGAGTAAGATTTTCATAGAAGTCATTATTGATCTGCACAACGGGAGCATTAACGCATGCACCTAGGCATTCAACTTCTTTTAAAGTGAACAAATTATCTTTAGTAGTCTCACCGATATTGATTCCAAGTTTTTTTTTAAAGGTATTTAAAACTTCTTCACTATTGCACAACCAGCAAGGAGTTGTTCTACAAATTTGTATTAGATATTTGCCTACTGGTTTTAAATTATACATGGTGTAAAAATTTGCCACTTCATATACACGAATATGTGGAATATGCAGCATATCAGCAACATAACGCATAGCAGATTCAGAAACCCATCCGCATTGCTCTTGAACCAGATATAGTAAAGGCATAACAGCACTACCTTCTCTACCTTTGGGATACATCTCTATAAACTTTCCCGCTTTCTTGAGGTTTTCTGATGTAAAACTAAACTGCTCTTCTTTTTCTATCATTCATGAGACTCGTGTAAACTTTAACAGATTATACCTGTAGAACCAATGATTGCAATTGTTGGTTTTTTGAGAAATAGCATAAAGCTTCTTAGCCCTCTTCAAGCTTATATTTACCTTTTAGTATAAAATATTATATTAATTTTTTAATTTTAGTTAAAATTTTCATTGACATTAACACACAGGAGTAATCATAATAGCATTTTATTAATATTTTAAATAAAATTATGTCTATATTAAGAAGATTGCTCGGGATCAACTCAAATACACCGGAAATTAAAGAAGCGATAGGTTTTAATCCAACAAACGTAGAATTAATTGAGGGGAATGGAGTTGCTTACGGACTCAGCTATCAAGATAATGGTAATGGGAGCAGTAAAGTAAAATTACTTATTAGTCCATTATATCAATCAAAAACATACGAATGTGGTACAAATATCAGCGTAGCAAATGAATTCAAAGATCAATTATCTCTCACATTAATAGAAGATTCAGCTGAAATAGATAAAGTTGGAGTTATCTTTCCTGAAGAAGGAATTAGCGAAGAAGGAGAAAAATGCGTTAAAGGCTTATCTTTTAACACTTACGGAATTAAACAATCAGTTAATACTCCTTCAGTTGAACATTTAGATAAAAGAAAATTACAAAAGAATATTGATAATAATAGTCTTGCAAATGTGGGCAATAGTTACTTTCAACCAAGAGCAGTGAAAGTTGGTAATGGTGACGTAATTGTAATCGCCCATAACTTAAAGGATCAAACTTTAGTTTCTTGGTACTTAAAGTCAAGCGAGAGCGGAAAATTTAAGGTATTGACTGGAGAAAAAGGTGTTACAGAAAGAAAATTGTTCAATTTTGATAATCAGGGGCAATTGGCATTAAATGGAAACACGATGCTTTATTCGCAAGTGAGCAAAAGGATTATTAAGGAAAATCAAGAGGTGAGAAAAACACGTATTTTTAAATTTGATATGGCTAAAGTGATTCAGGGTCTGAAGGATGGAGTTAATGGCTTTTTACTTGGTAATCGAAAAGGTCAAATAGATAATAAAGCACTATCTCTTTCTAGAGAACATGAAATAAGCTTTTTGCAGTATGTTGAACAAACGGAAGGAAATGATCTAGTTGCTTTTCTTGAAAATGACCAATCAGCTAATGAGCAGAGGTTACATATAGCAACTCTACTTAAAAATGGATCAGTGTCAGATTTTCCTATCTATCAATTTACAGATCCTATAGAGCAATTATATATTAAAGGCAACGGTCAGGGTGGTTTTATCGTAACTGCGGTAAGTGGAGAAAATATTGTAACTTTTAATCAAAACGGCTCTGGAAAATCTTCTGAAGCAACAATAATACCGGCAAATAGCATCAAAACTCTCAGTGATTTTGTTAATATCATTAACGGTCGATTAACGCCAGATATTATTTCTAGTAGTACCGTGGCTCCTATAACTGTTGCAGAAACGGTTGTGACTTCTAAGAAAACGCCGACTGCTGCAATTACTAGCACAGCAGAAACCGACGCTGTGAAGACTACTAAATTGACAACGGAAGCCGTTGCACCTACTTCTACAATAAGTAAACCTTCAACGGAGTCAACGACAGTAGCAAAAACAACTACTACTTCACAAGCGACCACGGTTGCTACAACGTCAACTAGTGTGCCGATAGTAACTTCAGGGACTGAGACAAGTACTGTAAAACCTACAGCAGCGACTGGTGCGTCGACTTCTACGATGAGTAAACCTTCAACAGAGTCAACGACTCAAACAAGTACAGTAACAGTGAAGCCAACAACAGAAGCCGTTGCACCTACTTCTACAACGAATAAACCTTCAACAGAGTCAACGACTCAAACAAGCACAGTAACAGTGGAACCAACTGCGCCAACAACAAGCTCAGAGAAAACTACACAAACAGTATTTAGTATACCAAGTACTAGAACAAAAGAGTCAACAACTCCTATATTCACCACGACTTTACTTCCTCAGTCTACTTCTTCACCACAACCTACTCAACTTGCTATAGGGTCTAATAAGGCAGGAATGATAGGGGGATCTTTGGTTGGAGCAATAGGTATTGTTGGAATTATAGGATTCATAGCATATAGATATGTTAAGGGTCGTAATGCTGCTCCTGTATTAGAACTAACTGATTTGGGTTATAGAAGGCGATCATCTTCAAGTAGCGATGAAGAAATTTTTACCACTGGTAACAGAATGCGAACTATATATCAATCTGAAACAGTGCTAAATAGTATATCAGTAGAAAGTAGTAGTCGATCAAGAAGTAGCTCATCGTCTTCAAGCGGTGGACCAGGCTCTTGACTAACTGAAGCGGAGTCTAAAAGTGAAAAAAGCTTATCTTGGGATAGTGATGATGTGCCGGAATATCACCTTTAGCTATTTGTCTAAATGTTTTTAATATGTAGACTGTTAGGAAATTGTCTTTTGCTTTTGTGATTTTCATGTTAAAGTATAATTCCTAGGTGAAATAAGTAGCTGCTGTTGTGTGATAAACATAGCAGAGGAAAGTCCGGGCTCCAAGGAAAAATAGTGACGGGTAATGCCCGCCGGAGGTAACTCCAGTTATAGGGCTACAGAAAATTACCGCCTAAAATATTTTTAGGTAAGGGTGAAAAGGTGTGGTAAGAGCACACCATGGCAATGGCAACATTGGTAGTCGAGTAACCAACACTAGGAGCAAGATTAAATAGAAGTAGATTTTATGTTTTCCTCATATCTACTCGGGTAAATCGCATGCGGTAAATGGTAACATTTACTCCAGATAAATAGCTACATAAACAGAACTCGGCTTATATTTCACCTAGGCGTTCACATGATACGTGCGATATAAGCCATGCTATATTTAAATGTGTAGGCATTTCATGCGTTGTCCTTCACTTGTTCTGCTTGATAGCCATCACTACTTTCGCCTACATTAACATTAGAATATTCATCATCATCAATATACTCTTTCAGAACATACCCTCTGCCCCAAACGGTTTCTATGTGGCTTTTTCCATCATTTGCACTTTCAAGTTTCTTACGTAATTTGCACATAAAAACATCAACTATCTTGTTATCTGAAGGTTCATCCAAGCCATTGTAAAGATGATTTAAGAACATTTCTTTTGTTAGTACTGTTCCTTTACGCAGTGCTAGCAATTCTATCATAGAATACTCTTTATTAGTAAGGTGAACCGTTTTACCTTTCACCTCAACAACCCTGTGATCAAAATTGATATTTATATTACCAATCTTTATCACCGATTCAGGATGGCCTTTAGTACGACGCACTATGGCCTTAATTCGAGCTAATAACTCGCTTTTATGAAATGGCTTGGTTAAGTAATCATCGGCACCATACCCGAGTCCTTTAGCTTTGTGATTGACAGCGGATATGCATGAAAGTATTAAGACAGGAACTTTGATTTTTGCACTTCTTAGTCTTAACAATATATCATATCCGTCAATATCACCAGGTAAGTGTATATCTAAAATAACTAGGTCATAGTAATCTCCGTTTGAGGAAACCATATTATTGTTATAATCTTGTGCAGAAGTAACAACGTTACAGAAGTGTCCATCAGAAGTTAAGGCGTTAACCACAGTCTTTGCACTTACTTGATCATCTTCAATTAATAATATACGCATATTTTACACCCCATAAATAATTTATAATTTTAGTAATATATATAACTAAGGAAAGTAATAAATCAAATTTTTATTAACAAATGATCAAAATTACACTTATTAATTAATAGTAAATATATTGTTCCAAAGTTATATAAATAGATCTAAAATATAATAGACATACCATGATAGTAATAATATTTTTAGTAAATATTGAATTAAAGTTACTATTATTAAAAGAATACTTCGGTTAATAAATATTTAACTATTCTATATGTCTGTGTTATATTTTTAATTTACTTATCCTACTATTTTAAAGTATAAGTAATATTTTCAGGAATATTGTGTGGCAATATCAATTTTAGGTGCTGGTGCATGGGGTACAGCAATCGCAATTTCATTAGGTAGTAAGAAAGATGTGATTTTGTGGACTCACAATGAAACTACATTTGAATCAATCAACGGGAAAAGAGAAAGTGACAAGCTACCCGGTTGTCGAATTTCTGATAATGTGTCAGTAAAATTGGCTATTGAAGACACAATTAATGCTTCAGTAACAATCCTCGCTGTTCCCACTCAGTCTCTGAGGAAGGTATGTCAGCAATTGCATAATTATAATCTGAAAAAAGATGTAGCAATAATTTTAGCTTGTAAGGGAATAGAAAAGTCTACATTAAAATTACCTAGTGAAATAGTAAATGAAATTTTACCTAACAATCCTATTGCTATTTTTTCAGGTCCTAGCTTTGCTGTAGAAGTTGCAAGAAAATTACCCTATTCAATGGTTCTTGCATGCCAAAATAACACATTAGGTTCAAAGCTAGTATCAGAGCTGCAACAAGAAAATGTTAAATTGGAGTTTAGTAACGACATTATAGGAGTACAGATTTGTGCAGCGTTAAAGAACGTTTTTGCTATAGCGTGTGGGATTGTTCTAGGTAGTAAACTTGGGTTTAATGCTCATGCAGCATTGATTACGAAAAGTATGAGCGAAATTAAGGCTTTATACTCAGCAAAAATTGGTGACGGTAGTGTGGATATAAATACACTACTTGGGCCAGCATGTCTGGGTGACCTAATTATGACATGCACATCCTTGAATTCAAGAAACTTATCTTTTGGGTTTAAAATAGGTAATAGTGACAATGGCTTTAATGTTCAGCAGATTTTGTCAGAAGGCAAGTCAGTGATTGAAGGTTTTAGCACTGCTGAGTCCATATTTAATTTAGCAGGAAAGCTAAAGATAAAAATGCCTATATGTGAAGCGGTCTATAGATTATTGTATGAAAGCGCCTCTATAGAGGATACTCTTTCTGTTCTTATAAGTTAATTTTGTATTTGGATATATTGTGAAATTTTTATATAAATTAATATCAACGTGGTGGCTGTCTGGAACAGTAAAAAAAATGCCAGGTACTGTGGGTAGTTTGGCTTCTTTTCCGCTTGTTCCTGTAATCCTGAGCAACAAAATTTTAGGTGCAGCAATTATTTCTTTTTTATTCTTAATTGGATTATGGTCTACAGGTAATTATATAAAACATTACAAGACTTCATGTGATCCAAAAGAGGTAGTAATTGACGAAGTGGTTGGTCAATTGCTGACGATACTTTTAGTTTCGATATTGTTAAGCCAAGAGATGAATTGTTCTTCATTGTTGTTGTGCTTTTTTTCTTTTAGGTTTTTTGATATAATAAAAACGTGGCCTATAAATTTAATCGATAAAAATACCAAAGGTCCTTTAGGTATTATGCTAGATGACGTTATAGCTGCAATTTTAGCCTGTGTTCTTATAGGAGCCTTTTATTGTTTATTGTTGGTGTATGCAGGATAAAAAAATTTATTATTCAAGCTTAATTGTTCAAAATCTAAAGGATTATATACTGTACACAGCGAATTTATCTGAGTGGGAAGTACACGATGAATTTGATAACATCATATTTACAATAAATGGTACCAGGGAGTCATTATTTAATTTTGTGTTCTGTGGAGATCAATGTACCGAGCTTTCTATACAAAAAACTCTAGATTATCTCAGAACAAGAGATATAGAAGCAACATGGGTAATAAATTCACATATGAAAATAAGAGATATTTTAGAAAAGTGTGAAATAAAACACGTTAGCACACCAAAAAAAGCTTTACTTAATATGAAAAATTACTTTTTACCTGCTGATGTTATTCCAAACTTGAGGTTAAATGCTGTGAATGGTAGCAACCTCTTAGAACAGTTAGATCTACACACTTCTAAAATTTTTTATCATGGCGTTGGAATTGTCAGCACATTTTTTCGCGGATTATCAAATTATGATGATAAGAACTCAAGATTAAGATTTTTTCTTGTAACACTAAATAATGAAATTATTGGGACATGCGGTCTTTATGTTCAAGATAGCGTAGCTGGTTTTTATAGTGATGGAGTTTTACCAATTTACAGGAATCGTGGAATAGGTACCCAAATGGTTTTAGAAAGAATAAAGATAGCTAAACAGCTTGAATGCAAATATATAGTAGCACATTGTATGAAATCTTCTGTGAACCTTTATAAGAGATTGGGCTTTCAAATGTTAGGCAATCTTTACTTATATACCTCTTCAGCATAATTCTGAGCGGTTACAAATTTTTACATTTGTTTTAAAAGTGCTATGTTTTTTTTGTATGAAGTGGTTTTAATATTGATTCTAATATTATTCTTTCTCTCTTATTCTAAATTAAAAATTAGTAATAAGATTAAGAACTTACAGCATCAAAATGTTATCATAAATAATTTAATTGATACTGTGAATGATGGGTTTTATATTTGGGATGCAAAAAAACGTATAGAAAAGTTCTCTCCCAATTTACTAATTTTGCTTAATACTGTTTTTTACTCATTTAATGAGTTTGTGAATTTTTTTGAGCAATCAGAAAGCTTAATCAAAAATTTTGTTGAGGCAAAGGAAATAAATAAATCTTTTACTCTAGATTTAAAGTCAAAAGACAGTGAGGTTTATTGCATATGTTACGGTAGAAGCATAATAGATGATTCTAACAATGTGATAGGTGTGCTGTTATGGATAAGGAATGTCTCAGACTGTAAGATAAAGGCTAACGGACTTGAGTTAGAAAATAGTAAGCTTACACAGGAAGTGGAGAGCTATAAAAACGTTTTCAACTCTTTACCATTTCCAATACTAAGATATAACAAGAGTAGAAAGGTGGAATTTTATAACTTGTTTTATGATAAATATGTAGATGGTTCTAAGAAATTTGCTATTACCGGTAGCGCTCATAGCACAAAACCAGGAAGACATGTCATAACTTATAAGAACGAACCTAAGGTTTTCGATTTTGTTAAAATTCCAATACAAGGTTCTGGTAGCATAGTAATGTATGGGAAAGATGTTAGTGATGCAGAGAAATTATATACTGAATTAAACAGTTATTTAGCTACACAGAAAAATTTGCTTGAGAGGTTACCGGTTGCTATAGTAATATATAGTAAGAATCAAAAGCTAAAATTTTATAATAATGCTTTTATAAAAACCTTTCAATTTGACCCAAAATTTTTGGCATCTTACCCAACTTATCACGAAGTTATGCTTTACCTCTTCGAATCTAAAAAGCTTTTAGAAAAAGAGGATTTTCAAACTATTAGTAACCAAAGACATGAGTTGTTCAAAAAATTATTTGAATCGTACGATGATACGATGCACTTCACAAACGGAAAAGCGTTCAGGGTATTAACAATACCCTACGCTTCGGAAGGTTTGCTGTTCTCTTACGAAGAATGCAAAAGATAATACTTAAACTCCTTCTCTCTCTACCATGAGCTGTTTTACTTTCGCTATTGCTCTTGCTGGATTAAGTCCTTTAGGACAAGTTTTTGTGCAATTCATTATTGTATGACAACGATACAACTTGAATGGGTCGTTTAAAACATCAAGTCTTTCACCTGTCTTATTATCACGGCTGTCAGCAATCCATCTGTAAGCTTGTAATAGTATTGCTGGTCCTAAAAATTTATCACTATTCCACCAGTAGCTTGGGCAACCAGTCGAACAGCAAGCACATAATATACAGTCGGACAAGCCATCTAATTTTTTTCTATCTTCAGAAGATTGAGAGTATTCTTTATTTGGTAGGGCAGGCTTATCTGCTTGTAACCAAGGTTTAATTGATTTGTATTGCTCATAAAATTGGCTCAAATCCGAGACTAGGTCCTTTATTACATACATGTGAGGTAATGGATATATTTTTACGTCACCTTTTATATCATGTATAGATCTAGTACATGCAAGAGTATTGGTTCCGTCAATATTCATGGCACAAGATCCACATATGCCTTCTCTACAAGAACGTCTGAAAGTTAAAGTCGAATCTATTTCATCCTTTATTTTTATTAATGCATCAAGTACCATAGGGCCACAACTATCCATATCAATAAAAAATGTGTCTATTCTAGGGTTTTTCTCGTCATCAGCAGACCAACGGTAAATTTGAAATCTTCTGATGTTTTTTGCTCTAGCAGGAATAGGATAAATTTTGCCCTTTTGATTAATTTTAGAATTCTTTGGCAAAGAAAACTGAACCATATCACTTACCTTTTATTGTTTATAGCTAAAACCCTTTGTAGATAACATATTTTATTATCATCTACTATATTTTTATTAAATTCCTTTTAAATCGCACACATATTGTAGCCAAGCGAAGCTAAAATCTCTCTTTCTAGATTTTTCATTATAATTTCTTCATCTTTTTTTTGGTGATCATAACCAAGTAAATGCAGTAATCCATGCACTAACATGTGTGCAATGTGAGCAAGAATGGGTATATAATACTCATGCGATTCTCTTTTTATTGTGTCTATTGAAATTGCTATGTCTCCTAAATCGCACTCATTAGACAATTGTTCATACGGAAATGATAGTACGTTAGTTGGCTTATCCATTTCTCTAAA
Organism: Wolbachia endosymbiont (group A) of Pherbina coryleti; assembly: GCF_964026875.1. Classification (NCBI taxonomy): domain Bacteria; kingdom Pseudomonadati; phylum Pseudomonadota; class Alphaproteobacteria; order Rickettsiales; family Anaplasmataceae; genus Wolbachia; species Wolbachia endosymbiont (group A) of Pherbina coryleti. The sequence continues at coordinate 520,501 of NZ_OZ034706.1, forward strand.
TTTTAAATTAAGTTGATGTAGCAAGTCATCATCAGCCAGAGCTATTGATATATTTGGTTTATAGTGGTCTATTTTTAATTCTTTTAGAGAAGCATTGATGACACCTAATACAAAATTTTTAGGATTTTCTATAATGCTGCACCATTTCTTGTCAAGAATATTTACTTCTAACATGAGTGACACATCAGTAAGGGTGTCATGCAAATAGCTGACACTGGAATCCAAAAAAGAAGAGTTATAGACCCTTGTGTCATGTACACAACTGTACGAATATTGTACACTAGAAGGATGTCATCCCAGTGTCTAGGCACTGGGATCCAGGAATTTTGATTAGACATCAAGTTAGTGAATATAAAAGTAGCTAGTCTTATATTAAAACACAACGGCTTTAATGTGGTTGCATTAAGGCTGGATTCCAGTGTCAAGCACTGGAATGACACCTTTGTGTTTGATGCAAAATCGGCTATAACGTTTAATGCACTGCCTTCGAGACAAATATTCATACAGCTGTGCGTTGTGTGCTGAGATGACATCATTTAGGAACTGAAATGACAGGTATTACACATCACTCATCCTTATTATTTCATTCCATTCAATTTCCGAAACTGGGGCAATTGATAAACGTGGTTGTTTTAATATAGTCATATTTTTCAAAAGTGGGTTTTGTTTTATATTATTTAACGTTACTTGGTTATTTAAAGGTTTCAAAAACTTTACATTCACTAATCCGAACTTGGGATCATTAACATGATAATACTCTTTAAATACTTCAACGATTCCAAGTATTGCTTTCTCTTTACCTGTATGATAAAAAAACGCAAGATCGCTTGCTTTCATAATTTTCATGTAATTTTGAGCTTGATAATTGCGCACACCATCCCACTCAACTACCTGCTCCTTTTCCATTTTTTGCCATGAGTATTCACTTGGCTCTGACTTAAGTAGCCAAAATTGCATTATTTTTTTCTTCTTAAGTAAGCTGGTATATCATAGATATTGCTGCCCCACTTAGCTCCTTCGCTTACCTGTTCAGCTGGTTTTGTTTCCAGTGTTTTGTCTTGTGTACTTTCACTTTGACTATATGGCCACTTAAATTTCTCTTTCTCTGAGTCTTCGCTCTGACTTATAGGTGAAGTTTCTGATTTATTATTGCGACCATCAATGCCAGTTGCAAGAACAGAAACTCTAACTCTTCCCTCCATCGCTTGATCAAAAGTAGCACCAAATATTATATTTGCATTTTCATCTACTTCTTCACGCACTCTATTGGCTGCAGCATCAACTTCAAACAGAGTCATATCTCCGCCACCAGTAATGTTAATTAATATTCCTTGCGCACCTTTCATTGATACATTATCAAGCAATGGATTAGATATTGCAGCCTCTGCAGCACTAATTGCTCTATCTTCTCCTTCTGCCTCTCCGGTGCCGATCATCGCTTTGCCCATCTCGCTCATTACTGTTTCTATATCAGCGAAGTCAAGATTGATAAGCCCTGGCATGACCATCAAGTCAGTTACTCCTCTGATGCCAATGTGCAGAACATTATCAGCAAGTTTAAATGCATCAGAAAATGTAGTTTTTTCATTTGCAATTCTAAATAAATTCTGATTTGGAATGACAATAAGTGTATCCACGTATTTTTGCAGTTCTTCAAGTCCAAGCTCTGCAATGCGCATACGGCGCACACCTTCAAAACCGAACGGTTTAGTTACAACTCCAACAGTCAATATCTTTTTTTCTTTTGGCGCTCTATCCTTAACTGCGGCTCTTGCTTCTCTGGCTGCTTTTGCAATTACCGGTGCTGCACCGGTTCCAGTACCACCGCCCATTCCTGCTGTGATGAAAAGCATATGACTATCTTTTATATGCTCCATAATCTCATCAATTGACTCTTCTGCTGCACCTTTGCCAACATCAGGCAAAGCACCAGCACCAAGCCCCTTAGTTAAATTAATGCCAAGCTGAATTTTTTTATCACATAACGACTTTTCTAGTGCTTGAGCATCGGTATTTGCGACAACAAAATTCACTCCTTGCAAATTAGATTGGATCATGTTATTCACAGCATTTCCACCAGCACCACCCACTCCCACAACGGTAATCCTTGGGTGCAATATAGGTAACTCCGGCAGACTAAGATCAATAGACATTTAAATTACTCAAATTTAGCGAATTCACTTGATAATAAGTTACCGCTTTTTTAATAATATGCAAATACTTTTCACTTCTATAGGCGTAAACAGTAAACGGGATTTACTTATTCTTAACATTTATACTAATAAGTGCCGTTAATTATAATAACTAGATTCTTAGATGACATCACTTAACCGATGCAAAAAATAGAAAACGTTTATAAAAAGGGACAGAAACCTATCCCTTTTTATTTTGTTAAAGATTATTAGCTTCCTTATCTTTCTCTTCCCCTTTCAATGCTTCAACCGCAACATCTTTTAATTTTGAGGCAATTTGATATGTTCCATAAAGAACAGCAGCTGCAGCAATTGCCATTATGGCACCCGCAACTATCTGACCAGCAACACCTGTTCCGATAAATCCAGGTAATGAAGCAGCTATTGCTTGATTTGTTCCAACAAAGTAACTGGCAGTCTTAGCAAGAAACCCAGAAGCTTCTGCTGCACTAACAAAGCCTGCTTTCATATGCATTGCTGTAAAGACAACACTTGCAACTGCAAGCGGAAATAATGCTGTTCTCCCTTTATTATGCATAGCGTACTGACCAGCTCCACCAGCAGCACCAGGAATTCCCCAGTATTTTTCAGCTCGTATATATCCTTCTGAAATAGCATGAAAAATGCCATCCCCTTTTCTATACTTATAATTTGTTAATGCCATAACTCTACTCCTTAAATAGAATGTTAAAATTTCATTAAGGAAGCATATAGTAAAAAAAATTGCCTGTCAAGTAAACTAATTTTTTAATATACCTTTATTCTGTAATTGGGCGCTTCAGCAATGTGTGCTCTTTTTACTTCTTCACTTTTTGCAAGATCTGCAATAGTTCTTGCAACTTTTAATACGCGTGTGTAGCCTCGATTGGAAATGTAATTTTCTTTCAGTACGTATTTTAGCAATTCTAACCCTGCCTGATCTGGTTCAGTAAATTTATTAAATGCTTCACCGCTTACTTCTGAATTGCAACGAATATTTAATTCACTATAGCGCTCAGTTTGAACTTTTCTTGCTGCTATCACTCTTTCTCTTATGATTTTAGTACTTTCTCCCTCCACAGAGATTTCAGGAGAGAGTATGCTAACGTTTGGCATTTCAATGCATATGTCTATTCTATCAAGCAATGGGCCTGATATTTTGTTTTTGTAATCTGTGCCACACTTTGGAGCTTTGTTGCACGATCTGCTTGCATCACCTAAATAACCGCACCTGCAAGGGTTCATTGCAGCAATCAGTTGAAAATTTGCAGGGTAGGTTATGTGAGCATTTGCCCTTGCAACGGTAACTTTTCTATCTTCAAGTGGTTGGCGCAGAAAATCAAGCACAAGTCTTGGAAATTCTGGCAACTCATCAAGAAATAACACGCCATTGTGAGCCATGGTAATTTCTCCAGGTTTTGCATTCTTTCCTCCCCCTATCATCGCTGGCATAGAGCATGAATGATGAGGTTCACGAAAGGGACGAGTTATAGCTCTTTCCATAAAAGTCCGGATGTGATAGGATAAGGGTAGATGATGATAAGGAGGTTGAATGCCAGCAGCATATAGTTATGATTTAAGAAAAAAAGCAATGGAAGCGCTAGACGAAGGAGAAAGCAGAGAAACAGTGGCAGCAAGATTTAAGATTGGACGAACTACTTTATGGGAGTGGCAGCAAAGAAGAAAAGAAACAGGAGACTTTCAATCAAAAAAACTTGGAAATGGGGGTTACAATCACAAAATTACCGACTGGGATACCTTTGCCAAATTTGCCAGAGAACACGGAGGAAAGACTCTATCGGAAATGGCTAAACTTTGGAACAACGTTAGTATCCAAACGATCTATCGAGCCCTTAAAAAAATTGGATTTACGCGCAAAAAAAGACATATGGATACAAGGAAAGAAACGAAGAAAAACGTGCTGAATTTTTGAAAATTATAGCGACAAAAGAACCTAAAAACTTAGTGTATATAGATGAGTCTGGCATTGATAACACCGAAGACTACCCCTACGGATATTGCCAGAAAGGACAGCGGTTTTATGCCTTAAAATCTGGAAAGAAAACTCAACGAATCAGTATGGTTGCAGCCTTAAGTGGAAGAAAGATAGTTGTTCCGTTAACCTTTGAAGGCCACTGTAATATGGATGTTTTTAATGGATGGTTTGAGCAATTTTTGACACCGATCTTGGAACCTGGACAGACTGTCATTCTTGACAATGCTACTTTTCATAAGTCTGATAAGATTATCGAGCTTGCTAAAGGGGTTGGTGCAGAAATTTTGTATCTGCCGCCTTATTCTCCAGATTTCAACAAAATTGAGCATCATTGGTTTGCTATAAAAAACAGAGCCAGGAAAAACATTCCTCTATTCGAATCCTTTCGTCGTGCTGTTGATTCTGCCTTCCTATGACCTGTTCGGACTATTATGAGAAATGCTATACTTTGAATATTTCATTACCAGTTTTTGTTATGCTGGAAATAATATTAACATCAATCATCTCCTGTTCGGTTAAATCAGGCAGCAATCCTATAAAGCGCTTAGCAAGCATTGATTTTCCAGTACCAGGAGGGCCAACAAGAAGCATATTATGCCCACCTGCTGCTGCAATTTCAGCTGCTCTTTTTGCAACAACTTGGCCTTTGATATCCTTCATATCGGGAACCAATCTTTTTTCTTTGGGTGCATCACTATAATTAAAAATTACTGGCTGAATTAATTGCTCACCCTTAAAGTGTCTGATAATATCAGTTATAGCTCTTTTTACAATAATCCGAACAGATCATAATATGCTACTGCTCTACCATAGCCATAAGCACATATCTTATCCTATTCGGACTATTGCGAGAAGTGCTATAATTTCTCTATAGCCAGAATTGAAACATTCTTCACCCATACAGCTTCTACACCATTTCCTCTCGGGCAAATTACTCCTTTATTGTCCTTTTTTGCATTAATTGCTGTTGGCAGCACACCTGAAACTGGAATAACTCTGCCATCAAGGGCAAGCTCACCCATAATGATATAAGACTGAACTTTTTCAACTGGTATCACATTCATTACAACAAGTAGTCCAATAGCAATAGCCAAGTCATAATGACTGCCTTCTTTCAGCAAATCCGCAGGGGAGAGATTAACTGTAATTCTTTTTGGAGGTAGTAGTAGATTGATTGAATTTAACGCTGCTCTGATGCGCTCTCTGGATTCTGCAACAGTTTTATCCGGCAAGCCAACAATATTAAAAGCTGGAATACCATTTGCCATATGAATTTGTGCATTGACATTTACTGTGCTAATTCCCTGAAGCGCAACGGTATTTATATTTGCAATCATAATATATTATATAAAATTGTTAATACAATATATTAAAGAAGCGATGAAGTAAAGGCTACAGCAATTAAAGATGGCTTAACTTAGCAAAAAAGTGTAGTATTCTATCACTTTGCTGATTACAAATGTTTATAAGGATAATCACTTTTTTCTTACTATATTCAAGTACGGCTTTTTGTAGTGATTGTAATTTTAATTTACCATACTGTGGGCTCAGTTGTAATCTAGATCTATCATATAGAAATTTAAGTAATATAAAAAAATTATTGAATAACGACGATAAGTTTGTTGCGCTTACGTTTGATGATGGACCGTCTAACAATAGAGTAAACGATATTATTAATGTTCTGGAAAGCTATGAAGCAAAAGCAACATTTTTTGTGCTTGGTGAACGTATAAATGAAAAAACGTCTGAAATAGTAAAGAAAATTCATGAATCAGGTCATGAGTTAGGCAATCACTCTTGGTCGCATAGGAAGTTGACATCACTTTCAAGTGAGGAACAATTGCAAGAATTGGAAAAGACAAATACAGCAATTAAAAATGCAATAAAACAAGATGTAAAATGGTTTCGTCCGCCATATGGATGTTATGACGATAATCTGATTGAAAATACTGATCAATTAAATATGTATTCAATATTATGGACAGTTGATTCGCTAGATTGGCAAGGTGATAAGCCAGAAACTTTAGTTGAAAGAGTTTTAAGTAATGTACATAATGGAGCAGTTATACTGTTTCATGATCACAATAACAGGTCAAACACAATTGAAGCTTTACCTCATATTATTAAAATACTAAAAAAATCAGGTTATAAGTTTGTGACCTTAAGTAAGTGGGAAAAAAGGGTTTGTAATACGGTAAAAGCCAGAAGTGTAACAATAAAAGAGGGGAAAAAAGTGTGTTTTGAAGGAATGTTATGTGGACAAAAAACAAAGTCTTTAACCGCAGAGCATTCATATTAGGTGGTATTCAGCTTACCATTTCTGCGGTTTTTAGTTGCAGGTTATATAATTTACAAATACGAAACAGACAAAAGTACGAAGCACTATCTAATAGTAATAGAATAAGAGTTGCTACTATTATGCCTAAGCGGGGCAAAATTTTAGATAGGAATAGCATTGAACTTGCGGTAAACAAAATTTCGTATGTTGTTTTGTTTGATGGTTCTGGTAAGGAAGTTGATTTGCAGACATTATCAGAAGTCGAGTCTAAAATAGCAAAATCGTCAGAAAAAATAACTGCTCTTTATAAACGTTATTACCCGTTTGGTTCAATGTGTTCTCATGTAATCGGATATACAAAAAGACAGCAAGGCATAAGCGAAGTAGGAATCAGCGGTATTGAATATACATATGATCATATATTGAAAGGCAAGTCAGGAAAATCTGAGCAGGAAATAAATTCTAAAAAACGCGTCATAAAAGAATTATCAAGCATACCACAACAAGACGGACAAGATGTACAACTGACAATTGATATTAATCTGCAAGAGAAAACCGCAGAGGTATTTAAAGATCACCAAGGCTCCGCAGTGGTAATTGATGTAAATAATGGAGAAATTTTAGCATTATATAATTCACCTTCTTACGATAATAATCTTTTTGCTAGCAGGCTATCAAATGAGACTTGGGAGAGCTTGAATGCTCCTTCATTGCCGCTCGTGAATCGTGCGTTATCATATCAAATTCCACCTGGTTCAATATTTAAAGTAATAGTTGCGCTTGCGGGTTTAAAAGACGGAATAATCACACCAGAAGAAAAATTCTCGTGTAAGGGCTATATGAAAATAGGTGAGCGGAAATTTCGTTGCCTGAAAAGCAAAGTCCATGGATATGTATCTTTAAATGAAGCAATGGCATTATCATGCAACACTTACTTTTATAATATAGGGAAAAAAATAAGTGTAGACTCTCTAGTAGAAATGGCCAGAAAATTTGGTATTGGAAGTGGGCCACTGATTGGAACGTTTAAAGAAGAAGCTCCAGGGTTGTTGCCAGATAGAGATTGGCGTACACGAAAGCTATATTCGCAGTGGTATTTAGGTGACACTATCAACTTAGTTATAGGACAAGGGTATATGCTTACAACACCACTACAGCTTGCAGTTCTTGCAGCGAGGATTGCAACAGGAAAAGAGGTAATTCCCCGCATTAAGATGAATGAAACGATACAAGATTTTCCCGATATTGATGTGGATTGTGAGCATCTTAGCATAGTTCGAAAAGCTATGTTTGATGTGGTGAATTCTAAAACTGGAACCTATAAGAAAGGGCTAAGCGGTATACAAATTGCTGGCAAAACCGGTACACCAGAAATAAACTCTAAGGGCGAAAGTCATAAGTTATTTATCGCCTATGGCCCTTACCATAACCCGCGCTATGCAATCTCTGTGTTTATAGAACACGGCAAAGCCCCACGCCAAGATGTTGCAATTGCTAATGAGATATTTCAGTATATGCTTGAAACTATGAGTATTAAACTTCTTGCATAACCATATAACAAACTTTTATTGGGAATAGAAACGAAAAAACTTACTTGACACCCTTCGCCAGCCCCCTTATCATGAAACTGAAGCTATTGTATTTGCTTTCGCCAATCTGCAGATTAAAAGGTAAGGATTACTTAATATATCGGCGTCTTATGTTCAATTTTTTGCAGTATATAGATACTGTATGTCTTTACAAAACTTCATCTACATCTAGATTTTTATCTAAATAAGCTGAACGCGCTTATAAAGCGTTACAAGACATCAAAAAATGCCAATACTCGACAGAGATAGTAAAAGACTAGCTAACTCGGGGATTCTTTGTCTTTTTTTCTGCTTAGTAAATTTCTTAAACATTTGCAGCGTAGGTTAGTTGCAATTAAAAGCGGCTGAATCTCGCTTGTCAAGCGTTTAAAACATAAAAAACGCCAATATTTTAAAGCGGATAATAACCCCAGGGTTTCTTTTGCCTTTTTTTCATTTGGTAAATTTCTTAATATTTATAGCTAAACAACAACCGTCATCCCTAAGTATCCCGCTGCTTGTTAGCGGGATCTCTTGTTAGCGCCGCGGTGGTATGACGTAGGATTGTTGTCATTCCGCTACTTGTTAGCGGCTGAGATACCGCAGCGGGATGACGGTTCGCGGCGGCATGACGGTTCGTGGCGGCATGAAGATAAGCTCGTCATCCCGCTGCTTGTTAGCTGGATCTATGTTAAGGTATAGTAGGGGATCTATGTTAAGAGATACCGCGAATGAATCGCGGTATGACGGTGTAATGATGGTTAAGTAATTCGTCATCCCGCTGCTTGTTAGCGGGATCTAGAGATACCGCGACGTCTCACCTATAGCCTTCAGTGCTCCTTTTTTTGTCATCCCAGCGTCACGCGTTGGTTTCAACATTATATCATGAACTTTCTAAAATTCATTGAACTGTGCTTTCAAACGGTAGTGCCGGGGTGTGAGTATAACGATTATCAGTATATAAAAGTCATAGCAGATAGGCTGGAAGCGGCGAGCGCTGGTGAAGTGAAACGAATAATATTCAATATGCCTCCGCGCTCGATGAAGTCCATGTGCATAAGCGTTGCGTGGCCCGCATGGATACTGGGAAACCAACCAACTGCGAGAATAATAGTTGCAAGTTATTCTCAGCGGCTCAGCGAAAAGCACTCGCTCGACACCAGGTGCGTGATGCAGTCTAGTTGGTATAGAGCGCTATTTCCAGAGATAGAACTATCCAAAGACCAGAATACAAAATATAAATTTCAAACAGTGCAGAGAGGATACAGAATCGCAACATCAGTTGGTGGAACACTATAGCACTTCTCGCAATAGTCCGAATAGGATAAGATATGTGCTTATGGCTATGGTAGAGCAGTAGCATATTATGATCTGTTCGGATTATTGTAAAAAGAGCTATAACTGGTGAAGGTGGTGATTTTATCATTGTGGACGATCCGCTCAGTTCTGCTCAAGCTTTGAGTGAAACGCTTAGAAAGCGTGCCACAAACTGGTTTGATCAGACTTTAGTAACCAGGCTGAGCGATAGAAAAAAAGGAGTCATCGTTCTTGTAATGCACAGGCTACACCAGGAGGACTTAACTGGACACCTTCTCTCCAAGCCAAAAAACATATGGCATCATATTTGTTTGCCAATGATTTCTGAAAATAAGCAGGTTATTTATTCAATCAAAAAGCCAATACCTCCCGTTCCTATCATCCGAGTAGCTCAGCACTGTGCGACCAGGCGATTATATAATAAACCAGCGTCACCTGTAAGGATATTATATTCAAGAGAAGAAGGTCAGTTGTTATATCCCCTCGATGGAGGAAAAGAAGAAGTTGAGATAATAAAAGCTGAACTTGGGAGTTACGCTTTTGCTGCTCAATATCAACAAAACCCTCTGCCGCTTTCAAGTGGTATAATTAAACCAGAGTGGTTGAAACGCTATAAAAAATTTCCTGATAATCTCTCGCATATAACACAAAGTTGGGATACTGCGGTTTCAACAAGTAACATGAGCAACTTTAGTGTCTGCATCACCTGGGCAAAAATAGATAATAAATTCTATTTACTCGACGTATATCGCGCAAAGCTTGAGTATCCAAAGCTTAAAGAACAGGTTTTGTCACTAGCTGCAAGATGGACGCCACACGCAATTTTAATCGAAGCAAAAACAAGTGGTCAACAATTGGTGCAAGAGCTAAAGACAAACAGTGATTTACCGATTATTGAAATAGTGCCACATGATGACAAGCTCACTCGATTTCATCAAATTGTTCCGATTATAGAGTCTGGCAAGGTTTTTCTGCCACATCAAGCAGTATGGCTGAACGATTTTGAGTATGAGATTTTAATGTTTCCTGAAACTCGACACGATGATCAAGTAGATAGTACCGTGCAATATCTCCAGTGGGTGAGAAACAGTACCTCCAGGGTTGCAGCTATACGAGCATTGTGATTTGAGTCTACCAGTACTGGGATGACAGCTAGGAGACAACCGTTATCCCGCTACTTATTAGCGGGATCTAGAGATACCGCGAATGAATCGCGGTATGACGGTTCGTGGTGGTATGACAGTTCGTGGCGGTATGACGGTTCGCGGCAGCATGACGATAAGCTCGTCATCCCGCTACGTGTTAGCGGGATCTATGCTAAAAGATACCACGGCGGTATGACGTAGAACTGCTGCTTGTTAGCTGATGAGATACCGCGAATGAATCGCGGTATGACGGTTCGCGGCGGCATGACAATAAGCTCGTCATTCCGCTACTCGTTAGCGGAATCTATGCTGAGATATCGCGGCGGTATGACGTAGGGAAACCTTTCTTGGGTTAGCTATATCAATAGCATTGCTTTAAAAAGAGTGCCCATATTTTCAGTCAACCTTAAGAATTCACTAAAGATCCTATTCTTTTGTTCATCACTTGCGCTTTTCATTAAAGCCTGGGTTCTTTCTTTTATGCCAAAAAGATATAAAAATTCCCTTTGAGTTAAAATCTCGCAATCTACGTGTTTTAATGAATCTTTTAATGCTTGAAAGTTTACAAGTGCGGTAATATCACTATTACCAACATTCTCAAGAAAATTAGCATACTTATGTTGTTTTATCGATTGCAAAGTGCTCTTATATGCGGGGTATACATAACCGTAATCTACAATCAAAGCAGCTCCTTTATTATTATATATCTTCTTCTCAAGTTTTTTTAATATTTCAACCCCAACTGAACATATTTCCACCACTGCACCATTAAAAAATTTTCCATTTGTCATCTGAGTAGCTGACACTGGAATCCATGATTCTTTTTTTCTGGATTCCAGTGTCACGCACTGGCATGACACCAAGAGACTGCCATCATCTTGTTTTGTCACCATATTTTCATACCACCCCTCATCATGATATACAAACTGATCTATCGGAAGAGCGTCAAAGAACTCATTTGCTAAAAAAATGGTTGGTTGTTCTGGTAGGTTGTCAATATTTTTGTGCCAATTAACATCTAAGCTTTTTAATTTTTCCTTTTGTATCTTCCGTAAAGTAGGGCTTATTTCAACTAAGTGGATCAACATTGAATTAAAAAAGCTGCTGTATTTTTTAGTGACTCTTATTATATCGTGAATGAGTGTTCCTTTGCCTGGCCCAAGTTCAACTAGAGAAAATTTTGATGGCTTTCCTAATTTTTCCCATGCATGCATTATCCAAACTGCAATTACTTCACCAAATAATTGGCTGATCTCAGGTGCGGTAGTAAAATCACCATCCTTACCAAGCGGTAATTTACTTGTATAATAGCCGTATTTTTCATGGTACAAAACGGCATTCATGAAATCACTGATGGATATTGATCCTTGACTTTTGTCAATTAATTCGTGTATATAAGTGAGCATGTTATTAATAAATGTTTAACTATAGCGTGCCATAATATAAAATAGTAGAGTATTTATATATATAGTATACACTTAAGTTTGTGAGTAATAGTGCTTCAGTTATGGACGACAAAAACACCGATTATGTTGCCCTTATAGCTCAAGATGATAGTATTGAATACAAATTTGAAGAAGCTGTCAATTTTATAGAAAACAAGGTTATAAATGCTGATGGGCTAACTTTAGCGGAAGTGTTTCAAGTGCTAGTTCAAATGCTAAATGGTGATCTAGAATTGGTAAAAAAAGTACTAGCATGTGCTAATATTATGGCAAAGCATAGAATGAAGGTAGCAAAAGAGTCGCAATTAAGCAGAGCTGATGTTCGCCGAGCTTTGGAAGGTAGAGAAAGTGTTGTCAATAGACAAGATTTTATAAAGAAACCACCTCTTCCACCTGCTATAAAATCGACCAAAAAGAAAAGTAGAGGTCTTTAGATGGCTGAATCTATAAAAAAATTTACTGTACAATGTGACTTCAAAGGGCAAAGTTCACCTTTTGCAATATATATAGGAAATCCAAAAAGTGATGCTCATCCAATTCATCATCAAGATTCCTGGCTTGTAAAAGAACGTGGAGGGAATATTCCTAATAAAGTAAAAGAAAGTCTACAAAAATTATATAAACTATCTCAAGAAAATGGAGTCTCTTTCTCAGAGTTATGCGCGTATGCCATTACTGTGGTTAGTAATAATGATAAAAAAAGTGACGACAAGGAGTAAGATAGTTTAATCCCTCAATATTTCATTTATAGAGATTTTCGATCTCGTCTTTTCATCCACTTTTTTTACTATGACTGCACAATAGGTTGAAATATTATTTTTAGATGGAATAGACCCTGGTACCACTACAGAATAAGGTGGCACTTCGCCGTAAAATACCTTGCTAGTTTCTCTATCAATAATCTTTGTTGATGCCCCAATAAACACGCCTATGCCAAGGACTGATCCTTCTCTCACTACCACACCCTCGGCCACTTCGCTACGTGCTCCAATAAAGCAATTATCTTCTATAATGACAGGTGAAGCTTGAATAGGCTCAAGAACTCCACCTATTCCCACTCCACCGGAAATATGACAGTTTTTTCCTATTTGCGCACAGCTACCAATCGTTGACCAGGTATCTATCATTGTTCCTGAATCAACATATGCACCAACGTTGATAAAACTTGGCATTAGAACAACATTTGTACCTATATAAGCAGATCGGCGAACAAAACACCCAGGAACTGCTCTAATTTTTAACCGGCGAAATTTCTCCTCATTCCATTCACTAAACTTGTTACCGATCTTATCAAACCAGCAATTGGTATTGTCTATTATTTTGCTTTCTTCAGTGAGAAAATGTAATAATATTGCTTGCTTTATCCACTTATGTACTACCCATTCTCCACTTGATAGCTTTTCTGCTACTCTAATTTTGCCACTATCAAGGAGCTCAATTACCTCTTTAATTGCTATTCTTGCTGTTTTCTTTAGATTACAGTCATTAAATTTTTCTCTATTTTTCCAAATATCTTTTATCTCACTCTGTGTTTTTTTTAGTTGCAAACCTTCCATTTGTTATATATATATTGATATTAAATTTGTAGCTCGTATCATTTGGGCTTGTTACTACTTATATGTAAGTGCTATGAAAATACAATGTAATAGTTGTACTAAAACTTACTTAGTATCTCCTAAGCAAATAGGTGCATCTGGAAGAAAGGTAAAATGTACGAACTGCAATCACATATGGCATGAATATCTAGAAGAAGTGTCAAACAAATCGCACTCTGCTAATATACAGGAAAAAAAAGTTAGTGGAAGGAATTTTTTACAAAATCTAGCATTTACCACTCTAGCTTTTGCAACAGCTACAGGGTTATGCGTCATAATTGCTAACGGCATCTTTCCTAGAGAGATGAACAAAGCATACAAAACGATCAGTTTATACAAGGATTCAATAAGCTATAAATTAGGGTACAAAAAAGAACAAACAGAAAGTCCAAATGTAAAAAAACTTGCTGTAAATAAGTTTTATCAAGACTACCTTTTTTTATCTAATTTAAGATCTAGTTAAATAGGCATACCGATATCGGTCTCTAGCTACTCAGATGGTGCTTAGGGTGACAGAGTTTTAAAAATAAGTTATTTTTTAGCAAAAAAGGCAGCTCATGAGTATTAAAATTGCACCTTCTATACTTTCAGCAGATTTTGCAAAATTAGGGGAAGAAGTAAGAAAAATTAGCGATTTAGGTGTAGATTACATACACATAGACGTTATGGATGGGAATTTCGTTCCAAATATTACAATTGGTCCTAGCGTTGTTTCTGCAATACGTAAATATAGCAATCTTCCTTTTGATGTGCATTTAATGGTCAAATCTCCTGGTAACCACATTGAAAGCTTTATAAATGCTGGTGCTGATATTATCACTGTACATGCAGAAGCAGAGATACACCTTGAGAGGTTGATAAGAAAGATAAAGTCATACAAAAATGTAAACGACGAAAAAAAACCGATTCAAGTTGGAGTTTCAATTGTTCCTTCAACTTCCCCAAGTGTGCTTGAATATATAATACATGAGCTAGATATTGTGCTGATTATGACAGTCAACCCTGGCTTTGGAGGGCAGGAATTTATTCATTCACAGTTGAACAAGATATCTACTATAAAAAAAATGATACAGGAGCGTAATCTTAAAACACAAATTTCAGTAGATGGTGGAATTAACTTTTCTAACGCAGCTGATATAATAAAAGCAGGTGCTGATATTTTAGTTGCGGGATCGGCGATATTCAAGGCTGAAGATATTAAGAAGGCCGTAAACGATCTTAAAAAGCTATTGTTGTGACCCTATATAGCTATATCATACGCGTCAAGTTAAGGAAATAAAGGTATGAAAGAGATAGAATAATAAGGTATAAGTTCTCCCAGATATACTTTTAGTGAGAGAACCAATGAATAAAATAACTTGCTTATCAAAAAAGCTCAAAGAATTTTTTAATGAAAAAGCAGAGAAAATCTCAATTACAACAAGGTTTATAAAAAGAAAGAGAAAGCTAAAAGGTTCATCATTCGTAAAAGCCATGGTCTTGGGTAATATAGGAGTTGATAATTGTAGCGTAGAAACAATGTGTCAATTACTAAACGAGGACTCGATAGATATAACAAAACAAGGTTTGGATTTTAGATTTACTGAAGAAGCAGTGGAATTTATGAAAAGGATGTATAATGAATCTGTGATTCTCTTTAAAAATATCTTGCAAGTTGATTGCAAAATCTTACAGCAATTTAATAGTGTTAAATTATTGGACAGTAGCTATATTACTCTACCTAACAGTATGGAAGAGATGTATAAAGGTTATGGTACTAGCTACAGTGGCTATGAAAGCAATACTAAGTCTGGAATAAAGTTACAATTAGTTTTCGACTACATGAATCAGATAATAGACCAACTTAATTTAACGGAGGGGGTAAGATCAGACCAGGGATATAGGAAACATTTAAGTAATATATTAAGCAATGATTTGCTAATATCTGATCTCGGTTATTTTGTGCCAAGTTCTTTTAAACAAATCAATGAAATAGGAGCTTATTTCATAAGTCGTCGATACCAACATATATGATGTAGAAACAAATCAAAAAATGGAGTTATTAGAATGTTGAGAGGATAAGTTATTTTTAGAAAACGAGGTATTGTTAGGAAAAGAAGCAAAAATTAGAGTAAGAATTATATGTCAGAAACTAACTGAAGAACAGTCTATGGGCAGAAGAAGGAAAGCTAATAGATTAGCAAGATCGCAGATCCTCTAAAAGAAATCAAAAATTGTTGAACTGGTCAATATTTATAACTAATGTTCCAGAAAATAAAATTAGTGCTGAGCAAGTATTAACGATTTACAGAGTAAGGTGGCAAATTGAGTTATTATTTAAATTGTATAAAAGCCATATCAGGCTTGATAAGCTAAAAGGAAAGCCATGCAGAGTATTATGTGAACTATATGCTAAATTGTGCGCAATTCTTATATTTCACGGCATAGTTGGTTGCACAGAAGTGAAAAAGAATACAGAACTTAGCTTAACAAAGGCATTTATTGAGCTAAAAAGGCGGGTTAGAGAGTTATTTTTAGTATTAACCAAAATTAATAGTTTAAAAGCATTTCTTAAAAAACTCACTATAACTTGGTCGCGATTTTCATTAAAAGACAAACGTAGAAGGGCTAGAGTATCCACTTTAACCTCTCTAAATTTGCTCACAATCTCTTAACTTGACGCGTATGGTTCGTACAGTTGTGTGCGCGACCGGGGGTTTTATACTATTCTAGAAGTAACATACGGAAAAGGGGGGATTCGAACCCCCGACATATTTTCATATGTGCACGCTTTCCAAGCGTGTGCTTTAGACCACTCAGCCACCTTTCCATGCTTATTCATAATATTGAAAATTGTACTGCTAAACAATATAAAAACCTGGTATATAGGGTTCACCACGAAAATTCACAGTATTGTTAAACTTGCTTCTGCAAGTTGGAAATGTTTTATCGCAACCTGCGAGTATTGAATATTTATCTCCAGCAAAAATTTGGTATGGAGGCGAAGTAAACAACGTAACTACTTTATTTTTATATTCTTTTACTACACCTTCAAACGCTATTGAGCCAAAGAATTTTACTACTCCGTGCTTATAATATTCATCACTCTCAGTTAAATTCGTGTCTTCAAATCTTCTTTCGTCTATTACTTTAGTGATTGTACTTATTTTACTAAATTTTTTAGTATCGGCTTTACATTTATCATCGCAAAATTGTGCTCTGCATGCAGGAGAGTATAATTCTGCTATGCTTCTCTCAAGCTTTGCTGAAAGCCCTCTAATTTCAACAATAAATCTTCCACTACTTAATGTCACTTTACCAAAAATTCCTGAATGTAGATTCATTGTTCCCTGGGTCAAGTCTTTATAATTCACAAGAAATATTTCAATATTTGCAAAGTCGTACTTTCCTGATAAAACATCTTCTTCTTTAATATCAGCACTATTTAATATCCCTTCAATTTCTAGATTATCAGTTTTTAAATCGCTGTTTAATATTATACTACTGGCTGTAAATCCACTTGAAGATTTATAGAGTATATTATCAATATTTAAATCTTCATCATAGTCAGTGAATCCCATTACTTCTCCACCTGCGAGCTTTAATTTCCAGCACGTAGCGGTGGTAAGTATAGCACTTCTCGCAATAGTCCGAATAGGATAAGATATGTGCTTATGGCTATGGTAGAGCAGTAGCATATTATGATCTGTTCGGATTATTGTAAAAAGAGCTATAATTCTCCAGCTAAATGATTTTTTAGTGTGGTTTGCATAGGGGCCTCCTGCTTAATTGATTAAATTTGAAAGTAGCTATACGGCCAGTAGAATAAGGGCAGTGTGTTCTTTTCTCATCATCTAAGTAGCCATAAAGCGTCATTCCGGTGACCATAGGGTGTCATTCCAGTGCTTGACACTGGAATCCAGGAAATTTTGCTTGTAAGTAAGCAAACTGATTTGGTGAGCATAAAAAGTGGCTGATCTTATGCTGAATAAACGCTTTTGATGAAGTTGCATGGAAATCTGGATCCCAGTGTCTGGGCACTGGGATGACATCCTTCTTGGTGGAGTGTCCTCAAATCACAATGTTCGTACAGTTGTGTGTCACGCACTGGGATGACAGGAGAGAGGACACCATATGTTTATTTGATCGACAAATAAACACTAACAGACAAGAATACACCACAGTTAACTGTGGTGTGTACTGGCTGGTTAGAAAGAAAACTTCACACCAGTAAGAAGGAGAATTCCTTGGTTAGAAGGTACATCAGCATCAGACTCATCTTTCAGCTTACCTGTTTCGTTAGTCATAAAATAATGGAGAGCTGCGTAAGGAACAAATTTGTTCTTACTGCATGCAGGAGACAGATCATATTGAACGCCAAGTGCACCATCATGAAGCATATCTTTGTCATTCATTCTGCTGCCAAAATACGTCAAACTTGTGTAGATATTCTCATGTTGATACCCAGCTCCTACAGTCCAATACATGGTATCTATACTATCTTTACCAAATTGAGCTTTCAGCCCTTCCACTCTTTTGCCATCAGTAGCATCTTTACTATCAATTTCCGTATAGGTATCACCAATTAATTTTTTAATACCCTTCGGTTGACCAGATTTGCCCAAGTATGCAAAAGAGGCAGCAAACTTTACGCCTTGATCTTCATTAATCTTATAATCAGCGCTTACACCAAAATTAACACCCATCAGGTCATTATACTCTACAAATTCCTTATAAAGATGCTTATCTTTACTTGGTTGCTTTGGAAAGCCATACTCACCAACTGCAGAAGTTTTAACTTTTACATTATATTTATCAAAGTCATATTCATATGATGCACCAGCACTTACTATGTGCTCATAGTCTGGACCGACATGCCTTATCTTATCTTTTACCTTACCGTTTTTCTCTTCTTTTTCTTTCACAATAAACAAGCTACTATCATAACGAGGTGCATAACTGATGCCAAACCTTGCGCCCATATAATTTGGTGAGTAGTAGGCAACTCTAAATGGCAGTGTAGTCATAACGCCTTTGTTATATTTCCCTGCCATGCGGAAAGAGAATTTTTCACTTTCACTCGAAAAACTTTCAGTGTAAAGACGTGGTGTTACATAAAATGGAAAGCTAGCAGCGCTTCCTTCTAAGTTCACTTTTCTGAACCAGTCACTATCTGCAGCTCCGTCAACAGTCGCAATTCTTGTTGCATCAAGCCTCATCAGAGCCTCAGGACCAAATTGGTAACCAAGCTTCACGTCACCATATTTTGAGTTAACAAACACATGCGCACTTCTGCCTTTTGCAGCATAAACACCCTGTGAAGCTCCCTTACCTTCGGTCACTGGAACATGAAACTGCACGTCAGCACCATAAAGAAGACCTAAATCTTCATTCTTATTTTCTGCTCTGAGGTGCAATATCGCGTCAGCAATCATACCCATATCGTTGCTGTAATCACCAATATTTCCTATTCCTTCATAGAATATTGGATTTGCTCCTCTTGTTATATCTGGAGTGGCATTATAATACTCTGTAGATCTGTTTGGCATAACGTTATAACGTTTATAATCTGCGCCACTTGGTCCAGCTTTGCCATAACCTTGAGCATCAACAACACCACCAAAAGTTATTCTTAAATTACTTTGCCCTTGATTGGTATCGATAATATCAACTCCACCAACTGAAACAACAGGACTTGCCTTACCTTTTTCCTCTGTATTTTTGTTAACAACTTTTATATCCTTCTTTACATCTTTAGCTTCAACTTTAGCATTCTTAGTTTTAGAACGCTTAGTTTTTGAAACTTTACCTTTTTCTATATTAGAATTCTTAGCGTTTAGAGCTTTCGCTTTTGAATCCTCTATAAGCTTTGCTTTTTTCTCATTTGCTAGCCTGATCTCCTCTTTTTTCTTCTGCTCGGCTGCTAATCTTAGCTCCTCTTTTTTCTTAAGCTCTTCAGCTTTTTTTCTTGGATCAGCATTACATATTCTGTCCATCTTTTCTTTCAGTTTTTTATTTGATGTTTTCATAACTTCCACTTTTCCAGAAGTTTTTGTGCTCTCTTGCTTTTTTATTTCCTTCATACTCTCATCAGGAAAGTCAGCTGCAAAACTGCTGAAAGAACATAAAGTTAATAAAGAAACTAGAGCAGTTCTAGTATACATAGACTTTTTCATGAAGTGCCCCCAAAAAATTTCGAAATCATATCTTAAATGTAAATAGTATAAAAATGTTGAAAATTCAACTTAAAGCAACCTTATAACGAAAATAAAAGTAAAATGCAATACCTTAAAAGCAACTTTCTTAATATGCTCAACGTGTATATTAACCAAAATTTAGTACAGAGGTTCGCTTGTTAGTGCATTATAACTCGACTATTTATTCTATGGAAGTAAAATTTTTCCACCACAAGTTATTTGCCATTCTTCTTTAAATTTCTTTAGGTATTCTTTTTTTTCGCACTCTAAAAGCAGCTCTTCCACACTTTTGTTGTAGCTTTCAGTAGTAATCCTTCCCTGATGATGCATGAACCTTAAGTAAATCAAATAAGTGTTAATTACATCTGTTTCACAATAATCTCGAATCTCTTGTATCTTGCCGCTATCGTATAAGTCCATAACTTGTGACCCATCAACTCCAATCTTACCAGGAAGATTAAATGCTGCACAAACTTCGTTCATTTTTACTCTCGCAGAAGCTCCAAAATCAGAGAGGGATTCAAGCAAATCACAATGCCAATCACTGCTATATCTCTGATTGTAACTATTCCACTTATCGCCAGCTTTATGAAAATATTCTGCTTGAATGCCATGGACCATAGCACGATACTTCAGCACTGGTATATCAAAAGTGCGTCCGTTGAACGAAACTAATCTTGGCTTTTTCTCTGATATGTAGTTAAAAAATCCTTTCACTAGCTCCTTTTCACTGGAATTTAGTGTGCCTCCAGATCTTATTTCTTGCAGTGTGAACACCTCATAACCACTCTGGTAGCTTATATTGCAAAGTAAAAAACTAATAACTACAACAAGGTGAAAAGGCTGACGCAGAAAAGAGTTTTGCCCGTTTGTTATTTCAAGATGATATTTTGTTAATGCATCCCTCTTCTCTTCTACACTACTATCATCACTAATATTGAGTAAATTTTTGCAGGAATGTACATCTGGTATAGTTTCAATATCAAATACCAATAAAGAATTAAGCATTGCCTATATACTCCTCCGGACGGTCGATCCAAGGTCGCACTTTCACAAATAAAAAGAGGTGTACCTTGCACTCAAATAATTTTTCTAGTTCAGCACGCGCTTCGATATTAATTTTTTTAATATTACTGCCATCTTTTCCTAGTACTATTTTTTTATGACTATCTTTCAACACAAATATGATCTGTTTGATGACTAAACTCTTATCTTTTTTTTCCTCAAATTGTTCAGTTATAACAGCTGTAGAGTATGGCAATTCTTCACGCAAGTTCAAGAATAATTTTTCTCTCGTAATTTCTGCTGATAAAAAATTTGTCGAGGAATCGGTTATTTGATCTTCTTCATAAAACCAGGGGCTCACCGATGCAACTTCAGACAAGTAATTCATCAAATCAGAAAGTCCATCATTCTTTAATGCTGATATCATAAAAACCTTTTCAAATTTATAAAGCAAATTCAGATGCTCATGCGCCATCTTTAATTCAGGCCTTTTTACCAAATCAGTTTTATTGATAACCAAAATGCATCTGCCTTTTGTGCGCTGCAGCCGCATAAATATAGTCTTAATTCTTTCTATATTTTTCAAATAATTGCTTACATCAACAAGCAACAAAGTGATGTCACTATCCTTAACTGCCGACCATGCAGATTTGACTAAAGCTTTTTCAAGTTTTGTTTCTGCTGAGAAAATTCCTGGGGAGTCAGTAAAGACAATTTGTGTGTTGTTGCATGTTGCAACACCCCTTATTTGCGTCCTTGTTGTTTGC
Source organism: Wolbachia endosymbiont (group A) of Pherbina coryleti (assembly GCF_964026875.1). Classification (NCBI taxonomy): domain Bacteria; kingdom Pseudomonadati; phylum Pseudomonadota; class Alphaproteobacteria; order Rickettsiales; family Anaplasmataceae; genus Wolbachia; species Wolbachia endosymbiont (group A) of Pherbina coryleti. The sequence goes on from NZ_OZ034706.1 coordinate 541,964, forward strand.
ACTTTAGGGGTGACAATTGCAATTTTCTTGCCTATGATGCTGTTAATTAATGTAGACTTCCCAGCATTTGGTAAGCCAGCTATGGTTACAAATAAGCATTTTTGTTCTTTCACAAAGAAAATTATAAAGAAAACTGAATGCCCGCGTCAAGCTACTTATATGACAAGAAGGATGACAGAACCCTTTTTGGTTAGCATGCAAAAAGGAAAAAAACTTATTCTACAAATTAAAAATACAATATACTCAAAAACTTTTCAGAAAATCCATAGGAGGGTTTGCTAATGAAGGTTCTTGAGTTGACGCCATTGCCTGAACGACTGCTTGATTTAAGGGTAACGTTTTAACCATAAGGTCACTAACTCCTTAATATGTGTGTTCATAATTTGATTTTCCACGAAAGACATAATAGCAATAACCAGTGTAAGTTAAAATGATTGGTAAAAGCGGTATTATAACAATGAGCATTAAAGATAAACTTGGCCCAGAAGCGGCTGCATCCAGAATGGTATATTGAAAAGGTATAATCCATGGGTAGATACTAATTCCTAAACCTAAATATCCCATAAAAAAAATAGCAATACTGAGAAAGAATGGACGGTACTCCTGTTTAGTATTCTGAAGATCAAACCACAGCATGAAAAATAGCCAAGATGTGAGTAATGGAATAGAAAATAAATAATAAAAATTTGGCATGCTAAACCAAAAGTTTTTAATACGTTCATTTAAAAATGGTGTCACTACACTCACTAGTCCCATGAAAATACCTACAAAACCAAGCGTATAAGAAGCAACCTTGCGTGCCCATTCTTGTGTTATATTTTCTGTCTTCATTATGAGCCATGTAGAACCTAAAAGTGCATATCCAAATATCACAGCAATGCCTGTCATTACACTAAAAGCACTTGCCCAATCAAATTGGCCACCAGAAAAGTTGCGTCCGTTTACTTCTACACCATGTATAAATGCACCTAAAATCATGCCTTGGCAAAATGCAGCACCAAGTGACCCAAAATGAAAGGCATAATCCCATAATCGCCTGTATTTTCCTTCTGCCTTAAAACGAAACTCAAAGGATACTCCGCGCACTATAAGGCCAAGCAGCATAATAATGATTGGAATATAAAAAGCAGGCATTAATATTGAATATGCAAGAGGAAAAGCAGCAAACAACCCTCCACCACCCAATACCAACCATGTTTCGTTTCCATCCCAAAATGGTGCAATTGAGCTTATCATGTGATCACGGCATTTATCTGACGGTGCAAAAGGAAGTAAAATACCAATACCTAAATCAAACCCATCCATTAAAATATACAGTAAAACAGCTATGGCAATTAGTAATCCCCAGATTAGGGGTAAATTAATTAAGGAAGAAAAATCAAACATGATTGTTGTCCTTTCCAGATGTACCAGCATCAATCACTGAAGCTCCAATACCGTGTTTATAAAATTGCTCTTCTTCTTTAATGACAGGAATTCCTTTGTATATAAGTTTCAGAATATAGTAACTACCTGCTCCAAATATAAGGGTATACATAACGATAAATGCAATCAAAGACCATGCAACCTGAGGACCGGTAATCGCAGATGAAAATGATTCAATTGTGCGCATAATTCCATATACAGTGTAAGGTTGACGGCCAATTTCAGTAGTAAACCAACCTGCAAGTAACGCTATGAACCCAGACGGCATCATTGATATCCACCATCCATGTAAGAAACAACTTTGGAATAATTTGCCACGAAGATACTGTATAACACTTACTGACCCAATTATGATCATTAAAATTCCAACTCCAACCATTATACGGAAGGACCAGAATACCCATACTACAGGTGGTCTATCTTCTTTTTTCCATTCCTTTAATCCTTTTACTTCTCCTAAAAAATCATGTGTTAAGATCAAGCTGGCAAGATTAGGAATTTTTATCTCGTAGTGATTAATTTCATTTTGCTGATCCGGATAAGCAAATAAAAGTAAGCCAGCCCCTTTTTCGGTTTCCCATATACCTTCCATTGCAGCAATCTTAGCAGGTTGATGCTTTAGTGTATTTAATCCATGCCTATCTCCCATGAACAGCTGAAATGGTGCAGCTAAAGCTACCATAATGGTTGCCATACCAAGCATAATTCTTGCTTGAGGAGCATGTCGTTTTCTCCAAAGATAAAATGCTCCTACACCACCAACCACAAAAGCTGTTGTAAGATAGGCTGCTGTTACCATATGAATAAAGCGATAAGGGAAAGAAGGATTAAAAATAATCTCTAACCAATTGGTTGGATATAGGAGACCATTCTCACCAATCGTGAATCCAGCGGGTGTTTGCATCCAACTGTTGGCCGCAATAATCCAAAAAGCTGAAATAAGCGTTCCCACTGCAACAATACAAGTAGAAGCAAAGTGCATACGAGAACTTACTCTATTCCATCCAAATAGCATAATACTCAAAAAAGATGCCTCCAGAAAAAAGGCTGTTAAAACCTCAAAGGAAAATAGAGGGCCGAGAACATTGGCTATGCGGTCAGAAAAAATCGACCAATTGGTACCAAGTTGATATGACATTACAACTCCAGATACCACTCCCATGCCAAAAGCAACGGCAAAAATCTTGATCCAGAATTTATAAACATCACGGAAACGTGTATCACCAGTCTTAAGCCAACACCATTCCAAAAAGGCTAGAAAACTTGCAAGCCCGATCGTGAAAGCAGGAAATATAATGTGAAAGCCTATTGTGAAGGCAAACTGAATTCGAGCTAATAATAAAGGATCAAATTTAAACATTTTACCTAATACCCATGTATTACAAATAATAGCCAAATCTGCCTATAATTCAATCCATTTTTTCACAAAATTGACCTTACCCAGAAAAAGTAGAGAGAAAGTTAAGACGTTTTTGTCATGAGAATAAATTGTGCAGGAATACAACTGTTCTTCCTTGTCATACCGTCACGGTATCTCTAGATCCCGCTAACACGTAGCGGAATGACGATTGTCAGGCCAGCGCCCCTATGATGTCATCCCAGTGCTCCTTTTTTTGTCATCCCAGTGTCAGCTACTCGGATGACAGTGCGCCGTAGAAACACGGGAAGTGTTGAAGCTGTGCAATAGATGAGGGTGGGCCCCTCGGAGCCGGTTTGCAAGAGCAGACTTCAAACAGCCATAAGCTGCTTTGGTAAAGAGCTAAGGTAGTGAGCGTTATGGAAAAGGCACAATTATGTGTCATGTGTGAAATAGAGAGACGAACGCAAGTGAACCACTGATGAAGTGTCGAAAGCGTAGAGACGACGTCAAAACCAGGGGGTAGTCGTTAATCTGGGATAAATCTACCGGGAGCTTGTTTACTGGGTGGGTGGCGTCCGGCATAAAAGTGGCGTGAATCTATTTTAGGCTATTGCATGGAACTACGGGAACCTGTCGTTTTGATGAAAAGGGAGAAGTCCAAAGAGCTGATCTCTGAGGATGAGAGTACCGATGCGAAAAACAGGGGCGGATTAGCTCGTAGTAGCGAAGAAGTTTCTGTAATGGAAATGGAGCGAAGGGGCTGAGTTATTTAGTTTTAATTATTTATCAACCGAAAGGGAGGAGTTAATGAATAAAACAAAGTCTTTTGATATACCGAAGCAACTTATTTGGAGAGCTTATAAACAAGTATCGAAAAATAAAGGTGCAGCAGGTGTAGATGAGGTCTCGATAACAAAGTTTGAGGAAAATCTAAAAGACAATCTATACAAACTATGGAATCGGATGTCATCCGGAAGTTATTTTCCAGAGCCTGTAAAAGCTGTAGCAATACCAAAAAATACTGGAGGAGGGCAAAGAATTTTATGCGTTCCCTCAGTATCAGATAGGATAGCGCAAACAGCCGCTACAATGTATCTTGAACCGTTAGTAGAACCGAAATTTCATGAAGATTCATATGGTTATAGAGCAAATAAGTCTGCATTGGATGCGGTATACACAGCACGGAAGAGATGTTGGAAAAATGATTGGACGGTAGATCTTGATATATCTGGATTTTTCGACAATCTGGACCACGATTTAGCACTGCAGGCTATCAAGAAACACACAGACTGCAAATGGGTCATACTATACGTTGAAAGGTGGATGAAATCCCCTATACAACTTGCAGATGGCAGTAAGGTAGTTAGGGATAAAGGAGTTCCACAAGGAGGTTCAGTTAGCCCAATCATCTCTAATATATTCATGCATCATGTGTTTGATATATGGATGAAAAAGAACTACCCGACAGTACTATTTGAGAGGTATGTGGATGATGCGATAGTGCACTGCAGAACTAAGAAACAGGCAGAATTTATGAAAGTAATGATCGAAGAAAGATTGGCTGAGTATAAGTTGAAATTACATCCTGAAAAGACACAGATAGTGTACTGTAAGGATGATGATAGAAGAGAGGAATTTCCTACACAGAACTTTGATTTTCTAGGTTATACTTTTAGACCTAGAGTAGCAAAGAATAAGATGAGGAATTATTTCGTCTCATTTCTACCAGCAATTAGTAACAAAGCCAAGAAGAAGATCAAGAAAACCATAAAGTCATGGAGAATACATCGGATTACATGGACCACACTAGAGGAAATATCGAAGAAAATAGATCCAATAGTCAGAGGCTGGTTTCAGTACTATGGCAGGTTTTATAAATCAGAGATGTATCCATCTCTCAGAAATATAGAGAGATACCTCATAAGATGGGTCAGGACAAAATATAAGAAACTTCGTGATCACGGAAGACTAGCAAAGCAATTTCTAGGAAAAGTGAGAAAGAGGTCTCCAAATATTTTCTATCACTGGACACTTGGGTTAGGATCAAAAGGCTAAATAATGGGAGCTGCATAAACCGAGAGGTTTCCGTGCAGTTCTGCGAGAGACTGGTGGGGAAGTTCCGCCGGTCTACTCTCCTCATCCTTTTTTTGGGATTCCAGCGTCACGCGCTGGAATGACACCTTCCGTATAAACATTAAGAAATTTACCAAGCGGAGAAAAAGGCAAAAGAAGCCCCGTGGTTGGCTAATTACTTACATTATACTTTCAAGTATGGCGTTTTTTTATTCTAAACGTTTAATAACCGCGATTCAGCTACTTTTAAACCGCAACTAATCTAAATTATAAACGTTAAGAAATTTACTAAACAGAAAAAAAGGCAAAAGAAACCCTAGGGTAGCTAGTTATTCACTATCCATTTTTTAAGTTGGCGTTTTTTTATGTTTTAAACGCTTTATAAGCGCGTTTCAGCTTATGTAGGTAGAAATTTTATAAGACATAAGGTGCACATAGTGCAAAAAATTAAGCATGAGACGCCAGATACGTGAGTTTTTTTGTCATTTAATCTGTACAGAGAAGATAAATAAATAGCTTCAGTTTCATGATAAGGGGGTTGGCGAAGGGTGTCAAGTAACTTTTGCATTTAATCCATTTCTATGGCTTATATAATAATCGTTATTGTAGTATAATTTAGAATAATGCAATAGATACCTAAATGTTTTAGCTATTAATTATATGTTGCACAAAAGCATATATTGCCCTACCATCCAAGTAGGTTAGAAATAAAGAGGTTTTTATGAGTTTTACTTTACCTGAATTACCATACGATAAAACAGCTTTGGAGCCTTATATATCTGCAAAAACCTTAGATTTTCATTATGATAAGCACCATAAAGGATATTTAAATAAACTCAACGAGCTAGTTGAAAATACAGATTATCAACATGTAAAAATTGAGGAATTAATAACAAAAGTGCATGGTAATAGCGGCAACTTGCCTATATTTAATAATGCAGCACAAGTTTGGAACCATACTTTTTATTGGAATTCAATGAAAAAAAATGGTGGTGGTAAGCCTAAAGATGGTAGTCTTCTAGCAAAAAAAATTCAAGACGATATCGGTGGCTTTGATAAATTTTATGAAGAATTTTCGAGTCATGGAGTAAGCCAGTTTGGCAGTGGATGGGTATGGTTAGTGCTCGAAAAAGGTAGGTTAGGAAAGCTCAAAATCACCAAGACTCCAAATGCAGATTTGCCAATAATTTATGGCCAAGTGCCACTACTCACTATGGATGTGTGGGAGCACGCCTATTATTTAGATTGTCAAAACCGTAGAATTGACTACATAAAAGTTTTCCTTGATCATTTGATTAATTGGGATTTTGCAGAAGAGAACTTAGAAGAATATATGAGATGAATATACCCCGGGTAACAAAATTAGATAATGGTCTGCGCATAATAACTGAGCAGGTGCGTGATATTGATTCCGTAGCTTTAAGCATACGAGTTGGTGTTGGCAGTAGAGCAGAAAGTGCAAAGCAAAATGGAATATCCCATTTTTTAGAACACATGGCTTTCAAAGGGACGAAGACAAGAACTGCCTTTGAAATTGCAAAAGCTTTTGATGACATAGGTGGAGTTTTCAACGCTAGCACCGGTAGGGAAAGCACCACCTATTATGCAAAAGTCCTCAAGAAAGACATAAAAACTGGTATTGATATATTAATAGATATATTGATGAATTCCACGTTTCCAGAAGATGAATTGGAACGTGAGAAGGGTGTTGTAATACAAGAGATTTTTCAAACTAATGATTCACCAAGTGACATTATTTTCGACAAATATTTTGAGGCAGCTTATAAAGACCAACCATTTGGTAGGTCAATCTTAGGCACGCAAAATACTGTAAAATCTTTTACTCGAGGAGATCTAGATAATTACATAAATGAGCATTACTTTGGTGAGAATATGCTATTTGCCGTTGCAGGAAATGTTGAACATGAAGAAGTTGTTGCATTAACCAAAGATTTTCTCTCAAAGATTCATTCTAAAAAGCTGAAAAAAAGCCAAAATGCAAGCTGTACTGGTGGTGAGTATTTAGAACATCGTAAATTAGATCAGGTACACTTGCTAATTGGTCTACCTAGTGTTTCTCGCCATGACGATAAATATCACACGTTTCAAGTGCTTGATTCTATATTAGGGAGCGGAATGTCATCACGTTTATTCCAGGAAGTAAGGGAAAAGCAGGGATTAGCTTACTCTGTTTATTCATTTAATTCCAGCTATACTAATACAGGAATGTTTTCCATTTTTGCTGGTACAGACAGTAGTAACTTAGATAAGCTTTTAAAATCTATAACGACAGAGTTGAAGAAGTTGTCTACAGATGATCTGAAGGAAGAAGAAGTAAATAGAGTGAAAGAGCGAGTAAAATCCCAAATTTTAATGTCACGCGAAAGTGTTAGCTCACGTGCTGAAACATTGGGACACTACTACGGTAACTATAATAGGTACATCAGTAAAAATGAATTAATAGAAAAAATTAGTGCAGTTACCACTGCTAACGTAAAAAAAGCAGCAGAAGAATTGTTATCTCAGCATGAAAAAACCACTCTAGCTGCAATTGGAGAAATTGAATCATTGCCAAGTTACGATAAAGTGGTTTCTATGCTTAAAGCTTAGTGTACTTTAATTATGTTGCTTAAGCTCACTAAAAAGTTCAATGAACGGTTGCAAAATCCTTTCTATAAAAAGTTTACTTTCTGGTTCATCGCGTATATTATAGCTCTTTCCATAAAAGTCCGGATGTGATAGGATAAGGGTAGATGATGATAAGGAGGTTGAATGCCAGCAGCATATAGTTATGATTTAAGAAAAAAAGCAATGGAAGCGCTAGACGAAGGAGAAAGCAGAGAAACAGTGGCAGCAAGATTTAAGATTGGACGAACTACTTTATGGGAGTGGCAGCAAAGAAGAAAAGAAACAGGAGACTTTCAATCAAAAAAACTTGGAAATGGGGGTTACAATCACAAAATTACCGACTGGGATACCTTTGCCAAATTTGCCAGAGAACACGGAGGAAAGACTCTATCGGAAATGGCTAAACTTTGGAACAACGTTAGTATCCAAACGATCTATCGAGCCCTTAAAAAAATTGGATTTACGCGCAAAAAAAGACATATGGATACAAGGAAAGAAACGAAGAAAAACGTGCTGAATTTTTGAAAATTATAGCGACAAAAGAACCTAAAAACTTAGTGTATATAGATGAGTCTGGCATTGATAACACCGAAGACTACCCCTACGGATATTGCCAGAAAGGACAGCGGTTTTATGCCTTAAAATCTGGAAAGAAAACTCAACGAATCAGTATGGTTGCAGCCTTAAGTGGAAGAAAGATAGTTGTTCCGTTAACCTTTGAAGGCCACTGTAATATGGATGTTTTTAATGGATGGTTTGAGCAATTTTTGACACCGATCTTGGAACCTGGACAGACTGTCATTCTTGACCATACGCGTCAAGTTAAGGAAATAAAGGTATGAAAGAGATAGAATAATAAGGTATAAGTTCTCCCAGATATACTTTTAGTGAGAGAACCAATGAATAAAATAACTTGCTTATCAAAAAAGCTCAAAGAATTTTTTAATGAAAAAGCAGAGAAAATCTCAATTACAACAAGGTTTATAAAAAGAAAGAGAAAGCTAAAAGGTTCATCATTCGTAAAAGCCATGGTCTTGGGTAATATAGGAGTTGATAATTGTAGCGTAGAAACAATGTGTCAATTACTAAACGAGGACTCGATAGATATAACAAAACAAGGTTTGGATTTTAGATTTACTGAAGAAGCAGTGGAATTTATGAAAAGGATGTATAATGAATCTGTGATTCTCTTTAAAAATATCTTGCAAGTTGATTGCAAAATCTTACAGCAATTTAATAGTGTTAAATTATTGGACAGTAGCTATATTACTCTACCTAACAGTATGGAAGAGATGTATAAAGGTTATGGTACTAGCTACAGTGGCTATGAAAGCAATACTAAGTCTGGAATAAAGTTACAATTAGTTTTCGACTACATGAATCAGATAATAGACCAACTTAATTTAACGGAGGGGGTAAGATCAGACCAGGGATATAGGAAACATTTAAGTAATATATTAAGCAATGATTTGCTAATATCTGATCTCGGTTATTTTGTGCCAAGTTCTTTTAAACAAATCAATGAAATAGGAGCTTATTTCATAAGTCGTCGATACCAACATATATGATGTAGAAACAAATCAAAAAATGGAGTTATTAGAATGTTGAGAGGATAAGTTATTTTTAGAAAACGAGGTATTGTTAGGAAAAGAAGCAAAAATTAGAGTAAGAATTATATGTCAGAAACTAACTGAAGAACAGTCTATGGGCAGAAGAAGGAAAGCTAATAGATTAGCAAGATCGCAGATCCTCTAAAAGAAATCAAAAATTGTTGAACTGGTCAATATTTATAACTAATGTTCCAGAAAATAAAATTAGTGCTGAGCAAGTATTAACGATTTACAGAGTAAGGTGGCAAATTGAGTTATTATTTAAATTGTATAAAAGCCATATCAGGCTTGATAAGCTAAAAGGAAAGCCATGCAGAGTATTATGTGAACTATATGCTAAATTGTGCGCAATTCTTATATTTCACGGCATAGTTGGTTGCACAGAAGTGAAAAAGAATACAGAACTTAGCTTAACAAAGGCATTTATTGAGCTAAAAAGGCGGGTTAGAGAGTTATTTTTAGTATTAACCAAAATTAATAGTTTAAAAGCATTTCTTAAAAAACTCACTATAACTTGGTCGCGATTTTCATTAAAAGACAAACGTAGAAGGGCTAGAGTATCCACTTTAACCTCCCTAAATTTGCTCATTTTCCCTTAACTTGACGCGTATGGTATTAGCAAGAGCCTTAATCACTAAATGAACAATGTCACGCAGAGTTTCATCCTCAATTTTTCTATATTCCCTCACTAGCCTTGATATTTCTTCGCTGCCTACATCGCTATGGAAGGCCTTATCATGTAATTCTTCAGAGGCTTTGGTAAAAAAATACGACATATCAACCGATAGTACTTCTGCTAATTTATATAACCTATCAACTACAAGCCTAATCTCTCCGCTTTCATATCCTTGTACATGCTGAAATGAAATTTCAAGCTTTTTTCCTAAGTCTCTTTGACTAAAACCACACATTAGCCTTCTTTTCCTTATTCTTTCACCTATTTGTTTATCGATAGGATGTTGTATAGTCATTTTACGTATCAGGTAATATTAACTATGTATTATCACTTTGAGAAAAAGATTTTACCAATATATAAACTGCACTACGTAACCTTTTGCTCTTAATTTCGTTATATCCTTTGACTAACTTTAGTATTTCTTCATCATAAGCTTCATGTGAGTCAGTGTGCATATCAGTAAAAAAGTTAGCAACATCTATCGATAGTGCTTTTGCTAAATCATATAATCTACTGGCCAAAACACAATTTGAACCATTTTCGTACTTTTGTATCTGTCTATACGAAACACCTATTCTCTTTCCCAATTCGGTCTGTGTCAAAGCACGATCTAACCTAAGTTGTTTTATTTTTTTACCTAATTGCACTTTTCACCTCTTATTCAAATTTACAACAAATTTTATGAAGTGGAAAAAAAGCTAGCAAAGTAATTGCTTTAATAATTTCTGCCTCTCGCTAATTAAATCGTTTGGCCTTACGTATTTTTTCTCAATTTCCCTCATCTCTTTTTCTCGTTCTGCAATGCTATTTCGTATTACTTCAGCCGAGTATCTGCTTTTGCCACTTGCAAACTCTGATCTTAATCTTCTAACCTTGTATTCGAGCTCAGCAAATCTTTCGTGTTGCTCAAGAAGTTCTATCATATGACTAATTTCAGAGTTTAGCTTTTTTTCCTCAACATCTCTTACAATAAAAGAAAGTAGAAGCTTATCTATTTGGTAATCAATATTTGGTTGAGCAGCAAATAGATCAATTATGGCTTTTACGTCAGTAGGATTTGTAACTAGTAAGTTAAAATTACTACATAAAAAACTATAGAACTTTATCGTCTTCTCAAGATAATTTTTCATATCTTGTGATAATTGCAATTCTTTGTGAATTCCTGACAGCAATATTTTCAATTCTTCCAAGTATTTCGTGTCAAAATTACTTACTTCTGTAGGTGAAAGGATCATTAGCAGCTTTTTTACAAGCTCAACATCATTTAACTTTACTGCATTATAAAGAGCTTTTTCTTTATCTTCTTTTAAATCATAAAGCTCTGATGAGTTATCTATGCTGAATAGATATTCAGTATTTCCTTGAGGAGAGTAGATTAAAATGTCCACTTCTCTTAGCGGGTGATCATCATTAAACTTTTCTAGTAACTGCTTATCGGTAGTTTCCTCTATTGCTACAACTGCTTTGCTTACCTCTTTCAACTTTGCAATATCATCTCTTGAGTTTTCAAGTATATCTTTAGCCTTGTCTAGCAGCTGCTCATATAGAACTATTTTTTCTTCATCATCAAGTAGCTGACAATGCTTTTTCAGCTTTTCAGTAGAGTAAGATAGGATATCCATTTTTTTCAATTTTACGATTACGATACCCCATTTTTGTTGAAACTGAAATAATTTTTATAGGATGTGTTTTTCTAGTGTAGATGCTCGCAAAACTTGTTATTATAATATACAGTAAATCAATAAGTCGTATAATATTAACAATTAAATAATATTTATCACGATATGATCGAATAGTAATGAAATTAAGTGAGGGTTACAATGAAAAAAATAAATGGTAAAAAATTGTCTAGTAAAATGTTAAAAGCGGTAGAGCGAATAGCAAAAGAAGGGTTATTACCTAATTTTATAAAAGCTGCTCCAACAGCAAATAAAAAGATTAGTAAATTACCTGTCTTAACATATCCTGAGGAGCTCAATCCATTTCGATCAGCTTTATGCAAGATAAGGCTAAGTGAATATGAAAATGTGAAATTAAATGAATTCTTGGAAAAAGCTATTGCAGCTGAAAATCTAGACAAATTAAGTAAAATCGTCGATGAAGCTTTGGATTTAGGAATAAGAGTAAACGCTCGCAACGAAGATGGCTTTAGCTTCACTAACGTTACAATGTTTAAGATGTATCGTGATGAATTCAAAGAAAATAAACAAGAAGATATAATCAGAAAGTTAGCCTTACATGGAGCAGATTTTAATGTACAAGTTGATAAGAAAATAGCTGAAATGTATCAAAAAGTGCAAAAAGAAATTGAGCCACAAATATATAGTAGGCTCAAGAAACTTAGGGAAGTTGGAGAAGACGCTACTATAGAAGGAACTGTTGAAGATGTAGAAATCGATAATAAGACCTTCTATATTGAATTTTCACATAGCTGCATAGTTGATGTTGCCAAAGTTGTAGAAGGTGCAAAAAATTTGGGCTTAAGTAAAGGAGACTTAAACCTTGGCGGTAGTATCATAAAAATAGGTGATGGTGAAGTTGAGGTCAAAACTGGGAAAGACGGTAAAAGAAATTACGTAGATATATCCGATAACAGCGCTTTTACAGTAACACTTTGCACTAGCCTAGGAGAGCTAAATTTAATGGTATATCATGACACAGAAGACTATCATCAAGTACAAATTGAGGTAGAAGATGAAGAAATGTGGAATGAGTTGCAAAAAATAGGAGAAATCGTAGGACAAGGTTGTTTATTTGGTGGAATGTCTGTTAAAGAAGCAGTAGAAAAAGGCAGCTTTACTAGATGTGGAAGGTGGAACGACCAAAGCTCTAAAAGCAGTGAGACTTTTTCTTGGGTGAATAAATTAAAAGACAACAAAACAACATCTGTAGAGAGTTTCCAACGTTCTTAATTGGAGGCAATTAATCTAGCTGCTTGTGTATTAAAAAAATTTATATAAAGCAGGCAGCTACTCTCAATCAATTTTATCATAAATAATTCACTTAAGCCGATAACTACCATTATTTGTAAAAGTGGGTTGTTAGGCATCTATAACTGAATCACTTATTGGCAAGTGCTTTTATCACTGAATGCACAATATCACGCAACGTTCCATCCTTAATTTTCCTGTATTCTCTTACTAGCCTTGAGATTTCTTCACTGCCCACATTGCTACGAAAGGCCTTATCGTGTAAGTCTTCAGAAGCTTTGGTAAAAAAATATGACATATCAACGGACAAAGCTTCTGCCAAATTATACAATCTATCAACTACAAGCCTTACCTCTCCAGTTTCATATCCTTGTATATGCTGAAATGAAATTCCAAGCTTTCTTCCTAAGTCTCTTTGGCTAAAACCGCATATTAACCTTCTCTTCCTTATTCTTTCACCTATTTGTTTATCAATAGGATGTTCCTTCACAGTCATTTATCAACGTCTTGATTCATACATTAAAGCAATACTAACTCTCATTGTAACTTTGAGAAAAAGATTTTACCAATATATAAACTACGCTACGTAACCTTTTGCTTTTAATTTCATTATATCCTTTGACTAATTTTAGTATTTCTTCATCATAAGTTTCATGTGAGTCGACATGCACATCAGTAAAAAAATCAGCCACATTAATCGATAGAGCTTTTGCTAAGTCATGTAGTCTACTGGCCAAAATGTGATTTGAACCATTTTCGTATCTTTGTATCTGTCTGTATGAAACACCTATTCTTTTTCCTAACTCAGTTTGTGTCAAACCACAGTATAACCTAAGTTCCTTTATTTTTTTGCCTAATTCCACTTTTTATTACTAATTTTAGCTGTTCAAGCTTATATTGAATTTTTTAATTTATGAAGTGGAAAAAAAGAAGGAAAGCTAGAGAACTTTCCTTCCAGTCTACAGATTACAATAAACCACTGTCATAAAAACTAAAATGGCTCTTCTGTGTTACGATTATATGATCTATTAATTTCATTCCTACATTTTCACAAGTTGCAGCTAATGTAAGTGTGTTATCCTCATCCTCCTTTGATGGCTCTATATCTCCGCTTGGATGATTATGTGAAATTGCAACAGATGCTGCATCAATCAGTAATCCATGTTTTATTATTTCCCTCACATACAGAGGTACTCTGTCTATAGTTCCACAGTCTTGAATATACTCATATATCAAGTGACCACCCCTATCTAAGTATATTACTCGCAAGCTTTCCTTTCGTGACTGCCCTATTGCTGTTTTAAAGTATTTTAGTAGCTCTTCTCTGTTATCAAGAATCGACAGCTTTTTTAACTTACCTTTCAGTATCCTATCGAAAATCTCTTTCAGACAAAAGATACTTGCTATTGCTCCATCATTCATTCCTGTAACATTTTTTAGCTCATGAAAGTCAGCGTTAATTACCCTTCCTAAACTACTAAAGAGCTCTATTAGCTTTTTGGCCACTTCTCTTCCTTCTTCACATTCAGATAGAGTACGTTCCAGTAGCTCATGGTCAAGTAAAGACCTGCCTCTACTTGATAAAATGCGAGTTTCCAATTTTTCTTTTCTCTCACTATTATTCATAAAAACCTCCAAGGTCAACATTATATACAAATTCAACGCCAGCTTTCTGACGCAGTAGTTCTCGAGGAATAACCCTTTTGAACTCTAAATTTGCAATGTTGTCCTTGTTGCTTTCTTGTTATAAATACCAGAATAATAAGCTACTGATATTCCCTATCTTTTTTATCTTTAATCCATCATAGCTAGCGATGCAACAAAGCCCACTGGAATCCAGGTTGTAACCGTTCACGGATTGTGAGAATGAATAAAGAACTAAGCAGTCGTAACTTTTGGAAGGGATTTTGGCCATTGAGACGTGATGTCAAAAATATCGACAACATTCTTTCCACAAATCTTTCTCCATGTTCCGACCAGGTGAAAAAGCTGTTTTTACGATAGCCGTCTAATTTGCCGTTCTGCAAGGTTGTTGATTGACTTCAGGCTTTCGTAAAAACTTCCACACCATATCCTCGGCCTTAACATCTTAATGGCCATTCTCAAACCATTTACAAGCCTTGTCATTTCATGCCCCCCCTTTTTGCATTAGTTGTGTAGCATCTTTTAATATTAGCAAGGCCTATAATAGTGCAACACTGCCTTACGTATTGCCAATCCAAATTCTACTTGCTGTAAAATAACACAATCTGCTACATCGCTGCTAATCTCAATCCCTCTGTTTATTGGCCCTGGGTGCATAACAATCGCATCTGGTTTTGCGTATGATAGCTTTTGTGAATCAAGTCCATACAAATAAAAATATTCTTTCTCTGAAGAACTATTATTCATGCGCTCTTTCTGCAATCTCAAAAGCATAATTACGTCAGCATCCTTTATACCTTCAATTAATGAATAATGGACTGAATCTACTTCAGGAAAATGCTTACAAATCAAAGTTGGTGGTGCGACCAAGTTTATCTCTGCTCCAAACATTTTTAGCAATCTTATATTTGATCTTGCAACTCTACTGTGCAGAATATCTCCACATATCACAACTTTGAGGTCCTTTATTTGCTTTTTGTGATTGCTGATTACAAGATAGTCTGCAAGAGCTTGAGTTGGATGTTCACTACTTCCATCGCCTGCATTGATTAGCGAGCAGTTAACATACTTTGCCAGTGTATTAATGATACCACTACTTTTATGCCTGATTATTATGTAATCAGGATTCATTGCATTTAATGTTTTGATCATGTCTTTTAGATCTTCTCCCTTGTTAATAGAAGAAGATCTTATTGGCAAAGTTACAACATTTGCTCCAAGGCTTTTTGCTGCTATTTCAAAAGACGCAAGTGTACGCGTTGAATCTTCAAAGAATAAATTTATTACTGTCTTATTTTCCAAGATATGACTATTTGCAACTTCTTTTTTAAGGTACTGGTTGGCCAACTTAGTTATATTTTCTACATCATCGACTGTAAGGTCTGAGATGTTTAACAAATTCCTTCTCTTGTTCATAGTTTCCTTTTCAACTACTTGAACCTATTCTACTTTCTTATTACCTTTTTTCAATAGACTTCTTGTGCAGCAATTGTTTTGGTGAAAGAACGGAAAAAGATAGTAAAGTCAAAATTAAGTTAGAAGGAAGAAAAAGTTCAGCGAGTCAAGAGTAAGGTATATTAGCATAAATCTTTCATCCCAATGTTTAGTGGCGCTGGGGATTACTTCCACTTACACTCATCCGCTATCATAACAGCCTCAAAAAGATGCTTCTCAAGTTCACTTAGAGGCAAATCACTTTGTGAATAATTTCCCCAAGATTTTAGTATATCGGAAGTTTCAACGCCTTCAATAATAGGATATTCTTGGTTTTTTTTAGCGTATAACTCTTGAGCCTGCTTGCTTACTAAAAATTCCAATAAGACTATAGCATTTTCCCTGTTTTTTGCGTTTTTTGTTACTGCTGCACCACTGATGTTTACCATTACACCGTGATCGTTGCGATTAGGAAAAAAAGCCCCTAGCTTGTCTGCAACATTCTTTTTATTTTCTGATGAAAGAATTCTCGCAAAGTAGTAGCTGTTTACTATTGCAACATCTCCCTCACCCGCTGCTACGGCGTAAATTTGATCAGTATCACCACCACTTGGTTTTCTTGCCATATTGCTCACAATTCCGCTTACCCATTCTTTCGTCTTTTCAAAACCATTATTTGCAATCATAAAAGCAATTAACGATCTGTTATATGGACTTGTAGAAGAACGCACTAATATTTTTCCTTTCCATTTTTCATTTGCTAAATCTTCATAAGTACTTAAGTCCTTAGGGTCTACTGACTCTTTATTGTAAACCAATATCCTAGCTCTTTTTGTAAGACCAAACCAATAATCTTCACTGTCTCTAAATCTTGCAGGTATAACACTTTTTAAAACCTCTGAATCTACTTGAGATAAAAGTCCTCTTTTTTTTGCTAGAATTAAGTTGATTGCATCAGCAGTCAAAAATAAGTCAGCTTCACCACCGTTTTCCATTCGTGAAAGTAGCTGAGAATAATCATCAATGATGTAACGTACTTTAATACCTGTATTTTTCGTGAATTCATCAAACAAAGTACGTACTAATTCTTCTTTGCGCGATGAATAAACATTTACCACTTGTGAGTCATTAGTTCCGTCGTTTCTGTATAAATAAGTAATAACTATCAATATAATTGCTATTAAGGATGTGAATATAAAGGCTTTTTTCATATTGGATAAAAAATAACTTCTTTCAGTTAAAGTTACCAAGATGGTACAACTTTAGCAAGTGTAAAGTTCGTTAGATAAATCATAAAAACTTCCTTGACAAGCTTCGCCAGCCCCCTTATTATAACACTGAAGCTATTTATTTATCTTCGCAATCTCTGCAGTGGATTAATGACAAAAAACTTAATGTATTTGGCGTAAATCATGCTTAATTTTTTGCACTATGTGCACCTTATGTCTTTATAAAATTTCTAGGTTTTTACCTAATATAAGCTGAAATGCGCTATTTAAAACATTAAAAAACGCCGATTTAAAAAATGGATAGTGAATAACTAGCTACCCTAGGGTTTCTTTTGCCTTTTTTTCTGTTTAGTAAATTTCTTAATGTTTATAATTTAGATTAGTTGCGGCTTAAAAGCAACTAAATCGCGGTTATTAAGCGTTTAGAATAAAAAAACGCCATACTTGAAAGTATAATGTAAGTAATTAGCCAACCACGGGGCTTCTTTTGCCTTTTTTTTCGTTTGGTAAATTCCTTAATATTTATAGCTAAGAGAGCCCAAGAGAGGTGTCATTCCAGCGCGTGACGCTGGAATCCCAAAAAAAGGATGATGTCATTCCAGTGCTCCTTTTTTTGTCATCCCAGTGCTTGACACTGGGATGGCTTTGTTGCATCGCTAGCTATGATGGATTAAAGATAAAAAAGATGGAGAATATCAGTAGCTTATTATTCTGGTATTTATAACAAGAACGGTCAGTGAATACCTAAATTTGAGTAAAAGAAATTTCACTACCACTCACTAATCCGGCTAAAATTCAAGAATTTCAATGCTTTAGCTATTTTCAATAGAATTAAATTTATTAATGTAAATAATAAATTACTATTCTTAAATTTGATCAGATTGATTGCAAAAAAACAAGATTTTCAATAGGTTACTTATAATCCTAACTATAGTTAGCCTTTCATAAGTAGCGATGCAACAAAGCCATCCCAGTGCGTGACACTGGGATGACACTCTCTTGGATGGAAAGCTACTTTCATGACATCATTCTTTTTCCTGGATCCCAGTGGGCTTTGTTGCATAGCAACTGAAAAAATCTGGTGGCTACTGACAAAATTCATTATAAAATAGCCATTTAACCTTGAAAGAAAAAATATGCCACAAAAAATGAGGGTCAGTAACCATAGCGAATATAACAAATTTCTAGAAAAAAGAGGAAATATTTTTCATTATATCAACGAAGCCATAGAAAAGTGGTACGAGAATGGTCCAAAAATACCAGGTGGCAACAATATTTATAGCGATAAAGTTGTAATTTTGGTGCACATAATAACTTGTTTATTTAGAATAGGCCTGAGGCAAACAGTTGGGTTTATAGCAGGATACCTTGAGCAAATTGGGAAAAATTTGCAAGTTATCAGCTATTCACAATCATCAAGAAGGTTTAAGAAACTCAATATTAAGATCAATGATTGCAGAAAATAATATGGAAGATATCGAAATTGCTATAGACAGTACAGGAATTAGTATATACAACAACACTCCTGGTCATAGCAAAGAAAATAGCGAAGATAGAAAGTATCGCAGCTATGAACAGACAAGAAAATTGCATGTAATGTTGAATACAAACAGCAAAAAAGCCATAGCTGTAAAATACAGTAACGGCTGATCACTATGGAGCTTGTGATTTGCTAAAAGAAGTCGATTTTCAGTATGTCATAAAAGTACTATATGCAGATAGGGCATATGACAGAGAAAAGCTCTATAAGCTGTGTAATCAATATGGTATAAAAACGAAAATTCCTCCGAAAAACAACGCAGCAGAGCATCCAAAGTTAGACTATATGGCTGAGAGAAATTCTGCAGTCAAGCTCATAAAGTCATATGATGAAGATGGTATAAAGAAGTGGAAAAAAGAGATGAATTATGGAAAAAGATCTTATATAGAAAGTTTTTTCTCGCGACTGAAACAAACATTCGGGTTTAGTTTTAGGAATAAATCTGAGACAAATAGAGAGAAGGAACTACTTGTTAAATGCTATTTGCTCAATAAGTTCACTGATATTGGTATGGCTAAATTTGAGATAGCTTCATAAATTTATTGTGCGTTACCTACTATCCGAAGAGCGATGCAACAAAGCCATCCCAGTGTCAAGCACTGGGATGACACCCTCCTTGGCAAACAATGTTCGTACAGCTATGTGCGTGACGCTGGCGCTGGAATCTAGAAAAAAATAGATCCAAGTAGTCAAGCTACTTGGATGATACTGACTGCTAATTTTTTATGCAAGAGGTCCAATCATTCACCGTTCTTGCAAGTGATAGCACTCTCACTTCTTTTGCACCGGAGTTTAAAATTTCCTGAGAGCAAGATCTTACAGTTGCTCCGGTTGTTACCACATCATCAACTAATATCACGATTTTATTTTCGATAATTTTCTTGTTGCTTGTTTTAAAAGCCTTCTTTAAATTTTTTTCACGCTGTTTAAGTGAAAGACCAGCTTGAGGCGCAGTATGGCGAAGGCGTTTTATTGCAAATGGCGTATAGGATAAATTGGACAACTTACTCAATTCTTTTGCAAGCAGTGCTGCTTGATTATATTTACGTTTAAACAAGCGCATTTTATGTAACGGTATAGGAATTATGATCTCTGCGTTCTGAAATGTATCCTGATTAGCTTGGTGTATCCACTTTGCATAGATTTTTACGTAATTCAAATTATCAAAAAATTTGAAATTTATAATCATGTTTCTACTATGTTGATCATAAGCAAAAACTGATCTTAATACTTTAAACGGTGGAGGATTGATGATGCACTTACCACACGTATAAATATTGTCTGAGATTACTACGCCACAAACATTGCAGTAATGCTTAGTTAGAAAATTGATTTTTTTGTTGCATTCACTACACAGATTAAGATTTTCATCAATGATACATTCGCAACTTACGCATACGCTTGGAAATATGAGATTTGTAGCTTTTTTTAGTAAGAGAAGGTTCACAACTCATTAAATATATTATAAAATAATTTATATAGTATAGCTAAAGTAACTTAAGCTTACACTCTTTCACTTTTTATTCCATTTCAATATAGTTCATGCTGCTGAAAAGCAGAACTTATAACTCAGTTTGTGGTATACCATTGACTGAAGTAGTCTTTGAATTATCCTTAGATAAAAATTGATGTTTTTCTGGCTTCTGTACTTCACTCAACTTACTTTGCACTTTGTCACAAGCCCACACAAGTGGCGTTATGATTGACGCGGCAGCCCAAATGATAGCAGCGCAAGCATAACTTACAATCTTGTTAAATACTCTAGCTACTGCATTAGCACAATCTTGCCCCATTTCTAAAAATATGTTTGAATAATTAACGAATGATTTTGTATCTGTTTTAAAACAATAGTCCCCTGTTATTTTTGACAATAACTTGACTGGAAAGTATGACAAACCATACGCGTCAAGTTAAGAGATTGTGAGCAAATTTAGAGAGGTTAAAGTGGATGCTCTAGCCCTTCTACGTTTGTCTTTTAATGAAAATCGCGACCAAGTTATAGTGAGTTTTTTAAGAAATGCTTTTAAACTATTAATTTTGGTTAATACTAAAAATAACTCTCTAACCCGCCTTTTTAGCTCAATAAATGCCTTTGTTAAGCTAAGTTCTGTATTCTTTTTCACTTCTGTGCAACCAACTATGCCGTGAAATATAAGAGTTGCGCACAATTTAGCATATATAGCCTTTCTTATAATAGTCCGAATGCGATAAGATATGTGTTTATGGCTATAGCAGGCCAGTAGCATATTACGGTCTGTTCGGATTATTGTAAAAAGAGCTATAGTTCACATATAGCCTTTCTTATAATAGTCCGAATGCGATAAGATATGTGTTTATGGCTATAGCAGGCCAGTAGCATATTACGGTCTGTTCGGATTATTGTAAAAAGAGCTATAATACTCTGCATGGCTTTCCTTTTAGCTTATCAAGCCTGATATGGCTTTTATACAATTTAAATAATAACTCAATTTGCCACCTTACTCTGTAAATCGTTAATACTTGCTCAGCACTAATTTTATTTTCTGGAACATTAGTTATAAATATTGACCAGTTCAACAATTTTTGATTTCTTTTAGAGGATCTGCGATCTTGCTAATCTATTAGCTTTCCTTCTTCTGCCCATAGACTGTTCTTCAGTTAGTTTCTGACATATAATTCTTACTCTAATTTTTGCTTCTTTTCCTAACAATACCTCGTTTTCTAAAAATAACTTATCCTCTCAACATTCTAATAACTCCATTTTTTGATTTGTTTCTACATCATATATGTTGGTATCGACGACTTATGAAATAAGCTCCTATTTCATTGATTTGTTTAAAAGAACTTGGCACAAAATAACCGAGATCAGATATTAGCAAATCATTGCTTAATATATTACTTAAATGTTTCCTATATCCCTGGTCTGATCTTACCCCCTCCGTTAAATTAAGTTGGTCTATTATCTGATTCATGTAGTCGAAAACTAATTGTAACTTTATTCCAGACTTAGTATTGCTTTCATAGCCACTGTAGCTAGTACCATAACCTTTATACATCTCTTCCATACTGTTAGGTAGAGTAATATAGCTACTGTCCAATAATTTAACACTATTAAATTGCTGTAAGATTTTGCAATCAACTTGCAAGATATTTTTAAAGAGAATCACAGATTCATTATACATCCTTTTCATAAATTCCACTGCTTCTTCAGTAAATCTAAAATCCAAACCTTGTTTTGTTATATCTATCGAGTCCTCGTTTAGTAATTGACACATTGTTTCTACGCTACAATTATCAACTCCTATATTACCCAAGACCATGGCTTTTACGAATGATGAACCTTTTAGCTTTCTCTTTCTTTTTATAAACCTTGTTGTAATTGAGATTTTCTCTGCTTTTTCATTAAAAAATTCTTTGAGCTTTTTTGATAAGCAAGTTATTTTATTCATTGGTTCTCTCACTAAAAGTATATCTGGGAGAACTTATACCTTATTATTCTATCTCTTTCATACCTTTATTTCCTTAACTTGACGCGTATGGTATGACAAACATGCCACTATCAAAAATAAAGGTTGCAATATTATGTTGGCTGCTAAAACAGCACCCAGTGTACACAATGAATACACTCCCTCTGCTCTGTGGCCCACGTATTCACATTTATCATTATCTTGATAATACTTGTTATAATTGTCTTTACTCTCAACTCCACAAATTACATCTTTCACAGGTCCTAGCACATTATCAACGTAACGTACAGATTTATAGAAACTATTTTCTGGAACTAGTGTGTTATCTTCTGCTTTCTTAGCAGGTACAACTCCATATTCAACGTACCTTCTAAAGTATCGATATACTGACATTCTTATCTCCAAATCATAAATATGCAACCTAGCCTAATATAATTAAGAAATAGTTTATAATAAATACGTTTTAAGATACCTGCCTGTAACACTTTCTGGAATTTTTACCACTTCTTCTGGAGTTCCAGTAGCAATCACTTCTCCGCCTTTTATTCCGCCCTCTGGTCCGATGTCTATTATATAATCTGCAGTTTTTATAACGTGCAAATTGTGCTCGATAACTATAACAGTGTTTCCCAGATCGACTAATCTATGGAGTATTTTTAGTAAGTTATTTATATCTTCAAAGTGTAATCCAGTTGTTGGCTCATCAAGAATATACAATGTTCTTCCGGTAAATCGTTTTGATAGCTCCTTGGACAGCTTTATTCGTTGTGCTTCACCCCCAGACAACGTTGTTGACGACTGTCCGAGTTTTATATAGCCAAGCCCCACTTCCTGCAAAGAAATCAACTTTTCTTTTACCATTGGAAGGTTTTCAAAAAAATCACAAGCTTGATCTATCGTCATATCAAGGACATCAGAGATTGATTTTTCTTTATAAGTAACTTCCAATGTTTCCCGATTATACCTTCGCCCTTTACATTGCTCACACTTCACATAAACGTCCGGTAGAAAATGCATCTCTATCTTTAAGTGCCCATCACCTTTACAAGCCTCACACCTTCCCCCTCTGGTATTAAATGAAAACCGGCCTATATTATATCCCCTTGCTTTTGACTCCGAAAGACCTGCAAACCAATTTCTTATATGAGTGAACATACCAACATATGTTGCTGGATTTGACGCAGGAGTTCTACCAATTGGCGACTGATCAACTTCTATAACTTTATCTATATATTCAAGGCCTTCTATTCTATCACACTGACCATACCTTGCAGACGAATGATGTATCTTATGTGCTGAATATTTATATAACGTTTCTATGACTAAACTTGATTTTCCCCCTCCTGATATTCCAGTAACACAAATAAGATTCCCTATAGGAAATTTAACGTTCACATTTTTTAAGTTATTTTCACATGCATTTATTACTTTTATGAACTGAGTTGCTTGCTTTCTTCTCCTTGGAATTAAAATTTTTTTCTCTCCACTCAAATATTGCCCTGTTATGCTCCCCGAATTTCTTTGCACCTGGTCTGGTGTTCCTTCTGCAACAACTTTTCCACCATTTACGCCAGCTCCAGGACCAATATCAATCGCATAATCAGCAGCCATTATTGTATCTTCATCATGCTCAACAACGATTACAGTGTTACCCATGTCTCTTAAGTTTTTTAGTGTGGCAATTAACCGATCATTATCACATTGATGAAGGCCTATCGAGGGTTCATCAAGCACGTACAGCACTCCTGTTAAACCAGAGCCAATTTGTGAAGCAAGTCTGATCCTCTGACTCTCACCGCCAGAGAGAGTGCTAGATTCTCGATCAAGCGTTAGGTAATTCAACCCTACATTCTTTAAAAATGCTAGCCTCTTGATTATTTCATTTAATATTTTACTTGAGATTTGCTTCTGTTGTTCTGTGAGCTTGTCTGGCAAATTTTCAAACCATTTAAGGGATTCATCGATGCTGAGCCCTGATATTTCACCTATATGTTTGCTATCAATTTTTACTGTAAGCGCTTCTTTTCTCAATCTATAGCCAGTGCATTCTCTGCAGTGAGTAACAGAGCAATATCGCTCAACAAGCGTTTCATCATAATCCATCTGGTTTTCTAAGATACTGACCAAACCTTGAAATTTACCGAAGCCAAAGAGTATCATATCTTTTACTTCTTGATCTATGTTCTTCCACGGAACATCAAGGCTAAATTTACAATTTTCAGCCAGTGATAGAATTGCACTTTTTAAAAATCCATAACCTGTGTGCACTTGACGGAACATTGATCCCACTGGCTTTAAAGCGCCTTCAGATATTGAAAGAGTTTCATCTGGCACTATCAGCTTCACATCAATAGCCAGCTTTTTACCAAGCCCATTACACGAACCACATGCACCGTAAGGGCTGTTAAAAGAAAATAATCTTGGTTCTATTTCCTCAAGAGTGAAACCAGACTCGGGGCATGCAAAATTCTCTGAAAAAGTCAGAATTTGACCATTTTTATACTCGGAATTATGGTTGTCAGGTAGGTTTACTATTTCTACATACATTAGACCATTACCAAGTTTTAGTGCGGATTCTATACTACTTGGCAGTCGATTTCCTATATCGCCCAATATTGATATTCTATCTGCAACCACAAAAATGTCGTGTTTCTTGTTCTTATCGAGTTTAGGCAAGTCATCTACATTGTACACTTCACCATCTATTTTGAACCTTACGTAACCTTGTCTTTTAATTTCCAATATCTCTTTAAGATGTTCTCCCTTTCTACCACGCACAACAGGGGCAAGTATATATATCTTAGTTTCTAAAGGTAACGCAATTATAGTATCTACAATTTGAGACACCGTTTGTTTTGTTATTGGTAATCCAGTTGCAGGTGAATAAGGAACTCCTATTCGTGCATATACTAAGCGCAAGTAATCGTAAATTTCGGTAACAGTTCCAACTGTTGACCTTGGATTTTTTGAGATCGATTTCTGGTTGATAGATATTGCAGGAGAGAGACCTGTAATCGACTCAACATCTGGTTTATCCTGAATGTTGAGAAATTGACGCGCGTAAGCTGACAGGCTTTCAACGTACCGGCGTTGGCCTTCTGCATAAATCGTATCAAATGCAAGGCTAGACTTGCCAGAACCACTTAGCCCAGTTATAACAACTAGCTTATTTTTCGGTATATTGACGTCTACACCTTGCAGATTATGTTCCCTTGCGCCCTTAACTCTGATAAAATCGTCCATATTATACCATATAGCGTATTAACCATTATAGCCTCAAAATACGTGAATTTATAGTGATATATTGATTTTCTATTGATTTTTTCAACTGTTACGGAAAATTAAGCAGCGTTTGATAAATCGTCATTCCGCTACTTGTTAGCGGCTGAGATACCGCGACGGTATGACGGTTAAGTAGGCCAGTGCCCCTATGATGTCATCCCAGTGTCAAGCACATAGCTGTACGAACCATACGCGTCAAGTTAAGGAAATAAAGGTATGAAAGAGATAGAATAATAAGGTATAAGTTCTCCCAGATATACTTTTAGTGAGAGAACCAATGAATAAAATAACTTGCTTATCAAAAAAGCTCAAAGAATTTTTTAATGAAAAAGCAGAGAAAATCTCAATTACAACAAGGTTTATAAAAAGAAAGAGAAAGCTAAAAGGTTCATCATTCGTAAAAGCCATGGTCTTGGGTAATATAGGAGTTGATAATTGTAGCGTAGAAACAATGTGTCAATTACTAAACGAGGACTCGATAGATATAACAAAACAAGGTTTGGATTTTAGATTTACTGAAGAAGCAGTGGAATTTATGAAAAGGATGTATAATGAATCTGTGATTCTCTTTAAAAATATCTTGCAAGTTGATTGCAAAATCTTACAGCAATTTAATAGTGTTAAATTATTGGACAGTAGCTATATTACTCTACCTAACAGTATGGAAGAGATGTATAAAGGTTATGGTACTAGCTACAGTGGCTATGAAAGCAATACTAAGTCTGGAATAAAGTTACAATTAGTTTTCGACTACATGAATCAGATAATAGACCAACTTAATTTAACGGAGGGGGTAAGATCAGACCAGGGATATAGGAAACATTTAAGTAATATATTAAGCAATGATTTGCTAATATCTGATCTCGGTTATTTTGTGCCAAGTTCTTTTAAACAAATCAATGAAATAGGAGCTTATTTCATAAGTCGTCGATACCAACATATATGATGTAGAAACAAATCAAAAAATGGAGTTATTAGAATGTTGAGAGGATAAGTTATTTTTAGAAAACGAGGTATTGTTAGGAAAAGAAGCAAAAATTAGAGTAAGAATTATATGTCAGAAACTAACTGAAGAACAGTCTATGGGCAGAAGAAGGAAAGCTAATAGATTAGCAAGATCGCAGATCCTCTAAAAGAAATCAAAAATTGTTGAACTGGTCAATATTTATAACTAATGTTCCAGAAAATAAAATTAGTGCTGAGCAAGTATTAACGATTTACAGAGTAAGGTGGCAAATTGAGTTATTATTTAAATTGTATAAAAGCCATATCAGGCTTGATAAGCTAAAAGGAAAGCCATGCAGAGTATTATGTGAACTATATGCTAAATTGTGCGCAATTCTTATATTTCACGGCATAGTTGGTTGCACAGAAGTGAAAAAGAATACAGAACTTAGCTTAACAAAGGCATTTATTGAGCTAAAAAGGCGGGTTAGAGAGTTATTTTTAGTATTAACCAAAATTAATAGTTTAAAAGCATTTCTTAAAAAACTCACTATAACTTGGTCGCGATTTTCATTAAAAGACAAACGTAGAAGGGCTAGAGTATCCACTTTAACCTCTCTAAATTTGCTCACAATCTCTTAACTTGACGCGTATGGCTGTACGAACGTTGTAGTTTAGGAGCAATTCCCACCAGTGGGCCAGTGCCCAGACACTGGTTCTATGCAACTTAATTAAAAACGTTTGTTTTAGCGTAAGACAACTACCTTTAGCTCATCAGCTCAGTTATAAGCAAAATTTCTGGATTCCAGACTGGAATGACACCATTTGCTGTGCAATTTACCTTCAAAAATGAATGTTCGTACAGCTATGTGTCAAGCACTGGGATGACACCATTCTTTTTTCTGGATTCCAGTGTCTGGGCACTGGAATGACACCCCCCTGATAGGCTCAAATCATAGTGTTTGTACAGTTGTGGGTTTAGGCTACCTATAAATTCTAAACTGTTGTTACGTATTAGGACCACCAAATACACCCCCAGGACCCAAAGTCAGTTTAGCTATATCAGAAAACAGGTTATGTGGAAATCTTAAAATACTTCTTGTTCGCCAAGCAAAATAAATACATTCCTACAAACAAGCAGATGCTCAATACTGACACATAAGAAAACTTAAAAATTAAATCTCTAATGTATATTGATAAGCATTTACCTGCAGAAAATTTGTATAGTAATCCAACACATACAACGGCACTATCAACCACTGATGCTATAATTAAAGTAATGAAATTTGCCATATGAAAATTCAACTTGGACTTCAATTTTTCAAAAATAATTATGCTTGAGAGAAGAGATACTAAAATTGCAGTATATGAAATCAATATCATCAAATTAAAACTTTGCCATTTAAAAACACAACATAGCGCTGTACACACTATTAAGTTGTACGTAGCTTTGCTTCTGCCATAAAATTCAACCATTGAATTTACAACTAAAGCAGCTCCCACAAATAAGGCAGCACATATCATCAATTTATTTGAAGTGTTGAGTAAAGAAAGACTGATAAACAGGAGTATCGATAAAATAGACATAATTACCTACCCAAAATTAATAACATACATTCATTCTAAATAAACATTACATATAGTAAAAGAGTTATTTAGCATAATAAGAAAAATATTTTATATTAGCATGCCACATCTTTCAGATCTACTTTTAAAACATCCTTTATGTTTAGCACCTTTTTCTCTGTTACTTTGCCAATACATGAATAAACTGCACCTTCAAACAATTCTTCAAACCTCTTCTGATTGTGTGGTGCAATAGTAACCAAAATTCTACTTTGCGATTCAGAAAACATTATTATCTTGTTTATTATGTCTGTATTTTGTATTTTTCCTATTGGCACTAGTGAAAGATCGATTTCAGCACCGAGATCTCCTGCAATTAGCGATTTTGCCAGAGCAATAACTAATCCGCCTAAGTTTGGTGCAATTGCAGAGGCAATTATGCCATCTTTTATTGCCTGGTTGTAACGCTCATACAACTTCCTAGGGCTCTTTGCATCAACTTTTGGTACGTTGTTATTACCTATTCCACTATATAACTGATATTCAGATCTACCAAGTTCATCAAGTGTTTCTCCAAGCACGTATATTAAGTCTCCTGGCATTTTTACATCAAGCGATACCGCATTTTCAATATCTTCTATAATTCCAATTGCTGAGATGAGTAATGAAGGTGGTGCAGATATCATCACTTTCTCGCCATTTTCATCATATCCCTTAAAGTCGTTAAACATACTATCTTTTCCGGATATGAATGGTGTTTTAAATGCAGTTGCAAAGTCGTAACAAGCCTCTGCAGCTCTCTTTAGTTGCCACAACCTTTCTGGATTATAAGCATCACACCAACAAAAATTGTCGAGCAACGCTAGATGATTTATATTTCCTCCTGCGGCTACATAGTTGCGTATCGCGGTGTCAATTGCACATGCTGCCATGTGGTAGGTGTCAATTTCTCCATAACTTGAGCCAAATCCTTGCGATTTTACAACACCTTTATTTGAAGAAAGGATTGGTCTTGAAACAATAGCTTCACTGCACACTCTTCCCTTGCCCTGCAGTGGTTTCAGCACTGACGACCCTTGAACCTCATGATCATATTGCACCACTATGAACTCTTTACTGCAAATGTTTGGTCTGCTTAACATTTCTTTTAATTCAATTTCTAAAGAAGGCGAACTTGTTGTCATTCCAGCGCGTGGCGCTGGAAGCCCCTTAGACCACGGCTTTGTCTGTAAATGCATTTTAGGATTACCATCATGCAGAAATTCAGTTCCGATATCCATTATTACTGTCCCTTTAGGACATTTAACAACGGCTTTACCACTCTCATTAAACTCTCCAATCACACAAACCTCCACATCATGTTTTTTCATGATTTGCTTAAACATAGGGAGATTTTCTTCTGGCACTGCTAAGGTCATTCTCTCTTGTGATTCTGATATCCATATTTCCCACGGAGCCATACCATCGTTTTTAAGGAGAACCTTGCTCAAATCAACTTCAAATCCGTCTTTTCCCATTTCACCAATAGACGACGACAGCCCACCTGCTCCATTGTCCGTTATTGCATTATAAAGACCAAGATCTCTTGCTTTTATGACGGCATTGGATAGTTTTTTTTGTGTTATAGGGTCACCAATTTGCACAATCGTTGAAGGGCTGTTTCCCGACAAAGCCTCTGAAGAAAACGTTGCACCGTGAATTCCGTCTCTTCCAACTCTTCCGCCAATAATTACGATTTTATCGCTGTTTTTAGGCCCTTTGATATGTGAAGGTGCGTTATTTATGTTGCGCGGAATAATTCCGACACTGCCAACAAAAACTAACGGCTTGCCACAAAATCTATCGTCAAAATATACCGATCCAAGTTGCGTTGGAATACCAGAGCAATTACCAGCAACATTAACACCGTGGATCACTTCTTTCATTATATATTTTGGCGGTAAGATCTCATCAGTGCGCTCTTTGTCCCTATAAAACTTGCCTTTTGCTTCTTTGGCAAAGCAAAAGTAATAGGTATTCATTATAGGCTCCGCGCCTTTCCCGAAACCCACTATATCGCGATTAACTCCAAGCACTCCGGTCATTGCTCCACCAAACGGATCAAGCGCCGAAGGGCTATTGTGAGTTTCAACTTTATCTACGATTAAGTAATCGTCATTAAAAATTATTCCTCCGGCATTGTCGGAGAAAACTGACACACATATGTCAGAATTTATCTCACGCGTTGCACGCTTAATATAATGTGCGTATAGGCCATCTTTTATTTCATCAATAGGAGAGCAAAAGATATTGTGCTTACAATGTTCAGACCAAGTTTGTGCTAGGGACTCAAGTTCAATATCATATGGATTTCTATTAAGTTTTTTAAAGTAATCCTTTATAGCTTTCATTGCTGCCAGAGAGAGCCCTAAAGTGCCGTTACCATTGATTCCATCTCTGCTGATCTTTTCAAGCTCTTGGTCACTTACATTTAGGTTAACAGGCTTAGCATCCTTTTTCACGGACTGATACTGAGTAAACTTTTTATATTTACCGTAATGCCTCCAATAGCAATTGCCGTTTTTTTTATAAACAAGCGTGCAATACTCAGTGATAGGGTTGAATTCTTGCTTTATATAATCTTCGGTTGGCATGCTTCCTTTACCCAAAATAAGTTTTGAACTTCTTGCTTTGATATGAACGCCTTCATCAATGTGGCCCTTGCTAATTAAATACTCTCTAACAATTTGTTTTGCTGTGTTGCCTACATTATCGGTCATGCCAGGTAAGAAGCTTATCTCCAAGCCCCACTCAGCTTGTGGTTCTATGAAGTCATATTGAACTTCTTCAAGGTTTTCGTTGTAGGAATAATAACGGCAGTCTTGTATGACTTTATTATAAAATAGCCCACAAATTTCTTCATATAATTTTGGTGGTAATTCTTTGTGTATATAAATCGAGTAAACGTTGACTAACCATCTGCGGCCAACTTGCTCACATTTATTTAAAATTTCTATTCTGATGTTTGTCATGTAATGTTATAAAAGATTTTAATATATAATAGCATACAAGCACGTTTATATTTTGAATAATTTCTATACAATAAAAGTATTGTATTAATTGTTACTGTTAGTGGGAAGAGCTTTTACCGTTAATGTGGATGAATCTCTTTTTGATGTGCTGGTTCAGCATATATTTTCTGAATATGAAAGAGAAAAAATCCCTGAAGTAAAGATCATACTTCCTTGCAAGAGGGATGTGATAGCGCTGCTGAGTGCATTCAAGAATTATAACGCTAAAAAATGCATAATTTTGCCAGAGATAGTTTCGCTAGAGAACATCGATGAGGAGGATTTAATATTAAATCTTGATAGAGTCAAAGTTATCAAGCCAACAAAAAGGACGCTGCTACTCATTCAATTCATATTGGAGTGGAATAGAAAAAATAATGATAATTTTCCAATTGATTTAGCTTATAGCCTGCCATCATTGCTTGATAAAATTCAGTATACCCAAATGGCAGAGTTCGATGAACATTCAAAAAAAATAGAAAGTTTCATAAATTTACTTATTGAAACATGGAATAAAATTTTAAAAGATTTAGGAGTAGTAGATATATTAGAACATAAGAGTGATTACATAAACAGTATGATAACCTCTTTACAAAAAGACCAATATATAATCTTTGTTGGAATTGGAAAGGATAAGTCGTTAATTAAGGCTATATATGATCTGCCATTTGGAAAAATAATTTTGCCTAACCTGAATTTGAAAATTAAAGAGAAAGACTGGAAATTGCTTGATAAAAAACACTATCAATATTGTCTGAAAGATCTGCTAGGTTATTTAAGTATAGGCAGAGAGGATGTAAGTTTTCTGCCAGAAGCGTGTTCTCCAGTGCCCAGACACTGGGATCCAGAAAACTTAACTTTAAATGAGCGCACCAGGTGGCTGTATAATGAAAACTGGATCCCAGTGTCAAGCACTGGGATGACAGAAGAAAGGGCTGGGATAACAGGAAGTCCTGAGGAATATCTAGATTACGTCTTTGATACAACTGCCGATCTAAGCAAAGTTAGTAGTGGACATGTTGGCAATATTGAAGTCATCACTTGTGATTCCAGAGAGGAAGAAGCACAAGTGACATCATTAATTATAGAAAATGAAGGTTATGAAAACATTTCTTTGGTCGTCTTTGATAAATTACTTGCAGCTCGTATAGCATGTTTATCAAGGCAACACAGTGCCATACCGGAAAATTACCCTTATATAACGCTTCTGCTTTATAGTATCGAAGTTTTGACCTCAAATTGGAGCAGTGTATCATTACTTTCGCTCCTTAAACATAGGCTAGTGACTTTTGGTTACACTCAAGAAGAGTACACTCGGATTTTATCTGAATTTGAAATAGAGATATTACGCAACTTTAGTACAAATGGCCTGAGCGATATTATAAATGCTATCAATGCCCATAAAAAGCTAAAATACAAAGAAGATATATTACTTATTATCAGTAAGTTAGAGGTTATATTTAATCCTTTACTTCGTTCTATAAATTGCTCTATTTTTGATGTGGTAGCAACTCATTTGCAGTGTATTAATATATTATCTGGTATAAATTTTTCAGAGCTAAATAGTGAAATAGGTAATTTTACCTGTAATTTCTCAAATGCATGTGAGGGTGTAGGAATTAAATGCTCCTTAGAGTTATATAGCCAAATTCTGACCTTATTTTTAGAGAAAGAGTTTTTCTCTGTAGCAAGTGACTTGAATAAATTCAGCTTATATCACAACAAAGTTGTAATACTTGCTGGATTTAATGAAGCGCCAAGCTTTCAAAATCCGCTTTTGAATGCATTTACGAGAGAAAAATTTAATCTTCCTTCCGTGCAAGAAGAGCAGGGGTATTTTTTTTATACTTTACACAATTTGTTTTGTGCAAGTAAGGTTTATATTACAAGATCGCTAAGCCATAGAAAACCAATTCTATTGCAGCGTTTGGAAATTCTACTCAAGGAGGGGAAGCAGCCGTATCGTGATTGGCTAAGGATATTAAATACGCCTGAATGTACTGTTCCATGTACTCAGCCTATGCCAAAACCTCAAACCGAAGTTAGAAAAGAAAAAATGCAGGTGATGTCTTGCAGTGCAATAGAAAAGCTAATTCGTAATCCTTATTCATTTTACGTTGAATATATACTGGGCCTTAAACAATTAAGAGACTTGAATTTTAAGCCATCGATATTGGAATTTGGCACTATGGTACACAACATTCTTGCAAGATATTTACGCAACAAAAAATCTCCAATGAGCATTGCACGAGAAGCATTCTCGACTAGTCAGTTTAATTTTTCAAATATGTGGTGGGTAAGACTACAAAAGATAATTCAATCTTTTGTCGAATTTGATGAAACTCGAAGCAATTATGTTGAGTTGGAAAAGAACTTTTCCTGTCCGATATTTCATATTCCAGCGCGTGACACTGGTTCTTGTGATCAGTATGAAACTGCTTGGATGACAAATAAGCCACAAGAAATTTCACTGATAGCAAGATGTGATAGAGTTGAGTATCTACCAAGTGGGCAAGTGGCAATTATAGACTATAAGCTTGGTACACCACCTTCCAATGAAGAAGTAATGTCGGGATTTTTTCCGCAATTAATTTTACAAGCCTTAGCGGTAGAACATATAACAAAAAGAGAAGTCTCAGAACTTGCTTATTGGAAACTTGATTATGATAAAATAAAAGTTATTTCTATACAAAATTATAGATACAAAATGCAAGAATTAAAAAATGATCTGCCTGGTTTTTTATCTAACTATTTAAGTAATTCCACACCCTTTATTGCCTCTCCATATTTTGATAAATTCCTGAGATTTAACAGCTATAAACAGCTAGAAAGGGTAGGAGAGTGGTTGTAAATGGTGTCATCCGAGTACCTGACACTGGTTTCCATCCAAAAGGGTGTCATCCCAGTGCCCAGACACTGGGATGGCTTTGTTGCATCACACTTTATGAGATGGTGATTTATGGTAAATTCATGTAACTATCTCAAATTTAGCCATACCAATATCAGTGAATTTATTAAGCAAATAGCATTTAGTTCTTTTTCTCGATTTATCTCAGATTTATTCCTAAAACTAAATCCGAATATTTGCTTTAATCTTGAGAAAAACCCTTCAATATAAGATCTTTTCCCATAATTTACTTCTTTTTTCCATTCTTTCATGCCATCTTCACCGTATAATTTTATTAACCTAATAGCAGCATTCCTGTTAGACATATAATCTATTTCTGGATGTTCTGCCGCATTGTTTATTGGTGGAATTTTTGTCTTTATATCATATTCGTTACACAACTTATAAAACTTGTGCCTATCACATGCTCTATCTGCATATAGTGCTTTTATGGCATGCTGAAAATCAACTTCTTTTAGCAAATCACAAGCTCCATAGTGATCAGAGTAGACACCGTTACTGTATTTTACAGCTATGGCTTTTTTGTTGTTTATATTCAACATTACGTGCAATTTTCTCGTTTGCTCATAGCCACGATATTTTCTGTCAGTGCTATTTTCCTTGCTGTATGTTGTTGTATATACTAATTCCTGTACTGTCTATAGCAATTTCGATATCTTCCATATTATTTTCTGCAATCATTTATCTTAATATTAAGTTTCTTAAACCTTCTTGATGCTTGTGAATAGCTGATAACTGCCAAATCTCTTCCTATTTGTTACAAATACCCTTTTATAAACCCGACTGTTTGTCTTAAACCAATTCTAAAGAAACTGACGATTATATGCACCAAAATCACAACTTTATCACTATAAATATAGTTGCCGCCCTGCATTTTTGGACAATTCTCGTACCAATTTTCTATGGCGTCATTGATATAACAAAAAATGCTTCCTCTTTCTTGGAGAAATTTGTTATATTCATGGCAGTTACTGACTCTCATTTTTTGTGGCATATTTTTTCTTCAACAGTTAAATGGCTATTTATAATGAATTTTGTCAGTAACTGCCAGTTCTTTTCACTTGAGCGATGCAACAAAGCCCACTGCGATCCAGTTTCACCTTGTGATGGTGTCATGAAAGTAGCTGACACTGGTTTCCATCCAAGACGGTGTCATTCCTTACTATTACCCACAAATATAAATGGACTAAAAAGTAAAATATTACAATATTAAAGTTTGCAAATATTGAGGGTGTAAAATGGCAAGTAAAAGTAGTGAATGGGCTAAAAATGAATTTGGAGATAAAAGATTAACTGACCGATTAGTAAAGATTGCTGATAGTTTGATAAGTTTACCTGAAAGCTCAATTAATGAGGCATGCGGAAGTTGGTCAGAAGCAAAAGCAGCATACCGTTTTTTTCAAAATGAGAATGTAAAAGAAAGTGATATTTTAGCTACACATATTAATAAGACGGTTGAGAGAACAAAAGCTCACAAGAGGGTTCTTGTCATTCAAGATACCAGTTACATTGTATATAATAACCATAAAAAAACAAGCGGATTAGCAAATTTGTCCAGTTATGATACTGCAAAAGGTATTATAATGCATACAGCTCTTGCCGTTAGTATAGAAGGTTTGGTACTAGGGATACTAGATCAAAAAGTTTATTCAAGACCTGAAGAAACTGAGAACCTTAAAAAAAAGAGCGATCGCATTGAAGATAAAGAAAGCGTAAAGTGGTTGGAAACTTTAAGAAAAACAAATAATATTATTGATCCAACTCAAACTGAGACTATAACTGTATGCGATAGAGAAGCAGATATATATGACTTTTTTGAGCTTGCACATAATCTTAATTCGGCAGTGCTAGTTAGAGCATGCAGAGATAGAGCAGTAAATAGAAAATCTCGATATCCTGAAAAAGGTGAGCAGAAGTTATGGGCATTTATTAAATCCTCTCATTGTACAGGTACGGTAGAAGTTGAAGTTCCTGTAAAAGATAATAAGCCAAAAAGAACAGCACGTTTGGAAGTTAGATTTGGAAAGTTTATGATGAATCCATCTAAGAATAATATTAGGCATAAGACGGAAGAACTACCTAAATTACCACTTTATGCAGTTTATGTTGTTGAGAAAACTCCCCTTCCCTTAAAAAAAAACCGCTAGAATGGATGCTATTAACGAATCTTTCAGTTAATACTTTCGATGAAGCTGTTGAAAAAATTAGTTGGTATCAACTATGTTTTTTAAAAATTTTTTTATTTGTGTAATTTTGCAAATTATATGGGCAATAAAAACCCGTTTGTCATAGAAATAGAATTTTATATCAAACAGCTACCACAGCAATTTCTGCTTAAGCTAATGAATATGTGCTTTAAGTCTGTGTGGACGCACATATTCATTAGCCAATTTCAGTTACCGTTGTGAAGATTTTTAAGTATGCAAATTAATTGCTTCTTTAAGTCTTGTATTAGCAATTACTATAATTTTACGCATTAGGGCTGTTATAGCCACCATCTTCTTCTTACCACTTTCAACAAGCTTAGAATAAAAGGCGCCAAGTATAGATTTCGACCTTGTAGCAGCCATAGCGGCTGTAAAGAGCTTTGAACGAACGTTACTTCTACCACCTGTAATCCTTCGGTAACCAACAGCTTTACCACTTTCTTTTGGATGCGGTGCAACTCCGGCAAGACTTGCTACTTCTTTTCTATTTAAGTAACCAAGCTCTGGCATTAAACACAAAAAATCTTGTGATAACTTTTTACCTATTCCAGGAACTGTTTTAAGAATTTTTTGGCGTTGTTGTAATTCGCGGCTTTCATCAATAATCTTTTGTATAGTATCATTGAGTTCGTTTATTTGACTATCGAAAAACTCAATGGTCTTTTGACAGCTTTCTTTTATATGATCATTTTCCGGTGCTTCAAGTCTGCATTTTTCTTGAGTTCTCATTTGCGTAATATCATCACGACGTTGACAAAGTGCAGCCAAAGTTGATTGTTCTGTAGAGGTAGGTACAAATAGAGAGATAGTTCTATGGCGTTCAAATCCATATTGAGCAAGAGCTCTTGCATCTGATCTATCAGACTTTGCTAAAGTTCCGTGAGATAAAATAAAGCTTTTTACTTTACGAGTATTAGCTCGATGCACGGCAATATTTTTGTCGGTAAGAAAATGTGATAAGCCAAGCTCATATTTCCCTGTATTTTCTAAAGTCACTAAAGCATTAGGTAGAATATCTGAAAACTCTTGAAATAATTGTTGCCAACCAGAAGCATTATTATCAAATTCGACAGCATTCTTCTGTTTGTGAATTGCAACGACATTTTTAAATTTTCCGATGTCAATGCCAATAAAATTTTGATAAGATGTAACCATAATAAACCTCGATAGTTTTAGTTAATTTAAGATTGTAAACGGGTGCATATATATGTCCCAAGCAACTATTCAAACGTATCGAGAGATAGGGCTAGCGTACCTTGATACCAACGGTTGTAATACCAATTTCCTTTCGGTCGCGCACGCCCGCTATTCCTAGTGAGCAGGGTTATCTTTCTCTCTTATCTCTTTTATATCACGTTTTTAACTTACAATTGCCTTAGATGGAAAATAGAGATATTACATAAAATTTTAAATTCGGTCTCAAAGTTGAAGAATGTAGGCTTGGAATAGCAGAAAGACTAATGAGATATCTAACAGTTATGAGTATTATTGCTTGGAGGATCTTCTTTATTACATCAATTGCAAGAGCTAACCCAACATTACCATGTACTACCTTATTAGCTGAAGAGGAATGGAAAGTTTTATACGTTAAAATACACAGAAAACCATGTCCAAGTGTAGTTCCCAACATAAAAGAAGCTGTTTCATGAACTTGGAGGCCATTTAGCAAGAAAAAATGACCCAGAACCAGGACCTTATGTTCTTTGGAAAGGATATAAACGTCTCTTTGATTTAGCAGAAGGATGGCGACTTGCTCACGAACCTCATATTTGTGGGTAATAGTAAGTTGTTAGCGGGATCTGGAGATACCGCGGCGGTATGACGTAGGGAATCTTACTTATTATAGCTATAGTTCTACATGAATTACAAAAGTAATATTTACTAGATCTTAATATTTTAGATCTATATTTCAATAAATAATGAGCTGTAATTAGTATGAATAATCCATTTAAAAGTGAGAACTATAAAAAAAATCTCGATTCTCTGATCAAAGCTGTAAAGCTAGGAAATGCAGAGAAACAATATAACAAAACGTTAAGGGATTTATCTCATGCATTAGAAGGTTTTACAGGTGAGGCAAAAGGTATAGCTGAGTTTGTTATATATACTGACTTGAACAATTATGTAGAACAGCCATTAGGTCTTTTTAAAACATTAATGAATAGAATTTTGGGAAAAAATTTTCCAACCAAGAACAGTAGTATAAGTAATTTTGTAAATGATGAGTTGTCAAGTTTCACTTTAGAAACAGCAGCTAAGTATACAAGAATTTTAAAAAAAATTGATCTCTTGGAACAATTAGAAAAAGATTTCAGAAAAAATAATATTTTAAAAGATTCTTTAAATTTAGAACAAAGTGAAAAGAGTAAAGGAAAAGATAGATCACACGAAGTGAGTTTGGAAGGTAGAAAGCAAAAGGAAGGTACTTTTGAGCTGCGAAAAGAAGAACAGCCGAAAGAAAAATTAGGTGGTAATCGCATGAGGCAAATAAAGCGACCAACAACAGCACCTCCGGCTGCTCCAGATTCGAGGAAGGTACGCTTTAAATCAGAAATATCCTCAGATGGAGAAAGCAAGGCAAAGTCTACATCTTCTTTACTAAAAGGAGCTAATAGTTTTAGTATGCCTGATGCTAAGGAAAATCCTTCTGAGGATTCAGGCTATGAAAGTTCATTAGATCAGGGGTCTGAATATGAAGACATATCAAATTATCAAGAGAAAAAGCAAAAGGAAAATCCTTTATATGAGCAGAGAGAAGATTCAGGCTATGGAAGTTCATTAAATGAAGAGTCTGTATACAAAGAGATATCAAATTATCAAGAGAAGAAGAGTAAAATTTTAATAGAAAATTCGCAGAGTTCAAAATCGCCCAAAGAAGAGCCAATTTATGCAACCATACGCGTCAAGTTAAGAGATTGTGAGCAAATTTAGAGAGGTTAAAGTGGATACTCTAGCCCTTCTACGTTTGTCTTTTAATGAAAATCGCGACCAAGTTATAGTGAGTTTTTTAAGAAATGCTTTTAAACTATTAATTTTGGTTAATACTAAAAATAACTCTCTAACCCGCCTTTTTAGCTCAATAAATGCCTTTGTTAAGCTAAGTTCTGTATTCTTTTTCACTTCTGTGCAACCAACTATGCCGTGAAATATAAGAATTGCGCACAATTTAGCATATAGTTCACATAATACTCTGCATGGCTTTCCTTTTAGCTTATCAAGCCTGATATGGCTTTTATACAATTTAAATAATAACTCAATTTGCCACCTTACTCTGTAAATCGTTAATACTTGCTCAGCACTAATTTTATTTTCTGGAACATTAGTTATAAATATTGACCAGTTCAACAATTTTTGATTTCTTTTAGAGGATCTGCGATCTTGCTAATCTATTAGCTTTCCTTCTTCTGCCCATAGACTGTTCTTCAGTTAGTTTCTGACATATAATTCTTACTCTAATTTTTGCTTCTTTTCCTAACAATACCTCGTTTTCTAAAAATAACTTATCCTCTCAACATTCTAATAACTCCATTTTTTGATTTGTTTCTACATCATATATGTTGGTATCGACGACTTATGAAATAAGCTCCTATTTCATTGATTTGTTTAAAAGAACTTGGCACAAAATAACCGAGATCAGATATTAGCAAATCATTGCTTAATATATTACTTAAATGTTTCCTATATCCCTGGTCTGATCTTACCCCCTCCGTTAAATTAAGTTGGTCTATTATCTGATTCATGTAGTCGAAAACTAATTGTAACTTTATTCCAGACTTAGTATTGCTTTCATAGCCACTGTAGCTAGTACCATAACCTTTATACATCTCTTCCATACTGTTAGGTAGAGTAATATAGCTACTGTCCAATAATTTAACACTATTAAATTGCTGTAAGATTTTGCAATCAACTTGCAAGATATTTTTAAAGAGAATCACAGATTCATTATACATCCTTTTCATAAATTCCACTGCTTCTTCAGTAAATCTAAAATCCAAACCTTGTTTTGTTATATCTATCGAGTCCTCGTTTAGTAATTGACACATTGTTTCTACGCTACAATTATCAACTCCTATATTACCCAAGACCATGGCTTTTACGAATGATGAACCTTTTAGCTTTCTCTTTCTTTTTATAAACCTTGTTGTAATTGAGATTTTCTCTGCTTTTTCATTAAAAAATTCTTTGAGCTTTTTTGATAAGCAAGTTATTTTATTCATTGGTTCTCTCACTAAAAGTATATCTGGGAGAACTTATACCTTATTATTCTATCTCTTTCATACCTTTATTTCCTTAACTTGACGCGTATGGATGTGCCAAGTGGCTCATCAATTATTAGGGAAATAGAAACTCGAATTGAAAACATCTTGAATGAGGTAAAAACTCGGGATGAACAGTTAAAAGCGTCTCTTATAAATGAAATAAGAAAGCGCAACATGGTTGAACCAGGGTCATTACCTTTCTTATTTGGTGTACTTGGCAGAAAAAATAATTATTTTGGCCACGGAACTTTTACGACAGAGCTTGGAAAGTGGAGTAGTGATATAACAAAAACTGACTATATGTTACAACTACTAGCAGGTAGCCATACGTACAATACAGATTACGTTAGTTTTTATCGGCCAAGACAACTAAGTTTTATAGAGGGAAGTAAAGGAACATTTATTTACGGAGAGTTATGCACAAAAAGTTTTTCGGGTAGTTATGATGAGATATACTATTACCCGTATGCTGCACTTGGAGTAGTATTTGTAAAAAATACAACCAATGTGAACATAAATAAGACAATGGAATTTGTTGGATCATCGTATTCGAGTACGGAGTATGGGGGAGCAGGATTATTTGTGGGAACTCCTGATAACACTAATTCTAATAAATCAAGTATTTCAAAAATAGTATGGAAAAATGTTTACCAATACACGAGTTCTGATAGCAAGTTAGCCGGATCTGGTAATGTGGAGATTCCAGCAGGAAAAACAGTTGCAATATTACTTTACACATCATCTTATCTGTATTCCAGAACACAAGTTAGTCAAGGTATGCTTGCATCAAATTATGTACACAACTATGGTCAATTTATTCAGTGGGGGATTTATAACATACGTAGCAATTTTCTCACCACAGGGCTTGAGGTAGATGTGGAAAGGACGCTCAGGGGTTGGCAATGTCCAGGATTATCTAACACGTATGAGATTTGGAGGTAACAAACAATGTCTATCTACATTAGATTTGAAAATGATAAACAAGTAGAAACAACAACACTTGAAAGCAAGCCAACTGAAAATGATTGGTATGAAGCACCAGAAGATTTTGATTGGCAAAAAAGCTATTGTTTAACAGAAGGAGGAAAAATTGCTCAGCGTACTAAAGAAGATATACAAAAGGAGTTACTGGATAATGCGAAGCTTTGTGCATTTGATAGTATGCGTTTCTATTATGATAATCATACTCACCAATATGCAGGTCATTCTCACCAAAAAGCTAAATCTTATGAGATTCAAGCGGAAGCCGCAAAAAGCATTCTAGCAGCACCAGAATCTATAGATGAAAAGGATAAAGAAATTATAGAACCTTTAGCAAAAGTCCGTGGTATTACGGTTATTGAAATGGCAAGAATAATTGAGGAAAAAGTGAAAAAAGCAGTAAAAGCAATAATTAAATGTGAAGAGCTTGAAGATTTAGCCAAAAGAAAGATTGAAGAAGCCAAAAGTGAAAATGAGCTACAGACTTTGCTAGATGATTTCAGGAAAAAAATACAAAGAAATGGCTGAAGAATTTTTACATGGCGTAAATGTTATTGAGGTAACCTCAGGAGCAAAGACAGTACGTACAGCTAAATCATCAGTGATAGGTGTAATTGGTACTGCACCTGAAGCAGATGAGCAAAAATTTCCGCTAAATAAACCAGTGTTAGTTGCAGGAAGCTTAAAGGAAGCAGCAAAGCTCGGAAAGAGTGGCAGTTTACCTTCTGCAATAAATGGAATATTTTCCCAGATTGGTGCAACAGTAGTAGTTATTCGAGTTAAAGAAAGTGAAAACAGCGATCCAAAGCTCAAAGAAAGTGAAACTATTCAAAGTATAATCGGTGGAGTTGATAAAGAGACTGGAGAATATCAAGGGATAGAGGCATTCCTCAGTAGTGAAAGTATAGTTCATGTTGCTCCAAGAATATTAATTGCACCTCAGTTTACTCATCAGTTACCTGAAATAGATGGAGTAAATCCAGTAGTGAGTGCTTTAATTTCCATAGCAGAAAAATTAAGAGCAATTATTGTTGCAGACGGACCAAATACTAATGATGAAGAAGCAATAAAATGGAGAAAAAGTGTAGGCAGCTCAAGAGTTTACGTAGTTGACCCATGGATTAAGTTATTTATTGAAG
Source organism: Wolbachia endosymbiont (group A) of Pherbina coryleti (assembly GCF_964026875.1). NCBI lineage: Bacteria > Pseudomonadati > Pseudomonadota > Alphaproteobacteria > Rickettsiales > Anaplasmataceae > Wolbachia > Wolbachia endosymbiont (group A) of Pherbina coryleti. Next base: position 584,296 of record NZ_OZ034706.1, read on the forward strand.
GAAAAGAAAAAATCTTGCCATCGAGTCCATTTGTAGCTGGTTTAATAGCTAAAATAGACAGCGAACAAGGCTTCTGGCATTCACCTTCAAATAAAGAGATAAATGGTATTGTTGGCACAAGCAGGCCTATTGATTTTAGCTTAGGTTATGCAAATTGCAGAGCAAACCACTTAAATGAAAATGAAGTAACAACGATAATTCATCAAAACGGCTATAGGCTTTGGGGAAATAGAACATGTTCAAATGACTCAAAATGGGCTTTTCTGTCAGTGAGAAGGACTGCAGATTTAATCAATGATAGTCTACTTCGAGCTCATTTATGGGCAGTTGATCGCAATATCACCAAAACTTATATAGATGATGTGATTGAGGGGGTGAATTCTTATTTGGCCAATTTAAAAGTACAAGGAGCGATTATTAGCGGAAAATGTTATGCAACTCCAGAGCTCAATACACCAACAAATATTGCAAGCGGGAAAGTATATTTTGATTTCGAATTTACACTACCATATCCGGCTGAGCAAATAACATTCAAATCTCATCTCGTAAATAATAGTGTAATAAGTTAGGAGAAAGCAAAGTGTTACCGAAAATACTGAGAAATTTTAACGTATTTGTTGATGGCCGGGGTTATGCAGGAAAAATAGATGAAATAACCTTGCCGAAGCTTACCATAAAAACCGAAGAGTACAGAGCTGGTGGTATGGATATTCCAATAAATATTGACATGGGCATGGAAAAGCTTGAAGCAGACTTTACTTTTGCTGAGTATGATTCAGAACTATTTAGACTTTTTGGCTTGATAGATGGAAACTCAGTATCTTTAACGCTCCGTGGAGGAATGCAAGGTAATGATATTGAAGCAGTAATAATCAATTTAAGAGGCATTTTTAAAGAGTTTGACTTTGGCAACTGGAAACCTGCTGAGAAAGCAACGCTGAAGTGTACTGTAGCTGCCCATTATTATAAACTTACTATAGGTGGTAATGAATTAATAGAGATCGATGCTGAAAATATGATTAGAAAGATAAATGGCGTTGATCAAATGGCCTTGCTACAAACGATTCTAGGGATCTAATATGGTTGACAAAATTACATAAAAATGTTAAAATATAAGAAGTTGTAGGTATATAGTTAATATGGATTCTAAAGCTCATACAAATTCCATAGAGCAGCTAACTGGTTTACTTGTTAGTGTAGCACAATCTCAAGACAAGTCCGTTTTAAAGTTATTAACTGAATTAATGGAAGAAGAAATTGAAGATATGGAATTATCTAAGATTGCTGACGAACGCTATAAAGAAAAGAGGGTTAAACATCAAGATGCCTTCTGGGATTAAGCCTTACAATATAGACTATTCAGAATCTGTTATAAAGAAAGACATTCCGGCTCTTCCAGCAAAAGTAAAGTTAATGATTAAGAAGGCAATAATGGAGCGTCTAACAGTTGATCCAATTGGACTTGGAAAGCCATTAAAGCATAACTTAAGTGGACAACGTAGTCTACGGGTGAGTACCTATCGTATACTTTATTATATAGATGTACCAGAACATACAGTAGTTATTACTTCAATTGAACACAGAAAAGATTCTTATCAAAGCTAATCCTATTTATAGCACCATACAAAGAAATTAGTTATGTAAAAGCCGATATAGACTTTTATTTAATTAACTTTTTAAGGAGGAACATGCAAGCTATAACACTTAATAACCCAATAACAGTTGATGGAATTTCCATACGCGTCAAGTTAAGGAAATAAAGGTATGAAAGAGATAGAATAATAAGGTATAAGTTCTCCCAGATATACTTTTAGTGAGAGAACCAATGAATAAAATAACTTGCTTATCAAAAAAGCTCAAAGAATTTTTTAATGAAAAAGCAGAGAAAATCTCAATTACAACAAGGTTTATAAAAAGAAAGAGAAAGCTAAAAGGTTCATCATTCGTAAAAGCCATGGTCTTGGGTAATATAGGAGTTGATAATTGTAGCGTAGAAACAATGTGTCAATTACTAAACGAGGACTCGATAGATATAACAAAACAAGGTTTGGATTTTAGATTTACTGAAGAAGCAGTGGAATTTATGAAAAGGATGTATAATGAATCTGTGATTCTCTTTAAAAATATCTTGCAAGTTGATTGCAAAATCTTACAGCAATTTAATAGTGTTAAATTATTGGACAGTAGCTATATTACTCTACCTAACAGTATGGAAGAGATGTATAAAGGTTATGGTACTAGCTACAGTGGCTATGAAAGCAATACTAAGTCTGGAATAAAGTTACAATTAGTTTTCGACTACATGAATCAGATAATAGACCAACTTAATTTAACGGAGGGGGTAAGATCAGACCAGGGATATAGGAAACATTTAAGTAATATATTAAGCAATGATTTGCTAATATCTGATCTCGGTTATTTTGTGCCAAGTTCTTTTAAACAAATCAATGAAATAGGAGCTTATTTCATAAGTCGTCGATACCAACATATATGATGTAGAAACAAATCAAAAAATGGAGTTATTAGAATGTTGAGAGGATAAGTTATTTTTAGAAAACGAGGTATTGTTAGGAAAAGAAGCAAAAATTAGAGTAAGAATTATATGTCAGAAACTAACTGAAGAACAGTCTATGGGCAGAAGAAGGAAAGCTAATAGATTAGCAAGATCGCAGATCCTCTAAAAGAAATCAAAAATTGTTGAACTGGTCAATATTTATAACTAATGTTCCAGAAAATAAAATTAGTGCTGAGCAAGTATTAACGATTTACAGAGTAAGGTGGCAAATTGAGTTATTATTTATAGCCTTTCTTATAATAGTCCGAATGCGATAAGATATGTGTTTATGGCTATAGCAGGCCAGTAGCATATTACGGTCTGTTCGGATTATTGTAAAAAGAGCTATAAATTGTATAAAAGCCATATCAGGCTTGATAAGCTAAAAGGAAAGCCATGCAGAGTATTATGTGAACTATATGCTAAATTGTGCGCAATTCTTATATTTCACGGCATAGTTGGTTGCACAGAAGTGAAAAAGAATACAGAACTTAGCTTAACAAAGGCATTTATTGAGCTAAAAAGGCGGGTTAGAGAGTTATTTTTAGTATTAACCAAAATTAATAGTTTAAAAGCATTTCTTAAAAAACTCACTATAACTTGGTCGCGATTTTCATTAAAAGACAAACGTAGAAGGGCTAGAGTATCCACTTTAACCTCTCTAAATTTGCTCACAATCTCTTAACTTGACGCGTATGGTCTGCGTAACGACGATAGATTCGAGTTATGTATGGCAAAATTTCTTCGTACATTCTATCTCTTACATCTTGCCTTTCGTTTCCTGCTATCATCTCTATAAAATTGTCAATTCGTTGTTGACCTGGTGCTACTTGTGCAAAAGTAATGATTCTATCAAGTCCTTGCCTTATTCTGGCGCGTCTAAGTCCTGCCGCAACTCTGTCATGTCTATCAAGTCTTCTTATTTCTCGTCTTAAGTGACGAATGTTCACTCTATGATCATGTAAAATTTCTCGTCTAATATAATTAACCTCAGATGCTGAATATTCGCCAAATTCACTTCTACCTTCATGATCTTCTTCACGAATCACTTCAAATACTGTTGAAATTCTCTCTCCCTGACCCTTGCCCTTTCCATGCATGCATACTTTGTATTGCTCAAAGCTTAGGTGTTCTTCCATTAAATTTGGATTTTGCCGTCTAATCTCTCGCACTAGAGCATCTCTTTCCCTTGTACTGAACCTTAACCCATCACTATTAGGGACGTCAGAAATGCTGTAACATCTTACAACCTGCTGTCCGTCAAGATTACGAGTCAAAACAGCAACTTTTAGGTTTCCTGTATTTCTATTTCTGCCTGTACGCGGATTAACACCATGATTATCAAAACGAAAATATACTTTTTCATCTGTTCTTAAAATTCCAGCATCATGTGCAGTAGCAAACATACTAAAAAAGAATATAGGAAGGAAACGACCTACACCCACATGATGCAAGAAAAATGGACAACGATCTAGAAAAGACTCAAATTCTCGTCTAAAACCCTCAAGATCTCTATCTACTAAACTTCTCACTAAAGACGCAAAACACCTCTCTATTTACTAGGACCAGAAAAACCACTTACATTGATGAAAGACTACTTATTACCACTAGGCGTAAAGGGCTTTTTCCTCTCAGGAGAACCAGAAGGACTCACATCAGGAGATTCAAGCTCGGACCCTGGCCCATCACCAGAAGCATCATGTCTTATGGGAGAACGAGAAAAACTGGGATCTTCAGCTTCTACTATTACTCTGGAACCACCATTCCTAGCAGGTAAGGGTTCTCTCTCTAACTTAGAAAACAATAACTCTTCTGCTAACTTGACGTAGTCCATACCTTCCTTCTTTCCTTCTCTGCCACATAATCTAAGATTTTCTATCATGACTTCTTTAAAAAGTGAAAACTTTTCAGGAAAGGAATCTCGAGCAAATAAGATTATATTTTTTATTTCTTCTTTCTCTATTTCTTCTTTCCCATCAGGCTTACAAACATCTTCTCGTTTCCAATTGACTATTAATCCTGCAAGCATACCACTTATGTGAACTGTATAATTAGAAGTATTAACAGCAGCCTTTTTGTATTCACTCAGTCTATCACACTCCCAAATCTTCATAATAAGAGATCTTGCTTGAACACTTGACTCAGGATTTTTCAACATTACATTTGAAATTGATGAAAGAAGAACTTCATATTCTCGCTGTGAGAATATCTTGTCCGAATGATCTCCTTGTTCTAAAAGTCCTCTATAACACCAGCACTGCATCAAATCATGAACTGTATCAAAAAAACATGAGTCTATTAATTCAGCAAGAAGAGCATACACTCCCTTATCTTTTCGTAGCAATCTTTGTAAAAGAACGCCTTTATCAGTTATGTTATTTACACAAAAATCTAAAATAGGAGCATCTTTCTCAACAGATTGAACGCGGGACAGAGCAAGAATAGCTTCTGTGAGCTTCTTTTCTTTATCTTCTTCTTTCAACAGATTATAAAAATACTCTACTCCTTCACTCCACTTAAGTTTTACAGCACTGTCAAAACCCTCTTCTGCATTACTAGGTTGCTTTAATTCCCCAGATTCTTTATCGATCCAGAAGTTAAATACATCACCATTTCTCTTCATACTACCTAACAGGGATTTTCGTACGTATTCGTTAATTTTAGTTTCAGTTTTGCCTTTAAATGCACCAGAAGGAACCCTTTTTTTATAAGCTTTAAATCTTTCTTCAAAGAGCTGATGGATTTTATCTACCACACAGTAACTACAAGCCATCTCGTATCTGCGGAGTGGATTATCTATTCTTATGCGAAGCGAATTATCTCTTTCATCTATTTTTTCTTCAGTAACCCTTTCACGCAAAAAAGTATTATTTAACCTTGTACCTGGCTTGTCTTTATCTAACTTTACCCAGCAACCTTCATCTTTGAATATGAGGCACAAAAACTCCAGCTTATCATCTTTAAAGCATTTTATGTGATCTACATAGGTCTCGACCCACCTTTTAATAGCTAACTTCCTTCCAGCCACAATGTCAGGATTTTCGTGTTTTATCACATCTTGTAGTTTTTTAAGTACCGCAGCGTGACGCTCTGTTTCTATTGGCATTTAAACCTCCCTATATCATGAAAACAACGCTATGGTACTAAATTTGTAACTAAGTTACAATACCTAACTACTCCAAAAAGACCTATTTTATATACAAATAGGCCTGGAGAGATATGTCTGGAATTATTGGGTATCTTCTGGAAATCTTGATTTAACAGCTACCACTAAGTTTTTTTTGGAGACCATAGGTGATGCACTTTTTGACATTGCGCTATTTATATTCCCAAGAATAAGGTCAATAGATATGTTGTTTTCAGAAGTATATTGATACAATTAACCGGAGAAGTGCTGGTGGCTTTAACTAAGTGGGTTTTAACCTCGCTCTTAAGTTCTGTTCAGCAGTATCTGCTCTGTTACGTTAATGTTAGGTAAGGTTATGGTTGTAAATACAAAATCCGATCAGCAGAGTGGTGAAGAAGATCTATATACTGTTTTGGGGTTTAAAGGAAAAGGAGATTTTCAAGACAAGATGAACAATATATTTAGTAATGATAATAAGGAACTTAAAAAACTACGGGACAAACTCTTTGGTAAATTAAAAAAGAAAATAATGACTGATGAAAAGAACAACCAGGCAGCTAAGAACGTTAATGATCAAATCACAAAGTCTAAAACTACTGAAAGTAAATTAAGTAATTTACTGGAATTTAAAAAACAGCTAGAAGCTTTCCTGAAGGATCAAGATAATCACGGTATTGTGTTTAATGAGATTGACTCTGTAAGTGTTGCCCCAGTTGTTGAAGTTAATGGTATAAATCCAAAATGGAGTAAGATTAAAAAGTTAAAAAAAGCTCAACCTCTCACCTCTAACAGGCAAGACTTTGAAAACGCTCTAGGGTACATAAAATCAAAAGAAGAAGTTATGGGGATTACATTAGAGGAGCTTAGTGAATACAAACAAAACTCTGTTAAGATTTTTCTACTGAACCATGTTAATTCATGCAAGAATAAAAGTTCTCAATTGCATTCTGGGGTAGAAGAAGCTACGGCAATACTATCAAGTGATAAGCTGAGGATTTTCTACGATGAGGCAGTAGAGAATAAGGTGCTACAACCGATATTATCTTACGGAGGATATAAACAAATATATGACGAAACGAACTATGCAAAAAATGAATCTCATGTTATAACCGAAAGGGAAGAACTTGGAAAGAACGTTAGAACAGTAATGGAGGTGAATCGCTTTATGAATGAAAGCAGTAGAAAAGATCAGAAAAATGGTACTAGTTCAACAGAAACTTCTACAAATTATAGACAAGAGCAAGTTGCCTCTAGTGATGATAGAACACTTTATAATAGTGATATACCTTCACTAGGTAGATCGATTGAGAGCAGCCGAAGTCGCCTGTTCATGCCATTTGGAGCTTCTGTTGATACGAGTACCCCGATTAAACCCCCTGCCAATCCATCTAACCTAGTTACCACTGGTGAGGATTATACTAGTAATGCAGATCTGAGTAATGAGTTCGGCGTAAGTGGCATGAGTAAAATTGTTGCGCCTATGGAGGTAGTAGTAAGTAATTTGGTAAAAATCAAAGAAATCGCAGAACAGCAGAGTAATACTTCACTAAGTAAAGAAGCAATAGATCTTGAAATAAATATGCGAGTTTTGATAGATGTTGTAGAAGGAGTTTTCAGAGATTGTAATAACGGATCAGCACAAAATTATCCTAAAAACATGCCTATTGAATCAGGATTGAAGGTATTGGAGCAGATGAATGAATCTTTAGATGAAAAGGTTCAAGAGTTACAGAAAAAAGTAGATGAGCTTGAAGAGGAGAATAAGGGTTTTCTAGACAAAAATGATAAACTTAAGGAAAAACTTGCTACAGCGAAAGAAGAAAAGCAATTGCTATTTGATGAAAAAGAAAAGATGCAGGAAGTTATAAATGGTCTGAATGAGAACAATCAACGATTAAGGCAAAAAATAAATGGGTTAGAAGATGATTATGAGTATGTGCTCAGAGCGGAAAAGACAAAAGGAGAAACCAAAGATTCGTGTATACAAGTGGAGAATGCAGATATACCGGAAGGAAAAGCTGAGTTACGTGAAGACTATGAAATTAAAATATTAAAGCTGCAACAAGAGATAGATGCAAAAGGGACACAATGTAAGAGATTGCTATTAGCAAATAGTATATTACGAAGAAATATAGAACGATTAGAAGTCATTGAGGAATGCTTGAGTATCGATCCCTCACATTTTTGCTCTGGAGAAAATTTGTATAATGAGCTTATTCTAACTAATGAACAGCAGGAAAATCCTGATATATTAATCCGGGATGAGATGGATTCAAAAGTTGTCACTGAGTCTGTGGGTGTTAATGTAAAACAAGGTTATAGTAAAAGGACTAGTAACCTATCTCGAGTCTCTGAACAAAGTTCAGCAGTAAAATCTCAATTCTCAGAAGCAAGAGCTCAGAGTAGAAAGCAAATAATTTATGCTGCTTCTTCTTTTATATTATCTGGAGCATTTGCTGTTGGTATAAGTTTAACAACGTCTCATTTAGGAGTATCTATTACACTTGCTTTTACTGCATTGACTCTCCTTACATTGGGATGTTATTGTTCGTATAAGGCAAGTACGACGCTTAGGAATATTCAACTTGATCAAACTTTTAAAATGGCTGATCATGAAGCTGTTTTTATGTTTCCCAGCTTATAACTATGTGGAAAAATATATTGTTTTACTCACCTCAAGAAAAGAGATAAGGGGGAAGATAAAAAGGTCTATCAGTTATCGGTGCGGCAGATTAATCTCTGACGGTGATATAGAACATTACTTATTTCTCTAGAGAATAGGGGATTAGTGAATAAATTCTAGGTGTAGAAGGAGATATAGATGAAGAAAAGACCAAATTTAGTAGAAAAATTAGCAAGATTTCTTTGTGCATGATAGTGAGAGAACAGCAAAGTAGTCGTATCAAGGGATTAGTTTATGTTCTGAACTAAGCTTTTCGGTAGGTTATAAAAGAGGTAATATCGAGACCTTCCTTTGAAGTTCCAGATTATCAGAGTACTTTGCTCTTCTGAAGTTAGTGATGTTGGAGTACCTCTGGGTCGCAGTACTGATAACCAGAATTATGGACTAGGATAAAAAAAGAGCAATCAGCATGTGCCTAGATTTGAGCAGCAGACATAAACTTGAAATTATAGCTCTTTTTACAATAATCCGAACAGACCGTAATATGCTACTGGCCTGCTATAGCCATAAACACATATCTTATCGCATTCGGACTATTATAAGAAAGGCTATACTATCAATTGGGTAAAATTGGAGAGTTTTAAATGGCTTGGGCATGTAAGGTATTCAATAAACTCCCATCTTTAAATTTGATCAAGCTTAGTTGAAAGAGTGGGGATTTTAATAATTTACCTCAAATCTAATTAAGAGTTAAAGTGAGAAGATGTTTTAGTTTTTATGCACCTTCCTCTCTACTAATTAAGGCGTTCTTTTTATTTGCGGCTTTTCAGCCGTACTATTCTTCTTAGCAACCAATCCGGTACTTCTCTACCCTTTTCCCACTTAGCAAACCTCATCTTTTCTTTTAGGTAGTACTCTCTGTAAGCTTTTACTGAATGACTAGACTTATATTGATCTGGTAACGCCTGTACAAAAGGCTTTATATCGGTTGATTGAAAAACAAGCAAATTCTTATTACTATCACACCAATCTATAACTTCTTCTGATTTATGTTTTCTTTTATATCGCCAAGTATACTCTTTGCACAGCTCCCTTCCGTATTTTATTAACCAGAAAAAGTTCCCTTTTGACTGTCTAGCCCATAAAGAGCAAGGATGGTTTTTGTGAGTAAGTTTATATGGAACTTCTATATTTTGGTTTGTGATACTGACAAAAGGGTTTGGTGCTTTTAACGCTGTTGAAAAAACATTACTGAGTAATTGAGCAGTTTCTAATGGCATTTTCACTATATGCTTATCGCATAACATTCGTGCTGCAATTACTGGGTTTTCATCTAGTACAAAGATGTTCATCTAGGTGTCAAAAGATAAAATCAAATTAAGTCTTTGACTTCGTTAACTGTAAGACCAGTAGTTTGAGCTATAATATCAATGGAAACAACTGCTTTTAGTAGATTCTTTGCGACCTCAATTTTCTCTGCTTTTCTGCCTTTTTTATGTCCGATAAGGATGCCTTCTTCTCTACCTTTTTCAGTAGCATCATCGAGTTTTTGTTCCAAGATAGCAGCTTCTTTCTGTAGATCCATTACCCTTTCTTCATAAGCTAATAGGTCCTTCTCATTCCAATGGAACTTACCTAACTCATCATATGCTAGCTTTATTATTGGTGATTTTTCTGCTATTTTCCTTAAATCTTCATCAGTTGTTTCTTCTGCATATTTAAAGAAAAATAGCCAACGATCTACTACATTTTCTAGCTGCTCTTCTTTACTCTTAGGAAACTTTGGCAGCTCAATAAAGATAAATTGAAAATCTTTTAAGTCATGCTCGTTAGTTTTTTCATCTCTTATGGTATGGCTAGATATATAATCAAGCTTATCAGGAAATAAATTACAATTGGAAATAGCAATAAAGAAAACCTTCTTTAAATCAATGTACTTACCACCTTTATCAGCCTGCCTTGAGTAAGCCTTAGCAGCATATAATTGAGCCTGTTTTTCAAAGCCTTTATCACGAGCGAGTTGCATTTCCGCAATATAACTATTTCCATATGAATCCTTACAAAGAACATCAACAATGCTTTGTTTATCAGAAGCAATCTCAGGATCCATAATAGTGCTAAGGAACTCAACATCTTGAATAGCGTTAACCCCAGTAAAACCTAAGATGTCATTTAAGAAGTGAATAAGGATATTCTTATTTTTCTCAGTGCCAAACACTCGTTTAAAGGACAGGTCGAATTTTGGATCAAGAAACTTAGAAAGAGCCATGAGAAAGTAAGTTAAAAAGCATTGATAATTATACACAATTATGAAGAAATATTCAACTAAAATGCAAACATTTTGTATATCTTTATTTTGTAGTATTAACCTATATAATATTTATGGCAAATATCTCGATAAGGTACCAAATAGCGCAAAAAGTAAGGAGCTGGAGGTTAAAGCGAGGTTATACTCAAAAAGATTTAGCGGAGAAAATCGGCGTAACGTATCAAATAGTACTACAATATGAAAAAGGAACACGTAAAATTTCGATTGAGAAGTTATACGCTATGGCAGAGATATTATCAATTAATATTAAGGATCTTATTCCTGTATCAAATGAAAAAATCTGTCTTGAAGATGAGGGGGAAGAAATATTAAATTTAGTAAGAGAATATAAAAAGATTAATGATCAAGAGTTACGTAAGATATTTTGTTTACTAACCAAGTTTGTTCAAATTAGTGAGAAAAGTAGTAAAAAAACGGAGAGAATAAAAATTGCAAAGGGTTTGGTTAAAGAAGGAATTTCTGTTGATATTGTTGCAAAAACAATAGGTCTCTCTGCTGATGAATGTGTTGAAGAAAAAGTTGGTTCTATCTACTGCCAAATAGGAAAAAAGAAATATCTATTACAAGGTCTAGTTGTGTGTCAAAACTGTGGATATGCGTATAGTGGTGCACAATGTGGAGTTGAAGGAAAAAAGTTTAGCTATTATCGCTGTAGTAGTACTATACGTATTACTGATGGTAGGGAGAAGTGTACTAATAAATTGGTCCGTACAGATATGTTAGAAACAGCTATATGGGAAAAGGTGAAAAATTTACTAAAAAACCCAGAGATAATAAAAAATGAGTATCACCGTAGAATTGCAGAAAATAAAAATGATGAATCATCAGATAAGAAGTTTGCAAGAAGGGAAAATCAAATAAAACAAGGCATCGAAAAGTTAATGGAAGACTATTATAGTCAAGAAAATGTAGGAGATAAAGGATATATAAGTGAGGAAGAATTTAAACAGACGATGAAAGGAATGAGGGAACGCTTAAGAGGGATAGAAGAAGAGAAGAAAAAGGTAGTTGATCAAAAAGCAATAGAGAAGGGAATGAACCTTATCATCAACAGTATAAAGAGTCTTTATTCCAGTGTAAAATCTAATTTGGAACAGCTAGATTGGCAAACTAAGCGTGGCATCATTAAAGCATTAGTAGAACGAATTCAGATTGGTTATGACCAGGTAGAAGTGGCGTTTAGAATCGAAGAACCAGCACAGGATGGAGAGATTTTTAATTTGCAACATTGTACTGGACGTCATGATAAGGGGGCTGGCGAAGGGTGTCAAGGAAGTTTTTCGTTTCATCCAATGCGCTGCCAAAAGTTTGTTATGCAAGAGATCCCATAAATTGGGTGTCATAATAACTACACCCACATTAATTTTGGTGTACGTGACCTTGAAAGATCGTGATTCAATACTTAAATTATTAGGGTAGTAGGCAAATAATGGAGCTCAAAATGCATAATGTACAAGAAACTGAAAATTTAAAATTTGACGCTGAGGTAGGGAAAGTACTGAATATAGTGATTCATTCACTTTACACCAATAAAGACATTTTTCTGCGTGAATTAATATCAAATGCATCAGATGCATGTGATAAGTTGCGCTATGAATCTCAACTAAACCCTAATTTGCTAGATTTGAGTGACGAATTAAAAATCACTATCAGCTCCAATAAAGATAAGAACGAGCTATATATCACTGATAATGGCATTGGAATGAATAGACAGGATTTAATAGACAATCTTGGTACAATTGCAAGCTCTGGTACGCAAAAGTTCTTGGATGCGATTAAGAATAGCAAGGATTCAAGCCAAACTGTGGAGCTGATTGGGAAGTTTGGTGTTGGTTTTTACTCAAGCTTTATGGTTGCATCAGAAGTAATAGTAGAATCGAGAAAAGCTGGAGAAGAGGAGTCTTGGATCTGGCAATCCAAAGGAGATGGGGAATATTCAATCAGCAAGTCAGATAATCAAGTCCCTCGCGGAACCAAAATTACGCTCATTATGCATCCTGAAGAAAACGAGTTTTTAGATAAATTTCGTGTTGAAAATATTGTCACTACTTACTCTGATCACATAAATTTTCCTGTTGAATTTATAGACGAAGAAGGAAAAAGTGAAAAGTTAAACAGTAAGGCTGCAATTTGGACTAAGCCAAAAAATGACGTTACTCAAGAGGAGCACAACGATTTTTTCCGCAGTGTTGCTCACGTTGGCGGGGAGCCCTGGATGATATTGCATAATAAAAATGAAGGTGCAATAGAATATACAAATTTGCTTTATGTTCCTTCTATAAAACCTTTTGATTTATTCCATCCAGATAGACGTTGCTCTGTGAAGTTATATGTAAATAAAGTATTTATCACTGAAGATAACGTACAGATTATACCACAATACTTGCGTTTTCTGAAAGGCGTGGTTGATTCACCGGACTTGCCTCTTAATATCAGCAGAGAAACGCTGCAGAATAATCGTGTTGTTGAGCAGATCAGAAAATCTCTCACTAAGCGTGTGATATCAGAGCTCGGTAAAAAAGCAAAAGAGAATTTAGAGGAATATACAAAATTCTGGACCAATTTTGGTGCAGTTTTAAAGGAAGGTCTTTGTGAAGCTATGCCAACTGATGAGAGAGAAGCACTACTCTCAATTTGCAGATTTCATAGTACTGGTGATGAGAAATTAGTCAGCATTGATGACTATATAAGCAGAATGAAGCCTGAGCAGGAACATATCTATTATCTCACCGGAAATAGCCTCGATTCAGTGAAAAACAGTCCGCAACTTGAGGGGTTCGTCAGTAAAGGGCTGGAGGTTCTTCTGTTCGTTGATCCAGTGGATGATTTCTGGACTAGTGTAATTCATGAATATAAAGATCAAAAGTTTAAGTCTGTGACTCGCGCTGATGTTGATTTGGAAAAATTCTCTTCAGAAGAAGATAAGAAAAATGAAGAAAACAAATCGAATGAAGAAAAAACTGAGGAAACTATATTGCAATATTTTACCACAGTGCTTGGAGATTCAGTAAAAAGCGTAAAAATTTCCAAAAAATTGACTGATAGTCCCGTATGCCTAGCGGTTGATGAAGGTGCTATGGATCTTCGCATGGAGCGTTTTTTGCGTGAACAAAAGCAGCTAAATTACCGCACGCCAAAGGTGCTTGAAATTAACACTAAGCATCCTGTAATAAAGAGTATAATGAAATCTTATGCTGAAAGTGGTGAAAACCCAACATTGGAGGACATGGTTCACTTATTGTTTTACCAAGCTTGCATCGTGGAAGGCGAAGAGATGGATGACGCGAGCAGCTTTGCTAAGAGACTGAATAATTTGCTTGGCAAGATTTCTGTTTAATGCTATACTTAGCTTAGCTGCTAGTTAGGAGGTAAAACATGTTTGGTTCCAATTTTAGAGACTTTGTATCACAAGATACAACTTCACAGGGCCAATCAAATTCTGAAAGATTAATCAAAAGTTGGCATGGTTTTGAAAAACCAGATTCTGAAGATTCAGGTATTGAAGAAGAGTTTGAAGTTTTAGATAGCGAAAGTCAAGAGATACCAGCTACTCCATGTAGCACACCCCCTGAAGATCTAAGTTTAGAGAATGCAATACTTGCAAACTTTCCTGATGGTTGTGATAGGTCGTTTACTGTAGAGTTAAAAGATGAAGATTCATATGGTATCATTCCTAAAAACTTAACTTTTGCTGAGATTATAAATATCTTAAATCAAGCTATACAAGAAGATAATTGTGAAGAATTAGACAAGGTTGTACAAAATATTGAAGATTATGAAGGCAGGTCTATTACGCTGGATAATGAAAATCTCAAAGATTTCTGTTCAAATCAACTTAATTTGGAGTTACAAAACGGAAGCAACCATCAACATATATATTCAAATGTACTATCACAATATAAATTTGATCAAGAGGGTTTCAAGTATGATTATTCAGTAAAAGAATTGGTACTATTGGCAATTGCAGCTAATGACAAGCTAGTAGAGCAATATCAGGATTTTCTTTTTGCTGAAGGAAATTTAAGTCTTTTACCTCTCTTTGTTGGTGGTCAAAAATATATTGAAGCTTTTATAGAAAAATTCCATGGTACCGATGGAGTTTATGGAAGATTAAAAGATCAAACTATACAACTTGTCGAACCTAATAAGATTGGTTTTTTCTCAGTTATAGCATTAAGAAAAGAGCAAGAATTATTAAATGCAGTTTTTGTCGAATACGTTTTAAGAGATTTTGGACAGGTGTTAAAAACAAGTAATCCTGATTCTTTGTATGGTGTGCTTGAAACAGCGTCTCTGATCAAAAATGAAGAATTCATCACGATAGTGCTGGGTGCATTTGAAAGATATATTAATAAGCTAACTAAAAAAGCCTCAACAGAAGAGTTATTAAAAAAGAGTTTTGTTACTTTATTAGAAACTGCGATAAGCCAGGAACACACATCTGTCATTGAATACCTGTGCAAACGATACACTAATAGTGCAGATCATGCCATTTACGATATATATGAACAAGCATTTGCGGATGATAAAGTTATTACAATACTAGGGCAACAAATCCTGAAAAACATAGGAGCTCGTGGCAGAAAAGAAATTTATGATTTAATTCTGAAAACTGCATTGGATGCTGGTAATATTGCATTTATCGAGCACTTGTGTGAAAAATGTGCTAAATGCAGCAATGATGTTATCGGCTATCTCAATCAAAAATTTAAAAATAACGAATTTGATAACATACACGAATCAATCCTCATTGCATTGTCTAATGTTGAATACACAAACACAGACGTTATAGTCGAGGTGCTTTTTTACACTAAAGAAATCCATCAAAACGTATCACATAATGAGCAAGTGATTAGGCCGGTCATACAGAATATACTGAAAAATGCAACACACTACTCAATAGGCCAAGAAGATTACTCCTTAGTCAAGGAAGTATGTTACTTATACACAGAAGAGGGTGCAATTAACGTAATTTTTCAAGAGGAGTGTAAGATTTTTAAATCTAGCATAGAAAAGCGCATAGAAGATCTGGAAAAGGAAAACAAATTATTGCAATCTGAAGCTTTACGTGAATATAACAGCCGTCTTCCAGGTATTGTAAATGGATTAGTTCAGACTGCTTGCATAGTGTATGATGAATACACTAAAGATCCAAAAGACAATAAACGTCAAAAGAATATTGATCTAATATTCAGTTTAATGCAAATTAGAAATATTCTGCAATTTTCTATTGATGTGCAAAAATATTCCTGTCATGAACGTCAAGATTTGTGGGATGAAATGTGCCAAACTCCTGGAACTTTTATAATACGAAAAAGAAGTAATAACGTTGCAGATGAATTAGAAATTCCAGTTATAACAAGTGACATTCTATCAGAAAATCCAGGACTTGAAAGTACTGGCAGTCAACAACCACAAGAAAATGTGGACAGACGAGAAAATATTATGAACAATGAAGAGGCTTCAATAGAAGAAGCTATAGATAATGATTATAGGGGGGGTAAAATGTCTAGAGATAAAAAAAGTACAAAGCAGAAAATGTCTAGAAATAAAAACAGCACAGAGCAGAAATTGTTGAATGCTATCTACATTCCTAAGACGATGGAGAGTTACTTAAAAAGGAATAATATAAAAGATGAACCTATTTTGAAGAGTATCATAGACAAAGTAAATGCTGAAATTCAAAAGAAGAAGGAGGAGGAGAAGAACATTATCAATCCAGGTCCTACTAAGAAGCAAAGATGCATTGATCAGAGAAACACACTCTTAAAAACTAGAGATTTTCTTGAAAAAAAGATCAAAAGCATTGGAACTGATGCTAAGGCTGCTGTATCATCAGTAACTGATGTTAGCGCTACTACAAGTAGTCACGAAGCTCCTGTTAATATTGATGATGAGAAAAAACAAGCTCATGCTCAACCTGCTGAACATGTACCAGAAGAAAGTGCAAAACTTAAGGCACAGCCTTCTAATACTCAAGAGCAACAAGAAGTTTCTGAGACTCCAGTTCCAGAACAAACGGATGATATTGAAAGTTTAAGTACACAGGACGCTCTTGTTCCTCAAAGTAAAAGTGCTACCGTGTTATCAGTTGATAGCGATGAGGAAAAACAAGCTTCTCTAAGTGATGAAGTTTTTTATGATGCAGAAGAATCTATGTTAGGTACAACAAATAGTAAGGATGGTTCTACGCTTGAAGGTGATAGTGATAAACAAGAGCCACAACCAAAATCAGTGCCAACACCTTTAGTAGCTAAAGAAAATTCTGGACAAGTGAATAATGTTCAAAGTAATGGTAGACAGTCTGATAATCAAAACAATAAAGATATACAAGATGTTAGCGCTACTATAAGTGATCAGGTAACTCCTGTGAGTAGTGATACTGAAAACAATAAAGTGGAAAAAAGTGGTGTGAGTTTACAAAGCAGCGGCTATGTGGACAATAGCACAGTATTATCCTTTGTGGATAGAGAGCGTGTTATTCATGTTGATGCGCAGGTTTCAGGGGATGTGAGTTGTCTGGTTGAAACTATTAGTGAAGATACTGATGAAGTTGCAAGTAATCAAAATGGTGTACTTTTGCTGGAAGCTCAACCTATGGTACAGAGTTATGATTCAAGTGAAAAAGGTAATACTAATTTGCAAAGTGCAGGTGATAGTAGTGTAGGTGTAGTGTCAAAGAATGGTAGTGATCAACTACCTGCCGATAATCTAGAGCAGAATAGCAAAGGGGTGGATGATAGTAGTGTATCTGTGCAGTCTATAGGTATGGTGATAAGTCAATCTAATAGTGCTTCCACTATAACTCTGGATGATCACAAGCCTCTCATGAAAGATATAGAAAATGATAATGATCCAAGTGAAGAAGATAATGATTCTCCACAGAATATCAAAAAAAGCACATTGTCTACTATAGTTGTTTCAACACTAGTCGTGGCTGCAGTAGCTTCGATAGCTATCTCTGTTTACTTAGAAATGTTAGCAGTGGGGATAGCAGTTGGAGCTTGTTGTCTTATTGTAGCTATAGTTACCTACTGCTATAGGCCTAAAACCTTAATTGAAAACGATAAGGTCGAAAGGGTTAATGATGATATGCAAAAAATTACACCTTGCTGTAGCTGACGATGAATAAATATAGTAGTCTATCGTTTAATAATTTATTATAATTGTATTAATTATTAGTGAATAAAAACTTGGTAAACTACGAAGAAATATTCTTAAACAAAATCAAAGATATAAAAGATGAGGGGCGCTACCGTGAATTTACGCACTTTGCGTCATTGCCAGGTAGGCTCCCCCACATTATGGACTATGAAAGAAATAGGGAAGTAATCGTCTGGTGCAGTAATAATTATCTGGGAATGTCGCAGAACGAGAAAGTTATTGCTGCTATTCAAAATTCATCAATTGGTGCGGGGGGAACAAGAAATATATCTGGTACAACAAAAGAGGTTGTCGAACTGGAAAAATCCTTAGCTTGTTTGCATAAAAAAGAGGCTGCTTTAACTTTTGCTTGTGGCTACCTCGCTAACCAGACAACACTTAGCACTTTATCGTCTGTTATTCCTGGCGTAGTAATTTTTTCAGACGAGAAGAACCATTCTTCGATGATAGAAGGCATAAAATCAGGAAAAAGGCCAAAACATATATTTAGACATAATGATGTTGATCGCTTAGAGCAGTTGTTAAAGTCCGTAGACACAAAAACACCAAAGATAATAGCACTTGAATCCGTATATTCAATGGATGGCGATATAGCGCCGCTTAAAGCAATATGCGATCTTGCAGATCAACATAATGCAATTACCTATTTGGATGAGGTGCACGCAGTTGGCATGTATGGTTCACCATACGCGTCAAGTTAAGAGATTGTGAGCAAATTTAGAGAGGTTAAAGTGGATACTCTAGCCCTTCTACGTTTGTCTTTTAATGAAAATCGCGACCAAGTTATAGTGAGTTTTTTAAGAAATGCTTTTAAACTATTAATTTTGGTTAATACTAAAAATAACTCTCTAACCCGCCTTTTTAGCTCAATAAATGCCTTTGTTAAGCTAAGTTCTGTATTCTTTTTCACTTCTGTGCAACCAACTATGCCGTGAAATATAAGAATTGCGCACAATTTAGCATATAGTTCACATAATACTCTGCATGGCTTTCCTTTTAGCTTATCAAGCCTGATATGGCTTTTATACAATTTAAATAATAACTCAATTTGCCACCTTACTCTGTAAATCGTTAATACTTGCTCAGCACTAATTTTATTTTCTGGAACATTAGTTATAAATATTGACCAGTTCAACAATTTTTGATTTCTTTTAGAGGATCTGCGATCTTGCTAATCTATTAGCTTTCCTTCTTCTGCCCATAGACTGTTCTTCAGTTAGTTTCTGACATATAATTCTTACTCTAATTTTTGCTTCTTTTCCTAACAATACCTCGTTTTCTAAAAATAACTTATCCTCTCAACATTCTAATAACTCCATTTTTTGATTTGTTTCTACATCATATATGTTGGTATCGACGACTTATGAAATAAGCTCCTATTTCATTGATTTGTTTAAAAGAACTTGGCACAAAATAACCGAGATCAGATATTAGCAAATCATTGCTTAATATATTACTTAAATGTTTCCTATATCCCTGGTCTGATCTTACCCCCTCCGTTAAATTAAGTTGGTCTATTATCTGATTCATGTAGTCGAAAACTAATTGTAACTTTATTCCAGACTTAGTATTGCTTTCATAGCCACTGTAGCTAGTACCATAACCTTTATACATCTCTTCCATACTGTTAGGTAGAGTAATATAGCTACTGTCCAATAATTTAACACTATTAAATTGCTGTAAGATTTTGCAATCAACTTGCAAGATATTTTTAAAGAGAATCACAGATTCATTATACATCCTTTTCATAAATTCCACTGCTTCTTCAGTAAATCTAAAATCCAAACCTTGTTTTGTTATATCTATCGAGTCCTCGTTTAGTAATTGACACATTGTTTCTACGCTACAATTATCAACTCCTATATTACCCAAGACCATGGCTTTTACGAATGATGAACCTTTTAGCTTTCTCTTTCTTTTTATAAACCTTGTTGTAATTGAGATTTTCTCTGCTTTTTCATTAAAAAATTCTTTGAGCTTTTTTGATAAGCAAGTTATTTTATTCATTGGTTCTCTCACTAAAAGTATATCTGGGAGAACTTATACCTTATTATTCTATCTCTTTCATACCTTTATTTCCTTAACTTGACGCGTATGATAGCATAAACAGGCTAAAGAGATAGACAACTTCTCAAAAACTTTTACAAGAGATTCTGTTAAATGCTCTATCATTTCATCTGTATGATAAGGTGTAGGGGTAATACGGAAACGCTCAGTTCCTCTTGGAACTGTCGGGTAATTTATATGTTGAACGTAT
The DNA here is from genome assembly GCF_964026875.1 of Wolbachia endosymbiont (group A) of Pherbina coryleti. Taxonomy (NCBI): domain Bacteria; kingdom Pseudomonadati; phylum Pseudomonadota; class Alphaproteobacteria; order Rickettsiales; family Anaplasmataceae; genus Wolbachia; species Wolbachia endosymbiont (group A) of Pherbina coryleti. The sequence goes on from NZ_OZ034706.1 coordinate 604,350, forward strand.
ATTCCATACTCATCAAATAATAATTTTGATGCTTTTTTGGATAACTCTGGGTCGCCAATTATTATTGGAATTATATGAGTTTCTGTTAAAATGAAGTTAATTCCTGCATTTCTCAGTGAGTTTTTTACTTTTTCAACGACTTGCTTTTGCTTTTCCCTTTCAATGTTGCTTGATTTTAGGTGTTCAACGCTTGCCTTTGCTGCCGCTGCTAAAACAGGCGACATAGCAGTGGTAAAAATAAATCCTGGAGCGGAACTTCTTATTACATCTACCAAGCTCTTTGAAGACGCTATATACCCACCCATCACTCCAAAAGCCTTTGATAGTGTACCTTGAATAACGGTTATTCTATCCATCAGGCCTTCTCTTTCTGCAATTCCGCCACCATGTGAACCATACCATACGCGTCAAGTTAAGGAAATAAAGGTATGAAAGAGATAGAATAATAAGGTATAAGTTCTCCCAGATATACTTTTAGTGAGAGAACCAATGAATAAAATAACTTGCTTATCAAAAAAGCTCAAAGAATTTTTTAATGAAAAAGCAGAGAAAATCTCAATTACAACAAGGTTTATAAAAAGAAAGAGAAAGCTAAAAGGTTCATCATTCGTAAAAGCCATGGTCTTGGGTAATATAGGAGTTGATAATTGTAGCGTAGAAACAATGTGTCAATTACTAAACGAGGACTCGATAGATATAACAAAACAAGGTTTGGATTTTAGATTTACTGAAGAAGCAGTGGAATTTATGAAAAGGATGTATAATGAATCTGTGATTCTCTTTAAAAATATCTTGCAAGTTGATTGCAAAATCTTACAGCAATTTAATAGTGTTAAATTATTGGACAGTAGCTATATTACTCTACCTAACAGTATGGAAGAGATGTATAAAGGTTATGGTACTAGCTACAGTGGCTATGAAAGCAATACTAAGTCTGGAATAAAGTTACAATTAGTTTTCGACTACATGAATCAGATAATAGACCAACTTAATTTAACGGAGGGGGTAAGATCAGACCAGGGATATAGGAAACATTTAAGTAATATATTAAGCAATGATTTGCTAATATCTGATCTCGGTTATTTTGTGCCAAGTTCTTTTAAACAAATCAATGAAATAGGAGCTTATTTCATAAGTCGTCGATACCAACATATATGATGTAGAAACAAATCAAAAAATGGAGTTATTAGAATGTTGAGAGGATAAGTTATTTTTAGAAAACGAGGTATTGTTAGGAAAAGAAGCAAAAATTAGAGTAAGAATTATATGTCAGAAACTAACTGAAGAACAGTCTATGGGCAGAAGAAGGAAAGCTAATAGATTAGCAAGATCGCAGATCCTCTAAAAGAAATCAAAAATTGTTGAACTGGTCAATATTTATAACTAATGTTCCAGAAAATAAAATTAGTGCTGAGCAAGTATTAACGATTTACAGAGTAAGGTGGCAAATTGAGTTATTATTTAAATTGTATAAAAGCCATATCAGGCTTGATAAGCTAAAAGGAAAGCCATGCAGAGTATTATGTGAACTATATGCTAAATTGTGCGCAATTCTTATATTTCACGGCATAGTTGGTTGCACAGAAGTGAAAAAGAATACAGAACTTAGCTTAACAAAGGCATTTATTGAGCTAAAAAGGCGGGTTAGAGAGTTATAGCTCTTTTTACAATAATCCGAACAGATCATAATATGCTACTGCTCTACCATAGCCATAAGCACATATCTTATCCTATTCGGACTATTGCGAGAAGTGCTATATTTTTAGTATTAACCAAAATTAATAGTTTAAAAGCATTTCTTAAAAAACTCACTATAACTTGGTCGCGATTTTCATTAAAAGACAAACGTAGAAGGGCTAGAGTATCCACTTTAACCTCTCTAAATTTGCTCACAATCTCTTAACTTGACGCGTATGGTTTATGCTATAGCTAGTACAGCCCTACGTCATACCGCGATTTATTCGCGGTATCTCAGCATGGATTCCGCTAACAAGTAGCGGAATGACGAGTTTTACGCTTATCAAATTGTAGGTAAACATAAATTACTTTAGCTATAGTTTTATATCTCCAGCAATAATCAATCCGTTGTCTTCTGTTAGCCTTCCACCGCTTTCTTGCAGAAAAAGTCTACCGAGCAAGGTTTTATATTTGTTAACTCCAGAATAAACTGTTCCTCTGTGCCTTCCTGCCGCAAGGTATGCAAAGCCTAAAATTGTTGAACCGATGGAGCGTACACTACTATTGCCAGGCAGCAATTTATTTAACAAATTACCACTTACATCTATTAGACCCCCTTCACGGCTTTTCACCCGCATTTTTATATGACGAGATCTAAAATCCTCAAGAAAAGCACCTTTCTTTTCTTCTGCCCAAAAAGTTTCTCTAAGAGCCGGAGCATCAATTACAGCTGCCACAACTTTATTTTTATGAATGAGACAGACTGATACTGCAAAATAAACCATGCAACTAGAAAAATTCTCCCTGCCCTCTATAGGCATAATAAACCAGGTATAAGTGTCATCTTTTACTTCTTGATCAGTATCATCTTCAAAAATAAAATCATAGTCTCGTTTGTAATCGTGCAAGCAATCGTATATGGTTTGCTTGGATTTTGAATAAGTTTTATTGATAAAGTCTGCTGATTTAACATTAGAGATTTGTAATTCATTAAAATCGCGCATAAGCTGCCTGGAAGCACTACGCACAGAATCAAGCATCACATTAATTCGTGGTGATGAGATGGACATTCTTCTTTTTACTCTTTCACTCTTTCATAATAGCTGTCATCTGGAGTATATACTACAATTTTATCCTCTTCTTTTATAAACTGAGGCACGTTAACGCGCATTACGTTTTCCAAAATTGCAGGCTTATAAGAAGCAGTAGCAGTTTGTCCTTTAATAACAGAATCTGTTTCTTTCACAGCAAGTGTAACATAATCAGGCACATGCGCAGAAATTATTTTGTCTTGATAAGCTACAACTTTAATTTTCATGTTATCCTGTAGATAAATCTTTTTTTCTCCCAATAAATCCAAATTTATAGTGATTTGCTCGTAATTACTTGGATGCATAAGATTTACAATGTTTCCTTCAGTGAAAAGGTAAACATACTCCTCTTCATCTAAAATTGCCCTTCTGATTGTTGCATCAGAGCGAAATCTTTCATAGTGTTTTGCTCCGGTCTTGATATTTTTCATTTCAGCTTGTATGTATGCACCACCTTTACCAGGTTGAGTATGCATAATACCTACAACCAAAAATAATCCGCCGTTATGTTCCAACACCTGACCTGGTCTGATATCGTTAGCTCTTTCTGCCATAATTACATTTTCAGTTTGATCTTACAATTATAAATAGCTTTATATAAATATCAAAGTCTTTATTAGTCAATAAATTCTGGCATATTTAATACTATATACTTCCCCTTTATATTTATATGTGAAAATATCTCTTTAGTGAAAGATAGCATAATACGTTTTTTTGTGCTGATAACTAAAATTTCTAATATATCCCCTGAGCCGAAATTATACACAGATTTTACATAGCCATATAATTCATTACTTTTCAGCCTTACTTCCATATCTACAAGGTCACTTTGATAAAATTCATCCTCATCATTTAGCTCTGGTAACTTGCTTCTTTCTATATATAGCTTCTTATTCCTTAAAAGCTCTGCTTCATTACGGGAATTTACTCCGCTCATTGTAGCTATTACTAAATTATCACCTATGACAGATACTGAGTCTATTTTATAATTCTCATCACCATTTATTAGCTCACCATATAAGGATATATTTTCAGGTTTTTCGGTAAAAGTTTTTAATTTAACAGCTCCTTTAATTCCGTGAGGAGAGGTAATAATTCCTAAGCATACCAGATTGTCGTTCATATTAATATCAAGCATCTAATCAGAAGATTTCTCAGATAAATATTGAGCCAGAATCTCAATTCCTTCATCAATCTCTTTTTCAGTGATAATTAGTGGAGGTAAAATTCTCACAACGTTATCTGATGTTACTCCAACAGTGAGTAAACCACGATGACTTAACTCTTCTGCAAACTTTTGATTGTCTGCTTTCACTTTTATTCCAAGCATTAACCCTTTCCCTCTCACTTCTTCTATTATTGAAAATTTACTTGCTAAGTTTTCTAGTTTATTTTTTAAGTATTTACCTCTAATTTCAACATTTTTCAAAAAGCCGGGGCTGAGCAATTCTTCGAGCACAGCATTACCTACTGAGGTTGCAAGCGGATTGCCACCAAAAGTGGAACCGTGCATACCAACTGCCATATATTTAGCAGCCTTTTCAGTTGCAAGACAAGCCCCCAGCGGAAACCCCCCGCCTATTCCCTTTGCAAGAGCACATATATCAGGTTCCACTCCTATATGTTCGTATGCGAATAATTTTCCTGTCCTACCAGCACCGCATTGTACGCAATCAAAAAATAACAATATGTCATTTTCATCACACAGCCTTCTTAGTTCTTTCATAAAGACTTCATTCATTACTTTGATACCACCTTGCCCTTGTATTGGTTCTATTAATATAACGCCTATACCACTTGAAATTGCTTTCTTTACGCTCTCAATATTAGGCTCGATGTTATCACACCAATCAATGTAGGGATTTAGTAATTCAGAAAATTTCTGTTTATCGTTTGTAGCACAAGTTAAAAAGGTTCTTCCATGAAATGCACCATGAAATGTTAAAATTCTGTGACGATTTTTATTGCCTTTTCCATTTTGATAGATCCTAGCAATCTTAAGTCCACATTCTACTGCCTCTGATCCAGAATTTGAGAAAAATACAGTGTCAGCGAAACTATTGTTTATTAATTTTTCTGCAAAATTATTGGCAGCAGGTATATTATAGGTATTTGATATATGCCATAATTTTTCTCCTTGCAATTTAAGAGCACTAATTAATCGTGAATTGGTGTGACCTAAGCTACTAACGGCTATTCCGGAGTGAAAATCTACGTAGCGCTCACCATCAACATCATATAGGTAGATACCTTTGCCATGAGAAAAATTTATATTAACAGGAGAATAAACTGGCAAAATAGGAGAAATTGTCATAAAATATTATATGCTAAATTTTATTATTAATAACATAAAAGCCGTTGTTTCGCAATGAGTAAGGATATGTATAAGATAGGTAAATTAATGTTTTCTGCACTGGGGAAAAACAAATACACAAAAGTTATCGCATTATTCTCATCAATTTTTATGATTTTATTCAGTGTGATATATTGTAATTATTTACTAAGGAGTAATTTCCTTTCTTCTTACCGTGATTCAAGTGTAAACTTAAAAAGCGTACTGGAAAATGGCATAATAAAAAAATACCATTATTTACTAATAGAAAAGCATCACATTAAATACAAAAATTTTGACTACATAAACCAACTAGTAAAACTACGTGCTGAATTATTACAATCAGTGAGCAAAGTAAAGGATTTCAGCTTAATACTGTATGATCAAAACGGCAGAATAATATTCAGTAATTTTAACACTCAAGATTATGATTATGAACAGTTACTTACAAACGATGAAATTGATAAACTATTAAGTAACCAAGAAATATTTTATACTACAGGAAATACATTAACTTCTATTTTCCCTATATTCCATGAAAATAGCGTTAAACCGTCGTTTTTTTTGAAGATTCTTCGAAACTACAATAATTCTTATGTTATAGCATATGGCCTGTTTTTAACATTTTTGGGCCTATTATTAATAATCTTAATATTAATAATGTTCTATTTGCACTTTTCTAATACCCAAATGCTAGCCAAGCAACATAAAACTAACATTGAATTACAGCAGATAAAAGAGACATTAGAGCAAGAAAATGCAAACAAGCTAAAGTTTTTTGCAAGCGTTACACATGAATTACGCACACCTCTTAATGCTATTATTGGATTTGCGGAGTTGATCAAAAATAAAACTTTAGGTTCAATGGATAATTCTCAATACAAGGAGTATGCAGACGATATATATAATGCAGGAACACACTTACTTACCTTAATTAATGATGTGCTCGATTTTTCTAAAGCTGAATCAAGTAGTTTAACAGTAGAAAAAGTGAAGTTTAACCTGAACAAAATAATGGATTCATGCGTAAATATGCTATTACCTAAATTAAAAGAAGCCGGGATTAATTTAAAAAAAGAGATGACTAATAAACAATTATTAGTCATTGCAGATCCCAAGAGAATGAAACAAGTTATAATAAATTTATTATCAAACTCAATCAAGTTTACTCCCAAAGATGGTTTAATAAGAATGGTGATAAAAGAAAATATAGAAAAAAACTTATTAACTATTGAGTTTCATGACAATGGAATAGGAATAATGCAGCAGGACATATATAAAGTTATGTCTGTTTTTGGCCAAGCAGATTCGGGGTATAGAAACGAAGGTACGGGCATCGGATTGCCGCTAAGCAAGAAATTAGTAGAGTTAATGGGTGGAACTTTTGACATTAAAAGTGAAGCAAAACTTGGTACTACGATAACATTGAACTTCTTTTATGAAGAACAAACATGTGAAGATTCGATTGATTTTTAATAGGATCTATTTGATATGGCCTTACATCAGACGAAAACCACACTTTATCAAAAGCGGCAAGCCGAGAAGGTAGGCAGAAATTCATCAATAAGCCCCCATCAAGAATCTTATCTGTTAGCTATATATAAAATTTGATACTCTGACTACAATATACTACTATAGATAGAAGTGTTATTAATGGAGCAAGGTATGGAATTAGCAGTAGGAAATAATGCACCCGATTTTAGCTTACTAACAGATTCTGGTGAAAATTTATCACTGAGTGAATTTTTTGATAAAAAAAATGTAGTTCTTTATTTTTATCCTAAAGACGATACTCCGGGTTGTACAATGGAGGCAAAAGGCTTTAGAGATAAAATAGATGATTTTTCTTTCCTTGACACAGTGATAATTGGTGTATCAAAAGATAGTGTTAGATGTCACACTAACTTCAAAGCAAAATATTCTCTGCCGTTTTCTTTAGTTTCTGATGAGAATGCTGAAATGTTGGGAAAATATGGTGTTTGGGTAGAGAAAAGTATGTTTGGCAAAAAGTATATGGGAATAGAACGCACTACTTTTTTAATAGATAAAAAAGGTAAAATAGTGAAGATCTGGAAAAATGTAAAAGTTAGTGGACATGTTGATGAGGTTCTGGAAGAAGTAAAGAAAATATAAACTAAAGAATAGGTTAATGGCTACCCATTGCTACATAAAAAAGCTGAAATTACATAATTTTCGTAGCCACTCAAACTTTGAACTGGATTCAGATGATAGCTCAGTTGTAATAACTGGCAAAAACGGTATTGGTAAAACTAATATACTTGAAGCAATCTCGTTGCTTGCTAAAAGCAATGGAATGAAAAAAGCAAAAGCCAGTGAGATACAAAATAGATTCAGTAATGAAGATTGGGCAGTGCACTATGATTTTTTTAATGGAATGGATTTTAATTCAATTGGTATCGCAAAGAGTTTTGATAAGAAACTAATACAAATTGATGGAAAAACGCAATCAAGTTATTCATCTCTGTATAAGATATCCAATGTAATATGGCTGATTCCACAAATGGACTATGTTCTTCTTAATTCTCCAAGTGACAGATTAAAATTTTTAGACCGTATAGTCTCACTGTTTGAGGAAAATTACACTTGCTGCTACATGAAACACAGAAAAGCTAAACGTGAGCGAAGTAAACTGTTGAGAGAGAACACCTTGGACGAAAATTGGCTCTCTAGTCTTGAAAACATAATGGCCGTTAATGCAGTTAGTATTTTACGTATGCGATCGTCTGTTTTAAAGACACTACAAGACACAATTGATAACCATTCCAGTGAGTTTTTTCCGAAGGCAAGTTTGAAATTCAGCAGCCAGCTAACTTTGGACGATACTGCAGAATATTTTCAGAATCGTCTAAAGGAAAACAGAGAAAAAGATTCATTGACTGGTAGAGTAACCTTTGGTGTGCATAACGATAATTTTCGGGTTTTTTGTCAAAAAAGAAACGTACCAATAAATCTGTGCTCCACTGGAGAACAAAAGTTATTACTGCTTTCTATTATTTTATCCAGTGTAAAAGCAAGGTGTATTCATTACAATAAGGCACCACTTCTTCTGCTTGACGATATAATGTCTCATCTGGATAAACATTACAGAAAGGCGTTAATAGAGGAAATGTTAAGTATTCAATGTCAAACTTGGATAACTGATGTAAATCAAGATAATTTTAATAACTATCTTTATTCTTTCAAGTTTTTTGAATTATCAAATGAATTAAATGCAAAACTTCCTTGACAAACCTCGCCAGCCCCCTTATCATGATACTGAAGGTATTCAGTTATCTTCATCTGTGCAGATTAAACAGCAAGAAAACAACGTAGTTGGCGTCTTATTTTTAATTTTTTACACTATGTGCACCTTATGTCTTCACAACATTTCTGGGTTTTTACTTATATAAGCTGAAACGCGCTTATAAGTCGTTTAAGACAGTATAGTACGCCGATTTTGCAGGATTAGAGAGTGACAACTAGCTAACACGGGGTTTCTTTTGCCTTTTTTTCTGCTTAGTAAATTTCTTAAACATTCAAACTAAGGTGAGTTGCATTCAAAAGCAGCTAAATTGCAGTGTTTAAGACTTAAAAAACGCCAATACTGAAAATAGACAATGACCAGGGCTTCTTTTGCCTTTTTTTTCATTTGGTAAATTTCTTAATATTCATAGCTAAACGACAACCGTTATTCCGCTACTTGTTAGCGGCTGAGATACCGCGAATGAATCGCGGTATGACGGTTCGCGGTGACATGACGATAAGCCTTGTCATTCTAGCGCGTGGCGCTGGAATCCAGACTTTATAGCTCTTTTTACAATAATCCGAACAGACCGTAATATGCTACTGGCCTGCTATAGCCATAAACACATATCTTATCGCATTCGGACTATTATAAGAAAGGCTATAACTGATATGATTACAGAAAGAGAATTTATTAGGTATTCATAGACACTGAAAGTGGTCAGCTTGACCACTTTCAAGTAAAGAAAACTACGTTTATGCCTCCAATAATTTCTATGGATGATTCTTTACTGCACCGTCTTCACAAATCACACCTCCTGGTGTTATTTTTGAAACGACTACAGGAGCGCCAAAAAACACAGCAGTAAATGCACCGAGTGCAAAAAGCGCTGGCCACGGCATTCTACCGAATATTGCAAGCAACGCTGCACCAATTATCACTATTGTGATCATTGGCCCACCTATGCCGTGAGTATAGCCTATTATCTTGCATATCACTGATGATGTTGTATCACTTTCATCAACAAAAACGGTGTTGGTGGTGCCACCACTAGTATTAGCATTTGCATCAAACGCAAAGGAGAGAATTAACGCCACAAGTAGAAGAAAATTTTTCATTACGCCTCCTATAATTTCTGTTTCATGTTTGATTATCTATCGCTTTGATTAAATTTAAGTAAATGGTGAGGGTTCTAGTAAATTTGTCATCCTATCAGTTTATAAAAATTCCCGGATCTCAGTGTTATTCACTTGGACAACATTTATACAATTGTGGAATAATGGTGCTCCTTTAAGAAGCACCGTTTAGCTAATGCTTTTCTAAATCTGCAGCGCCTATTTTTTACACGCTCCTGTACTTGTATCCCAGTTGGTACCATCAGGGCAAGCAGTTGCACCATTTTTACAAATCACACCGCCTGGTACTATTTTTGAAACAACTACAGGTGCACCAAAAAACACAGCAGTAAATGCACCGAGTGCAAAAAGCGCTGGCCACGGCATTCTGCCAAATATTGCAAGCAATGCTGCACCAATTATTACTATTGTGATCATCGGTCCACCTATGCCGTGAGTATAGCCTACTATTTTGCATATTGTGTTTGACGTTGCGTCATCAGTAACACTGCTAGCAAAAACATTATCAAATGCAAAGAAGAGAATTAACGCCACTAGTAGAAGAAAATTTTTCATTATGCCTCCTATAATTTCTATGGATTCTTCGCTACTGCACCGTCTTTACAAATCACACCTCCTGGTGTTATTTTTGAAACGACTACAGGAGCGCCAAAAAACACAGCAGTAAATGCACCGAGTGCAAAAAGCGCTGGCCACGGCATTCTGCCGAATATTGCAAGCAACGCTGCACCAATTATCACTATTGTGATCATTGGGCCACCTATGCCGTGAGTATAGCCTATTATCTTGCATATCACCGATGATGTTGTATCATTTGTATCAACAAAAGTAGTAGGAGGAGCATTTGCATCAAATGCAAAGGAGAGAATTAATGCCACAAGTAGAAGAAAATTTTTCATTATGCCTCCGATAATTTCTATTTAATGCTGGATTATCTACCATTTTGATTAAATTTAAGTAAATGGTGAGGATTTTTTTGCTTAAAAGTATCCTTTATTTCATTTAGAATACTTTTCTTGGTTCGTTTATATTACAGTGCTACAGAAATTTTACAGCATCGTTTATTGTCTTTATCGTGCTTTGATTGACACAATTTATAATGATGGAGTGGAGCATGCAGGGTATTTATCATTTTTAATTCTGTTATCAATATTTCCTTTTCTCATCGTTTTAATGGCTGTGGCGTCAACATTCGCAAATTTTTTAGACCAGTACAACATTGGCTGGGTATTTATCATTGATAACATGCCACAGGATATTTTATCATCTTTGATGCCGCGTATTAGGGAGATAATATCAGGCCCGCCGCAAAGCTTACTAACTTTAGCAATTGTAGGTGCTGTTTGGACCGCTTCATCGACAATTGAAGGGCTTAGAACAATACTCAATAAGGCCTATAAAGTTCCGGTTTCGCCGCCTTATATATTAAGAAGAGTACTAAGTATATTACAATTTTTAGTAATCACGCTTATTATAACTCTAACTATAGTGTTTTCTACACTAGTACCAATGCTAATTGATTTTTCCTATCAGGGGCTAAGTTATACTAGGTATTTACTTATTGAATTTGTACTTTTCGCAGTAGTCTCTTGGCTATATTTTATGTTACCAAACATAAAACAAAATTTATCAGACGTATTTCCTGGATCTTGTGTAGCTGTTATTCTTTGGACGATTTCTGCTTCAGCTTTTAAGCAATATTTAAAAGCTTCCTTTGACCAACTGGATTTGATATATGGAAGTTTAGGTGGTGTGGTAGTGTCATTACTATTTTTTTATATGCTAAGTTTGATTTTTATATATGGAGCAAAATTCAATTTTCAGCTAAAATATTTCAATGGATCTCGCTAAGGAGAAAGAAATGGGTAAGTTAGAAGGTAAAGTAGCTTTAATCACCGGAGCTTCAGGTGGAGTAGGCTCTGCTGTTGCAAAAAGGTTTATAAGAGAAGGTGCATGTGTGATTCTGATTTCAAGATCTCTTGATAATCTCAAGCCACTATATAATGAAATTGAAGAGCTTGAAGAATTTAAAGAAGGCTCTGTGAAACTAATTCAGCTTGATCTTTTAGACTTTGAGAATGTAAAGATACTGACAAACATGATAGAAAGCCTGAAATTATCAGAATCTGGAGCACTTGATATATTAGTTGCGTGTGCTGGAATTTTAGGCAAACTGAACCCCATTCATGACTGTGAGATTGAAGAGCTACAGAACGTAATGAATACAAATTTTACTGCCAATTGGTACTTACTAAAAAACTTAGATCCAATGCTAAAAAAGTCTAATGCTGGAAGAGCGATATTCATGACCTCAGAAGTGACACTTTCTCCTTCCTCTTATCCATATTGGATGCCGTATGCTGCAAGTAAAGTTGCACTAGAAATAATGGTGCAGATATATGCATCTGAGACAAAACATACAAAATTATGTGTAAATGCTGTATACACGGAAGGACCTGTGGGTAGTGAGCAGGCATTTCCTGGATCTGAATTGGTGTCACCTGATAAACTGACAGATAAATTTGTGGAATTAGCTTCTGAAGACTGCAGCATATCAGGAAAAATCTTACCGCTCAGCAAATCTCCCGAATAAATTACCATAGTATCTGCAAAGATACCGTTAAGCCCACAACTGTTGTAAGTTAAAAATATGATATAAAGGAGATAAGAGGGAAGATAACCCTACTCACTATAGGAATAGAGTTATCACGGGCGTGTGCGACCGACCAACTGTTGGTATTATAACCGTTCGGATCAAGGTACACTAGCCCATCTCTCGATACGTTTGAATAGTTGCATGGGACATATGTATGCACCCGTTTACAATCTTAAATTAATTAAAACTAATCGAGGTTATTATGATTACATCTTATCAAAATTTTATTGGCATTGATATTGGAAAATTTAAAAATGTTGTTGCAGTTCACAAACAGAAGAACGCTGTCGAATTCGACAATGATACTGCTGGCTGGCAACAATTGTTTCAAGATTTTTCAAATATCTTACCTAATTCTTTAGTAACTCTGGAAAACACTGGAAAATATGAGCTTGGCTTAGCACATTTTCTTGTTGATAAAGATATTGCTGTACATCGAGCTAATACTCGCAAAGTAAAAAGCTTTGTTCTATCTCATGGAACTTTAGCAAAGTCTGATCAATCAGATGCAAGAGCCCTTGCTCAGTATGGGTTTGAACGCTATAGTACTCTATCTCTATTTGCACCTATGTCAAAAGAACAAACAACCTTAGTTGCACTTTGTCAACGTCGTGATGACATTACAAAAATGAGAGCTCAAGAGAAATCTAGGCTTGCAGCACCTGAAAACGACCATATAAAAGAAAGCTGTCAGAAAACTATTGAATTCTTTAATAGCCAGATAGATGAGCTCAACAATACCATACAAAAAATTATTGATGAGAATCCAGAGTTACAAAAGCGCCAAAAAATCCTTAAAACAGTTCCAGGAATAGGTGCAAAATTATCTCAAGATTTTCTGTGTCTAATGCCAGAACTTGGTTATGTAAGTAGGGGAGAAATTGCAAGTCTTGCTGGAGTTGCACCTCATCCGAAAGAAAGTGGTAAAACTATTGGTTATCGCAGAATAAGTGGTGGCAGAAGCAACGTTCGTGAAAAGCTTTTTACAGCTGCGATGTCTGCTTCAAGGTCTAAGTCTGCGCTTGGTGCCTTCTATTCAAGGCTTGTTGGTAAAGGTAAAAAGAAGATGGTGGCTATGACAGCTCTAATGCGTAAAATCATAGTAATTGCCAATGCGAGGCTTAAAGAAGCAGTCAATGTGAATTAAAAAAATCTGCATAGAAAATAGGTTAACGAATATGTGGATAAATACGTCTACACACATTTAAAGTATTTATACACATATTCGTTAACCATAAGATCTAAGCAGTAACTGTTGTTTGATACAAAATTTTTCTATGATTAAGTTAGGGTTTTTATTGTCAAAAATGCACTTTTTACTCGAATAAAAAACAAAATTACAAACAAAAGTTGTAATGAAACTAAATTCAAAAAATTTTAAAAAACATAGTTGATATGAACATTGTGATTTGAGAGTAATCTCCACTAGGAAGGATGTCATCCCAGTGCCTCTATGGTGTCATTCTAGTGCTTGACACTGGAATCTAGTCTTTATTATGCAGCCACTTATTTAAAGTTAAGTTTTCTGGATCCCAGATGGCTTTGTTGCATCGCTAGCTATGATGGATTAAAGATAAAAAAGGTGGAGAATATCAGTAGCTTATTATTCTGGTATTTATAACAAGAACGGTCAGTGAATACCTAAATTTGAGTAAAAGAAATTTCACTACCACTCACTAATCCGGCTAAAATTCAAGAATTTCAATGCTTTAGCTATTTTCAATAGAATTAAATTTATTAATATAAATAACAAGTTACTATTCTTAAATTTGATCAGATTGATTGCAAAAAAAACAAGATTTTCAATAAGTTGCTTATAATCCTAATTATAGTTAGCCTTTCATAAGTAGCGATGCAACAAAGCCATCCCAGACTGGGATGACACCTCTGGGCACTGCCGTCATAAAGGAACCAGTGTCAGCTACTTGAATGACATCATTTGCTGTGCAATTTACCTTCAAAAATGAATGTTTGTACAGCTGTGTGTCAAGCACTGGAATCTGCCACGCAAATTGCAATGTTCGTACAGTTATGCGTCAAGCCTAAAAGTAATTAGCTAATAGGTTTAATAAAAATTCACATATACAGGAAAGATTGGTAACATTACTTGAATAGAGACCGTTATTGTAATTATGCCGAAACGCACAGATATAGAATCTATATTAGTAATAGGAGCAGGCCCAATAGTTATAGGTCAGGCATGCGAGTTTGATTATTCCGGAACGCAAAGCTGTAAAGTATTAAAAAGCGAAGGTTATAAAGTCATTTTGGTTAACTCCAACCCCGCAACTATAATGACAGATCCTGAGTTTTCTGATGCGACGTATATTGAGCCGGTACTGCCTGAAATCATAGAGAAAATTATAATTAAGGAGAGGCCAGACGCAATATTGCCAACAATGGGCGGGCAAACAGCGCTCAATTGTGCAATAAAACTTGCAGATGATGGAGTGTTAGACAAATACAACGTAGAATTAATAGGGGTAAATAGAGAAGCAATAAAAAAAGCAGAGGATAGAGAGTTATTCCGCCAGTCCATGGATAGAATAGGACTGAAATACCCCAAAAGTATCATTATAAAAAATCAAGAACAAATAAAAAAGGCTTTGGACTACGTTGGATTACCAGCAATCATCCGTTCATCATTCACTCTTGGTGGCGCAGGTAGTGGTATAGCATATAATAAAGAGGAGTTTTTCAATATCGCAGAAAGTGCTCTCAAAATTTCGCCAATAAATGAAGTTCAGATAGATGAATCAATTATTGGCTGGAAAGAATATGAAATGGAAGTTATCCGCGATTGTAAAGATAACTGCATAATAGTCTGTTCGATAGAAAATGTTGATCCGATGGGAGTGCACACTGGGGATAGCATAACTGTTGCTCCTGCTTTGACTCTGCGTGACGTAGAATACCAACAGATGAGAAATGCATCTATAGCAGTGCTGAGAGAAATTGATGTTAGTGCCGGTGGTGCAAATGTTCAATTTGCAGTGAATCCTAAAGAAGATGGAAGCCTCGTTGTGATTGAGATGAATCCAAGGGTTTCTCGCTCTTCTGCACTTGCTTCGAAAGCAACAGGCTATCCTATTGCAAAAGTTGTAACTAAACTTGCTATTGGCTATTCGCTCGACGAAATACGTAACGACTGTGCTCCAATAATACCAGCAGCATTCGAACCAGTGATTGATTATATCGTCACTAAAATTCCTCGATTTGAGTTTGAGAAATTTAAAGGAACGAATTGTGAACTATCAACCTCCATGAAATCAGTGGGAGAAGTAATGTCTATAGGCCGCACTTTTAATGAGTCACTGCAGAAAGCTTTTCGTTCACTTGAAACTGATCTTACAGGACTTGATGAAGTGTTTCCTGAGAACATTGATATTGATCACGTAAAATCTCAATTAGCAAAATTGCTACCAAACAGATTACTGATTGCTGCTGACGCAATGCGCCACGGAATTAGCATAGAAGAAATAAATTCGATTACAGGATATGACTTATGGTTTCTGCAAAATATACAGCAAATTATATTAACTGAACAAAAAATCAAGGAAAATGGATTTCCTGGAACTGCGTACGAAATGTTAGAGCTGAAAAAAATGGGATTTTCAGATGCAAGATTAGCAAAGTTAAGTAATAGACCTACCTCTGTCATTCCAGTACCCTCTAATGTCATCCCAGTGCGTGACACTGGGATCCAGCCAGCGTTACACGCTGGAGATCGAGTAAAACAAATCGAAGAAATAAGAAAAAAATTTGGCATTAAACAAGTTTATAAACGCGTAGACACCTGTGCAGCTGAATTTGAATCAAGCACTGCTTATATGTATGGCTGCTATGAGGGTGATGTTGAAAATAAAACGGAATGTGAGGCGAATATTTCTGACCGAGAAAAGGTTGTCATTTTAGGAAGTGGTCCAAACCGCATTGGTCAAGGTATTGAGTTTGATTATGCATGCGTACATGCAGCTTCTGCCGCCAAAGAAATGGGGTATGAAACAATAATGATCAACTGTAATCCAGAAACTGTTTCAACTGACTACGATACCGCTGATCGTTTATATTTCGCCCCACTGATTGCAGAGGATGTGCTTGAAATACTAAGTAAAGAGCAAGAAAATGGCACACTGGTTGGTGTGATAGTTCAAATAGGTGGTCAAACACCTTTAAAGTTAGCCAAAGTGCTTAACGAGAGAGGTTTCAAAATTCTGGGAACTTCGTTTGATTCTATTGACCTTGCAGAAGATCGCATGAGATTTAAAAACCTTGCTTTGCAACTTAATTTAAAACAACCTGAAAGTTCTATCTGCCATTCAGTAGAAGAAGCGTTAACCAACGCAGAAAAGGTGGGGTTTCCACTAGTAGTCAGGCCATCATATGTCCTCGGCGGTCAGTCTATGTCGATTAGACACGATACTCAGAGCTTTAAAGAGTACGTCTTAGATCAAACTAAAATCTTTGAGCATGGTTCGCTGCTTCTTGATAAATTTTTAGTCAATGCAGTTGAGGTTGACGTTGATGCTGTATGTGATGGGGAAAAAGTTTTCATTGCAGCGGTCATGGAGCATATTGAAGAAGCTGGTATCCACTCTGGTGATTCAACATGCTCAATACCGACAAATACATTGAGTGACGAAGTAATAAAAGAGATCGAGCTCCAAACTGAGAGAATAGCATTAGCATTAAAAGTGAAAGGTCTGATAAACATTCAGTTTGCTGTTCAAGAGAATAGACCTCTTGCAGAACCTGTTTGTGATGAGAAATCTTTAGGAAAAGTGCAGATGAGCACCACAGAATACTCGAATGTATTTGAGGAGCGCAGACAAGCTTTGACGACAAAATTGCCTTCAGAAATCGAGTTATGCAAGAGGTCTAGTGATGTATACATACTTGAAGTGAATTTAAGGGCTAGTCGAACCGTTCCTTTTATTTCCAAGGTAATCAATATTCCTATTGCAAAGCTTGCCACTCAGGTTATTTTGGGTAAAAAATTGAATCAGGAAAACAAGCCTTTCAATCATTTTGCAGTTAAAGCTGCTGTTTTTCCATTCACGCGTTTTTCGGGAATTGATACTCTACTTGGTCCTGAAATGAAATCAACAGGAGAAGTGATGGGAATTGACTCATCATTTGAAGCTGCACTTGCAAAAATGCACATGGCTGCAGGATACAAGTTACCAACAGAAGGAACAGCTCTGGTTTCAGTAAAAGATGATGATAAAGAGTATATATTGCCTGTTGTACGAATGTTGAAAGAACTGAGTTTTGAAATATATGCAACCAAAGGTACAGCTTCTTATCTGAATAATAATGGCATTGCTGCACAAACTGTAAATAAAGTGAGAGAAGGCAGACCCCACATAGTTGATATGCTCAAAGATGGAAAAATAAATCTAGTGATCAATACCTCAAAAGGTGTGAAATCAGTTTCAGATAGCAAAGATATCAGGAGAACTGCTATTTTGCAAAATATAGCTTACAGTACCACAGCTTCTGGGAGTAAAGCGTTAGTGCTTGCAATTCAATATGTAAAGAATAGCAAATTGGAAGTGAAATCATTACAGCAGATACAAAACGGTTAAATATCAAAACTAGAATAATTCACTCTCAAAATGCTAAAGAGAACATAATAAAAAGATGGAAATTTTGAAGGAAATAGTATACCTAAAGAATCAACTAGCGTAATTGAACAGCCAAATGCTGCAACGAATACTCCACAATCTTACCTAGAGGACACTTCCCTTATATGTTAAGAACAAGTCTTTATAAATATCAAAGTAGTGATATTAAAGACACACAGAGAAGAGGAACCGTCACGCCCCTTGATTATAAGAATCGTTGTTCAGCAAGGTTCTCTTCTCTGGTTTATTATACTGAAAGTTCCGAACAACTGATTGAGCTTTTAGGCTCGTATATAAGGCTGGAAAATGCAGTATATGTTATTATTACGGAGGAATTATGAATTCATCAAACATTATTGCTGGCATTGATGTTAGCAAAAGTAAATTAGATCTCCACATTCACCCACTTGAGCATTATAAAATATTTGAAAACAATGTACAATCCATTGATGAAATGCTGGACTTTTTACGTTTGCATAATGTAACCAAAATTGGTCTTGAGGCAACTGGTGGATACGAAAAATTATGTGCCTATACTTTACTAAGCAATGGTTTTGAGGTGTACGTCATTCAACCAAGGTGGGAGAGACTATGCTAAAAGCCTTGGTATTACTACAAAAACTGATAAAATAGACTGCAGTATCATCTCACGTTATATTAATAATACAGATATGCGTGTTACTCCTTTAACAGTTAGTAATGGTAATATTGATTGCTTGAAACAAAAATTATCTCGTAGAAACCAACTTGTAGAAATAGCAAAAATACAAAAAACCCAAATCCAACAGGTAACTGATACATCTATAATCAAACAAATAGAGGAACTTCTTGCAATTTTACGTAATCAAATTAAAACTTTAGAAGATGAAATGATTACATTTATCGATCAAAACCAAGAGCTTAAAAGAAAATATATATCAATAACTATATAGTAGCGGGATGACGGTTTTTCAAATTATCGGTAAATCTAAGTCAGTTTAGCTATAGGCAGCAATTTTCTGTATTTATTTTAAATTGAAGAAAGCTCAAATGAAAGATCGTGTTTTGCTAAAAATCACAGAATGCAGTCTGGTTACTATTTAAAAGGATATGTTCAAAAAACTGTGTCAAATCAACTCATACACTTCATTACCAACTTCATGATGAAGTTCCGCAGTTGGATGGAAATAATCAAAAAAGAAATAATCCTTTAGTGTTTCTTTGCTACACCCAGGGTTATAGTGAACGTCAAGTTCCCCTTTAAATATCAACTTTAAGAGTATTTTTATATTTTCTTTAAATCTCCCAACTTGGTCTGCAATGTTCGATGTGCATGCATCTTGACAATTTAAACCTTTGCTCTTGTATTCGCTAAACATACTTCTCATTTTAGAATTAAGATCAAATGCTTTTATTTCAAGATTTGTACTTTTCTTCATATAATCTAAGCCTTTAGCCAGTTTTGCATTGAAACTCTCCGTGAGCTTTGTAGCTAATTCCCTTGCTTCTTCATCTCTATTAAAAGCTGGTATTGAGCCAACTTCAGGTGCATTTGCAACAACTACATGCTTAACACCATGTTCATTTAGAACCTTAAGTGCATTACATATTTCACTCACTGCTTGTTCCAACACTTCTTCCGCTTTAGTATCGTCATAAGCAGTGGCAACCATAACATCATTTCCGCCGATTATGATGCAAAATAAATCTTCTTTACCTATATCTGGATGATGTTTAATTACTGCATCTAGCTGGTTAGCTAAACGAAATTTATTGAAGAAATAAGAAAAAATAGGGTCAAAAATTTCAGATGCTGTTGCATATGAAACTGCGTAATTCTGACCTTGCTGTTCGTGGCATCTCCCAAAAAATGAATAACTCCACCCAGGTTTAAATTCATCTAAATCTAAATATTTTGCTATATATTCAACAGCAGTAGGGCCATTGCTAAAAGATCTTCCTTGATAAAAAGGATCATCAAATTTTACGCTTTTTGCAAAGGATAAATTATTTAAAATTCCAATGATTGCGCCATTATCGGATAAGCTATCACCCAGAACATAAAAATTTCTATACTTTGAATTAGAATTGTCATTTTTGTTTGTCATAATATTTACCGTAGATTAGCATGTTGTTTCATTAGATTCATAGAAAAAGAAAAATAGCGGTGAAATTATACAACTTTGGCCTAACTTGCTCTCCACTTTTTCCGGGCAAAATCAGCTTCTTCTTAACTTGACACGTATACTTAAAAGAACCCTCTAAGTTTTCTAGCACGGCTTGGATGTTTCAACTTGCGCAGTGCTTTTGCCTCTATTTGCCTAATTCTCTCACGTGTTACATTAAAAATTTTTCCTACTTCTTCTAAGGTATGTTCCTTCCCATCTTTACCAAGGCCAAAACGCATTCTTAAAATTCTTTCTTCCTTTGGTGTTAAAGTTGCAAGAACATTGGTTGTAATGCCACGCAAGTCAGCAAGTATTGCAGCATCCTCTGGCCTGGAGACTCGCTTGTCTTCTATACAATCACCAAAGGTACTACTATCATCTTTTCCTGTTGGAGCTTCAAGACTTACTGGATCCCTTGCTATTTTCATAACTTTGCGTATTCTTTCCAGTGGCATTGTCAGTTCTACACTCAATTCCTCTAACGTCGGCTCTCTTCCCATCTCATGAGTCATCTTTCTTAATGCTCTGTTGATTTTACTGATAATTTCCACCATATGAACTGGTATTCTAACTACTTTAGACTGCTCAGGTATTGCTCTAGTGATTGATTGTCTTACCCACCAAGTGCCATAAGTTGAAAATTTATATCCACGTTTGTAATCAAACTTATCCACGGCCTTCATAAGACCAATATTGCCTTCTTGTATCAAATCAAGCAGATCAAGGCCTCTTTTTGAATACTTCTTAGCAATGGAAACTACTAGCCTTAAGTTAGCCTTAATCATTTCTTGCTTTGCTTCAGAGACTTCTCGTTCGTGTTTTTGTATTCTCTTGATTAGCTCCTTAAATTCTTGTACGTTATCTTCCTGTATATGCTGCTTAATACCGTTCAAGGTACTAGCTATATGTTCAGAGTTATTGTCTATAAACCTTAAAAATTTGTTTTTTAATTCACCTGTAAAAGAGGACTGATTTTCATTGATCTTTAAAAGACTTATCTTTTTCAATTCGTGCTTTAAAAGCACGTCATCATAAACTTTATAGAAACTTTCTCTATCGATATCGTATTTTCTAGCCTCAGCAATAAGATTAGCCTCTTCAAGCGTAATGGATCTATTTATCTTATAAAGTTCTTGTGTAATTCTGGCAACAGCAGCATCACTTAACTTAATTTGTAATGCTATAGACCATATTTGATTATACAAATTTTCTAGCTCATTAGAGAAATTTTTAGAATTTTTTCTTAATATCAACGCTTCATTTGTTAAAGTAATTATCTCATCCAATGCAACTATGACCTTTGGCAATAAGTCACTTTCCATTTCAAGAATAGAAACATTTAAATTGACTGAACTTATATCTTCATTATTACCGTCTTTCTCATCATCACTTTTTTTACTATCTTTCTCATCATCACTACAGTACTCAGCATCTTCAGAAACATCCTCAGAATCCTCAACATCTTCAGCACTTTCTTCACTCTCTTCACTTTCTTCTTTGGGTACCACATTAAAATCAGAGTTATAAATTGCATCCAGATCTATAATTTCTCTCAGTAAGAGAGCTCCATTACTTAAATCATCACGCCATACTTTTATCACCTTTAATGTTACTGATGTTTCAATTATTGCACGTAACATGTTATGCTTTTCAGATTCAATTTTTTTTGCTATCTCGATTTCATCTGCCCTTGATAAAAGCTTTACGGAGCTCATGTCTTGTAAATAAATCCTCACTGGATCATCATTTTGTACTAAAGTTGCAGTAACATTTGGCGATGTGTCATCATCATCAAGTTTACTATCATCACTGTTGGAAGGAATATCTTCTTCATCTTCGCTACTTTCAAGCACATTAATTCCGGAATCCTGCAATAAAGATATAGCATCATCTATAAAGTCAGACGAAAAATTTTCATCTGATAATTTATCATTTATATCATCAAAGGTGATAAAACCACCCTTTTTTATACTCTTAGTTACCAGATCTTTGATAATTTTTTTCTTATCTTCTGCATCATTAATAGTTGACATCATTACCTTTATAGTTTATAATTTTATTTCTTATTAACAAACAAACTTACAACGAGCAAGTCTATAATTTTACTTTTAACTTGTGGCTATTTGTTACTTCATATAGTTTAAGATACTGTTAATTTATGTACACTTGTCTTAATCGATTGTTCCATACTTTTCTTCCATTTTTACTGCTATGGATAATCCAACTGAAAATGTTGCAATTCCAACCACTATAGCAGTAAGCATTAAAACATGGGGTATAGGATTGCTATATGAATAAAAATTTGAAACCAATATAGGAGGCAAGGAACTTTTTATATATCCTAGAGATATGTAAAATAACAAAACAGATGCTTGGAAGACGCTTACCCCTATCATTTTCTTGATTAAATTTTTATCGTTTATAATAATATATAAACCTAGCACCATTAATACAATAATAATCGTATAATTATATAAAGTCATTGTTTTTTCCTACGAGCAAAATTTATATATATAATTAACATAGAGGAGCAGACAGTAAATGCTACACCTAATTCCACCAAAAAAATACCTAATTTTTGACCGGTTCTATTATTGGTTAACAAGATATCATAAGATAAAAAATTTTGGCCAAGTAAAGTTGTTGCAACGCCCGTTCCTCCATAAATTAAAATACCTAACACGTTAGTCAATCTAATCACAGAATAAGGTATTGCTTTTAGAGTTGTAGATACACCAAATAGCATTGAATATAATATTATCCCGGAGGCAATAATTATTCCTGCTTGAAAACCTCCACCCGGAGTGTAATCACCGTGAAATTGTATGTATAAACCAAATAAAATGATAAAAGGTATCATCAAAAATGTTACTGCATTTAATATCGGATCTTTAATCATTTTCTTTTTCTTCTTTTAATATCAACGTTATACAAAGCGCAGCAGTAAAAACTACTATAGTTTCTCCAAACGTGTCATAACCACGAAAGCTTGCCAAAATAGCTGTCACTATATTAGGAATACCGGTAGCTTTTTCGGTATTTTCCACATAATAAGGAGCAACATGCAAGTGGATCGGAGCATTGTGGCTGCCAAAATCTGGCAATTGAATCATAAAATATGACAAACATACAGCCAGAAATAACATAAAAAAAAGCGTTATAGGGTTATGAGATAGATTTACTTTATGATTCTTTATCAAGGAGAGTGCTGCAAACGTAAAAACTGTACTGAGCCCCGCACCAACAGAAGCTTCAGTAATTGCAACATCAGGTGCATTCATAATTAAGTATATAAGCGCAATCAGTGAACTAAATACACACATTAGAACAGCACTTACGACTAAATGTCGCGAGAAAACTATAAAAACCGTAACTGTTAGTAACAACAAAAGTAACACTACATTTAATATTTCTAACACCTTAGCCTTCTTTAACAGTTTTTTTCTTAACTTTATAATGAGTGCGCGCTAAAATATAGCTATTAGTTGAGTTAGCTACCCATATTATAAAAATTAATAATACTATTTTAACAGTATTGATTGAAAATCCATTCTGCAAAGCAAAACCAATTAACAATAACGTTGCACCGCTAGAATCTGTAATACCTGCTGCATTTAACCTAGTATAGAAATCAGGAAATCTGATCACCCCTATATTTGAAATAATTATCAAACAAATACCTAAAAATATGAAAATGGATCCTATCATAAATTATCAAAACAACATTAATCTCATTAGTGCTATAGTTGATATAAAGCTAACGCTAGCATACAACAATGCTATATCAATTAAAAAAAAATTATTCAGAATGATTGATATTGCTGTTATAAGTACAACTACTTGCGTTGAGAAATTATTGAACGCTAAAACCTTATTGTACACATCATTTGACTTAGACACTATGCAACACAACATTACACTCATACAGAACAACAGTGTATAGATAGCAATGCAAATCATTTAAAGACTATGTGACTTCAGTAGATTTCTAAACGGATACTTCTTCATCGCCATCTTGATCATTTATTTCATCATCTATTTCACCATCCACTTCATAATCTTGGCTTTCTTGACTTGCATCAAGATCTGTGTTATCAGAAAAATTTAATAAATTCGCTAGCTTACTTGTATTACTGCTGTAAACATTATTCATATTTCCTTTCATGTATTCCTTGCATCTACCTACCAAAAGGCTAAACAGCTCATGAGTATCCACCTGTTTTCCTGCTATTTCATGTAAGGAAACTATGGTATTTTTATGACCTTTAAACTTAGCTGCTTGAATTGGATTACTTGCCCCTGTATTTAAATCATGTGTTCTTTGACTTGCCAACAGAACCAATTTGAAACGGTTACTTACCCGTTCTATACACTTTTCTACAATAGACTCAGCCATAAGATACTACCTTAATAAGTTTTATACTATATCACAAAAAACAAGTTGTCAACTTTGTATCTATTGCGATTCAACTTCATGTTTTACTTTTTCTGCCTCAGATTTTATTTCTTGGCTTTCTGTCATCGTGATTGTTATCTCATGATCAAGTTTTTTTAGAAATCCTAACAATCGCTCTAAAGAAAAACCATCTATTTTACCATTTTTAATTTGCGATACCTTTGGCTGATCAATACCAAGTTTCTCAGCTGCAAAAGCCTGAGTCCAAGCATTTTTTTCTATAATTTTATTTATTATATAAAGCAACTTTGTTTTTATTCCTGCACTGTCTAAGTTATTTAACGATATTATTTCCATAATTCTTACAC
Source organism: Wolbachia endosymbiont (group A) of Pherbina coryleti (assembly GCF_964026875.1). Taxonomy (NCBI): domain Bacteria; kingdom Pseudomonadati; phylum Pseudomonadota; class Alphaproteobacteria; order Rickettsiales; family Anaplasmataceae; genus Wolbachia; species Wolbachia endosymbiont (group A) of Pherbina coryleti. Next base: position 629,024 of record NZ_OZ034706.1, read on the forward strand.
TCACATATCAATTAACTTTATTAAATATTATAACATAATATTTAATATACCAAGATATTAATATCATGTAACTTGTCAATAATTATATGATATCAATATTTAAAACTTTAAGTTGATTATATATTAATATTTTTATCAAATTTCTAGTAATTTTAAATTACCATTTTACCATCAGTCTATCTGAAAAAACCATTTATAGAAAGAATAAGCTAAGATTACAAAGCTTGAAATACAAAAATAATTATTTTATAAATTTATCTTACATAAGAAGTTTATATCTCTATATCTTAATATAAATATTTGTTTAAATTTTTAAAATTTCTATTTTAACGAGAATTCTATATATTATATTTATAATATAATTTAAATATTTGTTGCTTTTTAGCTGGAACATTATTTAGTTAGTAAGTAAAATTGTGTTGAATATGACAAAAATAAAAAAAGATATTGCTGTTATTATGGGAAGTGAGTCAGATTACACCACTATGGTCCATACCGTTGATATGTTAAAAGCATTAGAAGCTTCACATGACATATTCATAATATCTGCACATAGAACGCCAGAAAGGCTCTTCAATTTTGCTAAATCTGCACAAGAAGAAGGTTTTAAGGTTATTATAGCTGGTGCAGGAGGTGCAGCTCATTTACCTGGTATGGTTGCGTCACTAACTTGTTTACCAGTTATCGGTGTTCCTGTGCATAGTAAACAATTAAATGGGCTGGACAGTCTACTCTCTATAGTTCAAATGCCAAAGGGTGTTCCAGTTGCAACCATGTCTATAGGAGAAAATGGAGCATATAATGCTGCCATTACTGCCGTATCTATATTGTCAATTTCCAACAGTGAAATTGCAGGTAGGTTAAAAAAGTGGAGAGAGAAACAGACCAAAGAAGTAAAAGAAAAACCAGTTTCATAATAAATCTATGGCAATAATTCTTTTAGACACAAAAACCATAAACCGTATAGCAGCGGGGGAGGTGATAGAAAGGCCAGCAAGTGTAGTAAAGGAATTAGTGGAAAATGCAATAGATGCTGGAAGTTTAGAAATAGAGATTAAAATAGAAAGTGGTGGGCGTAACCTTATTATTGTGACAGATGATGGTAACGGAGTAGAAAAAAACGATTTAGAACTTGCGTTTATGCGCCATGCTACTTCAAAATTGAGCGACAATGAGTTGATAGAAATCAAGCATCTTGGCTTTAGAGGAGAAGCTCTGCCTTCAATAGCAGCAGTAAGTAGGATAAAATTATCGTCTAAGGCAAGAGAAGCAAGTGAAGCATGGTCTATAAGTTATGAGGGTGGAGAGAAAATAGGGGAGCAAACTCCTTACTCTTTATCACAAGGGACACATATTGAAGTACGAGATTTGTTTTTCGCTACCCCAAATAGACTAAAATTTCTAAAAACCGAAAGAGCAGAAACTCAAAGCATTGTTGATATTGTAAACAACCTAGCAATGATTAACTATCATATAGGGTTTACTCTCACTTCAGGTAATAAAAAGCTCTTAAAATACGCTAAGCAGACTTCGTTATTTCATAGATTGTGTGAAGTAGAAGAAGAATTTCAGGGCAATTCTTTGGAGGTCAATGAAGAAGACGACGACATTAAACTTACGGGACACATCTGTAAGCCGACCGTCAATCGTGGTAAGTCCACTCAGATCTATACGTTTGTTAATGGAAGGCCAATTAAAGATAATTTACTTATTGGCGCAGTTAGGTATGCATATCATGATTTTATTCCAAGCGATAGGTATCCTTTTGCAGCGTTACATTTAGAGATACCTTATGATCAAGTAGATGTAAACGTGCATCCAAATAAGTCAGAAGTAAGGTTTCAGAATAAAAAGCTCATATATGAGATAATGACAAGAGGATTAATTAAAGCATTGTCAAGAAGGATAGGCACCTTTCCAGCGCATGACCAGAAAATGGATTCAACATTGCCAGATCCTTTTGATAAACCTAATGTTCAAAATGAAAGAAGGCCAAGTCCTTTTGAAAATCAACTAATAAAAGAATTTGCTTCTCCAAATGAAAAAGCAAAAGGCTTATCAGAACAGTCAAAATCGTTTGATTATACCGGCATACAGAAATTCCCAGCACAAGCGGAGGCTATGGTTCTAGAAAAAAAGGTGTTAGAGCAAGTTGATTTGATAGAGAGCCACCCGCTCGGGTTTGCACGCTGTCAGGTCTATAATACTTACATTATTGCCGAGGTAAGAGACAAATTGATTATAGTCGACCAGCATGCAGCCCACGAAAGGCTAGTATATGAATGCTTAAAACAAAAATCAAGTGTAAAAAGACAAAAACTACTTCTTCCTGAAACGGTTGAAATCAAAAATCAAGCCGGAATGGAGATGATTGAAGTCTATAAAGATAAGTTATTTGAAATGGGTTTTGATATTGAGATCAAACCAGAAAATAAAGTGATAGTAAAAGAAATCCCTGCAATTTTGGGAGCAATAGATGTGAAAGAGATGCTAATTAACATAATTGATAGATTAACGGAAATAGAAGATACATTGCCAGTAGAAGATAAAGTGAACAAAATATTGGCCACTATCGCTTGTTATGGATCAATTAGAGCGGGTAGAAAAATGAGATTAGAAGAAATGAATGTGCTGCTTAGACAAATGGAAAAAACCCCATATTCCGGGCAATGCAACCACGGAAGACCAACTTATATAGAAATGAAACTCAGTGATATTGAAAAACTTTTTGAGCGTAGGTAATGAGGTTGCCATAAATATGTAAGTGCTCCTTTCTCGTCATCCAAGTAGCTCATAGAAACGAAAAAACTTCCTTGACAAACTCCGTCAGCCCCCTTATCATGGAAGTGAAGCTATTTATTTATCTTCGCAATCTGTGCAGGTTAATGACAAAAAACTTAGGGTATTTGGCGTCTCATGTTTAATTTTTCGCACTACGTGCATCGCATGTCTTTAAAAATTTCTGGGTTTTTACCTATATAAGCCGAAACGCGCTTACAAAGCGTTTAAGACAGCAAAAAACGTCAAATTGACAAGGGAGAATTTGAATACTAGCTACCCTAGGGTTTCTTTGCCTTTTTTCCTGCTTGGTAAATTTCTTAAACACTTGCGGTGTAGGTTAGTTGCAAGTTAAAAGCAGCTAAATCGCTCTTAATCAAGCGTTTTAGAATAAAAAAAACGCCGATATTTTAGTACATGGTAAATAGCCAACCACCACGGGGCTTCTTTTGCCTTTTTTTTCGCTTAGTAAATTTCTTAATGTTTATAGCTAAACGACAACCGTCATCCCGCTACGTGTTAGCGGGATCTCTTGTTAGCGCCGCGGCGGTATGACGTCTCGCTTGCAACCTATAGCTTTGTCATTCCAGTGCTCCTTTTTTTGTCATCCCAGTGCCTTGACTATTTGGATCCAGAAAACTTAGCTTCGAGTCAAGTAGGCTGCAAATAAAAACTGGATTCCAGCGTCACGCGCTGGAATGACACCCTGACAATCGTCATCCCGCTACGTGTTAGCGGGATCTATGTTAAGAGATACCGCGAATGAATCGCGGTATGACGTATAGAAACTAAAAAAGTTCTTTTTTAAAAAACTTAAGTTATACTTATAAGTATTTGATACTTTTTATAGTAATTATGTCGAGTTTAAGCTGCCTTTATGGTGATAATGCAGAATTTGTGGAAGAAATGTATAGCCGTTATCTGCAGGGCGATAAATCAATCGGGAAGGATTGGCACAGAGTTTTTTCAAGCAATTTAGAAGTTAATAAAGCAGAGACTTGCGGTGCACAACATGCAACTAAGGTGGATGATTCGGCTTCTGATTTGGCAAATTTCTTCAGATCTTATGGTCATCTTTTTGCAGACCTTGATCCATTATCGCCAAGTGGAAATAAAGAAATAGATTATCAGAAATATTCGAATCTATCTCCTACGGATGATACTAGAATCTATAGAGATATTTACTGCAAGAATATTGGCTTTGAATTTATGCATATCTCCTCTTATGAAGAGAAAATGTGGCTGCAGGAAAAGATCGAAAATCAAACCTATACGCTGAGCTCACAAGACAAAAAAGAAATACTGAGGCACTTGATCGAATCTGAGATGTTCGAACAATTTCTCCATATGAAATTTCCTGGGTATAAGCGTTTCTCTATCGAAGGTGGAGAGTCAGCTATCGTTGCAATTGAAAAAATCATTAGTGATTCTACGGTTTTTGGTATTGAAGAAATAGTCCTTGGCATGGCTCACCGCGGACGACTCAATGTTCTAACCAAAGTGATGGGGAAAGAATATGCGGCAATGCTGTCTGAATTTCAAGGCAATCTTGCATACCCAAGTGGTCTTGAGGTGTCCGGTGATGTTAAATATCACCTTGGTTACTCTTCTGATCGAGCACTTTCAGGTGGCAAAAAAATACATTTAAGTTTATGCCCTAATCCATCTCACCTTGAAGCGGTAAATCCGGTTTTGGCTGGAAGAATAAGAGCAAAACAGAATATAAGATCTGTGCTTGGCATATCAATTCATGGTGATGCGGCTTTCATCGGTCAAGGAGTGGTTGCTGAAACTTTAACCTTAAGCAATATTGAAGGCTATAAAGTGGATGGCATTGTGCACATTGTCATTAATAACCAAGTTGGTTTTACTGCTAACCCATGTTGCGCACGATCCTCTTTTTATTGCACTGATATAGCAAAATCAATAGAAGCTCCAGTGTTTCACGTCAATGGAGATAACCCGGAAGCTGTGAGTTTTGCTACAAGTCTGGCGATGGAATATAGGCAGAAATTTAAAAAGGACGTAGTAATTGACATAATGTGCTACCGCAAATATGGCCATAATGAAGGTGATGAACCGAATTTCACTCAGCCACTTATGTATAAGGCGATATCAAAGCATAAAACTCCTGGAACATTGTATGAAGAAAAATTGACTGCAGAGAAAGTATTAGATGGCGATGAAGTAAATAAATTGCGCAGTGAATTCAGGGCAAAATTAGATAAAAGTCTTGCTGAATCAGCGGCTTACACTCCAAAAAAAGCTGACTGGTTCGGTGGAGTGTGGTCAAAATTAAGAAGAGCAAAGCTGAACGATTTGAGCGAATACTACACGGATTCTGGTGTTCCGCCAGATGAGCTGAAAAAATTAGGTGTGCGTATAAATAGCAATATCCCAAGTAACTTTAACATTAACAATAAGGTTAGAAAAATACTCGATGGCAGAATAGACAGCATAAATTTTGGTAGTAATATAGACTGGGCAACTGCCGAAAGTCTTGCGTTTGTATCACTGCTCACAGAAAGAATAGGAGTGCGTTTATCAGGACAAGACTCTGGTCGTGGAACTTTCTCGCACCGTCATTCAAGGCTTGTTGATCAGGTAACAGAAGAAGCATTTATTCCGCTAAACAATATAAATGAAAAGCAAGCTCACTTTGAGGTCATAGATAGCGCACTATCTGAGTATGCTGTAATGGGCTTTGAATATGGATATAGTCTTGATTCTCCGTATTCACTGGTGCTCTGGGAAGGACAATTTGGTGATTTTGCAAACGGTGCGCAAATTATGATCGACCAGTTTATCGCATCTGCAGAAACAAAGTGGTTGCGATCAAGCGGTCTAGTTTTATTGCTGCCTCATGGTTATGAAGGACAGGGACCTGAGCATAGCTCCGCACGTATAGAGAGATTTTTGCAACTCTGCGCAGAGGATAATATGCAGGTAGTTAATTGTTCCACTCCGGCGAATTACTTCCATGTCTTACGCAGACAAATGCATAGAGACTTTCGTAAGCCTCTGGTAGTGTTTACACCTAAATCGCTACTGCGCCACAAAAGAGCAGTATCTAACCTATCTGATTTTGAAGGAAAATTCCTCACAGTAATTCCAGAATGTAGAACAGGTTTAGTTTCGAATGATAAAATACGTAAAGTTGTAATATGCAGTGGTAAAGTTTATTACGACATATGTGAAGCACAAAAAATAAACGATATAGCAGTAATACGTTTGGAGCAATTCTATCCTTTTCCTGCAGATAAACTAAGTAATGAACTTGAAAAGTACAAAAACGCTGAAATTATATGGTGTCAAGAAGAACCAAAAAATATGGGAGGATGGTTTTTTGTCAACCCATTGATAGAAGAAGTGTTATCTAATCTCGATATCCAAGCAAAAAGACCTAAGTGTATCGCAAGACCTGCTGCTGCATCTCCTGCATGTGGTTATGTTAGTGTTCACACTCAGCAGCAGGAGGAGATTTTAAAGCAGGTTATGCAGGGGATCTAGCACAATTGTGCAAATATTGAAGCGAAAGCTGGCAAGCGAACATTGTTCATCAGATCTTGACGCTGGGCACTGCAGCCAGGCGCGATAGAAAACGTATCACACCAATCAAACCCTTTTGGTACTCAAGCAAATATAAAAGATTTTTATTCTATTAAAAAAAATTTAATTTTTATTAAAATTTTCATTTATTTTTATTTAAAAAGTAAACATTATTAATATTTACTTTAATTAATATAGGATATATATGAATACAAAAATATTTGAGATGTTAATAAGGAGAACTGGTCTACGCAGAGATAGCAAAGCTGAGATCATACAGTTATAGCTCTTTTTACAATAATCCGAACAGATCATAATATGCTACTGCTCTACCATAGCCATAAGCACATATCTTATCCTATTCGGACTATTGCGAGAAGTGCTATAAATAGAAATGAAAAAGCTTTTGTAGATGAGGATAAAGAATCTATCGAATTAGCTGAGGCCATTTTTGAAGAGAATAATATGTTTCATTTCCGCAAACCAGGTCCTGCTATGGATTACATTTTGCACAAATTAATAAATGATAGGAAGCTTTTCGAGGAAATGAAAGATAGAGGTACAAGTATAATACGTCTTTTTTCTTTGTTATCAATGTATCATGGTCGTCTCAATTGCTGTGTTATAAGAAAAGGAGGGTGTATTACTGAGTGTGGCATACTTGATTACGCTGGCACCTATCCAGAACTAGTGCCTTTAGAGGACTTTATACTTATTGAGCCTTCCTCGTACCTCGAGTACATTGTGTTTGACAATGAGAATATCAGAAATAGGTTAGCTGAAGACTTAACTGAAGATAAAACAAAATTAGATATCTTTTTGAATGGAATTTTAGCAACAAAGAATTCGGATTTAGTATTATCTTGTATTAACAAGATAGAGGTTCTTAATGAGGAAGATAGATATTTTGTTAATCGCTTACAGAAAAACAACATGCTAGACTACATCTTAAACAAAGATGATACAACACTTGAAAAATTAACTCTAAAGGAATTGTTGAAGCTTTCTATTTTGCAGGAAGAAAAAAGCACTGAGTTAGAATCTCCCCAAGCTTCAAGTGTAAATGTTAGCAAAGCTCAGCAACATTGTATAGCCTTTCTTATAATAGTCCGAATGCGATAAGATATGTGTTTATGGCTATAGCAGGCCAGTAGCATATTACGGTCTGTTCGGATTATTGTAAAAAGAGCTATAGTATATAGCTGGTGATAAAGTTTAAAATAATTGCATATACTAAGGCTCATTTAAATATAGAGCCTCAGTGGTGCTTAATTTTTTCAATTGATGGTGACTAGTAGCCCTACTATGATGTGGATCTATGCTCGCTTATAACTAAAATTTCACTTCCACCAAGGGGATATTATTCCAGCTATTGCTTCCATAGTCATCAATAGAAGCGTTTAAGTAATCTGTATCAAAGTGCACGGGCACATCAAATTCAAAGCTCGCAGTGATTATCACATCTTTTACTGGTGGCTTCATAAATGTTATTTCTCCAGTTGAATAATTTACTGAATATTCACTCTCTTCTTTACCATTTAAATAAATCTTTACTGTCCCATGTACCATACGCGTCAAGTTAAGGAAATAAAGGTATGAAAGAGATAGAATAATAAGGTATAAGTTCTCCCAGATATACTTTTAGTGAGAGAACCAATGAATAAAATAACTTGCTTATCAAAAAAGCTCAAAGAATTTTTTAATGAAAAAGCAGAGAAAATCTCAATTACAACAAGGTTTATAAAAAGAAAGAGAAAGCTAAAAGGTTCATCATTCGTAAAAGCCATGGTCTTGGGTAATATAGGAGTTGATAATTGTAGCGTAGAAACAATGTGTCAATTACTAAACGAGGACTCGATAGATATAACAAAACAAGGTTTGGATTTTAGATTTACTGAAGAAGCAGTGGAATTTATGAAAAGGATGTATAATGAATCTGTGATTCTCTTTAAAAATATCTTGCAAGTTGATTGCAAAATCTTACAGCAATTTAATAGTGTTAAATTATTGGACAGTAGCTATATTACTCTACCTAACAGTATGGAAGAGATGTATAAAGGTTATGGTACTAGCTACAGTGGCTATGAAAGCAATACTAAGTCTGGAATAAAGTTACAATTAGTTTTCGACTACATGAATCAGATAATAGACCAACTTAATTTAACGGAGGGGGTAAGATCAGACCAGGGATATAGGAAACATTTAAGTAATATATTAAGCAATGATTTGCTAATATCTGATCTCGGTTATTTTGTGCCAAGTTCTTTTAAACAAATCAATGAAATAGGAGCTTATTTCATAAGTCGTCGATACCAACATATATGATGTAGAAACAAATCAAAAAATGGAGTTATTAGAATGTTGAGAGGATAAGTTATTTTTAGAAAACGAGGTATTGTTAGGAAAAGAAGCAAAAATTAGAGTAAGAATTATATGTCAGAAACTAACTGAAGAACAGTCTATGGGCAGAAGAAGGAAAGCTAATAGATTAGCAAGATCGCAGATCCTCTAAAAGAAATCAAAAATTGTTGAACTGGTCAATATTTATAACTAATGTTCCAGAAAATAAAATTAGTGCTGAGCAAGTATTAACGATTTACAGAGTAAGGTGGCAAATTGAGTTATTATTTAAATTGTATAAAAGCCATATCAGGCTTGATAAGCTAAAAGGAAAGCCATGCAGAGTATTATGTGAACTATATGCTAAATTGTGCGCAATTCTTATATTTCACGGCATAGTTGGTTGCACAGAAGTGAAAAAGAATACAGAACTTAGCTTAACAAAGGCATTTATTGAGCTAAAAAGGCGGGTTAGAGAGTTATTTTTAGTATTAACCAAAATTAATAGTTTAAAAGCATTTCTTAAAAAACTCACTATAACTTGGTCGCGATTTTCATTAAAAGACAAACGTAGAAGGGCTAGAGTATCCACTTTAACCTCTCTAAATTTGCTCACAATCTCTTAACTTGACGCGTATGATTATGTGAACTATATGCTAAATTGTGCGCAATTCTTATATTTCACGGCATAGTTGGTTGCACAGAAGTGAAAAAGAATACAGAACTTAGCTTAACAAAGGCATTTATTGAGCTAAAAAGGCGGGTTAGAGAGTTATTTTTAGTATTAACCAAAATTAATAGTTTAAAAGCATTTCTTAAAAAACTCACTATAACTTGGTCGCGATTTTCATTAAAAGACAAACGTAGAAGGGCTAGAGTATCCACTTTATAGCTCTTTTTACAATAATCCGAACAGACCGTAATATGCTACTGGCCTGCTATAGCCATAAACACATATCTTATCGCATTCGGACTATTATAAGAAAGGCTATAACCTCTCTAAATTTGCTCACAATCTCTTAACTTGACGCGTATGATTATGTGAACTATATGCTAAATTGTGCGCAATTCTTATATTTCACGGCATAGTTGGTTGCACAGAAGTGAAAAAGAATACAGAACTTAGCTTAACAAAGGCATTTATTGAGCTAAAAAGGCGGGTTAGAGAGTTATTTTTAGTATTAACCAAAATTAATAGTTTAAAAGCATTTCTTAAAAAACTCACTATAACTTGGTCGCGATTTTCATTAAAAGACAAACGTAGAAGGGCTAGAGTATCCACTTTAACCTCTCTAAATTTGCTCACAATCTCTTAACTTGACGCGTATGGTTCACATAATACTCTGCATGGCTTTCCTTTTAGCTTATCAAGCCTGATATGGCTTTTATACAATTTAAATAATAACTCAATTTGCCACCTTACTCTGTAAATCGTTAATACTTGCTCAGCACTAATTTTATTTTCTGGAACATTAGTTATAAATATTGACCAGTTCAACAATTTTTGATTTCTTTTAGAGGATCTGCGATCTTGCTAATCTATTAGCTTTCCTTCTTCTGCCCATAGACTGTTCTTCAGTTAGTTTCTGACATATAATTCTTACTCTAATTTTTGCTTCTTTTCCTAACAATACCTCGTTTTCTAAAAATAACTTATCCTCTCAACATTCTAATAACTCCATTTTTTGATTTGTTTCTACATCATATATGTTGGTATCGACGACTTATGAAATAAGCTCCTATTTCATTGATTTGTTTAAAAGAACTTGGCACAAAATAACCGAGATCAGATATTAGCAAATCATTGCTTAATATATTACTTAAATGTTTCCTATATCCCTGGTCTGATCTTACCCCCTCCGTTAAATTAAGTTGGTCTATTATCTGATTCATGTAGTCGAAAACTAATTGTAACTTTATTCCAGACTTAGTATTGCTTTCATAGCCACTGTAGCTAGTACCATAACCTTTATACATCTCTTCCATACTGTTAGGTAGAGTAATATAGCTACTGTCCAATAATTTAACACTATTAAATTGCTGTAAGATTTTGCAATCAACTTGCAAGATATTTTTAAAGAGAATCACAGATTCATTATACATCCTTTTCATAAATTCCACTGCTTCTTCAGTAAATCTAAAATCCAAACCTTGTTTTGTTATATCTATCGAGTCCTCGTTTAGTAATTGACACATTGTTTCTACGCTACAATTATCAACTCCTATATTACCCAAGACCATGGCTTTTACGAATGATGAACCTTTTAGCTTTCTCTTTCTTTTTATAAACCTTGTTGTAATTGAGATTTTCTCTGCTTTTTCATTAAAAAATTCTTTGAGCTTTTTTGATAAGCAAGTTATTTTATTCATTGGTTCTCTCACTAAAAGTATATCTGGGAGAACTTATACCTTATTATTCTATCTCTTTCATACCTTTATTTCCTTAACTTGACGCGTATGCTCCTACAAACAGGCTATCTCCAATTATTAAAAAAGGTGTACCACCTACTCCCAAATCTCTTACTAGAAGCCTACTGTTGTTTATCATTTGCTCAATTTTGTCCGCGTTATCTTTTATGGAATCATTAAAATCGTTTTCATCAATCCCTATGTTTTTCACTATATCCAATATGCTTTCGTCTGAAAATTCTCCTTTGTGACTTAAAGCAGCATGGTGAAAATCGAAATATTTTTCTTTATCGAGAAAATAGACAGCTAAAGCACTTTTTGCTGCCTTTAAAGAAGCGTTACCAAGTATTGGAGCATCCCTAAAGATATACTTAATTTTGCCGTCGTTAATTAACTGCTTTATATCATTCTTTATAGCTTTGCAATGTCCACAAGAATAGTCAAGGAAGCCTACAGCTATAACACTACTATTTTCATTTCCGGAGTAAGGATAAGTAAGGTCAAATATTTGATCCTTGTATTGTGAAATTTTACTTTTGGTTACATTATCTCGAGCAGCGTAACTACTTTTAATCGACTCCTCTTTGAGAGTTTTTACGATCTTATCAAAATTTCTGCTTATATAATTATCTAATTTCTCACCTATATAATCATCGCTTAGCATTTGGCTGCGATTTGAAAGCCAATTGTTTATTATCGGCAAGCTTGCTATTGCTATTATTAAAATTAATAAGAACGATATTCTAGACATACAATTTATTTAAAAACCTACAACATAAAACTTTTAGTACACATTTATCTGTATATTAAAAGAAGCATCTAATGTTAATATATAAAAACATTTATATCAAGTGTATTTTATAGTCAGTTTTGCCTCGAATACAAACTTTACGTACAATGATTAGGTATATTGTCACAAAGTTCATCAGAAGACTTGATAATGTAGGTGACCAAACTACCCCCAGAATAGCCAATTATGAGATGCTCTATCTTTTACCGCCACGCTGTAAATACGGCGGTAAAACAAAGTTGATAATTTTATTCCGCTGTGTATAATTTTCCGCGGAATAAACATATGAGTGAACCAATAATTGGCAGAGAAAAAGAAATAGCTATTCTACAAGACAAACTTCTTTCTCAATCAGCCGAATTTATTGCTGTTTATGGTCGGCGTCGTGTAAATGTTGTATTATCTGCATTTTATCAGCATAATATAGAAGTAATGTAATGCAGATATTATGCCGATGCCGAATTATACGATTACTTCTAAAATTGCTAGTTGTCTTATAAGGATTGAAGCAGCAAAAGAAAAAGTGTTACATTTGCCGCTCACTGTATCAATGCTTTTGTCTCTTCGTGAAACTGCACGGCTTTATACCACACACTATTCTACTATGATTGAAGGAAATCGACTTGAACCTAAACAGATTGAAGAGGTTTTAAGTGGTAAAAGCCACTTTCCAAAATATAGGAGAGATGAAAATGAGGTTAAAGGATATTATGCAGCTTTAACTCAAGTTGAACAATGGGCAGCAAGGAGAATACCCATTACTGAGAAAGCTGTTCAAACACTACATGCTCTAGTAATAGCAAGTGGAAAATCTAAAATAAAATCAACACCTTATCGTGATGGTCAAAATGTTATCCGCGATAGTCTTACACGTGCAATAATTTATATGCCACCTGAAGCAAAGGATGTACCAAAGCTCATGAGCAGTATGATTGATTGGATTCGTAACAGTGAGCAAGTGCCTTGCCCAATTATTGCAGGTATTGCGCATTATCAATTTGTAACAATTCACCCTTACTATGACGGTAATGGTCGTACTGCAAGATTGTTGACTACATTAATTTTACACCTTGGTGGGTATGACCTAAAAGGACTTTATTCATTGGAAGAATATTATGCTAAGAATCTAGGAGCGTATTATGAAGCAATCAGTATAGGTCCATCGCACAACTATTACATGGGACGAGCTGAAGCAGATATTACTAAGTGGGTGGAGTATTTCGTAGAAGGTATGGCAAATTCATTTGAGAACGTTTTACAACGTATAAATAAAGAAGAATACCACGCTGATCAGACTGATCTTATACGTAAGCTTGATCCTAAACAACGCAAAGCTCTTGAGCTCTTCCAGGAGTTTTTCGCTATTACAGCTAGTCAGGTTGGCGAACTATTTAATTTTAAGCCTCGTACCAGTGCGCAACTTTGTAAAAAGTGGGTGGAAATGGGGTTTATCAAGATTGTAGATTTTTCCAATAGAGGAAGGAAATACAAACTTAGTAAGCAATATGAGGATTTGATCTCAAATTAACTGAAAGCTCGCTAGGCAGGAAAGTAGTGCATAGGTCAAATTTCAATAAAGTGCTTGAAAACTAAATGTAAACTTAAAATTTTAAAAACTGGAATATGTACAACAACTTACGTGACTTCATCAAAGCCTTAGAAGAAAAAAAAGATCTGATTAGGATTAAGGAGGAAGTTTCAACAGTTCTTGAAATGACAGAAATTCATCGCAGAGTTTTGTCAAGCAAAGGGCCAGCGATCATTTTTGAAAATGTTATCACAGAAAATGGCAAAAATTCGATTCCAGTTTTGGTGAATTTATTTGGTACTATTAAGAGGATTGCATTGGGGTTGAACATAAACCCTGATGAACTAAGAGATCTTGGTAAACTTTTAGCATTTTTGCAATCACCTGAGCCGCCAAAAAACTTTAAGGATGCTATAAAAATGTTTCCTTTGTTGAAAGTCGTGTTATCGATGCGAAGTAAAGTCGTGAGCAAGGCTCCATGTCAAGAGGTAGTGCTAACCGGAGATGAAGTGGACCTAAGTCTACTGCCCATTCAAACATGCTGGCCAAATGAACCTGCACCACTTATCACCTGGCCAATTGTGGTAACGAAAGGACCCACGAAAGAAAAGCAAGATAATTTTAATCTTGGAATATATCGTATGCAGGTTATAGATAAAAAAACAACACTAATGCGTTGGCTTGCACACAGGGGTGGCGCAACTCACCATAAGCGTTGGAAGGAAGAAGGCAGAAATATGAAATTTCCTGCTGCTGCTGTGATCGGTAGTGATCCTGCAACGATTATTGCTGCGGTAACTCCAGTGCCAGAAACATTGTCAGAATACCAATTTGCTGGACTACTGCGAAAGAAGCCGCTTGAGCTGGTAAATTGTAAGACTATTCCACTTCAAGTACCAGCTCACGCGGAAATCGTTCTGGAAGGCTATGTGAGTTTGGATAGATATCAAGACGAAGGGCCATACGGAGATCACACCGGCTACTATAATTCTGTTGAGCAATTTCCTGAATTTAATATTACTGCAATTACTATGCGTAAAAACCCGATATATCTTAGCACTTTCACTGGCAAGCCACCTGATGAACCATCGATTCTTGGTGAAGCACTCAATGAAATTTTTGTGCCCATTCTTATCAATCAATTTCCAGAGATAGTGGACTTTTATCTGCCACCGGAAGGTTGCTCATATAGAATAGCGATAGTGTCGATAAAAAAATCCTATCCAGGGCAGGCAAAAAGAATTGTTATGGGCATACTTTCTTTTCTAAAGCAGTTTTTATACACGAAGTTTATTATCGTTGTTGATAATGATATAAATGTACGTGATTGGAAGGAAGTAATGTGGGCAATGTCAACGAGGATGGACCCTGTGCGTGATACAATCATGATAGAAAGTGTACCTATTGATTATTTAGACTTTGCTTCCCCTGAAAGTGGACTTGGAGGTAAAATGGGATTTGATGCGACAAATAAAATCCCGCCTGAAACCAAACGAGAGTGGGGAAAGAAAATTGAGATGAGTGAGGAAATAGTAAGGAAAGTCGCGGAGAAGTGGGAGGAATATATGGACTAGACTTCTTGCATAAAAGCAGAAAAAAGTTTGGCGTTTTTTATAATGCCGCGATTGGCATTAACTGATAATTGTGATTTAAGTCCGTCACAGTGCCCTTTTTTTTGTCATCCTATAGCTATACCGCCGCGGTATCTCTTAGCCGCTAACAAGTAGTGGGATGACGAGCTTATCGTCATCCTGCCGCGAACCGTCATACCGCGATTCATTCGCGGTATCTCAGCCGCTAACAAGCAGCGGGATACTTAGGGATGACGGTTGTTGTTTAGCTGTAAATATTAAGAAATTTACCAAATGAAAAAAAAGGCAAAAGAAGCCCTGGGGTTATTATCCGCTTTAAAATATTGGCGTTTTTTATGTTTTAAACGCTTGACAAGCGAGATTCAGCCGCTTTTAATTGCAACTAACTTACGCTGCAAATGTTTAAGAAATTTACTAAGCAGAAAAAAAGACAAAGAATCCCCGAGTTAGCTAGTCTTTTACTATCTCTGTCGAGTATTGGCATTTTTTGATGTCTTGTAACGCTTTATAAGCGCGTTCAGCTTATTTAGATAAAAATCTAGATGTAGATGAAGTTTTGTAAAGACATACAGTATCTATATACTGCAAAAAATTGAACATAAGACGCCGATACATTAAGTAATCCTTACCTTTTAATCTGCAGATTGGCGAAAGCAAATACAATAGCTTCAGTTTCATGATAAGAGGGCTGGCGGAGTTTGTCAAGCAAGTTTTTTTGTTTCTGCGGGCTACCTGAGTCTATTGATTTCATTAGAGCCGAAACTCTTGAGACCTAGGTGATAATTCTATCTAAAAGAATGCCGAAAAAGAGCAGCAACCCTACGTAGGAATTATTTTTAAATATGGACATGCATTGACTGGGATCGTCAGGATTGAAATTTTTGTATTGGCGGTGAAATATGAACCCTACAGCAAGTAGAGCAATATAAAAAATGTTATTTAATGATGATAAGATACCAGCATATAGCCACGTCATAAGAGATATTAAATAAAATCTTTTCAACCAAGATTTTGTTGTATCACCAAAATATAATGCGGTAGATTTCATCCCGAGTTTTTCATCATCTTTTTTATCTTGATGGGCGTATATGGTGTCATAGCTAAGTGTCCAAAAGACGCATCCTATATAAAACAGCAAGGATTCTATACTGATCTGGTTTGTTATTGCTGCTGAGCCCATGAGCGATCCCATATTGAAGGTAAACCCTAAGAACAATTGTGGCCACCAAACATACCGCTTTAATAAAGGGTAAGTAGCTATCATACACATTGAGATTATTCCAAGTATGAGTGTAGTTTTATTAGTTAATAATAAGATTACCAGGGCAATAAACAGTAGCAGTGAAAGTAAAGCTAAAGCCTGCTTTATGTTTAATGCACCACTTGCAAGTGGCCTATATTTTGTTCGTTCAACGTGCGCATCTATTTTTCTATCGAAGATATCATTGATTATGCACCCTGCGGGTCTCATTAAAAATGCACCTATAGTAAACAAAACAAGGAGAAAAAGAACCTGATACGATAGAGAAGTTGAGGCTAAAAGAATACCGCTCAAACTGGGAAATAGCACAAGCCACAAACCCGTTAAACTGTGCAACCTCATTAATGAAAAGTAACGATTGAAATGCATTAATTAAGTGTGATTATGTAATATTTTGCTTACATTAACAAA
Source organism: Wolbachia endosymbiont (group A) of Pherbina coryleti (assembly GCF_964026875.1). Classification (NCBI taxonomy): domain Bacteria; kingdom Pseudomonadati; phylum Pseudomonadota; class Alphaproteobacteria; order Rickettsiales; family Anaplasmataceae; genus Wolbachia; species Wolbachia endosymbiont (group A) of Pherbina coryleti. Next base: position 645,682 of record NZ_OZ034706.1, read on the forward strand.
ATTATCGAACGCTAAGTCAGGCTTGAAAACTAGTTCAGGTATAAATCGCAAATCAACATAACACAATATAGATTTACGTATTGACCATGCAGATTGGTTCATTTCATTAACAACAGTATTAATATCACAATTATTCTCAGAAGGATCTCCAGTGCGTCTTTTTTCTGGATCTAAGTAGTCAGCTACTTGAATATTCAATGAAGATAACACAATATATACATCTGCTTTTTTCAAATCTTTACTTAATTTTACGTCAGATACCGCTACATTTTTATTGAACACCTTACCTTCCATTAGAACTCTTGATATTGCTCTATGCAATACCGATGCTATCTTTAGGTTTCTAATTTCCTTTTTCATATCCAGCTACTATAACACCCTTTCTTCTTGCACTAATTGATAAGCTTCCAAAATATCTCCAACTTTAATATCGACATTACCCTCTAGTGATACTCCGCATTCAAAGTTTACACCTACTTCTTTAACATCATCTTTAAATCTACGTAGTGCTTTTAACTTTCCTTCATGCACCAATTTACTATTGCGCACTACCTTAATTAAAGAATCTTTTTTTATGACTCCATCACTTACATAACATCCAATGATATTACCAGCTTTAGATACATTAAATATTTGCCTTACAGATGCAGAACCAACACGAACCTCTCGTGTAACAGGCTTTAACATTTTAGTTAAATACATTCTCATGTCGTCAATGAGCTCGTATATTATGTTATAAGTATGTATTTCTATACCTTTTTGTTTTGCCAAGTCCCTTATTTTTGAGTCCACTTTTACATTAAAAGCTAAAATTACTGCACTTGATGCTTCTGCAAGCAGCACATCTGAATCTGTTATCCCTCCTACTGCTTTGTGTAGGATATTTAATTTCACTTGATCTTTACCGAGTTTATCAATTGAACTTGATATTGCTTCAATAGAACCAGTTACATCGCACTTTAAAACTACAGATAGTTCTTCTATTTCACTGTTATTACGGCTGAATATATCTAAATCATCCTCATCTAAATTTTCTTCTTTTTTCTTGATTAACTCTAACCTATGTTCAATAATTTCACGTGCCTGCTTTTCAGAATTTATAACAACAAATTTATCTCCAGCATTTGGCACACCATTTAGACCAGTAATTTCAATTGGAGCAGAGGGTAGTGCTGCTTTTTCTCTTTGACCAAGGTGATTAACCATACTACGTACTTTACTGTATGTTGTACCAACTACCAATATATCACCAACCTTTAACGTTCCTTCCTCAACTATCAATGTGGCTGATATTCCTTTCGCTTTATCTATTTTGGATTCTATTACCCATCCAAGTGCTCGACAATCTTCTATTGCTTCTAGCTTCATTAATTCAGCGATTAACAAAATCGTCTCTTCTAGTTTATCTAAATTAGTTTTCTTTTTTGCTGATACTGGCACAATCATAACATCACCACCAAGCTCTTCAGGAATGAGATCATATTGAGGTAAGCTACTCATTACTTTCTCCACATCACCAGGCTCAGATTTATCAATTTTATTAATAGCAACTATAATAGAAACATTTGCTGCTTTTGCATGATTTATTGCTTCAACTGTTTGTTTCATGATTCCATCGTCAGCTGCAACTACTATTACAACTATATTAGTAATATTGGCACCACGTGCACGCATCGCAGTGAACGCTTCATGTCCTGGTGTATCAATAAAGGTAATTTTTTGCTTATCTTTTGTCGTTATTTGATAAGCACCTATGTGTTGAGTTATGCCACCTGACTCTCTTTCTGCAACATTAGATTCACGAAATGCATCGAGCAATGAGGTTTTACCATGATCGACGTGTCCCATAAAAGTGACGATTGGTGGTTTAGGTTTTTTAGGCAGGCTTTCTCTGCCTTCTATAAAAAATAAATCTTTTTCTCTGTTGGTATCGCTCACTCGTTTAGCCGTATGATTAAATTTTTCCACTATTTCACATGCTATATCTGGATCCACCAGATCATCTACTCTATAACTCTCACCGACTTCTTCTTTGAACATTTTTAGCACACTCTTGCTATCTTCTGCCATGCGAATAGATAACTCCCTGATAGTTATTTTGTCTGGTATAATAACTTCTCTTGATATATTTTTACCCTTAGTAAACTTTGACTTTCTACCTCTTATACCAAACCTTTGCTTAAATACAGGGGGTTGTTCAGTTTTTTCATCTATTGCCTGTGCAATTACCAGTTTAGAATGCTTAGAATATATATCTTTGTTGACTTTAAAAGACTTTTTATCGTTGTCCTCATGGTCAATACTATCTTCTTTTGGTTCAACTAAGTGGGTATTACTTAAAACTTGCTTATTTATTTCCTTAGATAAAGCGTCCGCTTCATTTTTCTCGTCAATCTCTTTATTGCTGTCTTCTTTTGCTGTTTTCTCTTTTTCTTCTCTCTGATTTCTTTCTTTCAGCAAAGCAGCATTCTGCACAGCATTAATGCGAAAAATTTGTTCTTTCTCTGTTAAAGAACCTAATTTACTCTCTTCAAATAAATTATGTTCTTCTGCATCATGAGATTTTTTTCTTCTTTTTTTTACTACTGTAGCTCCAGTACTTGGGCTAGCTGAAGAGTTTAAATTGAGGTCTAATTTAAGCTTGCTTAAACCTTGGAGCGTTAATTTTTTATCACTGATATCTTCATTATTCATATTATTTTATTATATTAATCCAAGCTTTTTACGTGCTTCTATGATTATTGAATCTACTGTATCTTTTAGATCTTCTTTGCTATCGGATGAGGAAGAGAGTATGCTGCAAAACTCATAACTTGATAAATCTGCTATGTCCTCTAAAGTCTTAATATCATGCTTACTAAGAGCAATTTTATTGTCTATTGATAAAGTTAAATTGATTACATCATCCTCCATACCTAAACTTTTTAGCTCTTCTATTTTTCTATCATTTTCTGCTTTCAGGTACTTATTTGCTCTATTGTGAAGTTCGTTTGCAATATCTTCATTAAAGCCCTCTATTGAAGCAAGCTCTTTAATTGAAGCGCTAGATATGTCTTCTACACTTGAAAAACCTTCTGTTACCAATAGCTGACCCATAATCTCTTCTAAGTTTAAAGCTTCAGCAAATAAAGCTGAACATTGACTAAGTTCTTTACTTCGCCTTTCTGATTCTTGCTGAGTGCTTAATATCTCAATTTTCCATCCAACAAGCTCTGAAGCTAATCTTACATTCTGGCCCTTTTTTCCTATCGCTAAACTCAATTGATCTTCAGCAACTATTAACTCTATGCAATTTTCATTTTCATCAATAATAACCTTCGATACTTCTGCAGGAGTAATGGCTTTAATAACAAATTGACCCAAATCTGAGGAGTAATTTATAACGTCAATTTTTTCACCATTTAATTCGTGTATAATAGTTTTTATTCTATCTCCCTTAACTCCAACACAAGCACCTACTGGATCAATGTTCTTGTCGGGAGAGAAAACGGCAACCTTAGACCTTGAACCAGCATCTCTAGCTATACCTTTAATTGTCACTAATCCGTCAGCAATTTCTGGTATTTCTTGATTTAATAATGCCTCCAAAAAGCCTTCATGAGTCCTAGAAAGAATAATTTGACGTCCATCATCAGAGCGCTTAACAGTCTGTATGTAAGCTTTAACCTTATCACCTTCACGAAATGATTCACCACCAGTTAAATTTCGCAATGGAAGATATGCCCTAGTGCCATTTATGTCTATAATAAGATCTGAATATTCTACTTGTTTAACAATACCATACCTTATTTCTCCCACCTTATCTTTAAATTCCTCATATTGCTTTTTTGACTCTTCATCTTTAATTATTTGAGCAATCTTTTGCTGGGCAATTCTTGCTGAAGCAAGATCAGTGTTAAGAGAGAGTAATTCACTAACAGTATCTCCAACTTTTGCATCTCCTTTTATTAATTTAGCTTGTGTAAGCGTAATTGATTCACACTCGGTATTCTCTTTTTCATTTGATTCATCATCAATAACTTTTAGTTTTCTATATGAAGTAACTTTGCCTGTGTTTCTATCTATATCAACTACAATTTTACTTTTGCTACCATATTTTTGATGAGCCACTGCTTCTATAGCACTTTCTAGTGCCTTTATTACAACATCAAAATCTAAACCTTTTTGAAGTGAAAGCTCTCCTGCTGTTTTTATTACATCAAGGCTTCCAACTATGTTATTCTTGTTACTTTTCTGCTTAACACTGCTTTTACGATTAGCAATCATAATAAATAAATCCAATGTAATTAGTTATAATTATAGCTCCAACGGGCAAAGAACACTATCTTAAATGTTAAATGATTGCTAATTTAAGTCAAGTTTTTTCATGTCTTTGTATAACAAGCAACGCAGGAGTAAAGAATAAAGTTAAAACCGTTGCAGCCAATATTCCACTTGCTATGGTTGTTGAAATGTCAACCCACCACTGGCTTGATGGAGCATCATATGTGATTTGTAGCGTAAAAAAATTGATATTTAACCTGGTAATCATCGGTATTAAACCAAGAACTGTGGTTGCAACGGTAAGCAATATTGGCCTAACGCGAGAAATTGCAGCGTTTATTACACATCGCTTGATGTCATTTTTGTGTACCTTAATTTGGTGATGAAAGGCATCAAGTAATAGTATGTTATTATTCACTATAATTCCCGCCAAAGCAATTATCCCCACTCCACACATAACAACTACGAAAACTTGTTGGATAAGAAAGAAAACAAAAAACACACATGTTGTGGATAAAAACACTGCTGTCATTACGATAAATGTATGGTATACATTATTAAACTGTGTCACTAATACCAATATCATTAGTGTAATCGCTAATATAAAAGCCTTTAACAAAAATGCTCCTGATTTTTGTTGATCTTCTTTGTCGCCTTTAAAATCAATTTTTACTCCCTTGTCCCAATCCTGGGCAATAGAATTCTGAATGAACTTTACTCTTTCATCAACAAGATAGCCAGTATCAACGTCAGCAGAGATTGTCACTATGCGTAATCCATCAATCCTGTTTAGTTTGTTTACCTTTTTTTCGGGAGCATATTTTACTATATTGCTCATAGGATACGGGCCATTAACTGTATTGATAAAAAGATTGTCTATAGTCTTCATGTTGCGATCCTTTCCAGGGAAACGGAGTACAATATCGATTTCTTCATCCGTGTTATTTGGTCTATATTTTCCAATCAACACTCCATTTGTAACCATCTTTATAAAATCGCCAATGGTTGCAACACTTACTTCAGAGCTTGTAGCCTTATTCTTATCAACACTCATATTCCACTCTATTTCAGGTGCTGATCTGCTATCTTGAATATTTATAAACCCGGATGAAGGTTGGTTCATAATTTCTAGAATTTTCTCTGCTGCTAAATTCAAACTGGATACACTCCCGCTGAGGTTAATTTGTATTGGCTTGTCAGCCGACGGTCCTGGCTTTTCCTCTTGAACATTAATTATTATTCCTTTCATGTCTTGCACACTGCTCCTTATATCATTTAGTATGTGCTTAGCTTTGCGCCTGAAGCGCCAATCCATAAGTTCTAGTTGTATTCTGGCGATAACGTTGTCTGAAAATGCTCCTGATCTAGCATAAGAAACATGAATTTCTTTTTCAATGCTCAAAATGCGTTCTTCCACTTCTTTGAGTATCAGATCTCGTTCTTTGGCTGATAAGCTTTCTTTTGCTTTAACACTGATTAAAATATTATCTGAATCCACTTTCGGAAAAAACTTTACTCCAGGAGCAAAAGTAAAGTACAGCACACTAAATGAAAACAAAACGAATACAGTAGCACATACGAATTTTTTAGGATGATCCAAAACCTTCTCTAGCATGCGTACGTAAGCTCTTATTATAGGCCCAGCATTTTTTATTTCACCACTTTCTATAGCACTCATTTTTTTTATTTCTTTTTTTGAAGTTATCGAAGGCTTACCAAATATTGCACCAAGTGTTGGTATAAAAACCAAAGCCATAATGAGCGATCCAGTCAAAGTTAGAATTATTGTAATTGGTATGTACTGCATGAATTTACCAACAGTATCAGGCCAGAATAATAGAGGAAAAAACACTGCTAATTTAGTTAACGTTGATGATAGAACCGGATAAAACATATCACGAACTGAAGTGTAAAAAGCTTCTACTTTGTCCATTCCGCAGATCATCTTTCTATCGGCATATTCGCTGATCACAATTGCATCATCAACCAGCATGCCAACAGCCATAATTAAACTGAAGAGCACAACGATATTTAAGGTTATACCCATAAAGTAAAGAGCTATTATCCCAATGAGAAAGGAACCGGGTATCGAGAGTGCCACAAGAATAGCAATCCTTGTTCCCATAGAAAGCATCATTATGATCAATATTAACAACACAGCAAATATTATGCCGTTTTCCAAGTCATCAAGCACATCGCGGACGTTTTTTGACTGGTCGTTTAAGTACACCACTTTTAAATTTTCAGGTAATTGATCTTTTGCCTTATCCATTAAGTATTTTACTTGATTTACTGTGTCTATTATGTTTTTTCCGTTACGTTTTGAAATTTCTAGCACGACACTAGGTAATCCATTAATGCGAGCAAATCCTTGGTGATCCTCAAACCTAGGGTATACTTTTGCTATATCTTTGATTCTCAAAACTGCATCGCCTTGAGATCTAATAGGAATATTCATAATATCTTCTATATCTTTTAATAACCCTGATATTTTAATCGAATATTTACCGGCCAGTGACCCAGCTCCCACTAGTCTATTATTGCTTGATATAGCTTGGAATATTTCGTTTGATTGAATGTTATATTTTGTTAGAACTGTGGGCTCAATTATAACTTCCACTGTTTCTTTACGTATACCTGCCACTTCAACTTTGAGAACATTTGGCAGAGATTCTATTTCTTTCTTTAACTTGCGTGCTATTTCAGTTAAGGCTCTTTCTGGCAAATTACCAATTAAGCCGACATTGAGTATCGGAAATAAGCTCAAGTTTATTTCATTGATTATCGGAGATTCCGCTTCAACAGGTAACTTCGATTTTATGTTTGAAAGCTTTGAACGAACATTATCGAGCACTTCTTTATTATCATACTCTGTTCCAAATTCGAGTATCATGTGAGCACCATCATTAGTTGCAAAAGCTCTCAATTCTCTTACACCTTCGATGGATCTTAGTTCATTTTCTATAGGAAGCACTAATAGCTTTTCACTATCTTGAGCAGAAATCCCAGGAAGTCCAACAAACACGCTGATTATAGGAATCTGTATATCAGGATTGCTTTCCCTTGGCATTTTTACATAAACGTATGAACCGAAGATAAAAATTACTATAAGTAATAATACCACCGCCCTGTTTCGCTCTATGAGTAAGCTCTGCATGTTGAATGTTAGCTGAATATGTGTGTTTGTACAATATTATAGTCGAGATACATTGCATATTAATTAATCCTTGTGTAGCTTTAAAACTTTACGCAAATAATTAAAATTTTCGCAAAATTGCAAGTATAAGAAAATTCCTGTATAATAATTCTAGAACAGTATTTGAGAGGTTATTATGGTGGCAATTCTAAATGTAACAAAGGGCAAAAATAAAGTTATTGTGTCTGGATTAGCTGGAGCTTTATCAGCTTTAATATTTTTAACAGCAATCCACATTGCCGCAAAGATAGCCATTATCGTTTCTGCCGCTGCAGTTACTTACTTATTACTTTCGCTGGTTCATAAAATAAGAACTAAAGCTGAAATTACTCGTGTTTCAGGAGATAAAGTTTCAGAAGATGAAGGGTATAGCAGTGTTGATGAAGGTGAAGAAAAAGATACCGTAAAAGAACCAAAAAGAACTGAAACTGAGCTAGAAGAAGAAATAATAAGGAAAAGAGCACAAGAACGCATGGAGAAAGGATCACTTGGTGGTCCTATAAATGCGTTTGGCGAACCAATTCATGTGACTATAGATGCTGAAAATAGTAATCCTGTTGATTATACAAAAACTATGGTAGTGCCTGAGGAAATTATTCTTAGCATGCTAAATGATAAAACTCTTACACAAAATAACTCTAGCTCTATAAAGAATCAGATGAAACCTCTTCCTGAGCACATGGATGTGCCTGGTAATCCACTTCCTGGGCAAGTGTTAAGCAATCTAGAGCTTGAATCTAAAAGCACGCAGAAACTATCTGCTTTAGACTTGCTATTACAGTGCAAAAATGTAGATAATGATGTAAAAAAAATGCTAAAACAGCCAATTACCCAAAAGGGGTTTAACGGATTAGGATTTGATAGATAGTTGTTATATTAACCTCTCCATCTCATATTGAGGATCAGATGCAATGCCGTAGACCCTATTTGGCGGAGCAATTTTGTTCTCTATACCAAAAACCATACCTTCAATTATTGCTGTGAGTACTTTTTCAAGGTCACAATCTGCTCCGGGAACGCGGTGCTCTAGGCGGCATCTTTTGAAATCGTTGCCAAAATAGGGAATTCTTATCGCAGCAGTTCTGTTATTTACTCCCCAACTAATCGTAGTTGGAGTGTGAATATCCGGATACTGAAATCTTAAATATGAATCATCATTTGGAGCAAAAAACAACATATGTTTTTTCATCATTGCACATAATCCACCAATACTATGAATCAGATAGTCACTGTACTTTTGCTCATTGATATAAAATAAGTTACCGTTATTTGAATTCACGAGATTAACATGCACATTTAATGCACTGCCTGCTCTATCCAAATAAGGCTTTGCTTTAAAAGAAACATTCCCACCTAGTTTTTGTGCTGTTTCAGTAAGTGATTGTTTTGCTAACTCAAAATGCTTAATTAAATTGTAGGAGTTCGTATAACAACCACTTTTTATCTCATACTGATGTGTAGAATTCTCCTTCTCGCAAGAAAATTCAAGAGATGCTATTTTATTTTTGATGCTATTCAGAAATAAGTATTCTTTTTCTATTCCTTCAATGTAAAACTCTAGTTCAATACCGAATACAGCATAACAACTCAAATTACTTAATATAATCATAAATTTGCTTCAGTAAATCTATATTAGGTTAGCTATATTTATATGAATACTTTACTTATTTGCCAGTAAATTTAACATCTTATTTATACATAATGTATTACTGTTTTTAATAGCATGCTTCTAATCCTCGATACAAGCGACATTTACAAATTTTTCATTTTTTTGAAATAAAAATGATCAATTTTAATGTTTTTATACCCTTTACAACCCATCAAAAAATCACCATAATTTTTAGTATGTATTAAGTAGTATTAGCTTTTCATTTTGCAGTAAGCTATTGATTATCTTATATTTTTCTAATTATTGCTTTTTTCTTGGTGTGGTATATGAACTTAACTAGCCCTAAGGTTTCTACTATGTTTTTTGATCAGATTATTACAGTAACGGATCACAATGTTACTTGGGAAAAAATCCAAAATTGTCTTTATAATCTTTATGGAGAAGCAACATATAATAGCTGGCTGAGTTCACTAAAATTTGTCAGTAGCAGAAATGGGGAAGTTCTTTTATCCGTGTCAACAAGGTTTATAAAAGAGTGGATTACAGTTCATTACATGAAAAAAATATTATCATTATGGCAAAGCGAAGATAAAAGTATACGTTCTATTGATATTCAAGTAATTGAGGAGAGGAATTCAAATTTTAATGTTATACTAAAAAACAGAGAGGAAAGTAATCATAATCTTGGTTCGCCGCTGGATCCAAGGTTCACCTTTGATAATTTTGTAGTGGGAAAGCCAAATGAATTAGCATTTACGGCGGCAAAGCGTGTGGCAGAATCTATAGATCCAATATTAGGCAGCAATCCTTTGTTTCTATATGGTGGAGTGGGACTTGGTAAAACACATCTAATGCATGCTATAGCTTGGCACATAGTCAATTCCCCATCAGCAAAAAGAAAAGTGGTGTATTTATCAGCAGAGAAATTCATGTACCAATATATTACAGCGCTGCGAAGCAAAGATATTATGTTATTTAAAGAGCAATTTAGATCAGTAGATGTATTGATGGTAGATGATGTGCAATTTATCAGTGGTAAAGATAGTACACAAGAAGAATTTTTTCACACTTTCAATGCATTGATAGACCAAAATAAACAATTGGTTATATCAGCTGATAGGTCTCCTAGTGATCTTGATGGAGTGGAAGAAAGAATAAAATCACGACTCGGTTGGGGGTTGGTGGCAGATATTAATGAAACAACTTTTGAATTAAGGCTTGGTATATTGCAGGCAAAAGTGGAGCAGATGAATATGTATGTTCCGAAAGATGTCCTAGAGTTTTTAGCAAGGAACATAAAATCTAATATAAGAGAATTAGAAGGAGCATTAAATAAGGTTACCCATACCTCATTAATTGGAAGAAGTATGACGGTAGAATCAGCTAGTGAAACCCTAATCGATCTTCTTAGGTCAAATCATAGGTCAGTCACAATAGAAGAAATACAAAAGAAAGTAGCTGAATTTTTCAATATAAAGGTTGCAGATATGCAATCCAATAGAAGGCTTCGCAGTCTTGCAAGGCCAAGACAAATAGCTATGTATTTTGCCAAAAAATTTACGCAAAAAAGCCTACCAGATATTGGGAGAAACTTTGGTGGCAGAGACCATGCTACTGTTATACATGCAGTAAAACAAGTAGAAAATTTTATAAAGACCGACTCAAAATTTGCTGATGAAATCAATCGATTAAAAAAAATGTTTAAGTAGCGTTTTTAAAATAGCTAATAACAAATTCTAAAATGAATCGACTATAGTTTTAATCCGTTTAAGTTTAAAATCTTCTGTTAGCTTCGCAGAATACATTTCCTTATTGTGTTGATTATAGAAGGTAAATTCGTGATCATCTAAATTTAGTATTGCAAAGCCAAAGCCAAAAAAGTTTCTAACCTCGTGTGCTAAGTAGTTTTTACCATTTAAATAGTCAAATTCTACATTTTGATAAACAGATTCTTGATCTTGAGCGTGTAATGATGCACCACCGTTTCCAACTATAATTTGGTCTGGAACATTATCCATTAATAAAATCTGGGCTATATGAATGTGGCCAGAAACTATGGTAGTAACATTGCTTGGAAATTTATCTCCAAAAGCTTCGATTTGTGTAAGATTACCATGGCTTTTTAATGTCAAAAATTCTTTTTTTGGAGATCTCCAAAGCGGTTTATGAGTTAAAAACCACATGGGCTTGTCAGAACTATTTTGTATCAATTTATCAAATTGCCTCTCAAAAGCATCAATTGTGCTTTGGGTTGTAAAAATATCCTCACCGGATGAAGAGTCGAAGATAAAAAATTTCATCGGTCCAGCATCTAAGGACCAACTAGAAACGAAGTTTCCACATTTTTCAGACGAAAAGGGGTATGAATCTAGATACCTGAACCATCCTTCATAAGCTCTATCACAACTCTCATGGTTTCCACGAACAAAAAGGAAAGGGGATTGTGATAAAATATCCTTTGCAGGCTCAAACCAATCAGCGTACCAAACTTCTTTATTATATCCATAAATATCGCCACACTTTTTTGTATTTCTACATTTTGTTTGTCTATAATGATAATCACCAACATGGATAATTAAATCTGGTTTATGAAGGGCGATTGAATCTAAATTTTTTTTTAAAGGCCAGCTATCTACCGAATTACATTCCTGCTGAAATAACATATTTATTCTACAGCCCGTGTCACCAATGAAAGCAATTTTATTAACCTTTTTTGGTAATATAGGAACCCGTAGATCCTCAATACTAATGTTTTTGGCACTTGTTTGTACTGTCAGTTCACAAACTGTTTCGTTATGATCACCATTGTTAATTGAGCTGCGATTCAGCATTTCTGTTTCCTCGCCATCAACATAAACAATGGGACACATGTCATTGTCCGTAATTGCGCGTATGCTTAGTTTATTTTCTGGGATAACTTGAGACCATGTGTATAATATTTGTGCATGGACGAAATGAAAGCTAGTTATAAGAGAGAGAGCTAAAAAAATAAAGATATTAGCTATATTCATTTGTATAAAAACCTAAGTTAAAAATTAGTAGTAAGGTTATCTTAAATGATTAAAATTTATAATCACAAAATTCATAATCAAATTATACAAACAATTTCTAAATTATTCTAGTATCAGATTGACACTCTAGATGAAAAATTCTAAAATGATTAAGTAATTTAAAATAATTATATAAAAACTAGAATATAGTGCGGCCGTGGTGGAATTGGTAGACACGCAGCGTTGAGGTCGCTGTGGCTCATAAGGCCTTGGAAGTTCAAGTCTTCTCGGCCGCACCAGTTTTTATCGCTGTTTAATATGGGTAAAAATGTTTATAGGAAATCAGAGTAGCAATAAGGTAGAAAGAGCTATCAGCGAAATCAGGCGCGGTCGGCCAATTGTAATATATGATGAAAGTAATTACCTATTGTTTGCTGCTGCTGAGGCTTTAGAAAGAGATTTATTTAATCAATACAAGCTTACATCAAGTAATGTATATGTTACTTTAACTTCAAGTAAGGTAAAATACATATCTCAGAATAAAGAACATAACAGCAAACGTCTGTTGGTGAATAATTTTGATGAACTGCTCTATTTAATAAACTGTTCAAAGGAAGATTGCATAAAAGAGTTGCAATGCTCAAAGACAATAGATGAATGTGCTATTGCCTTGCTTAAGTTCTCAGAATTATTGCCATACGCGTTAGTGGCTGATATGACTTTTGAGAATAACCATGAAATGCGAAATTGGTGCGAGAAAAATGACGTTATTGCACTGGACACGTCATTCATAAATAATTTTCAAGAAAATCAGGATGTATATGAAGTGTGCAAAACATCATTATTTTTAAAACAGACTCAAGAAGTAAATATCATATCTTATAGAACCGAAAGTGGTGGAAGAGAACATCATGCAATTATCATTGGCAATCCAGATAAAGATGACGAACCATTAGTGAGAATTCATTCTTCGTGCTATACGGGTGACTTGTTAGATAGCTTGTCATGCGATTGCAGAAGTCAGTTACATCAAGCAATTCAAATGATAGCTGACTCTGGAAGTGGTATTATATTGTATTTGATGCAAGATGGAAGAGGCATTGGTTTAACTAATAAGTTAAGAGCGTACAGTATGCAAAGAGGACATAATCTTGATACTGTTGATGCAAATAGAATATTGGGTTTTGAAGATGATGAAAGGAGTTTTGCTGTTGCAGCTAAAATGCTTAAGAAATTGAACATTAACAAAATCCAATTACTTACAAACAATGATAGGAAATTGTCAGAATTGGAAAGTAGTGGTATAGGAGTTACAAAGTGTCTACCACTTATTGTGGAACGTAATAAATATAACGATTCATATATGGAGACAAAGTTTGGTAAATTAGGCCATAGATTAAGAGTTTTTTAGCTTTTTTGCTGTAACTACTTTGTTAATTTGCTATGTTTATTAACATAAGTTAAGATTTTTAGGAATGCTAAAATGCTAAGATTTTTTAAGCAAGAAAAAAATACTGAATCCTTAGATAAGGATATAAATTGGAATTCAAACCGCTACAGCACAGTTATTGCTCAAAGGAATATTCTACTTTTATTTGCATTAATATTATTAGCAACGATCTCTATCAGCATATTAGTCATATTTAAAATTAGCACAAGTAGCACTATTGAGCCATTTGTTATAGAAATTGACAAGAAATCAGGAATAGTGCAATTGGTTGATCCTGTCACAGTAAAACAGTATTCTGCAGATGAAGCGCTAAACGATTATTTTATTTCAGAGTATATAAAAGCAAGGGAGGTTTTTGATCCATATCATTATAATTATAACTATTATACAAAGGTGAGGTTGTTTTCCTCACCTAATGTGTATAATGAATTTAGAAATTATGTAGGATCGCAGAATATGGATGATCTTTTTAATTTATATTCAGATACCAAAAGTGAATTTAAAATTCGCTCAATTCAAAAGTTGGGTAACGATGCTCTTCAGGTGAGATTTTTTGTGGAATTTACACGGAAAGATGGAAGTTCTACGAGAAAAAATAAGATAGTTATTATGTCATATAGATATGCATCGCTTGAAATGGATGATCAGCAAAGATATATTAACCCATTAGGATTTCAAGTTATTTCATATAGAGTAGATGATGAATATGTATAAGATATTATTAGTTTTAGCTTTACTTGTAAGTGGCAATTTAAACGCATCCATTAATTATAATGAGCCTATTTCTATAGATAGTAGAATAAAGACTTTTGTGTATAGCCCTAATGAAGTATTTACGGTGGTTTTTAGTCAGGGTTACTATTCTTATATTGAATTTGCGGAAGGAGAAAAAGTTAAAAATATCGCTGTTGGTGATGCATCAAGTTGGAAAATTAATCCTTATGACAATAAATTGCTTATCATGCCATTTGAAGTTAGTAGTCGCACTAACATGATTATTACGACAACTAAAAAAAGAAATTACATTTTTGATTTAATCTCAAGGCCAAACTACGATAAATACCCGGATACTGATGCTAAGAAAGTAGATCACGATTATTCTGCTGAAAAGGATATATCTTACGTAGTACGTTTTTATTATCCTCAAGAAGAAGGTGAATTTGATGTTGATTTAGATGAGGTTTCTTTACCTACTCAAATGCAATATACTACAGACAAGCTAGAAAAAATAATACAAGAAAATGATACGAAGTACAATTATACATATATTGATGAAGGTGGTAATGCGGATATAGTTCCGATTGAGTTATTTGATGATGGTTATTTAACCTATTTAAAATTTAGAAATAATAATAAAATACCTCAGGTTTTTGTAGAAGGGGAGGATAAACCTTGTAAAAGGCTGTTATTTGATGATTATGTTATAATAAAAGGAGTACATAAAAAGCTATTTATGCGTTATGAAGATGGTGAAGTTGAAATTATAAATAGGTCACTTTAGCTGTGGTACATGCAATATGAATAAAGAAAGGCGTAACAATTCAGAAGATGAATCAGAAATAGAGAATAAGGTAGTAACAGTTGGCTCTAATCAAGGTCATAGGGCATTGATGGTCATTATTTTAGTGCTTCTGGCTGGTGGAGTGTATTATCTCTATTTTAGTCCTTCTCCTAAAGAGGGTTCAGAAGTTATTAAAAAAGAGGAAACAAAGCAAAACGTTCAAGAATTGAAAGGAAAGTTGGAACAAGTTCCAGATAATGTAATGGTTCCTGAAAGAATAATAACTGATCCCTTACCACCCTTACCTCCTCTTCCTACACCACTAATCATACCAGAAATAAAACAAATTAGAAAAGAAGAAGTGATGAAAAAAGAAGAAGAGAAACCAAAAGAAACTCCTGTGTCAAATATACCTATTTTGCCAAAGCAAAATTTTCCTTCTAGTAATGTTATGGGCAATTTACCTACCTCGTTTCCTACAATAGGGGGTGGCGGTTATCCTAGAGACAGACGTAGTGCACAGATGTTGACAATTTCAGGTGGTAGTGGAGAGAACAAGGCTGCTGATGCTATTTTATCCGACACTTCAGCACAATCGAGCAAAGCTACCAGAGTAGGAAAGCTTGGTTTAATGATTACTCAAGGTAAAATTATTGATGCTGTTCTTGAAACTGCAATAAACTCTGATCTGCAAGGAATGCTGCGTGCTATGGTGAGTAGAGATGTTTATGCAGAAACTGGTGATACAGTTTTAATACCTAAAGGCTCAAGATTGATAGGCAGTTATTCATTTGACTCGAATGTTGCTAAATCTCGTGTAAATATAAACTGGAATAGAGTGATTCTGCCACATGGAATAGATATTGCAATCTCATCACTTAGTACTGACGAGCTTGGTAGAGCAGGAATAGCAGGAATAGTTGATAACAAAATAGTAAGTGCGTTATTCTCTTCAGTGACACTTGCTGGTGTTTCGATTGGTTCTGCTGTTATAGGGCAAAAGGCTTCTAATCTTGTTGATACGCTAACTATCAGAGATGCAGTAAAGTCTATCACTGCAACCGAAATAGATTTTTCTTCTCTCCAACTCATTATTGACCCAGAAAAGAAGATATCTAGTGACAAATGGAAATTAGGCCTTGGGGCTATCGGAAGAATTCGGAGTGCCAAAAGCAGACAAGATTTACTAAAAATAATGAAAGAGGAAATAGCAAAAGCACTAGGAATTGAAGAAGACGAGGTAAATATAAGCCTGGAAATTGTAAATCAACTGTTAGAACAAATTCAAAGAAAAAGCAAGTCTGTTTATGATGAAGCAATCGGGAAATCAATCGAGGATTTTTCTAAAGATATGCGGGATGTAGTGGGCAGATATACAGATAAAAAACCAACTATTTATGTTGATCAAGGCACTGCATTGAAAGTATTTGTTAACCAAGATATAGTATTTCCTCCACAGGCAATATTAAATCAATGAAATGAACTATGCTGCACTTGATACATATTTGGAGCCATTACAAGGCATATTTCAAGAAGAAGGCGTAAATGAAATATCAATAAATAAGCCAAAGGAAGTATGGATTGAAAATCGCGGTGAAATAAGGTGTGAAAAATTAGAAGTATTCGATCTTAACCATTTGAAATATCTTGGCAGACTGATTGCTCAAGCTACAGAACAAAAACTTAGCGAAGAAGCGCCGTTACTTTCGGCAACATTACCAAATGGTTATCGTATACAGATAGTATTTCCGCCAGCATGTGAACCTGATAAAGTAGTCATGTCGATTCGTAAGCCTTCTAGCATGCAGTTAGCACTCGATGATTACGAAAAAATGGGGGCTTTTTCTGAAACTGTTACAGAAGCAACTGATAATCCAGTTGACCGTCATTTGGATTTATTGTTAAGGCAAAAAAAAATAAAAGAGTTTTTAGAATACGCTGTAATAAGTAAGAAAAATATTATAATTAGTGGTGGAACTTCCACTGGTAAGACTACTTTTACTAATGCTACTTTGCGTG
Organism: Wolbachia endosymbiont (group A) of Pherbina coryleti; assembly: GCF_964026875.1. Classification (NCBI taxonomy): domain Bacteria; kingdom Pseudomonadati; phylum Pseudomonadota; class Alphaproteobacteria; order Rickettsiales; family Anaplasmataceae; genus Wolbachia; species Wolbachia endosymbiont (group A) of Pherbina coryleti. Next base: position 662,710 of record NZ_OZ034706.1, read on the forward strand.
CTATTCCAGCTGAGGAAAGAATTATTACTGTTGAGGATGCAAGGGAAATCGTTTTGAACGATCATCCCAATAAAGTCCATCTAATTGCCTCTAAAGGAGGGCAGGGCAGAGCAAAAGTAACCACTCAAGATTTGATAGAAGCGTGCTTACGTTTAAGGCCAGACAGAATAATAGTTGGTGAGCTCCGTGGAGCGGAAGCTTTTAGTTTTCTCAGGGCGATAAATACTGGTCACCCTGGATCAATATCAACCCTTCATGCAGATAGTCCAACAATGGCCCTTGAGCAAATAAAATTGATGGTTATGCAGGCAAATCTTGGCATTCCTCCAGACCAAATTATACCATACATTAGAAATGTGATTGATATTGTTATTCAGCTAAAAAGAACCGGTGGGGGCAAAAGAAGCATTTCTGAGATATTATTTACTAGATCTGCGAGCGAAAATGCTTAAATTTATACATAAGTTAAGGAAGAGTAGTTTATGAGTAATGGAAATCACCTACGTAATATTCTCATAGGAGGTGTAGTAGCTTTTAGCGTACTTGAGTTTTGCTTCTATCTATCTGGTATATTGTTTGTTCTGTTTGCTGATGGTCCGGATGCTGTGGATTTTAAGGCAATTAATCCTAGTTTGACGCCTTTCCCTCAAGCTCTTTGGCCAACGATTTTTGATCATATACAATATTGTTGGCATCATCCAGAGTTATATAGCCTTGAGCTCAAAATCACATTAATTATATCTTCTGCACTGCCTATCATTGTTTTAATGATTATCTTATGGAATTTAAGAGAAAGGATAATTGAGTGGCGACCATTTAAAAAGAAGGAATCACTTCATGGAGATTCGCAGTGGGCATCAGAGAAAGACATACGAAAAGCAGGATTAAGAAGCAAAAAGGGATTATTGCTTGGTAAAGATAAAAGAGGATACTTCATTTCTGATGGGTTTCAGCATGCATTGTTATTTGCACCTACAGGTTCTGGTAAGGGTGTTGGCTTTGTAATTCCTAATTTATTATTTTGGACTGACTCGGTAATTGTACACGACATAAAATTAGAAAACTATGAAATAACAAGTGGTTGGCGAGAACGACAAGGACAAAAAGTATACGTATGGAATCCAGCGCAGCCAGATGGAATAAGTCACTGTTACAATCCATTACAATGGATTAGTGAAAAACCTGGGCAGATGGTTGACGATGTGCAGAAAATAGCTAACCTAATCATGCCTGAACAAGACTTTTGGCAGAATGAAGCAAGAAGCTTATTTGTTGGAGTGGTATTATACTTACTTGCTGCACCAGAGAAAGTTAAATCTTTTGGTGAAGTTGTGCGTACGATGCGTAGTGATGACGTGGTTTATAATCTTGCTGTTGCTCTTGATACAATGGGTAAAATACTACACCCTGTAGCATATATGAATATTGCAGCTTTTTTACAAAAAGCTGATAAAGAAAGGTCAGGTGTTGTATCAACCATGAACTCATCACTTGAATTGTGGGCAAACCCATTGATTGATACTGCAACTGCGTCAAGTGATTTTAATATTCTAGATTTTAAAAAGAAGAAAATTACAGTTTATGTTGGTTTAACTCCTGACAACTTGACTAGGCTCAGGCCTTTAATGCAGGTTTTTTACCAACAGGCAACTGAGTTTTTATGTAGAAAATTGCCATCGGATGACGAGCCTTATGGCGTATTGTTTTTAATGGATGAGTTTCCTACACTTGGAAAAATGGAGCAATTTCAAACAGGTATTGCATATTTTCGTGGTTATCGAGTTAGGTTATTCTTAATTGTTCAAGATACTGAGCAGCTCAAAGGAATATACGAAGAAGCAGGGATGAACTCCTTTTTGTCAAACTCGACTTACAGAATAACTTTTGCAGCCAATAATATTGAAACAGCTAATTTAATATCGCAACTTATAGGAAACAAAACTGTACAACAAGAATCGTTGAATAAGCCTAAATTTTTAGATTTAAATCCTGCTTCAAGGTCATTACATATCTCTGAAATACAGAGAGCATTGCTATTGCCTCAAGAAGTTATTATGTTGCCACGTGACGATCAGATAATTTTAATAGAGTCGACTTACCCAATTAAATCAAAGAAAATTTTGTACTACAGTGATACCACCTTCACAAGAAGGCTGCTCAAACAAACTCGTGTGCCTACACAAGAACCATATGACCCAAACAAAGTTCTTTCTGCCGCTGCGAGCAAAGATAAGGTTAATAACGAGGGGAATAATGTTCTTGAGGGACCTAATTCAGTTGATTATCCTGCTGAAACTAAAACCGAAGATGCAGTATATGATGAATCAGATGAATTTGCAGACGAAGATATTGATGATGAAGATATCGACGATAAGTTTGAAGATGATGACGAGGAAGATGAGGATAGGAGCGATGATGGGTTTGATGAAGAAGAAGAGGAGGATGAATTTGAAGATGAGGATAAATTAAAAAATGACGAGAAGTAAGGTTAACTTTGCCTATTTTTAGCTCAGAAAAGTGCAAGTTATGCAAATAATTAGGTTTTTCATATTAAGCCATTTTTAATTAATTAGTATTAGATTAGCTATTTTAACTAGGGGAGTAGTAATGATTAGTAAAAAAACATTAGCGGTTACAGCATTTGCTTTATTGTTGTCACAACAATCTTTTGCAAGTGAAACAGAAGGGTTTTACTTTGGTAGTGGGTATTACGGTCAATATTTAAATAACACAAGCGTACTAAAAACAAGCACTACAGGTATCAAAAATTTGTCTATAAATGACAGGGGTGCTCAGAACACAGAAGGTCAGTCACTAAGTGAGTATAAAGGAGATTATAATCCACCTTTTGCTGCAAATGTGGCATTTGGTTACACAGGAGAATTGGGTAACAACAGCTATAGGGCTGAATTGGAAGGGATGTATTCTTCTGTAAAAGTGGATAATATTGGTTTAACAAGTAGCTAAATAACTGTTTCATACCTAAAGGAGACTGGTGAGGATCCTAATAAAGAAACTTATCTCTATAGTGCTGCAGTTAGTCATGACCAAATTGAGAACATATCTGTAATGGCAAATGTTTATCATCATTGGAAAAGTGACCGTTTCTCTTTTTCTCCTTACGTTGGTATTGGGATCGGTGCAACAAGAATGACGATGTTTGAAAAACCGTCAATAAGACCCGCAGGTCAATTAAAAGCTGGCTTTGACTATCGCATAAACGAAGATGTATAGCTCTTTTTACAATAATCCGAACAGACCGTAATATGCTACTGGCCTGCTATAGCCATAAACACATATCTTATCGCATTCGGACTATTATAAGAAAGGCTATAAATATGCATATCGGATATAGAGGTTTTGGTGCTATTGGTAGCGATATTAAGCTTACAGCAAAAAGGTTAGGACAAGTGGTAGACGACCCTAATAATGATAAAAAAAAGAAGCTTAATCCTAGCTTAGGTAGCAAAGTAACTGAGGAAATAAATATAGGTAATCAACTATTTCACACACACGGTATAGAGGCTGGTCTTACTTTCCATTTTGCCAGCAAAGCTTAAACATGTTGCCCTTTAAAAAATGCATAAAACCGTTCCTGTCGTCCTATGGCTTGACCATAGGATCTAGTTAAATATAGATCCAAGTAGTCACGCTACTTGGATGACTAGGTAGAGGGTACTGGGATGATATAGGATAATATGGGATGAAGGCAAAAAAACATTAGCTATGTTCTTTTCACAACAATGCATCTCTTCATTCCCGCTAAGTCATATACATATTCCTGAAAAGCTAATTCGTATGAGGGGATTATTTTGTCAATATTGCTTTGATCTTCACCTATCTCCAATATCGCAAACCCATTTTTTTTAAGGCACCTCCTTAATATTGGAAAAATGCTCAAGTAACAACTCAAACCATCAATACCACCATCAAGGGCAATTCTTGGTTCCTTTTGCACTTCAGCTTGCAAGTCTTTCAATTTGCTTCTTTTAATATATGGAGGATTACTGATTATAAGATCGAATGAACCTCTGCACTCTGTCCACGAACTTGGAAATATTTTGGCTCTGCTGAGAAGATCATGTTTTTTTGTGTTCTGATAGGCAACTTTATATGCTTCCAAGCTTTTTTCAAAACCGACGCCAACAGCATATTCATACTCACTAAGTACGGATATCAATAAACAACCTGTGCCTGTACCAAAATCTGCAATTTTTAGTTTCTGTTTTTTGTTTGGGTAATATTTTAACACTGCTAGGATTATTGTTTCACTATCTGGCCTTGGATCTAAAACATGCTGGTTAACTATAAAATTTTTACTCCAGAATTCATGATTACCTATTATTTGCGATATTGGATATCTTTCCGCTCTTTTTTTTGTTAATTTCCAAAATAAAAGTTCTTTCTCCATTGGCACTTGATCAGCATGGTTCACAATTATAAATGATCTTTCCACTCCAAGTACGTGCTGCATGATGATTTCACAATCTAAATGTGGTGATTCAACTTTATGTGACGATAATAACTCCGATCCTTCTTGAATTAAAGAGCTGATTGTTTTCATTATTCTAAAAATATGTTTCTTTCAGCCAAAAATAGCAAGATGAGCTTCCAGTTTAGGGTAGCTGCACTAAATCCCAGTGTCAAGCACGCAGCTGTACGAACCATACGCGTCAAGTTAAGGAAATATCGTGAAATATAGCAACATTTGAGATGGGCATTTTATTTGTTACATTTATTTTTTTAGGGAGTTCTTATCTAGAAGAAGATAATTTTTTCAGAAGAATCTATAAATTAATAACTTTATTACTTAATATATAAAATAGTTTTTTCGTTTCCTTTCTTCCTTATACCACTTTTCCTTAACTTGACGCGTATGGTCATTCTTGACAATGCTACTTTTCATAAGTCTGATAAGATTATCGAGCTTGCTAAAGGGGTTGGTGCAGAAATTTTGTATCTGCCGCCTTATTCTCCAGATTTCAACAAAATTGAGCATCATTGGTTTGCTATAAAAAACAGAGCCAGGAAAAACATTCCTCTATTCGAATCCTTTCGTCGTGCTGTTGATTCTGCCTTCCTATGACCTGTTCGGACTATTATGAGAAATGCTATATTTGCCTACTTATTTATGATATTTGGTATTATACCTAAATTTTGGATTAGTGATAAAAAAGCTAGAGGAAGAATGGACTATGGATTTGTCGAATTGGACTTTGAATACTTGATATCTTCTTTCCAGATAGATTGAAAACGAAGTTGTATAAAAAATGCTGCTTTGAATGGTTATTTTTGAAATATTTGAGCCTGATTTTTAAATTCCCCTTTCATTTACTAACTGATTGCAATAAGCTTCTTTCATAAAGCTAGATGGAACATATGATTTTTCTATTGTACAATCTGACTGTTTCATAGTTTTAGCTAACTCTTCAGAAACGTCACTGTTTATTTCAAAATAACCATCTTCTATGCCTATAGAAACATTTTTTCCTCCTAAAAGACAGCTCCCCCCTAAACTTGATTTATCCTCCAACTTACTAAAACGTGCTATGCTTTCTTCGTTGGCGAGCTTTACTTCTATTTTATTATTATCTCTATCACTAGGAGATAAATAAACACTGACCTTCCCAAAGTAAGTAGTAAAAGACATTTCAATTCTACCCTCCGAAATGTCGGTGTAATTCCTAACTCCTTCTTCATTTTCAACTCTAACTATACTTTCTCCAACTTGAAGCATACCAATTTCCAGACCTAAATTTTTAGCTTTTTTATTGTTGAATATTCTTGCAACTTCGACAACACTATCTTTTGGATATTTTATACAAAAGTGTCCATTGTCCATCTCTAACTCAAAATCATGATCATCAGTTTTTACACTTACGTCTACGATACTTTTGTACACCAAGTCCTTAAGTTCTAAAAGTATTTTTTCTCGTTGATCTAGAGCGTATCTATCTGAGCAAATTATGTTCACGAAATCGCCATGTTCTTCATCGCTAAATCTATTTAAAGACGCACCTCTTGATACTATTTGCAATATCTTTTTCTCATCTAAAAATCCATAAATTCGGGTAGTATCGTAAGAAAAATATAGCTTTTGCAATGTATCAATTATGCGATCCACTAAAGATATATTAGCTTTATACGGAAGAGTGAACATTACTCTTTGTTTCAGCGCCTCGCTTACAATTTTATCAAGTCTTTTATTGCACTCTTCATAATCCTCTTCATTACCATAGTTACCCAAAGCATCCAATTCATCATGAATATTATCTATTTTTTGCCAAATACTTTCATATTTTTCTCTTTCTCTTAATTTTACTTTTGCTAAGGAAAAAGAATCTTTTTTACGTATTATGTTTGCATTGTAGACTAGTTGACCGTAGGTCCTACCAACAATTTCATCATAATCAAAGCAATAGCTAACATTATAGTCACTTTCACTAGTTGATTCCTGATCATTGCTACTTTCATCGTCATCTTTATTCCATACTTCAATATCGTAATCAGTGTTTTCAAGGTTTTTGTCTTCACTTGTTCGATAATCTTGATTGTTTTCTACTTTTTCGTACAGCCAGATTGATTTTTGATCATCGCTACTTTCATCGTCATCTTCATTCCATACTCCAATGTCGTAGTTAGTATTTTTAGGTTTTTTATCTTCACCTGTTTGATAATCTTCTGCTTCTCTATATAGCCATATTGATTCCTGGTCATCATTATCATTGATACGCCTCATTTCCACTTTTGTTGTAGACTGAGGTCTTACTATTTCTTTTCTTACGTTTTCTTTGTTTAATTCATCTTCAAGAGACACTTCATTACTAATATAGAAGTTTTTCTGTTTTAAACTCTCATTTTCATTCTGCAATGAACTAAATTCTGCAAACAGTTCTTCACGCTCTGATAAATAAACATAGAGCTGGCCTATTACATCATTAAGTTCCTTATCTTTTTCTAATATCTGGTTTTCATAATTACTCTTCAAATCCTCTATACTGTCTACCAGCACTACACTTTCTTTTCTTAGTCTACTTGAGTTAGATTCAACCAAATTTAACCTTTGCTGTAACTCTTCATTCTTTTTGTCTATCATCTGTATTTCACTCTTCATATCTTCTAATTTGCTGTCCAAGTTCCCTATTATGTCATTTTTATTCTTCACGTCCAATAATACTTTTTCTATTTCTTGTTTTAGCTGTTCAATTTCTTGGCCATTTTTAGTTAATTCTCTTGTTTTTCTTTGTAATTGAGCTTCAAGCTCTTTAATTTTCTTTTCTAGGATCTGATTTTTCTTGCTGAGCTCACTCACTTCTTGATCATACTCTTCCGCTATACCTTTATAGCATTCCAAGAGCTTTTCATTTTTCTTGAGATCAAAGTTTTCTTGTTGCAGCCTTTCTATTTCACCATCTGAATTATCTATTACTTGGTTACCCTCACTACCAATCTCAAATATCTCTTCAGAAGTAATCGTAAAATCTTTAAATACGCAAGGCAAAGTAGTGTCTTCAAGGTTATTACTATCAAATGAGTTATATTGTACTACCTGCCTTGAACTAGGCATACTTATACCTTTCTATTAACAAAGGCACACAATGCATTATATTTACTATATACGCAACTGATTTAAACATAATTTATTTACTAATTCATATTGTGAATTTTTATAAAATAGGTTTATATGCAAAATATTATAATAACGTTAAAGCACGTAGCTAATACCATTATTAGTACAGTATAAAGGGCCTTTTTGCCTATAATTGAAGAGTTTAAGCAAATTCATAATATACCTCATTTATCTTCTAATAACGAAAATTTGTATCGAAACAGATAAGACCATAAGTATGAAATTCAAAGAGGAATGAATCAGTTAAATCAAGAATAGATGTTGTGTTATAGTAGTGATTATGCTAATTATTGGGTCGTTTGGTTAAAAGGTAATTGTGAAAAGGGGTAAGAATTTGACTGAAGATAAAAAATTAGCATCTGATATTCTAAAAGAGGTTGCAGGTACTGGTACTGCTGATAGTGATAAAGTGACATTGTTTGACATTAAAACAGCTTTACAAGAACGTGGTTTTGGTATTTTAATAATCATCTTCTCCTTGCCGCTATCGGTGCCTATACCGGTTCCACCTGGTTATACAACTATTCTTTCTATACCTTTAATCTTGTTTTCATTACAACTTCTGCTTGGGTTTCATTCTCCCTGGATGCCACGTTGGTTGGAAAGGAAATCCTTTAAACGTTCAACATTAGCCCTTGTGGTTAAAAAAACTTTACCTGCATTAAAAAAAATAGAAAAGTTCATGAAACCGAGAATGTCTTTTATCTTCTGTGGGCCAGGTGAAAAGATTTTGGCATTTATAATGCTGGTTTGCGTATTGGTGATAGCCAATCCGTTTCCGTTGACTCACTTCATTCCAGCAATCGGTACGACTCTTATTTCACTTGGTATTATGAATAAAGACGGGCTTGTCTCGATACTTGGAGTGTTGGTATCCTCATACGCGTCAAGTTAAGGAAATAAAGGTATGAAAGAGATAGAATAATAAGGTATAAGTTCTCCCAGATATACTTTTAGTGAGAGAACCAATGAATAAAATAACTTGCTTATCAAAAAAGCTCAAAGAATTTTTTAATGAAAAAGCAGAGAAAATCTCAATTACAACAAGGTTTATAAAAAGAAAGAGAAAGCTAAAAGGTTCATCATTCGTAAAAGCCATGGTCTTGGGTAATATAGGAGTTGATAATTGTAGCGTAGAAACAATGTGTCAATTACTAAACGAGGACTCGATAGATATAACAAAACAAGGTTTGGATTTTAGATTTACTGAAGAAGCAGTGGAATTTATGAAAAGGATGTATAATGAATCTGTGATTCTCTTTAAAAATATCTTGCAAGTTGATTGCAAAATCTTACAGCAATTTAATAGTGTTAAATTATTGGACAGTAGCTATATTACTCTACCTAACAGTATGGAAGAGATGTATAAAGGTTATGGTACTAGCTACAGTGGCTATGAAAGCAATACTAAGTCTGGAATAAAGTTACAATTAGTTTTCGACTACATGAATCAGATAATAGACCAACTTAATTTAACGGAGGGGGTAAGATCAGACCAGGGATATAGGAAACATTTAAGTAATATATTAAGCAATGATTTGCTAATATCTGATCTCGGTTATTTTGTGCCAAGTTCTTTTAAACAAATCAATGAAATAGGAGCTTATTTCATAAGTCGTCGATACCAACATATATGATGTAGAAACAAATCAAAAAATGGAGTTATTAGAATGTTGAGAGGATAAGTTATTTTTAGAAAACGAGGTATTGTTAGGAAAAGAAGCAAAAATTAGAGTAAGAATTATATGTCAGAAACTAACTGAAGAACAGTCTATGGGCAGAAGAAGGAAAGCTAATAGATTAGCAAGATCGCAGATCCTCTAAAAGAAATCAAAAATTGTTGAACTGGTCAATATTTATAACTAATGTTCCAGAAAATAAAATTAGTGCTGAGCAAGTATTAACGATTTACAGAGTAAGGTGGCAAATTGAGTTATTATTTAAATTGTATAAAAGCCATATCAGGCTTGATAAGCTAAAAGGAAAGCCATGCAGAGTATTATGTGAACTATATGCTAAATTGTGCGCAATTCTTATATTTCACGGCATAGTTGGTTGCACAGAAGTGAAAAAGAATACAGAACTTAGCTTAACAAAGGCATTTATTGAGCTAAAAAGGCGGGTTAGAGAGTTATTTTTAGTATTAACCAAAATTAATAGTTTAAAAGCATTTCTTAAAAAACTCACTATAACTTGGTCGCGATTTTCATTAAAAGACAAACGTAGAAGGGCTAGAGTATCCACTTTAACCTCTCTAAATTTGCTCACAATCTCTTAACTTGACGCGTATGGTTGGTATCCTTGTGTGGAATATTATTTGCTCTTATTGTAATAGTAAAAGGTCCACAGCTTATAATTAGTGCGTTTTCTTTTCTCAAGAGTTTTGCATACGGTTAATCTTGAGCTATTAGCAAATTAGATATTCTATAGAAATACCATGGCAACCAGTGTGGAAGCAAATTCTTTTGTTTACTGTTTGTGTCTCAAAAGCATAAAAAAGTACGTACTGTTGTGAGAACAATTTAAACAAAAGCGGCGTTTTAAAAGTAAAAGCTTGGAATTTTTACAACAAAGTTAGGCAAAACAGTTCATATGTAGATTTAGCGAAAGTAAGCCAATATAGGTGATTTTAGCGTATAATAAAATCACCATATAAAAAAGTTCGTATGTATCGTTTGGAAGTCCAACGCATCCCAAAACAAACTCTTCTCTCATTAGCTGGTTTTGAGTTCTGGAAATGGTTATCTTACTTAAGATCTTAATAATACATTCTGCTAAATTAATACTAGTTTATTTTAGAATAATAACTAAGGTAGACTTATAAAAAACAGAATTTAAAATAAACAAAACGTCATGTATCTCTCATATTAAGAGGCTTTTGTTGAGAGTTATTCAAGTCTAAAAAAATTTTTCAAATTGAGGATTGACAAAACTTAGAAAAGGGATATCTTACTCGAAATGGTATCAAGTTACTATAGTGTATGTTAGACGTAACAGTTTCCATGTTTTTCCATTCATAGAGGGGTAATTATGCTGCGTTCAGATATTCCAAAAGTTTTGTTTTCGTCTATTAAAGAGGATGATCCCTATAGAGCATCTAAGCTTTTTCAAATTGAGCGCTGGTGTTATGCAAATTGGGACTTGCACAAAAGGGGTGGTAAAAAGAGGCACAATTTTCTTTCACAAGTGCTATCTAATGAGGATTGTTGGAAGAAAGTAGACAATTTACATAAAGTTAAACTTGATAGGCAGGTGATAGGTAAAAAGCTGATAATGCCAGGCAGTCCCTTTAGTAACCCTAGCTATGAAATTGCCTGTAGGTGCTGCTTAGAGGAAGATATTATTGCTTTATTTGAGGAAAGAAAAAAAAGATTATCAGCTCAAGGTAAAAGTAGTCTGTTGGAGTATGGTCACTTAGTTAAATCTTTAACAAGCGACCTTTTAACAGGTTTTTGGTCACATTTTGTTAGCGGTTACATCTCTAAACTAAATCTAGATGGTCGTCATCCATATGAATATGGACTTAAATGTGCTATAGATTTGAAACAAGCGGAAGCAGTAGAATTCTTCTGGAATAAAATAAAGTCATTACCTGAAGATGAAATGGGCTCACAGAAAAAGGATGAGATCTTCATGAAGACAGCAGTGTATGCAGCAGGTAGTCGTTGTAATAGTTATCCTGAAATATTCGAGTTTTGTTTTAGTCAAATAAGTCCTGATAAATATCCAGAACTTCTAAAAAGAGACTTAGCTGAAAATGGTTATTATGGTAGTTTGAATACACTACAGGGTGCACTTCGCTTTGATAAATTTCAGGAATTATTTGATTGTTTAAAGCCAAATGATGTTCCAGAAGATGATTATAATATCTGGTTAGACATGGAAATCAAAAAACATTCAGAGCCTTATGTAAGTGAAAGTGTAAAGCTTTTTATGCATATGTGGATGAAGGAAGGATTTGATAGCCATCGTGCTTTAGTGATAAGAGAGGAACTAGAGGATAAATCACCTCTTTTCTGTACAGTTTTATTAACACCTTTAGTAGAAAAGGGCTGTATGGAACCAGTATGGGCGTTATTAAATAAAGCTAATTCTGATCAGGTTAAAGAGTTTATGTGTTCTAAACAGGCAGGCTACATACGATCTATATTGGAAAAAAGAGATGCTGATTCATTGAATAAGTTTCTAGCATATAGAAAGTCTACAGATGAAGAGTTCACTAGCTTAACTGAAGTTGAATTAAGCAAAGCATGTGAGCAATTAGGGTTAGGCAATTAAGGTATTATAAGGCAATTCTATAAAGTAGGTGGTGGTTTCTTGTTACTACTTTAGCTTCTGTCAAAAAGATGTTGCATTGTAATACAAATGTTATATACACAAGTCAGCATGTAGGCAAAAATAGCTTTTATTATTGATATCTCTGATGGTTATACAATAAGCTTGGTATAGTGGGTTTAGTATAATATAATAAAGGGGGTTTATGTTCAAGATACAATATCCAACAGATCATCTAAAAAAAGAAGATATTAATTCAAAGATTACTGAATTATCGGATGAAGTGCAATATATAGAGCAAGCTAGAGAATTTTCTCAACTTAAGCGTTATCGGAGATCTGATGTTGATTCCGAAAGTGGAAGTCAGATTAAGAGAATCGATGTTCCAGGAGACGGTAGTTGCTTGTTTTGGTCTGTTACTATGGCTTACTTAATACCCGTCAGAAACGACGATGCTTTATTTCGACAAAGGTATGAAGTACTATTTGGAAATGATGGAACTGTAACCCAAAATTTAGATCATATTAGAGGTTTGGTTCGGAATTTAGGTGCTGCGAATTATGATGATACATTTGCAAATTTAGTAAGAAACTTATTTCGTAATCGAGTAGTTGATCACATAAGTTCTTATAGAAATGAGTTCAGAGATTTTGTTGAAGGTGATTTTGAGCGTTACTTGGAAAACATGAGGAACCCTGATACTTGGGGAGGTGAACCTGAAATAAGAGCAATGAGTGGAATGCTTAGCGCAACGATTAGTGTTTCTGGTGAAGTTGAGACTCAATATGGTAATGGGGATATTCAAATACAATTATTTCATGTTGGTGCACCAGGTAAACGAAACCATTATAATTTTGGTCTTGAAAGGAATATTATTGATAATGATAAAGAGCTTGCAAAAGGCTTAAAAAGAGTCATGGGTAAAGTAAGACCACAAGACTTTGAGTTAATACAGTTATTGATAGAGGAAGCAGATAAAGAAGTTGGTATAAGCCGGCAAGATGAGGATTTTAAATCTTTTGAACCGAGATTTCAGTCATTTGTGGATCAGATTCCATCTTATTTACACTCTGTAGAAAAAGCAGGGTTTTTTACACACTTCTTCCTAGGTAGTTTTTCTACTTTGTTGGATACAGAGATGGCAAAAAAGCTAGACATCAAGGAGATTTATTTTAGCTTTGACGGTGCAAAGACTTTGAAGGTAGCTATTATAAAAAATGGTGAAATGAAGAGTCAAAAAGATGTGATCGATAAAGTAAAATTATTTGTTATATCAGAAAGTGGTTCTCATTCTTACACTCAAGAGTTTGATCAAGGTGAATTGAAGGAGGTATTAGGCAAGCTTTACTCTCTTATTGAAAATAACCTAGATAAAATTAAAGTTAAATCAATAAAAATCATTAAAGATGCCGGTCATCAGGGAGAAATAGTTGTTGATGTGAAAGATAAAGGAGTAGACATAGAACATAATTCTGAAGTTCAATTTAAAAAAGTGAGAAAAGGGTTATGGAGGGATCCCGAAGTCGATATAGCGAAGCTAGCTATTTCCAATCAGCGAACAGTTAAAGCATCTTTAAGGAGAATTCTTGATAAGATTTACACAATTCACTCCGAATATGCAGACTCACTAATCTATGCTAGCAGAGCACGTGAAGCAGCACATCATGGATTTATGGTAGGCGTTTTCATGAATTTCCACTATAGGTATAATCTTAGAGTTTATCCAGAGCAATTTGCAGGAAGGGGTTATGCAGATATTATCCTGCTAGCTCGTGGTCCTGATCGTGCATTAAACTCTATTCCCATTATTATTGAATTAAAAGCAGGGGCAGGTCCTAATGCCACTCCAGATAAGGCTTTGCAACAAGCAGAGAGGTATGCACAAGGCTTCCAACCAAATGTTATGCGGGTTTTAACCACTGCGGACGAAATTTTATGTGTTGGTGTCAATCTTGATAGTTCATCTCCTATTTCTAATATCGGAGGGTCGAGCCGTGAGGGGAGAGTAATTCCTCTTTTTCAAGATATATTAAAGTCTGCTGATGATTGGGATACGCAAGAAATCTACACAAATGCGCTAAAAAAACGAATAAAAAATAATATGGAACGTATCTATCACACGTTTCCTGGTACACCGGAAAAGGGAGATAATCATTATTTTAGTAGGTTTTTACTAGGGCAATTGTTATTATTAAGTGAAGATTCAGGAACAAGTTTAAAAAAATACATTTTTATCTATGGAGGCAATATACCTACTGAAGTGCATCCTAATCTTCGTAGGCTTAGACGTCCAGCAGCTGAAAGAGCCAGAGAAAGACTATCGGCTAATCTTGATGCAAGCCATGCAGTTGTAACAATGGTGCTTATTCCAGAAAATACAGAGAAATTGGTTTATGTGATAAATATTATTGAAGCTAACAGAAAAGATGTTCTGAACATGCTAAATGAAGTACTCCCTCTTGATAGATTAAATAGAGAAATAGGGAATAGGGAAATAGTCGAATTAAATCTTAATTTTGATACTAGATACAAGTCAGATTTTAGAAGATATCTTACTATTTGGACTGAAAAATATAATTCTTTACAAGAGTACAACAACGGAGCTGAGAGATTTCAAGGTACTTTCAAAGAAGTTCCTTATCCTAATGAGTTAAAAGAAACATTTGATAAAGCACTAGATATCCAATCCTTATCAATAAAAGGATATAGTGGATTATTAGAAAAAATTGGAGAAGGAATATTCCCTTTTAAGAGTCTCGTTAATAAAGAAGCTCATTTCCAGGGAATATTGAATGGAGTATTTAGTTATTATAGCGACCTAAAATTACAAGAATCACCAGAAACTAGAGCATTAGTTTTAACTGAGTTTCAAACTGGTAGAGGGGAACGCATTGATATGCTAGTTCATGGTATTAAGTTTGTAGCTCAAGGTGGAAATGCTGAGGAGTACACTCCAATAGGATTAGAACTTAAGACATCAAGGCAGGGCAAAGGAGCTAAAGCTTTATTGAGGGAAGCAAATGATCAAATAAATGAAGAGTATAAAGAGGGCGTTACCTATAAAACACTCACAGATGGTGATGAGGTGAAATTTATCGGTGTTGTTTTCGATAAAGGATCTAATAATCCAAATAAACTTATTTTAACAAGTAGGACAGCTAAGGAAGGATTTATTCCTGTTGGTGTAGTTCATAGTTCAGTTCATATGTTACCTACTGTAGGGCAGTGTTCTAAAGGAGAAAAAAGAGAACCTTCATCACCAGAGTATCCACCAAGTAAAAAACCAAGAAGAGAAAGAAGTGTAAATATGGCCTGCAAGGATTCGTTTGATGAAGAAGAGATTACAGAAGAGGAAAAAGAACAACGTATCAAAGAGTTGTTTAATGCTGACAAGGTAGCAGAAAGAGTAAAGAATATTGAGTTTTATGATCAGCTTTTCAAGGTTTCTGAGCGAATATCTAGAGGTGAAACTATAGACCAAAATGTTGAAGAAGCATTTATCGCAAAAGTTAAAAATATAGATCTAAGTTCAATAGATCCAGAGATTAGGGATATTGTGAAGGAGATGAAGGACAACATAGAAAATAAAGAAGAAATGAAAAATATCCTGAGAAGGTCTGGAGTAGCAGAAAAAATAGGGAAAGTAGCAGAAGGTGCAGGTCTTGCCTTTACGGTATTTTTAGTTGGTAAACATATAGCAAATGGAGATGTAGAAGGGCTAGGTTATGATGCATTAAATCTCTGGGTAATGCCAAAGATTGGTGAAAAAATCTCTGGAAAAATGTTAGAGTTAGGAACAAAGCTTGATTCTCAGATGCTAAAGGGATTTGCTCCAGTTATGGGACGTGCTATAGGTAACTTTGCAGCATTTTTAGGGTTAGCGGAGTCGATAAAAGCAAGGGAAAATGCAACAGATCCTGTAGATGTAAAGATTGCTGACCTAAACATCGCAACTAATTCCATTTTTATAGCTGCAGATGTACCTGCAGTTGTTACTGAAACAATGTCGGCTATAGGTATGGAAGCTGGAGTAATAGGAGAATTTGCCGGTCCGGTTGGAGCTGCTATTTCAGTTGCTGTTATTATCATATCACAATTTGTAGAAGCAGAGCTTGAAGTAGAAAAGTTAACAGAACAAATGAGTCTTACAGATCAGGAAAAGCATGATCTTTATTGGGATTTCTTTCTTAGTAAAAAACTACCAGATTATATAGGAAATGATCTGCAAGCAGAAGAAATATATAAACAGTATATATCAAAGATCTTAGATCAATTTAAGGGTAGTTATGATAAAATAGCCATATCATTACCTTCTATACTTCTTACAGAAGAAAAATACCTTGATGGGTCTATTTTCAGGAGAAAAAGAGAGGTGATGCAATCAGATGATGCTTCTGCGTATTTGGGAATAACTCCTTGTTTCCGTCACACAAGAATAGTTGATAATAAATTTGATTTTCGATTGATAACACGTGTTTCAGATATCTCTCTCAATGTAAAGAGTGGTAACAACCATATTAGCAGGCTTCTTCCAAGTACAATGAAAAATTATAGTGCTATTTGTGGTCCTAAAGGGGATGATGTTGATCTAACAGTGATAAGTGAAAAAACCTTACAAAGAGTAGAAGGTGTGGCACAATGCGGTTACAGATCAGAGTATGAGAATATGGTATTGTCTACAACAGTGAAAAAAGTTTCTTTAAAAGAGTATCTGCCTGGTTGCCAGAATGCAATTATGTATAGTAAAAGCAGTTCTTCTAGGCTGCCTGCAAATATGTTGTTTTACATACCTAATAATGATGCTTTTATAAATGTGACTTCTAATTATACTATTGATGTTATTTTTAATGGTAAGAATATACTACTTAATAGTTATGGAATCGATAATCAGGGGTCTAGTGTACAGAACAGGTATTATTTTACAGATCAGTTAAGTAATTGTGATATTCATAAACAAGGAACAAATTTCTTCTACATAGCAAAGGATAATTTTGTATGTAATTTAGGTGGATCTTCTACTGGACAAAATAATATAGTTGTAACACGAGGTAATTTTGCAGATTCAGAGAATATACACTCTGTCATTGGAAGTAGCAAAGCTAATCATATAGAAGTTTCTCATGCAGGTTATGTAGACGGTAAAGGTGGAAATGATGTAATAACAGCAAAAAACTTTACTACAATAAAAGGTTATTTTGGTGACTCTATTCGTGGAAAAGGGTTGGTGTTATTGCCAATAAATTTTAGTGATATAGGTAGTATGACTCATGCTAATAATATAACAAATATCTACAATAAAAGTGGAGCTTTTATAAGTGTAGATAAACAAACATCAGTAAAAACAGCAGATGGTTTGTTTGTAACTCCAACAAAAGTAGACATTAATACTGATAGAGTAACAAATGTGCACATAACAAAATTAGATAATAAGTTGGATAATCTGCAAAAAATGGACAATTCAAACTTTAATATTACAAAGCAATTATTAAACACTAATTATCATGGTGTTGTAGGTAGTTCTAGTAATCATATTTTTTACCCTGATGAGGATCACCATAATTTTTACTGGAAAGCTCCAAGTAATATAAGCCATCTTTATCTTTTCGATAACAGAAACGCTAATATTATGATTGCTCAAGCAAATGGTATATTAGATTTTAGTCTACTAAATAGTACGTTAAATGATATGCCATTTATAGAAGATAATAAAGGAGAAATAAAGATTAACAAAAATGGCCTAAATATAACCCTGCTATCAAATTATAAAGATGTTACAGTTACATTTAATGGGGAAGAATATTACAAACTTCAGAATGGAGAATTAGAGCGAGATTATTGCTCTCATAGCTTAAAAGTAGATGGAAGATTTAGTGTTAATGGTACTAACCTTTTAAATCATCATAATTGTTTCACATTTGACTCAGAAAAAGTTCTTTTTTTGAAGCTAAATAATGATTTGCTATTGTTATCAGATAGAGGAGCATTATCAATATCGGATTACTATTCTTCTGTTCATAAAAACTGGGATTTATCCATAGAGTTGAGCGACAAAATTATGGAACCAGAAGAATTTGGAGAAAGAGCTGATGAATTTAGTTCTTTCAGATATTATAAGCCAGATGAGCAAGGGTTACAGATTTATCATAATCAACCTGTTAACAAGAATGATATTGGTTTAGTTGATTTGAAAGATAAGTCTATATTAGATTTCAATATGAGAGTTATAAATGATACCTTATTGCTATCACATAAAAATAACACTCTTGTAAAAGTAGAGAACTGGAATACTTATCAACCGGCAAGAGAAATGATGTTTGCTTTTAATGATGCAATAGTTTCTAACTCAAAGTGTATAGCTTCTATTTGTAACTCAGAAGATGTTATAGTGGAATTTAATAAAGAAAAAGCAATTCTATCTACAGAGCAACTGTTTGATGCTGTGAGACGAAATAATCTTAGTGAAGTTAAGAATCTTCTCAGTATGGGTGCAGATGTTAATATTAGAGATAGGCGTGGTTGGGCACCTTTGCACTATGCTTCTGATAACGATAATAAGCTTGATACATCCAGGGCAATTTTAAATCGAAATGCTAATATTGAGGCTAAAACTAATATTGGAGAAACACCGTTACATATAGCAAATGCTTATGGTCAATTGAAAATAATTGAGCTTCTTATAGATAAAAGGGCTAACATTGAAGCTAAAACTAATGATGGTTTAACACCTTTGCATGTGGCTATTCAGCACAATAATACTACACCTAAAATAATTGAATTTCTTATAGATAAAGGTGTTAACATTGAAGCTAAAATCAAAGATGACCAGACACCTTTACATCATGCAGTTTTCAAAGACAGGCTTGATATAGTTAGAGTACTTTCAAGTCGAGGGGCTAATATTGAAGCTAAAACTAGCGATGGAAAAACACCTTTAGACTTGGCTATTCAAGGGAATTATACAGACATAGTAGGATTTTTAAAACAAACAGAATTAGACAAAAAATTATTGACTGCCACAGAAAATGGAGATCTCTCTGAAGTCAAAAAATTTGTTGGTCAGGGTGCTAGTGTTAATGCTATAGAAGTGGGCATTTTTGGTAGGAAACCTATACACATTGCTGCTGAAAAGAATTACAAAGATATTATAGAGTTCCTTCTCGGTAAGGAGGTAAGCGTTGATGATACCAGTAACTATGGTTGGACACCGCTACATTATACAGCGTCGAAAGGCTGTTTAGAAGTTGCAAAGTTTCTCATTGACAAAGGGGCTAGTATTAATGCTCAAAACGTTTATGGCAGAGAGCCTATACACATTGCTGCTGAGCACGATAATAAAAATATTATAGAACTTCTTCTTAATAAAGGAGTAAGTGTTAATGAGGTTGACAAAGACGGCTGGATGTCTCTGCACTGGGCTTCTTGGAATGGCCATCTTAATATAATAGAATACCTGGTAGGTAAGGGAGCCAATGTCAATGCTAAAGATAGGAATGGTAAAACACCGCTAGATCTTGCTAGAGATAAAGGATATAATAATGTTGTAGAATACTTACAACAAACACAATTAGGTCTAGATAGGCAGTTGTTAACTGCAGTACAAGGTGGTAATCTTAATGAAGTTAAGGATTTTGTAGTTCGAGGCGCTAGCTTAGATACTCAAGATAGTAATAATGGTTGGACACCTATAATCTATGCCGCTCAGGGAAGTAAATGGGATGCGGTCAAGTTCCTTATAGCTCAGGGTGCCAAGTTTAATAATGAGATCACATATCAAGGAACACCCTTGCACTTTGCAGCTCAAGAAGGTAATTCAAATATGGTTCAATTTCTTCTTGACAAAGGTGCTAATATTGAGGCTCAAGATGCATACAATAGGAAACCTTTGCATATTGCTGTTGATGTAAACAGGTTGAATGTAGTAAATCTACTTCTTGACAGGGGTGCTAACTTAAAGGCTACAGACATGTACGGCAAGACATCCTTAGACCTAGCTATTCAAAAGGGTTACGAAGATATAGTAGAAGTTTTGAAACAAAAACAATTAAATCTAGATAAAGAATTATTAATTGCTGCAGAAAAAGGAGATCTTGAAAAAGTGAGAGAAAGTATCAGACGAGGTGCTAATGTTAATATTCAAGATAGGCAGGGTTGGACTCCTTTATTTTGGGCCATTCAAAAGAATAATTTTAATATAATTGAACTTCTTTTAGATAACAGTGCTGATATTAAGGTCAAAGATAATGAAGGTTGGACACCTCTTCATTGGGCTGTTCAATTGGGTTCATTAAATGTAGTTAAATATTTTGTTGAAAAGGGTGCTGATGTCAATGCTTTAACTGCTGACGGTAGAGCACCTCTAGATATTGCTAAAGATAAGGGGCACAATAAGATTGTGGAATATTTAGAAGAAAAGCTCAGTGAAGGAAGAGGAGGACGCAAACGCCGTCATCATCATGGAGATCATAGTCGTCATCACTTATCACGTAAACCTCTTGCTATAAATTCAAGTAATCAACCTGAAATAGCAGCAAGCAGTGGTATAAGACCATTTTCATGGATAAATTATTGTATTTCTTTGGTGAAAAGCTCTGTAGGTAGATTATTGAGTTCTCAATCTGAGGGGACTGCAAGTTCAGTATCACAATTTGATGGGCAATTTGCCAAAGCGTCGATAAGTAATAGTAGTCTCACAGGTACCACATTACCATCTGATGATACAGATAAAAGACAAAAAAATGGAGGTTTCTTTCGAGACAACGTCGATTATGTAAATGCAAATCTAAAACGAATGTGTGAAAGGCAAGCACCTGTTAAATTTAAGCCTAAGGGTAGAAATACAATATTAGAAATGGGAGATCACTATCTATCACAGGTTGACTTTAATGGTACAATAATTTTATTTGACTTATTGATTAGAAGATTTACAGGTCAGAAGTATATTTCTACAGTAGATCAGTCTATATCTCCACTAGAAGCACAGGGCTATGCACTCAATATTACAAAGGGATTTGAGAAAGTAGTAGAGCAAGCTGGATTAAAAAGTGGTGTATCAATGCATCGATTAAATATTGATTATATGGGAATGCAGAAAGATATTGTTAGAAAAGTCGTAAGAGGTCAATTTAATGAGATCTCAGGAGTTTTAAGCTCGTATTTAGAGAAAGCATGTCCTAGTAGAGAAGCAGGATGTCCTGGTAAATTAAGTTCTAAAAAGTTTGACAAGTTTATAGCTCAATTTAATAATGGGCTGCTAAGTCAATCAATAGAGCAGATATTACACAACGGAGATGGTAGATTAGAAGTTGATGGTGCAAAGCAAATGAATTTAGAGCCTCAAAGTTATTTAAGTAATGCTTCAGTTCACAGCTATTCAGAAGTATCAAATTGTCTTTCTGAGATAGGAGTAACCAAACTTGGAGGTAATCTCAATAGGTAGGTTATAATATAAGAGGTGGAGCTATAATATGCCAAGTAGTGGAAAATTTAAAGTGAGGGTAGCCAAAATAATTAGGGATACCAGACTAAGTTTGATGATCCCAATACTAAAATGGATGAAATAGGAATAAGAAATACAAGACTAGAATTGGTAAATAAGTGGTTAATGTGTTTTCCATATTGAACTTACAGCACGTAGCTTTGATATAGAAGTTTGGGTAATGTTATGATAGTAATTTATATAATTCTATGTGCAATCTTTATAGCCATTTTAGACAGTTCACTAGATTCTTAATTAGGGGATATGTCTAACTTAGGAAAGATTTTCATCAATGTTGAAGTGAATAAGTAGGGATATTATGTTTTTTCTTTGAGTTGTGAAATTTCAGAATGAGAGAGACCAGTAATTTGAGCTATAACATCTATAGAAACACCGGCCTTGAGCGAGTTTTTTGCTACTTCAATTTTACCTTCAATTTTACCTTTTTGATGGCCGATTTGGATGCCTTCATGTTTAGCATCATCAAGTTTTTGTTCCAAGATAGCAGCTTCTTTCTGTAAATCCATTACCCTTTCTTCATAAGCTAATAGGTCCTTCTCATTCCAATGGAACTTATCTAATTCATCATATGCTAGCTTTATTATTGGTGATTTTTCTGCTATTTTTCTTAAATCTTCATCAGTTGTTTCTTCTGCATATTTAAAGAAAAATAGCCAACGATCTACTACATTTTCTAGCTGCTCTTCTCTACTTTTGGGAAACTTTGGTAACTCAATGAAGATAAATTGAAAATCTTTTAAGTCATGCTCATTAGTTTTTTCATCTCTTATGGTATGGCTAGATATATAATCAAGCTTATCAGGAAATAAATTACAATTAGAAATAGCAATAAAGAAAACCTTCTTTAAATCAATGTACTTACCACCTTTATCAGCCTGCCTTGAGTAAGCCTTAGCAGCATATAATTGAGCCCGTTTTTCGAAGCCTTTATCACGAGCGAGTTGCATCTCAATCACGTATCTGGCCCCAGTGGAATCTCTGCACAGAACATCAACAATACTCTGCTTATCAGAGGCAATTTCAGGGTCCATAATGGTGCTAAGGAATTCAACTTCTTGTATAGTATTTATTTCAGTAAACCCCAAAATATCATTCAAAAAGTGAATAAGGATATTCTTATTTTTTTCAGTACCGAATATTTTCTTAAATGTTAAATCAAGCTTAGGATCTAAAAATTTTGAAAGAGCCATAGGGAATCGACTTAAAAAGCATTAATAATTATACACAATTGTGAAGAAATATTCAACGTTTTTGTGCTAAAGTCTATTAAAGTTAGCTAAATTTCAAGAGTTGGCAAAAAACTACCTTCATAGATGACCATAGAATGCTACTGCGCACCTTAGCTGTTTATTTTATCATCTTTTACAACTCCCTCCATAAACCCCAGCAAATGAATTCATGAGCTATAAAGAGCTTTAAAAACACTTATTTTGGGTGTGAGAGATTAACCTCCTAATAAAAATACAAGCCCAAAAGCTCAATTACGATTTACCTAATATCGTGAGGACAGGTTCATTAATCTCCCACACCTTTACATGATAAAGATCTTGAAACTTAGTGTCAACATTTCAGTAGCAAATTTATGTTAAATCTATATCCTGTCAATATGGACAAAAAGAAGGTTATAATATATACAGATGGATGGAAATCCGGGGCCTGGTGGATGGGCAGCCGTGGTGATGTATGAAAATAAAAGTATCTTTATCAAAAAACGCATCTCTGGAGGTGAAGAAAACACAACGAATAACAAAATGGAGTTAAAGGCTGTGATTAACGGGCTAAAGATGTTGAAAGTTTCTTGCAAAGTTGTTTTACACACTGATAGTCAGTATATTAAACAAGGTATAACAGAGTGGATCAACAAGTGGAAAACAAATGGTTGGAAGACAGCTGATAAAAAGCCAGTAAAGAACAAGGAATTATGGAAGGAATTGAATGAAATTGTCTTGCAGCATGATATTAACTGGAAGTGGGTTAAGGCTCACAGTGGTAATACCTATAATAAAGAAGCAGATAGACTTGCTAGAAAGAAATCTAAAAAGCTAAAATATAGAGATTGTGAGATCAAGAAATCACAAAAAAATAGAGGGAGCTCTAAGTTTTATAGATTGGAGGGAGTGTTATGGCAATAATTCTTTTAGACACAAAAACTATAAATCGTATAGCAGCGGGAGAGGTAATAGAAAGGCCAGCGAGTGTAGTAAAGGAATTAGTAGAAAATGCAATAGATGCTGGAAGTTCAGAGATAGAGATCAAAATAGAAAGTGGTGGGCGTAATCTTATAACTGTAACAGACGATGGAAATGGAATAGAAAAGGAAGATTTGGAACTTGCGTTTATGCGCCACGCTACTTCAAAATTAAGCGATAGTGAGTTAATAGAAATCAAACATCTTGGCTTTAGAGGAGAAGCTTTGCCTTCAATTGCAGCAGTAAGTAGAATGAAATTATCGTCTAAGGCAAGTGGAGCAAAGGAAGCATGGTCTATAAGATATGAGGGAGGAGAAAAAATAAGAGAGATTACCCCTTGTTCTTTGTTGCAAGGTACATATATTGAAGTTCGTGACTTATTTTTTGCTACACCAAATAGACTAAAGTTTCTAAAAACCGAAAGGGCAGAAACACAAAGTATTGTTGATATTGTGAATAACTTAGCGATGATTAATTATAGTATTGGGTTTACTCTCACTTCTGGTAATAAAAAGCTCTTAAAATATGTTAAGCAAACTTCGCTGTTCAACAGATTATGTGAAATAGAAGAAGAATTTCAAAGCAATTCACTGGAAGTTAAAGAGGAAGAAGAAGGCATCAAACTTAAGGGACACATCTGTAAACCTAATGTCAATCGTGGCAACTCAACTCAAATTTATACGTTTGTTAATGGAAGGCCAATAAAAGAGAATCTACTTGTTGGTGTAATTAGATATGCGTATCACGATTTTATTCCAAACAATAGGTATCCTTTTGCAGTGTTGCATTTAGAAGTACCATATGACCAAGTAGATGTAAATGTGCATCCAAATAAATCGGAAGTAAGATTTCAGAATAAAAGGCTAATATATGAAATAGTGAGAAGAGGGATAATAAAAACACTATCAACGAGATTTGCAGCGGGTGATCAAGGTATTGAAGAGGAGCTAATTTTTAATGATAGTAAAAGCCAAGAGCAGGTTGATAGTCAAGAGAAAAAAGATCAAAAAGAATTTTATGAAAAGAGGCCAAGTCTTTTAGAAAATCATTTAATGAAAGAATTCAATGCACCAGATGAAAGAAGGCAAAGCTTACCAGAAACGTTTAAATATGGAGAATCTCCAACCCAAAAGGGAACGATGGTTCTAGAAAAGAAGCAAATTGATTTGATAGAGGATCACCCTCTAGGATATGCACGCTGTCAGGTCTACAATACTTACATTATTGCTGAGGCTGGAGATAGGCTGATTATAGTAGATCAACATGCAGCCTATGAGAGATTGATATACGAGTGCTTAACAAGCATAAAAAGACAAAAACTTCTCATTCCTGAAATAGTTGAAATTAAAAACCAAGCTGGAATGGAGATGGTTAAAACTTATAAAGATAAGCTTTTTGAAATGGGTTTTGGTATTGAAATAGAATCAGAAGATAAAGTAAGGGTAAAAGAAATACCTGCAATCTTGGGAACAATAGATATAAAAGAGATGCTAGTTGATATAGTAGATAAGTTAATGGAAATAGAAGATACGCTACCAATAGAGGATAAGGTGAACAAAATATCATCCATAATCGCTTGCCACGGAGCAGGAAGAAAAATGAAATTGGAAGAGATGAATGAGATACTAAGACAAATTGAGAAAACTCCATATTCTGATCACGGAAGACCAACGTATATAGAAATGAAACTAAGTGATATAGAAAAATTGTTTGAAAGGAGATGAGTTCAGTTTGTCAAAAAGGTTGCCAATTAAGTATACGTAACAGCTCTTCTGGTTATGGAGTATAAAATGTGAAAAAAGAGAATAAATGCTCTAATTTTTTAGATTACAAAGTAATAGGACAGGAAGTAAGAAATCGTAGATTAGCAAAGGGCTATACTCAAAAAGATTTAGCAAAAAAAATCGATACAACATATCAGGTAATACTGCAATATGAAAAAGGAACACGCAGAATTTCAATTAAGAAGTTATATGAATTAGCAGAAGCATTATCAACAACTGCTAGAGATCTAGCTTGCGGACAAGAAGTATCAAATGAGGAAAAGTACGAGGGAGAAGAGGTATTAAATCTAGTAAGAAGACATAAAGAGATTAAGGATCAAGAATTACGTGAAACGTTTTATTTATTAACCAAATTCATCCGTATTAGTGAGGAAGAAAGTGGAAAGGCAGTAAAAGTAGAGGTGGCAAAGGGTTTAGTTAAGGAAGGAGTTTCTGCTCATGTTATCTCTCGAACAACCAATTTATCTATTGATGAATATGATAATGATGAGAAAAAAATTTCTATTCCGTATAAAGTAGGTCAAAGAATAAAAGAATGGAGGTTGAGAAGAGGATACACTCAGGAAGATTTAGCAAGTAAAGTGGGTATAATAAATCAAAGAATATATGAATATGAACAAGGACGAGCTGCTGTTTCACTTGAAATGTTAGATGAAATAGCAAAGGTACTATCAATTAGTATTACAGACCTACTTCCAGAAACAACAGAAAATGAGAATAGTGAAGCAGAGCTATCAAAGTTAATAGAAGAATACAAAAAGATTAAAAGCCAAGAACTACGTAATGTACTAATAAAATCTCTGTTTGAAAGTATACAAGTTTGCAAAGAGAAAGTGGAGAGAGTAGAAAGGATGAAAATTGCAAAGAATTTAGTTAAGGAAGGAATTTCTATCAATATTATTTTAAAAACAGTAGGCATCTCTTTAGACGAAATTCAACAAATTTAAAATAAAAAATCAGTATCTATTAATATCTTTACTTTTTGATGAAAAAATAAGTAAAAAAGATTGAAAAATTGATTTGACTTCACTCAAAAGCTATGGCCTTATGCCAAGACTGCTAAAAAATGGCAGTAAATATATAAAAACATTTTGTTATTAGTGAAGGGTAATTTTTATGAATAATAAGAAAGATCGTAGAGAAGAAATAGAATTCAGAGCATTAGAAAGCAACGGTAAAGCTCTACTTGATCGTGAAGTAATAGAAACGTTTCTAAGTGCAGTGCATGACAGGGAAGAAGCTCGAATTATTGCTAGAAAGCTAATAGATAGTTTTGGAATAGGAGGAGTTTTAGGCCAGGAAATAGATGACTTGAAAACTATAGAAGGGATAACTGACTCTACAGTAGCAGTAATTTTATGCCTAAAGGAAGCTGCAAAGAGAGTACCAAGAGAAGAGTTAAAGAAAGGACCTGTAATGGATAACTTGGAAACCATAGTAAAATATTTAAGGGTGAGTATTGGTTATTCGGAGGAGGAAAAGATGAAAATAATATATTTTGATCAAAAGTGCCATTTAAAGGGGGAAGAAGTGTTCACTGGTACAGTGGATAAGGTACCTTTTTACATAAGAGAAGTAACAAGAAAGGCATTAATAAGGA
Source organism: Wolbachia endosymbiont (group A) of Pherbina coryleti (assembly GCF_964026875.1). Lineage (NCBI taxonomy): Bacteria > Pseudomonadati > Pseudomonadota > Alphaproteobacteria > Rickettsiales > Anaplasmataceae > Wolbachia > Wolbachia endosymbiont (group A) of Pherbina coryleti. Next base: position 689,684 of record NZ_OZ034706.1, read on the forward strand.
AAGCGACGTCAATAATAATATCGCATAACCACCCAGAAGGAAGGTTAAAGCCATCTGATGAGGATGAAGCTGTAACTAAAGACTTGGCTAAAGCTTGTCAGACTATAGGGATTAGGTTACTGGATCACATTATCATTACAAGTGTTGGATATTTTAGTTTTAAAGAGCAAGGACTGTTATAAAGCAGATGTTTGAAGTAGATGAAGAGTCTTACTTTTCATGAGTTATTTAGCTACTTGAATGAAGAAAGTATTTGCAAATACATTAATTCTTGTTTATAATTAATGAGAAAGTATATATTAAATTAATTATAAAGTAATAAAGTCGGTTATAGACTTAGTAAAATATATTTAATAGCGGAGGCTAATATGAGTAATAAAATAATTGTACCTTTTGATGATCAAGAAGGAGGTACTTACGAGTTAAACATTGATCTTGATAGATTATCAAAAGGTGAGGTGTTAAATGCGATTATAGGAATTGGTCGTACTAAGGAGCAATCCACCTTTGTAAGCAAAATTAATAAGGCTAAAAAGCCTGAGGAAATAGCACCTTTCCCTGGTAGAGAAGTTCGCGAAAACAAAATCAACTGTGGGAAAGGATTTGACTATGTTTATGGCACAAAACCTGCAAGTGATCAAGAAGATAAAAATCCATTTACCTCTGCCTTGCAAAAAATAAAGCCAAGTATAAGCGAAAGTGAAAAGTTGAGCTGGTTTAAGAGTGGAGTGGTAAAAGCAAAAACCCCAAAAGAGATGAACAAAGTTATAGATGAAGTAATAGGTGATGGAACAAGGCTAAATGCATGTAATGATGGGGAATGGAGTTTCTCAGAGTATGTAGTATTAGGTACACATTTTCATAAATTTGATAAGGTTGATCGTAAAAAGGTAATACGTAAATTAATGTTAAGCGGTGCAGAGTTTCATGATACTCTACTACAGAATAAACTGATAGGTGAAATCTATGATGAGCTACAACCAGAAGTTCAGCCACAGATAGATAAGCAACTAGAAGAACTAGAAAAAGCTGGCGAAAGTGCTGTTCAAGAAGGATCCTTAATAGATCTCGAGATAGACAATACAACATCATATATAGAATTTTCTGATAATAGCAAGGTAGAGGTAGCCAAAATACTGGAAGCAAACAGAAAGTTAGGAAGTAATATTTTAAAAATTGGTAATGATGCAGTTGAGGTTAAAAGCGAGAAGGGAGGTATAAGAAACTATATCGATATGTCAGATGAAAGCTCTATTATATTACAATTTCCTACAAGCATTGGTCAGCTAAATATTATATTGTACCACGATGTAAAAAAATATGATCAAGTACAAGTCAGAGTAGAAAACAAGGAAATGTGGGCTGAGTTACAAAAAAGAGGCGAAGAAATAGGAAAAAACTGCCTTTTTGGGGGAGTGAAACTTCAAGAAGCAGTAGAGAAAGGTAATTTCACTAGATGTGGCATATGGAATGAAAAGTATGCTATAAAAGAGATTAGCAATGATGAAGTATTGTCTTCATGGGTAAATAGGGTATGTGGAGGTAGTAAAGAAACCTTTAGGGAACTTTAATTCATTTATTTTAAGGTTCCAGAGTTTACTGGAGCCTTTGAGCTATAGTAGAAAATATTATATATATGGTTTTTTGCGTGGAAAAAAGTCTAGATTATGAAGTAGGACAAAAAGTAAAAAGTTGGAGGTTAGAGCGAGGTTATACTCAGAAGGGTTTAGCTGAGAAAATTGGTGTAAAGTACTGGGTAATACTGCAATATGAGAAAGGGAACCGTAAAATTCCAATTAAGAAGTTATATGCTATAGCAGAAGCATTATCAGTAAATGTTAAAGGTCTAGTTTGTGGAGAGACGCTACCAAATGAAAAAAGATATTTTGAAGATAAAGAAATATTAAATTTAGTAAAGGGGTATAAGGATAAAGAATTAAGCGAGGTATTTTATTTATTAACCAAATTTATTCGTTTGAGTGAGGAAAGAAGCAGAAAAGCGGTAAAAATGGAAGTAGCAAGGGGTTTGATGAAAGTAGGAGTTTCTGCTCATGTTATCTCTCGAACAACTAACTTATCTATTGGTGAGTATGAGGAGAACAAAATTCCCATTCCATACAAAGTAGGGCAAAGGATAAAAGAGTGGAGATTGATACGAGGATATACTCAAAAAGATTTAGCGAATAAAGTTGGCATAACAAATCAAGGAATATACGAATATGAACAAGGGCGAGCTGCTGTCTCACTTGAAATGTTAGATGAAATAGCAAAGGTATTATCAATCAGTATCATAGATCTACTTCCCGAATCAGATGAGGATAGTGAAGCGGAAGAAAAGCTATCAAACTTGATAGAAGAATACAAAAAGATTGAGAGTCGGGAATTACGCGATATGCTAATCAAGTCTTTATTTAAAAGTATACATGTTTGTAGAGAAAAGGTCAGAGAGGAAAAGAAGATTGAAGTTGCAAGGAATTTAGTGAAAGAAGGAATTTCTGTTGATATTATCTTGCAAACGACAGGCTTATCAAATTATATGATTGAGAAATTTTTGTGATTTCATAAAAACTTAGCCAATGGTGGATTTTTTTGTGATAGAATATATGTTTGCTTCTGTAGGAAAAACAGCTTTTAGAGGATTTATCTATGATAATTCAGAGCATATTGGCTCAGCAAGCTACGAGCTGGGGAAAAAAATAGAAGGTTGTAGGATAGTACAAGGGTATACTCAGGCAAAATTAGCAAGCAAAATTGGTTTAACACATAAGGAAATACATAACTTTGAACTAGGGTGCAAGGCTATTACAATCAAAGAATCGTATATAATAGCAGGAGCATTGTCAGTTAATGTTATAGATCTACTTCCAGGACCAACAGTACTAAGAGAAAACAGTTGGTATGAAGATGAGGATAAAGAAATAGTCTATCTAACAAAAATACATAGAGAAATTAAGGATCAGGAATTACGAAAGAAACTGTATCCATTAGTAAGGTTTGTATATATTAGCGAAAAAATTAGTCAAGAAGAAGCGAAAATAGAAGTAGCAAAGAATCTAGTGAAAGAAGGAGTTTCAGTTGATATTATTTCCCAAGTGACTCGCTTATCTACTTATGAGTATGATGATATAGAGAAAGAAATTTGTACTGATTCTATACTCTACAAAGTGGGGAAAAGGATAAAAGAGCAGAGATTAATACGGGAATACACTCAGGAGGACTTGGCAAATAAAATAGGTTCAACACCTAAAGAAATACACGACTATGAACGAGGATATACAGACATTCCAATTGAAATATTATATAAGATAGCAAAGACATTATCAGTTAACATTAAAGCTCTTGGACTAACAGAATATGAAAATGAGCCAGTTTTGAGGTTTGTAGGTAAATGCGAAAAAATTGAGGATCAAGAATTACTGGATACGGTAGCCAGATCTTTATCTGAAGGAATGCAAACTGGTAAAGAAAAGGTTAAAAAAGCAGAGAAAATCAAGATTGCAAAAGATCTAGTTAAGGAAGGTGTTGCTATTGATATTATTGTGCGAGCAAGTGGCCTAACTGCTGATGAGTGTGAAAATTGAATTGTGTTAAACAATATATTAAGATGTAAGTAAAGATAGTTATATATTTAATATTTCTATACAGAATTTTTCTATCACTTTCTGATTGTCCTCTATCATTGCCTTTGCCTCCTGTTGAAGAAATTTGATATTTTTTGATGTAATGTTATCCATGTCAGCCGACGCTAGCTTCAATTGCGATTGTATTCTTACGTATCTATTGCCTATTACTTGATTCATCTGATAATTTACGCAGTCCAATCCAGAGGCAAACATCACATTTAACAAAGGTTTTATCCAGCCTATTTTTCCAAATCTCTTTGAATTGGCATACTCTATGCTTCTGTCTGTTCTTCCAGTACCTATCGATAACAGTAGAATATCATCATTTGGAAATAACCTCTTACCACTTGCATATGCACAAGCCGCTGGATTATTGGCAAACACCCCACCATCCACTAATACTCTGTTTATCTGGTTAATTTTTAGATGTTTTGGTATGAAATAAGTAGGTGCAGCCGTTGCAGCTCTGAGTGCATCTTTCAGCTTAATATTACCTTCTTTCCAGCTTTTGAAGAAAAATGGGCAGTTATTGTGAATATCGTAACTCGTAATCAACACATCACTTAAAGTGTTTTTAAGGATATCATCGCCAAAATATTTATCCAGTACAAATTCAATATTTTTATGTGGGTATTGTGTGCAATTAAGCCAAGAAAATATTGATCTTCTCAAAAATGAAGATTTAAAAATATATGACCCGTATTTTTGGTAAAGCTCGACTAAATCATTGGCTGAATATTGAGGGTTTCCTTGTTTATCTTTTTTACATAATCCTGCTATAACAATTCCACCGGTTGAGGTTCCTGCCACTAAATCAAAGATTTCAGCTATCGGTTTCCTTGCCCTCTTTTCTATTTCTGCTAGTATAATGGCTGGTATGATGCCTCTTATGCCTCCGCCGTCAACTGAAAGGATGTATTTTGCCATGGTTAGGTATTTATTGATTTTATTAACTTGTTCGCTTTTATCGGGATGTGTTTCCTGCCCAAAAGCCACAGTCTGCTTCACGCCTGGAGAAAATTGCACCAACCTAATAATTGATTCCGTAGACTATGCTAAAAAATCTGTGTTGGTTCAGGCATACCAATTTACCTCAAAGCCTATTGCTGAATCCTTGGTTCAAGCTAAAAAGCGTGGAGTTGATATTAAGGTTATTCTAGATGAATCACAAACTAGTTCAAAACATAGTGTAATTAACGAATTATTTGAGCACAAAATCCCGATATGGATTGACTTTAAACCAGCGATTGCTCATAGTAAAATAATGATTATTGATGATAACAAAATAATAACTGGCTCTTTTAATTTCACCTATGCAGCTGAATCAAGAAATGCTGAGAATCTACTGATTATAACAGGGGATCCTCAATTAGTTGAGCAATACATCGAAAACTGGAAGGATCGTCAATCTCAATCTGATCCTTATACACCAAAAGTAGAAGAATAATTACTTTAAATCAGCTTTAAGTTCATCCAATTCCTCAGAAAGATTTTTTACCCTTTCCTCAAGTACTAACACTTTTTCCATTAAACCATATTCAATGAGTTTATCGTGAAATTGTACCCTTGAGTCTAGCTTGGATAACCACCATATCAATGCTACGGTTTGGATTAATATGGTAATAATTACCGTAATTGGGATTTTTTGCTTTTTCATGTGAAAATATTAACTTGTTATGGATAGTTTTAGAAATTTATGTATAGATTATAGAAAACTTACAGCTTTAGTGATTACTTTTTGTTGATTCGTATTGATCCTCTGCTTTAGCAAGTAGCTTTATGATTTCTCTATATGTTTTGCCTTTGTTTTTATCATATCGCAATTCCACTACAGCCATATCTCTTGGTCTTCTTCCATCTCGATCTGTAGCTATAGGATTTGATCCTTTATCTAATAAGAATTTGACAATTTCTAAATGTCCATTATCTGCAGCATAATGTAGTGCTGTTCGCTTAAATTTATTGGCAGTATTTATATCAACATCCTTTTCTACTAAAAATTTTATAATTTCTAAACATCCTTTTTCTGCAGCATAATGCAATGCTTTTTCGCCAATATTTACATTATTTTGTATCAAGAGCTCGATATTTTCTAGGTCACAAGTTTCAGATGCAATCTCTAATTTAGTAATGCTATCTTTATATCTCTTTTCAGATAAGGAAATACATACGATTACAATACATACTGCTAGTGCTATTAATAAAATTAGTCTATTTTTATATATGATCGAATTTATGTTCATGTATTATATATTTATTTGGAATTAAATGACCATTTGCTTAAGTTTCACTTAAACAGCTTTGCTCACTGTTGCCTCTACTATAGTTTGATATCCTCTATTATTCAGAATATGTTCTGCCTTGCTAATTATCCATTCACCTTCAATTTCCTGACAAAATCCTGAAAGGCTGATCTTAGCTTCTGCAAATAATTCTGGATTACCAGGAACAGTTACATTTAAATTTGATGTACTACGTTTTAGTTGTTTTAACTTAGCTGCTGCTGCACTAATTGCTGATTCTGCGGTAGAGTAAAGCGTTTGCAGGGTATAACTTGGACCCTCATTTCCCACTTTCTCTTCTATAGTTTCTCCCTTTTCATAACTGTGCCATTTTGCAATAACAGATCCATATTTGTTACGCACATTAAAATTTACCTCCCAATTTATAATATCTTTAGGTGTTAATACTGTTGTACCTAACATCTTTCCAGTCGCTGATCTTGCTTCTCCCTTTGGAATAAAAATTATATATCCTCCTGCTGGTTTTACTAGTGCATCATATTTTTTGCCTAATCCTTCCAAAAAACTCATGTCGCTTTCATCTGCTTGAATGGTATGTGGTATAAATGTATTTTCAAATCTTTCAGCGACTTTACCTTCATACCCATGTTCTTGTGCTATTTCTTTAATCAAATCTTCCAAGGTAATGTCTTTCCATTCCTTTGATTTTCTTTCCTTTAATGATCCTCTTAAACTTGCAGCGTCACATTTTATTCTTAAAGTTTGTGGTGGACTTTGTATTGTAATTTGATTTGCCTTATATACCCCCATAGGTAATAAACCTGTTTCTTTATATCCTAGAAAAACCTGTAAATTACCCTTAAGTTCTAAAGCGCTAGAGTTATAACTAATATATATCTCAGCTTCGTCACTTGTAGTACCGGATCCATCAGTAACACGTAATAATATTAAACTCTTTTTTAAAACCTCTGTTACTGGGTTATTTTTTGCTACTATATCAAAGTCTGGCGTCATTCATCTAAAATATTTATGACAGATTCTTTCGATATTTTCTGAATTTTAGGAAGCTTAATTCTTAATCCAGCGGGCAAAAAGCTTGCGTATTCTGCAAGGCCTGGATTTTCAAGCAATACTTCCTCCACTGCTCCACTACTGTATCCATAATGTTTCCAGCAAATGTAATCCAACATTTCGTTTTCTTTCGTGTAATAATAAATCACTTACTGTAACTTTTTAACTTCAAAATAAACTCAACTTTTCTCGGTTTTCCATCAGGAAAAAATAATATCTGCTTTTCTTCTACATTAGTAATGACAAAATTTCCAAATACACTTCCTGAATTATCAACTAGAACGTGTGGTTCTTGAGTGTTACGTATATTTTTTAGCTGTTCTAAGCCATTACTCTGATAACGTGAATAAATCACTCCTGTTAAATCAATACATTCAATTCCTGAACCAATGTTTTGTAGCGACGTTTTTTCAATACATTCAATTGTATACCACCTTTTTTCTTTACTGTATCTTAGGCTTATTGGTTCAAGCTTACATTTTCCAAGCAACATCAATGTAACTCTTCAACTATATCAAAAAGTGCCCCACGTGCTTGTTCTCTAAATCGTTCTATTACTGCATCAGCAACGCTGCGGACATCTTCAGACTTAATGTTGATATTAAACGTTTGATAGAATGCTTGGTTATATACTTTAGATTCCCTATTTTCATATCTACTTTTCTTGAATGCTTTCTCAATTTCTTCTTGTTCTATAGCTCTTTTTTCTTCTATAACACCTTTAACTTTAAAACTCTCAAAATTGCCTTTACTATTTTCTGAAAATTGTTTAATAGCACTATTACTTGTCAATGGGTTTCCGTTACTGAAAATGCTATTTTTAGAAAGCTTATTAACAAAATTTCCATTATTTTCAAATTTTCTAATCGGGTTATTCTCAGCAAATATGCTACTAACTGTATTTCCCATCCATGAAAAAGCTTTTCCTATAGGTTCAATGAGTGATTTCCAAAAGCTAGAGAAAAAGTCTTTCACTTTTTGCCAGTTAGTTAGAACATAAGCTGCACCAGAAACAAGACTCGCTATTAAAAGTCCAATTGGGTTAGTCATTACAGCTAGTGTTATTGCTCTTAGCCCTGTTATTACTGCAGGGAAAACTATAGCTGATAAAAATGAAAATGTTGCCAATATCGTTGCTTTAAGACCAAAAATTGTACTTCCTAATAAAGTAATTCCATAGCCTACTCCCACTACTAAGACTTTCAAACTTATCAAAGCTGCTAAAGTACTCATGATTACTGTAGTTAAAGTTGGATATTTTTCTGCAAAAGAAGCTATACGCTCTGTTATTGCTTTCAAACTTCCAGCTACATAATTTAAAGTAGGCAACATCACTGACCCTAGATTCATTCCAGCTTCAAATACTGCATTTTTAAGTAATTGTAATTTATTAGCTGTAGTGTTTGCCCGATTTTCAAATTCTTTCTGCATTGAGGAGCGGTACTTTCCTTTATCAGCTACCTGTTCAATAGCTTTCTTATAAATGTCTAAGCTTCCTACTAAAAGAGCAATGTCATCTTGAAACCCAGCGCCAAATAGATTCATAAGAATACCGGCACGCTCTTGATCGTCTATTCTTTTTAAAGTTTCAAGGAATTGTAATATTGCCTCTTGAGGATTTTTTTTAATGGTTTGTTCGAGCTCTTCTATACTTGTTCCCATCTCATCTAATGCATCGTGAAATTCAGGACTTTGCTCTCTTGCAGTCTGTAGTTTACTAAGAAAGTTATTTATAGCAGTTGCTGCTTTTTCAGGTTGTTTACCTAAACTTATGAACGTACTTGCTAAGCTACTTGCTTGATCAACTTCTAAACCAAACTGTTTAGCATTACCACCAATTCTATTTAATGTAAGAACCACTTCTTGTGCTTTAGCAGCGGTATTGTCTGAGAGATGGTTTATTATGTTACCTACATTTTCCATACCATCAACTTTAATTCCATAGACGTTGGATATTTTCGCAATAGCATTACCAGCTTCTTCTGCCGACATATCAAACGCTGTGGTCATTTTGGCAACTACTGTTGTAAACTTTATAAGATCATTTTTGTCAATACCAAGTTGACCACCACTTGCAGCTATTTGTGCTAATTCTGCAGCTGACAAGGGTATTTCACGAGACAACTTTTTGAGCTCTTGAGCAAATTTATTAGCTTCATCTTTTTTACTATCAAACCTTACTACTTTCTTTACATCAGCCATAGCCGATTCAAAATCAATTGCAACTTTAACTGGAGCTGCAAGCGTTAATCCAAGCCCAATTGTTTCTATTATTTGTGACTTAAAATGTGCTTTGCTTGCTAAAAAACTTTGGTGACTACGTATTGCAGATCCAAGCTTACCATACTTACCTTTTAATACTTCAATAGAAGAGCCAAGTTTATGTTGGTCACTTACTAAGTACTTAATATTTCTTCCACTTTTCCTTACTTCTTCATTGAATGAATGTAAAGCATCTCTCTTTTTCAAATATGCTTCTTTTGCTTTTGTTGCGGAGGTTTTGGCCTTGTCAAATTCTGCTTTTAAAGTTTTGCTCGGTTTCTCTATTGCTTTCATTTGTTTAGCTAAAGATTTTACTTGATCTTCAAAGCCCTTCCATGACCTTCTGCTAGTTAAAACATCATGACCCAACTGCTTAAACTTTGATACTGATTTTAAAGATGAGTCAAGCTTTCTTATATTCTCACCAAGACGGGTAAGTTGACTACTACTTCCTTTTATTACAGTATTAAAACTTCCATCTAAAACTGCTCCGATTTTTATAGATAATGTTGACATTGTACCTTCCTCACTGCTTTATGCCATAAGATAAATTCACTAATCTCCATATCAAGAATGTGCTCAACTCCACCACCTATGATAGAGCCAAGCACTAGTATTTCTAATCTCAAGTTTTTTGGATAATCGGTGAAAAAAAATCCTTTAATACCTCTTGTACTTTTACATAATCAGCAATATCTAACTCTTCAATCGCTTCTTTTGCAACTGATGTCAAATTGGCAGTCAAAGTTACTTCCTTACTTAGATCACTACCACTAAGTCTCTCAATAGCTAGATAATCTCTAACTTTTGGACGTCTAACGGTAAGTTCTGAGACAGAAATACCATCAACTGTAATTGGGTTGTTTAGTGTTATAGTTTGCATAAAATTCTCCTATAAAAAATAAAATCTTGTAAAATGTTGTAACTATTTGATCAACATCTAAAAAATAGAATTCTAAAAATCTTCATATTCCAAGCACCGTTTGAAGTAGTGCCATTTGATCAACACCATTTATCTTTCTAATCATATTTTCAGCATCGATTTCTATTAACTCATTACCACCTATAGTAAGTTTATAGTAATGAGCAGCTACAGTACACTTCAGCGTTGCTTTTTCAGCAGGTTTCCAGTTACCAAAGTCAAACTCTTTAAAAATGCCTCTTAAATTGATTATTACTCCTTCAATATCATTGTTTCCGCTGCCTTGTAATCCGCCCCTTAGCGTCAAAGCTACTGAATTTCCATTTATCAACCCAAATAGCCGAAAGAGCTCTGTATCGTATTCAGAAAAAGTGAAATCTGCTTCAAGCTTCTCCATGCCCATATCAATATTTATTGGAATATCCATACCACCAGCTCTGTATTCCTCTGTTTTTATGGTAAGTTTTGGCAAGGTTATTTCATCTATTTTTCCTGCATAACCACGACCATCAACGAATACGTTAAAATTTCTCAGTATTTTCGGTAACACTTTGCTTTCTCCTAACTTATATTTACGAGATGAGACCTGAATATTATTTGTTCTGCCGGATATGGTGGTGTAAACTCAAAGTCAAAGTATACTTTTCCACTTGCAATATTTGCCGGTGTATTGAGTTCGGGAGTTGCATAACATTTTCCACTGATAATTGCTCCTTGCGCTTTTAAACTTGCAAGGTAAGAATTCACCCCCTCAATCACATCATCTATATAAGTTTTTGTGATATTGCGATCAACTGCCCAGAGATGAGCTCGAAGTAAACTATCGTTAATTAAATCTGCAGTGCGCCTTACTGATAGAAAAGCCCATTTCGAATCGTTTGAACATGTTCTATTTCCCCAAAGCCTATAGCCATTTTGATGAATTATCGTTGTTACTTCATTTTCATTTAAATGGTTTGCTCTACAATTTGTATTACCGAGCGTAAAATCAATAGGCCTGCTTGTTCCAACAATACCATTTATCTCTTTATTTGAAGGTGAGTGCCAAAATCCTTGTTCGCTATCTACTTTTGCTATTAAACCAGCTACAAATGGGCTTGCTGGCAAGGTTCCTTCTTTTCCTTCAATAAATACCTTAACCCAAGGGTCAACTACGTAAACTCTTGAGCTGCCTACACTTTTTCTCCATTTTATTGCTTCTTCATCATTAGTATTTGGTCCATCTGCAACAATAATTGCTCTTAATTTTTCTGCTATGGAAATTAAAGCACTCACTACTGGATTTACTCCATCTATTTCAGGTAACTGATGAGTAAACTGAGGTGCAATTAATATTTTTGGAGCAATATGAACTATGCTTTCACTACTGAGGAATGCCTCTATCCCCTGATACTCTCCAGTCTCTTTATCAACACCGCCAATTATATTTTGGATAGTTTCACTTTCTTTGAGCTTTGAATCGCTGTTTTCACTTTCTTTAACTCGAATAACTACTACTGTTGCACCAATTTGGGAAAATATTCCGTTTGTTGCAGAAGGTAAACTGCCACTCTTTCCAAGTCTTGCTGCTTCTTTTAAGCTTCCTGCAATTAACACTGGTTTATTTAGCGGAAATTTTTGCTCATCTGCTTCAGGTGCAGTACCAATTACACCTATCACTGATGATTTAGCCGTACGTACTGCCCTTGCTCCAGAGGTTACCTCTATAACATTTACTCCGTGCAAAAATTCTTCTGTCATTTTTTTCCTTGCACGCTGATTTTTGAAAAGAATTTAAGTTTCTAGGTTTTGCATTTTTTGTTTACAATCATCTAGCAAAGTTTGCAGTTCTTCTTCACTTTTAGCTTCTTCAATTTTCCTCTTCGCCATGTTTTCCAACTCCTCGCATTTCACTATCGCTTTTACTGCTTTTTTCACTTTTTCCTCGATTATCCTTGCCATTTCGATAACTGTAATACCACGGACTTTTGCTAAAGGTTCTATAATTTCTTTATCCTTTTCATCTTGGTCTGCTAGAATGCTTTTTGCGGCTTTCGCTTGTATCGCATACGACTTAGACTTCTGGTGAGAATGTCCTGTGTATTGGTTAGTATAGTTATCATAATAAGCACGAAGATTAGAAAGTGCAGAAAATTTCGCATTTTGCAATAACTCCAATTCAATATCTTCTTGATTCCGCTGAGCAATTTTGCCTCCTTCTGTTAAACAATAGCTTTTTTGCCAATCAAAATCTTTTGGCGCTTCATACCAATTTTTACCTTTTGGCTTGCTTTCAAGTATTGTTGTTTCTACTTGTTTATCATTTTCAAATCTAATGTAGATAGACATTGTTTGTTACCTCCAAATCTCATGCGTGTTAGATAATCCAGGACATTGCCAAGCTTTTAGCGTTCTTTCCACATCTATCTCAAGCCCTGTAGTTAAAAAATTGCTCCGAAAGTTATAAATACTCCACCTCATAAACCAACTGTAATGGTGATAATCAGATGTGTAAAAATATGGCGATGCGTAAAATAAAATTGCTATTGTCTTATTTGCTGGCACAGTAATATTATTTGAACTACTAAATACTGCGGAATTAGTTGAGTAGTTGTAAATATTTGTCCAAGTTATTCCTGAAATTGCCGATTTATTAGTATTAACGTGACTAGGTGTTCCTACGAATAACCCTGCTCCTTCATATCCTGAACTCCAACGTGATGAACCACTAAAATGAAGCGTTCGCGTTTTATCGCTGTTTGTAGTGTTTTTTACAAATATTACTCCAAGTAGTGCATATGGGTAACTGTATTGATCTGAGCTGTGACTACGACGTAAAAATGCTTTTCTGTACAGAAATTTACCGTTACTTCCTTGTAAGAAGTACAACTGTGGTGGATGATAAAAACTAGAATACGTACAATCATAAGTATTACTACCTGCAAGGAGCTGCAGCATATAGTCGGTTTTTGCTGTATCTTTATACCACTGCCCTAATTCTGTTTTGAAATAGCCATTATCATCAGACCAACCATAGTCATTATATCGATTAAGAATGCCGAACAGAAAAGGTAATGATTCAGGTTCAACCATATTGCGCTTTCTTATCTCTTTTATAATTGATGACCCATTTGGCACATCATTAATCGAGTTAAATTTAGTTGTGAGTGTTTTTAATTGGTCTTCTCTGGTTTTTATTTCCTTCATAATTGATGAACCAGTTGGTATATCGCTTATGGCTTTAAGGCTATTTAATGTGTTTCTTATGCTATTTAAGTCTCCGGCATTATTGATGGTGGCAACATGTGAATCTTTTCTGCTATCAAGTAGTGATAAGTTTGTAATTCCTTTTTCATCTATTTTCTTTAACGACTTTCCTTCTAATTCAGAGATTGCCGCTAATGCATTGTTTTTACTACTATCTAATTTATTTAAATGACTTGTGCTACTGTCAAGAAGCTCTTTTAATTTTGCATCAGTCATCTGTACAATATCAAGTACTGTACTTTGCCCAGCAATAGACTCTAGAGATTTTGCGAGATAGGCGAGTTGATCAGGGGTAGCATTTACAGATAGATCTTTCAGTCTCTGATGCAATGCATAAACTACTTCTTTGGCAATTGTCATTCATTACCCCACAAATTTAAAAAAGATTCAAAGCTAAATCTTTCAAAATTACTTTTAAGTTGATTATGTTTATCTTCTCTTTCGGTAATATCTTCATCTATTTTTTCTATAGCTTTTCGAATACGTACTACATCTTCCACTGCAATATTTTCTCGATGTGGCAAAGGATATCCTCGTTTGGTTTGGTCATTTGGCATTGATTCAAGTAATAATCACTCGCAAATTTTTTACTTTAGGACGATAGATAACCGTTCCACTTAAAACTAATTTTATTCTTGTCTCATTAGCATTAAAGTTTGTCAGTACATGAGTCCTCTCTACCCAATTTTCCCCTATTGGTTTTCCTGATGTTAAATTTACTAATTGCCAATCCACATTTTTTTGCACATATGCTTTAACGTCTGCAGTGCTAGGTATTAGCGCATCATATGTTATGGTGATCTTAGTATTAGCCCCTGCTGTAATGCTTCTTGTAACATAATCTCCAGACTCTGAAAGATTACCCATAACTAGCTGTAACCCAGGATATAGCACTGGACTTTTCTCTCGCCCTCCTTTTAGGCTTGCTTTTACCGTTAGCTCTCCAGATAATCTTTCACGCAGTGCGAGCGGCAAATTATCAGACAAAAAGTTTTCTCTTCCCTCTTCATCTGTCAGAATAAATTCTACATTGGTATCAAATGCTACTTTTTCGACGTTCGTCAAAACAATTAAATCTGAAGTATTGTTTGCAGTAACTTTACCAAGATCAATAACGTGAGAATTTTCGCTAAATTTTGCAGCTAGTAATCGAAACGTTAAATCTAAATTTTGATGTGGAGTCCAGGTACTTGCATTGCTTGATGATAGTAATACTCCTACTTGATAAGGCTGACTTGTTACCCAACGGCTATTTACTGCATCATATTTGCCAAGTTCTGCTATTTTTACTGCAGTATCTGCGTCATCGGTAAGTAAAACTATTGCATACTCTTGTCCTACATGGCAAAACACTGGTGACCACTCTATACGTGTTGCTGTGCCATCTATCTTTATATCTTTTGGCTCAATATAGCTTTCAGCAATGACAGTCTGCGAGGGCATTCCTACTGCTGTTTCTCTAATCTGCACAACAACACGTTTTTTGCCGCTATTTGTGAACCATAGCTCTACACCTCCTATGTGCCTACTTTCATTTAGTGTAAATGTCTGGGCTAAAGGATCAACTCTTCTTGCTGCGATAACTCTTCTTCTTTCCTCTATGGTAATTGTTTTTTTACCAGTATAAGTTGCTTCTCCATAACTGCCTTTATCACCGAAGAACTGCACTAACTTAGTCCCAGCAGGAATGTTTCTTGGTACAGTAAATCTTCCTTTTATTTTTCCTCTGTTATCAGCAATAAATGTTGCGATCATGTTTTTCTTTCAAATATTTTCTATGCTTGAGGTTGAATAAAAATTCCATCAAACTTTAATTCCTTAAGCTTTTCACCTGGCTCAAAACCTTCAATTTCAAAATTCTGTACTGCTTCTCTCATAAATTCAGTTTCGTATGAAGTACTTGACAGCAGCTCTGTTGTTTCCGTAATATTAAATACTCTGGTTACTGGACTTTTCCAATTCGTGGTAACCTCCGTCCAGTGGTCAATGTTTTTATTTAGAGTAATTTGTGCCGGTATTGGATCAAAAGCTTGATATGGATTGATCTTTTCTCCTTTGGTCTGTAAAAGCTGCTCCAGTACCGGCTCAAGTTTATATGGCAATAAATAAGTTTTTTCTCCCCCATCAATATCAGCAATCGTTACATCTATTGGTAAAATTAGTTCCTTGTTTACTATTGCTGCAGTCTGCGAAATTCCTTGATCACGCATATCATCATCAAAGAACGAATCAACAAATACTCCTTTTTTGGTGGTAGGTTCTCTTGAATTTGCATCATTGCGTAAACGCTCCTGTGCAACAAGTGCATAAAGATCATTTATTCCTTTTTTCATTGCTTCAAGCTCATTCATCGGTACAGCATGAATAGCATTATTCACTATTTTTACCCCTTCTTTTTCTCCGTTTTTCCATGTCTGATGAATGTAGCAGAGCAAAAGTTGTCCGCTAGGTGCTTTAGGCATTGATGGTCGCCAAGGGTGAGCTATACCTTTTATTCTCCTTACTGCTTCTTTGCTATCGATAGTAATTAAATCATAGCGGGGCATTTTCCAGGTGTAATCAATCAGAACCAAGCTGTTATCAACTGCTCCTTTTACTTTGCATCCCTCTTCACTTATATCTTCAGGGCTTACATGAGTACGACAGCGGTAAGTTATTTGATAACTACTTCCAGGAGCTGGCTCTTTACCTGGTAATGACCAATCAACGTTTCCTGCATTTAACTTATAGTCTATACTATTTTCATAAATAACATTGCCTTGTTTAATTTGAATAATCTCAAGTACCGCAGAGTCAGGTATTGGATCAACAGCTCCTGAATATGAACCATGAGTAATGGTAATGGTTTTTTGAACGGTTATATCTACTTTTTTGATTTCACTTATTGGAAAATCATTAACTTTAAGTTCCATTACTCTTTGGCTATTTGGCTGAAAAGTATGTGGTTCTGATTCAACTGATTTTATATCCGGATCTTCATCAAAAGAAACACGAATACTGTGAGGAAGTTCAATCTCATAGCCATCAACATGAGCTTTACCCTCATTAATCACAAATATTTCTTTTTTACCTTTTTTTACCCCTTCTTCTCCCTTTTCTTCTTTGTGGAGGAACATCACTTCAAGGCCATTTACAACGTAGGAACCATTTGCCTCTTTGTCATAACGAGCAAGCGCAGTAGTTACTATATTTGCTTGTGGTGGCGGTGAATGTTCTATCAATACTCCATTTTCAATGTTATAAATTGGATAAAATTCGCCATTTACAGAAAAACGTGGAGAAAGACCTTCTGCTTGATAACCCCAAATGGTGGAAACTTTAAGCCTTGCAGCTCCTACTTCTTGATAATTACGTGTACCAACAGCAGGATCACGAAGATTTTCGTCCTCAAGTTCTGTAATCGTAGATTCTAGATAATAAACACCGATACGCACTGTGGTACTCAGTGGAATAACAAACTCTTTTGCTTCTACTTTTCTAACTGCTCCACGAAGATAGATTTTTCCTGACTCAAGTGTAACTTTACCAGTTTCCCCATCTATAATACAATTGCTTCCTGTTATAACATCGCCATCACGAAATATTGCATCGCCTATGCCTTTAAGCTTAGAGAGAGCATACTCCTGAGTTTCATTTAATTCTGCAGACTGTAAACCTCTTCCTGCCAGGAACAAGCTTTTTTCGTATTCTTTGTCAGGATTAAAACGGTTATAATAGGCGTTTAAAGTCATTTTGTTTCAAAAAGTTACAACAAATGAAAAAGTTTCCCGAGTTGCAGATGTTCTGATAAGTGGTACGGTATGTTCCAAAACCAATAAAATCCCATGGTCTTCTATATCTTGAGGTTCAAAATATCTCTGTCCTTCAGGTAATTCTTTTTTTACTTTAGTACCAACCATAACCCCTAGCTTTCTGATTACTCGATTTGCTGCATCCGTGAAATCGAAAGTGAATTTGAGAAAAAGATTATTGGTTGGTACATCAGAAGGCCTAAACCTTCCAGAAGGAGTTATAAGTTCGCCGTTTTCATCACCTGTGCAGAATAGCACTTCATCTGCAGTACGTCTGCCAAGTTCATTCAAGAGCTTTATAGAATTTATAGGTTCAGGTGGTGTGCT
The DNA here is from genome assembly GCF_964026875.1 of Wolbachia endosymbiont (group A) of Pherbina coryleti. NCBI lineage: Bacteria > Pseudomonadati > Pseudomonadota > Alphaproteobacteria > Rickettsiales > Anaplasmataceae > Wolbachia > Wolbachia endosymbiont (group A) of Pherbina coryleti. The sequence continues at coordinate 707,169 of NZ_OZ034706.1, forward strand.
TTGAATGTACTCTATGGTAACTTTATCACTTACTGGAATAGAGCTATTTTCCGTACGTTTAATTACACCAGTACTGCTATCAACTGTATAGTCAACACTTGGCTGATGCATTGTTTGTCCTGTAACAACCTTCACATCTTTAACAGGTTGATGATCAAGTTTTATTTCACCCTTAACGAAAGTTTTTTCTACTTTATGGCTATTTCCAGAGCTTCCATCACCACTTCCCCAAGCAAGATGGATAGATTGCTTTTTTATGCTGGCTGCTATTGCTGCTCTGCCTGATTGCGTTAGAATTGACATTATCTGTTTTCAACCCTCCTATTATATATAATCGCTTTTTCTCTTCAATTTGTTCAATTTTTTTTTATTATTTTTTTATGGTAGTATTGACGCAACTGTTTAATATACTACAGTTGTCATAATATTTTTTCTTTTGGATAATGATTGCCAATCAAGAATTCTGGGAAGATGATCTTGAAGTTCCTGCTACTGAGTTACTATTGAGTTTTCAAAATCCTGATTTGTGCAAAAGTTGGATTAACTCTCTTAATAATAAGCAATTAAATGTTATTCTTAAACAACACTTCAATTATCAACAGCATTTGTTTGATAATAGTCCTTATTATGACTATAGGTCAGTTCAGCAAAAGCGTAAATTCCTTATCGACAGCAACCTTGATTATTTACCTAATTATTATTTAATCAGCTACTTTAGCCGTTTGAAGTCTGATTCAGCCATAATTGAGATAGCAAAGCCTATATTGAGTGGCGATGTAAAATATGATAAAAAATCTATACTATTTACTCTCTTTCTTATTGACCATAACTTGCTGAAGCACGTCTTTCTTTTTAATAAAGTTCAAAAAAGAAGTTTTTCATCATTTATTTTAAATAATCCTCCAAGACAAAGACAGAGCTCATTTAAAGATTTTTTGTCGAAAGAGGTACTGCGAGAGATATTAACTCAACATGATTCTCTAGCAAATGACAACTTTGAAAGTAAGTTCAAAGGTTTTTTTTACTACCAAGACCGCATTTACTTATTTATACGTCGTGCTAGTGATTCAGACCTGGTACTTAGCTCAAACCAAGTAATACACGGTTACAAACCTGACTGGATTATTCTTGACTTCTCTTTAAATAGCAATCAGGTAAATTTGTGTACTAAAAACCTCAAACGTGGCTTAGAAATAGCAAACAGCATTGCCAGTCGATATTTTCAACGTGAATGCTCATTTATTAATCTACGTAATCAGAATAAAGTTGCCCAAGTGCGTACATTCTTGACTGACTGTGTACATGAATTAATAAAAGACATCAAATTAATTGAATTAAAGTTTACGTCACCTGAACCAAGCACTTATTTTACATTAAACACAAATTCCATAGAAAAGTGGTTAAAGGTGTTAGAGCCTTCAATTGGCAGTATAATCTACAATATTAGTCTTGTTCAACATATAAAGGTGATATTTAGAAACAAAAAAGTTACTCTATCTTTTCATGCCAATACAGACTATATAGCGATCAATTATTCAGAACACGTACTTGATAAAAAAGAACGTGAAGATTTTAAGTTAATGTTTTCCAATACTTATGGACTTACCATTCTGTCAAAAGCAAAATCCAACTTTCTACAGGCAAATAGTTACTAATCTGCTACGGTGGAGTGACTCTTATGATACACCTAGCAGAGATTATTTAGAAGTTGCACAATACCTGTCAAGTCTTGGGTTTGTAAATTTAAGAGAATATTACTTTATAATCTGTGCTAATGATGAAGATGAGTTTGATTTTCATGTAATAAATCCTTTCTGCAACAATAGATTAGAAATTGTCAGCGATTATGATGAAGATTATGATAACCCAATAATGTGTGACCTCTGTGAACGTGATATTTTACCTGATACTTATAAAAAACAGCGTTACTTTTCTTTAGAGGTAAAAGTTAATCATTTGAAAGTTATAGAATGGTTTGAAAAGCAATTAGCAAGTTTAAAGATTACTTGTAATAAAGTAGCAACCGGAGTTTATTATGTTATTGTTGACACAAGCCTTATCAGCTTAATTATTCCCGAATGCTGTCCTGATAACTCATACTCTGCTGTGGATAAGTTAAAAACCACCCCTACTGCTTTAATAACTTTTAATAAGGAGAGTCTTAAGCCACCACTGAATCTACACATTGTTCCTATAGCAGATCTAATTTGCGAAGATCAAAGTTTAAATGAAGTATTGCATCAAACAGTAGAAAAAGGAGTACCAGAATTATTACCTAATGTTTCTTTTCAGGCATTCAATTGCTATTCTTACATTCCATTGCAACAGACTAAGTCTACTCCAGCAGAAAAGACTTTTCAGCTCCATATTAAAGGCAATGACATTTGTGTTAATGGTATAGGAGTTATCGAAACACAGTCAAAGTCTGGAAGAATATTTTTTATTTTCTTAGATCAATTTTTTCATGACTTTAAAAGTGGAATTTCTCCAGAGCAATACAAAACTTTAAACGTTGGAGAAATTGCAAATCGCTTAGAAAACATTCACGATGTTGAACAACAAATTCGCAAACCAATAAATAGAATGCAAAAAACTATAGCAGAGAAATTGGCTATAACTTTAGGTTTAAATGTCAAAAAAGACGATATTATTCAAACTCTGCCATGGTCAGGGATAGGTACTAAGGAATATGGCTACAGGCTTAATCCTTTTACTATTGTTCTTAAAAAATGAGTGTTATTAAATATCTCTCCTCGTTAAATGCTCAGCCACTTTCATAACTTTTACGCGCTCTGGTATTTCTTTTTCATAGAATTTAATATAACCTGAAGCAACTAATGCGTTAACATATCTACGAATGGAATGACAACTCTTCAAACCAAATGTATCTTCAAATAAATAGCAAAATTGGCTTTTAGTATAAAATTTTCCCTTAGCTGCTCTCTCATTAATTAACCGTAAAATGATGTCATAACTTTTTTTTCGACGTTGTTTTACAGTTGGTTTTTCTGATACAGTTTGCCAACTGTCATTTACTTTTTCGATCTGCATAGGTAAAATAGATTTACCATTTCTAAGTTCAAATATCAATTGACGAGTATTTTGTTCTCCGTTTGGCTTGATCATCATTATCCCTGAAGTATAAAAACTTCTTAAAGCCGATGCTCCGCTAAAGTTTTGAAATGGTTCCTCTACTAATGACTTTTTCGATACCTTGTTAGTATTGTGCGTTAAAATGATTCCACAACTAGGGTTTGTTATAGACCTCAATTTTTCAACTCTATCTTTTAAAAAACAAAACATCGAGCTATTACTATTTTCTCCTTTATATTGATTGAAATCAAAAACACCACGTAGTGTATCTATAGCAATGATATCAACTGTTTTAACGTCTAGTCTCTCTGCTATAATATCTTTTACTTCTTCTACTCCTTGAGAATTCAAAAGTAAGCTTGTTTTTGGTGTAATAATTAAATTTTTTGATATTAATTCTAGAGATTTATCATCAAATTTCAATTGTTGTAGCCGTTCCTTAATGTAGGGATATTCAAGATCAGTTTGAAGATAAAAGATCTTTAATGGTCTAATTGGAACCATACTCAAAAACGGTAGTCCCGCTGACAGATGTGCTAACCAAGAAAGCAGTAGATCAGTCTTGCCAACCTTTGGAGCTCCTCCAAGTAGTAAAAGTCCTCCAGGAGTAAGAATTCTCGGTAAAATTATATCCTCTGGTGATGGAGATTTATCATTTAGATAATGACTAGCAGGAAATGCTTTTTTCTCAGATAATACACTTAAACTTTCACGGTTCTCAGATGATATACCTAAACTTTCAGGATTCTCACAGGACATACCTAAATTGTCTAGTTCCACTGCTACTTTTTTAACATATTGTTCATCTTTTTCCGGCCAAATTATTATATGCTTATCTGTTAGCATAGACCAATCCGTTTTCTCAATATCATCATCTATTGCAGTTGTTGCTGTAAAACCTCTCTTTATTAAACTATCAGCACGGTTTTCACCTTTAACTATAATCACTTCATCAGACTTAATAATACCGGGAATGTTATATAATGGCTTCAGACCATTCCTAGAGGTTCTTAGATTCCATATATGTCTATAATTGTTTTTATACAAATAAACATAAGCTATAGCCTCATTATTTTTATCAAGGTAGCTATATTTTGCTATTATACGCTCACTAAGCCACTTGGTTATAAGGCTGGTAATCTCAGAAAAATCAGTTTTATTGGTTATTATGCTCCAGAGTTCAATAATATCTCCGTTAGTTTTCTTATCACAGTTATACCAAGTGCCAGTTTGCTTACCTTCTGCCACTACCATCAAGTGGTCTTTATTAATATTTCCAGAATAGAACCCATAACCAAATTTACCACCAGGCAATAAGTAAGACAGACACTCTTTAATATTGTGAGCCAATAACATTTTTATCTCTTGTCTTGATTCAGTAATGCAAAACTCCATGTAACCTCCGATTAATTTACTATAAAAATAGTTGCAATTTATTTAGAATGGTATCCAATCAGCGTCTGAATTTTTCTCTTGTTCAGGAGTAATGACCGTAGCAATTCTGTTCCTATCTCCATAGGTATTATTAGCCTCAATGCCTACTTTTGCTGTGAACTCCAGGCCGTTTAAATCTGCAATTGAGTTGATTTTTCGCGCAAGAACTGCTTTTTCTGATGTGTCATTTGTATGAATATTACGAGCTGACTCTAAAATACTGCGAATCATAGAACGTCCAGATTCTCCCCAAGTATCTTCTTTACCTTCTGATTTGCCACTTTTAATACCAATTATTTGGTAAATCTTACATTTTGCGTATGGACCTTCAATGACGGTAAATTCAGCGTTTAAATAGATGCTGCCAGTATCATAGCTTTTAGTGAACCAATTTTCGTAACCACCAGGCTTAATTGCCATTTTTACCTTGACTATTGTACCTTTAGGTATTAAACTACTCTGTAGTTTCGCATTATTGAAATCAGTTAAAAAATCTTGCAGCATAAGTTGCCCCCTATATATCAATTGATTTTTAAAAAAAGCTCAGTTATTCCATTGATCAAGAAGCTGCCAGCTACCGTTGATCTTATCGATAAGTTTATTTGGCACACGTTCACCATTGCGTAGCTCAAATACTATTTGACGTCTGGTACTTTCCTCATCATAAGCAACCATCACCATGCCAGTAGTGTAAAATCCCCTGAGAGATCCAGCACCACTTAAGCCCTGAAATGGATCTTCTTCGAGCATTTTCTTGGATAATTTTTTCGTGTGATGCGTTAATATTATTCCAGCATTTGGGTTAATAGCATTACGTAGTTTTTCAAGAGTTTTTTGCAGAAAGAATAGCATAGCGCTATTATCGTTTTCATTGCCATACTCACTACTAAAGATTTTGCGCAGAGGGTCCACTGCCAAAATATCAGGCTTAAAGCGTTCCTTCGCAATTTCTTTTATGTAATTTATTTCTTCATGGCAAAATGATAAATGCACTTTTGGCGTAATTATTAGGTTATTAGCAGCTATTGCCAAAAGTTCTGGATCAAGTTGAAGACATTGCAAACGTTCCTTCATATATTCGTATTCAATTTCAGTTTGCATGTAGAAGATTTTCAAAGGTCTACTTGGAGTCATACCAAGAAAAGAAACACCTGCAGCCATATGGACAAGCCAAGAGATCAAAAAGTCACTTTTACCTATTTTAGGAGGGCCACCTAGAACCAATAAACTTCTCTGAGTTAAAATTCTTGGTGAGACGATGTCTTTCGGTATAGGTGATTGGTCATTCAAATATTCTTTCATACTGAAAAAGGGAATCTTTTGACCAGTAGTTAAAAAGTCTTGTAACATATGTAACCTCCAAAAGTTAGTTGTGTGGCATAAATTGAGTAGAAGTAGAAAAGGTTTTAGTTTTGATTTTTGTAAGTAATTTACCTAAATGCGGCTCTTCAACCATATCAAGGCAACCACTACGATCTTTAGCAGGATATCCCCAAGAATTAATAGTATGGCAAACAAAGGAACGTACCTCTGTACCATCATCCTTCTTGATGCTTACCATGCTAATTACTTCATCAACAATACCAGGTATTTCACTGGCAGTTTTAGCTCCTTCGCATTGTGGTAGCCAAGTTGGGCGATTGAAGTCATCTAAATATTGACCTAACGTACCAACTGTAATGATATCTTTATTGGGAATATGTTGAAACTGATTGAGCCAAGCCATCATTTCTTGAGCAAGTAACCCGTATGCAGCTCTCATGTCTTGTTTGCCATTTCTGTCAGAGAAAGCTTCTGGTTGCATTTTTGCCCATAAAAGACATAACCGCGAGGCTACTGTAATACTGTCGATAAAAATACAGCTATATTTAGAGAATTCTAGATCTTTGTACTTACTGAATACATGCTCATAGTGTCTTTGACTATATGCTGAATCAGATTTTAATGCAGGATTAGGTCCACCAATTAGGCAGGCAATATCGCGAGCTTGATTCCAGGTACGAATACTTATAGAATCCCCTTGCCAATCTTGAACAGCAAGTAGCCCAGCTTCAAAATCAAGACAAAGTGTCGGTTCATTCAAAGTTTTAAGCAGACTGGTCTTACCAATTCCATATGGTCCGAAGATTACTATCTTCACACCTGTTACCATTTTTACTCTTTGTTCACTATTTATTATTTTTAAAGTCATAGTTTTATTACCCCTTCATAATATGTAATCGCAAAATGACGACGATTTGTTCAAAAATTTTCATAAATATATTTTGAGATGAGCAAGTTTAGCGCGTATTTGTTCTCTAATGTCATAGATGGTTGTTCTAGATATTCCATGTATTTCTGCGATTTCAGAGATACTATGAGATTCAAGCTGATAACAAATGTCCTGCCAGAGCTTTGGTAGTTTTGAAATTGCTTCGTTTATATCAACACTAGCTGCTACTTTATCTGCAAAATTACTATTTTCATCAATAACATCATCCAAGTCAGTAATATCAACAAATGCTACGCCTGCTTTACTACCACGTTTAGCACAGGATTGTTTGCGTAGAAGGCTTATTGCATGGTTTTTTATGACACTATGAATAAATGCATTTCTACCACTTTCTTCACCATTATACTGGCTTAAATCAGACCAAGTTTCACATAAGAGCTGCTGCTTTATATCTTCAATATCAGAATTAACACAGCATTTATAAGATTTAATTTGTCTAGCACGTTTTCGTATTTGTTTAATGATTGAAGGATCAATACCAGGATATTTATTTTTAGATTGCATATAGCACTCCATGAAAGATTGAAAGGAATAAGGATGAAGGGTTTTAACCTCACTTTGTACGGCATGGGAAAAATTCGTTCCCCCATATGAAAAAATAAAACTATTGATATTCTGGCCTTTTTTCTTGAAGCATCCCCCATGTGAAAAATTTGTTCAGACATGGTTCGGTGAAAAGAAGAAAAATAGGTTGATCCAATAAGATTTCTACTAAAGAATTAAAGATTTTATAAAACTTTTTTAACCCTATAAAGAAAGGTGAATTTTTTTGTCAGGCTTGTAAGAAATTTCTTTACAAACAACAAGCGTTATTGCATAGAGGTGGTATAATTCATTACAGAATCGTCTTGAAACGCAATTGAAGGTCATTTTATTTTTTTCTAAGCATTTGTTTAACCGCTTCTTTCTGGAGCATCTAAAATTCATAGTCCTCTATAATAATTATACCGGATTAGTCACAACTTTTTCCGGAAATTTTTCAAAAAAAGTTTAAATAATTTTAAAATTGGTTCGATAAAGCTCATCAAAAAGACAAAAATGATTAGGCCTTTTAAATCTACTAAAGACTTTGATTTTAAAACTCAGCATGTTTATCCTTCCACTGTTTGTTAGGTTTTTTATGTTCTTTCAAGTTAATTCAGCTTTAAAAAAAATTTCTTTATAACTAAAATAAAACATGATAAAGTTGGGTAGGAATCTTTTGCGAAGTTAAAATGTAGTGTTAATTGCCTTTTAATCGGTTTTAATGTGGTTTATAAGCGTTCTTTAGTTCAAGGTAGTATAATTGACCTTAAAGTCGTAGAATCTTTTAAAAACGCTATTGTCAGTCATTTGTTCTTTTTTATTCAATTTAAATATCTTAGTAATATTTTTGTAGTCTTTTTACTTTCATTAACATTTTATACTGTTTGTAATTTACTATTATTTATATTTATTATTACTTTTATTTATTACTCATATATATTATATAATAATATAAGGGTTTTAGGAACGTAGAATCAGCCATAATGGCCAACTTTAGAGGGGTGCTTTCTAGGAACACTTTTAGGAATAGAGAGTATAAAGTTTAGGTTTCTAGAGGTATTTTTCATTCCTTAATTTCTGATTACTGATTCAGTAACGCAGGAATAGGAACATAATTCAATTATTAGTGGTATGATTTTTTATATATTCTATCAACTTCTAGTTGAAGTTATAATATATAATGTATTCCAATGCTTGTAATAAAAAAATAGGGTAAACCCTCAGATGCTTGAAGAGCTTACCCGTAATTTTATCTACAACTAATTTTGTTATTGGAAAGACAAATAGAACATATTATGAATTTGCTTAAACTCTTCAATTATAGTCAAAAAGGGCTGTTTCTAATTTGTCTTGTTAGAAATGAGATTTGGTATAATACCTTCAGCTCCATGAGTAAATTTTCCAACACCACGAGCAAAAGGGCCTTCTCTAACATCAAGCCATTTATCTTCTCTCGAGCCTGTAGACATTCCTTTTACTAACTTCTTTGTTTGTAGAAGTTCTTGTACTATACGCTCTAGTCTATCTCTCCCTAGACCATGAAGAATATCAGGTAATCTGTGCCGTTGTTTGTATACTCCTGTATTTCCTGTATGAGTGAATGGATGCCCTGCAACAGCAGATCTTGCAATTGCATCAACAAGATACATTTTAAGGTCTTTTTCACTAGCATTTTTACCTTTTAGTTGCACTGTTATATCTTCTAATAGCCCTGTTTCTTGGTTTCTCAGGTAAGTACGTACAGTTCGGTCAGCTAAACCATTTGCCTTAACAACTGCTCCATAAAATAACGCATTCTGTCTTGGAGCTTCTCCTATTGATTGAAAGATCTCTGGCTTAGCTGTACCTTCTACTGGCCAAAAAGCATATGAGCATCTGACACCATTAACAAGAGCAGATGTGCCTCTAATTGCATCACGTGCTTGTTCAGCAGTTAATATAGGCTTTTCTCCTTTTGGTTTTCTCAGATGATGAGCAGTAACTATCGAAGCTCCGGTACTACATGCTAAATCAGACAATAAACACATTAGATAATCTCCTACAGCAGGATCAGCATTTATGTCTGCATGAATAAACGATGCAAGAGGATCAAACACAACTAATTTCAGATCTTTAATTTTATCAAGTTGTTTTATTATAGACTCAAATTCAGGCGAAACTTCAATAATTTTACCACGAATACTTCTCAGTATTGTCAGTGATCCTCTTACGTTTGGTAGTGGTACTATAAACAGCTTATCTTTAAATTTTAATCTTTTACATTCAGGATCAAGACGTTCAAGCCGACGGTGTACCTCGCCTGCATCATCTTCTGCTGAAAAGATTACTACTGATCCATGTTCAGTAACAGGTGAACCAAAACCACATATCTGATCTGTGTCACTTGCAACCTTAAGCGCCAAATCGAGGAGTAGCATACCCTTACCTGTATCTCCCATAGCAGCTACTATTGAAGTAACACCCAAAGGAAATATTCCTTCAACAAGAAACTTTTGCTCTGGTACTGGACCTACAAAACGATCTGCACTCCAGTCTAAAATGTTCAGTGGTGGTCTAATAATTACCTTTTTCAAGTTATTTTCAATGAAGTCAGAAACATTTGTGTTTTCTTGTACATAGTCCGCAGCATCCCAACCTTTTGGTTTACCTTCTGGAATTTTGACTATAGAAAGCGATGCAATACCTAAGCTGAGAAGTTTTGTAGTAGCATTTTCAGCATATTGTTTACCAGGCTCATCGTTATCCGGCCAAATAACAATATGCTTGCCTTTAAGTTGTGACCAGTCAGTTTTGTCCGCATCTGCATTTGCTCCAGACATTGTGGTTGTTGCAGTAATTCCTTTTTCTATTAGTGCTTCTGCGCATTTTTCACCTTCAACAAGAATGATTTTATCAGACTTCAAAATACCAGGGATATTGTATAGTGGTCTTGTATCAGGTGCTTTATAACTCAACGTTTTAACATTAAAAGGCTTGTATACTTTTTTCTTTCCAGGAAAATCAGAACGGTAAACTTTTACAATCACCTGACCATTTTCATCATAATAATTCCAACTGTAGGTAATAAATTTCTCAAAGTCTTCGTCAATGTATTGCTTCTCTGTATATTTTTTGTTATACCCAAGCCACTCAGCTATAGAAGCCATTATCTCATGAAATTCTGTTTTGGAGTGTACTTCTGCCCAAAGATCAATAATATCACCACCTTGATTTGTTGCAAAATCTTTCCAAAGCCCAGCTTTACTACCAGTTAATTCTACTACTAAACTTTTTCCTCGATTACCATGTACATCACCTACATAAAACCTATTACCATGAAAAACCCCATTTGGTAGCAAGTAAGAAAGACAAGATCTGAGATCGGCCAGAAGCCTTAATTTTATGTTCGCTGTTTCTTCTGATGATGGTAGATAACTTTGTGAAATAGTATTGTTGAAATCGCATGAAATATTCATAAATTCTCCATTAAAACTTATCAGGGATTTTTTCTGTTTCCTCATAAGTAATTAATCGCAAAATGAAATGAATTTGTTCAGCGTAATTTGAAAAAACATAAAAAATAATATTTTTTTGAACATTCTGTGAAGTTTTTGCGATATATAATTAGTAGAGGGGTATGAAAGTTTGAAACTCGTAATTTTCACTCCCACTATTTTCAAGAGGTAACTTAAGTGTCCATGTTATTGCTTAGGCTACCTCCAAACAAATATCTTACAGAATGTCAATACTAACACTAGATTTAGGGAAACAAACCGGATGGGCTATTCTACATGATGGAATAGTTCAAAGTGGCAGTGAGAGTTTTCATACTAGTCGTTTTAGTGGAGGTGGCATGGTATTTCTAAATTTTCGTAAGTGGTTGAATGAAATGAAAGAAAAATTTCCAAGTATTGAAACAGTTTATTTTGAGGAAGTGAGAAGACACCTTGGAACTGATGCAGCGCATTGTTATGGTGGTTTTCTTGCAGTTCTCTCTGCTTGGTGTGAAGAGAATCATATTCCCTATCAGAGTGTTCCTGTTAAGACTATAAAACGCTTTATCACAGGCAAAGGCAATGCAAGTAAGAGTGAAGTTATTGAAGCGATACGTGAAAAAGGTTTTTCACCTAGAGATGATAATCAAGCAGATGCTTTAGCTTTGATGTTCTATGTTATGGAAAGATATTAATAAGCTCATAAAAAGTGGGTCCTTTCGGCCATAATGGCGGGTTTGGTGGTGCTGACCCCAGGCCTTCTTTAGCGTCAGAGATATTTTGAATATTAACTTTTTAATTAGTACAGTAATTATATGAATTTAGCAATCCACTATTATCCTACTCAAAATCTCATCGAATATGAGCGTAATCCACGTAAAAATGACGATGTAGTAAATAGAATGTGTGCTTCAATCAGGGAATTCGGCTTTCGTATACCAATAGTTGCAAAAAGCGATGGAACTGTGGTTGATGGTCATTTAAGACTGAAAGCAGCAAGAAAACTTGGTATAGAAAGTATTCCTGTGGTTTTAAGTGATAATTTAAATGAACCACAAACTAAAGCTTTTCGATTACTGGCAAATCAATCAGCTAATTGGGCAAAGTGGGATGATGAGCTTTTGAAAGTAGAAATTCAAGAGTTAGAAGATTTACAGTTTGATCTTAAAATGACTGGATTTGAATTAGAAAAAGTTCAACATTTCCTTGATGATTTAGATAGTGAAAAAGAAGATCTTTCTGACTTAGCTATTGATGACAAAAAAGTAACAAAACCAGGTGATCTTTGGATTTTAGGTGATCATAGAATCTATTGTGGTGATAGCTCTGTAGTTGAATCATATAAAGCGCTGTTAGATGATAAAATGGCAGATATTACTGTGTGTGATCCTCCGTATAACGTAGCATATGGTAACAGTCAAGAGAGAGAAGACAAAAAGATATTAAACGATAATCAAGGTGAAAAGTACGAACTTTTTCTCTACTACATCTGTTCCAATATTTTAGCATATACGAAAGGTGCAATTTACATCTGCACATCATCATCAGAGTTTTCGACGTTGCAAAAAGCATTTGAGGAAGCAGGTGGTCGTTGGTCAACATTTATCATTTGGGCAAAGAATCACTTTACGCTAGGAAGATCAGATTATCAAAGACAATACGAAGCAATGCTTTATGGATGGAAAAGTGGCAATAAACGTGAGTGGTATGGAGGTAGAAATCAAAGTGACCTCTGGTTTTATGATAAGCCAACACATAATACACTACATCCAACGATGAAGCCAGTAGAGCTAATGGAGAGAGCGATAGTAAACAGCAGCAGATCTGGAGACATAGTACTTGATCCATTTAGCGGTTCTGGCAGCACACTGATTGCATGTGAGAGAACAGGAAGAATTTGTAGAACAATAGAGCTAGATTCAAAGTTTGTAGATGTAACGATAAAACGTTGGCAAGTGTATACAGGCAGGGAGGCAATTCTTTCTGGTGCTGGTAAAACTTTTCAAGAGATTCAAGAAGAAAAAAAGGAGCAAAAAAAGTGAAATTAATAACACAAACAGAATGGGCAAGAGAACAAGGATTTTCAAAGCAATATGTCTGTTATTTAGTAAAAAAAGGAATAGTTGAGTTGGAGAATGGTTTGATCAATAGAGAACAGGCAAATGAAGCGGTGGCAGCAATAAGAGATCCAAGTCAACCATTGAGAAGAAAAAACTATTCAGAAAACGGAGAAAAACTTTCCACAATGTTGCTAAAAACGCGAATAAAAAATGAAATGGAACGAGGTAAACTGCTTGAGGCGAAAGCTAAGGCTGAAATAGGAGAGCTTGTAGCAGTAGAGGAAGTGAAAAACGAAGCATTTAATGTAGCAAGAGTTGTACGTAATAATCTGCTTAATATTCCAAATAGAGTTTCAGCGCTGCTTGCATCACTGAGTGACACTGAAAAGATTCATATGGCGCTAACTGAAGAAATTACAAACTCGCTTGAAGAATTATCTAACACTAAATTTTAAATATAAAATGTCTGCTCACTTAAGTTTAGAATTAATAAAGTGCCTCATTAATCAACCTGGATTAGATGTTAATGTTAGAGGATTAAATGGCAAGACACCACTACATTGCGCTATAGAATTTGACGAATTAAGCATGGTGGATCTGCTACTTACGAAGAAGAACATTAATCCTTTTGTAGAAGATAATGACGGCAAAACATCTCTTGATTACGCTAAAGAAGGAAAAAAAGCAGAAATATTAAAAGCGCTAATTAATAATAAATACGGGTCAGAACAAGATAGCTTACTTCATTTAGCTGCAATGGTGGGTGAGGTAAATGCTGTAAGGTACCTAATAAATAGAGGCATCGATGTTAATTCGCGTAATGCAATATTTCATACACCATTACATTTGGCAGCTGGTATTGGACATGTAGAAGTTGTAAAGATTTTAGTCAGAGAAGGAAATGCTGAAATCGAGGTTTTTGATGCACGAAATCAGACACCGATGCACTATGCAGTTAACAACAAAAAATTAGAGATAGTAAAGTTATTACTGGAGCTAGGAGCAGATGTAAATAGCGCACGTGTAGGACAAAATTCAATGAAATTATCACCTATTCATATAGCTGTAAGTAATACTAATTACGATGAAAGAGATTTGTGTCTCGATATTCTCAAATGCTTAATAAAGGAGCCTAATGCTCAAGTAAATTTGCAAGACTACGAAAATAAAACGCCACTACATTACGCTGAAAGACTTAAAACAATAGAGGTTTTACTAACGCGAGAAGATATAGATCCTCTGGTAAAAGACGATAGTGGCAAGACACCATTTGATTACGCTAAACCTGAGATAAAGAAGGCTTTGATAAGTAATAAATACGGTTCTGAAAAGAATAGTCTACTCCATTTAGCTGCACAAAGAGGAGAAATTGAGCTTGTAGAGTCTATCTTAAAAGAAGAAATTGATATTGATATTTCAAATAATAAGAGTCTATCACCGATCTATCTTGCTGCGGAAAAAGGGCATTTACATGTAGTAAAGTTATTGCTGAAAAAAGGAGCAAATTATACACCTGTTTTACATTTAGCAATCAAATCAAACAATTTAGAGTTACTAAAAACTTTATTTAAAGAAAAGAGCATCAAATTACCAGATGAGATAGGCAGATCTGTACCAATTTATTATAGGTGTATGGAGCATAGAGATGCAAAAGTAAGAAAATACAATAGTGCGATCTGTGTTTTTACCTCAGTAAGTGCAGTAGCAATAGCGGTATATATAGGGTTAACAGCAACAACAATAAGCAGTGCAATCATTTTTGCAACAACAACAGGGATATTTGCGATTATTATAGCACTAATGATAAGTGAGATGAGCAGAAGATATATAGAAAACAAATTTCAGAAAAAGATGTTTATGGAGATGGAGAAGTGTAGTTCTATTGTTGAGGAGTGTAGTTCTATTGTTAATGATGTCGAGATAGAACCAGTTATGAGTAGATGCATACAATGATATACGCCACATCTTTTTCTGAAGGTTTGAAACCAGATCCAGAGCTTAAGGTGTCAGAGTGGGCAAATGAGTATCGAGTTTTAGCAGCAACTGCAGCATCAGAGCCAGGAAAATGGAGAACAGAGAGAACACCATACCTTAAAGAAATCATGGATTCACTATCTCCGTCCTCGCCAGTAGAAAAAGTGGTATTCATGAAAGGAGCACAAATTGGAGGAACAGAGGCTGGAAATAACTGGATTGGCTATATTATCGATCAAACACCAGGGCCAATGCTAGTAGTACAGCCAACAGTTGAAATGGGAAAGCGTTGGTCAAAAGGAAGATTTGCGCCACTTATTGAAAGTACACCATGTTTAAAAAGTAAAGTAAAAGACCCAAGATCAAGAGATTCAGGAAATACTGTACAAAGTAAGGAATTTCCAGGTGGAATAGTAGTAATAACTGGAGCAAATAGCAGTGTAGGACTTCGCTCTATGCCAGTAAAATACCTCTTTCTTGATGAAATAGATGCATATCCAGGAGACTCAGGAGGAGAAGGAGATCCAGTACTGCTCAGCATAGCTCGTACCAATACATTTGCACGGCGAAAGATTTTTTTAGTATCAACACCAACGATTCATGGAATAAGCAGAATTGAGAAAGAATTTGAAGCAACAGATAAGAGATATTTTTTTGTTCCCTGTCCGCATTGTAATTACTATCAAGTTCTAAAATGGTCACAAATAAAGTGGGAGAACAATGATGCAAAAACAGCACATTATGTCTGCACTGAATGTAGTGGCAAAATAGAAAATCATCAAAAGACAGAAATGCTTGAACGTGGAGAATGGAGAGCTACAAATCAAACCTCAAGTAACAAAATAGCAGGTTTTCATCTATCAAGTCTTTATAGTCCTGTTGGCTGGTATAGTTGGAATCAAGCAGTAGAGGATTTTCTGCATAGTAAAGAAAGTGAGCAATTGTTAAAGGTTTGGATAAATACAACGCTTGGAGAAACTTGGGTAGATAAAGGAGAAGTACCAGATTGGAAGCAATTATTTAACAGGAGAGAATCTTATCAAATTGGCACAGTACCAAAGGGTGAAGTAGTTCTCACAGCAGGAGTAGATGTACAAAAAGATCGGTTAGAAGTAGAAGTTGTAGCATGGGGAAAAAGCCGCGAAAGTTGGTCAATAGACTACCGAGTATTTGAAGGTGATACTGGAAGAGTAGAAGTATGGGGAAAGCTTTCGGAGCTTCTGAGTCATCATTTTATCGGTGAAAATGGGCTTGAGTATATGATAAGTATGATGGCAGTAGATGCTGGATATGCAACACAAGAAGTATACAATTGGGTAAGAGGCCATCAAGGCTCTGGAAGAGTAATGGCAGTCAAAGGTGTAAATAAAGCACTAGTACCACTTAGCAGCCCAAGTAGAGTAGATATAACAGTTGGAGGGCAAAAGCTGAAAAGAGGAATAAAGCTCTGGCCAGCAGGAGTATCGATATTAAAGTCAGAGCTTTTTCAATTACTTAATGTTTTAAAAGAAGGTGAAGAAGCTCCAGCAGGATACTGTCATTTTCCTGAGTATGCACCTGAATATTTTAAGCAGCTAACAGCAGAGCAATTAGTCAGCAAAGTGGTAAAAGGATATACCAAACAAGAGTGGCAAAAGGTAAGAGAAAGAAATGAAGTACTAGATTGCCGAATTTATGCGAGAGCTGCATCTATTGCGCTTGGAATCGATCGATGGCCAGAGAGTAAATGGAATAGTTTGAGTGGGAAAATGGAAAGTAAAAAACCTAAAAAAGTAAGACAGAGTAAGTGGTTGAAAAATGTATAACGAAGAGTATTTGTTTCAAGTTGAACAAGCAATAAAGAAGCTGCAAAGCGGAGAGCGAGTAGTATCAATTGCATATGGTGACCATGTAGTGAGATATGCTGAAGTGCAAATAAACGATCTTTTAAACTTAAGACAAAGAATCAAGGCTGAGCTCAAGGTTGAAGGTCAAAAACCAAAAAGAAAGATTGTTATTTCAACGAATAAAGGAGTGGTATGAGAAGTTGCATGATAGAAAATGGATACCCAGATTTTCTAGAGCATTTGAGGTATATGATAGCTACCGCTACACCAGGTATGCTTATAAATGCAGTAATAGATTTGTCGCACTGGAATCAGGAGATAGATTTTAGATTAACAAAAGAAGATGGCATAGTAGGCATAATTCACAAAGCCACCCAGGGGGTAAAGTACGTAGATCCTGAATATACAAAAAGGAAAAAAGCCGCTGAAAAAGAGGAATTGCTTTGGGGTGCATACCATTTTGGTGTCGGGGAAAAAAGCGGCAAAGACCAAGCTGAGCATTTTCTCGAAACAATTGGTGATAGTTCAAATATATTGTTAGCCCTTGACATTGAGGAAAACAAAGATGGAAAAAGCATAATGCCAAAACAAGCAGAGGACTTTGTAAATAGGGTCTATTTAGTAACCGGACGTTTGCCGTTAATTTATGGAAGCCCTAGTTTTCTCAAGGATTTTGCCACCCCAACTTTAACAGAATGTCCACTATGGTTAGCAAAATGGGGAACAAAACTGACATTACCAATAGGATGGAGGAACTGGACTCTATGGCAATATACCGACGGTCAAACAGGAGCAAAGCCGCATGAAGTAGAAGGAATCGGAAAATGTGACAGAAACAAATTTAACGGAACTTTGAAAGAATTAAGAGAATTTTGGTTATCAGGATGTTAAAAACCTTCAAACAATTATTTGGCAAGCCAAAAATCAAAAGTTCTGCATGGGATGCAGCAGGCTCAGGAAGAAGGGTAATGTATTGGCAAGGAGAAGCAGGAAGCATAAATAATTTGCTTTCTCAAAGCCTTGAGCACTTGCGTAGCCGCTCTCGTGATATGGTAAGAAAAAATCCATATGCAGCAAATATTATTGATACAATAGTAAGTAACTCTATTGGAACAGGAATAAAACCACAATCAAAAGCAAGGAATGCAGAATTTCGAAAGAAAGTACAAGAATTATGGCTACGTTGGACAGACGAAGCAGATAGCTGTGGAATAAGTGATTTTTATGGATTACAAGCTCTAGTATGCAGAAGTATGATAGAGGGAGGAGAATGTTTTGTACGTTTAAGAACGAGAAGGCTGGAAGATAGATTTTCTGTGCCATTACAACTGCAAGTGCTTGAGTCTGAACATTTAGATAATAAAACAAATCAAACTTTAGGAAATGGTAATGTAATAAGAAGCGGGATTGAGTTTAATAGGCTTGGGCAAAGAGAAGCATATTATTTATTTAGAGAGCACCCAGGAGAAGGCTCATTTGGAGAGTCAGTTAGAGTACCGGCAAATGATGTTTTACATATTTATAGACCATTAAGACCTGGACAAATTAGAGGGGAGCCTTGGCTTTCTAACGTGCTTTTGAAGCTTTACGAACTTGACCAGTACGATGATGCAGAATTAGTACGAAAAAAGACTGCAGCAATGTTTGCAGGGTTTATTACGAGACTTGATCCAGAAGCAAATATTTTAGGAGAAGGTGAAAGTAATGAGCAAGGAGTAGCACTATCAGGTTTAGAGCCAGGAACTATGCAGCTTTTAGACCCAGGAGAAGACATAAAATTTTCAGAGCCGTCTGATGTTGGAGGAAGTTATGAAGCATTCATGAGACAGCAACTGAGGGCAATAGCAATAGGCACAGGGATAACATATGAGCAACTAACAGGAGATTTAACGGGTGTTAATTATTCATCAATCAGAGCAGGACTGATAGAGTTTCGTCGTAGATGCGCTATGCTGCAACACAACATTATGGTATTTCAATTTTGCAGACCAGTATGGAATAGATGGCTAGAGTTAGCAGTACTGTGTGGAGAACTCTGTATAGATGAAAAAGTGGCAAAAGCAGCGAAAGAAGAAGTAAAATGGATACCACAGGGATTTGATTGGGTGGATCCACTGAAAGACCAGCAAGCACAGCAAATGGCAGTAAGGAATGGATTTAAGAGTCGATCGGAAGTAGTATCAGAAATGGGTTACGATGTAGAAGAAATTGACCAAGAAATAGCAGAAGATCAAAAGCGTTCTGATTCTTTCAACCTTTTCTTTGATTCTGATGTCAGGACACAAACAAAATAAATCTCGTTTACTTTATGGAAATTTTACAAACCAACTGGCTATGTAGGCCGATGATGATAGAGCAAAAAAGCTTTGACCTGTTGTCGCTATATAACGGAAAACAACCTATCTTTAAAAACGTAAAACACTATGTAAAGAACAATATAGAAAAGACAGCAATAATACCAATACATGGAATTTTAACCAAAAAACCAGGAGCTTTTGATGATTTTCTAGGCATGACATCGTATGAGAAAATTCAAGAAGAAGTAGAAGAAGCATTATCAAACAAAGATATAGAAACTATTCTGCTTGATATAGATAGTTCAG
Organism: Wolbachia endosymbiont (group A) of Pherbina coryleti; assembly: GCF_964026875.1. Taxonomy (NCBI): domain Bacteria; kingdom Pseudomonadati; phylum Pseudomonadota; class Alphaproteobacteria; order Rickettsiales; family Anaplasmataceae; genus Wolbachia; species Wolbachia endosymbiont (group A) of Pherbina coryleti. The sequence continues at coordinate 726,429 of NZ_OZ034706.1, forward strand.
GCGGAGAAGTAAACGGTTTATTCGACTTGGCTGATTTTATTTACGAATCAAGAGCAAAAAAGAGAATTGTGGCAATAGCAAATGATGATGCGTACTCTGCTGCATATGCTATAGCTTCAAGCGCTGAAAAGGTATTTGTGAGCAGAACTTCTGGTGTTGGCAGTATAGGAGTAATAGCAAGTCATATAGATCAAAGTAGGTTTGATGAAAAGCAAGGTATTAAGTACACCACAATCTTTGCTGGTAGTCGAAAGAATGATTTAAACCCACATGAGCCAATAACGTCTGAAAGTCTGGAAAGCTTACAAAAAGAAGTAGACCGACTATATGAAATGTTTGTGCAGCTAATAGCAAGAAATAGAGGTCTTTCAATTGAAAAGATTCGATCAACAGAAGCAGGTCTATATTTTGGTGAGAAAGCAGTGGAAATAGGTCTTGCAGATGGAGTTACAACATTTTTTGAATTTATTAACAAAGGAGAAAATACTATGAATAAACAAATTACAACTGACCTAGAAATTGATGACCTAGAAACTGATAATTTAACTAAGTATCGTACTGAAATTATTGAATTAATACGTTTATGTAACTTATCACGAATGCCAGAGAAAATAGGAGAATTTATTGAGCAGGGTGTAAGTATTGAGCAAGCAAGGGAAGTTTTAATGGAATTACTTGCAGAGAGAACGAAGAAGACAGAGATACTGAGTGCAATACCACAGAATTTAGGAGAAGATTTGATGATGCAAGTAGCAAGAAGTCGTGCGCAATCAGGTATTTAAAATATTCGCAGTATAATAAAAGTAGAAAGTAAAGGAGAAAATTTTATGAATTGTATAACTGAAACAAATAATTTAGGAGATCTTCTAAAATATGAAGCATCAAATTTATATTCACGAGATCAAATAATTGTTGCCAAAGGACAGAATCTCAAGCTTGGTGCAGTAGTTGCTAAAAAGACTGAAGATGGTTTTATTAGGGTCTTGAATCCAACAGCAACCGATGGCACACAAACCGCAATAGGTGTTATTGCAAGTGATGTAAACGCAAAGGAAAATGCTAAAGGAGTAATTATTGCTCGCGGTGCAATGCTAGCAGATCATGCAGTTGTATGGCCAGCAAATATAACTGAAGAGCAGAAAACTGCAGCAATAAAGCAACTTGAAGGACGAGGGATCATTATCCGCAAGGGAGCTTAAAAAAACTATTAAAAACACAAAAGGGGGAAAAATGCGTGCGCCAAGAGAAGCGTTTAGAACACAGTTGGTGAAAATCCGACTTAGGCAAAGTCTAGCCAATAGCCTAAAACGAACCATTATGCTGCGTAAGGTAACGAACGTAGTAAAGCTAATGGAACGGACAATACAGGGTGCAACGAAAGTGAAGGTATTGAGTCCCGAAATTTCCGACATCATAGAGGTCGACATTGTGCATTTTAGTGGAAGACAGCATGAAGGATAACGATAAGGCAAGTTATCACTCACTCTATCGGGATCTAAGGCCGTATCATGTATTGAGATGGGTTCTAAATGAACTTGGGAGATCCTTTGTATTCCTATTTAGGTACGTTAGAACAAGCCAACAAAGGCGAGGACTGACGAAAGATACAAAGGAAGTCGGACTGATTGATAATACTCAGAGTGTGGGAAAGCCACATACAAGGGGAAGCGATCAGCAATATAGCAACTGGGATAGGGATTGCAAGACTAATACAACAGAGATTGGAGGAATATGCAAAAGAAACTAAACCAGATAGCGATAAGAACAAAGCGAGACAAGCGGTTAAAATTTACATCGCTGGTGCATCTAATTAATGCAGAAAATCTAGCGGAGTGTTATAAGGAACTAAAACGCAACAAGGCTTGCGGTATAGACCAGGTGACAGTAGAAGCTTACGGAGAAAGCCTCGATGAGAAGCTTAAAACTCTAATAGATAGTATGAAGAGAAAGCAATATCAACCGCAACCGGTAAAAAGGGTATATATACCAAAAGCCGGAAGCAAAGAGAAACGCGGACTTGGAATACCATCGACAGAGGATAAGCTGGTGCAGATAATGCTAAAGAAGATATTGGAAAATATCTATGAAGCAAATTTCCTAGACCAATCATACGGGTTTCGACCTGATAGAAGCTGCCACCAAGCGGTTAAAGCATTAAATAAAACAGTTATGTACAAACCAACAAACTATATTGTGGAAGTGGACATAAAGAGGTTCTACGATAATATTCAGCATAAATGGCTAATTAGGTGCTTAAAGGAAAGAATATCTGACCCAAATTTATTGTGGTTAGTAAAGAAATTCCTTAAAGCTGGAGTCATGGAAGCTGGATATTATAAAGCAACCACACAAGGAGCACCTCAAGGAGGAATAGTAAGCCCAGTATTAGCCAATATATATTTACACTATGTGCTAGATCTATGGTTTGAAAAGAAAGTAAAACCCAAATCTAAAGGATATATGGAGCTAGTCAGGTACGCAGATGACCTTGTGGTGTGCTGTGAAAATGAGGAAGATGCTAAGGAATTTCTAGGATCACTGAAACAGAGATTAGCCAAGTTTGGTTTGGAAATATCTGAAAACAAAACGAGGATAGTAAAGTTTGGCAAGAAAGGATGGTACCAAGCAAAGAGAGAAAAGAAGAAAATGGAAAGTTTCAACTTTCTAGGATTTACGCACTACTGTGCAAAAAGTCGTAATGGCAGGCTAATTATGGGGCATAAAACCTCAAAAATAAACCTAGCTAGGAAACTTAAAGAAATCAAAGAATGGTTGAAAACGACACGTAACCGGATTTGTCTCAAAGATTGGTGGCAAATACTAAAAGCTAAACTAAGAGGGCACTATAACTACTTCGGGATTAGTGGAAATTACCGATGGCTCAGTAAGTTTGAGTGGGCGGTAAATAAGCTAACGTTTAAGTGGATAAACCGTCGTAGTCAGAAAAAGAGTATGACTTGGGAACAATTCATGAACTACAAACAAGTCAATCCACTACCAAAGCCAAAAATATGTTTTTCTTTATATATAGGAGGTATATCGTGAACGCTATTATTGTGGAGCCGTGTGCGGGAAAACTGCAAGCACGGTTCTTATGGGGGAGTCATAATAATAAAACTCAAACAAGGGGGATAGGACTATGACTTCTACCAACCAAAATCCATTTACAAATACAGCATTTAGCATGACGGCACTAACAAATGCGATAAATATATTGCCGATAAATTATGGACGAGTTGAAAATTTAAATTTATTTCCAAGTAGGTCAGTAAGATTTAGACATATTACCATAGAAGAGCGAAACGGAGTATTAAGTTTACTACCAACACAAGTTCCAGGAGCACCAGCAACAGTAGGAAAACGCGGCAAAAGAAAGGTAAGAACATTTACGGTTCCGCATATTCCACATGATGATGTAGTGTTACCAGAGGAAGTACAGGGAATAAGGGCATTTGGATCAGAAAGTGAACTGAAAGCGCTGGCAGACGTAATAACTGACCATTTACAGCTAATGAGAAACAAACACGCAATAACATTAGAGCATTTACGAATGGGAGCGCTGAAGGGAATTATTCTTGATGCTGACGGGTCAGAATTACTAAATCTGTACAACGAATTTGAAATAACACCAAAAATAGTAAATTTTGCCCTTGGAACAGCAACAACAGATGTCAAGCGTAAGTGTCTGGAAGTACTCCGGCATATAGAAGATAATCTAAGTGGTGAATATATGACCGGAATTCATGCCTTGGTAAGTCCTGAGTTTTTTGATGCACTAACTTCTCATGCTAAAGTAAAAGAAGCATATGAGAGATGGCAAGAAGGAGCAGCGCTAAGGAACGATATGAGGTCAGGATTTACGTTTTGTGGAATTACATTTGAGGAATATAGAGGGCAAGCAACTGATCCTGAAGGAACCGTAAGAAGATTTATAGAAAGAGATACGGGACACTGTTTTCCACTAGGAACAGCAAGCACATTTACAACATATTTTGCACCAGCAGATTTTAATGAAACAGTAAATACTCTTGGACAGCCACTATATGCAAAACAAGAACCAAGGAGATTTGATAGAGGAACTGATTTACATACGCAGTCGAATCCATTGCCAATGTGCCACCGTCCGTCCGTTTTGGTAAAAATAGTAACAACATAGTAGAGCCCTCACGTAGAAAACTCTACTTATGGTTTTAATATGTGTTGAGTATGCTAAAAAAATATAAGGATGCAATATATTTTTAGAAGCCTTTAGAAGTGAATTTGAATGAATAGAAAATGGTATGCAGGAAAATGTAAAGAGGTTATTGAAAGATTGTCTTATCCATTTAGGGGAGATAGCTTTATATGAGTCAAAGGATAAGTCATATATGGTACAAGTATTAAAGCAACAGCCAGATAAATTATACGAGATTGGTGAAGGACAATTTGTGGAAGAAACTTTAGCGTTAGAAGTAAGTGCGTTTGATGTGTTAAGGCCAATAGTAGGAGATGTTTTTGTTATAGGTGACCGTAAATATAAAGTATATTCTCCACCGCTGCAAGATAATTCAGGAATGATATGGAAAATTCGAGCGTCAGGAGTATAAATGCGTACCGGTAGTATTATACAAAGTATAGATGCTGAAAGGAAAAAAGTGGAAAAAGCAATGGTGAGTGCATTAAACAAAACAGCAATATGGCTAAAATCAAAAGCAGCTAAGGAAATCAGTGAGGAAAAGAGAATAAACTTAGGTTTGATAAGAAAGAGATTAAGAATTTTTAAGGCGAAAACTAGCAGATTAGAAGTGTTAATTAGAGCAAATCTCTATGACATTAGAGCATCGACAATTGGCAAAATACAAAAAACAAGAAGAGGATCGAAAGTAGGAAAGCATGAGTTTATAGGAGGATTTGCAGCAGTTATGCCAAAAGGAAATAGCGGTATTTTTAAACGTGAAGGAAGAACAGCCCTGCCAATAAAGGAAATTAAGTTGCTACTAGAACCTGAGGCTTCAAGGATAATAGAGAATCTTGTTAATTATGAAGTTGAAAAGGTATTTGAAAAATTCTTCCACCGCGAATTAAGTTACATTACACCTATATGAATTTGCAAGATTTACATCAAGCAATCTGCACTAAGTTAAAAGAAGAAATATCAGCAATACAGACGTGTGAAATTTATCCAGCAATAAGAAAAGAATTAGTAGCGCCAGCGGTGTTTGTGGAACTAGCAAGTTTAGAACCAGGTAAAGATCCAGGTACTGAACAATTAGCTCTAAAAGCAAGATTTGAAGCTAGAATAGTAGTTGATAGCACAATAGAAAATGCTCCTCTCATTGTCAGATCATTAGCTGCTGAGGTTGCAAGAGTAGTGAACAAGAATACCTGGGAAAAGAATGTATCTCCGGCTGAATTTCTTTCTGCAGAGCCTGATGGATTTAGACCCGAATTAGATGCATATTTGGTGTGGATGGTTGATTGGAGTCATCAGCTTCATTTAGGTAAATCAGTATGGGAAGAAGGAAAAATTAAGCCACATACCATAAACGTAGGAAATATAAATGTTGGATCATAGTTTTGCGATTTCAGAGCTGAATAGGAAGCTAGCAAACATTGTACGAATAGGGCTTGTAAAAGAGGTAGATTATGACAAAGCAAAAGTAAGAGTAAAAATAGGAGAACTTTTAACAGATTATTTACCTTGGATAACGAGCAAAGCAGGAAAAGATAGAGATTGGTCTCCGCCAGATATCGATGAACAAGTAATGGTATTTTCTCCTCTTGGTGAACTATCATTAGGAGTAGTGTTAGCAGGAATATATCAGGAAAAATACCCTGCACCAGAGAATAAAAAAGAAATAAATAGTGTAAAATTTCAAGATGGGACAAGATTATTATATGATAAAGAGAAGCATAATTTAGAGATTGAAGTAGTAGACAAAATAACACTTAAGGCTGGGGGATCAAGTATAGAAATGACAAAAAGTGGAATAAAACTGAAAGCAGAAAGGATCGACTTAAATTGAACAAAGGAATAGTGAGGTTAGGAGACTACTGTGGAGAAGCTATACCACATTTCTGCATTAGCGGCAGTAACAATGTTTTTGTAAATGGTAAGCAAATTTGCAGGCAAGGAGATAGTTTTAGTGAAGGAAAAATATTAATAGAAGGATCTAAAACAGTATTTGCCAATGGGTTTGGTATAGGAAGAGTAGGAGATATAGTTTCATGTGGGTTTAAAGTAATTAGAGGGAGTTCTGATGTTTTTACAGAGCCAGTATGAAGGGAATGAGCAAAGAAACAGGTAAAGAACTAGAGGGTTTAGAACACTTAAAGCAATCAATAATTGATATACTGACCACTCCTATTAAGAGTAGAATAATGAGAAGAGATTATGGATCAAGATTATTTGAGTTAGTAGATAAGCCAATAAATAGGGATTTAACTTTGGAAATTTACGCAGCAACTGCAGAAGCTTTGGAAAAATGGGAAAAAAGATTTAAGTTAGAAAAAGTAAAAATAACAGAAGTGAAAGAAGGAAAAGTAACGCTTGACCTAGAAGGATTGTACTTACCAAGTGGAAAAAATATTCGCTTTGATGGAGTTGTGGTATAAAGATGGAGCAGCCTAACATTATTGAGCCACTGAACTTCGAAGAAATTCTGTCTCGGATGAGGGAAGAGTTGGTGAAGCGTGACGCAAGTTTTACAGCATTAGTTGAAAGTGATCCAGCGATAAAGATTCTGGAGGTAGCAGCATGGAGAGAACTTTTGCTCAGACAAAGGATAAACGAAGCTGTAAAGGGTAATTTACTTAAATTTGCGATAGGAGAAGATCTTGATAATTTGGCTGAATTTTATGGAGTAGAGAGAGAAAAAGAAGAAGATGACGAACGATTTAGAAAGAGGGTAAAAGCAAAAGTAAAAGGCTGGAGCACATGTGGGAGCAAGGAGTATTATAGGTATTATGCACTGTCAGCAGATAGTAGAGTAAAAGATGCACTAGTGGAATCACCTATACCAGGGAAAGTACAAATTTCAATCTTATCAACACAAACTGGCATAGCGTTAGAAGAGCTACTTGAAATTGTAAGAAAGCAAGTTACTAGAGATGATATAAGGGTTTTAACCGATACAGTAACAGTGATAGGTTGCAATATTACGGAAGTAGATATCCACAGCAGAATGAGCATAAGTCCTTTAATATCAGAGGAAGAAATCAAGAAGCAGTTTATTGAGAAGTTTGAATTAGCAAAAAGATTAGGATGGAATGTAACAAGATCTTGGATAATAGCAAACCTATTTGTAGAGGGTGTAGAGAATGTAGAATTAATCGAGCCAAAAGAAGATGTTGTGGTGCTAGGTAATGAGTGTGCTGCTTTAAGAAACTTAGAGATTGAGTTGAATTAATGTTATTGCCACCAAATGCAACAAAACAGGAAAAAGCGCTAGTAGATGCAACGGATTATAAAGTTGATCCAAGTTGCATCAGAGGGTTTAAGTTTAGTCTTAAAGAAGAAACATTGCCGTGGTTGATTGAGGAATATGAATTGGGGGAGATACTACGCTGGGTAAAAGATAAAAGAAGAGCGATAGTAGAAGGAGTAAAGTTTCAAAGACTGAGAGGAACCCCAGAATCACTCAAAATAGCACTAAAATGGGCAAATATAGAAGATATTACAATTATCGAAGAACCACCTGGAAAACATTTTTTTGAGCTGCAAATTGGAATAAAGGATGTGCCAAATGACTTTTTTGTAGATGCAGTTGTAGAATTGGCAAAGCTGTCATTACCAGCAAGATCAAGGCTAATGAGGATTTTCAATGACCACTACAACATTGATAGGTTTATTTTAGATGAAAGCTTTTTTGGAAGTTTGTTATCGGATTACTCGGGGATAAAAATTGAAAAAGATGGACCAGTACTGTCATTCGGTAGAAAGAACACATTTGAGCTAAAAAGCTTAAATCCAAATTTTAAGTTTAGCACTTTTCGGATTCATTATGAGCAAGCATTTAGTAATGACATATATCGGTTGAATGTAGCAGTGCTTGGGGAAACAGAGCCTCACACAAAGGATTACAAAGGCATTTATGAAAGAAGTCATCAGTGGTATAACTTAAAAGCCCTGTATCCTCTAACTCAAAGCTTATTACCGTCGATTAAATTTGCAAAAGCGCAGATTGTACTGTCAGATAGCTGGAAATTAGGAGAAATAAATAGCTGTTTTCCGGTTGGTAGAATAGAAGAAGAAGGAAATAAATTTGTATTGGGAAACGATAAACTTTCAGGGCAACGTTGGAATTTAAAACACAAGCCAATTTTAGAAAGGTTTAGCGTTACTCACCACTACAAAATAGAAAATTATACAGATCAGAAGGTCAGAAAATATGTTTTAGCAGAACACAACATTTACTATAAAAACGACTTATATTCAGAGCAAAAAGACTCAATACACGAATTAGAAAAGCACATTTTAGTGTTTTACCCGGGAGTACTGAAATGGCACGAACATCGACATTTGCACAGAAGTTGGAAAAATAGTCAAGCAATATGTGTAATAAGTTAAATACTTATATTTAGATCCTCATATATTATATTAATAATAGTTTAAAGTGTATGAAATAAAAAGAAAAGGACTTGCTTTCTCATGCTAAAACGGACATGACTTGAATAGCAGCAGGTAAATATAAGAAATTTATCTAACGCTAGAAAAGCTAATTTTGTGAGGTATGAAATGAGTTTTAGCAAGAGTAAGTTTTTTAAAGAAGTATCAAGTAACGATATTAATAAAAGAAATGAAGAAGGAGAGACGATATTACACCAAGCAGTAGAAATCTCTGATTACAAAACAGTGAGGTTATTAATAAAAAAAGGGGCAGAGGTAAATGCAAGAGATAAGAATGGTTATACACCACTACACTGTGCAGTATTCGCAAAAAGTTTAGAAAATGTAAAAGTGCTGCTAAGAGAAGGAGCAGAAGTAAATGCTACTCAATATGTTACTGGATGTACGCCACTGCACTCTGCGTGCAAAATAGGAGGAGCAGGAGTTGAAATAATAAAAGAGCTGGTAAAGGCTGGAGCTGAAGTTAATCAACTGAATAAGTACGGTGCAACACCAATGTATTACATCTGGGAAAGTGAAAAGTATCGTCTATGTGATAGCAAAGAGAGTGAAAAGGCAAGTAAATTTTTGAGAGAAAAAGGAGGAGTAACAAAAAGTAGAGAACTGACGTGCTATGGAATAGAGGGGCTAGTGGGAGAAATAGCAGACATGTTGAATGGAAGCTACATGCCGGAGCTAAAAATAATAGAGATAGAAGAAATAAGAAAGAGAGACAAATCACTAATAAAGGAAGAATGTGAAAATTTAGCAAGCAAAATAATAAGCCAGATAAATGAAATGATAGATGAGGTGGTGAGAAGGAAAGCTTAAAAAAAAGGTCAAAGAAAAGGTGAGGTAAATTATGTTAAAGTTTGGCAAATTTAATAAGTCAGCAGAAGAATTATTAGAGAACTCACATGAAAATATTTATGCAAGAGACGAGAAGGAACTGCATTATGCGGTAGACGCAAAAACAGTGAAGTTATTAGTCGAAAAAGGAGCGAATGTGAATGCAGCAGATGCAAGAGGATATACAGCACTGCATCTAGCGGTAACGGAGAAACGCATAGAAACCGTGAGAGAATTGATAAAGTCAGGAGCAAATGTAAATGCTGAAGAGTATGGCAATAAATGCACTCCATTGCACCTTGCATGTATGGTGGGGAAAGTAGAAATAGTAAAAGAGTTAGTGGAAGCAGGAGGAGAAATAGAACAAGAGGATACATTTGGAATGACAGCAATGGATTATGCGAAAAACAGTAAAGAAGTAACTGAAGTATTAAAGAAAGAAACAGACAGAATTGAAAAGTTATTTATGAGAGGATAGAAAATATGGAGGAAGAAACAGAAAAGAAAGTGATGAATTTAGAGAAAAAAACGTTAGAAGAGCTAAGGAGAATGTGGAAGAAGGTATATGGAGAAGAAGCGCCTAGATACTCAAAGAAATATCTGATACCAAGATTAGCTTATAGGATGCAGGAAAAAGCGTATGGAGAAATGTCAAGAAAGGGGACAAAAAGACTAGAGTATCTGGCAGATCGGCTAGAGAAGGGAAAAAGAATAAGTAGCGATAAACTGCCAGTAGAGGGAACAGAGCTAATATTAGAGAGAGGGGAAGAGACTCACGCAGTAATGGTAACAGATAAGGGTTTAATCTACAGAGAAGAATTTTTCACATCATTATCAGCAGTAGCAGGAAAAATAATGGGAATGAGTTACAATGGGCCGCTCCTATTTGGTTTGCGTGATCAAAAGGGAAGGGAAAATGTGTAAAGGGATAAGATGTGGAATATATACGAGAAAGTCAAATGAAGACGGTCTAGAGCAGAAGTTTAACAGTTTAGATGCGCAACGAGTAGCATGTGAGAAGTACATAAAGAGCAAAGAAGGCTGGGTAGCATTGGCCAAAAGGTACGATGATGGCGGTTATTCAGGAAAAAACTTAGAAAGACCAGCAATAAAGGAGTTATTTGAAGATGTAAAGGCAGGAGAAGTGGACTGTGTGGTAGTATATACGCTAGATAGGCTGTCAAGGGAAACAAAAGACAGCATCGAAGTAACGTCATTTTTTAGAAGACATAGAGTAAATTTTATAGCAGTAACGCAGATATTTGACAATAATACGCCAATGGGAAAATTCGTACAGACAGTATTATCAGGAGCAGCACAGTTAGAAAGAGAGATGATAGTAGAGAGAGTAAAAAATAAAATAGCAACATCAAAAGAACACGGACTATGGATGGGAGGAACTTTGCCGCTTGGATATGATGTAAAAGATAAAGAATTAATAATAAATGAAAAAGAAGCGAAAATAGTAGGGCACATATTTGAAAGATATTTGGAGTTGAAGTCAATGGCAGAGTTGGCAAGAGAGTTAAATAGAGAAGGTTACAGAACAAAATCAGATATCTTTAAGAAAGCGACGGTGAGAAGAATAATAACAAATCCAATATATATGGGAAAGATAAGACATTATGAGAAAGAGTATGAAGGAAAGCATGAAGCAATAATAGAGGAAGAAAAATGGCAAAAAGCGCAGGAATTGATAAAGAATCAACCATATAGAAAAGCAAAATATGAGGAAGCATTGCTTAGGGGAATAATTAAGTGCAAGAGCTGTGGTGTAAATATGACACTAACGTATGCAAAAAAAGAAAATAAAAGGTACCGATATTACGTGTGCAATAACCATTTAAGGGGAAAAGGTTGTGAATCAATAAACAGAACTATAGTAGCGGGAGAGGTGGAAAAAGAAGTAATGAGAAAGACAGAGCAGCTATATGAAAAATGGGGAGAAGAATGGAAAAATTTAAGTTTCAGAGAACAGAAAGAAGTAGTGAAAAAGTTAATAAAGGGAGTAATGGTAAAAGAAGATGGAATAGAAGTATGTTCTGAATCAGAGGAAAAATTTATACCAATGAAGAAGAAAGGAAACAAATGCACAGTAGTAGAGCCAGAAGGAAAAACAAATAATGCGCTACTGAAAGCAGTGGTGAGAGCCCATTCCTGGAAACGTCAACTAGAGGAAGGAAAATATGGGAGTGTGAAGGAGCTGAGCATTAAAATTAATATAGGTACAAGACGTATACAGCAAATTTTAAGGTTGAATTATTTAGCACCAAAGATTAAGGAAGACATAGTAAATGGGAGACAGCCAAGAGGTTTGAAGCTATCTGATTTGAAAGAAATACCGATGTTGTGGAGCGAGCAATTAGAGAAATTTTATGGATTAGCATCTTAATTTACAAAAGCAACGGGAGATTGAAAAGAGTATGTGCAAGAAGGAGCTGCTACAAAGGGCCATGCCAAAAGATATTGAGATTGATGTAAGTCGATGTTACAAAATCAATTATGCGAAAATATTAATATAGATGATGAAGATTTTAGCATACTAGATGCAACAGTGGTAGACAATGTATACAATTTAGCTGCATATTTTAATAGTATAGCTTTTCTTATAGTAGTCCGAACAGGGTAAGATATGTGTTTATGGCTATAGTAGGCCAGTAGCATATTATGATTTATTTGGATTATTGTGAAAAGAGCTATAGATCTGGAAAAAAAATTCTGTAAAAGGTCGGCTCAGCCAATCGTGTTTTAATACAGTCTCATATCCTGAAAATACACCTTGTGGCCAGCTCCTGTACAATGACATCTCATTTTCCTGAAAAACAACATAAAAGAGTATTCTTAAAAGATTATTGATATCGATTCGACTCCTTTGCAATAATTTATTAACTGTAGTAATTTATATTTAAATAATAATTTTCAACTTTTATGGTAAATTAGCAATTTTTTCCCTAGAATCAGAAACTCTTCTTAATTCTTCACGTTTTACCCATGAACCCTTCTGCTTATTGGATTCGCTTATTAATTCAGGACGCATTAACCCACCAGATCTAGCAAAAACACCTCGGTCTATGGCTTCAATGACTGATAAACCTCCCAGTAAGCAATTTTGTCCTATTTCTTCATAATTTTCTATTCCCTCATTACAATCTTCTATTGCTTCATTATAACTTTCTATTTTATCAAGTAGAAGTAGGCCTTCTTCACTCACCTCTACTTTTATCCAATTTTTATTTTTCTCATCAGGATATAATCTAACTTCTAATTCTCCTAAACTAGTATAAAAAGTTAATGCTATACTGCTACCTTCTGTAAGATCTGTGTAATTCCTTATGCCATCTTCAATTTTAATTTCTACTTCACTATTACCGATCTTTACTATATTTCTTCCACACTTTACATCTCCATCTGTTAGACCTAAATCCCTTGCCCCATCTGTTATCTTTATAATGTCTATTTTACTATCTTTAGAATATTCTAAGTAAAAAACGGAGTTGTCTACTCTTGCATCTTTTAGCTCGCTATTGGTTGCACTTTTTGCGATTTCAATAAACTTATGAGAATTGCTAATATAATCTCTATAAGCTTTTTTTAGGTTAGTTTTATGCTCTTTAAATTCTGATGTCAGTGTGTTAGCATCAACTGTATTACCAAACACTGCCCCTTTTGATACTAATTGACATATTATATTACTAGCAACTTTAGGATTCTTTTCTAATTCACTGATTTTTTTCATCACATAATCGGTAAAAGTGTACTCATTACCTGAAAAGAAATCTTGTGAAAGAGAATAGTTTAATCGTACACCAGACTTTATAGCATCGTTTACAATCTCTTCAAGTTCAGCCATGTTTTGAGCCTGAAACACCTTATCAGAAAACTCATTTAACTTTTCCTTTTGATTTGAGGTTAAATTAACGAGTAATTTACTGACCTGTCCTTTCTTTTGCTGACGATAAATATTTATACCATAATCTAATGCTCCTGCTTCTAGAAATATTTTTCTTAACTCTTGAGCAAGATCTTCATTATCCCAAGCAAAACGATCAACATACGAAAACACTTTTGATTCACCCATTCCTTGCCTAATATTTAGCACTACTTTTAGGTCTGAATCTCTTTTATGCTTACTTAAAAACTCCTTTAAATTTTTAGTGCAGTCTGAATCGAGTACAAGTAAGTCATACAATTCTGCATTTAACTTTTTCTGTTTATCAGTTAGAAATAATTCTTCTATATTATAGCAGAGTTTATTAGTTGCTATTTGTTGTGGAGTTCTCCCCTTTCTACTTGTTATATTAGGGTTAGCTCCTTTCAAGAGAAGAGAGTTTGCATTATCGTAATGACCTTTAGCAGCAGCAAGGTATAGTGGTGTTTTTCCTTTATTATCTTGTATGTTAGGATCTGCACCTGCTTCTAAGAGTAAATCTATAGCCTGATTTCCTGTGCGACGAAATCCACCAATGTTTGCTCCTGCAATCGCATGCAATACTGTTGATTGAGATTCTCCTCTTCTTAGGTTAAGAATTACTTTTAAATCTTTATTGTTTCTATTATCATGTAAAAATTCTTCAAGGGGCTCAGTATTATCAAATGAACCACAGTTAGAAGTTAAACATTTTAGAGCACTAAGTAACTTTTTGTTTAAATTTTTTTGACTTGGTGTAAGGTCATGATCTAGAGCAAACCAAACACAAATCTGTTCACTTAATCCAAGTTTGCTATCTATCAAAGATAATGGTTCATTATAGTTTCTGACTGATGGTAAGTCTCCTGAGTACCACATATCATTCATCAGCTCATTTAATAAATGCTCTTTAGATGATAGATGTTCTATAATTGATTCATATTCAAAATCAGATGGCTCTGGTTTGGATTTTGGTTTTAGTAGATTGATAATAGATTTTACTATCCCAGTAGACTCACCCATACTTATCCCTCTAAGCTAAGATATATGATACATTGTATGCGATATGTAACATTAAGTCAATAACCATAATCTTTTTACTACTTATGTCGTTTGTTAAGTTTTTATGGTGAGTAATATAAGATCTTTAGACAATCAAGCAGTTTAGCATTTACCCTACAGTACGGCTTGTTGTCTGTTTTGAATTTGTTACTATCTCACACCAACTATTTTTTTTCTTTTCATTAGATAAGGTAATTTTTTCAGAAGATTGACGTAGTGTTTCATGTTTTTCAAAATATCCTCGTTTAATCGCATCATGTACTGAATATCCACCAAGTAAGCAATTTTCTCCTATTTCTTCCTTATCTTTTAATTGATCAAGTTTCTTCTTGTCATCGTCACTTATCTTTACTTCAATTTTATTGTTGTCTTTATCACTAGAACGTAGATGAATACTAATCTTTCCTACTTCAGTAGTAAAAGACATTTCAATGCCACCTTCTAAAACGTCTGTATAATTTCTTTTTCCTCCTACATTTTCAACTCTTACTATACTCTTTCCAACATGAAATATATGATGTCTAAAACTTAAATCTTTCACTTTTGGATTATTTATAACTTTTGCAACCTCAACAGTGCTATCTTGCGAATATTTTACATAAAAATATCCATTATCCATTTCTACGTGTAAAGCTTTGCCTTGGGCACTACTGTTTATAATACCTTCATCTGCTACACTTTTTAGCTTGTTATCGATTTCTTCACATTCTGCAAAAATCTCATAACTGAACCCATAAGTTGCATACAATAACTTATCATCATAAAAGGAACTGCATTTTACTCTTCCACCTTTTAATAGTAAATTACTCATGATATTGCGTATAATACCTATATTTTTATCATCTGATACACCCTCGTAGGCAGGAATATCTCTTATTCCCTTAGAAACTAAACTTGTTATAGTCTCACTATCGTCTGATAAACTCTCATAAGGTGGTAATCCCTTATGCTGTCGTATTCTATCAGGGATATTTCTTATTTCCTTAAAAATTAAACTTGTTATAGTATACTTATCATCGTTATATTTTGAATTGAGTCTTATCCCTTTTTGCAAATATTTATTTGTTATGCACTCTATACGCTCTAAAGCAGTGTTTGTAAAATTTTCATGCTTATCCCTATAACCTTGATCATTTTTTGTTACTACATCTTTTAACTCTTTACGAAATTCATCAATTAGACTTCTCTCACTTTCAGTCAGTAGTAGATCTAACTTAATTAAAGCAGAGTCTCTTGGACTAATAGAGTAATTTTTCCAATATAAATCACTATCATCAGTTTCACTCTGATACGACAATGTATGTTTTACACATGTGTCAACAGCCTCCCTAGTTTCATGTCTCTGATCAAGGTCATAACATTCCGAACGATTACTTATTCCTTGGAAAAACAAACTATAATCACCTAAATCTGCTACGTCATTTTCAGGAGTTGGTCCCTCATTGCTATTACGCTCAATTTTTGAATGCCATGGCTCAGTATTTAATTCCTCTCCTAGCTTTTGTTCACTGATAGATTCTACAACATATTTTACTGACTCTGTAACCATACTACCTCCTAGCCTAGATATAGAATATATTATGTACAATATATAATATTGGTCAAGCTAATTTCAACACAATCTTTTTACTACTCATATTTTTGTTAAGTTTTTATGGTGAGTAACAATGGAGTATGTAGATAGGTTAAAAGTTGCTTATGACTGCAAATTTGAGCTAATTTTACTATAGATTAAAATAGTTAAGACCTATATTTGATATCACTATTATTAAGAGCGTGATGGATTATGCTTTAAAGGAGTACGGAAACTGCTGAAGTTTTTACAGCAAACCTGTATGGAGCAACTTCAGCAGAATAAACAAACACATGCCAGTATTAGTAGAGAATTATTTATAAGTCAATTAACTTTTTCAAAAAATATTTTAGTGAAGATACCATGCTAGCTAGTGTTATAAACAATTCAATTGTTTACTCCTTCAAAAAAGATCGTATATTTTTGAGAACAAGTTGCGTAAAAATAAGGTTATAAAAATAGAAGATTTAAATTATTTCCATAAGCTTAGGCAAAACAGTTCGTATGTATATATGGATAAAATGGGCTAATATGGCTAGTTTTAGCGTATAGCAAAGTCAGAATACAAAAAAGTTCGTATGTATCGCGCGGTAGACCATCCCATCCCAAAGAAACTTGTTCTCACGTACGGTAGTTTTGGGTGCTGGAAATGGCTATCTTGCTTGAGATCTTAATAATATATCTTCTTAAATTAATAAAGATTTATCTAAAAATAATTTAGGTAAATTTATAATGAAAAGAGATCTTAATTTAATCAAAGATCATAAAATGAGTCTGTTAATGGCCTTTTATCAAAAGTTGTTTTGGGTTAGAAATTTTCTAAAATAGTGATTGACAGGTTACAAAGGTGGAGTATGATGTTGAAATTAGTATAGAGTCTATAAATTATTATAGCTCTGTATCTTACGTATGGTTTTGTTTGTGAGGTAAGAATTATGGACTGTGATGAACTAAGAAAAGCTGTTTTCTCTATTGTTAAGGATGATGATCCTTATAAAGAATCTAAACAACTTCAATTGAAAAATTGGTGTGGTGCATTTTTGGAAATATTTGACAGTTGGGGTGAAAAAAAACTTCCGTTCTTTTTGGATATATTATCAAATGAAGAATGTTGGGAAAAAACCGATACAATACATGGTATCAAACTCAATAGAAGAGTAGTAGCTAAAAAGATGATAGAATCAAAAAGTTCTAAGGGTATAAGTAATCCACTAGATGACTTTGATCGTTACCAGGTTGCATGTTGGTGTTGCTTAGAAGAAGACATAATCTCTATATTTGAACATTTTAAACGGGAAGATGAAATAAATGAGGGAGATTCAGATGCATTAAAAAAGTTAGTTAAATCAGTAAGTGGGAGTTGGTATACGGACACAATGATGCAATTTTGGTCACATTTCATTAGTGGATATATTTCAGAGTTAGATCTAAAAGGCCAGCATCCTTATGTCTTTGGTTTACATCGTGCAGCAATAAGTTCAAATAGAAGACATGTAGAAGCAGTGGAATTCTTTTGGGACAAGATTAAATTGTTGCCTGAAAGTGAGTTAAGTGCTCAGGAAAAAGATGAAGTTTTCATGAGAATTGCAGTGCATGCGGCACATGATAATGGCTATCCTGATGTGTTTGAATTTTGTTTAAGTCAGATAGATCCTGACAAATATCCAGAGCTTTTGAAAAGAGATTTAGAGAAAAATGGTTGCTATGGTTCTTTAAATAGAATAAAGAACACGCTTAGCTTTGATAAATATCAACAATTGTTTGATTGTCTAAAACAGAGCGAAATTTCAGGAGATTATTATAATGCCCGCTTGTGTTCTATAAAAATACAAGAGTATTCAGGATGTTATTTAGACGCAGCTAAAAAGCTTTTTCTCCATATATGGACAAAAGAAGGGTTTGACAGTCATCGTGCTTTTGTAATAAGTGAGGAAGTAATGGATTCATCTCCTTGTTTTCATACAAATCTACTAATACCTTGGGTAAAGAAGAGTATTATGGACCCGGTATGGGCAGTACTAGATAAGCTGGACTCTAATCAAATAAAAGAATTCATGACTTACAAACAAGCAGATTACATACGTTCCATATTAGAGCAAAGAGATCATGATTTATTAAATAGATTTTTAGCTTATGGTAAGTCCATAGAGAAAAATCTTGCTCAGAATAGTGTAAGTGCTAATTTGGCTGAAGTTAAGTTAAGTAAACAATCTTATGTGGGGTTAGGTGATCATTAAAAAGTATTATATTATAATTTAGGGGGTTATATGTTAGGTCAAGAAAAGCCACAAGATTTTGAGTTAGTAGAACTATTAATTCGAGAAGCAGGTTCAAATGTAGCAAGTACTTCAACTCAGCAAGGAAGTGATTTTGAATCTTTCAAAGCAAGGTTTCAATCGTATGTTGACCAGGTTCCATCGTATTTGCATTCAGTAGCTAAGCAAGGATTTTTCCCTCATTTCTTTTTAGGCAGTTTTTCTACTTTCATAGACACAGAGATTGCAGTAAAGCTAGATATTGAAAAAATATGTTTCTGTTTTGATGGTCCACAAACTTTGAAGGTGGCTATCATAAGGAAAGGTGACATTAAAGGTAAAAAAGATGTGATAGATAAGATAAGGTTATTTGTGATCTCAGAGAAAGGTGCCCCTTCTGCAACTCAAAAGTTCAGTTATGGTGAATTGAGGGATGCATTAGGAAGATCTCAGCCTGCACGATTTCAACCTGTTTTTGACAATCAGGGCGAATTAAGAGTTAAATCAGTAACAATTGATAAAGGTAATGTTAATCAACAAGGAGTACTTGTTGTAGTGGAAGATAAAAAATTGCATGAAGATGATGCTTCAGAAGATAAGTTTAAAGAAATAAAAAAGGGGGTATGGAATAATCCAGAAAGTGATATAGCCAAACTTACCAATTCTGACGCAGAGGAAGTTAGTAAACCTTTAGAGAAAATTCTTAAAAAAGTTAGTGGAATCCACTCTGAATATGAGAATTCAATTGTTTACGCTGATCAAGCAAGAGAAGCAGCACATCATGGATTTATAGCAGGAGCTTTAGTGAATTTCCGCTATAGGTATAATCTCAGGGTTTACTTAGAGCAATTTGCAGGAAGAGGTTATGCTGATATTGTTCTAGTGCCTCGTGGTAAGGATAGATCATTAAATGCTGTTCCAATTATTATTGAATTGAAAGCTGGAACAGGTCGTGGTACTACGCCAGAAAATGCTTTGGAGCAAGCAAAGGATTATGCAAAAGGCTTTCAGCCAAATACAATGCGTGTTTTAACCATTTCAGATAATGTGCTTTGTGTAGGGTTAAATTTGGATTCAACTGAAAAGTTTTCTATGTATATATCTCCACCTGCTGACAGGAAGCCTGCTCGACCTACGATACAGAAACTTCTAGAAGTAACTTCAAGTTGGAGTGGTGAAGAAAGTGCGATCGCTGACCTTAAAAAGGAAATAAAACAGCCACTAGAACGTATTTATCATACATTTCCTGGTACGCCAGAGAAAGGAGGTAATTACTTTAGTAGGTTTTTATTAGGGCAACTTCTTCTTGCTAATGAGTTCAAAAGAGTAGATCTAAAGAGATTTATATTTTTATATGATGAATACCCACTCGATTCTACCACAAAATCCGGAAAGCCTGTAACAACTTTTACGTTGATTAGAGGAGGTCGTAATGAAGAGGTATTTATTTTTCATGTTAGAGAAGGAGGAAGAGGGGATCGTAGCAGTAAAAAGATACTTATGCCTGATAGCTTAACAGAACAAAGCAAAATCACAGAGGTGTATATAAGTTTAAGTGAGCAAAAGAAGTCAGATTTTTTTAACATAGAGGAAGTTAATAGGTATGACTCCTTGAGTGAATATAAAAAAGGAAAAGATTTTTTCAAAGGAAAATTAAAAGAAGTTCCCTATCTTAATGGATTGAGAGAAGCATTTGATGAAGCGTTCAAGTCTCAAATTACTCCTGCAGCAGGTAAGGTTCTATCAGTAGATAAATATGATTCACTAACAAAGAAAGTTGGAGAAGGGATGTTTTCTTTTAAGGATTTTATTGGTGAAGAGGCTCATTTTCAAGGAGTGTTACATGGGGCGTTTAGTTATTATAGTGATTTAAAATTAAAAGAATCTCCTAGAGCATTGATATTAACGGAGTTTCAAACAGGGAGAGGAAAACGTATTGATATGGTTGTTCATGGCATCAGTACAGATAAGGATGGAAACGCGAAAGAATACGATCCAGTAGGATTAGAACTTAAAGGACCAAGGGAGGGTAAGACAGCTGATGCATTGGTAAAGGAGGCAAATGATCAGATAAATACAGAGTATGTAAAAGGTGTAACTTATAAAACACTTACAGATGGAAAGGAAGTGGCCTTTATGGGTGTTGTGTTTGATAAAGGTGCGAATAATGCAGATTCTCTTATCTTAATGAGCAAAGATGAGTTTGCTTCTGTTAAAGTAATTCATAGCTCTATCTTTAGTTTTAGTCAGCAGCAGCCTGGAAAGAGATTTGATCCAAATAGTTGTGTGGGGCAAAGTAGTAGAAGCAAGAGAAGTATTAATAACTGCTTATTTTCAAGGGAAGATGTAGAAAATTTCAGTAAAGGAAAGGTAGATGAAAATAATGTAGATCAAATTGTAATTGATGGTGAAAAGTTCCTAACTTATGTTAAAAACAGTCAAGATGAAGGGGAAAATGCTCAGTTAATAGAGTTTATCGGAAATAAAAATATTGAAGGTGACTATAAATATTTAGTTGATAAGGTAGTTGGAGATCAAGGGTATGAGCGCTATATTCAGAATGAGCGTATTAAGGATTTGCAAGGTGATGTTTTACAACAAAATAGTGGTTTAACAAAAAATCCAAAGTTAAAAAGCAGGTTAATGAATGCTGCAGGTAGAATACAATTAATAAGAGGAATTCATGGTGCTATTGTATCTTGTAAAGATGGAACGGCAACAGATTGTGGATTAAATCTAGGCGGAATAGGATGGTCTTTTGCATCTCAACCAATTGAAAATGTAATGGTTAAAATTGCTCCAAAAGTTGTAACGTCATCTGAAAAGGTTGTAGCAAGAATTGTACCTGGTACTTTAGGTAGGCAGACAAAATTTGCTGTTAAATTGGCGGGAGTAAAATTTGGAAGTACAATAGCAAAAGGTGTGGCAGGGGCTGTAGGTGGTGTCTTTGATATTATTGATATAGGCATATCAGCAAATAATCTTGTAGACTGTAAAAATAGAGAAAGTAGTGATAATCCATGTGGAGAGAAAGAAATAAGGGATAATATAGCATCTATATCCTTTTCTGGAGTGTCATTTATTTCTGGTGTTGCTCTTACAGCAGCTGGTATGCCGGTGGTTGGTATTGCAGTTGGATTTGGGCTCATGGTAGGTTATGGAGTTTATAGTGGTATCAGCAATATAGTAGAGTACGAGAAAAAGTATGATACAACCCATGGAGAAAACTGGAGCATATTTTGGAGAACGATTCTATTTCAAGATATGGCATCTGATGTGCAACACCTTGCAGATAGAAAAAACACAGTTGATAGTCTAGCTAAAGAAGTATGGAAGGCTTTAAATAATGCTCCTAATAGTGTTGTTGCTTATGGTGTTGGTCTTGGAAAAGTAAGTGATAATACTCTTCGGCCTGATTATGCAAAGATTTTGATGGATAAAGAAGATACTAATACCAAAGATCTTTCACGTGTTATACCTGATAGTATACCAGGTGCTAGCAGGATTTGTTTGCCAAAGGTTACTGGGCAGGATTATGAAAAAGGTATTACAAGTTCAGTTCAACCGCCTTTATACTACTGTGAGAATGCAATGGTTATTAGTCACGATGGTAGAAATGGCAAAACAATTGTTTATGATTTACAAAATATAGATAAAGGCGAAATTGTTGGAAGCAATAAATGGAACAATAATTTTCTAATTTATCCAGGTACAACAAAAATAACTGGTGGCAATAATGTAGCAAACAGATTTGTTATTGTAAATAACCCTAGCTTTTCAGGCAAAATGATTGGTGGAAGTAACTCTATTAATATACTTGATCTAAGTCAATTAGCAGAAAATAAAGTTACAGGTGTGATTGACTATCGTTTTAAGCCTAATGCCTATGGGAGATTAAAGGTAAGAATAAATAATCGTTTGTTAATTGATGATTATGTTAGTAACAACCTCTTTAATTACCATTATATTGGAAGACAGAACAAGGTAGATGAGGTCTTGTGTATGGGTTATTCTGAGCATTTTACAGGAAGTGATAACCGTGATGTTATAATAGATAGTGGTGGCGGTGTTAGTAGAAATAAGAAAGATGTAGTCAAAAATTGCAGAAAAGTTATCATTTCGCCGTATACTACAGTCGAAGGTGGAAAAAGCAATTATACTTTTTACGTAAAAACTGCAGACTATAAAGGTAGGGGTTTATATTCAGAAATTAATGTAGAT
The DNA here is from genome assembly GCF_964026875.1 of Wolbachia endosymbiont (group A) of Pherbina coryleti. Classification (NCBI taxonomy): domain Bacteria; kingdom Pseudomonadati; phylum Pseudomonadota; class Alphaproteobacteria; order Rickettsiales; family Anaplasmataceae; genus Wolbachia; species Wolbachia endosymbiont (group A) of Pherbina coryleti. The sequence continues at coordinate 748,883 of NZ_OZ034706.1, forward strand.
GGAACAGGAACTGTAGTTTTTCCAGAGATTGATTTATTAAGTGATTGTGATCAGATAACCTACTCTAAAGAGAGTAATACTTTATCTTTGAAAATAAATTTTGGTCAAAATAATCAATTTACTCTTGATGTAAAAAATTATGTCGAGCAGAGCAGTAATAAACCTCACTTTGTACTGATAGATAAAAATGGTAGTAATATTGTTCCTAAGATTGAGAGATCAGACTCAGCAAATATAAAGATTAATTCATTTGAATTACATTCAGAATATTCTCTAAATAAATTTGACGATGTTGAAACTCATTATAAAAAGATTCTAAAGAATAATAAGGGTTATAAAGTTTTGAGTGTTATTAGAGGAAAAACACAAAGTCAAGATAATAGTGTAGTTCCACATATGGTTTTCGGTTCTTCAGGAGATGATGTAATCAACTTCGACCAAGGTACCATGTTTGCAAGAGGAGGAAAAGGAAGGGACGTATATGTTATTACTGATGATATAAATAATAAAGAAGTTAAGATTGATAATAGTTCAGATGATGAAAAAATAGATACGCTATTTATGCCAGAGGTTGAAAAAGATTTTTCAATCCAGCAATGTGATCTGTATTTAAAATATAATAATAGTAACATTCGAGTAAAAAACTACTTTCAAGATCGTAATTATAGGCATCTTATAATTATGAATAAAAAGGGAGAAGCATTTATCCCTATTATAGAGTCAATGTCATGTTCTTCTTCAGAAAAAGGGAAATTAGTTCCTTTTTTACAAGCTACACAAACTCAGAATATGTTTTTATTGTCTAAAGATTTTGAAGATGATCATGTAGTTATAGATTCCCATCTTAAAGATATTGAGAAATATAAAGATAAAGATGATCTCTTATTAATAAGAGAAGGAGAAGCTCCTTTGATTATTAGAATAGAAGATTTTTATAATGATCAAAGTAAATGGAGAGATATTAATTTTCTTCTGTGGAACAATGGTAATTTTTCCCAATATTTAGGTTTACAGCAAGAAGTCAATGGAATAATAGACTATCAAGACAAACTTAAGGGTGATTATAGAAAGATCATAAAAGAATATAATGTAGATTTTACTCAGTCTATCAGTATTACACATAATCAAGACGATACTTTAACTTCTCTAGGGAACGATGAAGAACGTATAGGAGTAGTGATATTAAAAAATATTGCTCCGGATCAGATTGAAGTTTCTAGTAGTGGTACAGATCTGATATTTCGTGATAAGAGGTCCAATCATACGGTCAACATAAAAGGTTGGAATAATAGTAAGTCTTATAGGATTTCTACATTGGAGTTTGATCTAGGCTTAGAACCAATAACAATCCGCAGATTAGATAAGTTCAGCTTACACGAGGTAGGAAAAATACAAAGTTTAATTGATATAGCTTCAGAAAATTACCAAAATAAAAGTAAATATACTCCTAAAGTAGAAACTGACTTTAAATGTTTAATATCAATTGATGGTTTTAAAAGTGAAAATAGAAATCCAACGTATCAATGTTTAGGCTTTTCGTCACTCCAAGATCAAATTGGCTTTACAGAGGATTCCTGCAACTTAGAACAGTTATCTGAGTTTGGAAATAAGTTAAATGGTACTCAAATCTCAGCATTGTCAAGGACTTTACAAAACAATCTCTTATTAAGTGGTTATGGTCAGGATGTAATAAACCAGTGCTCTAAATTAATGATGACTGAGGCAGGCAATCAGCAAAGTAAAATATCTTCTATGGTCAAAGATGTTGAAGAATCTACTTTCCTTGGCCAATCAGAAAATAAGTTAGATTTAGGTAGATGTTTAAGTGAAAGGAAGAAAAGAAGCTTTGATTTTTGTCCAGCGTTTTTGGAAAATATACACAATGAACTTAATAGAGAAGAAAGTGAAAGGAGAAATATTGTTGTAGAAGAAAGCAGTATACGTGTAATTACTTCAGACCATGAAACACTCGATATAGAAGACTTACCTATTCGAGAAGTAGTAATGAATGACAATATCAACAGAAAAAGGAGTTTAAGGAATACGTTAGATTTGCGTAAGTTGGTACAACAAATAAATAAGGATTTGGGTATTAAACCAATATCAATGGTTATTAAAGATGCAAGTGATTTATTAATTAAGGTGTCTATATCAGCCACTGATTTGCAGCAAGATGTAATGACAATTAGGTTAAAAGATGCACTTATAAATAAGTGGTATAAGAAATTACAAATTATTTTTAATAATACACCGATGGAAATAGATGATAGTCTAGATTTAAAGCCTTCACTTTTAATCTCTGATAAAGAAATCGTTGTGATAACTCCTCAAGACGTAGAAGAAAAGAATAAGCTGGTTATATCTAAAAAGGCAGGGCAATATGCTTTTCTTTATTCTGGATATGACTTGATAGTTACCAACGCTTTTAATGCCAATATGGAGTTATGTATTATATATTTTAAGGATTTTTATAAAGAACCTAAAATGAAAACGTTGTCTATAAGATTCACTGATAAAGAAATACTATTAAGTGATGAAATAGATAAAATATACAACGCAGATAGTATAGATAAATTAAATTATGTTAGTTCTATTACTAATTTGCAAAAAAGCCTTATAACTTCTTTACACCTTGCTGCTCAAAATGGCGATTTAGATCAAGTCAAACTTCTTTTTGATAATGGTGGTAACATTGAAGCTCAAGATGAGTTTGGTAAAACACCAATACTTTGTGCTGCGGAAGCAGGTAAATGGAGTATAGTAGAATTTCTTCTTGATAATGGTGCTAACATCAATAATGAAACAACATATCAGGAAACGCCTTTACATTGTGCTGTGCAAGAAGGTAATTTAGATATAGTTAAATTTCTTTTTGATAGAGGCGCTGATATTGAGTCTCAAAATGCATATAATGAAAAACCTTTGCATCTAGCTATTAAAGCAGGCAGGTTGAAAATAGTAAAACTTCTTCTTGATCGAGAAGCCAATATCAATGCCAAAGATAAGGATGGTAAAACACCGTTAGATGTTGCTAAAGATCAAAAACATGATGTTATTATACAATATTTAGAACAAGCTCAATTAAATGAGCAATTATTGGCTGCAGTAAAAGGTAGTGATTTTAATGAAGTTCAAGGTCTTGTAAATCGAGGTGCTAACGTTAATGCTAAAGATAAAGATGGCAAAACCCCTCTACATTATGCTTCACGTTCTGATCATCATTTAGGTATGGTGAAGTATCTTATAAGTAAAGGTGCTGATATTGATGTTAAAGATAAAAGTGGTAGAACTCCTGAAGATGAGGAGCGTTATACTAATTCTGGTACGATGAGGCAAGTCTTTATGCAAGCACACTTAGATAAAGAATTGTTACTTACTGTAAAAAATGAAAAAGATCTAAAGACAATTAGTGATCTTATTGCTAAAGATATCAGCGATAGGACACATGGCGGGTTTTATTATACCTGGAGTGGTAACTTAGGCACAGTAGAGTTTCTTGTTAGTAAAGATGTGAGTGTTAATGCGACTGATAAATATGGCTGCACATTACTACACTGGGCTGCATTGAAAGGTCATTCAGATATTGCTAAGTTTTTAGTTGATAGGGGAGCTAATGTTAATGCTAAGGATGTACTTGGCAGGACTCCTATGCACTTTGCTGTTATGAATAATCACAAGGATATTCAAGGTGTATATGGTAGAGGTTCTACATACATTACTGTTGAAAGCAATGATGAAGAAATTGTACAACTTTTTCTCATGAAAGAAGCAAGTATTAATGAGGTTGATAAAAATGGTGAGACACCACTACACTTAGCTTCTCGGGGTGGTCATTTCGGTATATTGCAGGATCTTATAAATAATGGGGCTAATATTGGTACTAAAGATAGTAGTGGCAAAACACCGCTAGATATTGCTAGAGATAAGGGACATAATAATATTGTACAGTACTTACAACAAACACAATTAACGCTAGATAAACAGTTATTAATCGCAATAGGAAATAATGATCTTAATAAAGTTATAGGTCTTGTAAATCTAGGTGCTAGTCTAGATGCTAAGGATGAATATGGTTGGACATCACTACACTTGGCTGCATCGCAAGGTTATTTAGAGGTTACAAAGTTCTTAGTAGGAAAAGGAACTAATATTAATGCTAAAGATAAGAATGGCAAAACACCACAAGATATTGCTATTGATCAAAAACATGACAGTGTCGCAGTGTATTTACAACAAACACAATTAGGGTTAAATGAACAATTATTGGTTGCAGTGCGAAGTAATGATGTTAATAAAGTTAAAGATCTTGTAAGTAAAGGTGCTAGCGTAGATACTAAAGATAGTGATGGTTGGACACTACTACATCATACTGCAAGAAGAGGTTATTTAGAAGTTGCAGAGTTTTTGATAGAAAAAGGGGCTGATATTAATGCTGAGGATAAATATGGCAAAAAGCCTATACAGCGTGCTGCTGAGGACAATAATAAAAATATTATAACTCTCCTACTCAGCAAAGGGGTGAATATTAATGATACTGATAGAAATGGTCGGACATCGCTATATTGGGCTTCTTGGAGTGGTCATCTGGATGTAGTAAAGTACCTTATAGGTGAAGGGGCCGACATTAATGCTAGAGACAAAAAGGATGGTAAAACGCCACTGAATATTGCTAGAGATAAAGGACATGATAATATTGCAGAATATTTAGAGAAAAAGCTCAATGAAAAAGGAGAAAAACCTGTGCAACGCAAACGCCGTCATCACCATAGAGATCATGCTCGTCACCATATGTCAAGAAAACCACTTGCTATAGATTCAAGTAATCAACCTGAAATAGCAACAAGCAGTGTTATAAGACCATCTTCATGGATAAATGATTGTATTTCTTGGGTGAAAAGCTCTATAGGTGGATTATTAAATCCTAAACCTGAGAAAATATCGAGCACTAAGGATTCAATCTCACAAGTTGGTGTACCGATGGATGTAAATGGTACAATAATGTTACTTGACGTGCTTGTTAGAAAAGTTACAGGTCAAAAGTATATTTCTACAGCAGATCAGTCTATATCTCCACTAGAAGCACAGGGCTATGCATTAAATATTACAAAGGGATTTGAGAAAGTAGTAGAGCAAGCTGGATTAAAAAGTGGTGTATCAATGCATCGGTTAAATATTGATTTTGTGGAAATACAGAAAGAAGTTACAGGAAAAATCATGAGTGGTAAATTTAATGAGATTTCAGGTATTTTAAAATCATATTTAGAGAAAGCATTTCCTGGTAGAGAAGCTGGTAAATTAAGTTCGAAAAAGTTTGACAAGTTTATGGTAGAGTTTAATAGCGGGCTAAATGTTGTACTAAATCAATCAATAGAGCAGATATTACACAACGGAGATGGTAGATTAGAAGTTGATGGTGCAAAGGAAATGAGTTTAGAGCCTCAAAGTTATTTAAGTAATGCTTCCGTTCAAGGCCATTCAAAAGTATCAACTTGTCTTTCTGACATAGGAGTAACTAAGCTTGTGAATAACCTCAGTAGGTAGACTAAAATATGAGAGATGGAGGTATAATATGCAAAATAGGGGAAAGTTTACAATAGGATTTAAAGTAAAGGTAGTCAAAATAATTAGGGAAACCAGTAGCAAGTTTGATGGTCTTAATAATAAAATGGATGAAGTAGACGTTACAGGTAATAATGCTAAGTGGTTAATGTGTTTTCCATATTGAACTTACAGTACGTAGCTTTGATATAGAAGTTTGGGTAACGTTATGATAGTATAGCTCTTTTTACAATAATCCGAACAGACCGTAATATGCTACTGGCCTGCTATAGCCATAAACACATATCTTATCGCATTCGGACTATTATAAGAAAGGCTATAATTTATATAATTCTATGTGCAATCTTTATAGCTGTTTTAGACAGTTCATTAGACTCTTAATTAAGGGGTATGTCTGACTTAGGAAAGATTTTCATAAATGTTGAAAAGTAAAGTGAATAAGTTGTAGTATTTATGTTTTTTCCTTGAGTTGTAAAATTTCAGAATGAGAGAGACCGGTAATTTGAGCTATAACATCAATAGAGACACCGGCCTTGAGTGAATTTTTTGCAACTTCAATTTTACCTTCAACTTTACCTTTTTGATGGCCGATTTGGATGCCTTCTTGTCTACCTTCTTGTCTACCTTCATGTTTAGCATCATCAAGTTTTTGTTCTAAGATAGCAGCTTCTTTCTGTAAATCCATGACCCTTTCTTCATAAGCTACAAGATCTTTCTCATTCCAATGAAACTTATCTAACTCATCATATGCTAGCTTTATTATTGGTGATTTTTCTGCTATTTTTCTTAAATCTTCATCGGTCGTTTCTTCTGCATATTTGAAGAAAAATAGCCAACGATCTACTACATTTTCTAGCTGCTCTTCTCTACTCTTAGGAAACTTTGGTAACTCAATGAAAATAAATTGAAAATCTTTTAAGTCATGCTCGTTAGTTTTTTCATCTCTTATGGTATGGCTAGATATATAATCAAGCTTATCAGGAAATAAATTACAGTTAGAAATAGCAATAAAGAAAACCTTCTTTAAATCAATGTACTTACCACCTTTATCAGCCTGCCTTGAGTAAGCCTTAGCAGCATAAAGTTGAGCACGTTTTTCAAAGCCTTTATCACGAGCAAGCTGCATTTCCGCAATATACCTATTTCCGAGAGAATCCTTACAGAGGACATCAACGATGCTTTGTTTATCAGAAGCAATTTCAGGATTCATAATAGTGCTAAGGAACTCAACATCTTGAATAGTATTGACTCCAGTAAAGCCTAAGATGTCATTCAAAAAGTGAATAAGGATATTCTTATTTTTTTCAGTACCAAAAATTTTCTTAAATGTTAAATCAAGCTTAGGATCTAAAAATTTTGAAAGAGCCATGAGAAAGTAAGATAAAAAGCATTAATAATTATACACAATTGTGAAGAAATATTCAACTAAAATTGAAACGTAGAAGTTTTTGTATATCTTTATTTGGTAGTATTAACCTGTATAATATTTATGGCAAATACCTTGATAAAGTATCAGATAGCACAAAAAGTAAGGAGCTGGAGGTTAAAGCGAGGTTATACTCAAAAAGATTTAGCGGGAAAAATTGGCGTAACGTATCAAATAGTACTACAATATGAAAAAGGAACACGTAAAATTTCGATTGAAAAGTTGTATGCTATAGCAGAGATATTGTCGATTGGTATTGTAGACCTAATTCCTGTATCAAATGAAAAAATCTGTTTTGAAGATGAGGGAGAGAAAATATTAAATCTAGTAAGAAAATATAAAACGATTAATGATCAGGAATTACGTAGAATGTTTTGTTTACCATACGCGTCAAGTTAAGAGATTGTGAGCAAATTTAGAGAGGTTAAAGTGGATACTCTAGCCCTTCTACGTTTGTCTTTTAATGAAAATCGCGACCAAGTTATAGTGAGTTTTTTAAGAAATGCTTTTAAACTATTAATTTTGGTTAATACTAAAAATAACTCTCTAACCCGCCTTTTTAGCTCAATAAATGCCTTTGTTAAGCTAAGTTCTGTATTCTTTTTCACTTCTGTGCAACCAACTATGCCGTGAAATATAAGAATTGCGCACAATTTAGCATATAGTTCACATAATACTCTGCATGGCTTTCCTTTTAGCTTATCAAGCCTGATATGGCTTTTATACAATTTAAATAATAACTCAATTTGCCACCTTACTCTGTAAATCGTTAATACTTGCTCAGCACTAATTTTATTTTCTGGAACATTAGTTATAAATATTGACCAGTTCAACAATTTTTGATTTCTTTTAGAGGATCTGCGATCTTGCTAATCTATTAGCTTTCCTTCTTCTGCCCATAGACTGTTCTTCAGTTAGTTTCTGACATATAATTCTTACTCTAATTTTTGCTTCTTTTCCTAACAATACCTCGTTTTCTAAAAATAACTTATCCTCTCAACATTCTAATAACTCCATTTTTTGATTTGTTTCTACATCATATATGTTGGTATCGACGACTTATGAAATAAGCTCCTATTTCATTGATTTGTTTAAAAGAACTTGGCACAAAATAACCGAGATCAGATATTAGCAAATCATTGCTTAATATATTACTTAAATGTTTCCTATATCCCTGGTCTGATCTTACCCCCTCCGTTAAATTAAGTTGGTCTATTATCTGATTCATGTAGTCGAAAACTAATTGTAACTTTATTCCAGACTTAGTATTGCTTTCATAGCCACTGTAGCTAGTACCATAACCTTTATACATCTCTTCCATACTGTTAGGTAGAGTAATATAGCTACTGTCCAATAATTTAACACTATTAAATTGCTGTAAGATTTTGCAATCAACTTGCAAGATATTTTTAAAGAGAATCACAGATTCATTATACATCCTTTTCATAAATTCCACTGCTTCTTCAGTAAATCTAAAATCCAAACCTTGTTTTGTTATATCTATCGAGTCCTCGTTTAGTAATTGACACATTGTTTCTACGCTACAATTATCAACTCCTATATTACCCAAGACCATGGCTTTTACGAATGATGAACCTTTTAGCTTTCTCTTTCTTTTTATAAACCTTGTTGTAATTGAGATTTTCTCTGCTTTTTCATTAAAAAATTCTTTGAGCTTTTTTGATAAGCAAGTTATTTTATTCATTGGTTCTCTCACTAAAAGTATATCTGGGAGAACTTATACCTTATTATTCTATCTCTTTCATACCTTTATTTCCTTAACTTGACGCGTATGATGAATCCTACAGTCTGTAGAACTATTGTTATTATTACCGCTATTGGGATTTTTTGCTTTTTCATGTGAAAGTATTAATCTATTATGGATGATTTTGGGAGTTTATATAGAGATCATAAAAAACTTGCAGCTTTAGTGATTACTTTTTGTTGACTCGTATCGATTCTCTGCTTCTGCAAGTAGCTTTATTATTTCTCTGTAAGGTTTATCTTTGTTGTGCCTTGATGCCATTACAGCTATTCTTCTAGGGCTTTTTCCATTGCTATCCTTTATATTAGGATTCGCTCCTTTTTCTAATAGAAACTCAACGATTTCTAAATAGCCTTGATCTGCAGCAGAATGTAGCGCTGTCCATTTGAATTTATTAGTAGCATTAATATCAATACCATCTTCTACTAAAAACCTTACGATTTCTAAACATCCTTCTCCTGCAACATAACGTAATGATTTTTCACCAATACTTATATTATCTTTTATCAAGGATTTCACAGTTTCCAAGTCACAGTTCTTAGCTGCGATTTCTAATGTGGCACTGTAACTCTCATCTCCTTTTTTAAAAAAGGAAAAATATATAACCACAATACACACCGTTAGCACTATAAGAAAAATTAATCCATCAAATTCTCCTTGGCGTATAATTGAATTTTTATGAAAAAGCCTTCTTATATTTCTGTTCATGTAGTACTGCAATAATTATACCCATCTAGAATTAAATGACCATTTGCTTAAGTTTCACTTAAACAGCTTTGCTCACTGCTGCCTCTACTATAGTTTGATATCCTCTATTATTCAGAATATGTTCTGCCTTGCTAATTACCCATTCACCTTCAATTTCCTGACAAAATCCTGAAAGGCTGATCTTAGCTTCTGCAAATAATTCTGGATTACCAGGAACAGTTACATTTAAACTTGATGTACTACGTTTTAGTTGTTTTAACTTGGCTGCTGCTGCACTAATTGCTGATTCTGCGGTAGAGTAAAGCGTTTGCAGGGTATAACTTGGACCCTCATTTCCCACTTTCTCTTCTATAGTTTCTCCCTTTTCATAACTGTGCCATTTTGCAATAACAGATCCATATTTGTTACGCACATTAAAATTTACCTCCCAATTTATAATATCTTTAGGTGTTAATACTGTTGTACCTAACATCTTTCCAGTCGCTGATCTTGCTTCTCCCTTTGGAATAAAAATTATATATCCTCCTGCTGGTTTTACTAACGCATCATATTTTTTGCCTAATCCTTCCAAAAAACTCATGTCGCTTTCTTCTGCTTGAATGGTATGTGGTATAAATATATTTTCAAATCTTTCAGCGACTTTACCTTCATACCCATGTTCTTGTGCTATTTCTTTAATCAAATCTCCCAAGGTAATGTCTTTCCATTCCTTTGATTTTCTTTCCTTTAATGATCCTCTTAAACTTGCAGCATCACATTTTATTCTTAAAGTTTGCGGTGGACTTTGTATTGTAATTTGATTTGCCTTATATACCCCCATAGGTAATAAACCTGTTTCTTTATATCCTAGAAAAACCTGTAAATTACCCTTAAGTTCTAAAGCGCTAGAGCTATAATTAATGCATATCTCAGCTTCGTCACTTGTAGTACCGGATCCATCAGTTACACGTAGTAATATTAAACTCTTTTTTAAAACCTCTGTTACTGGGTTATTTTTTGCTACTATATCAAAATCTGGTGTCATTCATCTAAAATATTTATAACAGATTCTTTCAGTATTTTTTGAATTTTAGGAAGCTTAATTCTTAATCCAGCGGGCAAAAAGCTTGCGTATTCTGCAAGGCCTGGATTTTCAAGCAATACTTCCTCCACTGCTCCACTACTGTATCCATAATGTTTCCAGCAAATGTAATCCAACATTTCGTTTTCTTTCGTGTAATAATAAATCACTTACTGTAACTTTTTAACTTCAAAATAAACTCAACTTTTCTCGGTTTTCCATCAGGAAAAAATAATATCTGCTTTTCTTCTACATTAGTAATGACAAAATTTCCAAATACACTTCCTGAATTATCAACTAGAACGTGTGGTTCTTGAGTGTTACGTATATTTTTTAGCTGTTCTAAGCCATTACTCTGATAACGTGAATAAATCACTCCTGTTAAATCAATACATTCAATTCCTGAACCAATGTTTTGTAGCGACGTTTTTTCAATACATTCAATTGTATACCACCTTTTTTCTTTACTGTATCTTAGGCTTATTGGTTCAAGCTTACATTTTCCAAGCAACATCAATGTAACTCTTCAACTATATCAAAAAGTGCCCCACGTGCTTGTTCTCTAAATCGTTCTATTACTGCATCAGCAACGCTGCGGACATCTTCAGACTTAATGTTGATATTAAACGTTTGATAGAATGCTTGGTTATATACTTTAGATTCCCTATTTTCATATCTACTTTTCTTGAATGCTTTCTCAATTTCTTCTTGTTCTATAGCTCTTTTTTCTTCTATAACACCTTTAACTTTAAAACTCTCAAAATTGCCTTTACTATTTTCTGAAAATTGTTTAATAGCACTATTACTTGTCAATGGGTTTCCGTTACTGAAAATGCTATTTTTAGAAAGCTTATTAACAAAATTTCCATTATTTTCAAATTTTCTAATCGGGTTATTCTCAGCAAATATGCTACTAACTGTATTTCCCATCCATGAAAAAGCTTTTCCTATAGGTTCAATGAGTGATTTCCAAAAGCTAGAGAAAAAGTCTTTCACTTTTTGCCAGTTAGTTAGAACATAAGCTGCACCAGAAACAAGACTCGCTATTAAAAGTCCAATTGGGTTAGTCATTACAGCTAGTGTTATTGCTCTTAGCCCTGTTATTACTGCAGGGAAAACTATAGCTGATAAAAATGAAAATGTTGCCAATATCGTTGCTTTAAGACCAAAAATTGTACTTCCTAATAAAGTAATTCCATAGCCTACTCCCACTACTAAGACTTTCAAACTTATCAAAGCTGCTAAAGTACTCATGATTACTGTAGTTAAAGTTGGATATTTTTCTGCAAAAGAAGCTATACGCTCTGTTATTGCTTTCAAACTTCCAGCTACATAATTTAAAGTAGGCAACATCACTGACCCTAGATTCATTCCAGCTTCAAATACTGCATTTTTAAGTAATTGTAATTTATTAGCTGTAGTGTTTGCCCGATTTTCAAATTCTTTCTGCATTGAGGAGCGGTACTTTCCTTTATCAGCTACCTGTTCAATAGCTTTCTTATAAATGTCTAAGCTTCCTACTAAAAGAGCAATGTCATCTTGAAACCCAGCGCCAAATAGATTCATAAGAATACCGGCACGCTCTTGATCGTCTATTCTTTTTAAAGTTTCAAGGAATTGTAATATTGCCTCTTGAGGATTTTTTTTAATGGTTTGTTCGAGCTCTTCTATACTTGTTCCCATCTCATCTAATGCATCGTGAAATTCAGGACTTTGCTCTCTTGCAGTCTGTAGTTTACTAAGAAAGTTATTTATAGCAGTTGCTGCTTTTTCAGGTTGTTTACCTAAACTTATGAACGTACTTGCTAAGCTACTTGCTTGATCAACTTCTAAACCAAACTGTTTAGCATTACCACCAATTCTATTTAATGTAAGAACCACTTCTTGTGCTTTAGCAGCGGTATTGTCTGAGAGATGGTTTATTATGTTACCTACATTTTCCATACCATCAACTTTAATTCCATAGACGTTGGATATTTTCGCAATAGCATTACCAGCTTCTTCTGCCGACATATCAAACGCTGTGGTCATTTTGGCAACTACTGTTGTAAACTTTATAAGATCATTTTTGTCAATACCAAGTTGACCACCACTTGCAGCTATTTGTGCTAATTCTGCAGCTGACAAGGGTATTTCACGAGACAACTTTTTGAGCTCTTGAGCAAATTTATTAGCTTCATCTTTTTTACTATCAAACCTTACTACTTTCTTTACATCAGCCATAGCCGATTCAAAATCAATTGCAACTTTAACTGGAGCTGCAAGCGTTAATCCAAGCCCAATTGTTTCTATTATTTGTGACTTAAAATGTGCTTTGCTTGCTAAAAAACTTTGGTGACTACGTATTGCAGATCCAAGCTTACCATACTTACCTTTTAATACTTCAATAGAAGAGCCAAGTTTATGTTGGTCACTTACTAAGTACTTAATATTTCTTCCACTTTTCCTTACTTCTTCATTGAATGAATGTAAAGCATCTCTCTTTTTCAAATATGCTTCTTTTGCTTTTGTTGCGGAGGTTTTGGCCTTGTCAAATTCTGCTTTTAAAGTTTTGCTCGGTTTCTCTATTGCTTTCATTTGTTTAGCTAAAGATTTTACTTGATCTTCAAAGCCCTTCCATGACCTTCTGCTAGTTAAAACATCATGACCCAACTGCTTAAACTTTGATACTGATTTTAAAGATGAGTCAAGCTTTCTTATATTCTCACCAAGACGGGTAAGTTGACTACTACTTCCTTTTATTACAGTATTAAAACTTCCATCTAAAACTGCTCCGATTTTTATAGATAATGTTGACATTGTACCTTCCTCACTGCTTTATGCCATAAGATAAATTCACTAATCTCCATATCAAGAATGTGCTCAACTCCACCACCTATGATAGAGCCAAGCACTAGTATTTCTAATCTCAAGTTTTTTGGATAATCGGTGAAAAAAAATCCTTTAATACCTCTTGTACTTTTACATAATCAGCAATATCTAACTCTTCAATCGCTTCTTTTGCAACTGATGTCAAATTGGCAGTCAAAGTTACTTCCTTACTTAGATCACTACCACTAAGTCTCTCAATAGCTAGATAATCTCTAACTTTTGGACGTCTAACGGTAAGTTCTGAGACAGAAATACCATCAACTGTAATTGGGTTGTTTAGTGTTATAGTTTGCATAAAATTCTCCTATAAAAAATAAAATCTTGTAAAATGTTGTAACTATTTGATCAACATCTAAAAAATAGAATTCTAAAAATCTTCATATTCCAAGCACCGTTTGAAGTAGTGCCATTTGATCAACACCATTTATCTTTCTAATCATATTTTCAGCATCGATTTCTATTAACTCATTACCACCTATAGTAAGTTTATAGTAATGAGCAGCTACAGTACACTTCAGCGTTGCTTTTTCAGCAGGTTTCCAGTTACCAAAGTCAAACTCTTTAAAAATGCCTCTTAAATTGATTATTACTCCTTCAATATCATTGTTTCCGCTGCCTTGTAATCCGCCCCTTAGCGTCAAAGCTACTGAATTTCCATTTATCAACCCAAATAGCCGAAAGAGCTCTGTATCGTATTCAGAAAAAGTGAAATCTGCTTCAAGCTTCTCCATGCCCATATCAATATTTATTGGAATATCCATACCACCAGCTCTGTATTCCTCTGTTTTTATGGTAAGTTTTGGCAAGGTTATTTCATCTATTTTTCCTGCATAACCACGACCATCAACGAATACGTTAAAATTTCTCAGTATTTTCGGTAACACTTTGCTTTCTCCTAACTTATATTTACGAGATGAGACCTGAATATTATTTGTTCTGCCGGATATGGTGGTGTAAACTCAAAGTCAAAGTATACTTTTCCACTTGCAATATTTGCCGGTGTATTGAGTTCGGGAGTTGCATAACATTTTCCACTGATAATTGCTCCTTGCGCTTTTAAACTTGCAAGGTAAGAATTCACCCCCTCAATCACATCATCTATATAAGTTTTTGTGATATTGCGATCAACTGCCCAGAGATGAGCTCGAAGTAAACTATCGTTAATTAAATCTGCAGTGCGCCTTACTGATAGAAAAGCCCATTTCGAATCGTTTGAACATGTTCTATTTCCCCAAAGCCTATAGCCATTTTGATGAATTATCGTTGTTACTTCATTTTCATTTAAATGGTTTGCTCTACAATTTGTATTACCGAGCGTAAAATCAATAGGCCTGCTTGTTCCAACAATACCATTTATCTCTTTATTTGAAGGTGAGTGCCAAAATCCTTGTTCGCTATCTACTTTTGCTATTAAACCAGCTACAAATGGGCTTGCTGGCAAGGTTCCTTCTTTTCCTTCAATAAATACCTTAACCCAAGGGTCAACTACGTAAACTCTTGAGCTGCCTACACTTTTTCTCCATTTTATTGCTTCTTCATCATTAGTATTTGGTCCATCTGCAACAATAATTGCTCTTAATTTTTCTGCTATGGAAATTAAAGCACTCACTACTGGATTTACTCCATCTATTTCAGGTAACTGATGAGTAAACTGAGGTGCAATTAATATTTTTGGAGCAATATGAACTATGCTTTCACTACTGAGGAATGCCTCTATCCCCTGATACTCTCCAGTCTCTTTATCAACACCGCCAATTATATTTTGGATAGTTTCACTTTCTTTGAGCTTTGAATCGCTGTTTTCACTTTCTTTAACTCGAATAACTACTACTGTTGCACCAATTTGGGAAAATATTCCGTTTGTTGCAGAAGGTAAACTGCCACTCTTTCCAAGTCTTGCTGCTTCTTTTAAGCTTCCTGCAATTAACACTGGTTTATTTAGCGGAAATTTTTGCTCATCTGCTTCAGGTGCAGTACCAATTACACCTATCACTGATGATTTAGCCGTACGTACTGCCCTTGCTCCAGAGGTTACCTCTATAACATTTACTCCGTGCAAAAATTCTTCTGTCATTTTTTTCCTTGCACGCTGATTTTTGAAAAGAATTTAAGTTTCTAGGTTTTGCATTTTTTGTTTACAATCATCTAGCAAAGTTTGCAGTTCTTCTTCACTTTTAGCTTCTTCAATTTTCCTCTTCGCCATGTTTTCCAACTCCTCGCATTTCACTATCGCTTTTACTGCTTTTTTCACTTTTTCCTCGATTATCCTTGCCATTTCGATAACTGTAATACCACGGACTTTTGCTAAAGGTTCTATAATTTCTTTATCCTTTTCATCTTGGTCTGCTAGAATGCTTTTTGCGGCTTTCGCTTGTATCGCATACGACTTAGACTTCTGGTGAGAATGTCCTGTGTATTGGTTAGTATAGTTATCATAATAAGCACGAAGATTAGAAAGTGCAGAAAATTTCGCATTTTGCAATAACTCCAATTCAATATCTTCTTGATTCCGCTGAGCAATTTTGCCTCCTTCTGTTAAACAATAGCTTTTTTGCCAATCAAAATCTTTTGGCGCTTCATACCAATTTTTACCTTTTGGCTTGCTTTCAAGTATTGTTGTTTCTACTTGTTTATCATTTTCAAATCTAATGTAGATAGACATTGTTTGTTACCTCCAAATCTCATGCGTGTTAGATAATCCAGGACATTGCCAAGCTTTTAGCGTTCTTTCCACATCTATCTCAAGCCCTGTAGTTAAAAAATTGCTCCGAAAGTTATAAATACTCCACCTCATAAACCAACTGTAATGGTGATAATCAGATGTGTAAAAATATGGCGATGCGTAAAATAAAATTGCTATTGTCTTATTTGCTGGCACAGTAATATTATTTGAACTACTAAATACTGCGGAATTAGTTGAGTAGTTGTAAATATTTGTCCAAGTTATTCCTGAAATTGCCGATTTATTAGTATTAACGTGACTAGGTGTTCCTACGAATAACCCTGCTCCTTCATATCCTGAACTCCAACGTGATGAACCACTAAAATGAAGCGTTCGCGTTTTATCGCTGTTTGTAGTGTTTTTTACAAATATTACTCCAAGTAGTGCATATGGGTAACTGTATTGATCTGAGCTGTGACTACGACGTAAAAATGCTTTTCTGTACAGAAATTTACCGTTACTTCCTTGTAAGAAGTACAACTGTGGTGGATGATAAAAACTAGAATACGTACAATCATAAGTATTACTACCTGCAAGGAGCTGCAGCATATAGTCGGTTTTTGCTGTATCTTTATACCACTGCCCTAATTCTGTTTTGAAATAGCCATTATCATCAGACCAACCATAGTCATTATATCGATTAAGAATGCCGAACAGAAAAGGTAATGATTCAGGTTCAACCATATTGCGCTTTCTTATCTCTTTTATAATTGATGACCCATTTGGCACATCATTAATCGAGTTAAATTTAGTTGTGAGTGTTTTTAATTGGTCTTCTCTGGTTTTTATTTCCTTCATAATTGATGAACCAGTTGGTATATCGCTTATGGCTTTAAGGCTATTTAATGTGTTTCTTATGCTATTTAAGTCTCCGGCATTATTGATGGTGGCAACATGTGAATCTTTTCTGCTATCAAGTAGTGATAAGTTTGTAATTCCTTTTTCATCTATTTTCTTTAACGACTTTCCTTCTAATTCAGAGATTGCCGCTAATGCATTGTTTTTACTACTATCTAATTTATTTAAATGACTTGTGCTACTGTCAAGAAGCTCTTTTAATTTTGCATCAGTCATCTGTACAATATCAAGTACTGTACTTTGCCCAGCAATAGACTCTAGAGATTTTGCGAGATAGGCGAGTTGATCAGGGGTAGCATTTACAGATAGATCTTTCAGTCTCTGATGCAATGCATAAACTACTTCTTTGGCAATTGTCATTCATTACCCCACAAATTTAAAAAAGATTCAAAGCTAAATCTTTCAAAATTACTTTTAAGTTGATTATGTTTATCTTCTCTTTCGGTAATATCTTCATCTATTTTTTCTATAGCTTTTCGAATACGTACTACATCTTCCACTGCAATATTTTCTCGATGTGGCAAAGGATATCCTCGTTTGGTTTGGTCATTTGGCATTGATTCAAGTAATAATCACTCGCAAATTTTTTACTTTAGGACGATAGATAACCGTTCCACTTAAAACTAATTTTATTCTTGTCTCATTAGCATTAAAGTTTGTCAGTACATGAGTCCTCTCTACCCAATTTTCCCCTATTGGTTTTCCTGATGTTAAATTTACTAATTGCCAATCCACATTTTTTTGCACATATGCTTTAACGTCTGCAGTGCTAGGTATTAGCGCATCATATGTTATGGTGATCTTAGTATTAGCCCCTGCTGTAATGCTTCTTGTAACATAATCTCCAGACTCTGAAAGATTACCCATAACTAGCTGTAACCCAGGATATAGCACTGGACTTTTCTCTCGCCCTCCTTTTAGGCTTGCTTTTACCGTTAGCTCTCCAGATAATCTTTCACGCAGTGCGAGCGGCAAATTATCAGACAAAAAGTTTTCTCTTCCCTCTTCATCTGTCAGAATAAATTCTACATTGGTATCAAATGCTACTTTTTCGACGTTCGTCAAAACAATTAAATCTGAAGTATTGTTTGCAGTAACTTTACCAAGATCAATAACGTGAGAATTTTCGCTAAATTTTGCAGCTAGTAATCGAAACGTTAAATCTAAATTTTGATGTGGAGTCCAGGTACTTGCATTGCTTGATGATAGTAATACTCCTACTTGATAAGGCTGACTTGTTACCCAACGGCTATTTACTGCATCATATTTGCCAAGTTCTGCTATTTTTACTGCAGTATCTGCGTCATCGGTAAGTAAAACTATTGCATACTCTTGTCCTACATGGCAAAACACTGGTGACCACTCTATACGTGTTGCTGTGCCATCTATCTTTATATCTTTTGGCTCAATATAGCTTTCAGCAATGACAGTCTGCGAGGGCATTCCTACTGCTGTTTCTCTAATCTGCACAACAACACGTTTTTTGCCGCTATTTGTGAACCATAGCTCTACACCTCCTATGTGCCTACTTTCATTTAGTGTAAATGTCTGGGCTAAAGGATCAACTCTTCTTGCTGCGATAACTCTTCTTCTTTCCTCTATGGTAATTGTTTTTTTACCAGTATAAGTTGCTTCTCCATAACTGCCTTTATCACCGAAGAACTGCACTAACTTAGTCCCAGCAGGAATGTTTCTTGGTACAGTAAATCTTCCTTTTATTTTTCCTCTGTTATCAGCAATAAATGTTGCGATCATGTTTTTCTTTCAAATATTTTCTATGCTTGAGGTTGAATAAAAATTCCATCAAACTTTAATTCCTTAAGCTTTTCACCTGGCTCAAAACCTTCAATTTCAAAATTCTGTACTGCTTCTCTCATAAATTCAGTTTCGTATGAAGTACTTGACAGCAGCTCTGTTGTTTCCGTAATATTAAATACTCTGGTTACTGGACTTTTCCAATTCGTGGTAACCTCCGTCCAGTGGTCAATGTTTTTATTTAGAGTAATTTGTGCCGGTATTGGATCAAAAGCTTGATATGGATTGATCTTTTCTCCTTTGGTCTGTAAAAGCTGCTCCAGTACCGGCTCAAGTTTATATGGCAATAAATAAGTTTTTTCTCCCCCATCAATATCAGCAATCGTTACATCTATTGGTAAAATTAGTTCCTTGTTTACTATTGCTGCAGTCTGCGAAATTCCTTGATCACGCATATCATCATCAAAGAACGAATCAACAAATACTCCTTTTTTGGTGGTAGGTTCTCTTGAATTTGCATCATTGCGTAAACGCTCCTGTGCAACAAGTGCATAAAGATCATTTATTCCTTTTTTCATTGCTTCAAGCTCATTCATCGGTACAGCATGAATAGCATTATTCACTATTTTTACCCCTTCTTTTTCTCCGTTTTTCCATGTCTGATGAATGTAGCAGAGCAAAAGTTGTCCGCTAGGTGCTTTAGGCATTGATGGTCGCCAAGGGTGAGCTATACCTTTTATTCTCCTTACTGCTTCTTTGCTATCGATAGTAATTAAATCATAGCGGGGCATTTTCCAGGTGTAATCAATCAGAACCAAGCTGTTATCAACTGCTCCTTTTACTTTGCATCCCTCTTCACTTATATCTTCAGGGCTTACATGAGTACGACAGCGGTAAGTTATTTGATAACTACTTCCAGGAGCTGGCTCTTTACCTGGTAATGACCAATCAACGTTTCCTGCATTTAACTTATAGTCTATACTATTTTCATAAATAACATTGCCTTGTTTAATTTGAATAATCTCAAGTACCGCAGAGTCAGGTATTGGATCAACAGCTCCTGAATATGAACCATGAGTAATGGTAATGGTTTTTTGAACGGTTATATCTACTTTTTTGATTTCACTTATTGGAAAATCATTAACTTTAAGTTCCATTACTCTTTGGCTATTTGGCTGAAAAGTATGTGGTTCTGATTCAACTGATTTTATATCCGGATCTTCATCAAAAGAAACACGAATACTGTGAGGAAGTTCAATCTCATAGCCATCAACATGAGCTTTACCCTCATTAATCACAAATATTTCTTTTTTACCTTTTTTTACCCCTTCTTCTCCCTTTTCTTCTTTGTGGAGGAACATCACTTCAAGGCCATTTACAACGTAGGAACCATTTGCCTCTTTGTCATAACGAGCAAGCGCAGTAGTTACTATATTTGCTTGTGGTGGCGGTGAATGTTCTATCAATACTCCATTTTCAATGTTATAAATTGGATAAAATTCGCCATTTACAGAAAAACGTGGAGAAAGACCTTCTGCTTGATAACCCCAAATGGTGGAAACTTTAAGCCTTGCAGCTCCTACTTCTTGATAATTACGTGTACCAACAGCAGGATCACGAAGATTTTCGTCCTCAAGTTCTGTAATCGTAGATTCTAGATAATAAACACCGATACGCACTGTGGTACTCAGTGGAATAACAAACTCTTTTGCTTCTACTTTTCTAACTGCTCCACGAAGATAGATTTTTCCTGACTCAAGTGTAACTTTACCAGTTTCCCCATCTATAATACAATTGCTTCCTGTTATAACATCGCCATCACGAAATATTGCATCGCCTATGCCTTTAAGCTTAGAGAGAGCATACTCCTGAGTTTCATTTAATTCTGCAGACTGTAAACCTCTTCCTGCCAGGAACAAGCTTTTTTCGTATTCTTTGTCAGGATTAAAACGGTTATAATAGGCGTTTAAAGTCATTTTGTTTCAAAAAGTTACAACAAATGAAAAAGTTTCCCGAGTTGCAGATGTTCTGATAAGTGGTACGGTATGTTCCAAAACCAATAAAATCCCATGGTCTTCTATATCTTGAGGTTCAAAATATCTCTGTCCTTCAGGTAATTCTTTTTTTACTTTAGTACCAACCATAACCCCTAGCTTTCTGATTACTCGATTTGCTGCATCCGTGAAATCGAAAGTGAATTTGAGAAAAAGATTATTGGTTGGTACATCAGAAGGCCTAAACCTTCCAGAAGGAGTTATAAGTTCTCCATTCTCATCACCCGTGCAGAAGAGAACCTCATCTGCAGTACGTCTGCCAAGTTCATTCAAGAGCTTTATAGAATTTATAGGTTCAGGTGGTGTGCTTTGAATGTACTCTATGGTAACTTTATCACTTACTGGAATAGAGCTATTTTCCGTACGTTTAATTACACCAGTACTGCTATCAACTGTATAGTCAACACTTGGCTGATGCATTGTTTGTCCTGTAACAACCTTCACATCTTTAACAGGTTGATGATCAAGTTTTATTTCACCCTTAACGAAAGTTTTTTCTACTTTATGGCTACTTCCAGAGCTTGCATCACCACTGCCCCAGGCAAGATGTAGAGATTGCTCTTTTATACTTGCTGTTATTGCTGCTCGACCTGATTGTGTGAGTATTGACATGTTTGCCTCTCTTATTATATATATACCGGATTTCTCACAGGTTTTTCCGGGAAAAATGAAAATTTTTTTTGAAGTGCATTTTTATGCTTAAACATTCTTTTATCTTAAAAAACTAGAACTACTTTTTTCTTTCGAGAATATCGAAACAATGCTTTTTGACATATTGAAAATCAAAGCTCACAAACAGTTTCAAAAGACTCCGAATTTAACCATTTTATCGCTTCTTCTTTCAGCTTTACGTTTTTTCCTACTGCATCTTTCATAGCCCTCTCAATGGCAGCAATCCATATTCGTCATACCTCAAAACGGAACAACCCAATCATTTTCAACATTTTTATTTTGCTCTGGGGTAATAACAGTAGCAATCTTGTTTTTTTCTCCATACCGATCAGCTTCAATACCAACTTTTGCAGTAAACTCTAACCCGTTAAAATCAGCTATAGAGTTGATTTTTCTAGCAACAACTGCTTTTTCTGAAGTGTCATGTGCATGAATATTTCGTGCTGACTCTAAAATACTTCTAAGCATAGAACGTCCAGATTCTCCCCAAGTATCTTCTCCTTCAACGCTTGCTTTGCCACTTTTAATACCAATTACTTGAAAAATCTTGCGTTTTGCGTATGGACCTTCAGTAACAATAAATTCAGCGTTTAAATAGATGCTGCCGGTAGCATAGCTTTTAGTGAACCAATTTTCATAACCTCCAGGCTTTATTGCCATTTTTACCTTGACTATTGTACCTTTTGGTATTAAATTACTTTGTAATTTTGCAGTATTAAAATCAGTTAAAAAATCTGATAACATATTGTCCTCCTATAAATTAAGTGAAAAAAAGAATCAACTCCATTGGTCTACAACCTTCCAACGACCATTTATCTTATCGACAAGCTTGCTTGCCACACGTTCACCATTTCGCAGCTCAAACACTATTTGACGGGTAGTGCTTTCTTCATCATGAGCAAACATCACCATGCCAGTGCTATAAAATCCACGTAAAGATCCAACACCGCTTAGGCCTTGAAATGGATCTTCTTCCAGCATCTTTTTGGACAGTTTTTTTGTGTGGTGAGTGAGTATTATGCCCGAATCTGGATTGATAACATTTCTCAGTCTTTCAAGCGTTTTTTGCAAAAAGAATAGCATAGCGCTGTTGTCATTTTCATTACCATATTCACTTGAGTTGAAGATGTTGCGAAGAGGATCAATCGCAATAATATCAGGCTTAAAACGTTCTTTGACAGTATTTTTAATTTCATCTATTTCTTCACTGGTAAAAGATAATTGCACTCTTGGCGTGATAATTAAGTTATTGGCAGCTATATTCAGAAGTTCCTCATCAAGCTGAAGTTGTTGCAACCGTTCTTTCATGTAGTCATATTCGATTTCAGTTTGCAGATAGAAAATTTTCATAGGTTTGCTTGGAGTCATACCCAAAAATGAAACTCCAGCAGCCACGTGGACAAGCCATGAAATTAGAAAATCACTCTTGCCAATCTTAGGTGGGCCACCCAGTACTAATAGACCTCTTTTAGTTAGAATCCTTGGTGCGATTATATCTTCTGGTATTGGCGATTGATCATCCAAGTATTCTTTTACACTGAAAAAGGGAATTTTTTGACCGATATTGAAAAAGCTTTGTTCCATAATAATTTCTCCAATTTTTAATTAAACAGCAAAGTTTTGGCTTTAATTTTCGCAAGTATAGCCTTTCTTATAATAGTCCGAATGCGATAAGATATGTGTTTATGGCTATAGCAGGCCAGTAGCATATTACGGTCTGTTCGGATTATTGTAAAAAGAGCTATAATTTACCTAAATGCGGTTCTTCAACCATATCAAGGCAGCCACTTCGATCTTTAGCAGGGTATCCCCAAGTATTATAGCACTTCTCGCAATAGTCCGAATAGGATAAGATATGTGCTTATGGCTATGGTAGAGCAGTAGCATATTATGATCTGTTCGGATTATTGTAAAAAGAGCTATAATAGTCTGACAGACAAATGAACGTTTCTCTGTACCATCATCTTTCTTGATTCCAACCATGCTGATTACCTCATCAACTATCCCTGGAATCTCACTAGCAGTTTTAGCTCCTTCACATTGAGGTAGCCAAGTTGGACGATTGCAGTCATCGAGATATTGACCTAATGTGCCAACTATTATGATGTCTTTATCTCTGATATGTTGAAACTGATTGAGCCAAGCCATCATCTCTTGAGCAAGCAACCCATAAGCAGCTCTTTTATCTTCTTTTCCTGATCTATCAGAAAAAGCTTCAGGTTGCATCCTTGCCCATAATAGACATAAACGTGAAGCAACGGTTATACTATCTACAAAGATGCATCGGTATTTAGAAAACTCAGAGAAAAAATCTTTGTACTTACCAGATACATGTTCATAGTGCTTTTGACTATATGCTTGATCAGATTTTAGTGCAGGGTTTGGCCCACCAATAAGACAAGCAATATCTCTGGCCTCATTCCAAGTGCGAATACTGATTGAATCTCCTTGCCAATCTTGAACAGCAAGAAGTCCTGCTTCAAAATCAAGACAAAGTGTTGGTTCATTTATGGTCTTTAAGAGACTAGTTTTACCTATACCATAAGGACCAAAGATTACTATCTTTACACCTGTGACCATTTTTGTCCTTTCTTTGCTGTTTATTATTTTCATATTTTCCCTCCTTATAGTTAGAAATCTCGTTTTAGGTATGTTTTAAGGTGGGAAAACTCTTTGCGTAACTTGTTGATTGTGTCGTAGAGAGTTGATTTTGGTATACCAGTCCTTCTGGAAATTTCACAAATGCTGTGATCTTCTGCCAATAGTTTACATATTTTTCTTAACTCTCGAGGTAACTTTGCAATTGCTTCATTTACGTCAATGCGTACTGCGGAGGTATATTCAAGACTTTCATCGCTCTCTTCGTATAAAGCTTCATCAACAAAATTAATGGTACGTTTTTTACATAGTTCTTTTTCTTTTAAATTGAGGGCACGGCATTTAACGTACTGTTTTATAAAATGCCCTTCAAGTTCATTAAGGCCAGGCAAACAGTCAAGTAAAAGATCTTGCTCAATATCTTCAATCTCTTTATAAGCAAAAGCTTTTCCTCTCTTCAGAAGTTTAGCATAGTGTCGTATGTGTTTAACAACTTTTGGGTTAATACCAGTATAGGAATTTTTAGAATGCATATTTTGCCCCTCTAGTTAAGAAATAATTTAAAATGTTAATGATTTAATTGTGATAAACCCAAGTATTTGGATTTTCTACAGGAATTACGCTGCCATAATGCGGTGATTTGTAGTGTGTAGGTAGTAACCTGTGATAGACTGTAACCTTTTTGTTCTTCTCTGGATCAAGTATTTTTTGCCCAAATTCCATACCTTCAACGCAAAGTACTCCGTATTTGTTTCTTGCAGCATTTTTGCCTTCTTTGTTGAATTTAACATAGCCTTTGGTAGCAAGGACATCGAGACGATCACGTATAGAATGTGTACTGCCAAGACCTTCTTTATTTTCAAATGCCTGACAAAACTGATTAATTGTATAAACATGGCCCTTACGTCCTTCTGCACATATTAAGTCCAAGATGATGTCATATCTACGAGAACGTTCGGCATCTAGTTTTTCACCATAGTCTTTATTTATTAACCTTTGTGACTCAGCGTCAACTTCGTACCAATGACCATTAATTTTATCAACAAATTTTGGCATAACAGAATTTCCATTACGTAACTCAAACATCAGTTGACGATAGCTGTTCTTCTCATCAGGCCTAAACATGATCATTCCAGTGGTATAGAATCCTCGTAAGCTGCTAGCGCCACTAAAACTTTGAAATGGATCTTCTTCTAATAGTTTCTTTTGCATTTTCTTTGTATGGTGCACAAGAATAACTCCAGCATCTGGATTGATTAGAGAACGCAGTTTTTCAACTCTCTCCTGGAGAAAGAAAATCATGGCATTATTATCATTTTCGTTACCGTATTCATCAGCATCAAAAACGTTACGCAATGGATCTACCGCTATGATATCAATGGTGTTTAGGTCAAAGTTTCTTTCTGCTTCAGTTACGATATCTTTAATGCTATTTTCATTTAAAAGCAGCTTAGTCTGTGGTGTAATAACTAAATTGTTTGCAGCAAGTTTAATAAGCTCTTCACTAAATTTCATCTGTTGCAGCCGTTCACGCATATAGTGGTAACCGATTTCAGTCTGAAGGTAGAAGCATACGCGTCAAGTTAAGGAAATAAAGGTATGAAAGAGATAGAATAATAAGGTATAAGTTCTCCCAGATATACTTTTAGTGAGAGAACCAATGAATAAAATAACTTGCTTATCAAAAAAGCTCAAAGAATTTTTTAATGAAAAAGCAGAGAAAATCTCAATTACAACAAGGTTTATAAAAAGAAAGAGAAAGCTAAAAGGTTCATCATTCGTAAAAGCCATGGTCTTGGGTAATATAGGAGTTGATAATTGTAGCGTAGAAACAATGTGTCAATTACTAAACGAGGACTCGATAGATATAACAAAACAAGGTTTGGATTTTAGATTTACTGAAGAAGCAGTGGAATTTATGAAAAGGATGTATAATGAATCTGTGATTCTCTTTAAAAATATCTTGCAAGTTGATTGCAAAATCTTACAGCAATTTAATAGTGTTAAATTATTGGACAGTAGCTATATTACTCTACCTAACAGTATGGAAGAGATGTATAAAGGTTATGGTACTAGCTACAGTGGCTATGAAAGCAATACTAAGTCTGGAATAAAGTTACAATTAGTTTTCGACTACATGAATCAGATAATAGACCAACTTAATTTAACGGAGGGGGTAAGATCAGACCAGGGATATAGGAAACATTTAAGTAATATATTAAGCAATGATTTGCTAATATCTGATCTCGGTTATTTTGTGCCAAGTTCTTTTAAACAAATCAATGAAATAGGAGCTTATTTCATAAGTCGTCGATACCAACATATATGATGTAGAAACAAATCAAAAAATGGAGTTATTAGAATGTTGAGAGGATAAGTTATTTTTAGAAAACGAGGTATTGTTAGGAAAAGAAGCAAAAATTAGAGTAAGAATTATATGTCAGAAACTAACTGAAGAACAGTCTATGGGCAGAAGAAGGAAAGCTAATAGATTAGCAAGATCGCAGATCCTCTAAAAGAAATCAAAAATTGTTGAACTGGTCAATATTTATAACTAATGTTCCAGAAAATAAAATTAGTGCTGAGCAAGTATTAACGATTTACAGAGTAAGGTGGCAAATTGAGTTATTATTTAAATTGTATAAAAGCCATATCAGGCTTGATAAGCTAAAAGGAAAGCCATGCAGAGTATTATGTGAACTATATGCTAAATTGTGCGCAATTCTTATATTTCACGGCATAGTTGGTTGCACAGAAGTGAAAAAGAATACAGAACTTAGCTTAACAAAGGCATTTATTGAGCTAAAAAGGCGGGTTAGAGAGTTATTTTTAGTATTAACCAAAATTAATAGTTTAAAAGCATTTCTTAAAAAACTCACTATAACTTGGTCGCGATTTTCATTAAAAGACAAACGTAGAAGGGCTAGAGTATCCACTTTAACCTCTCTAAATTTGCTCACAATCTCTTAACTTGACGCGTATGGAAGGTAGAAGATTCTTAAGGGCCTTTTTGGCACCATATCAAAAAATGGAGTTCCAGATGCCATATGAAAAAGCCAAGAAATAAGAAAGTCACTTTTTCCCACTTTAGGCGCGCCAGCAAAAACTAAAAGACCACTAGGAGTTAAAACTCTAGGAGCAATTATGTCTTCTGGCATTGGTGATTTGTCATTTAGGTACTGCAATACAGGAAATGAAGTAACGTTTTTTGTATATGGGAGAGAAACAGTTGAGGTTAAAAATCTTTTGACGTCTACTCCTTCTTTAATACAATCAGCAGCATCCCAAGCTTTTGGTTTATCTTGTGGAATTTTAAGAATAGAAAGCGATGCAACGCCTATATCTAAAAGCTTCTTTGCAACATTTTCAGCATATTTCTGACCTGAACTATCGTTGTCTGGCCATATGGTTATGTGTTTACCTTTTAGCGGAGCCCAATCTGTTTTATTTACAGGTGAATTTGCTCCAAACATCATTGTTGTGGCTGTTATGCCCTTACTGATTAAACTTTCAGCACATTTTTCACCTTCAACGAAAACAATTTTATCGGATTTAATTATACCTGGAACATTGTACAAAGGCCTTGGATCTGGAGCAGTACTACTTGAGTTTTTTACATCAAAACAGCTATATCGTTTTTTCCCTGAAGTGCTATCATAACGGTAAATTTTAGCTATTACTTGATTATTTTCATCATAATAGTCCCAACATGCTATTAAACGTTCTGAAAATTCTTCTTTATGGTTTGTTGAGTGACCAAGCCATTTTTCTATATCTTCTATGGTATCAAGAAACTTAGTCTGACTAGTAACATCCCACCAGAGATTAAGTATATCTCCGCCTTCACCAGTAGCAAAATCGTGCCATAATCCGGCTCTTTCTCCTCTTGTTTCTACTACTAAACTTTTCCCTTTATCTCCTCTAATATTACCAACATAGAACTTACCACCGTGGAAAGTACCATTTGGTAATAAGTAGGATAAAGATGATTCTATTCTTGAGAGTAGTTCTGCTTTTACTTCTGCTGCTCTTTCAAATAAAGCTTGCTTGTCATGCATATTGTTTTCTCCTGTTAAAATAAGCTATGTTTGTTGACAGAATGTCTCTGCTACATAGCTCATGATGATGTTCTTAAAGGCTGGTAATTTAAAATACAGTTATAAATGGGTAGAGAGATGTCTCTGTACCTTTTACTATAGTAATACCGGATTTCTCATAGGTTTTTCCGGAAGAGAGGAGAAATTTTTTTTCAAGCGTAAGTTGACACTGTCCATATTTACTCCAAATATTTGCAATTCAGAAGACCAGGTCTGCTAGGTCTTACTATAGTAAGTTCAACAAAATTACAAAAACTGTTCACTTTTTAGAAAATTTTGCACAACTCCGTTCTCTTATCTTTCATATGCCCCTGTAGTATATATACACGTTCAATTTCAAATTCGTCCGAAAAACTACAAAAATATATAGGCAACACTAAAAAAGTTCTCTTCTGTAGAGGTAAATGGTGGTATTGAAAATTTAACTCTGCTCTCAACTTACACTCCTCAAAAAAATTACAAAATTTAATTTCATTTTAACTTTAAACAAAAAGGCCGCCTATAAGTTGCATCTGCATTATGTTGCAAAATATACTATACTTTGCTTATGAGAATAACCAAATAAGCCATCCTTTTTTCTCCTCCATAACAGATATATACTAGAAATGCAGTCTGAAATATGATTTGCTCTAAAATTTTTTTCATTACGATTTTTCTATTAAACTTTAATAGAGCTTAACGTGTTTACAATATACTCAGGGGAGAGATTTTCCGTCTATAAGAAGTAGCCACAAAACGCTATACTGGTAAAGGTATTCATAATAATTACTTGTGAATTAAGTACTTTAGATTCGAGATTACATAGATTTTTGGCAGTTTAAGCCATTTTAGATTGGAAAATGAAATCTCCTAAAAGGAAAAACCCGGCTATATTAAAGGGTTAAGAGTAATTTAAGTTTGAAATTCAAAAAAACTTCTTAATTGCTTTAAAAGCTAGGATTATAGAGGGTTTTTGAGTGTAGCCCAGTTTCAGGTAAAACCTTATATATTATATATATAATAAATAATAATATATAATAATAGAACATATAGGATATGTACCTTTCATAATACCTACCTAAATATTATTAACGCGCTTAAGTGTTTAATTTATTACTTTTTTAATTTTTAAATAACAAGTTAAGCAAAAAAACATGAACTGTAATAAGTTTATTATAATATAAACCTTAAGAGAAGTTCCGCGGTGGCCGTCTGCTCAACTGAAATGGTTTTCAAAAAGGCTAATATACCGTCAATTTAAATTTTTAACCGAAATATAAAAGTCATTTAAAAAATAAACTCAAGTGGCAACTAACCGGTTTTTTAAAGCCGCCTATAACCTACTCTAACTACTTATGCATACAGGTGGACCAGCTGCATTTCATGATATTAGTAGACATAAACCGAGTTATTGTAAGATAATTAAAGGTATCACTAAACTTTAATAGCCTTTAAAAATAGCTAAAGGTAACATTTTTATGGTAAATGCCTAATCTACTACTGTGGCCTATTCTTCAAAGTAAGGTTTTAAGGAGTAAAAAGCCGTTCTGAGTTTTCCAGCAAAATTTCAAAATAAGGAAATAGAAATATAATACACTTAAACCATTGAAATTCTGCATTTTTATCCATTTAATACCTATAAGACGTTATTTTTCCATTTCCAAAAGACTTAATGAATCAGATCGCCCTAAATAAAAATACAACACAGAGACAAAAATATGAAAAACCTACTATTGCATTTTGGATAACCTGAAAAAGATAAATGCTTACAAAAGACAAGATGGCTAATAATAGCGTTTTAAAGAGATTCTACGACTTCAGGGTACAATTGTACAATCAGAACCTAAGTTACTCATGTAAGGTAGCTCAAAACCCGGTTAAGAGTCATTTTTAAATTATTTCTTACCTTAAACTTTTACTTGCTATAAAAAAGCCTTACTCTAGTCTATCACGTTTTTTATTTGTTGTAAAATATTTTTTCAAAAAAGTGGACGATCTTTTAAATCGGTGCAATAAAAGCTGGTTATTTTAGATAATCTCTATAAATAAATTGTAGGTGAAGTTAAAGAAAAAAAGTTTTGCCATAAACATAAGCTACAAAACCGCTTAAAACAGAGACAAAGATCAAAATTTATTTATTTACGTCTCCAATTTCATCGCGTACAATGGAGACAAAGATTTATGTTTTCACTATTTATTGGCAGATAGGGCTTTCTAAAGGGTGGGTCACCCCCCTTGAAATTAAAACAAAAGGTGGTAGACAAGATGTCAAACACAGATAGCTCAACTACAAGCTGGTTTTTGTTGTAGTTATTTTCTCACTTTCTTTACTTGCTTTAATTAATTCATCAAAATCAGATTCATGTAATTTGTCCTGTACAACTCTGTACTTTTCGTATTCTCCTTCAGCTAGGGCTTTTGCAACTTCAGCACTAACTTTACCAGCATCTTTAAGCACTTCATAATCATTGAACAATAAAAATGCATCCAATTTTTCAACCCAATTCTGCATTTTCATTAGCCGATGCTTTCTTGCTTGAAGTTCCGCATAATCTAGATACATCGAAACAATATGATTTAGTTCACTCAACTCTTCCTTAGTCAAATAGTTTTTCGCAGTACTGACATCACTCTTATGAATTTTGTTACCTGGACCATCTTTCCATGTAGTTAGCCCCATATGCAGCTTTTTGTGGTCAGCTCGTGAACATATCAACTCTGCTGCAGTTAAGCCATAAATTGCCCAATATAATTTGTTTTGTACTTTTGCGTAAAACTGTTTTGTTATTTCTGAATTTGGATCATAGTCTGCAGAGCATTCAGCATAAATGTCGGTAATCTTCTGGTAAAACCTACGTTCGGATGCTCGTATTTCCCTGATTTTTTCAAGTAATTCATTGAAGTAGTCTTTGCCAAACTTTGGGCCGTTTTTTAGCCGTTCGCTATCTAATGCAAATCCTTTGATGATGAAATCTCTCAAAATTTTTGTAGCCCATACTCTGAAAGATGTAGCCTTTTTAGAATTAACTCGATAACCAATAGCTATAATTGCATCCAAATTATAAAATTGTGTAGGGTACTGTTTACCATCTTCAGCAGTATTCCGGAAAATCCGGATAACTGAATCTTTATCTAACTCTTGACTAGCAAATATGTTCTGTAAATGCTCACTAATTGTTCTAATATTAACATCAAACAACTCCGCCATTCTTTTTTGTGTAAGCCAAATGTTTTCATCTCGATACAAAACATCAATTCTCACGTCTCCATTTGGAGTTGTATATAATAAAATTTCGTTTTCATTTATTATCATATCTACTCTACCTTACTTCAAGTAGCATATAGGTTACTTGTAAAAAAGACAAGCAACTGTAAAACTCTAAAAATGAACTATCTACTTTATTCTTTAGCTGGTAAGCAGTTTTTAAATTGTTTTCACTTTTTTTCAAAAAATCCCGGAAAAAGTAGTAAGAAATCCGGTATATATATAATAGAAGGGCATTGTTTCAACGAGGTTAGTTTACCTCAATACGCTTCAAACACAAAGAAAATGTCAATCCTAACACTAGACCTCGGCAAACAAACGGGCTGGGCAATTCTTACAGATGGAGTAATTGAAAGTGGAAGCAAAAGCTTTCATGGTAGTCGTTTCAGTGGAGGCGGAATGTGCTTCTTAAACTTTCGTAATTGGCTTAATTCTTTGAAAGACATTTCTGCAGTGTATTTTGAGGAAGTAAGAAGACACTTAGGGACTGATGCTGCTCATTGCTACGGAGGTTTCTTGGCGCATTTGACTGCTTGGTGTGAAGAGAACAATATTCCCTACCAAGGTGTTAATGTTAAAACTATAAAACGCTTTATAACAGGCAAAGGCAATGCAAGTAAGAGTGAAGTTATTGAAGCGATACGTGAAAAAAGTTTTTTACCTAGAGATGATAATGAGGCCGATGCTTTGGCATTAATGTTCTATATTAGTAAAGATATTAATAAGACGAAAAATCCATAAAAAGTGGGTCCTTTCGGCCATAATGGCGGGTTTGGTGGGTCCGACCTCAGGCCTTTTCTAGTGTTAGACATATTTTGAATATTAACCTTTTAATTATTAAGAATTTAAATTATATGAATTTAGCAATCCACTACTATCCTGTTGAAAACCTCGTCGAATATAAGCGTAATCCTCGTAAAAATGATGACGTAGTAAATAGAATGTGTGCTTCAATCAGGGAATTCGGCTTTCGTATACCAATAGTTGCAAAAAGCGATGGCACTGTGGTTGATGGTCATTTAAGACTTAAAGCAGCAAGAAAACTTGGTATGGAAAGTATTCCAGTAGTCCTCAGTGATAATTTAAATGAACCACAAACCAAAGCTTTTCGATTGCTGGCAAATCAATCAGCTAATTGGGCAAAGTGGGATGATGAGCTTTTGAAAGTAGAAATTCAAGAGTTAGAAGATTTACAGTTTGATCTTAAAATGACTGGATTTGAATTAGAAAAAGTTCAACATTTCCTTGATGATTTAGATAGTGAAAAAGAAGATCTTTCTGACTTAGTTGTTGATGACAAAAAGGTAGAAATAACAAAACCAGGTGATTTATGGATTTTAGGTGATCATCGAATCTATTGTGGTGATAGCTCTGTAGTTGAATCATATAAAGCGCTGTTAGATGATAAAATGGCAGACATTACTGTTTGTGATCCTCCATATAACGTTGATTATGGTAATAGCCAAGACAAAAAGATATTAAATGATAATCAAGGTGAAAAGTACGAACTTTTTCTCTATGACATCTGTTCCCATATTTTAGCATATACGAAAGGTGCAATTTACATCTGCATATCATCATCAGAGTTTTCAACGTTGCAAAAAGCATTTGAGGAGGCAGGAGGAAAATGGTCAACATTTATCATTTGGGCAAAGAATCATTTTACGCTAGGCAGGTCTGATTATCAAAGACAATACGAAGCAATGCTCTATGGATGGAAAAGCGGCAATAAACGTGAGTGGCATGGAGGAAGAAATCAAAGTGATTTGTGGTTTTATGATAAGCCAACGCATAATACACTACATCCAACGATGAAGCCAGTAGAGCTAATGGAGAGAGCAATAGTAAACAGCAGCAGACCAGGAGACATAGTACTTGATCCATTTAGCGGTTCTGGAAGTACACTGATTGCATGTGAGAGAACAGGAAGAATTTGCAGAACAATAGAGCTAGATTCAAAATTTGTAGATGTAACCATAAAACGTTGGCAAATATATACCGGAAGAGATGCCATTTTAGCCGGTACTGGTAAAAAATTTGCAGAAATTCAAGGAGAAAAACAGTAGGAAAAAAGTGAAAATTACACAAACAGAATGGGCAAGAGAGATAGGAGTATCAAAGCAATATGTCTGTTATTTAGTAAAGAAAGGAATAGTTGAGTTGGAGGATGGTTTGATCAATAGAGAACAAGCAAATGAAGCAGTAGCGGCAATAAGAGATCCAAGTCAGCCACTGAGGAGGAAAAATCCAGAAAACGAAAATACAAGTAACCTTTCCACGATGTTGCTAAAAACTCGAATAAAAAATGAAATGGAACGAGGTAAACTTCTTGAGGCAAAAGCTAGGGCTGAGATAGGAGAACTTGTAGCAGTAGAAGAAGTAAAGCGCAATGCATTTAATGTAGCAAGGGTTGTCCGTAATAATTTACTTAATATTCCAAATAGAGTTTCAGCGCTGCTTGCATCACTGAGTGACACTGAAAAGATTCATATGGCGCTAACTGAAGAGATTACAAACTCATTACAAGAATTATCTAATACTAAATTTCAAATATAAAAAAGATTTTGAATATAAAATGGCTGATAACTTAAGTTTGGAGTTAATAAAGTGTCTCATCAATCAACCTGGATTAGATGTTAATGTTAGAGGATTAAATGGAAAGACACCACTACATTGTGCTATAGAATTTGATGAATTAAGCATGGTGGATTTGTTACTCACGAAGAAGAATATTAATCCTTTTGTGGAAGATAATGAAGGTAAAACATCTCTTGATTACGCCAAAGAAGGGAAAAAAGCAGAAATATTACAAGCGCTAATTAATAACAAGTACGGGTCAGAACAAGATAGCTTACTTCATTTAGCTGCAATGATAGGTGAAGTTAATGCAGTTAGATATTTGATAGGAAAAGGTATTGACGTTAATGTACAAAATGCTTTGCACCATACTCCATTACATCTAGCAGCAGGCATAGGACATGCAGAAGTTGTAAAGATTTTGATAAGAGAAGGAAATGCTGAAATCGAGGTTTTTGATGCACGAAATCAGACACCGATGCACTATGCAGTTAACAACAAAAAATTGGAGATAGTAAAGTTATTACTGGAGCTAGGAGCAGATGTAAATAGCGCACGTGTAGGACAAAACTCGATGAAATTATCACCTATTCATATAGCTGTAAGTAATACTAATTACGATGAAAGAGACTTATGTCTTGATATCCTCAAATGCTTAATAAAGGAGCCTAATGCTCAAGTGAATCTACAAGACTACGAAAATAAAACACCTCTACATTACGCTGAAAGACTTAAAACAATAGAGGTCTTACTAACGCGAGAAGATATAGATCCTCTGGTAAAAGACGATAGCGGCAAGACACCATTTGATTACGCTAAACCTGAGATAAAGAAGATCTTGATGAACAATAAGTATGGTCCTGAAAAGAACAGTCTACTCCATTTAGCTGCACAAAAAGGAGTTGTAGAGTCTATTTTAAAAGAAGAAATTGATATTGATATTTCAAATAATAAAGGTCTATCACCGATTTACCTTGCTGCAGAAAAAGGTCATTTACATGTGGTAAAGTTATTGCTGAAAAAAGGAGCAAACTATACACCTGTTTTGCACTTAGCAATCAAGTCAAATAATTTAGAATTACTTAAAGTTTTATTCAATGAAAAAAATGGAGCGTTACTCTGCAGAGATACCGTTGTTAATTTTCCAACCCTTCATAATAAATATATAGCACAGAGAGAAATAGCAGATAAAAGGATGAAAAAACATAATAATATTATCTGCATCTGTATTACAGTTAGCGCAGTAGCAATGGCAGCATATATAGGTTTAACGGTAACAGCAATAAGCAGTGCAATCATTTTTGCAACAATAACAGGGGTATTTGCGCTTGTTATAGCAATAATGATAAGTGAGATGAGCAAAAGATATATAGAAAAAGAGTTTCAGAAAAAGATGTTTATGGAACTGGAAGAGTGTAGTTCTACTGTTAATGATGTTGAAATAGAACCAATTATGAGTAGATGCAGACAATGATATACGCTAGAGCTTTTTCTGAAGGTTTAAGACCAGATCCCCAGCTTAAAGTATCAGAGTGGGCGAATGAGTATCGAGTTCTATCCCCAACTGCAGCATCAGAGCCAGGTAAATGGAGAACGGAAAGAACTCCTTATTTAAAAGAAATCATGGATTCACTTTCTCCGTCCTCACCAACAGAAAAAGTAGTATTCATGAAAGGAGCGCAGATTGGGGGAACAGAAGCTGGTAACAATTGGATTGGCTACATCATAGATCAGACTCCTGGTCCAATGCTGGTAGTACAGCCAACAGTTGAAATGGGAAAACGTTGGTCAAAAGGAAGATTTGCACCGTTAATAGAGAGTACGCCATGTTTAAAAAGTAAAGTAAAAGACCCAAGATCAAGAGATTCAGGCAATACTGTACAAAGTAAGGAGTTTCCAGGTGGAATAGTAGTAATAACTGGAGCAAATAGCAGTGTAGGACTTCGTTCTATGCCAGTAAAATATCTCTTTCTTGATGAAATAGATGCCTATCCAGGAGATTCAGGTGGTGAAGGAGATCCAGTGCTGCTCAGTATTGCTCGAACTAACACTTTTGCACGGCGAAAGATTTTTTTAGTATCAACACCAACGATTCATGGAATAAGCAGAATTGAGAAAGAATTTGAAGCAACAGATAAGAGATATTTTTTTGTACCATGTCCGCATTGTAATTACTATCAAGTTCTAAAGTGGTCACAAATAAAATGGGAAGATAAAAATCCAAATACAGCACATTATGTCTGCACTGAATGTAGCGGCAAAATAGAAAATCATCAAAAGACAGAGATGCTTGAACGTGGAGAATGGAGACCTACTAATAGAGTAAAAGGTGAGAAAAAAGGATTTCATCTTTCAAGTCTTTATAGTCCAGTTGGCTGGTATAGTTGGCAACAAGCAGTAGAGGATTTTCTCCATGCAAAAGAAAGTGAACAATTACTGAAAGTTTGGATAAATACCACTTTAGGAGAAACTTGGGTAGATAAAGGAGAAGTACCAGACTGGAAGCAATTATTTAACAGGAGAGAATTTTTTCCCGTAGGCACAGTACCTAGGAGAGAAGTGGTACTTACTGCAGGAGTAGATGTCCAAAAAGATCGTTTGGA
The DNA here is from genome assembly GCF_964026875.1 of Wolbachia endosymbiont (group A) of Pherbina coryleti. Classification (NCBI taxonomy): domain Bacteria; kingdom Pseudomonadati; phylum Pseudomonadota; class Alphaproteobacteria; order Rickettsiales; family Anaplasmataceae; genus Wolbachia; species Wolbachia endosymbiont (group A) of Pherbina coryleti. The sequence goes on from NZ_OZ034706.1 coordinate 785,452, forward strand.
AGTAGAAGTTGTAGCATGGGGAAAAAGTCGTGAAAGTTGGTCAATAGACTACCGAGTATTTGAAGGAGATACTGGAAGTGGAGAAGTATGGGGAAAACTTTCGGAGCTCCTCAATCATCATTTTATCGGTGAAAATGGGCTTGAATACATGATAAGTATGATGGCGGTTGATGCAGGGTATGCAACGCAAGAAGTATACAACTGGGTAAGAGGTCATCAAGGATCTGGAAGAGTAATGGCAGTGAAAGGTGTAAATAAAGCACTAGTGCCGCTGAGCAGCCCAAGTAGAGTAGATATAACAGTTGGAGGGCAAAAGCTGAAAAGAGGAATAAAGCTATGGCCAGTCGGAGTATCGATATTAAAGTCAGAGCTTTTTCAATTACTTAATATTTTAAAAGAAGGTGAAGAAACACCGCCAGGATATTGTCATTTTCCGGAGTATGCACCTGAATATTTTAAGCAGCTAACGGCAGAGCAATTAGTCAGCAAAGTAGTAAAAGGATATACCAAACAAGAGTGGCAAAAGGTAAGAGAAAGAAATGAAGTACTAGATTGCCGAATTTATGCAAGAGCAGCATCGATAGCACTGGGAATAGACAGATGGCCAGAGAGTAAATGGAATAGTTTAAGTGAAAAACCGGAAAGTAAAAAATCAAAGAAAATAGTCAAAAGCAAATGGATCAGCAAGTAATAAATGTATAACGAAGATTATTTAATTCAAGTCGAAGAAGCGATAAAGAAGCTGCAAAACGGAGAGCGAGTAGTATCAATTGCATATGGTGATCATGTGGTAAGATATGCAGAAGTAGATATAAATGATTTACTAAACTTAAGACAACGAATTAAAGCTGAGCTAAAGATTGCTGGAGTGGAGCCAAAGAGGAAAATTATTTTTTCAACGAGTAAAGGAATTTTATAAATGCTACTAAAAACCTTCAAACAATTATTCAACAAGCCAAAAATCAAAAGTTCAGCCTGGGATGCAGCAGGCTCAGGAAGAAGATTTTTTCACTTTCAACCAGAGTTAGGAAGTATAAACAATTTGCTGTCTCAAAGCCTTGAAACTTTACGTAGTAGATCACGTGATATGGTGAGAAAAAATCCATATGCAGCAAATATCATTGATACAATAGTAAGTAACTCTATTGGAACAGGAATAAAACCGCAATCAAAAGCAAGAGATGGAGAATTTCGAAAGAAAGTACAAGAATTATGGCTAAGATGGACAGATGAAGCAGATAGTAACGGAGTAAGTGATTTTTATGGATTACAAGCTCTAGTATGCAGAAGTATGATAGAGGGAGGAGAATGTTTTGTACGTTTAAGAACGAGAAAGCTGGAAGATAGATTTTCTGTACCATTACAACTGCAAGTACTTGAGTCTGAACATTTAGATAATAAAACAAATCAAACTTTAGGAAATGGTAATGTAATAAGAAACGGGATTGAGTTCAATAGACTTGGGCAGAGAGAAGCATATTACTTATTTAGAGAACATCCAGGCGAAGGCTCATTTGGAGAATCAGTAAGAGTACCAGCAAATGATGTTTTACATATCTATAGACCACTAAGATCTGGGCAAATCAGAGGGGAACCTTGGCTTTCGAGTATACTTCTGAAACTTTATGAGCTTGATCAATACGATGATGCAGAATTAGTAAGAAAAAAGACAGCGGCGATGTTTGCAGGGTTTATTACAAGACTTGATCCTGAGGCAAATATCATGGGAGAAGGTGAAAGTAATGAGCAAGGAGTCGCATTATCTGGCCTAGAACCTGGAACAATGCAGCTTTTAGACCCAGGAGAAGATATAAAATTTTCAGAGCCGTCTGATGTTGGAGGAAGTTATGAAGCATTCATGAGACAGCAACTGAGGGCAATAGCGATTGGTACAGGGATAACATATGAACAGCTAACAGGAGATTTAACAGGTGTTAATTACTCATCAATCAGAGCAGGATTAATAGAGTTTCGTCGTAGATGCGCTATGCTGCAACATAACATTATAGTATTCCAATTTTGCAGACCAGTATGGAGTAGATGGCTAGAACTTGCCACTTTATCTGGAGAGCTTTCTACAACAGATAATCAAATATTTAAAGATGTAAAATGGATACCACAGGGATTTGATTGGGTAGATCCACTGAAAGACCAGCAAGCACAGCAAATGGCAGTAAGGAATGGATTTAAGAGTCGATCGGAAGTAGTATCAGAAATGGGTTACGATGTAGAAGAAATTGACCAGGAAATAGCAGAAGATCAGAGTCGTGCAAATCATACGCGTCAAGTTAAGAGATTGTGAGCAAATTTAGAGAGGTTAAAGTGGATACTCTAGCCCTTCTACGTTTGTCTTTTAATGAAAATCGCGACCAAGTTATAGTGAGTTTTTTAAGAAATGCTTTTAAACTATTAATTTTGGTTAATACTAAAAATAACTCTCTAACCCGCCTTTTTAGCTCAATAAATGCCTTTGTTAAGCTAAGTTCTGTATTCTTTTTCACTTCTGTGCAACCAACTATGCCGTGAAATATAAGAATTGCGCACAATTTAGCATATAGTTCACATAATACTCTGCATGGCTTTCCTTTTAGCTTATCAAGCCTGATATGGCTTTTATACAATTTAAATAATAACTCAATTTGCCACCTTACTCTGTAAATCGTTAATACTTGCTCAGCACTAATTTTATTTTCTGGAACATTAGTTATAAATATTGACCAGTTCAACAATTTTTGATTTCTTTTAGAGGATCTGCGATCTTGCTAATCTATTAGCTTTCCTTCTTCTGCCCATAGACTGTTCTTCAGTTAGTTTCTGACATATAATTCTTACTCTAATTTTTGCTTCTTTTCCTAACAATACCTCGTTTTCTAAAAATAACTTATCCTCTCAACATTCTAATAACTCCATTTTTTGATTTGTTTCTACATCATATATGTTGGTATCGACGACTTATGAAATAAGCTCCTATTTCATTGATTTGTTTAAAAGAACTTGGCACAAAATAACCGAGATCAGATATTAGCAAATCATTGCTTAATATATTACTTAAATGTTTCCTATATCCCTGGTCTGATCTTACCCCCTCCGTTAAATTAAGTTGGTCTATTATCTGATTCATGTAGTCGAAAACTAATTGTAACTTTATTCCAGACTTAGTATTGCTTTCATAGCCACTGTAGCTAGTACCATAACCTTTATACATCTCTTCCATACTGTTAGGTAGAGTAATATAGCTACTGTCCAATAATTTAACACTATTAAATTGCTGTAAGATTTTGCAATCAACTTGCAAGATATTTTTAAAGAGAATCACAGATTCATTATACATCCTTTTCATAAATTCCACTGCTTCTTCAGTAAATCTAAAATCCAAACCTTGTTTTGTTATATCTATCGAGTCCTCGTTTAGTAATTGACACATTGTTTCTACGCTACAATTATCAACTCCTATATTACCCAAGACCATGGCTTTTACGAATGATGAACCTTTTAGCTTTCTCTTTCTTTTTATAAACCTTGTTGTAATTGAGATTTTCTCTGCTTTTTCATTAAAAAATTCTTTGAGCTTTTTTGATAAGCAAGTTATTTTATTCATTGGTTCTCTCACTAAAAGTATATCTGGGAGAACTTATACCTTATTATTCTATCTCTTTCATACCTTTATTTCCTTAACTTGACGCGTATGGTTTTTTGAACATTCCCGTACTGCCTGCTTATTTCTAGCAGTTTTTTCTTCTTTTGCTTCTTCCATTTTAGAGCCTGGTTCTTCATGTGTATCAGTCACAGGTTCTTTTTCTGCTTGCATTATTTTACCTGATATGTACTCCTTAGCTTGCTTAGCGAGCTCGATTACAATAGCTACTCCAATTGCAGTTGCAATCAGAAGTACTGGTATTGTAGCTCCCATAGCTAACAAAGAACTAACTGTAGTTGATAAAGACGATAAAGAATCTACTTTAATTATTGGAGTCAAGCCACATGCAACAAGGCCAACTCCGGCTGCAACACTTCCAATAAACAAGCCAGCTAGACACGCAGTTTCTTTTAATGTTAACCCGCTATGACGCTCATATGGAATTGGATACAAAAGAATTGTTATGAAAGCTGCAATTAATGGCACTACATAGATGGCTCCAACAGTTCCGCCTATTATCAGAGGTGAAAGACTAGTGAAACTTAGTAAGAGACCTATTAAAGTGCCTATTATAGCTCCTATTATTGCTGCCACGCCCAGCATCGCTAAATAAATTACACCCACCATAACTTTGTCCCTATGTTAATAACATTTTAGTTTCACACACCATAATAAAAAAGTCAACCCACACCTTAGGTTGCAAAATCCCAAAAAGCAGCCACAATGAAATAAGCAAACATTTACAAATTAAATTTAGTGCAAACAAGGGTGTTGATATCAGCTATTCTCTGCAGAATCGCAATATGGTATGACCATATGCTCTTTATCGATCTGGTTAACATAATTAGTAGAGAGTTTTGTTGTGCAAAAGATGTTTACAACAGAATACTGCAATTGTTTGGAATTGCAGGACTGGGTGCTATGGTAAGGCCACTTGGCGCATTCATATTTGGTCACATTGGTGACAGGTATGGAAGGAGAATGGCATTAACGATTGCTATCTTGCTAATATCGATTCCGTCTAGTCTCGTTGCGTTTATTCCAAGTTATAGCAAAATAGGTATAACTTCTACTATATTGCTTCTTGCAATCCATGTGACACAAGGGATTGCGCTTGGCGCTGAACAAGGAGGCAGTTCTGTTTATCTCATAGAGCATTTACCTAATAAGAAAAAACTAGGAATGTTTTTTGGAATAATAAGTTTTGGTCGCTCCATTGGCATCTTGCTCTCTGTGATTGTAGTGATCATCTGCAAAAAAAACACTGATTTTAACGCTTGGGGTTGGAGGTTGCCGTTTACTTTTTCATTTGTTTTGGGGTTAATCAGCGCATATAGTGTATACACATTAGGAGAAACTCCAGCATATGAAGAAAATCGAAAACAAAGGAATTTATCTGATTTGCCAATAATAGAGCTTATAAAACGCTACAAGAGAGCTCTGATACTTGCTATTTTAATATCTGTACCTGTTAATGTTGTTGTTGGATTTACCATATTTCTTCGAACAATTGCAAAAGAAATAGTGTCGGTTGAGACGTATGTAACAACATATGTCAATGAAATTGTGCTCATTATAACCAGTATATTAATGCCGATATCTTCAATAGCGCTCGGAATGTTAGCTGATAAAGTAGGAAAAGAGCGCACTGCAATCTTATTTACAGTGATCACAATGGTACTGTGTTGTCCTGTGTTATCTACTGCATACTACTATAAAAGTTATCTTATAATTATGCTTGGTGTAATGGCTCTTTCTATAATAGAAAGGGGTATAAATCCTATAGGAATAGTTGCTGCTGAACTTTTTCCTACCAATGTTAGATTTAGTGGAGTGAGTTTATCACGTAACATCTCTTATGCGTTACATGGAGGATTTACTCCTATGATATGCACTTGGTTTACTATAACATTTCCTCAAGTAAACTTTGCCGCTGGGCTTTATGTAGTCTTTTGCTTATTGATCAGTGTGGTAGCAATATTGCAAATAAAACCGCAAGATAAGAAATTTGATTGGTCTTAGTTTTCTCCTATGTGATTTGATAGACCGGGAAAGGGTTTCATCTAAGTAGCTGACACCCTGACAACCGTCATCCCGCTGCTTGTTAGCGGGATCTAGAGATACCGTGACGGTATGACGTAGGACTGCTGTCATTCCCATACGCGTCAAGTTAAGAGATTGTGAGCAAATTTAGAGAGGTTAAAGTGGATACTCTAGCCCTTCTACGTTTGTCTTTTAATGAAAATCGCGACCAAGTTATAGTGAGTTTTTTAAGAAATGCTTTTAAACTATTAATTTTGGTTAATACTAAAAATAACTCTCTAACCCGCCTTTTTAGCTCAATAAATGCCTTTGTTAAGCTAAGTTCTGTATTCTTTTTCACTTCTGTGCAACCAACTATGCCGTGAAATATAAGAATTGCGCACAATTTAGCATATAGTTCACATAATACTCTGCATGGCTTTCCTTTTAGCTTATCAAGCCTGATATGGCTTTTATACAATTTAAATAATAACTCAATTTGCCACCTTACTCTGTAAATCGTTAATACTTGCTCAGCACTAATTTTATTTTCTGGAACATTAGTTATAAATATTGACCAGTTCAACAATTTTTGATTTCTTTTAGAGGATCTGCGATCTTGCTAATCTATTAGCTTTCCTTCTTCTGCCCATAGACTGTTCTTCAGTTAGTTTCTGACATATAATTCTTACTCTAATTTTTGCTTCTTTTCCTAACAATACCTCGTTTTCTAAAAATAACTTATCCTCTCAACATTCTAATAACTCCATTTTTTGATTTGTTTCTACATCATATATGTTGGTATCGACGACTTATGAAATAAGCTCCTATTTCATTGATTTGTTTAAAAGAACTTGGCACAAAATAACCGAGATCAGATATTAGCAAATCATTGCTTAATATATTACTTAAATGTTTCCTATATCCCTGGTCTGATCTTACCCCCTCCGTTAAATTAAGTTGGTCTATTATCTGATTCATGTAGTCGAAAACTAATTGTAACTTTATTCCAGACTTAGTATTGCTTTCATAGCCACTGTAGCTAGTACCATAACCTTTATACATCTCTTCCATACTGTTAGGTAGAGTAATATAGCTACTGTCCAATAATTTAACACTATTAAATTGCTGTAAGATTTTGCAATCAACTTGCAAGATATTTTTAAAGAGAATCACAGATTCATTATACATCCTTTTCATAAATTCCACTGCTTCTTCAGTAAATCTAAAATCCAAACCTTGTTTTGTTATATCTATCGAGTCCTCGTTTAGTAATTGACACATTGTTTCTACGCTACAATTATCAACTCCTATATTACCCAAGACCATGGCTTTTACGAATGATGAACCTTTTAGCTTTCTCTTTCTTTTTATAAACCTTGTTGTAATTGAGATTTTCTCTGCTTTTTCATTAAAAAATTCTTTGAGCTTTTTTGATAAGCAAGTTATTTTATTCATTGGTTCTCTCACTAAAAGTATATCTGGGAGAACTTATACCTTATTATTCTATCTCTTTCATACCTTTATTTCCTTAACTTGACGCGTATGGCTGTCATTCCAGTCTGGAATCCAGAGAAAAGGATGATGTCATCCCAGTGTCACTGTAATGTCATTCCAGTGCTTGACACTGGAATCCAGCCTTTATTATGCAGCCACTTGGTTAAAATTAAGTCTTCTGGATCCAAGTAGTCAGGGCACTGGGATGACAAAGGAGGGCAGTGTCAGCTACTCGGATGACACCCTGCTGGTGGACAATGTTTGTATAGTTGTGCGTCACGCGCTGGAATGACGAATTACTTAACCGCCATACCGTCACGGTATCTCCTAGCATAGATCCCGCTAACAAGTAGCGGGATGACGATTTTGTATCGGAAAACAAGTAGCATGACGATTTATCAAATGTTCCTTAGTTTCTCAAAAAAATCCTTTAACAAAAAAGAGCATTCTGTTTCTAATATCCCACCATAAACTTCAGGTATATGGCTGCAAAATTGAAATATCTTAGCACCATTTTCAATTCCTCCACCTTTTGGATTATAAGCTCCAAAGTACAATCGTTTAATTCTGGCAAAGGAAATAGCTTGAGCACACATCGGACATGGTTCTAATGTTACGTACATATCAGCATCACAAAGCGTGGGAGTTGAAAATGCTTGTCTGATCGCTAACATCTCTGCATGTGCAGTTGGATCGCTGGATATATTGTGTGCAGAAGAAATGATATTGTCTCCACTCACTATTACAGCACCTATGGGCACCTCATCATTTTTTTGAGCGAGTTTGGCTTGCTCTATGGCAAGCTCCATATATTGATACTTAAACACTAGGCACTTATTTCTTATCAATTGCTGCTTTAACGAACGACACGAAAAGAGGATGAGGAGAAAACGGCTTTGATTGAAATTCTGGATGAAACTGCACACCAATAAACCACGGATGACTCTCTAACTCCACTGCCTCTATGCACGTTCCATCTTCTGATATGCCACTGCATAACAGCCCATTTTTTTCTAAGTCATCTTTATAATCTGAATTGATTATGTACCTATGCCTGTGTCTTTCTGAAATAGTAGTGTTACTATATGCATCCATCATTTTAGAGTTTGCATTTATATTACATTTGTATGCCCCAAGTCTCATGGTTCCACCAAGATCGTCATCTTGATCGCCAGCTAACTTAACGATTGGATGTTTACAGTTACGAAATTCTTCAGAGTGTGCATCTTCAAGCTTAACAACATTACGAGCAAACTCAATAATTGCAAGCTGCATACCAAGGCAAATTCCGAAAAATGGGATATTATTTGTACGGGCATAATTTATTGCTAATATTTTACCCTCTACTCCGTCATCACCAAACCCCCCTGGAACAAGGATTGCATGAGAATTCTGTAATTTCTCTCCTATAAGTTTTTCATTTATAGGTTTTTCTTCCTTCTCTCTTGAGTTAACCCAATTTATCCTTACTTTGACTTTATTACTAATCGCACCATGATTTAATGCTTCAACTAGTGATTTATACGCATCAGGGAATTCGGTGTATTTTCCCACTATAGACACAGTAACTTCCTGTGTTGGGTGCCTTATGGAATGCACTATTTGATCCCATTCAGTCAAGCTTGGTCTTGGCTTACTTAAATGAAAGTGCTCCAAAATTTGCGTATCAAGCCCACATTGGCTATACAACACCGGTAACTCATATATATGACTCACATCAGGAGCAGGTATCACATTGGATAAAGAAACATTGCAAAGCTTAGCTATTTTCTCTCTTTGATTATCGAAAATTTCTTTCTCACTGCGGCATAATATAATATCTGGTTGTAACCCCGCGGAATTTAACTCTCGAACTGAATGCTGCGTTGGCTTTGTCTTTAATTCTTGCGCTGCGGTAAGATATGGTATTAAAGTTAAGTGAATAAGGATAACTCTTTGTTTTCCTAATGTGTAGTTAACTTGGCGTATAGCCTCCAAAAATGGTTGGCTTTCAATGTCACCTACAGTTCCACCTATTTCACATATTACAAAATCTAAACCTTCCGTACCATTAAAAATGAACGATTTGATCAAATCTGTTACATGAGGAATGACTTGCACAGTTTTGCCCAGATAATCACCACGCCTCTCTTTCTTCAATAACTCATGATATATCTTACCAGTTGTTATATTGTCATCTTTTGTTGCTTTAATTCCAGTAAAACGCTCATAATGCCCAAGATCCAAATCAGTTTCAGCACCATCTTCGGTAACAAATACCTCTCCGTGCTGAGTTGGGTTCATTGTCCCAGGATCAATGTTGAGATACGGGTCAAGTTTTCTGATACGGATCTTAAAACCGTGAGCTTGAAGAAGCGCACCAACACTCGAAGCAACTAAGCCTTTACCAAGCGATGACACAACTCCACCTGTGACAAAGATAAATTTAGCTTCCTTCATTAATTTTCAAATGGAACAGAAGTAGATTCACTTTCTTGCTTTTTTTCTAATATAATTTTTTCTGCGATCGATTTTTTATGTACGTCTTTTGAACATAATCCTGACAATAGCAATGTGTTTATAATAAACAATCCAGCAACAATAGCCGTTATTCTGCTGAGCGGGTTTTCAGAAGATTTCACCGGAATCATCGAATTGACCCCCTGTTGTGTATTACTAAAACCACTTAACGAACTACTTCCAGGCGGCTGCAAGAGCACTAAAATTACTAACACAACAACCAATATTATTTGAAATATACTTAATACCGCTACTGACATTATAGATAGGGCTGAAAATAAAAATCTTAGCAGTACAAAGCACGTAAGTCAAGAACATCTGTCACCCAAGTAGTTTGAAATCTAAGTATGTATTTACTGCTTACCTTATTTTGATTAACATATGCATAAGACTTTGGGCTTAATATGTATCACATTTTAAAATATAAAGATTATGAACCAAAAATAGACGAAAGTGCTTTCATCGCAGGTGGTTCGCATATCATAGGCAAGGTTGAAATAGGAAGAGATGCAAGCATCTGGTTTAATTGTGTAATCAGAGGGGACGTTGGATCAATAAAAATAGGTAATGGAACAAATATTCAAGATGGAACGGTAATTCATGTGGATAGAAACCCAGGTGGTGACACAATTATTGGCAGCATGGTAACAGTGGGACATTTTTGTGTGTTGCACGCATGCACGGTGCATGATAAGGCGTTTATTAGTATGGGCTCTACCGTGATGGACCATGCAGTTGTGGAGCCTGAAGCTATGGTAGCTGCTGGCTCACTGGTAACACACGGAAAAGTGATAAAAAGTGGGGAAATATGGGCTGGCAGGCCAGCAAAATTCTTCAAAAAAATGTCGAATGAAGAAATTAAACATATTACACAATCAGCACAAAATTATATTATGCTAATGAAGGAATATAAAAACTGAAGTTCGCGTCAAGTGTTTTACTTGACACGTACATTTCGGCTTAACCCTTGTTACTTCTTTTTCCCATTCTCATTTACTTCTTGTGCTTTTGCCCCATCTACTTGAGTACTAGGTAATACTGCATATGTAATACCACCGGCTACGAGTGCAGATGCTACTGCTATACCAATCATTACTAACATCTCTAACTTAACTGTACGTTCGTGCAGTAAATGCTATCAGTCCAGCAGCAAGACCCATACCAACAGTAGCAGTGTACCGTGCTCCATTGCCTTGTTTTGGTTGCTCAGTTGTTTTGCTTTTATCTTCTAGTTTTCTATTTTTCTCCTCAGCTTCAGTCAATCGATTTTGTAAGTCTTTTGTTTCATCCTTTTTGGCTTTTAACTGAGCAGCAGTATCATTTGGTGCTGCTTGCAACTGCTGAACTTGATCTTTTAATGCTATTATTTCATTCTCTTTGGCTTTTAACTGAGCAGCAGTATCATTTGGTGCTGCCTTTAACTGCGCAACTTCATCATTTAGTTTATTTATTTCATCCTCTTTGGCTTTTAACTGAGCAGCATTTGGTTGGTTGTTTAACTGTGCTTCTAAATCTTTTATTTTATTTGTTAGTGTTGTTTTTTCACCCTCTAACTTCGTAACAGCAGCATCTGGTTGAGCTTTTAATGCTGTCATTTCATTCTCTTTCTCTGTTAACTTTTGCTGTAACGCCACAGCATCTAATGCTTCCAATTCTGTTATTTTAGCATTTTTCTCTTCTAACTGCTGCTGCAACGCTGTAGAATCTATTGCCTTTAGTTTTTCCACTTCAGCTTCTAAGTCTTGTTTTTCCTGCTGAGCTGTGTCCAATTGATCTTGTAATTCTTGTGTTTTAATTCTCAATTCCTCCTCAGCTTTCTTCTTTGCAGCTTCTAATTCTTCATTTTTCCCCTTTAACTGCTCTTCTGCAGCTTCCAATTCTGTTGTTTTAACATTTTTCTCTTCTAACAATTGTACTGTGGGATGGCAAGATAGGGCTTTTACCATAATCTCCTCTTTCCCATCGTTAAAGCCTAACAGATTTTTCATTTCTTCTAGGCGACTAAAATATTTGCCACCCTTTTTCCCAACGGATTTTACATTCATGATTGTATTATCTCCTAGTTCTTCTTGAGGATAAGAACCAGTAATATATAGTTGTTGATCATTTAGCGTACAGCCCACATAAAACTTGTCATCAATTATAGCACCACTCTTATCTACGTTTTTATACTTTTTAAATTCTTCATAATCATCTTTTTTTATAACAAGCACTATTTTATCATCGGCAACCTGTATTGTACCATTCTTTAAGCTTAGCATAACGAACCTCAATTATAATTTAACATTACATAATACCCTTAGAACCTAAGGTCAAGTAATATTTTTATCATAGCATAGAAAATTTATGTTCGTAAACAAAAAATTTTGGCGTAAAATTGCCGTAATTGTGCTATAGCTAAAGTAATTTAGGTTTACCGACCATCGTCATTCCGCTGCTTGTTAGCGGGATCTAGAGATACCGCGGCGGTATGACGTTGCTAGCTTAAAGTTTAAAATTGAGAAATATTTATGTTAAAAGAAAAATACGGCTTTAAAGAAGTTGAAGACAAATGCAACATATTATGGGAAGGTAGTAAAGTTTATAAATGGAATGGTGAAAAGGATAACACTTTCACTATAGACACGCCTCCACCGACAATATCAGGAAAACTCCATATCGGCCATATATTTAGCTATTGCCACACGGACTTTATTGCAAGGTTTCAGCGCATGCTGGGAAAAGATGTGTTTTACCCAATTGGGTTTGATGATAATGGGCTTCCCACTGAAAGATTGGTTGAGCAAACCTATAAAACCCGCGCAAAAGAAGTTGGCAGGGAAAAATTTATAGAGATGTGCCATGAGGTTATTGAAAAATCAAAGCAAGAATTCAAGGAACTATTTAAATCGGTCGGCATTAGTTATGACTGGGATTTGGAATATCACACGATCAGCAAGGAAACTGTGACGCTTTCACAGATGTCGTTTATTGATCTATATAATAAGGGATATGCATATAGAAAAATGCAGCCCATCCTTTGGGACCCGGTTGATAAAACCGCAATTGCGCAAGCAGAAATAGAAGATAAAGTTTTTGAGTCATCCTTAAACACGATAGTTTTCTCTACTCAAGAAAATGAGCAGATCAACATTGCAACTACGCGGCCTGAGTTACTTCCTGCATGTGTTGCAGTTTTTTGTCATCCAGAGGATACGCGCTACACTCATCTGATCGGAAAAACAGCGGTAGTGCCAATAACAGAGGAGAAAGTTCCAATAATAGCAGATGATAAGGTTAAAATAGATAAAGGCACCGGGCTTGTTATGTGTTGTACATTCGGTGATGAACTCGACATATATTGGCAGCAAAAGCATAATCTACCGATGAAAATTATCATCGATCAGGATGGAAGGATGGACCTAGATGATGTCATTCCAGTGCTTGACACTGGAATCCAGGAAAAAGAGCCAATGCCAGCGATGACAGAGGAAGATATCATGTCAGCGTATGGTCAGAAAAAAGAAGAATGGATCCCAGTGTCTGGGCACTGGGATGACACCATAGGGGCTACTGGGATGACAGACGATATACTAAATGAAATAAATGGATTGAAAGTTACAGCAGCAAGAAAGCGGATAATCGAAATCCTAACTGAAAAAGGACTTTTGGTAGAAAGCACTAACATTTCTCATTCTGTTAAGTGTGCAGAAAGATCTGGTGCACCACTTGAGATATTGCCTACTTATCAATGGTTTATCAAGACCTTAGAGCAAAAAGCTCAAGTATTAGATAAAGTAAAAGAATGCAATTGGCATCCAGCTACTATGCGTAAAAGTATGGAAGTGTGGATAGAAGGGCTAAATTGGGACTGGTGCATCTCAAGGCAACGTTATTTTGGTGTGCCATTTCCAGCGTGGTATTCCAACCGTAAGGGAGAAGAAGGTAAAATTATTCTAGCTGAGATAAAGGACCTGCCTATAGATCCATTGAAAGATTTGCCAAAAGGGTATAGCAAAGAAGAGGTTATCCCAGATCAAGATGTAATGGATACCTGGGCCACAAGTTCAATTACTCCTCAACTAAGTGCACTAGCAGTAAACAGTGAGTTTAGCTTACCAAATCATCGCTATGATACGATATTTCCTGCAGATCTGCGCAGCCAGAGCCATGAGATAATAAGAACTTGGGCTTTTTATACTATTTTAAAGGCACATTATCATGCAAATTCTTTACCTTGGAAAAACATTATGATCAGCGGTTGGTGTTTAGCAGATGATAAGAAAAAGATGAGTAAATCAAAGGGTAACATCATTACTCCTCATGTAATACTTGAAACTTATGGAGCTGATGTAGTGCGCTATTGGGCAGCGAACTCAAGGCTTGGAGTTGATACAGTCTACTCTGAAAATACATTCAAAATTGGCAAGCGCCTCGTTACAAAACTTTGGAACGCTAGCAAGTTCGTTTCCATGTTCATGGAAAAGCATCAAGTGATGAGCATAAATTCTGCTCACGAGACAATGGATAAGTGGATATTGTCTAAGTTATACAAAGTTATAGAAAGAGCAACGAACAACCTATTAAAATTTGAATACTGCGAAGCTTTGGGCGTAATAGAGGAATTTTTTTGGAAGGATTTTTGTGATAGTTACTTGGAGTTAGTAAAAAAACGTGCGTACGGAAGCAGTTTAAGTGCAAAACAAAGCTTGGCGTATGTACTGAATATTATTTTGCGGTTATTTGCACCTTTCTTGCCTTACATTACAGAAGAGATATACCACCAATTGTATAGTTATAATTCTGTACACAATCAAAGTAATTGGCCGAGCAAAGAAGAACTTATCTACGATAAATATTCAGAGGAAATGGGAGATAATGTTATTCAGATATTAAACATTATCAGAAAGATAAAGGCAGATAATAATGTATCAGTTAAGCATCTGATAAAAAAGTTGATGATAAAAGCAGATCTACGAGAGGATAAATTGAATCAATCTGCACAGGATGATTTGCAGGCAGTTTGCAATGCGGAAACGATAGAGTGGATGCAGTCTGAGCTTGAAACTGAAGACGGAAAATACATAGTGAATATAGACTTATACTGATTTTTATAGCTTTACTTCCTTTAATATCCATGCTATTGTAATCATTATTAGTATGAGGGAATAATGAGGGATTTGTATAGTAAAACCAATGCACCATATCTTATAGCTGGTGCTCTTGCTACTTTGGTATTGCTTGCGTCTGGGACACTTGCTGTTGCCCCTTATGTTAAGTTCTTGTCTTCAGTTGCAGCCTTTAATGTAGCTCTTCCTGTTGCTTTGAGCATACGCGTCAAGTTAAGAGATTGTGAGCAAATTTAGAGAGGTTAAAGTGGATACTCTAGCCCTTCTACGTTTGTCTTTTAATGAAAATCGCGACCAAGTTATAGTGAGTTTTTTAAGAAATGCTTTTAAACTATTAATTTTGGTTAATACTAAAAATAACTCTCTAACCCGCCTTTTTAGCTCAATAAATGCCTTTGTTAAGCTAAGTTCTGTATTCTTTTTCACTTCTGTGCAACCAACTATGCCGTGAAATATAAGAATTGCGCACAATTTAGCATATAGTTCACATAATACTCTGCATGGCTTTCCTTTTAGCTTATCAAGCCTGATATGGCTTTTATACAATTTAAATAATAACTCAATTTGCCACCTTACTCTGTAAATCGTTAATACTTGCTCAGCACTAATTTTATTTTCTGGAACATTAGTTATAAATATTGACCAGTTCAACAATTTTTGATTTCTTTTAGAGGATCTGCGATCTTGCTAATCTATTAGCTTTCCTTCTTCTGCCCATAGACTGTTCTTCAGTTAGTTTCTGACATATATAGCCTTTCTTATAATAGTCCGAATGCGATAAGATATGTGTTTATGGCTATAGCAGGCCAGTAGCATATTACGGTCTGTTCGGATTATTGTAAAAAGAGCTATAATTCTTACTCTAATTTTTGCTTCTTTTCCTAACAATACCTCGTTTTCTAAAAATAACTTATCCTCTCAACATTCTAATAACTCCATTTTTTGATTTGTTTCTACATCATATATGTTGGTATCGACGACTTATGAAATAAGCTCCTATTTCATTGATTTGTTTAAAAGAACTTGGCACAAAATAACCGAGATCAGATATTAGCAAATCATTGCTTAATATATTACTTAAATGTTTCCTATATCCCTGGTCTGATCTTACCCCCTCCGTTAAATTAAGTTGGTCTATTATCTGATTCATGTAGTCGAAAACTAATTGTAACTTTATTCCAGACTTAGTATTGCTTTCATAGCCACTGTAGCTAGTACCATAACCTTTATACATCTCTTCCATACTGTTAGGTAGAGTAATATAGCTACTGTCCAATAATTTAACACTATTAAATTGCTGTAAGATTTTGCAATCAACTTGCAAGATATTTTTAAAGAGAATCACAGATTCATTATACATCCTTTTCATAAATTCCACTGCTTCTTCAGTAAATCTAAAATCCAAACCTTGTTTTGTTATATCTATCGAGTCCTCGTTTAGTAATTGACACATTGTTTCTACGCTACAATTATCAACTCCTATATTACCCAAGACCATGGCTTTTACGAATGATGAACCTTTTAGCTTTCTCTTTCTTTTTATAAACCTTGTTGTAATTGAGATTTTCTCTGCTTTTTCATTAAAAAATTCTTTGAGCTTTTTTGATAAGCAAGTTATTTTATTCATTGGTTCTCTCACTAAAAGTATATCTGGGAGAACTTATACCTTATTATTCTATCTCTTTCATACCTTTATTTCCTTAACTTGACGCGTATGGTTGCTTTGAGTTTGTCTATACTTTCTGTTCTGGTGCTTGTACTTTCATGTAAAATGATCAGCCAGAATAAAAAGCTTGATGCACAAAAAGCAGAACCTAATGAAAAAAATGGATTAGCTAAAGAGCAAGAAAATATAATACAAAGCTTAGAGCTTAGAGCTTCAAATCAAAGAGCTAAATAAGAGGCTTAGTAGTCAATACAATGAAATTGTAAAGCTAATGGGTAGTGCTGCAAAAAAAGATGAAGTGGAAGAGCTAATTAGTAGTTTCACGGCAAAATTAGATGAAATTTCAAAGCAAGCTAATAATGCTACAACAAAAGGTGAAATGGAAGAGCTAAGTAAGAAGCTTAGCGATGAAATGGAAAAGCTAATTGGTAGTCTCATAACAAAAGAGGAATTAGAAGAAAGGCTTGGTAGTCTCATAAAGAAAGTTGAAGTAAAAGAAGAGCTGCGGATGAAGTTTTATGGAAAAGATGAAGAAAGAGGAAAGATAACATTTGATGATGTTATACTTCAAAACGATATAAAACAAAAGTTGATAAGGATTTGTGAACCAAATGCTCTAGAAAAAGGAGAAGGATACATTTTGTATGGTCCACCAGGAACTGGTAAGACTATGACTGCTAAGGCGATTGCAAGTGAAACTAGATTCAAATCTGCATTTATAAGTGTTTCTGGATCTGATTTGCTTAATGTGTCAAATATAAATAAGGTTTTTGAGAAAGCAAAAAAAAACACTCCTTGTATAATTTTTATAGATGAAATTGATAGCATTGGCAAAATGCGCAGTGATAATAATGTAGAATCTTTAAATAATTTATTAGCTGAATTGGATGGATTTGAATTTAGAAAAGGTGTGACGGTGATTGCTGCAACTAATCGTATAAATGTTTTAGATGATGCACTTATTAGGGGTGGTCGTTTGTCTACACACATTAAGATTCCTACATTAGACACAGACACACGTAAAAAAATAATAAATGAGTATTTTCAGAAGAAAGAATTGCAAAATATATTTATTGACACAATTTTACGCAATACTAATGAGAATTTTTCACCAGCAAATCTGATTAGTTTATTAAAGGAAATAGAAGATTGTGGAAGTAAAGTACTTGACAATACTAGGATTGGGGTTATTTGTCGAAATTTTAAGAAGACTCATAATGTTACAAAGGTGTCGAATAAGCAGACTAACGGGAAAATTGAAAATTCTATAGGAGAATCACAGCAATACACATCCAGACCATCACGTAAGCTGAATGACGCTTCATGTGATTCTGGATATACCAGTATATGTTCTACCCCAACCAATAGCTACCACACATTTTGAGTACAGTTGTACACTGGATACATAAAACCTTAGCCATTTTTAGCTAGCAGACTGAAGATGGGAAGTTTGTTGTAGGTGCAGGATAAAAATAAATACTCCCCTCCACAGATAAGAGAATTTTAATAAATATATACAAGACTGCTGAACGTGGGGGGGAGGGGAGTAATGAGCAATTTGCTTAGTGAGGCTAATGCATTTTATTTTGTAGCTAGTTCCTTAGCTACTCTTACGTTACTTACATCTTTAGCGCTTATTGTAACTTCTAATGTGCCTCTTCCTCTAATTCTTGCTTTAGCTACATTATCTGTTTTGGTGCTTGCACTTTTATATAAAATAATTCGTAATAATAAGAAAATAGAGATTGAGAGAAATAAATTCGCTCAAAAAGAGCAAGAGTTGGAAAATAAAATAACTCTAGGAAAGGAAGCTGAAGAAGCTGTAAACAAAGAAGTGAAGAATCAATTACATGAATTAACTCGAGAAAAGCAAAATTTAGACAAGAGAGCAAAAAAATTGAATCAGAAAGTAAATGAGTCAGAAGTTGAGAGAGAATCTCTTCTTGAAGAAAAAAAATCTTTAGAGAAAAAATTAGAAACAGCAAAGAATCGTACGTTTGAAATAGACAATGAATTGGACAAAACAAAAGAGGAAATAGATAAGCTTGTTGCACGAGAAGAAGAATTACATCTTAAAATCTCGTGTTTACGTGAACAGTTACAAGAAAAAGAAGAACGTATAACAGAATTGAAAGGGAAAATAGACAATAATCAATGCAAAGAATTAGAAAATAAAAAATTGAATGAGGAAGTAGAAAAATTACGTAAAGAAATAAGGGAGTTATACGAGAAAGAAGACAAATTTTATAAAGAAAGAGATATATTACGTAAGAAAGAAGACACACTTTATAAAGAAAGAGATATATTATATGAGGAAGAAAAAAAGTTGCATACAAAATTAGATGACCTAAAATGTGAAATCAGAAAAATCAATAAAGAAAAGGAAAATTTATCTAAAAAATTGGAAAAGAAATTTGACGAGTTAGATGAAGCAAATGGTTTAATTGAAAATCAGTCTTTTGAGTTAGACGGAATAAGAAAAGATTGTAACAATGAGGTAAAAGGTTTAAAAAATTTACTTTTAGAGCGAGACAGTCAAATAGAACAACTTGAAGAAGATTTGTTGAGAAATGCAGAAGAGAAAAAGGGTTATTTACCGGAAATGTTAGAATCTGTGGTAGACAAGGTAGAAAAATTGGTAAACAATAATGAAGCGATCGGAGATCGTAGTAGAAAAATAATATTACAGGAGACTCAAAAAATAAAGTTTATATTGAAGGAAATTATGCAATTCACGCTAGGTGAAGATTCTAGATGTGAATCACCATCAGAGGAAACGTTTGATTGTTTACTGGAGGATCTTGGATATGCAAGTCGCTCATCCACTCCGATCAAATTGCCAAATTCACTATTGACAGAATCTTATGAACGTAATCAGAGTGAAAGTATTTGCAAAACACAACAATGAGTCTTATTATAAGATAAATCATGCAAGATAATGAACCCAATAATATGCGCACTGGATACACAAGACTTAAATAAGGCTATTTCTCTAGCTAATGCTCTGCGTGGTAAAGTTGGCATGGTAAAGCTGGGATTAGAATTTTTTGCTGCTCAAGGTCTTTCTGGAGTGCAAGAAGTTGCAAAATGCAATGTACCAATTTTTTTAGATCTGAAATTGCATGACATTCCAAACACTGTAGCTAAAACAGTTGAAGTAATAAAAGTTCTGAACGTTGAAATGTTAACTCTGCACATCAGCGGTGGAACAAAAATGCTTGAAGAAGCGCTAAGTGTAGTGCAAGGCACAAAAATAAAGCTGATTGGAGTGACAGTGCTAACTAGTATGAGCAATGAGGATTTAAACGAGCTTGGAGTAGCAAGAGAGGCAAAATCACAGGTAATTTTGCTTGCAAAGCTTGCAAAAAAGATTGGACTCCATGGAGTAGTCTGTTCTGCACTAGAAGCTCAAGAAGTGCGCCGAGAGTGCGGTGAAGACTTTAAAATTATTACTCCAGGAATTCGTATAGATCCAGGTCATGACGACCAAAAAAGAACAGCAACACCAAAAGAAGCAATAAATTCAGGAGCTGATTATATCGTCATTGGCAGACCCATTACAAAAACTACAAGTAGTGCGGAGCTAATATTGAAATCCATGAAAGAATTTTAATATAATAACTTAATTTATAAAAATACTAACATATTAATTAGGAATAAGCATGAGTAATATCAATAGAATAATACGCGAAGTAATCAAGGAATTCCGCTCAAAATTACCAGATAAGGAAATAGAGGAATATTCTGGCAAATTGAATAAGCTACATATCTACCAGTGCAATAAGCATATAATAGAAAATAAGAAGCTATATCATTATACAATAAATGGGAAAACCCATGCTATGGGTCAGCATGGGCATAATTTTGTCAAGAGTTTAGAAGTTATCTTGAGGAATAAGCCACAAATTTCCTTAGAAGAGGTAATTGATTTTATGGAAAAAATAATTAATTTTGGTATTGATAGTTGTTATGGAGCATTTGAGATGATATTTGAATCTCGCTCTGGTGTTACAATAGATGATGCAGTTAATTTTGTAAAAGATAGCTTATCTAGTAAATTTTATGGATTCCATGGCAGTGGGATTTTCAAAGTAATATTAGAACTTAATCCAGAGAGCTCTCTTGAAGAGATAGAGAAACAATTTAGCAAAGTAGTAGATCCTTACTTTCTTAATGCTTGGAGTCGAGAAAGTGAAAGGGCTTTTGCTAAGATATGTAGGTTATGTAGAGAAGGACATGTGGAGAATATGCAGAAATTTGATTTTAGCAATTTTAATTTAGATCAAGATAGTGCTGGAGCATTAAGAGCACTGTTACAGTATTGTGTTGACGTTTCTAATCAAAAAGCTTTAGGTGATTCACATGAATTGCATAGAGAAGAGATGGAGGGGATATATAAATTTGATGATAATTACGATTTAAATTTAGATAGTGATCATAATGATAGTATCTGGCATTGAAATTATACTACAATAATAAAATAACTGGATAAAAATTATCACCAAAAAAATTCAAAAAAGTGCTTGACATAAAAGAACGAACATTATATAGTGTCATTATCTTTTATTTTACCTCGCTTAATTTAATTACTGGATTAAGCTTACAGTACTAAGCGTGGCACAAAGTGCCACGCTATTTTTCGGTTTACATTTTCAACAGATAAAAAATGATGCCATTTCAGTGCCAAGCACATAACTGTACGAACATTCATTTTTAAAGGTAAATTGCACAACAGATGATGTCATTCCAGTGCTTGAAACTGGAATCCAGAAATTTTGCTTATAACTGAGCTGATGAGCTAAAGGTAGTTGTCTTACGCTAAAACAAACGTTTTTAATTAAGTTGCATAGAAGCTGGATCCCAGTGGGCTTTGTTGCATCGCTACTTATGAAAGGCTAACTATAGTTAGGATTATAAGCAACCTATTGAAAATCTTGTTTTTTTGCAATCAATCTGATCAAATTTAAGAATAGTAATTTGTTATTTATATTAATAAATTTAATTCTATTGAAAATAGCTAAAGCATTGAAATTCTTGAATTTTAGCCGGATTGGTAAATGGTAGTGAAATTTCTTTTACTCAAATTTAGGTATTCATTGACCGTTCTTGTTATAAATACCAGAATAATAAGCTACTGATATTCCCTATCTTTTTTATCTTTAATCCATCATAGCTAGCGATGCAACAAAGCCATCCCAGTGTCAAGCACTGGGATGACAAGAAAGGGAGCACTGGAATGACATCGTTTACTATGTACCATATTGCAATATTCGTACAACTGTGGGAAACATCTGTGGATGCCATTCCTATTACCTTATTTCCATTTTTATTTCATTTTCAAAGGAGGCTATTATGTCACTTACCGATATCGCTCACCGTATCAATGAACTCGCTTCATCATGGGAGCAATTTAAATTAATAAATGATCGCAAACTAAAAGAAATTGAAAGCAAAGGGCGTGCTGATTCTGCAACAATTGAGCAGCTATGCAAGGTAAATAATGCCATTGATAGTTGCAAAGAGCGTTTAGACTTGATCGAAACTGCAGCTCAACGCCCAGAAGTAAATACAGATTTTAGCACAAGCGATAAATATTTTTCTGATTATATCCGCAAGGGAATGGAAAGCGGTTTATCACACAAAACCCTCAGTGGAGATGACAGTGATATCGGGGGGTATCTAGTTACTCCGCATATTGTAAAACGCATAAACAAGCGCGTAACTGATTCGTCCCCAATGCGACAAATATGCTCCAGTCAAAGAATCTCTACTGAAACATTGGATTACATTATAGAAGATTTTGACCGCGCCGGTGCAGGTTGGAGCAGTGAAACAGTAGATGATGAGGACGGTGGCAATAAGTCTAAGTATGATTTTGCAAAAGATACGGACACGCCCAAAATCCAAAAGATTTCCGTCACAACTTACGAGTTATATGCTCAACCACAAATATCACAAAAGTTACTCGATGATGCGTTTGTCGATGTTGAGAGTTGGCTGGTGGAAAAGATTGCCGAGACTTTTAGTAAGGAAGAAAGCGAAGCCTTCATTAAGGGTGAGGGCACTTTTCAACCAAAAGGAATTTTAGCTTATGAAAATGGAAACAGTTATAATAAAATAGAGCAAGTTAAAACTGAAAAATTAGATAGTGATTCAATAATGATGTTGTATTACTCTCTGGACGAATATTATTCCAAAAATGCGTCATTTTTGATGAATAGGAGTACGTTGAAGGATATCAGGCTGCTAAAATCTCAAACAGGTCAGTATCTCTGGCAGCCAAGTCTGTCGCTTGAAGCTCCAGATACTTTAATGGGAATACCAGTATATCAATCTGCCGATATGCCACCAGCGCCAAACAATCAGCTACCAGTAATTGCGATGGCAGATTTCAAACAAGCTTATAAGATTGTAGATAACAGAGGAATGAGAATATTAAGAGACCCTTATACGAATAAACCTTATGTGAGGTTTTTTGTCACTAAGCGTGTCGGCGGAGAGGTTGTAAACACCAGTGCTATTAAATTGTTGAAAGTTGCGAGCAAGTACTAAAAACTTCCGCAGCATCATCTTTATAGCTGATCAAAGCAACACGTCATACCGCGATTCATTCCATAACTGTACGAACATTGTGATTTTGGCCCATCAGGAGGGTGTCATCCCAGTGCTTGACACATATAGCTAAACTGACTTAGATTTACCGACAGTTTGAAAAACAAAAATTCGTCATTCCGCTACTTGTTAGCGGAATCTATGCTGAGATATCGCGGCGGTATGACGTAGGAAAACCTTTCTTGGGTTAGCTATAGTTTGCTATATTATGTGATTTTATTTTTAGCGTTGCTTCTTATATTATGTAATTTATTTTCCATAATATACATTATGTAATTTTCGATGCTAAGATCTGTTATAGCTCTCAGTATGATATGAGTGATTCTCTTTTAATAATTATTTTTTAAATAGTTTGTTGGTTCATCAATTTCTTTAGGATTGATATCTACAATTATTTTTCCGTTTTTTAACAGAATAATCCGATCTGATATTTTTGTTAAAAAATCCAAATTGTGAGAAGCGATAATCATAGTAATACCCATATCTCTAACTGATTGTAATAGTTCCACAACGTCGACTATTGTTGCTACATCTAAACCAGACGTTGGCTCATCGCATAATAGAATCCTTGGATTCATCATTAAGCTTCTGGCAAGCGCAACCCGCTGTTTTTGCCCACCGGATAGATTACTAGGGTAATCATTTTTTTTAGAGGCAATACCCAAAGACTCAAGTAGTGAATCACTTTGATCCTGAGTTTTGTTTTTAAGTTTGGGAGCATATGTAAGATTTTCCCAGACAGTCATATGTGGGAAAAGTTGAAAATCCTGAAATACAAAACCAGTACTATCATTGCATTCAATGCTACCAGAATCTAAAACTTCGAGTTTTTGTATACAACGTAACAATGTTGATTTACCACTACCAGAAGGACCAGCAAGACCAACTATAGATTGTTCTATAATCAGGTTAATATTATTAAGTACTGGAATATTATTAAATAATTTACAAACATTATGCATTTTTATCATATATACCTTTCTGTTCAATCTTTTTGCCTATATATTCAATTAGTAATACAAGAGCGTAATAATAAGCCCCAGCAAGACAAAGTGGTATAAAATAAGTAAATTGTTCTGCTGCAAGCATTTGCGCAGAGCGCATAATATCAACACCACCAATAGTAGAGATTAATGCCGTTTCTTTAAGGAGTGCAATGATCTCATTTATCATTGCAGGAAGAATATTTTTAATAACTTGTGGTAATATAATATCTCTCCACATATAGAAACTAGGTATTTGTAAAGTTTTAGCTGCTTCAAACTGGTTTTTTGATATAGTTTCAATACCAGCTCGTAAAATCTCAGCAATATAAGCACAGCTATTTAGACCAAATGCTATAATGCCAGCACTAAATATGTTTAATTTAATTCCTGCAATGGTTGGAGTCATAAAATAAACAACACTTAACTGTAATATAAGGGGGGTGCCACGTATTACAGATATAATTCCATTAATTAATGGAATACAGATCTTATTATATCTGAGTACTGAAAATAACCCTCCTAGACTCATACCTAAAAGCAGTCCTCCAATCAATAATTTTAAAGTAAAGGCAAGGCCTGTTCCAACAAACAAGAAATTAGAAATTAATTCTTGCATCAGTTATCTCCTAGCCATTTTTCTGCTATCTTTTGTATTACACCTTTACTTTCTAAACTTTTTAACGCCTCGTTTATTTTATCCTTTAAATCAGATCCTTTATTCACAGCAATAGAATAACCATTATCTGACTTAGCGATGGCTGACCATGATAGACCAGAATTTTTTTTGCTAAATACTTTACCTTGGAATTCATCAATTAGGACGCTATCAACATGACCAGACTTTAATGTTTCTACAGCTTGATTATTATTGTCTATAGCAATAATTTGAGCTGTTGTAGGAACATGCTCTTTTAGCCAAATTTCCATGACAGTTCCTAGTTGAACGGCTATCTTCTTGTGAGTTAAGTTGTTTATACCGGCTATGGGTTTATTTTTGTGATATAGAATACCAAATTCCCCTGTATAATAACTATTTGAAAAATCAAAATTTTTTTCACGCTCTTCTGTGCTACCAATAGTAGATATAGCAGCATCTACAGAATTACTTTGCAATGCTGCAAATATAGTACTAAACTGCATATCTTTAAATATCGCTTCTTTACCTAACTCTTTTGCTACTAATTGAGCAAGCTCAATGTCAAAGCCAGTAAATTTACCATTTTCATAATATTCAAAAGGTGGATAATCTGCAGAAATTGCAAATCTAATGATATTATCGTGTTTATCTTCCTTGCATCCTGTTAATAGAATACTTATCGCTATAATAGCATTTAAAATGTATTTTTTCATATTACTAATTTATATTCATATTTTATTCATCTTGTGAATATAGACATTAAAAATTGAATAGTCAAGAAATAATGAATATAATTTCAAATATACTTATTACATATTCAATATGAGGAAAATGCATAATGCATGACAACACACTAGGTGAACATATTTTAAATATTATTCAAAATCATGAAATTTTAGAACAGAGCGATTTACAGACCTTACTCAAAAAAAGAGGGTATAACATTTCTCAGGCTACTTTATCAAGAAAATTGAAAGAACTTAAAATTGCCAAAGTTGCTGGTATGTATAAAGTAATTGACATCAACCAATATCGATTACCATTAATACTTAATATGCAAATTTCGGATTTTGGTTTAATAGTACTACACACTCAACCAGGACAAGCTAGCAGCCTAGCTTGCTTTCTAGATCAGAAGTATGTTATTTATTCATTAAATAATAGCAAAAACATAGGAATTATAGGAACTATAGCAGGTGATGATACAGTATTATTGATCATCAAAAGTAAGGCTGAACTTAACAAAGTATTACAATCAATTTATGAAACATTTCCATATTTAAGTCCTGAATAAGAATGTTGTAAGTTAAAAATGTGATATAAAGGAGATGAGAGGGATTCCTTTGTTTAAATCTTTGTCTTCTTTTTTTCAATATACCTACATATCAGAATGGACAATTCATATAGAATCAGCATTGGTATTGCAAGCCCTACTTGGCTTAATACATCAGGTGGAGTTAAGATTGCAGCGATAATAAAAATTACCACTATCGCGATTCTGCGTTTATTTGACAAACTTTGTGTAGTGAGTAACCCTACTCTCACCATTAATGTGAGTATTACTGGAATTTGAAATGCAGTGCCAAAAGCAAACATAAATTGGAGAACGAGGTCTAAATATTCGCTAACTGATGGCATAAACTCTATTGGTATACCGAAAGATTTCCCACTATGTTCAAAAGTGATGAAAAACTTCCAGGCTAAAGGAAATATATAGTAATAGACTACAGTAGCTCCCGTTACAAATAAAACCGGTGTTGCAATCAAGTATGGCAACAACACTGCCCTTTCACTTTTATATAACCCAGGTGCTAAGAACATATAAAATTGCCATGCAAACACAGGAAAAGAAAACAAAAGTGCGCTCATTATTGCAACTTGGAGATACACAAAAAATGCCTCTGTTAAGTCTGTGTAAATTAAAGAAAAACCTTCGCTACCTTTTGTTGCTTCTATTAAAGGTGCGAGTAAAAAACGGTATATATTTTCCTTAAAGTAATAACAAAAACCAAAAGCAACGCAAAAAAATAGAAAGCAAAAGATAACTCTTTTTCTGAGTTCCGCAAAGTGCTCATAAAATGAGGCGTATTTGCTTGAGTTCCAGTTCATACTTTACTATAGCTCAATAATGCTATGTCTAACATTCTCAGCGAAAAAGCCCACTCATTGTCATACCACGCTGCAACCCTGCATATATCACCTGTAACATATGTACCAGTTAAATCCACAATTGCACTATAAGGGTTATGCACAAAATCTATTGAGACTAAAGGTTCCTCGCATATAGAAAGTACATTTGACATTGGATAACCCTCTGTCATCCTAGTACCCTCTGATGTCATCCGAGTAGCTGACACTGGGATCCAGAAATTAGATTCCAGCGTCACGCGCTGGAATGACGTAGAGGAGAGAGCTGCATCCTTAAACATTTCATTGATTTCTTTAACGGTCGCTTTCTTATCAGTCGTAAATGTAAAATCAACCATAGAAACATTGCTAACCGGAACTCTGACGGCAGTGCCATCTAGCTTGCCCTTTAATTCAGGAATTATAGAACCAATTGTTTTTGCTGCCCCGGTTGTAGTTGGCACCATAGATAATCCGCAAGCCCTTGCTCTACGCAAATCTTTATGATTACCATCAAGAACATTTTGATCATTCGTGTAGGCATGTATAGTAGTCATAAAACCGCTTTTTATACCTAAACTGGAGTGTAGGACTTTCACAATCGGAGCAAGGCAATTTGTAGTGCAAGAACCTGCTGATATTACTTTATGCTCTTTTTTGAGCATATCATTATTCACACCATAAACTATAGTTACATCAGCATCCGGAACTGGAGCAGAGACAATTACTTTCTCTGCATTGTGCCTTATTGCTTCTTCACGTTTGTTGAATGCACCAGTACATTCAAGTATTACATCAACATTCCAAGGAATATTTTCAGGGCTCCGTTCTCTATATAAAAAAAACTTTTTGCCATTTATGGATAGCCAATTTTGAGACTCATTAAAGTCAATATCACCACTGAATTTGCCATGAACAGAATCATATTTAATCAAATGTGCATGCTGCTTTGCACTGAGCGATCCATTTACAGCTACAACTTCTATTTGCTCACTATACTTTTCTATTTCATAAATAGCACGCAATACACCTCTGCCTATTCTACCCAGACCATTAATTCCTACGCGAACCGTCATCTCTTCATTCAAAAAATTTAATTATAGAGGATATCACTTGATATTTCATTCTATTCTTTTGCTTTTCTATCGATATGAACATTATAGCAAGGAGACAGGGCTAAAAACTTGCTTGACAAACTCCGCCAGCCCCCTTATCATGAAACTGAAGCTATTGTATTTGCTTTCGCCAATCTGCAGATTAAAAGGTAAGGATTACTTAATGTATCGGCGTCTTATGTTTAATTTTTTGCAGTATATAGATACTGTATGTCTTTACAAAACTTCATCTACATCTAGATTTTTATCTAAATAAGCTGAACGCGCTTATAAAGCGTTACAAGACATCAAAAAATGCCAATACTTGACAGAGATAGTAAAAGACTAGCTAACTCGGGGATTCTTTGTCTTTTTTTCTGCTTGGTAAATTTCTTAAACATTTGCAGCGTAGGTTAGTTGCAATTAAAAGCGGCTGAATCTCGCTTGTCAAGCGTTTAAAACATAAAAAACGCCAATATTTTAAAGCAGATAATAACCCCAGGGCTTCTTTTGCCTTTTTTTTCATTTGGTAAATTTCTTAATGTTTATAGCTAAAAGAGCCCAAGAGAGGTCAATGCCCCTGTGATGTCATTCCAGTGCTTGACACTGGAATCCAGCCTTTATTATGCAGCCACTTGGTTGAAATTAAGTCTTCTGGATCCCAGTGGGCTTTGTTGCATCGCTCTTCGGATAGTAGGTAACGCACAATAAATTTATGAAGCTATCTCAAATTTAGCCATACCAATATCAGTGAACTTATTGAGCAAATAGCATTTAGTTCCTTCTCTCTATTTGTCTCAGATTTATTCCTAAAACTAAACCCGAATGTTTGTTTCAGTCGCGAGAAAAAACTTTCTATATAAGATCTTTTTCCGTAGTTTGTTTGCCTTTTCCACCTC
The DNA here is from genome assembly GCF_964026875.1 of Wolbachia endosymbiont (group A) of Pherbina coryleti. Lineage (NCBI taxonomy): Bacteria > Pseudomonadati > Pseudomonadota > Alphaproteobacteria > Rickettsiales > Anaplasmataceae > Wolbachia > Wolbachia endosymbiont (group A) of Pherbina coryleti. Next base: position 814,236 of record NZ_OZ034706.1, read on the forward strand.
TTCATTCCATCTTCGCTGCATGATTTTATTAGTCTAATTGCAGCATTTCTCTCAGCCATATAGTCTAACTTTGGATGCTCTGCTGCGTTGTTTTTCGGAGGAATTTTCGTTTTTATACCATATTGATTACACAGCTTATAGAGCTTTTCTCTGTCATATGCCCTATCTGCATATAGTACTTTTATGACATACTGAAAATCGACTTCTTTTAGCAAATCACAAGCTCCATAGTGATCAGCCGTTACTGTATTTTACAGCTATGGCTTTTTTGCTGTTTGTATTCAACATTACATGCAATTTTCTTGTCTGTTCATAGCTGCGATACTTTCTATCTTCGCTATTTTCTTTGCTATGACCAGGAGTGTTGTTGTATATACTAATTCCTGTACTGTCTATAGCAATTTCGATATCTTCCATATTATTTTCTGCAATCATTGATCTTAATATTGAGTTTCTTAAACCTTCTTGATGATTGTGAATAGCTGATAACTTGCAAATTTTTCCCAATTTGCTCAAGGTATCCTGCTATAAACCCAACTGTTTGCCTCAGGCCTATTCTAAATAAACAAGTTATTATGTGCACCAAAATTACAACTTTATCGCTATAAATATTGTTGCCACCTGGTATTTTTGGACCATTCTCGTACCACTTTTCTATGGCTTCGTTGATATAATGAAAAATATTTCCTCTTTTTTCTAGAAATTTGTTATATTCGCTATGGTTACTGACCCTCATTTTTTGTGGCATATTTTTTCTTTCAAGGTTAAATGGCTATTTTATAATGAATTTTGTCAGTAGCCACCAGATTTTTTCAGTTGCTATGCAACAAAGCCATCCCAGTGTCAAGCACTGGGATGACAAAAAAAGGAGGCTACTCGGATGACAGGAGAAGGTACTGCCGTCATAAAGGAACCAGTTTCAGCTACTTTCATGACATCGTTGTAACATTGTACCATATTACAATTTAGCGTTTTTAGTAACTAAGAAAAGTGCTTCCCCCTTTTAGAGCACTGCATATAATAGAATTATATCGCAGTGCATTGCGAAACAAAATTCCCAATACTACAGGAGGCTTTATGAATAAGAAATTTCTCTATTCACCATTGTCAATAAAAAGCATAGGAGAAAACGGTGTATTTTCTGGTTATGCTAGCGTTTTTAATATAGTTGATAAACAAAATGATCTGATATTGCCTGGAGCATTTAAGGAAAATTTAAACAGAAATAAAATAAAACTCCTTTGGCAGCATAATCCTGACGAACCTATAGGTAGCATCATAGATATTTATGAAAATGATGTTGGCCTGTATATAACCGCACATTTACTTTTGGGTATTCAGAAAGCAGAAGAAGTGTATTTGATGCTCAAAACTGGGGCAATTAACGGACTTTCCATCGGCTATATACCTATAGAGTATGATGTTGATCATAAAAGTGGAGCTAGAGTGTTAAAACAAGTGGAATTATGGGAAGTCAGTTTGGTCACTTTTCCTGCAAACTTGGCTGCTCAGGTAATCAATGTGAAAAATCAGAACAATGAACAGGAAGTGTTAGCAAGAGCGATAGAAAAAGCAAATGCTGTACTTGCAGACATGTACATTTCTGCTTAAAGTGTATTAGGCGGGCAAAGACTTTACCATAATTTGACACCTGTGTTAGTATTTGTTTAACATTTATACTAATATATATAACTTTATTACTATTAAAATTTTCTGTAAATTAAAGTTAAAAAATAAGGTAATTTTATGCTAAATATTAATAATAAGGTTAATTATGAAATTAATATTAAGCGAAAGGAAAAAAAATACAGCTGGTCTACTGTATTTGCTTGGTTATATCTAAAAACGATTGGACGAATATTGCCCAAGAGATGGAATAGATGGGCAGAAAATATTTTGTACTACGATAAAACTACTGCAAACAATGAAGTTCAAACTGATGCTTTTAAGACAATAGATGGAAGTGTTCAAGTTGACTTAAAACCTGAAGTTGTAGAGAAAGAGAGCCAAAGTGTAGTGATAAACAAAGATGGAGGGGTTCAGACTGATGGAGTAGCCATACGCGTCAAGTTAAGGAAATAAAGGTATGAAAGAGATAGAATAATAAGGTATAAGTTCTCCCAGATATACTTTTAGTGAGAGAACCAATGAATAAAATAACTTGCTTATCAAAAAAGCTCAAAGAATTTTTTAATGAAAAAGCAGAGAAAATCTCAATTACAACAAGGTTTATAAAAAGAAAGAGAAAGCTAAAAGGTTCATCATTCGTAAAAGCCATGGTCTTGGGTAATATAGGAGTTGATAATTGTAGCGTAGAAACAATGTGTCAATTACTAAACGAGGACTCGATAGATATAACAAAACAAGGTTTGGATTTTAGATTTACTGAAGAAGCAGTGGAATTTATGAAAAGGATGTATAATGAATCTGTGATTCTCTTTAAAAATATCTTGCAAGTTGATTGCAAAATCTTACAGCAATTTAATAGTGTTAAATTATTGGACAGTAGCTATATTACTCTACCTAACAGTATGGAAGAGATGTATAAAGGTTATGGTACTAGCTACAGTGGCTATGAAAGCAATACTAAGTCTGGAATAAAGTTACAATTAGTTTTCGACTACATGAATCAGATAATAGACCAACTTAATTTAACGGAGGGGGTAAGATCAGACCAGGGATATAGGAAACATTTAAGTAATATATTAAGCAATGATTTGCTAATATCTGATCTCGGTTATTTTGTGCCAAGTTCTTTTAAACAAATCAATGAAATAGGAGCTTATTTCATAAGTCGTCGATACCAACATATATGATGTAGAAACAAATCAAAAAATGGAGTTATTAGAATGTTGAGAGGATAAGTTATTTTTAGAAAACGAGGTATTGTTAGGAAAAGAAGCAAAAATTAGAGTAAGAATTATATGTCAGAAACTAACTGAAGAACAGTCTATGGGCAGAAGAAGGAAAGCTAATAGATTAGCAAGATCGCAGATCCTCTAAAAGAAATCAAAAATTGTTGAACTGGTCAATATTTATAACTAATGTTCCAGAAAATAAAATTAGTGCTGAGCAAGTATTAACGATTTACAGAGTAAGGTGGCAAATTGAGTTATTATTTAAATTGTATAAAAGCCATATCAGGCTTGATAAGCTAAAAGGAAAGCCATGCAGAGTATTATGTGAACTATATGCTAAATTGTGCGCAATTCTTATATTTCACGGCATAGTTGGTTGCACAGAAGTGAAAAAGAATACAGAACTTAGCTTAACAAAGGCATTTATTGAGCTAAAAAGGCGGGTTAGAGAGTTATTTTTAGTATTAACCAAAATTAATAGTTTAAAAGCATTTCTTAAAAAACTCACTATAACTTGGTCGCGATTTTCATTAAAAGACAAACGTAGAAGGGCTAGAGTATCCACTTTAACCTCTCTAAATTTGCTCACAATCTCTTAACTTGACGCGTATGGTTGGAGTAGCATTGATAACAGAGGAAGATGATGAAGCATTAGAAGAACAGCTGGAGGGCATAAATCAGGAATTAGAACTTGAACGTTTACAAAATGCTTCCTTAAAAGAAGAAAATAGAGAATTACGATCTGCAATTGAAGGACTTGAAAAGAGTTATAAGGGACTTACAGAAGATGCAGGCGAACGAGAAGAGGAACTAACCAAATACAAACAAGATAAAAAAGCAATGCAGGATAAAGTTGATGAACAACAGAAAACTATATTTGATCAATACATGATAATAAGAGAGCAAGGAGAAGAAATTGAAGCTACTAGGAAAGATAATGAAAGTCTGCAAGCACAAATAATAGAACTTAAGAGTAGGTTAAAGGACAAGGAGGATAAATTAATTGAATTGAATTGAATCAACAATGGCAAGCTAGCAAATTAGTGGCTTTACTTAAATCACAGACTGATAAATTGTGTCAGGCTAAAGACAAAAATACTGAATTAGAAAATAAAGTCAGTGACTTAGGTCATGAAAACAAAGCTCTACGATTAAGTGTGAATACATTGACTGCTCAATTGGGTGAAATGGAGAACTTGGGGAAGCAATTACAAAGTGTTCAAGAATCTAAACAACAATTGGAGATTGATTTAGAAGGTCAATTGAAAGCTGACACTAAGAAACTACAGGAAGCAAAAGAAGGTCAATTGGCTAAAAAGGCAGGTGCAGTGAGTACAGTATCTACTGCAAAATCAACTCTTTCAAAATTACGAAACTTGCCCAATAAGCTTTCTAGGGATAAGGGTCTCAATAACTTTTTATCTGGGAAAAACGAGGAGTTAAAAAAAGGTTTTCCTGAATTTAAAGAGAAACACTTTTGCCATAACGTGCTTAATGAAACTATAAAGTCTCTATCAAATCAAGATGATGGCAAATTTGAAAGCAGTAAGCTGCTTGAATTATTAGAAAGTAATTTGAAACAATCCGCAAGGGAGATCATAGAAGCTAAGGTTAAAGAAGTTGTCAACGAACATTGTAACATTGGAAAAAATATGGGTAAAGAACTACGAGATGACACGTTAAAAGCCAAGTTGTCACCTTCTGTTAGAAAATGCGTAAAAAAATTAGAATTTAACAAACAAGAAGGGGTAAATAAGATTGTAGACTCTATCTTGCACAGCTTTAATAGCAAGAATAATAATAATAACGACTCAGGAGAATTGCTTAAAGAAATTGTTACAGGAAAATTAACAGAGGCTAAAATGAAATGTTTTTCAAATAAGATTCAAGAGTTACAACTGGCATTAAGCATAAGAGATAAATTTTTATCTCCAGATCAGGGAATGTGTAATCAAACTCAAGGAGGAGTAAACGAATATCAATTAACAGAAAAAGCTAAAAAAGAACATATACCTAATTCCTCTATGAGTTCCCCTAATATTGCAAGCATACATTCATTGAACAGTCAGAAAGCAGTTAGAATAGGCTCTTAGCATAAAGCACCAGCTCCTCTTTTGTTAAAGTGTAGGAGCTATCTTCCCAATGTTGTTTTAGCAATTCCAAGTTTCTACCTAAACTTTTTCCTGGCTGGTGACCTATACTTATTAAATCATCGCCAGATAAAGGAAATTTTGGAATATTGAATGTGTTAGCAAATGAAATGTATTCATCAACATTTTCTCCAGACTCAACACCACAAATTTTCACTAAATCACAATATAATTCTCTACCAAATAAAGATATGTATTTTTTTTGCTCTTTTTCTGAGAGTTCTGTTTTGATATCGTTGGATAGTAAAAATAGCAGCTTTTTCTTTTGCTTGTTCGAAAGACGTAAAAATTTGCTTACATATTCTCCAAGACTTAGCCTGTCATTTTTTTTAGTAGTCCTAAGGAGTAACGCTAATTTTACTAGTGGATCAGTGCCCAAAAGAAGTGGCGAAGACAGAATTTCGCATTTTACTTCTTTTGGTATAATCTTTTGCAAAACATCAGATTCTTGCATGCTCTTAAGTGTTGGAAAAGGATCATTGCACTCCAGCAATTTAAGTATTTCATCTCTTATTCTCTCTCCAGAGAGGTTTTGAATCATATGCGAATGCTTTTTGCATACGTTTAGTATTTCATCACTCAAATCTCCGACACATATTTTTGCATGAAAACGAAATGCTCTTAAAATACGTAGATAGTCTTCTTTAATTCTATCTTCAGCGTTGCCTATAAAGTTTAACCTTCGCGCTTTTAAGTCCTCTATACCACCAAAGTAGTCATATATATGGCCATGCTTATCTGCATACAGAGCATTAAATGTAAAGTCGCGCCTTGAAGCATCCGCTTGCCAATTATTGGTAAATTCTACTTTTGCATGCCTACCATCACATTTCACATCATGCCTTAGTGTTGTGATCTCAAAAGATCTTTGATTTAGAACCGCAGTGATAGTTCCATGTTTTAAGCCAGTTGGAATAGTTTTTATATTACGGAGTTTTAGCGCTTTAATCGTTTGATTGGGAAGCAAATTAGTAGCTAAATCGATGTCGTGGACATCACGCTGCAAAATTGAGTCTCTCACACACCCGCCGACAAGCCTAGCCTCACCACCAAATTCCTCTATGGCATCAATAATTAAACTAGTCTCATGGTCAACTTGCATTTAGGTTAGTACGTACTGCAAGTTCATATTATATGAAATGCTTGCAAAAGCCCTATATAAAAATATACAGGGCTATTAAGATTTTACAAGTTGTGGTGCTCGTTGTTGATGAAATGGTTCTGCCATCGATTCCGTACCACATCTTAGTAAACTTGAAGGGTTTTGCTGCTCTATGCGCTGCTTTATATCACTAACGCACTGCCCTACAACATCACCAATTTTTCCATCAGCATTTTCTGCCAATAACTTATCAAATCCCTTTTCAACCTCTGCTCTCTCAGAGATATCCTTTGAAAGGTTACAATATTCTAAGATCTCGTCTAGCTGCAGTTTTTTTGCTAATAGGAAATCTTCTTGTTCTTGCTCTTGTTTAAGTTTGGTTTCCTCTTGCAGTTGTTTTGCTAAACTTTTATTTCTATCAAGCAATGGTTCGAAATGCAATCCGCCTTTGTTTATTATATGCACAATACTACTATCATCATAATCAACTTTATTGTATTCACCTGCACTTTTTGAACCTGAATTGTCTATTAATTCATGCAAAGACAGATCTTGGTTATCAACAGTCTGGTTCTCTATAACATGTAGCTTTACCTTATACTTTTCACAAAGTATTCTGCCTTCAACGTCAGGATCACCCCACCTACTGTTACGCATAATGTCTGCTGTATAATCATCTACAGTTTCACTACGGTGCTGGCCATTGTTATCATGACTATTGACAATTGCATTTGTAAACCACTTTGGTGGATTCTTTTGCGCAAATTCCCTACAATCATTTCTTAATTTTTCGGCAGTAACTTGCTCTCCTGTCTGTTGTTCTAGACTTTGCCTGAACGAGTCAAAAAAACAGCTTCCATTACCAATTGCTTGTCCTACATAGAAATTGTCAGGGTAAGGGTTACTATTTAAAAGAGTTATTTCTTGCCCTGAGATCCTGGGCCTTTTTATTCCAACCTCAACATCATGAAAGTCACTTGGTAGTTTCCGTTTCTTAGCTGTAGTCATAGTTTTACCTTAATTTAAGCTATATATTACTATACCAACAAAATTGTCAATAAGCGACTAATTAAGTATAGCAGAAATTTTTAAATTATGCAATAGTTATAATTTTACATAGCAAATATGAGTTTTAACTGCGGTATAGTTGGGTTACCAAACATAGGAAAATCAACCTTATTTAATGCGCTTACAGAGTCAAGTGCAGCCGAAGCTGCAAATTATCCTTTTTGCACAATCGAGCCAAATATAGGCAAGATTTCGATAAAAGATCAACGTTTGAAACAAATCGCAGCAATTGCAGGCTCAGAGAAGGTAATCTACAACCAATTAGAAGTTGTAGATATTGCAGGTCTGGTAAAGGGTGCGAGTAAAGGCGAAGGGCTCGGCAATAAATTTTTAAGCCATATCAGAGAAGTTGATGCCATCGTTCATCTGCTCAGGTGCTTTACGGATGACGATATCAGCCATATACACAGTAAAATAGATCCAATATCAGATGCTGAAGTGGTAGAAATGGAATTAATCCTAGCTGATATTGATAGCATAGAAAAAAGGCTTCCTCAATTGGAAAAGAAAGCAAAGCAAGGTGATAAAGAGCTAAAGAGACAACTTGAATTAATGCAAGAGGTATTAGCTACTTTAAAATTAGGTAAACCTGCAAGAAGTTTGGAGAATATCGATGGAGATGAGATGAAGTTGCTTCAATTGCTGACAACAAAGCCCGTTATGTACGTTTGCAATGTTGAAGATACAAATGTTATAACTGGCAATGAATTATCTAAAAAGGTAGAGAGAATGGCAGAGGAAAATAAAAGCAAATTTTATTGCATTTCAGCAAAACTCGAAGCAGATATTGCAAATCTTGATAGTGAAGAGGAAAAACAGAGTTTTTTATCAGAATTTGGCTTACAAGAATCAGGGCTTGATGGAGTAGCGCGTATTATGTATGAAGTGCTGAGTATGATAACTTTCTTTACTGTAGGGCCAAAAGAAGCACGAGCTTGGCCAGTAAAAATAGGGTCAACAGCCGATAAAGCAGCAGGTGTAATCCACACTGATTTTGAGAAAGGCTTTATAAAAGCAGAAACGATAGGCTTTGCAGACTACATAAAGTATGGAAGTGAACCGGCTTGTAAAGACGCAGGAAAAATTCGCTTTGAAGGCAGAGATTACATCGTGCAAGATGGTGATATAATGCACTTTAGGTTTAATGTGTAGTTTATTATGCAGCCACTTATTTAAAGTTAAGTTTTCTGGATCCCAGTGTCTGGGCACTGGGATGACATCCTCCCTAGCGGAGATTGCTCTCAAATCACAATGTTCGTACAGTAAGCACTGACCACTTTGCTTCAATATTTGCGATGCCCCTGAACAGATACAAAAAATCTATTGTTTTTTTATAAATTAAATCCTAAGGCATTTTTTACTGTAGATTAATCATTTGATTATAGTATCATTTTAATTAAGCTTATGCTTGGGATATTTATGAAGAATATTTTATATTTTATATTATTAGCTGTCGTATTCGGATCACCCATCCTGTTTGCCGTAGAGCAGCTTGAAGAAAAGAAAATTGAATCAGTTCATAAAAACGAAAATGTAGGTGTAAGGAAGCAAGATAGCACAAATCAAAAAGATGAGTTGAAAAGCAACGTCGATGCTAAACAAACACAAGAGGCTGAGAGCAAAAGATTAGACGGCACTACCGATAAAGAGAAACTGCAACACAACGAGAACAAAGCTTTCGTGGTTGAAAAAACTATAAGTGAAGGTGAAAGGATTGATAAAGATTTGCCAAATGACCAGCTAGAAGGAAGCACAGACAAATTTGCTCAAAATTTACCAAATGTGGCCAATAAAGAAGTGAATAAAGATTTGAAACCAGAGCCTTTGCCTTTAAGTGCTGATTTAAATGAGAATACAGCTAACCCGCAAAAAAATCTACAAGCTGATCAGAAGATTGATATAAAAGATAATGAACTTTCAAAAAGTGATGCGAGTCAATTATTAGAGGAAAAAAAAGAAAAAGTAGAGAGTCAGTTTGAAGAAAAAAAAGTGAAAGAAACAAACAGTAATTCCAAGGACCGCAATAGAGTAAAACCTATAACTAAAAAAGATGAAAGTGAAAAGAAAAATTTACAAAAATGGACAAAGCTAAACAGAGAACCAATAAAAGAATGGGGTCATAAAGACATACAAAGCAAGTCAATATATAAACGACAATATGATAGCCTTAATGAGCATCTTCCTACAACTGTGTTTATTGATGATTACAGTAAGCAATTTTTTTACTGCATTAAGAAGAACAACTTAACTTGCTTAAGAGGAGTAATAAGTAAGCTAGAAAAAATTGGATTAACAATTCAAGAGATACTAAGGTTTAGAAATAAATTGGGTGATACTCCTCTCATTTATTCAGTTAAACAAGGTGAGGTAGACATAGTGCGCTTTCTCTTATTACAAGGTGCTGATCTTAGAGTAGTTAACAATAATTTTCAATCCCCAATTGATATAGCAATCGAAAAAAAGCAGATCAATATAATAAATGCGATTGCCGAAATGATGCTACACCTTTTGGAGGATAGAAAAATAGACAATAAAGAAAGCTCAGCAATGTACGATTGGGCTGTGAAAACGAAAGAAAACAATGAGTCGCAGTGTGATAAGCAAGATGATTAGATTTTTGATATTAATTTTAGTTGGTCATTTATGTTATGGAAACGAAACAAATGATGAAAAAAATCAGATTAGTGATTTTTTAAAAGCTCTGCATGATGTAAAATACGTATCTTACAGTAAAAAAGACTTTGCTGAATTTTTGGTGCAGTGCCACAAAGAGGGCGTGCCAGAAGATTTTAAGAAAGGTTTTGGTTCTAACTTAAATGGAGCTAATTTTAACCAACTGTACCTAAGTAAATCTGTTTTTGATGGAGTAAGTCTGATTGGTGCCGATTTTTCTAACACCGATTTATCCGATGTGTCTTTCATTGATGTTGATTTACGTGGTGCTAATTTTTCCAATGCTAATTTACATGGCATTAAAATAAAAGGTACAAATTTGAGTTTTACAAAATTTGTTTCTGCAAACTTAACAGATATCGTATTTGATCAGTCTAATGTTAGTTATGCTGATTTTATCAGTTCCGATCTCAAAAAAGTAAGTATGCACAACGTAATTGGTTTGCATACTAATTTCTCGAATGTGAAAATGAATTTCTCCAACTTATCAAACTCGAATGTTAGCCACGTAAATTTTAGTGATAGTGAAATAAACGATACTGTTATGCAGAAAAACAACCTTGATAATGCAAGTTTCTTTGGAGTGGATGCATATAAATTAAAGATACAATTTTCTTCATTAAAAAATGCTAACATATATGGTGCAGAGTTAAAAGAATCAGACTTTACAGGTAGCAATCTTTCCGATGCCTGCCTTAATTCTTCTATCATAATTAACAGTAACTTCGACGAGGCTAATTTAAGCAACACACAAATTTCCTATGTGAATGACGATAATTCAAGTTTTGTTCAATCTATACTAAATGGTTCCAAGATAAAACATGCATATGTTTCTGAAGCAAATCTTCATGATGCTGATTTATCCAATATTGATTTTAGTTTTAGTGAACTGCATCAAGTTAATGTCTCTAATGCTGACATTCGTCACGGAAAGTTTCATAATACTAAAGTTGCAAATTCTAACATGAATGGCTCATTTTTTGACCATTCACTATTCACCTCTGCGAAGATAGAAGATTCAGACCTTTCTACAACTTCAATGTATAAGATAAAAATCCAAGACTCTCAAGTTTATAACAGTACACTTTCTCGCCATAATATTGATTCCAGTGAAATAGAAAATTCAACATTCTTTAATTTATTAGCTGATAATTCGAGCTGGTCCAATTTAAAAGTAACTAATTCAAATTTTATTGAAAGCGATTTCAGATCTTCTTTGCTTCACGCTAATGCCTTTAGGAAAACTAGCTTTTTTCTTAGCAATTTGAGTAATTCAACAATTAGTGATATGTCTTTTCTCTCTTCAAGCATATATAAAAGTTCAGTTGTTGATGCTCACTTAACAGGTTGCAAATTTGATAATTCAATTTTGATTGACAATAAAGGACAGAAAAAACTTGCAGGTTCAGAAAATGCTATAACTTCGATTAAAGATTTGCAAGAGAAAATATCACAGGGTGAAAAATTTAATGTAAATTATTCTTACTTTGAATTTAAGAATATGAATTTAGAAAATGCCGATTTTTCTAATTCAACATTGAGTAGAGCAAAGTTTGTAAACGTTAATTTGAATAAGGCAAATTTTGAAAAGACCGATTTGCGCTATACTGTCTTTGATAACTCTTCTCTCATTGGCACCAACTTATCAAATTCTAATTTAGAAGGTTCTAGCTTTTTAAACTCTGATCCAAAAAGCACCATGTTAAAAAATGCAAAGAAAAATGACCGTAAAAAGTGAGGGCGTATTATTGGTTCTATCCTCCCCTTCTGGAGCTGGAAAAACTACTATATCAGCAAAATTACTTGAGCAATCAACTAATTTAGTTAGGTCTGTTTCTATGACTACACGCAAGCCTCGCCCCGGCGAAAGAAATGGAAAAGACTATTTTTTCGTTACCGAAGAAAAATTTCACGAGTTATGCAAAGCTGGCCAAATGCTTGAATACGCCAAAGTTTTTGAGAATTTTTATGGTATACCAAGAAACTTTATAGAGCAAAACTTAAGCAATGGAATAAGTGTTTTACTCAGCATAGACTGGCAAGGAGCATTTCACTTATTCAAGCTCATGAGAAAAAAAGTTGTGAGTGTTTTTATACTTCCCCCTTCAATGGAAGAGCTTAGGTTGCGTTTGCAAAAGCGTAATAGTGATGATGCAAGCGAAATAGAGCGCAGATTAGCCGAAGCTCAAAAAGAGATAAGCAAACGTGATAAATATGATTATGTAATAATCAATGATGATATTGATAAAAGTGTAGAAGAGATAAGCTCCATACTAAATAAAGAAAGACTTAAAAAACTAAAAGAAAAACCAAGTCTGGAAGACTGATAAAAACATCAATTTGGATATTTGCAGCTATATAGCTCTTTTTACAATAATCCGAACAGACCGTAATATGCTACTGGCCTGCTATAGCCATAAACACATATCTTATCGCATTCGGACTATTATAAGAAAGGCTATAGTTTCTTATCCTATTTTAGCCAATAGCACATTTCACAGTTTAGCTATATTTATTATTTTTTAAGATTAAATGGTTAAAATAGTAGCAACTGTTCAAGTGAGGTTTAACTATGACGGCAAATTTTCTCACAGAAATTAATTTTCTGCCTTTCCACCTATACATATACAACGTTTAGCTCAATTTAAAAGTCAAACTTCTTGGTTGTTAGTTTAGTGCTGACAACTTAAATAGCTTTTAATATTGAGGTTTTAGTATGGGTATAGATATAACTGCACTAACTACTAATGCAGATAAATTAGGTGAATGCATAGATAAAAATAAAAAGCAAGAGCAGGATAGAAAAGACGAGCAATTGCACTGCACTATAGAGAGAAAGGTAAAAAAAGAAGAACACAAGCGTGAAAAACCAAGAGGTCAAGATGGAACCCTCAAGAAGTGTAAAAGGTTATTTGAAAAAGATGCTAGTCCTGAAGTATTAACTAAATTAGAAGAATCACTTAGAGAACAAGAAAAATATTATAGGTATTATGTCCAATGCTTCCTTCCAGTGCTAGATAAAGCAATAGAACGATCGAAAAAAATATCAAATGAAACAAAAGAGCGAGTAAAGCAAGCAATTTCAGAAATTACTTATAATAGCAAATATTGTAACCAAAATGATCGTAGGGACAGTGGAATTGAAAGTGACTACAGTAGCGATGCTGGTGATGATTATGAGAAACATTCAATCAGTAACCCTAATACAGCAAATGAAGATCAAGAAGTAGAGAAAAGCAACGGAACAACGCATAATAATGTTCAATTACTAAAAGCGATCAAAAATGGAAATAACAGGAAATTTAGAAAATATCTAAAAGATTGTACGGATATTAGCAGCATAAAAGATGAAAAAGGAAATAATATTTTACACCTTATCGTGTCATTGGAAAAGAAACAGAAATGCAAGTTTCTAGGTACCCTAATAAAAACGGTCACCAAGGAAGATCTAGCACAACTCATTAATAGTGAAAATCAGACCCCTTTTCAGGTAGCACTAATTAACAAGGTAACAAAAGAAAAACATGAGTCTAATACAATTCGAAGTAACGATAACACACTTAAGTTTCTTACAAAATTGTTAGAGCATGGAGCCAGCTCTGATAATTTAGAATTATCTACAGAAGAATTACAAAACTTAAAAGAGGAGCAAAAGACATACTATCGTAATTTCTTAGAAAAATTAGCAGAGTCAGTAAAGAAGTCTAAGTTAGACCAAAAGACAGAAAACTCGGTAGTAATTAAAATCGCGAAAATTACCGACGGTGGTTACCCATTACATAAAGCAGTTTCAGATAAAAATATAGATAGATTTAATGATTTGCTACAGAGAGGTGATGATATTACTACTAAAAATGCAGATGGTGATACGGTCTTACACTGTGCTGTGACATTAAAGAAAGAAGCAAAGTGTAACTTTACTCAGCTTATACTAGAAAAAAACAAAGAACTGGTAAATACTCGAAACAAACAGCAAACACCTCTTCACCGATTACTTCAGTATATAAAAAAAAAGAGCGGGAAACAATCATGTACAGGTAAAAATTTTGAAAAAACTAAAAGGTATGAAACCCTAGAACTATTGCTAAAAAATGGTGCAGATATTACTGTGCAAGATAAAGATGAAAAAAATGCTCTGCACTATATTGCTTCATTCAAAGGAGAACAAAAAGTTGCATGTTTGAAGTTGACTTTAGGTAAGGATGAATTTAGTAAGGCTATAAATGCTGTTAACGGGAAAGAGCAAACACCTCTTCATCAGTTGCTTCAGCATATAAAAGAAAAGAATGAGGATCGATCATGTACAGATAGAAAATTTGAAAAAACAAATAGATATAAAGCCTTAGAGTTATTTTTACAAAATGGTGCAGATATTACTGTGCAAGATAAAGATGAAAAAAATGCTCTGCACTATATTGCTTCATTCAAAGGAGAACAAAAAGTTACATGTTTAGAGTTGATTTTAAATTCGGTGGAAAAAGAGAAATTTAGTAAAGCTGCAAACGCCGCTAACGAAAAAGAACGCACACCACTACAAGTAGCGCTAATTACTAAGACGACAAAAGATAAACATAATTTGGTCAATCCTAAGAGCCGTGATAACACGATCAAGTTCTGTGTAAAATTATTGCAAAATGGTGTTGACCCAAAGCAGTTAATACTACCCGAAAGATTATGGAGCAAAGAGTATTATAAAACTATAAAAGGAATAGAGAAATCAATGGGTAGAGCGCTTATTCCAAATGATATGAGAACTGAACTGAAGTGCAACTTTGGCAGGAAGTTAAAAGCACGCGATATTGTGAAGTACATCAATAATGTTGCTTGTAAAGCAGTGACAACGCTTGTATTTGCTGCTTTAGCCTGTGCAGCAATATTCAGTGCTTCTCAAGGAATTATTACAATTGCAACTGCCTCATCTATTATAGCAGTTATTGGAGTTTGTTATCTTATTTACTTGAATTTAGAAAATATTTATGAAGGATTTGGAAAAATTAAAGGAAAGTTTACTGAAGAAAAGCAACTTACACTTCAAGATAACGCACCAAAAAATGATACACAATGCAATAACTCTGTTAAAGATATAGAAAATAAGTCCAACGATTTAGAAGAGCAAGAGGTGCAAAAATCATCAAATCAATCAGAGCATACTGAGAGTCCTCCAGACACTAAAATGAGTGCCATATCAATAAAACTCGTTGAAAAATTGTGTAGGGATAGTGTAACTAGTAAACCCTCTTCTCTGGCGCTATGAAATCAATCTCACCGCTCAGAGTTTTTTCAGCCACTTTTTTATAATCAATTTTTACGTTAATTTGCCCTTTCTTTTCTTCAAGCCACGCTATAGTGTGCTTCATCCAGTTTTTGTCATCACGTTCAGGAAAGTCTTCACGAGCATGGGCACCTCTGCTTTCCTCGCGATTAGCTGCGCATTCCATGGTAATAACCGCTTGTGGGATCATGTTAGCAAGCTCCAGTGCTTCAACTAAATCACTATTCCACATCATACTGCGATCCTCAAGTGAAATATCAGGCATCATTTTTGCTACCTTTTTTATAGCTTTTTTGCCTTCTTCTAAAACTTCAGCAACACGGAACACTGATGCGTACTTTTGCATAGTGTTCTGCATTTCGCTGCGTATTTTTGCTACTTTTAGCCCACCGGAGGCAAATCGCATTTTATTAAATCTATCTACTATCCAGTCTGTGCAGTCTGAATGCAATTTTTTATGTGGTGTACCGGATTTTAGTTTCTCTCTTGCTCTGAGCGCTGCAGCTCTACCAAAAACCACAAGATCAAGAAGCGAGTTAGAACCAAGTCGATTTGCACCGTGCACAGAAACACATGCAGCTTCTCCAATTGCAAATAGTCCATCTACCACTTCTTCCTTACCTTGCTTCAGCGTGATCACTTCTCCATAATAATTGGTTGGAATGCCACCCATGTTATAGTGAACAGTCGGAATGACCGGTATTGGATCTTTAGTGACATCAACTCCAGCAAAAGTTCTTGCGGTTTCGCTGATGCCCGGCAATCTGAGTTTTATTACTTCCGGATCAAGATGCGCTATAGTTAAATACATATGATCTTTTTTTGGTCCAACCCCCCTTCCCTCTCTAATTTCAATTGTTATTGCGCGACTTACCACATCACGGGAAGCTAAATCTCTTGCTTTTGGTGCATAACGTTCCATAAACTTCTCGCCCTGAGAATTAACGAGGTACCCCCCTTCACCACGGCATCCTTCTGTCATCAGGCACCCTGAGCCATATATTCCTGTTGGATGAAATTGTACAAATTCCATATCTTCAAGTGGTAATCCAGCCCTTACTACCATGCCATTACCATCACCTGTGCAGGTATGCGCACTTGTTGCAGAGAAATAAACACGTCCATATCCACCTGTTGCTAACACCACTCTATGCGCACGAAATCTATGTAATGTGCCGTCGCATAGCGACCAAGCAAGAACTCCGCAGCATGCTCCGGTTTCGCTATCCATAATTAAATCAATCACAAAGTATTCAACAAAAAATTCAGCGTTGAATTTCAGACACTGCTGATATAGAGTGTGAAGGATTGCGTGCCCAGTCTTATCTGCTGCCGCACAAGTGCGCTGCGCTGATTTTCCTTTACCAAAGTGAGTTGTCATTCCACCAAAGGAACGCTGGTATATTTTGCCATCTTCTGTACGAGAAAAAGGTACGCCAAAATTTTCAAGTTCAATAACAGCTTTAGCAGCGTTTTTACACATATATTCTATTGCATCTTGATCACCAAGCCAGTCTGAACCTTTTATTGTGTCATATGCATGCCAGCGCCAATCGTCTTCACCGATATTACCTAAAGCTGCACTAATTCCGCCTTGTGCTGCAACTGTATGACTTCGTGTAGGGAAAATTTTGGAAATGCAGGCAACTGAAAAATTAGTTGCAGCCATCCCAAGCGTTGCTCTGAGCCCTGCTCCACCTGCACCTACTACTACCACGTCATACTCATGTTCTATGATCTCATACGCTGACTTATCCATATTTACTTATTTTATCATTACAGGCTTATGATATCACAGAAGTAGAAAAAATCTATACAAGTTTTCTATAGTTAAGACGTCATGCCGCCGCGGCGCTAACAAGTAGCGGGATGACGGTTGTCGGGGTGTCATGAAAGTAGCTGACACTTGGGGTCTATGTTTTTTCTGGTCACACGTACAGCTGTACGAACATTGTGCTACTAGTAGGGTGTCATGCCAGTGCTTGACACTGGCATGGCTTTGTTGCATCGCTACTTATGAAAGGCTAACTATAGTTAGGATTATAAGCAACCTATTGAAAATCTTGTTTTTTTGCAATCAATCTGATCAAATTTAAGAATAGTAATTTGTTATTTATATTAATAAATTTAATTCTATTGAAAATAGCTAAAGCATTGAAATTCTTGAATTTTAGCCGGATTGGTAAATGGTAGTGAAATTTCTTTTACTCAAATTTAGGTATTCATTGACCGTTCTTGTTATAAATACCAGAATAATAAACTACTGATATTCCCTATCTTTTTTATCTTTAATCCATCATAGCTAGCGATGCAACAAAGCCCACTGGCATCCAGGAATTTTATTAAGTTGGTGAGTATAAAAGTAGCTGTTTTATGTTAAAATACGACGTTTTCGATGAGATTATATGGAAAACTGGATTCCAGTGTCAAGCACTGGAATGACATCACAGAGGCACTGGAATGACACCTCTCTTGGGCTCTTTTAGCTATAAACATTAAGAAATTTACCAAACGAAAAAAAAGGCAAAAGAAGCCCCGTGGTTATTATCCGCTTTAAAATATTGGCGTTTTTTATGTTTTAAACGCTTGACAAGCGAAATTCAGCTGCTTTTAATTGC
This sequence comes from Wolbachia endosymbiont (group A) of Pherbina coryleti, assembly GCF_964026875.1. Taxonomy (NCBI): domain Bacteria; kingdom Pseudomonadati; phylum Pseudomonadota; class Alphaproteobacteria; order Rickettsiales; family Anaplasmataceae; genus Wolbachia; species Wolbachia endosymbiont (group A) of Pherbina coryleti. Next base: position 831,977 of record NZ_OZ034706.1, read on the forward strand.
AACTAACTTACGTTGCAAATGTTTAAGAAATTTACTAAGCAGAAAAAAAGACAAAGAATCCCCGAGTTAGCTAGTCTTTTACTATCTCTGTCGAGTATTGGCATTTTTTGATGTCTTGTAACGCTTTATAAGCGCGTTCAGCTTATTTAGATAAAAATCTAGATGTAGATGAAGTTTTGTAAAGACATACAGTATCTATATACTGCAAAAAATTGAACATAAGACGCCGATACATTAAGTAATCCTTACCTTTTAATCTGCAGATTGGCGAAAGCAAATACAATAGCTTCACTGTCATGATAAAGGGGCTGGCAAAGCTTGTCAAGAAATTTTCTTATTTCATTTAAATTGCTTGTAACCTTCTTATACACTCATCTTTACCAAGAATCACCATGATATCAATGATTCCAGGTGCATCCATTACTCCAGTTATAGGGGCGCGTAATGAGTGGTATACATCGCTTATTTTCATATCGTGCAATTTTGCACATTCCTTGATCTGAGAAGATAAAAAACCCTTATTCCAATTTTCATCACCGATCTTTGACAGAAATGACGCGAGTAACTTGATTATATCGAGGTTAGATTTGACAATTTGCTCAGCCTCTTCACTTAAATCAAGTGGCGGATCTTGAATATAAAATTTTGCTAAATCCAATAATTCGGTCAGGTAGTTTGCTCTTTTTTTTAGCTCTGTCAGTCCCTGCAGTAAATAGCCCTTTTTTTTGTCAGTTAGAGTATTTTCTCTAAGCATTAGAGTCAGAATATCTTCATTGCTCATATTACTAATATAGTGGTTATTCAAATGCTCCAGTTTTTTGAAATCGAGCCGTGCAGGTGAACGACCAATACTTTCTAAATTAAACCACTCTATTGCTTGCTCATCGCTAATAATCTCATCGTTGCCGTGACTCCAGCCAAGTCTCAGCAAGTAATTACGCATCGCTTTTGGCAATATTCCCATCTTTTCATAATCGCAAACGCTTGTGGCACCATGCCTTTTGGATAGCTTATTCCCATCTTCCCCATGGATAAGCGGCACATGTGCAAAGCGTGGAATGTCAAAATCAAGAGCCTGGTATATTAGCAGATGTTTAAAGGTATTAGTGAGATGGTCAGAACCGCGTATTATATCAGTTATTCCAGCATCATGATCGTCAATTACGACAGCAAAAATATATGTTGGAGTGTTGTCAGAGCGTAAGATCACTATATCATCAAGCTGGTTGCTATTTACTTTGATTTGGCCGTATATTTTATCATCAATGACGATCTCTTGTGAGTCTGGCACTTTGAAACGGATAACTGACCTCACACCGGATGTCATTCCAGCGCGTGACCACATATTTTCTTCTGGATCCCAGTGTCGGCTACTTGGATGACAAGAAGGAGGTTTTGTAGTACATTTATGCTTGTATATCTTGCCCTCTTCTCTTGCTTTTATTTTCTTTTCTGCAACTTCATCTTCAGGGCAATAACAGTGATACGCCCTACCCTTCTCAACTAAAAGGTTTGCTACTTCTTTATGCCGCTCTATTCTTTTTGACTGATATACTATTTCCCCATCACAGCTCACACCGAGCCATCTTAGCCCTTCTATAATTGCATCAATTGCTTCTTGTGTTGAACGTTTTCTGTCGGTGTCCTCAATTCTTAGCAAAAACCTGCCACCATGATGCTTTGCATAGAGCCAATTAAATAACGCAGTACGAGCTCCTCCAATGTGCAAAAATCCTGTTGGTGATGGAGCAAATCTCGTGACTATACCTGGCATATTTGTCTGTTACAGTAATGTAAATGATGATAGCTAAAATTTATGTTTGTAACAATTTAGAATTTATTTGTTCTGGGAGATAAAATTTACTTGTTTTTCATAAATTGTGTTGTATAATTTAGTATTGGTTGAATATAGCGAGGTGAGTTATGGATGGACTTGTAGATATAGCAAAATTGCTTTCAGATAATGAAGCTAATATCAATTGGCGTTACACCGGCCCTTTTGATAAAACAAAACAAAGAGTACAGGCAGATAATCTCCTGCATTTAGCTGCAAGAATACAAAACAAAGGTAAATTTGTAGACATTTGTAAGAAGAACATTGCTTCTGTAACTGCGCATAATGAATATGGAGATAATCCATTTCATGAAGCAGCAAGAAGTGGAATTTTGCTGCCTGCAGTACAAGAGATTGTGAATGACTTAGAGAAGGAAGCTAATAACAAAATTACGAAAGCAGAAGAAGCTGGAGATCGGAAAGAAGTAAGCAGATTGAAAGAGGAACTCAAATGTAATAAAAAATATATTAAAGATGCGCTCTGCAGTAAAGGCTATGCTTTTAATAAGAAGAGGGAAACTCCTCTTTATTACTTAAATGCTGCACAACAGAAAGAAATTAAGCAAATCGCAGGCATAAAAGACAGCTTTATATGTAACCAGAAGTTTCACCTGTGCTTATATATAATAGGAGCGATAGCATGTATCGCTGCTTTATGTTTGTCTTTATACTTTTTATTTTTAGTTTCTCAATCTTTTGTACTAAGCTCGATGGTTGCAATAGCTTCTGGCGGAGTCACATACCTGTCAGTTAAAGCATGTAGCGAGATACATGCCTTGCATAACGAAAGCACTTTAGTGGAAAATGCTAATGTACAACTTGCAGGAGAAAGTTTGGGTGTTTGATGAAGCTAGAAATTACTTGCAGGCAATGATATAGAAATTTACTTTCTTAACTTCAGAAAGTATACTCATACGATGATAGAAAAGAAGTACAGTAAGATTTTAATAGCAAACAGAGGAGAGATTGCCTGCAGGATTATCAGAACTGCCCATAAGATGGGTATATCTTGTGTGTGCATATACTCGGATGCAGATGTAAATTCTGTGCATGTAAGACAAGCAGATGAGTCAAGATATATCGGCCCTTCGCCATCTTGCCTCAGTTATTTAAACATTGAAAAAATATGTGAAGTAGCAGTTGAAACAGGTGCTGAGGCGGTTCATCCTGGCTATGGTTTTTTAGCAGAAAATCCAGATTTTCCACGTGCTCTTCAAAAACATAATATAGACTTCATCGGCCCCAGTGCAGAAACAATAGAAGTTACAGCCAACAAAATAACAGCAAAAGAAGCGGCAAAAAAAGCTGGAGTAAATGTAGTGCCAGGATATATGGGTAAGATCAGCGATGCTGCCCATGCAGCTCAAGTTGCTGAAGAGATCGGTTTTCCCGTTATGCTCAAAGCTGCATCAGGCGGTGGTGGCAAAGGAATGCGAATTGTAAATTCCAAAAAAGAAATTGAACTAGCGTTCACATCAGCAACAAATGAAGCAGAGAAAAGTTTTAAGGATGGCAGTATCTTTATAGAGAAATATATAGAACTACCAAGACATATTGAAATACAAATCATAGCAGATAAATATGGCAATATAGTTTGTCTTGGAGAAAGAGAATGCTCGATACAAAGGAATAATCAGAAAATAATAGAAGAAACGCCAAGTCCATTCATTAGTGAAGAAGTAAGACAAAAAATGTATGTTCAATGTGTTTCTCTGGCAAAGCAAGTTGGCTATTTTTCAGCAGGCACTGTTGAGTTTGTTGTAGATAAAGACCAAAACTTCTATTTTCTTGAGGTAAATACGAGATTGCAAGTTGAGCATCCAGTAACAGAATTTATAACTGGAATAGACATAGTAGAAGAAATGATTAGAACTTCCTGTGGAGAGAAATTGAGATTCAATCAGGATGATATTAAACTTACTGGTTCTGCAATAGAAAGTAGAATTTGCGCTGAAGACCCATCGAAGAAATTTTTCCCTTCCAGCGGAAGAATAAAATATTACGATAAACCGGGTGAAAATGATTATGTAAGAATAGATGATGGAGTTGCTGCAGGTTCAGAAATTAGCACGTTCTATGACTCAATGATTGCAAAAGTTATAACATATGGAAAAGATAGAGTAGAAGCGATTAGCAGAATGCAAAAAGCATTGTCTGAATGCTATATAGAAGGAGTAACAAATAATATAGAATTTCTAGAATCCATCTTCCATCACCCAAATTTTATCGCAGCAAAGCTCCATACGAGATTCATTCCAGATCATTACCCTAGTGGGTTTCACGGCGATTTTATTACAGAAGAGTATATTAAAATATTTATTTTCACTACGTTATATGTTCATTTAGAAAATGAAGAAAGGTATTATCATAAGGCAGTGAATGAAACGCTTGTAGTTGTAATAAATGACAATGAGTACTCTGTAAACGTAAAGTACCAAGATAATACGTTAATAACAATATACAACCATAACGTATATTCTGTAAGTGGTAAGTGGAAATCAAGTCATGAGTTACTATATATTACAATTAATGATGATGCTGATATAACATTTAAAGTAGAAAAACAAGGCAGTAAATACTTCATAAGACATGCAGGTATGAAAGCTGAGTGTTGTATATTTAAACCTCATGTAGCTGAATTAAGTAAGTTAATGCTAAATAATGAAACAGAAGGGATTTCAGCAGATGCTGTAAAATCCCCAATATCTGGTTTATTAGTTAAATTACACGTAAATGTAGGAGATCAGGTGGAAATAGGACAACCTTTATTTGTGGTGGAGGCAATGAAAATGGAAAATATCATATGTGCTGAAGCAGCAATGGTGATAAAAAATATTCCCGTTCAAGAAGGAAAAAATGTGCAGATCGGTGATGTAGTCTGCTTTCTTAAATAACACAAGAAGTACAAACTTGACCCAAACAAGATAAATGAAAACACTTGATGAGCTATGGCAATGGCTATTGGTATGTGTAACAAAAGAGTAACCACTCCTAAAATTATCTGAATGATGATGGAGAGCAGCATAATATATACCGGTTTTACGCTAGCATTTTTTACTGTGAGTATTACTACCAAAGTTAGTATTAGCAATGCCAGTGCTCGATGTATAAATTGCACTGTCGCTCTGTTCTCAAAGATATTCAGCCATATAGGCTGTAAGAAAAATAAATCTTCTGGAACGACTTGTCCGTCCATTAGTGGAAAGGTATTGTAAATCAAACCAGCATTTAATCCCGCAACAAATGCGCCGAAAATTATTTGTATTACAATTAGAATCAGAATAAGTATTGTGTAATATATACTACTGTTAGTAGATTGAAATCCTGTCATCCGAGTAGCTGACACATAACTGTACGAACGCTTACTTTTGAAAATAAATTGCACAGCAAATGGTGTCATGAAAGTAGCTGACACTGGAATCCAGCTTTTACTATGCAGCCACTTATTTAAAGTTAAGTTTTCTGGATCCCAGTGTCTGGGCACTGGGATGACATCTTTCTTGGTGAAAATTACTCTTATACTGCAATGTTCGTATAGTTGTGTACGTAACACTGGGATCCATATTTGGTAATCAAAAAATTGATATGACAATAATGCAAAGATAATTAATGCTAATAATAAGTGAAGTGCAAGCCTATAGTGGCTAACATGAGGTTCAGTTACTAAACCACTTTTAACCATATACCAACCAGCAAAAGCTTGTAAAGCTCCAAATAATAATGCCACACATAGCTTTATTACTACCTTTTTAGATATTTTTCTTCTTAATGTAAAATATATAAATGGCAGGACAAAAACTAAACCTGTTAGTCTTGCAACCAATCTGTGTACATATTCTATTAAGTATATAGCGCGAAACTCCTCCATACTCATACCATAGTTAAGTGCTTTATATTCAGGTGTAGCTTCGTATTTTAATTTTTCTTGTAGCCAGTCTTGTTCACTCAGTGGTGGTAATGTTCCAGTAATTGGTTTCCACTCCGTGATTGACAATCCTGCTTTTGAAAGTCTGGTAAATCCACCAATCCCTACCATGAGAATTACCATGACCGAGCAGAGAAAAAGCCAAATAGCTACAGGTTTTGCTTCCATAAACCATGCTGAGTTTTGTTCCATCGCTCAGGGTAAAGAATAAATTCCCATAAGGCAAGAAAAGCTGCAACACTATGTAGCAGACTATAGACCGGAAAAAATATCGATACTATATAAAAATAAAAAGGCATCTTTTGCTGTTTGACAGCTATTACCAAAAGAATCAGGTTAGTAACGTATACCACTACAAAGTAGTACAAAAATAATTCATTTAAAACTTTAGTTAATATCAATGAAAGCAGTAAAAATGGAGTAGTAAAAAATATAAAAGCTGCAGAACCAACAAAAAGATTCAATAGCAAAATTCCCTTAAATCCAGTGTGTTTATAAAGTGACTTTATATTTTTTAAATGAACAATATAAGTTTGCATATAGCCTTTGATCCAGCGCGCTCTTTGCTTAATCCAAGCAAATACAACAATTGGTGACTCTTCCAATGTTTCTGAGTCAATCATCCTGGTTTTATATCCCATTTGCGCAAGTCTCAAACCGAGGTCAGCATCTTCGGTAACACTGTAAGCATCCCAGAAAAACACTTTTTTTAGAATTTTTACTGAAAAATGATTACTGCTACCACCCAAAGGCATTGGCATGTTCATTTTTTGGAATCCAGGCAATAAGTATTGAAACCAGTTCATATACTCCAGAGAAAAGGATTGTGTAAGAAAATTATAATCACAATTATAGTAATTTAATTTTGCTTGTACACAGGCAAGCTTATCGTCGCCCTTATTAAATTCAATCAGTGCTTTTTTTAACTGCAATGGGTCTGGTTTATCGTCCGCATCATATATTACTGCATACTTTCCTCTAGCAAAGCTCATAGCATAATTGCATGACTTGGCTTTTGTTCTAGGCAAAGAATAAGGCACTTTTATTACTTCAAAATACTGCGGTAAAGTGTACTTTTCTATAGCTGCTAGCGTTTCTTGGTCATCACTTTCTACCTGAAGCTTCACATCTAATTTTGATTTTGGATAATCCAAACTTTCAATGCTTTCAACCAATTGCTCTATCACTGCACTTTCTTTAAAAGCAGGCAATAAAATAGTATATATAGGAAAATCTTCTTCACTCAGCTTACTATAATCCACTTTTTGGTTGGAGGTTTCACATAAGTTAAAAATTGTAGCTATAAACTTGAATAAATAGCTAGAACATCCGATTATAAATATCAACATCAAAGCAAAATATGTATATTTCTCTGTTAGTGTTAAAATTGAAGTTACAATAAAGAAAGAAGCAAAAAATATTGAGCTTAGTTTAATGCTTTTGGCTGAAAAATTAGGATTCTTGTAATATAAGTAGTTGCTTGCAAATTCTGAAATACCAAAGTGCGAGTTAAGAAGATTTAAAATCTGTTCGCTATCCACTTTTATTAATACATAGTCAATACCGTAATGAGCTTCGACCCAACGGTTGATATCTCGGCTTGTGTCTTCAACCATAAAAAAAGTAGTATTATTTAATTTTTGCCAAGGAATTATATTAAATTTATAGTAAAAAAGTTTCTCTGGCTCTTTGCACAAACTAGAATCAAACTTAATTTTTTCTACATTATCAGCTTGAAGTATAGGCAATTGTTGCATTGAACCTAATGCAATTTTTTATTTAAGTCACGTGAAAATGAAGATATGACCTCGCTACTACGCTTATCATCTTTACGTTCATGCATTATTTTTTTTACAGCATCAGCAGCTATATTCGCTGTGTTAGCCTGTAAATCTCCAAGAGCTTTTTCAACTTGGTCAGTGACTTTCTTCAAGTTAGAATGGGCATTGTCATCTAATGTCTGATCTAGCTGCTGTCTATTGTGCTTAATGATACTATTAGCTTTATCAAGTGCTTCATTCATCATTTTATTAACTTCTGCATCTAATTCTTTGTATTTTTTAGAAGATTTTTTGTAATACTCCAACATATCTTTCCTGAATTTTTCAGTTTCTTCACTTGAAAATTTGCTTTTGTTACGCTTATTGTTAAGCGCATTTTTTATCACTTTCTTTAGCAATTTATACGAAAGGACAAAACTTACCAAGAAGGCAAGACCGATAATCAGTGATGTAGACATAAAAACCCCTAAAATTCTTTGGACACCAAGTCAGCAATAAATTCCTCTTCAATTTCAGAATTAGTCAATTTAGTATAATAAATTAAAGCAATACTAGTAGCCATTTGTTTTAACTGATCAGTATATTCAGATTTAAATTCTGCCACTTTTTTTTCAATAAGCTTGCTCTTTTTTTTATCTTCCTCTTCTAATATATTCTTAACATTAGCTCTCATTTCTTCTACCTGAGCAAGTGCATCATCTATGATTTTTTTTGCCTGTATTCTAGCTTGGTTTAAAGCGGCATTATACTTGGCAACCTGATCTTCCGTGAGTCTTAAAAGATGAACAGAACTATTAAAAGAATCCAATACTTCTTTACTTCTAGTGCTTATTATTTCATCTAACTTTGGCAAAAATAAACAACTTACTACGAAAAAAAGTGAAGAGAAAAAAATTAAAAACCAAAAAACTTGAGAAAAGAAGGTTGAAACATCAAGCTGTGGCATCTGTTAAGCAGCAAATATTAATAACATTGCAAGTACAAACGCAAGCAATCCCATGATTTCAACCATGGCAGCACCAATATAAACATAACTTTTCATTTTACCTTCTGATTCAGGGTTTCTCGCAATCCCATTTAACATAGCAGAGAAGATATTAGCTATACCTAAACCAGCACCGAGCATTCCAAACACAGCTAAACCAATTGCTATAAATTTTAAAGCTACTAAATCCATATATTACCTTTAATTATTTCTTTATAATATAATTGTAAAATATTCTACAAGGAAGTCAATTACTTTACTGCATCTGACAAATATACACATGTTAATATAGTAAATATATAAGCTTGTAAAATTGCAACAAATACTTCAAATCCTATCAATGCAATTATGAACAAAAACGGCGCAGGAGTGAAAAATATGTTCATATTTACAATAAACCCTGCTATCACTTTGATGATTGTATGACCAGCAATCATATTTGCTGCAAGCCTTATTGATAGGCTAACCGGCCTTACTAAATAAGCAAACAACTTAATAATAATTATTATAGGTGCAAGCCACGAAGGAGTTCCTTTTGGTAGCAATATGCGTAAAAATTCTACTCCCCTTTCTTTAAATCCAACAATCGTTATATAAATAAAAACCACCATCGATAAAGCGAAGGTGACTATCACATGACTTGTGACCGTGAAACTATAAGGAAGAACACCAACTAAATTACACGATAAAATGAAAATAAACACTGTAAATATCAATGGAATGTGCTGCAAGCCTTTGCTTCCAGTGTTATTTTCTATTATTGAAATAACAAAATCATATACATACTCAACTGCAGCTTGCAAATATCCTGGTATTACTGCCCCCTTCTTTATTCCAAAAAGCAAAAAGAGTATCATCAATATCACCGAAATCATCGTGAAAAAAGATGAATTGGTAAAGCTTACGTCATACCCAAATAACCTAGGTAACTCTATTATTGTATATACTTTAAATTGCTCTAGCGGATTTAACGCCATTTTGACCCTATGTACTTGAACTATAACAGTAAATAAAGTATGAATTTTATAGGACAAAGTCAAGGGTTAAGATAAGGCTCTGTGTTATTATAACATTGATACATTAACAAAATATGTAATTAGAGTGTTAATTACAGTCAGCTCTGTATTTTAAAATTTACTAATCTTATTAAATTATTTAACTTAACATCTTATTTTAATTATAATTTAATTTTTAGTGAGGTATATAATGAACGAAATAGATTTTATTAACGCTAATCATCCTTTAAATTTAGAGCAGGAATTTGGTAACGGATACATCAAATTGACAGATGGTTCCTTTAACGAATATACTGGCCATTATCAAATAGGAAGCGAAATACTAGATGAAAGCCATAATATGATAGGAGACTTAACTATAGATGGCTACATTCATAGCTTCCATGCAGATACCCACAATATGAATCTTAAATCCTTTACGGAGATAGATTTAAAAGGTGATATAAAGAAGATAAATTCTCTTTACAAGAAGATATAAAGTTACAAAAACTTCTGCATCATTGCTTGTGATACAGAAGTCACTTTTCATTCCACTACAATAAGCTTTAAAATCACTACATTTTACATTACAATAACTTTTTCACTTCTTTTTAGGTCCATGAAATTCACATTATCTTGGTTATTAGAATACTTAGAAACCAATGCTAGTTTAGAAGAAATTACCGATAAATTAACTCACATAGGGTTAGAAGTAGAAGATGTGATCGATAATTCCAGATTGACTGGGTTTATTGTTGCAGAGGTATTAGAAGTCGTACCTCATCCAAATGCTGATAAATTAAAATTATGTAAAGTAAATGATGGAAGTAAAATTCTACAAATAGTCTGTGGAGCAAACAATGTTAGAGAAGGTATGAAAACTGTACTTGCATCTCTTGGTAGCACGTTGCCAGAAAGTGATCTCACAATTAAGTCCACAAAAATACGAGGAATGCTAAGTGAAGGGATGCTCTGCTCTGCTTCTGAACTTGCGCTGGTTCAAGAGGAAAGTGAAGGAATAATCGAGCTTTCCGATGATTATAAAGTAGGGGATAAATTTTTCAATTGTGACCCTGTAATTGATATAAATGTTACTCCAAACCGTGGAGATTGCTTAGGCATTTATGGAATAGCTCGCGACCTTGCTGCAACTGGAATTGGGACATTAAAGACTTTAAGCATTCCACAACTTACCAGCTCCATAAATTCACCAATCGATGTTGAAGTTACTGACGGGGAAAGTTTTATTAGTGGAATATACATCGCCAATGTAAAAAATCAAGAAAGCCCAAAATGGTTAAAAGATAGGCTGGAATCGATAGGAATGCGCTCCATTTCTGCAATAGTTGATATCACGAACTATATTATGATATCTTTCAGCCGCCCAATGCACGCGTATGATGCAAAAAAAATAGAAGGAGAGCTCACAGTACGCAAAGCAAACGACGGAGAAAAATTTGCTGGTTTGAACGGTAAAGAATACTTATTAAACAAAGACATAAGCGTTATTGCAGGTGATAAAAATATTCATGGAATTGCTGGAATTATAGGTGGTAAGTGCAGTGAATGTACTCTTGAAACTACTGATATCTTTTTAGAGTCTGCTTGGTTCGATCCCATCTCTATTACTAAATCTTCAAGGCAGCTCGGCATCTCCACAGACGCTAGTTACAGATTTGCACGTTCAGTTGATCCTGGATTTACTTTTGATGGACTCAACCTTGCAGCTAAAATGATTCTGGACTTATGTGGTGGAGAAACCTCAAGCGTAGTGTCTGCTGGCAGTTTAGATAGTGCTGACACCAAGGTGAGCTTTGATTATCAGGATGTGAACAAGTTTGGAAGTGTGTCTGTATCGCCTGATGAGGTGCTTGATATCTTAACGAAACTAGGGTTTAGTATTGATAAAAAAACCGAAGGCAATTGGAATGTACAAGTACCAAGCTGGAGACCGGACGTGACAATACCGGCTGACCTAATCGAAGAAGTAACAAGGATATACGGCTATGACAAAATAAAAGAAGAACCACTACCAAATAATGTTGAAGAAGTAGATAGTACATACGACAATTTGCGTATTTTGATGACAAACAGAGGGTTTCATGAAGTGCTAACCTGGTCGTTTATGAGTGAATCAACAGCTGAAAAATTTGGTTACTCGAATAAGTTATTTATCATCGATAATCCGTTTAACAATAGCTTTAATATAATGAGACCAAGTATTATGCCAAATTTATTGCAAGTTACTGCTGATAATATTGCCCATGGAATATCTGATCTTGCAATCTTCGAAATCGGGCCGATTTACGATGGTGAAGCTCAGTCTAAGTATGTTTTAAGTGGAATTAGGTCAGGAAATAATTTACCGCGAAACCATTATAATACTGATAGGAAAGTAGATGTTTTTGACGCAAAGGCTGATTGCATAGCAGCTTTGGAGTTTTTTAACGTTAATTGTGATAATTTAACGATAGAGAAAGCAGAAAAAGAACATTACCACCCAGGAAAGTCAGGCACTCTCTCTTTTAAGAATAAAGTAGCAGGTTATTTTGGAAAGTTGCATCCTAATATATTAGATCTTTTTGATATCAAGCAAAAAGTTGTAGGTTTTGAGGTAATACTAGAAAATATTGAAAATTTACCTGTAAGTAGAAAGAAATTTATCGATTATAAATACCAAAGTGTAAAACGTGATTTTGCATTTATAGTAAATAAGGATGTGGAAGTAGGTAACATAATCAATGTGATAAAAAAAAGCTCAGAGCTCATCACAGAAGTTTTGATATTCGATGTATACCATGGAAATAATATAGAACCGAATAAGATGTCTATAGCGTTGTCAGTTACTTTTTGCTCTCCAATCCACACTTTAACTGAAAAAGAGATCCAAAAAGAATCAAGTGCTATAGTTAATTTAGTATGTGAAAATACCGGAGGAACTTTGAGAACTTATCGTTGAGTCACAATCATAGTTTCCTGCCGTTGCTGTGTCACACTTACTTCATCCAATTTATTTCCAATATAGAATTCAATATCCTTGAAAAATCTATCCCACATTCCATGCAAATGCTCTTCTATTTTAGGCCACACATCATTTTTAAATGTTACCCCATCATCAGAAAATAAATTACCTAAAAAGGCTCCAATACCTTCATAATTTGACTGAAAACATTGAAGAAATGTCTCTCCTTCTTTATAAGTATTATGTGCCACATTTAACGCTTTTCTCTCTGTAGTCTCTTTATAAGCATTTGATGCTCCAATCTTTATTGCACCAAACATAACTTTACTCCAGTTCTTAACTTTCTGTATACAACCTTCACTATTTCCTGGTATATTATTTATTATATTTTTTGTCAAATTGTCTATCAAAGGAGACAATAAATTTTGACTAAAATGTTTGATATTATCTTTTGTTTTAATTACAGGATATTTGATGCGTTTTTCTGCTAAACAGTACTCCAGTTCTGCTCTTTCTAATAACTTCTTGATTTCTTTTTCATCAAAAGTTTCAAGCTTGAATACCTTCAGTAAATCATCTTCTATTACTGCAAATTTTATTTTTTCACGAGACGTTAGTTCTTCTTTATAATCATTTTTTGTTTCTTCATTTATCAATAATTCTTTTTTGCCTAATTCTAACTGTTTTAATGCTTTCAGAATTTCTTCATTCCTTTTTAAGAGCACTTCTATTGATCTTGTACCCGGATGCCCTTTTTCCCTGTTATTTTGTTCAGCTTGTAAACGCTTATTTTGATCTTTGAGTGTTTGTTCTAATGTAGATTTTTCTAAATGTCCTTCATCTTGCACGCGAAAAGCTTCAATTATTTCTGCTAGACCTGATTCACCATATTTTCTTAATTTCTTGCATAAACGTAAAACACCCTTTTTTTGTTCTCGAAGTAACCTTTGCACTTTATATTTTTTTATTTCTAAATACATCTTTTCTATAAAGTCATTTATTTTAGCTGAAGCTTCCTTATCCGATGGAACCTTTACTTTTTTTTCTAAATCTTCAAGCTGCTTCCTTAGGCTTTGCTTCTCCTTATCCGGTATATCTGATTGACTTAACTTACCTTGAACTTTTTTCATTACTGATTTTATCAGCCTGCGCTCAATCTCTTGATCATCATATTCGAATTTAAAAAGGTCTTCTAACCCCCTTTTTAAGGTGTCATTTGTTAAGCTACTGTTTTCATGTATTTCTTTTAATTTCTTATATATATTGTTACACCTTGTTTGACCTATTCCTCTTAAACGTTCAATTTCTTCTTTCGCATTACCTAAGGCTTTCTCTGTTGCTTGGAGATGCTTATTTTTATAAATATCAATTACTGTCCTTTTAACTATTTCGCCTTCCTTTATAAGCTTTTTCCATTCCGCCTCATGTACAGAAAATTCATCATCTTTTGAGTCTTCTACTTCCATTCCTGCGTTTTTCAAATCTTCTATTATAATCTCTTTTCTACTTGGTAATTCCTTACCTTGGCTCTCTAATTCCTGTCTCACTAAAGAATTTTTTATCTCATCTTCCAGCGAAAAATCTTCTCCCCGTCTATCTCGCTGAAACTTAATTGCTTGTATAAAGGCAACTTGATAAGCACTTTGTATTAAGTGACTTGTCAAATTAGGACCTATACTATCTACCACTTTCGACTTGAATTCGTTCAATAATTCCTTCAATTTATCATATGTAATCTCTTTCTTTTCTAGCTTTATCAGTTCTTCCATAGTCTTCGCAAATTCCTGAATAGAAGTTGCAAGCACATCCTTGATTTCATTGCGTAAGGGCTTAAGACCATTTTTTAAATTGATGTTAGTTGACAATTTCAGTACGATGCTATGCTCTGAATCCCGCGTCACATCAAACCACTTGTTATTTTCATTTTCATACAAATCTCTAAGCAATCGTTTAAATTGCGGTGGAAATTCTATTTCCATATCCCACGCAATATTTGGTCCAGTAACTTCCTTTTCATGAAAAGACACCTCAATATTTTGATGCTTATTAGAATACCGCCCCATACTTATTTTAAGAGCAGTAACTAAAGAGTGAGATAAATCTCTATTTAAAAGATAAAAAGTAGCCAAAGCAATTGTTGCAGGAACAACTAAGGCTACAAGTACAGCCATATTAACAAAAATTGCTATTGCAGCAAGAACACCATATGCCAATCTTTTTGGCACGCCAGTTTCACTCTTTTTTGTCTTATCTTCCCCTACACTGTCTTGTGTCTTGCTGTTTGCTTGAAATCTACTGCATACGACTAATCCCAGTGCAGTAAAAGCAATATAAGGAAGCATTAAAACTGACAGAGCTAAATTTAATATTTTCTTTTCTGGGCAAGTTCTATTTATTTCCTTAAATATTTCGCTTGATATATTATACCAGGAAGTAAAAAAATCAGAGTTATAATCTTTATAATGAAATATACTGAGTGGAACGTTAAAATTAGCTAACGGCTCTTGTTCTTCCACAGCATCAAAAAATTCTTCTTCCTCTTCTGAAGTAGCAAGACCTAAATTATTCCCTTCTTCTACATTAGAAACAGCTTCCATAGCATCAAAAAACTCTTCTTCCTCCTCCAAAGTAACAACAGATTCTGCTTTACCTAAACCACCACTATTGTTAACAACTTCTTCATAATCATCTGCAACAGCTTTATTCATATTATAACCTTATCCAATTACCTTAAGTATAGCATAAATACTGACAATCTTGCAACTTTATTAAAAATTTAACGCTCAATACTAACACTTAAATCCTGATATTCCTTAGAATAGAAGTTAGTTCCAATTTCTGTATTAATGTCCAAAGATAAGGCAAGGGTCTGCTCTTTTATATATTCAAACCACGTATTTATTGCTTCCTTAATTTTCTCATCTTCTGTTTTGATTATTACTCTGATTCTATCTGATATATGAAAATCAGCTTGTTTCCTAGTTTCCTGAATGAGCCTCACGACATCTCTCGCTAGCCCTTCTAGAATCAATTCATCATTTAAAGTAGTGTTTAGGATAACAACCCCTTTGTTGTTATCAAATACAGAGGAGAATTCACTGTTTGCTTTTAATAATAGTTCATATTCGCCTTTTTTTATAGTATAGTTCTCTGTTTCGTCTCCCAGAAATATCTGTTCATTTCCAACTTGCCTCCATTTTCCCTCTTTGACGTATTGAACTAATTTCTTGATCTTGCCTGGAACTCTCTTTCCAAGCACAGGGAAGTTGAGTTTTAACTCTAGTGATGCAACTTCTTTCAACTTATCCACTATTTCTAATTCTTTTACATTTACCTCATCTTTTATCATCTCTTGATATTCACCTTCAAGAAAACCACAGGAAGACTGATGATAAATCCTCATACTGCCAAGTGGCTGTCTGATACGTATGTTAAAAGTGTTTCTAATAGAGAGTGCAGAGTTACATATCTCTCTCACTAGATCCATTTTGGCAATGAGCTGACTATCAAACTTCTCTAATTGTGGAAAATTAGCCAAATGAACAGATGTTTCTTCATACTTAAGCCCTTGCCATATATTCTCTGTTATAAGTGGCAACAAAGGAGCTGCAGCTCTTAGTATGTAATAAAAAACCGTATATAGAACATTATAAGCATCAGTTTTATCCTGATCCAAATCACCTTTCCAAAAACGCTCGCGACTGCGACGAATATACCAATTATTTAGCACTTCAAAAAAGTTCATTAAAATTTTGCAAGCCTCTTGGGAGTTATAGTTGTTCATAGAAGCTTGGATACCTTCTACAGCTTCAAAACACTTGGAAATCATGTAACGATCAATAGTGCTTCTATAGTCCTTACACACTTCAGCTTTAATTCCATCTGCATTTGCATACATAGTAAAAAAGTGATAACTATTCCAAATAGGTTTTATTACATTTTTTAGAACATCTCGTATTGAGTTTCCTTCTTTATCGAGTAGCAAATTACCACCACAAACAATAGATCCAGAAAGCATAAGAAAACGCAGTGCATCAGAACCGTATCTATCAAAAACCTCCATTGGATCTGCATAGTTATTCAAACGTTTGGACAATTTTTGCCCTTTTACATCCAAAACAACACCGTGGCATATGCAGTTCTTAAATGGTTCCCTATCAAACAAAGCAGTGGACAATACAAAGAGCGTATAAAACCACCCCCTGGTTTGCGCTATGTATTCAGTGATAAAATCCGCAGATTCAAACCACTCCTTATTTTCAAACGGATAGTGGATTTGCGCAAATGGCATCGAGCCAGATTCAAACCAGCAGTCAAACACGTCAGGTACACGGCGCATAACTGATTTTCCTGTTGGATCATCAGGATTTGGTCTTGTTAAAGTATCGATAAATGGTCTGTGCAAGTCGTCTATTTTAACATTAAAATCTCTCTCCAGTTCTTCTATTGAACCATATACATCTACTCTTGGATATCTCGCATCGTCTGATTTCCATACAGGGATTGGTGTACCCCAGAATCGATTGCGTGAAATTGACCAGTCGTGTGCCCCTTCAAGCCATTTTCCAAATTGACCATCTCTAATGTGGTTTGGTATCCAATTAACTCTCTTATTTAGCTCTACCATTCTGCTTTTGAATTTTGTAACAGCAACATACCAAGAAGGCATAGTGCGATAGATCAAAGGAGTGTCAGTTCTCCAGCAGTGTGGATAATTGTGAATATATTGTTCAGTTTTAAACCAATTCCCTTGCTCTTTTAATTTTTTTATTACTGTATCATTGGTATCAAAAACATGAACCCCTGCCAAATCTGAAATTTCAGCAGTAAATTTTCCACTGTTATCAATTGGACAAATAACTGGAATATCATGGCTTTGGCAAAGGTAAAAATCTTCCTCACCAAATCCAGGAGCAGTATGCACAACGCCAGTACCATCTTCTTCCGTCACATAATCAGCAATAAAAACGCGAAATGCATTTTTTGTGTCTTTAAAATAGTCAAACAGTGGTTTGTAAGAAAGACCTGCAAGATCATTCGCTTTAAGTTTTATATTGCAGTTTTCATATGGAATATTGTTTTGTTCAGAGTGGCTGATAAATTTCTCTAAGTAGCTTTCAGCAAAAATGTATATTTCACCATTCATTGAACTTCCTTCACTACTCCCTGTCATCCCAGTGCCCAGACACTGGGATCCAGAAATAGATTCCAGCGTCACGCGCTGGAATGACATCAAAGGGTGGACTGACACTGCACAATACTTAATATCTTTTCCTATTGCTAAAGCCAAGTTGCTCGGCAACGTCCAAGGAGTTGTAGTCCAAGCAAGTAATTTACACTTTCGTTTAACACTTTTAAATTGCTGTGGGTTTTCTAAAAGCTCAAATGCAACAGTTACAGCTTTGCTAACTTTTTCTCTATACGCGTTATCAAGCCTTGTTTCGAAATTAGATAATGGAGTTTCGCATGCCCAGCTATATGGTACAACGCGCACTGATTCATACACCAGACCCTTATCATAAAGCTGCTTGAATGCCCACATGACCGACTCCATGAATGATTTATCCATAGTCTTATAGTCATTGTGAAAGTCTACCCACCTTGCTTGCCTATTTACATACTTCTCCCACTCTGATGAAAATTTCATCACAGAAGTACGGCAATGATCGTTAAATTTATCTATACCAAACTTCTCTATCTCAGTTCTACCAGATATTCCAAGTTCTTTTTCTGCACCCATCTCAGCCGGCAATCCATGGCAATCCCAGCCAAATCTACGTTCAACCCTTTTTTGAAGCATAGTTTGATATCTTGCAAATGCGTCTTTGATGAAACCAGTGAGTAAATGTCCATAATGCGGAAGTCCATTTGCAAACGGAGGCCCATCGTAAAAGACAAAACAATTATCCTTGGAACGTTCTTCAACTGACCGCTCAAAAACTTTGTTTTCCTGCCAAAATTTTATGATTTCCTTTTCTAACGATAAAAAATCAGGACTACTTACTGTATCAGGATAATGCTTTGACTTCATGTTCGCTATGTAAAACTAAAGAATATAGGGCTTTCTGAAAAATTACAAATTCAAAAATATTTCCGTAGCTCACACCCCAACAAACTATTCTGCCGAGCTTCCAATACCTTTTTTTAAGTTTTACTTGCAGTTTTTATTGTTTTACTTAACATTAACCCAAGCTTTAGGGGTATTTTATGGATCAGAAGACAGATAAGTTTCCACAATTTTTAAAAATGTTGTGCTTTGTTGAAATGTGGGAACGTTTCTCTTACTATGGAATGAGGGCACTTTTGGTCCTATTTTTGACTTCTCACTTAGGTTTCACTGATGAGAGGGCCTTTACTATTTACTCATTATTTGCTGCAACAGGTTATGCTATACCAATACTTGGAGGTTTTTTAGCTGATAAGTTGATGGGATTCCGCAACATGGTGTTGCTTGGAGGGATAGTGATGATAGCAGGTCATGCTTGCATGTCATTGGTTAAGTTTGAACCAGGTTTATTATATTTAGGTTTATCTCTAATAGCCATAGGTACTGGTATGTTTAAAGGGAACGTAACTAACTTACTTAGTTCATGCTATGGCAAAGACGATCCTGAACGTAGCAGAGGCTTTACTTTATTTTACGTAGGTGTGAATATTGGAGCAATATTGGCTTCTATTTCATGTGGTTATGTAGCCCACTTGTTTGGCTGGCACTACGGCTTTGGTTTAGCTGGTATTGGGATGTCTATAGGGCTAATCTTTTTTCTCAAATTTCAGAATCTTTTAGGAGATAGCGGCCTTTCTCCTTATCCAGAGCTTATGAATAAGCGCATATTAGGGATTAAAATTTTTGGTATAGTATTGATAGGAAGCTTTCTGTCATCATCAATAATTGCTAAAATGCTTATACATAGTGAATTTTTTACTAATATGCTCATATTTATTGGAATAACAGCTCTGGGCATATTTATTTATATAATATCTAAATTATCAGCAGAACAAAGACGAAAATTAGTGGCATTATCTATTCTTGTGGTATTTTTCTTGTGTTTTTTTGCTTTAGAAATGCAGCTTGGCTCTTTGGTTAACTTATTCACCGAAAGAAACGTTATTAACAATGTATTAGGTATAACAATCCCAGCTTCAGTTTCTCAAGCCATAAATCCTTTGTCAATTATAATATTTGGCTTTCTTTTTGGAACATACATGAAGTTTAAGCAAAAATATGCAACTTCCATGTTTACCCTTGGCCTTCTGACAATGGCTATGTGTTTTTTCACACTGTACATAGGATGTTTAAACTCTAACATTGAAGGTAAAGTAGAATACTTATATTTAATAATTGCTATCTCCTTTATGGGACTGGGAGAATTATGTATTGCTCCATTAGTCCAAGAACAAGCAACTACACTAGCCCCCAAAAACCTTAGAGGAGTAGTGATGGGTATAGTAATGCTGTCATTAGCGTTTTCTAACCTAGCCGGAGTTGCAATATCAAAATTTATGTCAGTTCCTTCAGTAAATGGTAAAATAAATTATTTAGAATCTTTAGAAATATATAAAGAGGGTTTTTTAAAGGTGGGAATATTTAATTTAATGCTCGTTATTGTATTTTTATTCTTCTTCAATTTTATACATAAAGTTGTTACTAACTCATCTTGTACAAAAAATTGATATAGGTAAGCTCAAATTTGTAGGTTTAAGGTACCCGTTCAGCAGAGGTAGCAATTAAACTTTGTAACTTTTGAAAAAGATTATGATTGCATTTTTTCAATACTCTTTGCTTAAGATTTATATTTAACGCTGCTTAAAATCAGTGAAATGCACACCCCAGCAAACTACTCTGCCGAGCCTCCAACACTTTCACATTTACTATTTTGTCCCTGTATTTATCTTCAGAATCATCAATGCACACTGATTGCATATATGGGCTTTTACCAATAATTTGGTTTTGGTGTTTACCTTTTTTATCGCTAAATAGAACAGGTATAGTTTTACCTACCATACTCTGGTTAAACTCAAGTTGTTGCTTACTAATTAATTTCTGTAAACGAAGAAGGCGCTCTGTTTTAACCTCTTCTGGTACTTGATCTTTTCTTTCCGCTCCCGGTGTGCCTGGTCTTGGGCTGTATTTAAAACTATAAGCCTGAGCATATCTAACTTTTTCTACTAATTTCATAGTTTCTTCAAAATCTTTTTCGGTTTCTCCAGGAAAACCAACAATAAAATCAGAAGAAAATTCGATTTCAGGTTTCAATTTGCGAAATCTGTCTATTATTTCCAAATACTCCTCTGCAGTGTGTTTCCTGTTCATCGCGTGCAATATTTTATTCGAACCAGACTGCACAGGCAGGTGAACAAACGGCATGAGCTTTGGCTCTTCCGCATGTGCCAAGTAGAGAGATTCATGCATATCTCTTGGATGAGAAGTTGTATAACGAATCCTCTCTAGCTTTTCAATTTTAGCAATATGACTAATTAATTTTCCTAAATCCCACACTTCCCCTTCGCACTCCCCATGGTAAGCATTGACGTTCTGACCAAGCAAATTGATCTCATTTGCCCCATTTGCAACTAATTTCAATGCTTCACGAAATATTTCATTCACTGGCCGTGAATACTCAGCTCCACGAGTATAGGGCACTACACAAAACGTACAAAATTTATCATAACCCTCTTGTATGGCAAGAAACGCAGAAGACCCCTGGCTATTGCCATAGCATTCATCTGGCAATTTATCAAACTTTGCAACTTCAGGAAAATCAGTGTTTATTACATGACCTTTACTTCTGCTTGCTTTGACTATCAGCTCCGGTAAGGTAGCGATACTCTGCGGACCAACAACAATATCAACAAAAGGAGCCCTTCTGAACACTTCTTCTCCCTCTGCTTGCGCTACACACCCAGCCACCACTATAGTCATTTCTTTTCGTAACGAATGAATCTTCCCAAGCTCTGAGTAAAGTTTTTCTGCTGCCTTCTCTCTAATGTGACAAGTATTCAGTATCACTAAATCGGCTTTCCCTGCATCACTAACAACGTTGAACCCCAAAGGTTTAATTACATTTTCCATTAAAACGGAGTCATAAACGTTCATCTGACAGCCGTAAGTTTTAATATATAGGCCTTTCATATTTGGTATGTCTTTTTCAAAATTTCTTCACCCTACACGTAAATGTCTAACAGACCAGCGCGTGACGCTAGTAAACTTGCTAGCACAATAGATTTTGACAAAATTATACGAAAAACTGGATCCCAGTGTCAAGCACTGGGATGACAAGTTCTCGGCAACCCCTACGTCATACCATCACGGTATCTCTAGATCCCGCTAACAAGTAGCGGGATGACGGTTGTCAGGGTGTCATGAAAGTAGCTAACACTGGCTTCCATCCAAGAGGGCAGTGCCCTCTTCTTGTCATCCCAGTGCTTGACACTGGGATGGCTTTGTTGCATCGCTACTTATGAAAGGCTAACTATAGTTAGGATTATAAGCAACCTATTGAAAATCTTGTTTTTTTGCAATCAATCTGATCAAATTTAAGAATAGTAATTTATTATTTATATTAATAAATTTAATTCTATTGAAAATAGCTAAAGCATTGAAATTCTTGAATTTTAGCCGGATTAGTGAGTGGTAGTGAAATTTCTTTTACTCAAATTTAGGTATTCACTGACCGTTCTTGTTATAAATACCAGAATAATAAGCTACTGATATTCTCTACCTTTTTTATCTTTATCCATCATAGCTAGCGATGCAACAAAGCCCACTGGGATCCAGGAAAAAGAATGGTGTCATGCAAGTAGCTAACACTGGGATGGCTTTGTTGCATAGCAACTGAAAAAATCTGGTGGCTACTGACAAAATTCATTATAAAATAGCCATTTAACCTTGAAAGAAAAAATATGCCACAAAAAATGAGGGTCAGTAACCATAGCGAATATAACAAATTTCTAGAAAAAAGAGGAAATATTTTTCATTATATCAACGAAGCCATAGAAAAGTGGTACGAGAATGGTCCAAAAATACCAGGTGGCAACAATATTTATAGCGATAAAGTTGTAATTTTGGTGCACATAATAACTTGTTTATTTAGAATAGGCCTGAGGCAAACAGTTGGGTTTATAGCAGGATACCTTGAGCAAATTGGGAAAAATTTGCAAGTTATCAGCTATTCACAATCATCAAGAAGGTTTAAGAAACTCAATATTAAGATCAATGATTGCAGAAAATAATATGGAAGATATCGAAATTGCTATAGACAGTACAGGAATTAGTATATATAGCTCTTTTTACAATAATCCGAACAGACCGTAATATGCTACTGGCCTGCTATAGCCATAAACACATATCTTATCGCATTCGGACTATTATAAGAAAGGCTATACAACAACACTCCTGGTCATAGCAAAGAAAATAGCGAAGATAGAAAGTATCGCAGCTATGAACAGACAAGAAAATTGCATGTAATGTTGAATACAAACAGCAAAAAAGCCATAGCTGTAAAATACAGTAACGGCTGATCACTATGGAGCTTGTGATTTGCTAAAAGAAGTCGATTTTCAGTATGTCATAAAAGTACTATATGCAGATAGGGCATATGACAGAGAAAAGCTCTATAAGCTGTGTAATCAATATGGTATAAAAACGAAAATTCCTCCGAAAAACAACGCAGCAGAGCATCCAAAGTTAGACTATATGGCTGAGAGAAATGCTGCAATTAGACTAATAAAATCATGCAGCGAAGATGGAATGAAGAGGTGGAAAAGGCAAACAAACTACGGAAAAAGATCTTATATAGAAAGTTTTTTCTCGCGACTGAAACAAACATTCGGGTTTAGTTTTAGGAATAAATCTGAGACAAATAGAGAGAAGGAACTAAATGCTATTTGCTCAATAAGTTCACTGATATTGGTATGGCTAAATTTGAGATAGCTTCATAAATTTATTGTGCGTTACCTACTATCCGAAGAGCGATGCAACAAAGCCCACTGGGATCCAGGAAAAAGAACGGTGTCATCCGAGTAGCTTGACACTGGCATCCAGGAAACTTAATTGCAAGTAATGCATTGAGTTTGGTAAGTATGGGTTTTGCGTTATAGAATGAAGCACTTTTGGTGAATTTGTAAAGAAAGCTGGATCCCAGTGTCAAGCACTGGGATGACAAGAAAGGGAGCACTGGAATTTTTATTTCAGTATTGTACATTAGCCATGCATCTGAACAGATACGAGCTTTCTGCTTTTTTTGGGTAAGGTCAGTCAAAAAGGTTTTACAACAACCATAATAACTATAACTATTATCAATACTGTAACTGCTTCATTTAAAACGCGAAAATAAATATGTGACTTCTTATTCGAACCCATTGCAAAATTTTTCCTATATTTTGCAAGTAGCATATGAATAATTAACATCAAAAGTATTGCAAATGCTTTTACATGAAACCATCCTTCACGATATGCTTCCCTAATAACCATTAGTGTAATTCCAAGACCAAGTGAGAAAAGCATTGCAGGGTTTATGATATATCTAAGTAGCCTCTTTTCCATTGTTTGAAGCAAGCTATCATTTTCCGATCCCGGTTTTACAGTTGCATGGTAGACATAAAGCCTGGGTAAATAAAGCATACCTGCCATCCACATGATAACAGAGATAACGTGAAAAGCCTCAAGCCAGTGGTAATAGTTCATTAGCAAAAATTTAAAATTCCTGGTATTGTGTTAGTTTAATGAAAAAGAAATCGATATGAAAGCAGAAAATTTCACTAAAGAACAGATAATTGGATTCTACAGGAAAATGCTACTCATACGCAGATTTGAGGAAAAAGCAGGACAATTATATGGGATGGGATTAATAGGCGGGTTCTGTCACCTATCAATAGGACAAGAAGCAGTTGCAGTTGGAACTCAAGCTGCATCAAAATTAGGTGACGCTTTTATCACAAGTTATAGAGACCATGGTTTAATGCTCGCATGTGATTCTGATCCAAATGTTGTAATGGCAGAACTCACCGGCAAAGAAACGGGATGTTCAAAAGGTAAAGGTGGTTCGATGCACGTATTTGACGTTGAAAAAAAATTTTTCGGCGGACATGGAATAGTGGGAGCACAAGTTCCAATTGGCACAGGAATAGCATTTGCTAATAAATACAAGAAAAAAGATACCGTGGTATTCACGTATTTTGGTGACGGTGCTGCAAATCAAGGACAAGTATATGAATCATTTAATATGGCAGCTTTGTGGAAGTTGCCTGTGGTTTACATCATAGAAAATAACGAATACGCAATGGGAACTTCTGTGCAAAGATCAACTTTAGTAACTGAGCTGTACAAAAGAGGAGAAAACTTTGGTATTCCTGGAAAACAAGTTGATGGAATGGATTTTTTCTCTGTTTATGCGGCTACAAGCGAAGCAGCGGAACACACACGCAGCGGAAAAGGGCCTATCCTGCTTGAAATGAAGACATATCGATATCGCGGTCACTCAATGTCAGACCCTGCTACTTATCGCTTAAAAGAAGAAGTTGAAGATATGAAGCAAAATCATGACCCTATAAGCACTTTAAAGAAATACATGACAGATAATAAAATGGCTTCAGAAGAAGAGTGCAAAGTAATTGATAAGGAAATACGTGATTTAGTAAAAAAGTCGGAAGATTTTGCCAAAAATAGTAAAGAACCAAGCGTTGATGAGCTGTATACTGATGTTTATAAATTTGTTAGCTAATTTTTTTATCCAGAACTGTACAAACATTGTATAGTAAACGATGTCATCCAAATAGCTCCTTCTCCCGTCATCCAAGTGCCCTCCTTTTTTTGTCATCCCAGTGCTCTGACTACTTGGATCCAGCTGAGTTGGTGAGTATAAAAGTATAGCTAACGCAAGCTCTACGTCATGCCGCCGCGAACCGTCATACCGCGATTCATTCGCGGTATCTCTAGATCCCGCTAACAAGCAGCGGGATGACGGTTGTCAGGCTAGCTGTCATCTCAGTAGTCTCCTTCTCCTGTCATCCGAGTAGCTGACACTGGTTCCTTTATGACGGCAGTAGCCCCTTCGGTGTCATTCCAGTGCTTGACACTGGAATGACACCAATAATTGACATTTCACTAGATATTCATTATAAATAATGGAATGCTACAAAGTATAAAAACCATATTAATAGAAGACGATAACGTTAGGCTGGATAGGTACATCAGAAGAATCTTTCCTGATCTAAAGCAATCTGTAATTGAAAAATCTTTAAGGAAAGGATTAATCAAAGTTGATGATTGCAAAGCAAAGTCCAGTGATAGAGTAAATTCTGGGCAAACTATAACGCTGAAGCACTTGCATTATATTGAAAACGCTAATTCTGATCGCAAATATAATGAAAAGTTAGTGAATCTACTAAGAGAGAACATATTATATGAAGACGAATATATACTAGCTATAAACAAACCCGCAGGGGTCATCGTTCAAGGTGGCGTAAAAGTAAAGATTAGCATGAGTGATTTGCTTGACCAAATAAGAGAGGGAGAAACATTTAAAATTGTCCATAGGCTAGATAGAGATACGAGTGGAGTGATAATATTCGCACGCAACGCTAATGTTGCCAGATACCTTATGGAAGAATTTAAAGGACGAAGAGTAAAAAAAACTTATTTAGCATTAACTTCTGGCATACCGAGCAAGGATAGTGGAACAATAGACTATCCATTGGTGAAAAAATATGTTTCAGGTCAAGAAAAAGTGGTCGTTGATGAAAATTCACCTCAGAATGCCACTACGCATTTTTCAATTATAGCAAAATCCAAACACAATGTTGCTTATTTAAAATTACAACCAATTACCGGCAGAACCCATCAGTTACGTGCACATTTAGCTCATATAAATTGCCCTATTCTTGGTGACGGTAAATATGGTGGTAAAAAAGCTTTTATTGATGGGATAGCAAATAAAATTCACCTTCATTCGCATTCTTTATCTTTAAAACTGCCAAACAATAAAGAAATCACTATCACCGCTCCTATCACTAAACACATCGAAAAATCCATTGAAGCGCTATTTTTCGACTGAAACGATTTCACCAATCAACTTTTCTGTCCTTGGCTTTAATTTGAAGCACAGATATTAGGCTAATTAATGCGCAGGCAGTAAGATAAATGCCTGCTGCAAGTTTTGTTTCGGTTTTTTCTATAAGCCACATGCATATGTATGGAGAAAGGCCACCAAAAATTCCTGCAGATATATTATTTGCTAAGCTTACGCCAGTGCATCTTACTTTTGTTGGAAACAGTTCACAAATAACAGAACCATATATTCCAAAAGATGCACCTACTGGTATAGTAATCAATAAGTAAGTTATTATTACGACATAGTGGTTAACGGAAGATAATAATGGTAATACACATGTACCAATCAGAGATAGCATAATCAGTACAGGAATCATTACGCGTTTTCTTCCAACTTTATCAGATAAAATTGCAAAAAGTACCGCAGATGCTGCAAATACAACCTGTATTACTATCCTCATTAAATCTTTAACACTAATAGATAAAATAACTAGCTCTTTTATTGATATATTATAAAACATTATTGCTGCGTAGACAATTGCATTCTGAGCAATTCCCAGATTGATTGAAATAATAAGCGGTCTTTTATAGTTTCTTACTAGTTCTAACAATGGTGAATGTGCTAAATTATTAGCGTACTTATTAGTTTTATATGCTAAGCTTTCTTTTAATATGTACCTAGTTAAAAAACCTATTGTCCCCAAAAAAAAGCAAAAATAAAAAAGCAACTTCCATCCCCATATTTCATAGTTCTCACCTGTAACTCTTTTGCAGATAAATATCATTGTTATGCATAAGAGCGTTCCAAGGGCTCCGCTAAAGGGCTTCATACTTCCTAAGAAACCTAGATTTTTTTTATCTTTTGAATGCTCTATCGTAAATGCTGTATTAATGCTTGTTTCACCTCCTGCAGTTATTCCTTGCACTATTCTACAAAACACAAGCAATACAGGTGAAAGCAACCCTATTTCTTTATACCCAGGTATAATTCCCATAATTGTGGATGATATTGAAATTAATATTACTGAAGTAAGTAAAGTCTTTCTTCTGCCATACTTATCTCCCATATAACCAAAAATTACTGCACCAATTGGTCTAAACGCAAAACCAATTGCAAAAACACCAAGGAATTTGAGTGTACTCAAATAATGATCTTCTGATGGGAAAAAAACGTTGATGATTGTATCTGTTAATACTCCAAAAAGAGTGAGTTCATACCACACAATCATGTTACAGATCATGCCCGATAGTATTGCTTTTTGGATATTATTCATGGTCTTTCAATTTAACATAACCTAATATATCATTAACCGGTGCTCCTTGCTATAAAATTTTTCATTCAATAACCTTCAAGGATAATTCACGTAAATGCTTATCCTCCACCTTGGAAGGAGCACCCATTAGAACATCTTCACCTTGCTGGTTCATAGGAAAACAGATTACTTCACGAATATTTGGCTCATCAGCAAGCAGCATAACTATTCTATCAACTCCTGGTGCTATTCCACCATGAGGAGGAACACCAAATCTGAATGCACGTACAAGTGCACCGAATCTTGTATCAACTTCTCCCCGGCTATAACCTGCAATGGCAAAAGCTTTATACATGATATCCAGTTTGTTATTACGAATCGCCCCACTTGACAGTTCTATTCCATTGCAAACAAGATCATATTGGTAAGCAAGGATATCCAGTGGATTTTTGTCCTCTAAATCTTTCAGACCACCGTGTGGCATGGAGAATGGGTTATGAAAGAAATCGATTTTTTTACTTTTATCGTCATATACAAAATATGGAAAATCAATGATCCAACAAAACTTGAAGATATTATCATCTATAAGACTGAGTTCTGACCCTAAAAGAGTGCGTACTTTTCCTGCAATGTTTGCCGCCTCATTCTCTTTGTCAGAAGCAAAAAATACACTATCTCCTGGCTCTATGTTTGTTGCTTCTCTTATGTGGTTTAGCCTATTTTCATCAAGAAATTTAGCAATTGGGCCTTTCGCAGTTCCATCTTTATCAAACGTTATATATCCGAGACCCTTAGCACCGAATTCTTTTTGCGCATGTTCTATCTTTTTATCAAAGAAGCTGCGTGGTTCCTCTGCTGTTTTAGGTGCAGGGATGGCTCTCACTACCATACCACGCTCAATATTGCTTTTGAAAATATTGAACCCTGAATCACGAAAAATTTCTGTAACATCGCTGATTAATAGTGGATTGCGCAGATCTGGCTTATCAGAACCATATTTAAGCATTGCTTCTTTATATGTAATACGTGGAAAATCTTTATCAACAGACTTACGAGAAAATTTAGCAAACACTCTATATAAGGTAGACTCAATAATCTGAAAGATGTCTTCTTGAGTTACAAAAGACATTTCAAGATCTAGCTGATAAAACTCTCCCGGAGAACGGTCAGCCCTTGCGTCTTCATCACGAAAACACGGTGCAATTTGGAAATATTTATCAAACCCTGAAACCATGAGCAACTGTTTGAAAATCTGCGGAGCTTGTGGCAATGCATAGAACTTGCCAGGATTTAGCCTGCTTGGCACTAGGTAGTCGCGTGCTCCTTCAGGAGAGGAAGCAGTGAGTATTGGAGTTTGAATCTCTAAAAATCCTCGCTCTATCATGAGCTTGCGGAGCTCTGCAATAATTTGTGAGCGCAAAATAATATTGTTGCGGACTTTTTCACGTCTTAAGTCAAGAAATCGATATTTAAATCTCATGTTTTCTGGGTATTCTTGCTCGCCGGTAATGCTTGCCAATATACTTCTTTCTTCTTTTGCTATTTCTTCATCAAAGTGGAACTCAACTTCCGACTCAACGCGCAAATTGTTGACTATCACCTCGATTTCTCCGGTAGAAATAGAGCTGTTTACCGTATCTTCAGTTCTAGCTTCAACTATTCCTGTAACAGTAATTACACTCTCTAATTTTAAATTTGATATCTCATCAAAAAAGTCTTTGTCATTATTAAATACTAGCTGAGTGATTCCGTAGAAGTCTCTTAAATCAACAAAAATTAGGTTACCATGGTCGCGCTTACGATATAACCATCCAGAAAGGGTAACTTCCTTTTCTACGTCGTTCTTCCTCAGTTCATTGCACGTATGAGTTTTATAGCAGTTCATATTTGTTTTACTTCTAAATTCTTTAAGAAGTATAGAAATAAACCTTATTACATACAAGCCCGTTCGTCAGATATTTGCGCAATTTTCGAAATAGAGCAGTACTGCTTTTATATTGTCTTTACCCGCAAAAAAATTGCACAATTTCTATAATTATGGTATAATAGTAAGGGTATTTTTAATGAATTAGATACAGGAAATGCCACTTACACAGATCATATTATATAGCGTAACATTACTTGCTGTAGCTGCAGTATTTCTCTTTTTGAGAAAAATATACAAAAATCGCATTAGAAAAATCATATTTCCTAGAAAAGTTTTTAAAGAAGAGTGGGAAGAAGACAGAAAATTCAATGAATTGTATCAAAAAAACAAGCAAAAAGAATTGATGAAACAACAGGAAATACTGCGCGAGAAGCAAAAAGATGTGCAAGTTTATAAAGAAGATCCAGAAATAGTTGACATAGCAAAACCGGTAGGTAAATGGACAAAGATGGTTATGATGGGTAATGGTTTAATGAAGCGTTTTGCACAATTGATACATAGCGAAGGCGGACAGAAAGGATTTTGGGAGCTGTTTGTTAAAGCTCAGGCTTCAACTCAAGGTAAACATAAGGGGAAGGGCAGATAATCCATGCTTGAATGTGAAAATTTATCCTGCGCTCGTAATAATAAGGTACTATTTAAGAATCTCAGTTTTAAAGCTGAGCTAAAATCAAAGATTCTAATCACTGGTCCAAATGGTAGTGGTAAAACCAGCTTAATTAGAAGTTTATCTGGACTTTTACCGCCGGTATCAGGCAGTATAAAGCATTGTGGGAAAGACATATATGATGACCCAAAATCTTACATATCTTTTATGGTCTATATAGGGCATAAAAACGCCTGCAAGGACAGCTTAACTGTTGCTCAAAACATAGAATTCTGGGCAGGAATACGAAATACTAGGGAATTGATTATGGCAGCTATTTGTTGTTTGCAGTTGCAACCTGTACTTAATATTAGATATGGCGAACTTTCTGCAGGCTGGAAAAGGAGAGTTGCGCTTGCTCGCCTCTTGATTTCTAATGCAAACGTTTGGCTGATAGATGAACCATTTTGTAATCTTGATAGTGCAACGTGTGAATTAGTGCTGAACTTAATCTCAATACGCTCTGAGCAAAATGGTATAGTAATTATTACAGGGCATAGCTCTACAGAGCAATTGTGTGATTTTACAACGATTGATATACGCGATTTCAATAGACTTCTTGTATAGTTTTTGGCAACAACCGTTAGAAACGAAAAACTTCCTTGACAAGTTTCGCCAGTCCCCGTATCATGAAACTGAAGGTATTCAGTTATCTTCATCTGTGCAGATTAAACAGCAAGAAAACAACGTAGTTGGCGTCTTATTTTTAATTTTTTGCACTATGTGCACCTTATGTCTTCACAACATTTCTAGGTTTTTACCTATATAAGCTGAAACGCGCTTATAAGTCGTTTAAGACAGTATAGTACGCCAATTTGCAGGATTAGAGAGTGACAACTAGCTAACACGGGTTTTCTTTGCCTTTTTTTTCTGCTTAGTAAATTTCTTAAACATTCAAACTAAGGTGAGTTGCATTTAAAAGCAGCTAAATTGCAGTGTTTAAGACTTAAAAAACGCCAATACTGAAAATAGACAATGACTAGGGCTTCTTTTGCCTTTTTTTTTATTTGGTAAATTCCTTAATGTTTATGGCTAAACGACAACCGTCATCCCGCTGCTTGTTAGCGGGATCTAGAGATACCGCGAATGAATCGCGGTATGACGGTTCGCGGTGGCATGACGATAAGCTCGTCATCCCGCTGCTTGTTAGCGGCTAAGGGATACCGCGAAGGGATACTGCGAATGAATCGCGGTATGACGGTTAATTATTCTGCGGAGGTATGACGTAGAGCTCGCGTTAGCTATACTTTTATACTCACCAACTCAGTATCCAATCTGGATCCAAGTAGTCAGCTACTTGGATGACACCCTGTTGAGGCTGCGCTTACACATTCCACTTTCTATGCTCACCAAACAAATTTGCTTACTCGCAGCAAAATTTTCTGGATCCAAGTAGTCAGCTACTCGGATGACATCTTTGTGTTTGAGGCAAAACCAGCTATAACATTTCTTCGCAAACAAATGTTCGTACAGTTGTGCGCGTGATGCTGGAATCTAGACAACAATTAGATCCTATTGTCAAGCAATAAGCTACATGTGCTATTTATTTAGTAGATTAAATATGAAGTTTAAAACTCTGCTATTGACTTCCTGTAGAACTAGTGAAAACCAAACTTGCTTAAAACCACTTAATTAGTTATAGTTATAAGTTTAGGTACAGTAAAATGACAGCTTTTGTCCCCTTGATTATTTTTTTAATCTTGTATCTTGGAAGTGGTGCTTATTTTTCTTTTATCGGAACTGATAATCCACTTCATCAGGTTTCACCAGTAATATGCTTGTTACCAGCACTATTTTTTGCTGTCTCACGTGGTACAAATAAAACTCAGCATAACATCGATACTGTTATCGAGGGCATGGGTGACAAAAATACCCTTACTATGTGTTTAATTTTTTTATTTTCTGGAGCATTTTCTGCAGTTACTCAATCAATTGGTAGCGCAGACACTGTTGCTAATTTAATTCTTAATTTCCTTCCAGCAAGATTACTGCTGCCTGGAGTATTTTTGGCTTCTGCTTTTATTTCAACTGCAATTGGCACATCTATGGGAGTTGTTGCGCTGATGGTACCTATAGCTGTTAATCTGGCAAAAAGTGGAGCTTTTGGTCTCGAAATAGGAACTGCAACTGTAGTAGGTGGTGCCGTGTTTGGCGATAACCTTTCGATGATATCTGATACCACCATTGCATCTGTTTCTTCACAGGAAGCTTCAGCAAAAGATAAACTTAAAATGAACTCTAAAGTTGCACTTATTGCCAGCATTATAACACTCATCTACCTAGCAGTTGCCTCAAATAGTACAAAAATTATTTCTATATCAAATTTAGATTATTATTCTATAATAAAAATTATTCCTTACATTTCTTTAATAATCATGGGGCTGCTTGAAGTCGCCACTTTAGTAACAATAACTATAAACATAATTATTGCTGGTGTGCTAGGAATAACTTTTTTTGACTATGCTATCATTCAATTTCCTCATGACGTGTATGACGGTTTCAAAAAAGTAAACGAAATAGTGATATTTGCTCTATTTATCGGTGGATTGAGCCATATAATGTACAAGCAAGGTCAAAAAGCGTTGCATAAACTCATCGATGAAAGCAATATCACAAAAACTAAAGCTGAATTTGTGATAGCAGGAATTGCGTCTATGTTTACTACCTTAGTTGCCAATAATACCATTGCTATTTTACTAAGTGGTGGCATTGCAAAAAGGCTTGCACAAAAACACAGTATTGCGCCACATCGCAGCGCATACTTATTAGATGTTTTTGCTTGTGCTACAAAAGGTATCTTACCTTATGGTTCCCAACTATTGCTAGCAGGTAGCATCGCCTCTGTATCACCTATTTCTTTATTAACACAGGTATATTATTGCTTTATTCTAGCGGCAGTTACAATAGGCGAAATAATCATCAACAGCAGAAAAGAGAAACATTGTGCGGCTGCAACTTAGAGTTTCTCTTTTTTTACCCATAAGGAACGGAATTACTTGACACCCTTCGCCAACCCCCTTATCATGAAACTGAAGCTATTTATTTATCTTCGCAATCTGTGCAGGTTAATGACAAAAAACTTAGGGTATTTGGCGTCTCATGTTTAATTTTTCGCACTACGTGCATCGCATGTCTTTAAAAATTTTTAGGTTTTTATCTATATAAGCCGAAACGCGCTTACAAAGCGTTTAAGACAGCAAAAAACGTCAAATTGACAAGGGAGAATTTGAATGCTAGCTACTACGGGGTTTCTTTGCCTTTTTTCCTGCTTAGTAAATTTCTTAAACACTTGCGGTGTAGGTTAGTTGCAAGTTAAAAGCAGCTAAATCGCTCTTAATCAAGCGTTTTAGAATAAAAAAAACGCCGGTATTTTAGTACATGGTAAATAGCCAACCACCACGGGGCTTCTTTTGCCTTTTTTTTTATTTGGTAAATTTCTTAAACATTTATAGTTGCAATTTAAGAGCCCGTAAAGGGTGTCATTCCAGTGCCCCTGTGATGTATTCCAGTGCTTGACACTGGAATACAGTTTTCCATATAATCTCATCGAAAATGTTGTAACCACTTTCCATGCTAGTTTGCTTGTTCACAAGCAAACTTTTCTGGATCCCAGTGTCTGGGCACTGGGATGACAAGAGAAGGTACTAGCCTGACACCCTGACAACCGTCATCCCGCTGCTTGTTAGCGGGATCTATGCTAATGCCCTTTTATTCTTTCAATTATGTTATTTCCATTTAAATCTGTCTGTTCCGCAACTTCAGTGAATACAGTTGAATACTCCCTAAAACTGATCGTCATAACTTTACCCTACTTTGAATAATATTTTGATCATTACATATTGTAACAAAAAAAAATCAACTCATTTCTTCTAACGGCTCTATATTAAAGATAGAAAGTCCAGAAGCAATGACGTGTGCTAAGGCTTGGACAAGTTGCAGCGGTGAGATCTTTCTTATATTTTTAATTGTGTAATCTTCTGTGTTTGTAAATGTTTTTTCTATACCCCACTGCAGTAATAAGTACTTTACGTTCTGAATGATTTATGATGTAAATTATACGGTAGTTGCTAACCCTTATCCTATATTGCCCTCTAAAGCTATGACATAAAGGCTTTCCTAGATTAAAAGGATCAACTGTAAGGCGTTTCTTTATGTCCTCCTGAACCATTAATTTAATCTTTGCCGGAAGAGCTGGAATTTCTTTTTCAATAACATTTTTTAAGAATTTTATAGTGTAAGTTTTATTTCCAGATGTTTTCATCATCCTCTACTTCTTCTTCACCTTCAGAGAGGCGATCGTCAGCTATTTTGGATAGCTCTACATCTTCTTCGAACTCTTCTTCCACTAAATCTACTAAAACTTCAGGAATAGTTTTATTTTGAGTCTCTGCCATTTCTGTAAGATACTGAGCCAATTTACTGTCAAAACTTACATTAACATTGAGCTTTTTTTGACTGTGAGCCATATATTAACCAGAAAATACTACTATAAATTATAACATTTTTACTTAATTTTGTCAACTTCTCTATTCGTTGAAAAAACAATCTTGCATAAAAAAATCAACTCATCTCTTCCAAAGGCTCTATATTGAAGATAGAAAGTCCAGAAGCGATGACGTGTGCTAAGGCCTGCACGAGAAACATTCTTGCAGCGGTGAGGTTTAAGTTGTCTTCCAGTATGAAACGCATGTTTAAATCACTCTTGCCATACCCCCATAAAACGTGAAACGCTTCTGCAACTTCAAGTAAGTAGAAAGTAATTCTGTGTGGCTCACAAAGCCTTGCTGCAATTTCTACCACATCTGGCCACTTTGCTAAGGTTTTTATGAGGAAGAGCTCTCCACCTGTCCTTAAAAGTGAAGGATCTGCTGTTGGGAGCTCTTTTGGAGCATTACGCATTAACGAATGAGCACGAGCATGCGCATATTGCACGTAAAAAATAGGGTTGTCTTTTGACTGTTCTTTAACTTTAGCAAAATCAAAGTCCAAGACCATATCATTCTTGCGTGTTAGCATTATAAAACGAGTTATGTCCCTGCCAACTTCTTCCACTACATCTCTTGCTGTTAGGAAGTTTCCTGATCTTTTGGACATCTTAACAGGTTTGCCGTTCTCGAAAAAATTCACAATATTATGCAGTTTTACCTCTATTTTTGCTTGATCATCACTGAGCGCAGAGACGACTGCTTTGAGTCTTTTGACATAACCGCCGTGGTCACTACCAAGCTCTACGATCATATTGTTAAAACCACGCGATATCTTATCAAAATGGTAAGCGATATCCGAGGCAAAATAAGTCCAACTGCCGTCCTCTTTCTTCAATGCACGGTCAACGTCATCACCAAATTTTGTAGAGCGAAATAGCATCTCTTTTCTGGAAGTCCAATTTTCGCTTTCTTTGCCTTTTGGTTTCTCCAGGTACCCTTCATACACTAGACCCTTGTCAGACAATATCTTTATACTCTCTTCAATTTTGCCACTTTTTTGTAGCTCATACTCTGAAGTAAAAACATCATGATTTACTCCAAGTAAGTTCATGTCTTCCTTTATGATTTCTAAGATAGAACTTAAAGTATAGTCTCTAATCACTTGATTATCTTGCTTTTCTAGAAGCTCTGCGCCATATTTTTTGGCCAGCCCAGTCCCTATTGGTTTTAAATATTCACCTGGGTATAAACCTTTTTCGATGCTGATTTTTTCTCCCAGAGCTTCCTTATACCGCAAATATACTGACCGAATTAGCGTATCTATCTGCGCTCCAGCATCATTAATATAGTATTCCTTAGTAACTTTATAACCAACTTTTTTCAATAAATTTGCCAGAACGTCACCAAATACTGCCCCTCTTGCATGACCAATATGCAGTGGACCAGTTGGATTTGCAGATACAAATTCAACATTAATGGCCTGATTGTTCCCTATATCTAGGGTGCCAAACTCTGTTTTTAGCTCATTTATTTGTTTTAAAATCCCATGCCATACTTTTATTTTTAAGTGTATGTTGATGAAACCAGGGCCCGCTATTTCCACTTTTGCAACTTCATCAAAAAGTTCAAATTCTTTGGCTAAAACCTCTGCAATTTCAATGGGATTCTTCTTTTCATGCTTTGCGAGCACCATAGCAACGTTTGTGTAAATGTCTCCATGTGCTCTGTTACTTGGGGGTTCTACGATAAAGTTTGTTGTATCTGTATTTATAATACCCCTTTGCTTCAACTCGTTTAATTTACTCAAAATTAAGGAAGAAGCCCTTTTGAAAATGTTCATCAACTAGAAAAACTATGAAAACCTCCAACAATATAGCGAATAAGTGGGGCTAGTTGAAGGTTTATCTTAACTATTTTATCTTCCTGGATCAGAGTTTATATTAAGTCGTTGCCGTAACCATGGTAAGAGAAAGCCATACCTTCACTGTAACCATCATTACCAGCATCAGGCTCTTCAATATCATCAGTTATAGCTCTTTCCATAAAAGTCCGGATGTGATAGGATAAGGGTAGATGATGATAAGGAGGTTGAATGCCAGCAGCATATAGTTATGATTTAAGAAAAAAAGCAATGGAAGCGCTAGACGAAGGAGAAAGCAGAGAAACAGTGGCAGCAAGATTTAAGATTGGACGAACTACTTTATGGGAGTGGCAGCAAAGAAGAAAAGAAACAGGAGACTTTCAATCAAAAAAACTTGGAAATGGGGGTTACAATCACAAAATTACCGACTGGGATACCTTTGCCAAATTTGCCAGAGAACACGGAGGAAAGACTCTATCGGAAATGGCTAAACTTTGGAACAACGTTAGTATCCAAACGATCTATCGAGCCCTTAAAAAAATTGGATTTACGCGCAAAAAAAGACATATGGATACAAGGAAAGAAACGAAGAAAAACGTGCTGAATTTTTGAAAATTATAGCGACAAAAGAACCTAAAAACTTAGTGTATATAGATGAGTCTGGCATTGATAACACCGAAGACTACCCCTACGGATATTGCCAGAAAGGACAGCGGTTTTATGCCTTAAAATCTGGAAAGAAAACTCAACGAATCAGTATGGTTGCAGCCTTAAGTGGAAGAAAGATAGTTGTTCCGTTAACCTTTGAAGGCCACTGTAATATGGATGTTTTTAATGGATGGTTTGAGCAATTTTTGACACCGATCTTGGAACCTGGACAGACTGTCATTCTTGACCATACGCGTCAAGTTAAGGAAATAAAGGTATGAAAGAGATAGAATAATAAGGTATAAGTTCTCCCAGATATACTTTTAGTGAGAGAACCAATGAATAAAATAACTTGCTTATCAAAAAAGCTCAAAGAATTTTTTAATGAAAAAGCAGAGAAAATCTCAATTACAACAAGGTTTATAAAAAGAAAGAGAAAGCTAAAAGGTTCATCATTCGTAAAAGCCATGGTCTTGGGTAATATAGGAGTTGATAATTGTAGCGTAGAAACAATGTGTCAATTACTAAACGAGGACTCGATAGATATAACAAAACAAGGTTTGGATTTTAGATTTACTGAAGAAGCAGTGGAATTTATGAAAAGGATGTATAATGAATCTGTGATTCTCTTTAAAAATATCTTGCAAGTTGATTGCAAAATCTTACAGCAATTTAATAGTGTTAAATTATTGGACAGTAGCTATATTACTCTACCTAACAGTATGGAAGAGATGTATAAAGGTTATGGTACTAGCTACAGTGGCTATGAAAGCAATACTAAGTCTGGAATAAAGTTACAATTAGTTTTCGACTACATGAATCAGATAATAGACCAACTTAATTTAACGGAGGGGGTAAGATCAGACCAGGGATATAGGAAACATTTAAGTAATATATTAAGCAATGATTTGCTAATATCTGATCTCGGTTATTTTGTGCCAAGTTCTTTTAAACAAATCAATGAAATAGGAGCTTATTTCATAAGTCGTCGATACCAACATATATGATGTAGAAACAAATCAAAAAATGGAGTTATTAGAATGTTGAGAGGATAAGTTATTTTTAGAAAACGAGGTATTGTTAGGAAAAGAAGCAAAAATTAGAGTAAGAATTATATGTCAGAAACTAACTGAAGAACAGTCTATGGGCAGAAGAAGGAAAGCTAATAGATTAGCAAGATCGCAGATCCTCTAAAAGAAATCAAAAATTGTTGAACTGGTCAATATTTATAACTAATGTTCCAGAAAATAAAATTAGTGCTGAGCAAGTATTAACGATTTACAGAGTAAGGTGGCAAATTGAGTTATTATTTAAATTGTATAAAAGCCATATCAGGCTTGATAAGCTAAAAGGAAAGCCATGCAGAGTATTATGTGAACTATATGCTAAATTGTGCGCAATTCTTATATTTCACGGCATAGTTGGTTGCACAGAAGTGAAAAAGAATACAGAACTTAGCTTAACAAAGGCATTTATTGAGCTAAAAAGGCGGGTTAGAGAGTTATTTTTAGTATTAACCAAAATTAATAGTTTAAAAGCATTTCTTAAAAAACTCACTATAACTTGGTCGCGATTTTCATTAAAAGACAAACGTAGAAGGGCTAGAGTATCCACTTTAACCTCTCTAAATTTGCTCACAATCTCTTAACTTGACGCGTATGGTCATTCTTGACAATGCTACTTTTCATAAGTCTGATAAGATTATCGAGCTTGCTAAAGGGGTTGGTGCAGAAATTTTGTATCTGCCGCCTTATTCTCCAGATTTCAACAAAATTGAGCATCATTGGTTTGCTA
This sequence comes from Wolbachia endosymbiont (group A) of Pherbina coryleti, assembly GCF_964026875.1. NCBI lineage: Bacteria > Pseudomonadati > Pseudomonadota > Alphaproteobacteria > Rickettsiales > Anaplasmataceae > Wolbachia > Wolbachia endosymbiont (group A) of Pherbina coryleti. The sequence goes on from NZ_OZ034706.1 coordinate 871,065, forward strand.
TAAAAAACAGAGCCAGGAAAAACATTCCTCTATTCGAATCCTTTCGTCGTGCTGTTGATTCTGCCTTCCTATGACCTGTTCGGACTATTATGAGAAATGCTATACTACCTGATCTTCAGTTGTGATTTTATCCTTGATCGTCTCATCTACACCCTCATCACTATAAGAAAATTTGTTAGTATATGAATAGCGATTATTGATTTTATCACTATAGTTATGTTTTAACATAGAGACCTCCTATACAGTCAAAATTGGAATTATAGCCTTTCTTATAATAGTCCGAATGCGATAAGATATGTGTTTATGGCTATAGCAGGCCAGTAGCATATTACGGTCTGTTCGGATTATTGTAAAAAGAGCTATACATTAAGATAGAACAAGCTATGAATATAACGTGAATGAAAGAAACTACAGATCACGAAATTTCCGGATAACTATGGAACCATTATAAAATAATAAAATTAAAAATTTAATAATTTTAATTATAAATCTAGCATATCAACTAACGGTATGATTTAAATTTTCTTTCAATTCCACTGTATCTTCGCCAGTTTTGCATACAGCCCGTCTTTACTCATTAGAGAGTCATGAGTTCCTACTTCTTCTACTTTTCCATGATTAATTACTATAATCTTGTCAGTCTTGAGTGCGGTTGATAGCCTGTGTGTAATTACGATTGTTGTTCTGTTTTGCATTAACTTGCTCAATGCTTTTTGCACGAGGTTCTCACTTTTGTAATCAAGGGCAGAGGTTGCTTCATCCAGTATTAAAACCTGAGGATTGTTGAGTATGGCCCTTGCTATTACAATACGTTGTTTTTGTCCTTCAGAAAGTTTTAATCCTCTTTTTCCTACAAATGTATCAAATTTATCAGGCAGCTTATCAATAAATTCCATTGCATAAGCGCTGATGGCTGCTTGCTTTACTTCCTCATATTCGGCACCTGGTTTGCCATATAGTATATTTTCCATTATTGAGCAAGAGAATATCATGTGATCTTGTGGCACTAAGCCAAACAACGATCTGAGGTCATTTAGCGCAATTGACTTAATGTTGTGCCCATCGATAGTAATGCTACCTTTGTTTGGATCATGAAAACGGAGCAGAAGCTTTAAAATGGTGCTTTTACCACTGCCAGATGGTCCAACAATTGATACTGCTTGACCTGCCTCTATAGAAAATGATACGTTATCTAATGCTGGCTTATCAGCATAAAAAAATGTTACACCATTAAACGAAATTCCCTTTTGAACACTACAAATTTTTATAGGATCATCGGGATCTGCTATAGAGCTTTTCATATTTTTAAATTCAAATAAACGCTCTACTATTCCAAGACCTCGTTGTAAATCACTGATATTATCGCTCAAATTATTTATAGCTCCTGCCGCAAGCGCTGAATAAAACACAAATGAGGAGAGTTCTCCAATAGTTATATTATTGCTTAAGACTTCTTTAATACCAAAAAAGAGCAAAACAACTAGTGAACCTATCACACACGTGATAACTAGAGTTACTAAAATAGCACGCAAGAGTACTAATTTTACGTATGATTTTGATACTGAGTTTAAATGTTCCTTAAAACGGATTTTTTCGTTTTCCTCGAGTACAAACGATTTGATAGTCACTATAGATCTAAAATTTTCCTCACTAAATGACGCAAGCTCACTTAATTTATCCTGAGCAAAGCGTGCATAGCTACGCACTTTTTTTCCAAGTGAGGTCATGATAATGAGTAGTATAGGTATTATTGCGGCTGCATACGCAGTTAGTTGTATATTTGTATATAATAACATAGCAACACTGCCAATCAGAATCACAAAATTTCGTAATATGGTTAGTAAGCTGCTGTTTATTATTGATTGCAGCACAGAGGTATCAGTAATTAACGCTGAGATAACATCTTGTACGCCTGTGTTCTCAAAGAAACTTGGTTGCAAGTTAGTGATACTGCTATATAAGTCATATCTGATTCTTGCGATAACTTTCTCGCTGCCAATGCCAATGAAATATAACCGAGTAAATGCAGTGAGAGAAATGGCTAAAACTATAAGTATTGCAACTAATAGTTTGGTAGTAAAATCGTGCTCTGTGCCAGAATCAATTATATTGCTTAAGCCTCTGCCAAAGAGGAGGATCGTTAAGGCTGAAAATAAAACTGCAATAAAAGCTATGACAAAATAGGATAGATTAGGCTTTATATAGTAAAATAACTGCCTAATATTAGATCGCATCTTATTTTAAAGTTTCTAAAGTTAAGTATATAGATTTTAGTTTCAGGGGAAAGGGGAAAGGTGTAGTATGAAGCAATTTAGGTTCTGCAGCTGTTATAGTCCACCAAGAAAGGGTAGTAGCCCGCAGAAACGAAAAACTTGCTTGACAAACTCCGCCAGTCCTCTTATCATGGTATTGAAGGTATTCAGTTATCTTCATCTGTGCAGATTAAACAGCAAGAAAACAACGTAGTTGGCGTCTTATTTTTAATTTTTTGCACTATGTGCACCTTATGTCTTCACAACATTTCTAGGTTTTTACCTATATAAGCTGAAATGCGCTTATAAGTCGTTTAAGACAGTATAGTACGCCAATTTGCAGGATTAGAGAGTGACAATTAGCTAACACGGGGTTTCTTTTGCCTTTTTTTCTGCTTAGTAAATTTCTTAAACATTTAAACTAAGGTGAGTTGCATTTAAAAGCAGCTAAATTGCAGTGTTTAAGACTTAAAAAACGCCAATACTGAAAATAGACAATGACTAGGGCTTCTTTTGCCTTTTTTTTCGTTTGGTAAATTTCTTAAGTATTTATGGCTAAACGACAATCGTCATCCCGCTACGTGTTAGCGGGATCTATGTTAAGGTATGACGGTTAAGTAAGGGATCTATGTTAAGAGATACCGCGGCGGTATGACGGTTCGTGGCGGCGTGACGATAACCTCGTCATCCCGCTACGTGTTAGCGCCACGGCGGTATAGCTATACTTAAAAATATGGTTGAATAGTTGTTAATAATAGTGTATAATTATTAATCTTTTCTCAGTATTTTTACTATGGCTCTTTCTAAATTTCTCGATCCAAAGTTAGATTTAACATTTAAGAAAATCTTTGGCACTGAAAAAAATAAGAATATTCTTATCCATTTTTTAAACGATATTTTAGGATGTACTGAAGTCAACACTATACAAGAAGTAGAATTCTTAAGCACCATTATGGACCCTGAAATTGCTTCTGATAAACAAAGCATTGTTGATGTTCTTTGCAGAGATTCTAGTGGGAACAGGTATATAATTGAGATGCAGCTCGCTCGTGATAAAGGCTTTGAAAAACGCGCACAACTTTATGCTGCTAAGGCTTACTCAAGACAAGCTGATAAATCTGGTAAATACGTTGATTTAAAGAAGATTTTCTTTATCGCGATTTCAAATTGTACCTTATTCCCTGATAAGCTTGACTATATATCTAGCCATACCATAAGAGATGAAAAAACCAATGAGCATGACTTAAAAGATTTTCAATTTATCTTCATAGAGCTGCCAAAATTTCCTAAGAGTAGAGAAGAACAACTAGAAAGTGTAGTAGACCGTTGGCTATTTTTTTTCAAATATGCAGATGAAACAACGGACGAAGATCTCAGAAAAATTGCGGAAAAATCACCAATAATAAAGCTAGCATATGATGAATTAGATAAGTTTCACTGGAATGAAAAAGATCTAATAACTTATGAAGAAAGAATAATGGATCTGCGCAAAGAAGAAGCCATTCTTGAATACAGACTTGATCTTGCTAAAGAGGAAGGTAGAAAAGAGAGGGAAATTGAAGTCGCAAAGAATCTACTTAAAGCAGGTGTTTCTTTTAATATTATAGCTCAAACTACTGGTCTTTCTATGAGTGAGATCAAAGAATTGCAGAATTAAGTGTGAATGGTTACGAAAAATATAAGTTTTTGCGATAAACGACATAGTGATGTATTTGTTGTTCAGCATGTCAGTGGAATATTTTCTGGTATCTGTTCAGATGCATGGCTAATGCTGAAACAAAAATTCCAGTGCTCCTTTTTTTGTCATCCCAGTGTCAGCTACTTGCATGACACCCATTTGTTCCTATAGTTGCTTTTCTCGTCTACCTTATTTTGCCACTCATCTGAACAGATACCCATTTTGGAGGGATACCAATAATAGTTGTGAGCGGTACAAGTTTAGTCCATATACCTTCCAAGCATAACACGCTCACGAAACTTTAATGCGATAGCTTGGTTTCTACTGAAAGACAGCATTATGCCAAGTGCGATGCTCGAAGATAAAAGAGAAGAACCACCATAGCTAAGTAACGGCAGGGTTATGCCGGTGGTTGGAAAAACACTCAATGTTACCCCTATGTTTATTATGAATTGTGTGATGAATTGAATTGAGATACCGAGAATCACCAACAGATTAAATAATTCATTTTCCCTATATGCAATGTAAAGCAAGCGGGCGGAAATGATGCCAAATAACATCAATGTGGCTAAGCACGTAATCAAACCAAATTCTTCTGCTAAAACAGAAAACACAAAATCTGTATGGCAATCAGGAAGAGAGGCTTTTACGCTACCTTCACCAGGCCCAACTCCAGTTAATTGACCTCTTTTGAATGCTTCTAATGATTTTGTGACTTGAAAGTTATCGCGCTGCGTAAAAAAGACAAAATTGTAAATCCTTTGCTTTATATGTGGGAGGCATAAGTAAGCTATTGTAGTTCCAGTTGTGGCCATTCCTATTATGCATAGAAAGTATAAAAATGGTATACATGCAATAAACATTTGACCGATAAAAGAATATGTTAAAAGCATAGACATACTGAAATCAGGTTGCAAAAGTAACAACACAAAAACTAACAGAAATATTATGATTGATATGTGTATTTTAAACTTCATTTCGCTGGCCAAGATACTAGCTATAACAACAGAAAAAAATGGCCTTACGAACTCAGATGGTTGAACTGAAATTTTGACAATATGTAACCATCGTTTCGCACCTTTTACCTCTATACCAAGTATTATCGCAATTGCTACTAGAATAGTAAATAAAATGAAACCTGCGAACGAGAGGTTAAGTATAGTTCTTGTGTTGAGAAAAGAAAATGTCACCAAGGTAATTAGTGACAGGACTATATAAATTGTGTGACGCCGTATAAAATAATCTTGTGGTAAAGAAAGACGCTGCGCAATTACAGGGCTTGCTGAATAAACAAGAATGAAGCTTATAGTGAGCAAAAAAAACACTGGAAGGATGAGATAATAATCCAGCGTTCTATACCAGAGTTTAATATTCATTTTGTTCCAATGTGTAATGCCACTATTCCATAGCTCATATTATGAAACTCAACATTCTTAAAACCTACCTCTTCAATCTCCATTTTAAAATCAGCCTGAGTTGGAAATTCTCTGATGCTCTTCACTAAATATTCATAAGAACTCTTGTCTTTAGCAACTATGCTGCCAATTTTAGGAATTACTTTAAATGAATATAAGTCATAAAGTTTGGTAAATATCTCATTTTGATAGTGCATAGGGGCAAATTCTAAGCAGATAAATTTTCCATGTGGTTTTAATACCCTGTGCGCCTCATTTAAAGCCTTCTTACGGTCAGAAACATTTCGAATGCCAAAAGCTATTGTGCAATAATCAAATTCGGAGTCTTCAAATGGTAAACTTTCTGCGTTCGCACATACCCAATCAAAATTAATTTGGTTTGAATTTATAGCTTTATCACGTCCTCTGCTTAGCATGTTTTGATTTATATCGCATACTGTAACCTTAGCACTTGGCTCTTTTCTTACTACTCTTATTGCTATATCTCCAGTTCCTCCAGCAACATCTAAAACCTTAGAGTTTTTTGTAAAATGCACACTATTTACCATCCTATCTTTCCATAATCTGTGCATTCCGAGGCTCATTATATCATTCATGGTGTCATAGCGATTTGCCACGGAGTCGAATACCTCTTTAACTAATTGTGATTTCTTCTCGATTTTTATAGTAGACATTACGTAAAAACTCCTTTATAATTAGTAAAAATTAATTTGAATTAACACAAATGTCAACGACAGGCCTTGAGCCTGTTAAAATCTTCTTCAGCGTGGTATGATGACCGAGTTAGTGGGCTTGATGCAACCACTAGGAACCCTTTGGAGTAAGCGATATATTTATAATGCTCAAACTCTTCTGGGGTAACATATCTATCAAGTTTTGCATGTTTTGGAGTTGGTTGTAGATATTGACCAATTGTAATAAAATCAACCTCAGCACTGCGCAAATCGTCCATAACCTGAAATATTTCCTCTTTTGTTTCTCCAAGACCAACCATAAGCCCCGACTTTGTGAAAACTTTAGGATTAATCTGCTTTACCATCTTCAGCAAATATAGTGAATGAAAATAGCGAGCTCGTGGTCTTATTTTTGCATACAATCTCGGCACTGTTTCAATATTGTGGTTATAGACATCAGGTGATGCAACAGCGATTGCTTCAAATGCTCCTTTCTTATTTAAAAAATCAGGAGTTAAAATCTCTATTGTTGTTTCTGAAGTTATCTTTCTAATTTCTTCTATGCACTGTATAAACTGATTTGCGCCACCATCTGGCAAATCATCACGATCAACGGAAGTAATGACAACATGTTTTAAGTTTAACTTTTTTATCGCTTTTGCTAAATTTTCTGGCTCATGAGGGTCTAGTTTATCAGGAATGCCAGTTGCAACGTTGCAAAATGCACAAGCACGAGTGCAAACAGAACCAAGAATCATCACAGTAGCATGACGTTTATTCCAACATTCACCAATATTTGGACATGCAGCCTCTTCGCACACTGTATGCAAGTTATGCAGTTTAACGATGTTTAAGGTCTCATTGAATACTTCACCGGTCGGAGCTTTTGCTCTGAGCCATGGAGGCTTACTATGCATCTGAAACTGCTAACTCTACCTCTTGCTTTACTAAAACTTTTTTCAACCTTCTTTTTATCTTCTGCGCTTTCTCACTTAGTTTAATCGTTCTTGTGTTGAGCAAAAAAGCATCTAAATCACCTTTGTAATCTATAGTTCTCAAAGTTCTTGTTGCCACACGAAATCTAAACTTTTTATTCAATATATCACTTGTTAACGTAACCTTATGTAAATTTAAAAGAAAGGTACGCTTTGTTTTACGATTCGAATGTGATACCTTATTACCAAAAGATTTTTTTCTATTTGTTAATTCACAAACTCTACTCACTTCAATATACCAAATTATTCTATGTACTTAGATTACCTTATATAGTCAAATAGTCAATACTCTCTTGCTTAATTTTTATACCATATACTGCTTTATAACCAAAAAATATCGTAATTTTTTCTATTATAAGAGAAATCATATGCTGAATTTCCAATGCTTTGCTGCCATTTGTTACTACCAAATGCAACACACCCGAATTTATATTCTGTGCATATGAGATCTTTTTCGGTTTTGTACACTCTGCTATTTCTTTCCCTACTATATTTCGCCAGTTTAAAATAAGACGTATTTCATTTTTACTAATCTTATTTTTCATGCATTTTAATGCATAGTTTTCAATTATAGACTTTAATTTTTTTGGACCGCTACGTTTGAGCATTTTTCTGTTTTTTTAGTAGGTAGATAATATAAAAGTATACATATAACTTGAGATTTTGTCATTACTGCTACATGTTTGTGAGATACCGTGACGGTATGACCATAATCGTCACTCCGCAACGCATATTGCATAGTCGTCATTCCGCGGCGTGTTCGCGGAATCTAGCTCTGGTCACGCTACTTAGATGACAACCTGCTAACTGCTTTACAAACCTCTAGCCTCACACCGTAAAAGCAGTATTTTTATGCAAAACTTATCTCAACGTAGCACTTGTCAAGATCGTTCCATTCAAAAATTTTTGTTTTGCCTCATAATTAACCTTATAGCTGTTTTAATTGTAATTAGTTAAATGATTATTAACTTGCCAGGCTAGATCCAAAAAATAGCATAATCAATATGCAAATTGTAATAGAAATCACGTTTGCGTATGGTTTATTGCTATGCGGTTAATCTTTCCTCAATCCAAGCTGCTTGAATAGCTTCGAGTATTTTTTCGTTACAGCGTTTTTCATCATCATCAAATTCCTCTAAACTCAAGACCTTTTTTTTAAGCTCAGTGAATCTGATACTAATTATATTCTCATTTGGAAATTTTTCCTCCAGAGCTTCCACAATATCTTCTATATCAAGCCATTTCATACTTTTTTGTATTTATCTGCTAAGTTAAATTGGTGCCCATGGGGAGACTTGAACTCCCAAGGTCGCAAAACCCACGGATTTTAAGTCCGCTGCGTCTACCGATTCCGCCACACGGGCTTTTTTTATCTATCTAGAGTAAAACTCTACTACTAAATTGACTTCCATGTCTGCTGAATAAGGAACCTCAGAATATTGAGGTGACCTCAAATACTTCACTGAATGCTCTTTACTATCTGCTTCTAAATAATCCGGAGCCTTGCGCTCTTGTTTTTGTTCAGCCTCTACTACTACAGGGATTTTTGCTGCCCTTTCTCTTATTTTTATTATATCACCTGGCTTCACTCGATAACTCGATATGTTAACCAACTTATCATTAACTGTAACGTGCTTGTGAGATATGAGCTGCTTTGCTGAGTAAATTGTTGGAACAAGACCAGAGTGGTATAAAACAGAACTTAATCTCGATTCTAAGATACCGATAAAATTATCAGCCGTATAACCCTTTCTGTTATAAGCATCTAAAAATGTACGTCTGAGCTGCTTACTTGAAATCGCATAGTAAAACTTAAATTTCTTATGCGCAGCAAACTGCTTACCAAAGTCGGATAACTTCTTGAATCCAAGAATACCATGTTGACCTGGAGGGTATTTCCTTTTGTTTACTGGGTCTTTAGCTCTACCCCATAAATTTACACCAAGTCTACGGCTAATCCTATACTTTCTAGTGATAACAGTTGTCATATAAAAACTCTCACGATTTAACTTTAGATTATTAAGGATTTTAGCACTCAGTGTCAACTTGTTTTTGCTGATATAATCTTTTATACTTCATTTTTAAGTTTTTCTATTAACACATGAATCATTCACATTTAAAATCTATGGCAAACGCCATCCGTTTTTTATCAATTGATGCAGTACAAAAAGCAAACTCTGGACACCCAGGTATGCCACTTGGCATGGCAGATGTTGCAACTGTTTTGTTTGCTAAATATCTGAATCATAATCCTGATGATTCTAAATGGTTCAATAGAGATCGCTTTGTTTTATCAAACGGTCATGGGTCAATGTTACTATATTCAATATTATATTTGACAGGTTATATCGGTATAGATGAGCTAAAAAACTTTAGGCAAATGAGATCCAAGACCCCAGGTCATCCAGAGTTTGGCTTGACTTCCGGAGTAGAGGCAACAACAGGCCCGCTCGGTCAGGGGTTTGCCACTGCTGTTGGCATGGCACTTGCTGAATCGATTCTTAAAGAACAATTTGGAGATAGCTTAATTAATCACTACACTTACGTGATGCTAGGGGATGGCTGTCTTATGGAAGGAATAAGCCATGAAGCAGCATCACTTGCTGGGCATCTTAAATTGAATAAGCTTATAGCTCTTTTTGATGATAATGATATTTCTATAGATGGCGCTACTTGCCTTTCCTGTTCTGACGATGTAGAGAAACGCTTCTTAGCGTATGGATGGAATGTTGACAAAATTGATGGCCATGATTTTGATGCCATATCCCTTGCAATAGAGCAAGCAAAAAAGTCTGATAAACCTACAATGATCTGCTGCAAAACTATTATCGGAAAATTTTCAAGCCGTGCTGGCACATCCTCTGCTCACAGTGGTGCTTTTTCGGAGGAAGACATAAAACAGATGAGAGAGAAATTAAACTGGAATTATGAACCATTCCATGTACCAGAAGATGTGAAAAATGCCTGGAAGAAAACTGTTGAGAGAGCAAAACAAAACTACACGATGTCATTCCAGCGCGTGACCAGGAAAGAAGAAAAAGAATGGATCCCAGTGTCAAGCACTGGGATGACAGAAGAGAATGCTGGGATGACAGGGTATCATGCAGAACTTCAAAGACGGTTAGATAAACATCTACCAGATAATATCGCTGGTGTTTTAGCTGACCTGAAGAAACAAATATGTGAGCTAATGCCAAACGAAGCTACTCGATCTTCTTTCGGCAGAGTAATGGAACTTTTAACTGAGTCTATGCCGGAATTAATCGGCGGTTCTGCTGATCTTACTGGGTCAAATTGCACTAAATATAAGCACATGCAGGTAATAAATAGCAATAATTATAGTGGCTCTTATGTCCACTATGGAGTGAGAGAGCACGCTATGGCAGCTTGTATGAATGGTATGGCACTTCACGGCGCGATTCTTCCTTATGGCGGCACTTTTTTGGTATTTTCCGACTATTGTCGTCCTGCTATACGTCTTTCAGCTCTGATGAAGCAGCAGGTTATGTATGTCATGACTCACGACTCAATTGGAGTGGGAGAAGATGGCCCAACTCATCAGCCAATAGAGCATTTAGCCTCTTTGCGTGCTATACCAAATCTATATGTTTTTAGGCCAGCCGATGCAGTTGAAACTCTAGAGTGTGTTAGCATTGCACTCGAAAAAAAAGAATCACCTGCACTGTTTGCGCTCTCAAGGCAAAACGTAAGTTACATGCGCAAGTTCTACTCTGATATCGATCAATCTGCTAATTTATCGAAGTTTGGTGCATATATTTTGTGTGAATGTTCAAAAGAATTAAAAGTGACGATATTTGCTACGGGGTCCGAGGTTGAAATTGCAGTTGAAGCAAGGGAGAAATTGCAGGAAAAGGGTATAGGTACAAGGATTGTTTCTATGCCATGCTGGAGGCTTTTTGACGAGCAAAGCGATGAATATAAAGCGGCAATATTAAATAATGACAGCATTAAAGTTGCAATTGAAGCCGGAAGTGAAATGGGTTGGCATAAATACATAGGTTCAAACGGTATATTTATTGGCATGAAAAGCTTCGGAGAATCAGCACCTTATAAAACACTCTATGAGCATTTTAATATCAGTGCTGATCACGTAGTAAAATGTGTGTGTGAGAAACTGGTTTATATTCAGTAGACTTCTTGCATAACCATATGAAAGCCCACTCTTCTTTGTCATTCCAGCGCGTGACGTTATTTCCATCCAAGATGGTGTCATTCCAGTGCTCCTTTTTTTGTCATCCCAGTGCGTGACACTGGGATCTAGCCTTTATTATTTGGTTGAAATTAAGTCTTCTGGATCCCAATGTCAGCTACTTTCATGACATCATCATAAAGTAAAATGAGATCCCAGTGTCAAGCACTGGGATGACACCTTTTCCGGTAGAAGATCACTATCAAATCACATTGCTCTGGTCATTATGATCACCATTATTTTGTTCAACTGATTGATCGACCCCAGGTGAAGAAGAATCATCATAAGGTTGTGTGTCAGACTTTTCTTCGTCAGACCCAAACAACCATGAAAAAAAACCACCAAAAAATGATGCAACTAATGAAAAAGGCTTCATAAGTATACTAAACAAACTACCAAAAAAAGAGCTCGGCTGTTCTTCTGTTTGTGCAGGTTCTGTGGAAGCAACAGGACCTACATCGTTGTCTTGTACATCAGTTCCTTGTTCTGCACTGGTGGTGCTGGTTTTTTCCCCTTCTTTGCTATTATCTGATTGTAGTTCAGTATCATCACCTACTCGTTTTTCTTCCTCTTGACCCCCTTCACTATCTGTCGATGATCCACCCGCTGAACCATCATCAGATTTTTCTGCTGGTTGCAATAGAGTTTTTATTCCTTCATCAGTGGCTAATTTGAAAGGAGTATTTCCATCTTCATTTTCTATATTAACATCTGCTCCTTTTTCTATTAAGAATTTTACTGTTTCCGCAGAGGCGTTTGCTGGACGATATGCATAACCCATAAACATTTTATTTTTTGTAGTAAAATGTAAAGGAGTCCATAGATCGTTATCTTGTATATTAACATTCGCTCCTTTTTCTAATAAAAGTTCTGCTATATCCGTATAACCTTCTCTAGCAGCCCAATGCAAAAGAGTATGTCCATATGAATCTACTGCATCAGCATTTGCTCCCTTGTTTAATAAAGCTTTAACTATATCTTTATGGCTACTATTGTCATTATATTCCATCATACTCTGAAGAAGTGATTCCATTACTGTATCAACCTTTGCTCCACTATTTAATAAAACTTCAGTTGCATCTTTATGACCATAGAAAGCAGCTTTAAACAAAGGAACCATTCCATTTTTATCTGCTATATTAACATCTGCTCCTGCTTTTATTAGGGCGTCTACTATTTCTTTATGGCCACTTGCAGCAGCTTCATGTAAAGGAGTTTTTCCATTGCTGTCTATTGAATTAACGTTTACTTTTTTACTTAATAGAATTTAAACTTCCTTATAATTATCACTTTTAACGGCTGAATACAAAGCTTCGATATCCTTTTGCGTTTCTTCTAGAATTTTTACTATATGTTGCCTGCCTTGTTGAGAGGCAAGCTTTAAAGGAATGCTGTCAGTATTATCTAGTGGAGTAACACAAATTCCTTTTGCTTCTAATAGAACTGTTACTATTTTCTTATCGTAACTTTTAGCAGCTTCATGTAAAGCAGTCCTTCCATTTTCATTTGCTATATTAACATTGATCCCTTTTGCTTCTAATAGAGCTTCTATTATACTTGTATCGAGTGGTTGCGTTTTGTTGGCTTTTTCAACAGCAACATGTAAAAGAGCGCGTCCATTTTCAGACTGTGCATTAACATCTGCTTTGTTATCAATTAAAAGCGAGACCATATCTTTGTCTCCTTTGACAATAGCATGCCGTAAAGGAGTAAATCTGTTTCCATCTAAAGCATTAACATCTGCTCCTTCACTTATTAGACGCTTTAATCCATCAATATCACCTCTTTTAACAGCCTCAAATAAAGCAGCATTTTGTGGAACTTGGCTTTCTTCTTCATCATTTTGCAATACTGGACTAGCATCATCAGATTCTTCTGCGGGTTGCAATAGAGTTTTTATTCCGTCATCACCGGCTAAATTTAAGGGAGTATTTTCCCCTTCATCTTTTGCATTAACATTTGCCCCTTTTTCCAATAGATCTTTTACTATCTCTGCATGGCCATTTTCAGCAGCCCGATGTAAAGGAGTCTTTCCATTTTGATCTGTTATATTAACACTTGCCCCTTTGTCCAATAGGGCTTCTACTACCTCTTTATGGCCATGTGCAGCAGCAAAATGTAAAGGAGTACCTTCATATTTATCTTGTGCATTAACATCGATCCCATTTACTTTCAGTAGGGCTTCTACTACTTCTTGATGGCCCTCTTCAGCAGCCCTATGTAAAGGAGTGCTGTTATGTTCATCTATTGCATTAACATTTGCCCTATTATTTAGTAAAACTTCTACTACCTCTTTACGGCCCTCTTCAGCAGCTCGATGTAGAGGAGTCATATTTGCAAATCCTACTGCATTAACATTTGCCCCATTATCCAATAGATCTTTTACTATCTCTGCATAGCCATTTCCAGCAGCATAATGTAAAAGAGTGTTGTTATGTACATCTACTGCATTAACATCTGCTCCTTCACTTATTAGACGGTTTACTGCATCAATATCACCTCTTTCAACAGCCTTAAAAAAATTATCTCTACTTTGTGAACTACTCATCCTACACCTCTTTGTAAAACTATATTGTTATAATAAAGCCGTTAATAATCTATGAGCTCTCACCCCCTGTAAAATTATATTATCATGATAAAGTCATTAATAACCCATGAGCTCTGGATCACGCAAATAATGGTTATTCCCTGTGTTTTTCAGTACATTTGAGCTGGCTGTACATAAGAATTGCAATTGTAGAGCATGCTATTGTTAATAGTAAATTTGGTAAAATACCATAGCGAAAAAATTTTCCTACTATATATATTCCAATAGCCCCAAACATCATATTGCAGAATGAGAGAACTGCACTACCAAGCCCTATACCTTTGATCGTTTCTAAAGCAGAAGTTACGTTATTGCTTATTATTAATGCAAGTCCGATATTGGCTGGAATCCAGGCGACTTGAAGAATTAATATATTCAACTTGTCCGCGAAATAAAAATATACCAATAAACTATCGGATATTATCGGTAACACCAAACCTATTATTAGCATTTTGCTAACCCCTACTTTTGGTACATACCTTCTATTAATTAAAGTTCCAATTATGTAGAATATGACTATGATCGATATGAGGTAGCCAAAATACTGTACTTCAATGCCCATCGATTCAAATATGAACGGGTAGTTAGCAATGTATGCCCAAAGCCACATGAAAGTTAATCCATGAATGGCTGAAAACCCAAGGAAACGATAATTTCTAAATATTGATATATATTGCTTGAAGATATTAGTAGTTATGTTAGTTATACTGGTTTCATTTTTATTTACAGTGAGTGTTTCTTGTAACTTAAAGTAGATAAAAATAAGTATAGCAATTGCTGCAAGTGATATAATAAAAAACAAAAATTTCCAATGATACCCATGTGAAATTATATAACTGCCCACCACTGGAGCTATTCCAGGTGAGAGTGCCACAACCATATTTAATTTTGAAATGACTCTCGAGTATTCACTACCCGAGTACATATCCCTTATTGCTGCATACCCAACAACACCTGCAACACCAGCCCCTGTTCCTTGTATGAAGCGAATTAGTATCAAGAGCGCAATGCTGTCGGCTATATAACACATGACACTTGCCAAAGTAAAAATTGTCATACCAATCAGCATCATTGGACGCCTACCATAATGGTCCGATAATGGACCATAAATTAATCCAGACACCGCAAATCCAACTAGATTCAAGCTAATTGTAAGCTGCACTACACTGCCTTCTACTTTAAAATAATTGGCAATGCTTGGTAGTGCAACTGAGTATAGGTCAGTTGCCATATCGACAATTGCTACAGACAATATCATAATAAGAGAGATGATATTTTGCGAAAGAGCTGTTTTCACTTAATGATTTATTGGTAAATATACTTAATTATAATGTATTTTTTTCATTAGTATAAGTACAATGTTACATAGTAAACGATGTCATTCGAGTAGCGGACACTGAAATCTTAAGCTAAAATCATGAAAAGCACGAATTTCAATATCTTACCTTTGATTATTCACTTTAAGCTTTAAGTCTTCAACAGAAGATGCATTTGCCTCACTTACTACCTTTAGTGGTTCACCAAGGCTATGTTCCACTTTTGTCTCAAATTTAAAGCCCAATTTTTCGCAAAGCTTCTGAAAATATTCAACAATAACATCAAACAAATTCTTACCACTTACTTTGTAGTTTTTTAGCTCTTTAGGAATGGTAAGAAGTACTTTACCATCTTCATATGTTACATTTTTATCTTCACATTTCAGTTTAAACTCCGCTGAACTGCAAAAACCTGGTGTTTCGATATATGTATAATCATCATAGTTAAGCATTTTTGTATATTTCATGCTAAAACTAAGCTTTATACAATTGGGTTCACGACAATCCATAATATACTCTCTTGTCATACAGTTGCCTTGCGTTGACAAATGAAAAGATCCAAGAGCTTGATTCATATCATTAGGAAGAAAATGAGTATATCCGCCCTGATAATAGTTATTTATTAACTCCTCAATAATAGAGTTATTGGGAATTGTTGCACCAACGTGTTTAAACATTTCTGTAAAAATTTGTCTGAGAAATGGACGATAATTCCCTTTTCCGTTTTCATCCCGTAGAATTAGATTTTTATGGTTTGAATACAGATTGTTAATAAATTCGTTAGTTATTTTTTGTCCGTTAATAGCAAGGCCGTGTGTTCTATTAAGATCCTTATATGTTCCCTCACCAGAAATTACTTCGTCCCAAGTGTTAGCTTTGAAATCAGCATATTTGAGCTTCTTCACTTCAGCTTTCAACGCATTGACCATTTCCTTTGACATGTTATATCTCTACCATTAATACCTGTATATTAATTCTAGCACTTACTTTATTAAATTTCAATTACTAAATGAATTTATCACTTTCACTTCCGTATTTTCCAGCGAGTCACCGTAAGCATACGCGTCAAGTTAAGGAAATAAAGGTATGAAAGAGATAGAATAATAAGGTATAAGTTCTCCCAGATATACTTTTAGTGAGAGAACCAATGAATAAAATAACTTGCTTATCAAAAAAGCTCAAAGAATTTTTTAATGAAAAAGCAGAGAAAATCTCAATTACAACAAGGTTTATAAAAAGAAAGAGAAAGCTAAAAGGTTCATCATTCGTAAAAGCCATGGTCTTGGGTAATATAGGAGTTGATAATTGTAGCGTAGAAACAATGTGTCAATTACTAAACGAGGACTCGATAGATATAACAAAACAAGGTTTGGATTTTAGATTTACTGAAGAAGCAGTGGAATTTATGAAAAGGATGTATAATGAATCTGTGATTCTCTTTAAAAATATCTTGCAAGTTGATTGCAAAATCTTACAGCAATTTAATAGTGTTAAATTATTGGACAGTAGCTATATTACTCTACCTAACAGTATGGAAGAGATGTATAAAGGTTATGGTACTAGCTACAGTGGCTATGAAAGCAATACTAAGTCTGGAATAAAGTTACAATTAGTTTTCGACTACATGAATCAGATAATAGACCAACTTAATTTAACGGAGGGGGTAAGATCAGACCAGGGATATAGGAAACATTTAAGTAATATATTAAGCAATGATTTGCTAATATCTGATCTCGGTTATTTTGTGCCAAGTTCTTTTAAACAAATCAATGAAATAGGAGCTTATTTCATAAGTCGTCGATACCAACATATATGATGTAGAAACAAATCAAAAAATGGAGTTATTAGAATGTTGAGAGGATAAGTTATTTTTAGAAAACGAGGTATTGTTAGGAAAAGAAGCAAAAATTAGAGTAAGAATTATATGTCAGAAACTAACTGAAGAACAGTCTATGGGCAGAAGAAGGAAAGCTAATAGATTAGCAAGATCGCAGATCCTCTAAAAGAAATCAAAAATTGTTGAACTGGTCAATATTTATAACTAATGTTCCAGAAAATAAAATTAGTGCTGAGCAAGTATTAACGATTTACAGAGTAAGGTGGCAAATTGAGTTATTATTTAAATTGTATAAAAGCCATATCAGGCTTGATAAGCTAAAAGGAAAGCCATGCAGAGTATTATGTGAACTATATGCTAAATTGTGCGCAATTCTTATATTTCACGGCATAGTTGGTTGCACAGAAGTGAAAAAGAATACAGAACTTAGCTTAACAAAGGCATTTATTGAGCTAAAAAGGCGGGTTAGAGAGTTATTTTTAGTATTAACCAAAATTAATAGTTTAAAAGCATTTCTTAAAAAACTCACTATAACTTGGTCGCGATTTTCATTAAAAGACAAACGTAGAAGGGCTAGAGTATCCACTTTAACCTCTCTAAATTTGCTCACAATCTCTTAACTTGACGCGTATGGTCACCGTAAGTCACTGCTTTTAGGTAAAACTTTTTCCCCATTTGCACTTCGAAAGATATTATTGAATCATCAAGTAGAACAAATTTTTCACCTGTGGCATGATCATATTCTTTAGTATCTTCTTGTCCTCTGATTAGGTTGCTAAGCTTATATTTATTTTTATCTATAAGTTCAGCATTCTGGAATTTTATTACCTCTTTTCCAACCAGTGCTAAATTTGAGTTCGCAATTGAAGTTATGTTTCCAAAACGTAACACTACTATAAGCCCCTCGTCGGTAGATTCCATTACATATCCGTAAGTAGACTGCTTATTTGTGCTTGCGATAGGCTTATAATCCTTATCGTTGTACGAAATAAAGAGCGTTGCTCCCTTCCAATTCCTTTCCTCACCAATTAAAGTAAAGCTTGCAATATTACCTTTAACATGCGGTAAATCTATCATTTCTGCGATGGTTTTGCTGATATGAGAAGGAGGGTATTCCTTCAGCATAAGAGACCTTGTTGAAGGAAAAGAAAGCTTATATATGGAGCTGTCATAACCAACACCACTTACTTGAATGGACATGCTTTCAAATTTTGTTTTTATAATTCTCACCGTATGCTTTTTCTCACCGTCTAAAATCGTCATTACATCACTTGGCGCAAGCCACGCATATCTTATCGGCAGCTTGAAATTGTATATATTTCTCTCTTGCCACGAAGAATAAAGTAAAACCTCAGCTATATTTTGCGCCTCTCCCTCCTCCATAATGAGCGGTATTTCAACTGTTATAGCAGTGCCTTGCTTTGGCAACTCAGCATATTTAACATCAATTGGATAGCCAAAATTGCGATTAAAATAAACGACGTTAACTTTATTGTTTAAATCCAGTTGACTAATATTAACAAGTTGCATTTGCTTTGAATTGTTACTGAAAACCGTTTCACCAATTGGCATTACAGTTGTAACTCCCCTGCCCTTTTGAACAAATTTCAGTTTAGAGTCCTGTTCAACCACATCAAAAAAATAGCAACTTTGCAGCATTTTAATAATAGAACGTACGGGTTGCTGGTCGTTTATCACATACCCAGACAATAACCCTTTGACGTTGCTTGTATCGAACTGATCGCTTTTTAAACCTGCTTTTTGTAATAGATCCGATAAAACATCGGAAATATTAAGCTGTGAAAGCTTTCCCTGAATCCAATGTCCTGTCTGCCAATTATGGCAGTCAGTCCACATATCACATAAATTGGGAAAGTAAGGAAATGGCCTTGCATCCCACGCCCAGAGAAACATTTTTTCTACCATTTCCGAGCTTTGCCACTTTTTTAACGTTCCTTCAATTGCAATTTTTTGCGAAAGAAAGCTCACCTCTCCGTTTGAATATCGTGGATATTTGCTCTCTATGCTGCCTTTGTAAACAAACACATTTGGTTCATTAGTGCAGCCGTTCATACTGGGAAATCCATATTCAGTAAACCATATTTTTTTCATTTTTGGTTGCCATTTTGTTTTGCTACCACCTGGATTTATGTGAGTTTCACTCCACCATTTCTCTATATTTTTCCACGCATACCTGCTGTCGTTATACTTTACTTTTTCAGGCTCACTTTTTGAGTAATCATAGAAATAATCATACCCCACTCCACTGCTCCAACCACCCATTACATCTTCCGCAGAATAGCCAAAAGGAGGCTCTGGACCATCAGTCAGTGGAAAATAAGCATCTATGCCAATAACGTCGATGTACTCTGAAGACCAAAGCTCATCCATATTATACCAACCATCATATGAATGGTATTCGCTCCAATCCGCAGCGTAAGTTACCGTTACTTCTTTTCCAAGCTGAAGTTTTATTCGCTTTGCAAGCTTAACTAGCTCTATAACGGCAGGGTAATTACCTTGTTCATCTCTAATTTTGGTAAGCCGCACAAGTTCAGAACCGATGATAAACCCTTCCACTTTAGTTTGTTTGGCAATGCTTGCATAATGCTCTATAAATTTGTTATATTGATTCTCAAAAAAATCACTTATATCCCCAGGAGTCCCGCTCAATTTTCCTCGCCACTCTTTGTTCTTTGTGTCAAGCAAGGGCATTGGATAGAGCATCACCTTGTAGCCTCTGCTGCGTAACTCTTCTATGTATCTTATCAACGCTGCATCACTAACTGTGCCACCATACCTTGGGTTTCCACTCGCATCTTTTGAAATTAGCTGAGCATTATCTCTGGTTACACCCCCTACTTGCCAATCATCAGGTAATATTGCGGAATCATCTTGAAATTCAACTGCAGGATATATTTTACAATCTTTAATGTTCAGATCATTCACAAACCAATTGACTACTACCGATACCCACTCAACATTTGGTAAATCTCCCTTTAATTGATCCAAAGAAAGCATTGCATCGCTCTTTTTAGTGTGGTTGTTGTGATTTACCCTTTGCGCCAGCCCATATGGGATATATTGGTTGCTGCTTATTTTCTCTTGCGCGATTTTCTTCTGTATTTTTGTATCATATACAAACTCACCTGAACCTGGTATGATATTGATATTCCGAATATTTTCCGCTATTGAAAACCCAACGGGCTTTAATGCAGTTTGCACTTCAAACGTAAATACCGGAACATGATTATTATAGTCTGCTAAAGGAAAATTCTTGATGACTATGTAAGATATTCCCCTATAAGCCGGCACATTCCCCTCTCCTTCAATTGATGACATAAATGGATCAGGATTTTGGTCTTCTCTGCCGCTGTAAAAAGTATAATCTATTTCATCAAAGCTAAGTGATGTTGTATCTGCCCAGATTCTGTTTAATTTTTCTACTTTCCCCTTGCAGATCGCAATTGCAAGCGTTGCATAGTAATTATATGTAACGTTCATACCTCTTCCAATTTTACTTTTGGTGGTTATCGCCTCTTCTTTTATTGGCTGCGCCCAAATAATGTTCCCTGCAACACGAGCAGTGCCATAGATAATTGGAATTGTTCTGCCATAGGTTGAGGTTTGAACTTGCAGATTTTTTAGCCTCGCACCATGCGTTACTTTTTGCTCGGCATCAAGGCCAAACATCGCACCATCAAGCTGCGCACCAAGAAGAGCACCGAGTTCTGAGCCGATAATCTGGCCAATTGGCCCAAAAATGCTGCCTGCTTGACCAAAAATTGATGATAAAATTATTGTAGACATAATGATCCTCCTTTTTGTTTCTATAGCTAATGTAGGCTCTACGTCATGCCGCAGCGGATAGATCCCGCTAACAAGCAGCGGGATGACGAGCTTATCGTTATGCCGCCGCGAACCGTCATACCGCGATTCATTCGCGGTATCTCTTAGCATAGATTCCGCTAACTAGTAGCGGAATGACGAATTTGTCATTTTACAGCCACTTGGATGACAATTTGCTACTAAATAGTAGCAAATTCAATAATTTACAATAAATAATTGAAGTTTTTAATTAAGAAAAGCACATGATGTAGCTATAATCATTGTAAGCAACAATGAAAAAGTACGGAAGTGAAAAATTACCACTCTCATGGCAATCACTTCACCAGCGGCAAAGTGATACCATGCTGATTCATATATTTTCCTTTCATATCATCATATGATTTCTCGCATTCACTTTCGCCGCTTAAAAATACGAATTGGCATGCGCCTTCATTAGCGTAAATTTTCGCAGGAAGCGGAGTGGTGTTTGAGAATTCGAGTGTGACATGACCTTCCCATCCAGGTTCTAAGGGAGTAACGTTTACTATAATTCCACACCTTGCGTAAGTTGATTTACCAACACAAATGACCAGTACATTCCTTGGTATACGAAAATATTCCACTGTACTTGCAAGTACGAAACTATTTGGTGGAATTATGCATACATCTGTTTCCTTATCTATAAAACTATTCTCAGAAAAATTTTTAGGGTCCACGATAGCTGAATTAACGTTAGTAAAAATTTTAAATTTATTATCCACTCTTGCATCGTAACCATAAGATGATAGTCCGAAAGATATAACACCTTTGCTGCTTTTGTGATTCACAAAAGGCTCTATCATTCCAAAATTTTCAGCTTTTTCTCTTATCCATTTATCTGGCATAACTGCCATAATTGCCCCTTAAAGTTGTGTAATACTTACAATAATATAAAATAAAATTTAAATGTAAACTGTAGCTTTTGTCATGCAATTAAAGCTTTTCAGTTTGATTTTTGTTATAATAATTAGATTTATGTTCTTAACTAAAAATAATGCTTAGAAACTTTCTCCTGATTTTTGTATTCGTATTATTCACGCCGCTATCAAATGCTGATGCCAGGAAATACATCAGAATTGTTGGATCTTCAACTGTTTTTCCTTTTATCTCGTTTATAGCCGAAGAGTTCAACCGTGTATTCTCCTTTAAGACTCCAGTTGTGGAATCGATAGGAAGTGGATCAGGATTCAAAATGTTTTGCTCAGGAATAGGGGAAGACACTCCAGACATCACCACTTCATCTCGCCCTATGAAGGAAGTAGAAAGAGAACTATGTAAAAGGAATAAAATTAATGAAGTGATAGAAATCATCATTGGCTATGATGGAGTTGTCATTGCAAATTCAAATCAAAGCCATAGATTTGATTTCACAAAGAAGGACTTATTTGAAACTTTATCTGCATATTCTCAAGAAAATGATAAATTAGTAAAAAATAATAAGAAGTTTTGGTCTGATGTAAATCAAGCCTTACCAAAAACAGAAATTGAAATTTATGGTCCACATCAAAATACAGGCACATACGAAACTTTGGTTAATTCTATTATGCTTGATCAATATTCATGCATGAACTCGAGAATTTTCAAAGAGAATTATAAAGATCAGGAAGAAAGAAAGCAAGCATGTGGTAATATAAGGGATGACGGAAGGTATATAGAAGTTGGAATTAATGAAAACATAATAATACAAAAATTGAAAAGTAACAAGAACGCTTTAGGGATATTTAGTTTTAGCTTTTTAATGAGGAATCAAGATAAAATACAAGGGAGCACAATTGCAGGAATTGAGCCAACTTACGAAAATATATCATCGGGAAAATATATATTAGCAAGACCTCTATACCTTTATATAAAGAAAGAACACCTGGATACTGTTGATGGATTAAGAGAATTCATAAAAGAAATTATAGATTCGATCAGCATTGAAGATGGGTACCTATCTAGGCTTGGTCTAATTCCACTTTCAAGTGAAGATATAAAGAAAGCTTCAGCAAAGGTTTATGATATAACGTGACGGCAACGTTTCTTTTATATTCTTTGTTCTAGCGTAGTCAGACCCAGCGCGCCGCGCTGGGATGACAATGGATTACTAATTAGACAGTTCTGCGTTGTTGCAACACCCCAGAAACAACCGGGTCCGAGCTTTTCGTATTTGGGCTTTCTGATTTCTCACAAACTCCTCCAATATAAGCTAGTACAGCCAATGCTGAAACTGCTAAAACTTCTAAAACTAATGCAACTACAGGATATGCCAGCACATAGGCTGCAATAGCACCAACTACGCATAGTCCAACAACGCCCAGAGCGATCTTCCCTTTGTGTTCACTCCAGAAGTTTGTATCGTTTTTTTCTGGGGTTTTGTTGTCTGCAGTTGGTGCAGAGTTTACGGTGTTTTGATCTAGATCAGTGTCATCTATAAAGTTAAGATCATCATTCTCAGACGGATCCTGATTGATTTCTTGTGAAAATCGAGTCGCATACTCTTTATCCCATGCTATCTGATCATCAGTCTTGGCATTATCTAGTTCATTTTTACTAAGTTTTTCCTCAAATTCTTGAATCAAATCTTGAAAGCATTGCTCACCTACTCCAGGTATTTTAGCAAAACGTTTTTGTGCACATGTAAGTTTATCCATTACATAGTTATTTCCATTGGGCTCGAACCCAAGGAGCCCTGGAGAAGCAGCATCAAACATTAATTTAAAGCTTTCTTTTATCTTTTCCACATCTTCTTGGTTCAATTCTTCACTATATTCAACTTTCAGAGGATAAACTAAAAGGGCATCTACTCTTCCACTACTCCAATATACCTCTCGCTCTAAAACCCTTTCTACATCTTCACCACAATTCTCTAATGCTGCTTTAACTTGATCAATATCAAGGTTTTCTATTGCTTCTTGTAAGTTGGAATCAAGATCCATTACCCACTTGTGATCTTCTATTTTTTGAATAACTTTTCCAAGAACAGGTCCGTTATTAGAATCGTTGGTCCTTTCTTGCAGGCCTCTAAGCATATTTATTGTGTTAACACTATCACCTCCTGCTAGATCGTATTCTGTATTACACAAAAAATCACGAGTTTTTTGATCAGCTTCCTTCCAAATTTGTTCAATGATCTCTACTTGAGCTTTAATTGTAATGCTACAACACATAACAAAATCTAAAATGGTACCTTTGTCACTAGTCAAAGTCCCCTCGTGGCTCAAAACTGCTTGTATATCATTATGTTCATTATTGTCGAGTACGTTCTGGACTTCCTGAAAATTGCCATTCCAGACTGCCTGTCTTAATGAATCTAGAATTTCTTCTTGTGCATTAGTTAATTCAACCATATCTTACCTCTAATAAAAATTTAATTATCACACATATTTACAAGTAAATCAAGCATACTGTTAATAACTGTTAATAAAGGCCAACAAAATGCTTGACGTTAGAGTAGCTTTTATGGCTTTGTATAGCGAGGAAGTAATTCTATGAAAAATCATCAACGTTTACAAAATTTGCGTTCAATTGTATTTATTGTGGGAATATTCCTATTGCTGTTTAGCTTAGCAATGCTTATTCCTGCTATTACCAATAAGTATCTCAGCTACGAATGGAAAAATTTCCTCGCTGGATTCATAATTACCTGCACATCTGGCGCAATTTTTATTTTACTCGGTAAATTAAGTAGATTGCATGGAATGCCAGCAATTTTTGCGATTACTAGTTGCACCTGGATTGCCTTGTCTCTGTTTGCAGCTATTCCTTTCTATTTTGATAATCTGAGCTATGTTGATGCATTGTTTGAAACGATATCTGGCATCACAACCACAGGAGCAACTATATTTAATGATATTGAAAAACAATCTCCAGGAATACTGCTATGGAGAGCAATGCTACATGGCATGGGGGGTTTTGGTGTAATCACTTTAGGAATTACAGTTTTTCCTATGTTTAAGGTTCTCAGCCTAAATAATTTACTTTATTCTGAGTATTCAGATGCTACCAAAAGGAAGTTGCCGAATACGCGAAGCGTAGTGATTCATGTTACGGCAATATATTATGGCTTAATTTTGTTATGTATATTTTCCTATTATCTAGCTGGTATGCCACTATTTGATGCAATATGTCACGGAATGTCTGCTGTATCAACTGGTGGATTTGCTAACTATAATGATTCTATAGGGCACTATAATAATCCCATACTAGAAGCCATAACGATCGTTTTTATGATTTTGGGTTCTCTGCCTTTTCTTAGCTATTTAAAAATCATAAGACGGTTAGACATTTGCTATGATGAGCAGGTCTCTTACTTTTTTAAGATAGCTATTGTTTCATCTTTATTTGCTTGTTTTTGGTTGTATAAAAATGTTGATTTAGGAGTGTCATTATCATTTAGATGCAGCACATTTACCATCACTTCCTTGATTACGTCAACTGGTTATGCAATCTGTAATCATATAGATTGGAGTTTCATTTCAGTCTTAGCTTTTTTTCTCACCTTTGTTGGTGGATGTAGTGGTTCTTCAAGTGGTGGTGTCAAAATCTTCCGCTTGATTGTTCTTTTAAGGTCTATAAGAAATTACTTTTACCTTTTATTAAACCCTGATGCAGACAATGGAGTAAAATTCAATGGAAAAACCCTGGAGAATGATGAAGTTCACTCTGTCTTTATATTTTTTGCAATTTTCATGTTAACGTTTACCATTTCATCAATAGTGATGTCTTACTTAAGCAATGCAGACTTTATAACTAGCATCAGTTCAGTCTCTGCAACGCTTACAAACTCTGGCCCGGGATTTAGTAATTTAATAGGTCCTTCGGGTAATTATTCCTCTTTCAGTAATGAAGTAAAATTATTTCTATCGTTTTTAATGCTGCTTGGCAGACTTGAAATATTGCCAATCTATTTTTGTATAGGCAATTTATTCTTATTTAATAGAAAGAAATAGTTGGTAAAATTTGATATTATAGCTAAACTGACTTACGACAATTTGAAAAACCGTCATTCCGCTACTCGTTAGCGGAATCTATACCGCGAATAAATCCACAGATGTACGAACATTGTGATTTGGGCACACCAGGAAGAATGTCATCCAAGTAGCCCCTTTCTCGTCATCCCGCTACTTGTTAGCGGGATCTATGCTAAGAGATACCGCGAATGAATCGCGGCATGACGGTTCGCGGCGGTATAGCTATAGATAGTATTAGCTATTTAATAAAAAGATCGTAGCTAAACCAAGAAATATAAAAGCTGAGAGAATATCAGTTGTTGCCGATGTTAGGATTGAAGAAGAAACGGCAGGGTCAGACTTTAAACGGTGAAGCATTATAGGAATGAAAGTTCCGATGAACGTTGCAATAATTGACATCATAATCATGGAGACCACAAAAATCATCTCCACTTTGAAGTTGTGAAACCTTATTGCTAACACTACTAATGAAATAGTAGATAAGATCACCCCGTTTATAAGACCTATTAAAAATTCTTTCATCAGTATTCTTTTTGCATTTTGCTCAGTTAGATATTTTGTTGCGATTGCCCGGATGGTTAGCGTTACTGTTTGGGATCCTGCATTTCCGCTCATTGATGCAATTATCGGCATGATTATTGGCAGCACTATAAAACTTTTTATTACATCATCGAAAAAGCCAACTACTATGGAACACATTGTTGCAGCTAAGAGGTTAAACAGTAACCAAGGTAGCCTTTTAATTATAGTTTTATGTATAGGGGCATTTATATCGGCTTTAGAAGATACACCGCTTATTTTGAGTACATCCTCTTCTGTTTCTTGTTGAACAACTTTTATTACATCTTCAATTAAGATCACACCAATAATTTTACCATTCTTATTTACTACCGGAGCCGATAATAGAGAGTAATCTTTAAATATTCTTGCTACTTCCTCTTGGTCTATTCCAGTTTTAATGATTTTTATGTCATGATCCATTATCTCTTTTATTATTGTGTCTCCTGAGTGAGATATTACCTTATTTAAATTAACACTGCCTATAGGCTCTAATTTTGAGTTGATAATGAATATCTGGTGAAATTTTTCTGGTATTTTTTTATAGTTGCACACAAATTCTGTCAGTTGATTTATTGTCCAATAATATGGAGCTATAACCATATCTTTATGTATTAACCTTCCTGCACTTTCTTCTGGATATGATAGCAACTCCTCTACCGATTTCTGAGTTTTGCTGGGCAAATAGTAAAGTATATTTTCTACAGACTTTCTATCTAAATCTTTCACTATGGTTACTATATCTTCTACATCAAGGAGCATTAGTAACTTTGCTGTATTTTCTATTCCCAATGTTTCTATGATCTCTATTTGTAAATCTGGCACTACATGCACTAGGGCATCACTTAACAAATGTTGATCGAGGATATTAACTAATTTCTCCCTGTGATCACTGATCGAAGTAGATAAAAAATAAGCTAACTGAACACTGTCTATCGTTTTTACAATATTACGAACATTCTCTAGCTCCTCGTTATCAAGTGACTCTATTAAGTCATCAATAGCCTTTTTGTCTAAACCATAATGGGAACTTATTTCAATATTCATTACTTTACCTTGTTTTTTAATAAATATACGCGCTTGATTTCCTTAAACATTAAAGTATAATGAAATTATTTAAATTAACTATCATATGGTTAAATTTCTATTTTGTTTACTGTTATTGTTATTGATAGTAAATATATTAAAATCTAAAGTATAATGAAAACTTATCCAGAAATTCTTGAACACTTTCAAAGCTTAAATAAAAGTATTTCTCTTATCAGGAGGTGTCTTTGACATAGAAAAATTAAAGTTGCGCCTTGAAGAGCTTGACTCCCAAGCGTCGAATGATGACCTATGGCAAGATAACCAAAAAGCACAAGAAGTTTTAAAAGAACGTTCTAAAATTAAGAATGACGTAGAGTCGTTTTTAAAGCTGGAAAGCGATTACAACGATGCCATCAGCTTAATGAAGTCTGCTATTGATGAAAATGATGAAGAATTTTTCTCTGAAGTTGAAAATGAATTAGCTAAGCTAGAGAAATTAATCAAGTATAAAGAAACAGAGTCCTTATTTACTGGTGAAGCAGATAATAATAACTGCTTTTTAGAAATCCACTCAGGAGCTGGCGGAACCGAGAGCAATGATTGGGCTGAAATGCTGATGCGCATGTATATAAGGTGGGCAGAAATTTATCACAACTTTAAAGTTGAAGTTGTAGAAAAATTAGAAGGAGAGTCAGTTGGTATAAAGTCTGCAATGATAAAAATCGTTGGAGAAAAAGCTTATGGGTGGGCAAAAAGTGAAAGTGGAATTCACAGGCTGGTTAGAATATCGCCATTTGATGCAAATGGTAAACGTCATACCAGTTTTGCAAGTGTAGGAGTAACTCCAGTGATCGAAGATTCAATTGATATTGCTGTGGATGAAAAGGATCTAAAGATCGACACCTACCGAGCTTCTGGAGCAGGCGGTCAGCATGTGAACAAAACTGAAAGTGCAGTACGCATTACGCATATTCCAACTGGTGTTGTAGTTCAATGCCAAAATGGTCGTTCTCAACATAGAAATAAAGATGAGGCGTTAAAATTACTTAAAGGACGTTTATACCAAATTGAACTGGAAAAAAAAGAACAGAAAATGGCTGAAGAGTATGGTAAAAAATGCGATATAGGCTGGGGTAATCAGATCAGATCGTACGTTATGCATCCATATCAAATGGTGAAGGATTTAAGAACCGGACATGAAGTGGGCAATATAAATTCTGTTTTTGATGGTAATATAGATTGTTTCATAGTTAGTGTGCTTACTAAGCAAAATTAGGTAGGGTTGACTTTCTTGCCATAATATATGATAATTAAAATATTGTTAAAGTAGGAGTAAAGTTATGGCGATTAAATATGATCAGTGGAAAAGTGACCTTACCCAGAAAAAGTGGAGAGAAAGTTTGGAATGTTTTTTACAAAAAGAATGATGCATCAAATTGTTCTGGAATGCAATAGTTAATAGTGACGTTGTTTGTTATAAAAAATTTCTATGTATTCAAATATTGCAGTTCTAGTTTGTTGAGCAGAGTGTTGTGAAGTATCAATAAGTATTTCTCTTTTCAATGAGCTAAAGAAGCTTTCTGCAACAGAATTGTCGTAACAACAGCCTTTATTACTCATCTATATTCTTTACAGCTAAGAGATATTGATACCCTTGCGCAGTATATTGTGAACCTTGGTCACTGTGCAGCAGTAGATTTTTAACAGGTTTACGCCTATTAATGGCCATTAATAAAGAGTTCATAACCAATTGTTTATTTATTGCACTACTCATTAACTACCATACGTGAGAATTATTGCTGCCAAATATAGCCATCCCTCCTTGGTTTTGATGTAAGTAATCCCATACTTTATTTGGTTGATCAACAATAAAGTTTTGATCTAATATATTGGGAGCTACAGCTCTATTATCTGTTTGTTGTTTTTTAATTTTAAACTTTCTTCTCAGTATAGCCCTGATGTCATTTTTCTGCATAATATAGCTCTTTTTACAATAATCCGAACAGACCGTAATATGCTACTGGCCTGCTATAGCCATAAACACATATCTTATCGCATTCGGACTATTATAAGAAAGGCTATACTTTGCACCGTTTTCAAATTGCAACTTTTACCCAAAGCCTTCAATTCAGCATGAATTTTAGGAGCTCCATATCTACATTTAGAAACTTGATATATTTTTTGAATAGCTTCGAGTAGCTCTTTATTTGCTGATTCTCTACTGCTTATTTTTCTTGTGGTCCACTTATAGTAGCCACTAGCAGAAAATCCTACATAATTCCTGTACTTTATAGCAGTTACTATATAAAAAAATATTTTACTCTTTTTGACTGGCCAGGGCTTTTTTTTAAATGTCTCTTTCCCTTGTTACTCTTGCTTTGTAAATCAAACCTCTCTTTGTCATAAGGTGCTACATCTGGAAATGCATTTGCCGCTGACTTTTTTTCGTTATATTTCTTCATCCATTTTCCTAATACACTATCCCTTATTCCTAGATCTCTTGCTACTTTTGCAACTGGTTGACCTACCTTTCTTTGTTCATTTGCCAGCTTAACAGCTTCCAATTTGAATTCTGCCGTATATTCTCTTACCATTTCTAATCCTCCAAAATTTTATTTTACCCAAAAAAACTCTTTTCTTTCTCTCCACTTTTTCTGGGTAAGGTCAGAAATTTAATGATCCAGGATATACTCCTTTGTTAAGGGAGATTGAGCATTTTCGAATATTTCTTGAGTGCTTCCAGACTCAACAATTCTGCCATTATGAAAGAAAATCACACTATCAGATAACTTCTTAGCTTGCTTCATTGAATGAGTTACCATAATTATAGTAAATCTTAATTTCAGCTCTTGTATAAGATTTTCGATTGCATTGGTTGCCATTGGATCAAGAGCGGAGCACGGTTCATCCATTAATAAAATAGTTGGCTTCACTGCAATTGCGCGAGCAATGCATAGTCTCTGTTGTTGGCCACCGGATAAATTGAGTGCGCTATCTTGCAATCTGTCCTTCAATTCTTCCCATAAACCAACCTTGGTTAAACTATTTTCCACCATCTCATTCAATTTTTGCTTATCCTTCGCCATACCATGCAATTTTGGCCCACAAGCAACATTATCATATATTGATTTTGGAAAAGGATTTGGCTTTTGAAATACCATACCAACTTTTGCTCTAAGTAGTACAACATCCATATCGCGTGAATATATATCACCCAGCCCATCGATATCTAATTCACCAACAGTTTTGCAACCTGGTACATAGTCATTCATACGATTAAAACAACGCAAAAATGTTGATTTACCGCACCCGGATGGTCCGATAAAAGTAGTAACTTTTCTTTTATAAATATTCAAATTTATATCGAATAAAACTTGCTTAGAGCCGTACCAGAGATTTAAATCTTTAACAGAGGCACGTGTATTGCTCATATCACATCCTGCATTGAATAGAGCCCCGGAATTTCTCTTTTATTTTCGTATAGCCATACTGCTGCTTGAACAGCTCCTCTAGCAAATGTTGTGCGATCAATTGCTTTGTGGTTTAGTTCTATCCGTTCATCAGAATTAACAAACATCACGCTGTGATCTCCTATTACTCCACCTCCACGAGATACTGCAAAACCTATTCCCCCCTTTTTTCTTATGTTTGAACCACTATGTAAATATTGATTGGACTGAAAATCCATTTTTGAAGCGTTAGCAATTGTTTTGCCAAGTTCTATAGCTGTTCCAGATGGTGAATCCTTTTTTAAGTTATGATGCATTTCCCAAATCTCAACGTCATATTCATTACCTAAAAGCTCAGCAGCTTTTTTTACCAATTTCAGCAACACATTAACCCCAACACTCATATTTGCTGACCATAATATTGGAACTTCAGCAGCATATTCTTTCAAATCGACACCTTCTATTCCAGTTGTGCCACTAACCAGCGGTGTTTTAAATTTTACAGCTGCTTTAAGGCAGTCTAACATACATTCTTTAGTTGTAAAATCTATTACAACGTCAGATGACTCAAATATGCCACTAATAGAACTTGTAACTTTAATTCCTAGATTGGCTATAATTGGTCCAATATCTGAATCTATGTACTTACTACCTGAACGGGCAACAGCACCTGCTATTTCCACTTTGGTATTTGTAATTAATTCATTGAGTATTTTTTTGCCCATTCTGCCTAAGCAGCCTATTACTCCAACTCTGATTTTCATAAAGCTTTTTACGTTTATTAAGAATGTTAGGCCTTTTTTTAAGCTCTGTCACTTCTGATCTATATTCTATAGCTGTACGAACACTGCAATTTCAGATCCCAGTGCCTTGACCACAACTATTGCAATATGGTACATAGTGAACGATGTCATTCCAGTCTGGAATCTAGCCTTTCTGCAATCTCATCGAAAACGTTGTAACCACTTTCTATGCTAGTTTGCTTGCTTACAAGCAAACTTTTCTGGATCCCAGTGTCTGGGCACTGGGATGACAGGAGAAGGCACTGGGATGACAAGAATAGGGCACTGGGATCTAGTGGGCTCAAACTACAATGTTTGTACAGCTGTGATCTATATTCTATAGCTGAATAATTTAACAATTCAAAATGAATACATATCCTATTGAGCTCTATATTACATACCAGGTTGCTTTGCCTTTTCCATGCTGAGTGATGTGATTACTCTTTACGAGATTAGATACGTGCTTCTTTAAGGTATTGCAGTTTGCTTTAGTAATATTTTCCAAATCCTTAATTGTAAGACGTCCATGTTTGCTGAGTAGTGCTAATACTTTAGCAGAAAGTGGTGGTAAATAGAGATTTAACACTTTTTCGTGTGACACATTTTGTTCGAGATGAAATTTTTGCTTTTGTAGTGACCTTAAAAAGAATATAAGCCATGGATTAAAATCATAGCTGCTCGTCTTCAAGGATTGTTGAGTACGACGCAAAGCTAAGTAGTATAGCCTTTCTTATAATAGTCCGAATGCGATAAGATATGTGTTTATGGCTATAGCAGGCCAGTAGCATATTACGGTCTGTTCGGATTATTGTAAAAAGAGCTATAACTCTCCTTATTACTTTCAAGGGAACTGTAAGGTACATAGATATACCCTAACTTTAGTAACAAGAAAGTTGTGAGAATGCGTGATAATCTGCCATTTCCATCCTGGAAGGGATGAATAGCTAAAAAAGTAACTATAAAAATGCCAATAATTAATAGAGGGTGTAACGATTTCACCTCTAATTGCTGGCTAGTCCAATAAATAAGTTCTTGCATTTGTGTTGCTGTCTCAAATGGAGAGGCTGTTTCAAAAACCATACGCGTCAAGTTAAGAGATTGTGAGCAAATTTAGAGAGGTTAAAGTGGATACTCTAGCCCTTCTACGTTTGTCTTTTAATGAAAATCGCGACCAAGTTATAGTGAGTTTTTTAAGAAATGCTTTTAAACTATTAATTTTGGTTAATACTAAAAATAACTCTCTAACCCGCCTTTTTAGCTCAATAAATGCCTTTGTTAAGCTAAGTTCTGTATTCTTTTTCACTTCTGTGCAACCAACTATGCCGTGAAATATAAGAATTGCGCACAATTTAGCATATAGTTCACATAATACTCTGCATGGCTTTCCTTTTAGCTTATCAAGCCTGATATGGCTTTTATACAATTTAAATAATAACTCAATTTGCCACCTTACTCTGTAAATCGTTAATACTTGCTCAGCACTAATTTTATTTTCTGGAACATTAGTTATAAATATTGACCAGTTCAACAATTTTTGATTTCTTTTAGAGGATCTGCGATCTTGCTAATCTATTAGCTTTCCTTCTTCTGCCCATAGACTGTTCTTCAGTTAGTTTCTGACATATAATTCTTACTCTAATTTTTGCTTCTTTTCCTAACAATACCTCGTTTTCTAAAAATAACTTATCCTCTCAACATTCTAATAACTCCATTTTTTGATTTGTTTCTACATCATATATGTTGGTATCGACGACTTATGAAATAAGCTCCTATTTCATTGATTTGTTTAAAAGAACTTGGCACAAAATAACCGAGATCAGATATTAGCAAATCATTGCTTAATATATTACTTAAATGTTTCCTATATCCCTGGTCTGATCTTACCCCCTCCGTTAAATTAAGTTGGTCTATTATCTGATTCATGTAGTCGAAAACTAATTGTAACTTTATTCCAGACTTAGTATTGCTTTCATAGCCACTGTAGCTAGTACCATAACCTTTATACATCTCTTCCATACTGTTAGGTAGAGTAATATAGCTACTGTCCAATAATTTAACACTATTAAATTGCTGTAAGATTTTGCAATCAACTTGCAAGATATTTTTAAAGAAAATCACAGATTCATTATACATCCTTTTCATAAATTCCACTGCTTCTTCAGTAAATCTAAAATCCAAACCTTGTTTTGTTATATCTATCGAGTCCTCGTTTAGTAATTGACACATTGTTTCTACGCTACAATTATCAACTCCTATATTACCCAAGACCATGGCTTTTACGAATGATGAACCTTTTAGCTTTCTCTTTCTTTTTATAAACCTTGTTGTAATTGAGATTTTCTCTGCTTTTTCATTAAAAAATTCTTTGAGCTTTTTTGATAAGCAAGTTATTTTATTCATTGGTTCTCTCACTAAAAGTATATCTGGGAGAACTTATACCTTATTATTCTATCTCTTTCATACCTTTATTTCCTTAACTTGACGCGTATGGTTTCAAAAACTATGCCCAAGCTTTTTCCAGATTCATCAAACGCTTCAACATGATTGGGGAATTTTTTATATTCTCCCATGTGCCTTTGATCTTTATATGAAAATTGTAAAAGCCAGATGTGAAACTGTTTTATAGTGTTTTCTGTAAATGGCATCTTTTTAAAATTTTGAAATACTTCTTCACACACATACGCATATCCGGCTATTTCTCGTTCATCTAGAGAACGAAATGAACGTGTATCAAGTTTGGATAATAATTGTTCAATTTCACGGTCTGATAGTTTTGCCCCTTCAATACGGGTAGAAGAACCAATACTTTCAATTGTTGCAATTTTCTTGAGCATTTGTAAACGTTCTGGAGCTAAATTACCAAACAATTGCCATGCTCCTTTAAATTCATCAATTTCAGCAACTAATTTTAACATTTCAGGTGTTATTACAATTTTTGAAATGTCAAACATATCTGTATTTTTATCTAGTTATATTCAATTATATTCGAAAATATCCTATTAGCAAAGAATACTTGTGAGACACACACTAAAGAATGAATTTTGGTAGGCATAAAAGCAGCTATTTTATGTTAAAATACAACATTTTGATGAAATTATAAGAAAGGCTGGATCTGAGTAGTCAGCTACTCGTCAGTGCATGTTGAAAAATCATTTTATGATCCAAGTCAGTTTTTTTACAGGTAACTTCTAAGCTTATCAATTTTTCCAAGATCTTCTTAAGTTCTGAAAGTTGCAAACTTTTCAAATGAGATTTAAAGCTCTGCAATTGTTTAAAAAACAATGGAGGGCTTAGCTGATCAATCGCAGCCTGCTCACTCATTCCACCTTGCACTGACAGCAAAACGTTTTCAAGGCGTAGGAAATAATTTGATATAATGCGAATTAGTGCTATCGGTGAAAAATTTTCTTGCGATATCAATACATCAGAAATTCTAATGAAGCGCGACATATCTTTACTTGCTATGGCAGAGCATAGATCATCAAGTGTAGCATAGTCGTTGCCAGAAGTTGAAAAGCATAATTCTATATCAGTAAGTTTTAGGTCTTTTCTCTCCCCTAAGTATAAAACTAACTTCTCAAGTTCTGAACATATAGGCAGCTTGCTATGATTAAAGTAAGATTGCAAATGGTAGATTATCTCATTTGTGCATTTTATATCATTTTGTTTTAAGTAACTTGATATAATGTCATAAAGATTGCTGTTGCTGTCCTTATAGCAAGCAATCACACCAAAAATTTTTGAACTCTCCATATAACTTTTAGTCGCAGAATTATATGGAAGATCACTTGCTACCATCATTACATAGTGACCACTTGCGTTATAATCCAATACGTTTTTTAACTCTTTGGATATACCTCCACTCACATTTATCAGCTTAATTAATTTTTTGCTGGTAAACATCGAAACGTTTGCCAATTCAGAAAACAGTAAACTGGGTGACTTATTCACTATTGCAAAATCCATCACCTGAACTGAATACTCACCCAAATTAGCAATTATTTCTTGTACATAAAAATCAACCCTACTGTTATCACTTCCATGAATTAACACACCACGTAAAGCATCAGGTTTCTCTAGGAATTTTTTAACTTTGGATGGTGTGATCCTCATGCTATCTATATGATATCATTCTCATTTGACTGTACATAAGTATCCAAAGACTCTGAGTCTCCTTGTGCAATATTATGCACATCGCCTGCTACATCATCTGACTCTTCTGTTTTTCCTGTAATATAATTATAAAATTTTTTCACAGGTTGAGATATATATTTGGAAAAAAATCCTTCTTCGCTCATATTGCTTACTCCATAAAATTAACAACTTATCATTAGCATATAAATAATAGTATAGCAAAAACTATTTTGTGCTAAGATAGTGATGTTTTATAATGAGTATATTACAAAATTATTAACATTCGAGATCAAAATTAAGCCAACCTGCTTAACACTAGCCTTATAAAATAAGCGATAATTAAATATACCGCTGCAACAAGTATAATTGCAGGTCCAGTTAACAAATCAAAACTTGCAGATAACATGAGACCTGATATCCCAGAAATCACAGAAAAAACTGTTGCAACAATAATCATCTGCATTGGAGTTTTCGAAATGAGCCTTGCAGATGCTGCTGGTATTAGCAAAAATGCAGCAATGAGTAATATTCCTATTAGTTGGGCAGCAATTGCTATAAATATAGCAAGAGTGATTAAAAATTCTAGTCTAACAAAGGTAACATTAATTTTTTCAACTACTGCTAAATCTTGATTAATTGAAATCATTAACCAATAACGCCATCTAAATATTAATATCAAAGTAACTATTAGAGAGGTTAAAAAAATCGATATTATATCACTTTGATCGAGCGTTAATATATCACCAAACAGTGAGCTAATAATACTATTATTGCCAGATGGAAGAAAAGACATAAGTATTAAACTCGATGATAAAACTACATTGGTAACAATGTTCAATATCGTATCAGCAGAATATAATCTGTTAAAATTAAGAGAAAGTAGTATAGCAAATGTAATTGCAATGAGCATTATGCTAAGCGATGGGCTAATCTTAAAGATCAAAGCAAGTGCAATACCAAGCAATGAAGAATGGGACAAACTATCACCAAGATAAGATAACCTTTGCCATATCATAAACGATCCTAAAGCGCCTGTTACTAGGCTAATTACGACTACTGCAACTAGACTGTTGATGAAAAAATCCTGGGTAAACATTTCAAACATGCTATATGGCTATTAGATAACTGACAACAAATCTATCTTCGGATATCAGAATATTATGGGTTCTGCATGCAGAACCTGTTGTCATAAATTCAAAATTTAAACCTTTTTGTTCCATAAGATAGGACTTCACTGAAGAACTTAGTATATTGCGTGTTTTACCAGTACCTATTAACAAAATTTCTATTTCCTCTGTTAAAAAAGATTCAAAATACTCCTTGCTGTTTATATCACTTTCTTTCAATTTAATCACCTTTTCAGGAAAAATTATAATTGAGCCGCAATATTCTCTATTATTCACCAAAAATTTTCCTTCCCTGTAACCATTTATAAGATTTTTATTCTCGGAAATTAAGGGCATAAGTCAAACTATTAATTGAGTGTCACATACCCACCATTCTGGTTGCTTTTTTCCGATATTAACTGCAGCAGCTTTTGCATTTTCCTCACTATCGAATATTCCAAAACATGATACACCACTGCCTGACATGCGAGAAAGTATAGAGCCTTCTTGTGACTCAAGTGTTGATATCACATCCTTAATTTCAGGTACAAAGCTTATTGCTATTTCTTGAAGATCGTTTCTCGTCTCTTTAAGAAGCTTCAACAAATCCTTTTCAGCGTCATCGCTCCATTTAATTGGCTCAGAAAATTTTCCTTCATGTTTGGAAAATACATCTGGTGTACTCAAAAACCTTTTTTTCGGTTTCACAAGCACCACATTTGTAGGTAAAGAGAATTTTTTAATGTGGCATAATTCTTCGCCAATACCTCTAACAAAAACTGGCTTGCTATCTACGCTTGCGGGAACATCAGCACCAACGTTTAAGGCTATTTCATTTAAAATCGTCCTATCAATCTCCCACAGCTTCCCTAGCGTACGTACCACAGCTCCAGCATCTGAGGATCCGCTACCAAGTCCTGCAGCAATTGGTATGTTTTTTACAACCTTTACAGTGACTTTAGTGCGTACAGGAGCATGCCTAAGCAGCAGATTAACCGCTTTCATTACAGTGTTATATTGGTTATTTATTTTAGACTCGGAGTTTATAAATTCAACTGTAGAGTTATCGTATCTAGAATCCTTCTCACCTACTTTTATTTCCAAAAAATTAGAGAGATTAGCAAAGACAAATAAACCTTCAATCAAATGATACCCTGTTTCTTTTTTGTCTACAACATGCAAAAAAAGATTGATTTTTGCAGGCGCCTTTACACAAAAACTTTTCATTATATATCTTCACTAACACTATTTTTACATTATATGTATAATGCTATTCTAGTCAACTTTTATAAGGTTCTCGCACTTCTGATGAGATCAAATGCCATAAATCCTAATTTCTCTGTGTGGGTAAATGCGTCCGCTGGTACAGGCAAAACAAAAATCTTAATAGACAGAGTATTGAGACTTTTATTAGAAAACAAAAGAAATATTCTTTGCTTAACATTCACCAATGCTGCAGCAAACGAAATGGAGAATCGCATTCACAGCATACTCAGTAAGTGGGCAATATGTTCAGATAGTGTGTTGGCAGCAGATCTAGAACAACTAGATTTCTTTCCAATGTCATCCCAGTGCGTGACACTGGGATCCAGAAAAAATAAAGATTATTTAACAAGAGCAAGAAGGCTTTTCTCTGAACTGGAAAATCTTGGTCTAACTATACAAACCATACACGCTTTCTGTTACAAATTAATCTCCAGCTTTCCTATAGAAGCTGGCATTGCTCCAAATTGCACGCTGAGCGAATGCAAAGAATTACATTCCATCATATTCAATAAAGTGCTTCATAACGAAACTGTGCAGGATGATATCAACCTTATTGCAACTGAAATTGATGAAAATAAACTACGCGATTTGCTTTATACTTTATGTATAAAAAGATCGATATCAGCAAATGATTCGAAATATATCAAAGATAAATTGAGCGCCCCAGATGAAATTCATGACTTACAGAGTGAAACAATCGAGCACGTGGAAAGACTAGCCGAGATATTAAGTGAAGGCAGTAAAAGAGATCAGAGTTATAGTGAAATACTTTATTCTACTGTCATCCCAGCTGGGATCCAGAAAAAAAGAACCAGTGTCAGCTACTCAGATGACACCGGAATAAAGTGGAATGACACCAAAATAGAAAACCTAGCCAAGGTATTTCTAAAATCAGAATCGCACGAAAAAAAGAGCATATCATCCATTGCAACAAAAAGTATTTTGGAGAAATTCAAAGATGCAGAGCAAATAATAGAGAGCGTTCAGAATGTAGTATTTACCCATATAAGAGACATGAACTCTTATCAAATATTCAAGAAAACCAGTAGCTTACTTGGTATATTTAAAGTATATGTTGATTTGTATAATAGTGAAAAATCAAAAAATGCACTGCTTGACTACAATGATATAATTGACTTAGCAACAAATCTTCTCAGCAATCCAAACTATAAAGATTGGATATTGTTTAACTTGGATCAAAAAATAGATCACATCCTTGTTGACGAGGCACAAGACAATAGCATCAGCCAGTGGAAAATTATAACAAATCTCTGCGATGAATTTTTTGCCGGTAATGATGAAAAGCGAACCTTATTTGTAGTTGGTGACGTAAAACAATCCATATACAGATTTCAAGGAGCAAATCCCCATCTATTCAACTATATGCAACAATACTTTCATACGAAAACTGGTGGTAGAGATTGGATATCATGCCAACTTGAAAAGTCATTTCGCTCAACTCCAGAAGTTTTGATGCTTGTAGATAGAATATTTAATAACTTCCGCGCAGAAATATCTTTTAATGATAATGAAATAAAACATGTTCCACATAGAGAAAATGACCAAGGATATATTGAAATTTGGCCAGCGTTACCAAGGCGCAAAGAGAAAGAACAGCGAGCTTTACAAATTCCTCTGACATGCAAGGAAGGTTATACAATAGCAGATCGATTACTTGCTCAAACAATAGCTAACAGAATTCACAATTGGTTAAACGAAGGGCGGATTTTAGTCGCTAAAGATCGCCATATAGAGCCAAGAGACATTATGATTTTGGTGCGACAACGAAACGTGTTAGTTGATTACATAATAAGCGAACTTAAAAAAGCAAATGTGCCAGTTGTAGGCCGGGATTATTTTAGAATTATGAACTATATAGCCGTGCAGGACTTAATAGCTTTGGCCGAATTTTTACTCCTCCAGGCAAATGATTTAGCTCTTGCAAATGCTTTAAAATCACCGCTATTTAATTTCACCGAGGATGATTTATTTAACATTGCATACGACCGTAAAGAGCATTCACTATGGGAAAGAATTCACGATTATTCTGTGGTTATCTATAGTGAATTAAACTATCTCATTAACTTATCTCGCATAGAGTCTCCTCTTGCACTATTTACGCATATATTACGTACAGGTAAGAAGAAATTTGCTGCAAGGTTAGGTCTTGAGTGCTTTGAGGTCCTAGACGAATTTATGAACCTCGTGTTGCAATTTGAAAACCCATCTCTTCAAGCGTTTGTTCAATGGATCAAGGAGAATAATCCGGAGATTAAGAATGATATGCAATCAGAACGCAATGCTGTGCGAATAATGACAATTCACAAATCAAAAGGTCTGCAAGCTCCCATAGTATTTTTGGTTGATACAAACACAGTGCCAAGAAACAGTGAAAGCATTATCTTTGATGGAACGGAAGCACCATTTTGGTGTGGAAAAAACAACAACGCTTATTGCGATCAAGTAAAAAGAGAGAAAAAACTAGAGGATTATAATGAATATTTGCGTTTATTATACGTAGCACTCACGCGTGCTGAAGATGAGTTATACATCTTAAGTAAAGAGCCAGTGCAAAAGGGCTCTTGGTATGATCTAATCACTAAGTATGGAGAACCATATGAAAAGAAACAAAGGGGTTTACGGCCAATATTTAAAGAAAAAGTTGAAGTATTATGCGTGAATGCAAACTACCCTTACATTTATAAAAAACGTGATTACTTTGACGTTCCGGTCATTTCCCTTCCACCAGCTTTAGCCCACTCTTCGGTGTCATCCCAGCGCGTGACGCTGGAATCCAGTGAAAAAGAAGGAGCAGAATGGATCCCAGTGTCAGCTACTTGGATGACAGATGGTTATGCAAGAGGCCTGATTATTCACAGCATATTGCAGTATATGCCCAAGATAGAAAAAGAAAGAAGAAAAAATTGGGTCAGAAAATACCTTGATAACATCAGCGAAGATAAGGATGAAATTTACAGTAAAATATTAGCCTTTAATGAAAAATATGGCTATTTGTTTGACTTGGAAGGCAAATCAGAGATTACACTGAGTGGAACAATTGATGGCAAGTCAGTATTAGTACGACTAGATAGGCTATGCATAACGCAAGATAAAGCAATCATAATTGACTACAAATCACACCGTAACGTTTCTGTTTCCTTATTAAATGAAATAAAAAAACAGATGTTAATCTATAAAACCTTAGTACAAGAAATATATCCAAACAAGCAAGTAGAGTGCGTGGTTATTTGGGTGGAAGATTTAACCATTCAATCTGACTTTTAACGAAACTTGATTGCAAGAAATAGCTACTACGTCATACCACCGCGAACCGTCATACCGCCACTCCTTTCTCGTCATCCCGCTACGTGTTAGCGGGATCTCAGCATAGCTATCTTAAAGCTAAGTAATATAAGTCAACCCAGCTAGGATTCTTTTGATTGATCAAATTAATTTTCCACTGCCTTGGCCATTCTTTCAGGCGCCTTTCTCTTGCAATAGCTAAACTTATATCTTCAAACTCTTCAAAATATACAAGTTTATTTACATTATATCTTGATGTAAAACCTGAAACAATTTTGTTTTTGTGTTCCCAAATCCTCTTGATCAAATTTGCAGTTACACCAATATATAATGTGCTATTAGCTTTATTTGTAAGTATATAGATATATGATAACTTCATCTTAATCGTTTATAGCTAAAGTAACTGAGGTTTATCAACATTATACTACACCATCATGCCACAATAAATCTTACCGTCATACCACCGCGGATAGATCCCGCTAACACGTAGCGGGATGACGAGTTATAGCACTTCTCGCAATAGTCCGAATAGGATAAGATATGTGCTTATGGCTATGGTAGAGCAGTAGCATATTATGATCTGTTCGGATTATTGTAAAAAGAGCTATACTATACCGCGGCGGTATCTCAGCCGCTAACAAGCAGCGGGATGACAGCAATCTACGTCATACCGCGATTCATTCACGGTATCTCTTAGCCGCTAACACGTAGCGGAATGACGATTGTCGGTAAATCTAAGTTATAGCACTTCTCGCAATAGTCCGAATAGGATAAGATATGTGCTTATGGCTATGGTAGAGCAGTAGCATATTATGATCTGTTCGGATTATTGTAAAAAGAGCTATACTGTAGCTATAAAGGCTTTCACAACAACCTATTTTCCTTGAAACTAAAATAGCTACTGAATGTAATAATAATGTGGTCTATTAATTCTATTCCTATACTTTGGCAAGCTTCTGCTAGTTGTCTAGTGAGAGATATATCGCTATTTGAAGGTTGTGTATCTCCGCTTGGATGATTGTGAGATATTACAATGGATGTTGAACCAATCAAAAGTGCGCGCTTGATGATCTCTCTGACATAAAGAGGAGTTTGATCTACTGTACCAATATTTTGCAGGTCTTCCGCTATTAGACGATACTTTTTATTCATATAGATGACACGAAAATTTTCCTTATTGAGGCTTCCTATACTTATTCTTAAATAATCAAGCAATTTTTCCCAGTTATCGATTACCATACGCGTCAAGTTAAGGAAAAGTGGTATAAGGAAGAAAGGAAACGAAAAAACTATTTTATATATTAAGTAATAAAGTTATTAATTTATAGATTCTTCTGAAAAAATTATCTTCTTCTAGATAAGAACTCCCTAAAAAAATAAATGTAACAAATAAAATGCCCATCTCAAATGTTGCTATATTTCACGATATTTCCTTAACTTGACGCGTATGGTTATCGATTACAGGCAGGTTTTTTATTTCTTCTCTTGCAGAACGAACAAAGGCTTGTTTTACACAGAAGATGGCAGATATCGCTGCATTGCTGACATCATCAACGTTTTGCAGCGCTTCCAGGTCAGCATTAAAAACTTTATTTAAGCTGCCAAAACTTTCTATCAAACTCTTTGCCACCGGTTTTACATCAATTCTACTATATGCTGAATATAAAATGTGCTCTAAAACTTCATAATCAAGTAATGATTGTCCATTATCTAAAATAATTTTCTCTCTTAGGCGCTTTCTATGCCCCTTTTTGTAATTTTTCATCATCAATGAATTGCTTATCTCTTGTATAATAAGAAATTAGATTTTTAAGTAAAATATTTAATAAAGCGCATGACGCACAATTGTAAGAACATTCATTTTTAAAGACAGCAAATGGTGTCATGAAAGTAGCTGAGACACTGTCCTCCTTTGTCATCCGAGTAGCTGACACTGGTTCCTTTACGACGGCAGTGCCCAGAGGTGTCATCCCAGTGCATGCACATAGTGCAAAAAATTAAAAATAAGACGCCAATACGTAATACTGTTGTCGTTTAATCTGCACAGATTGAAGATAAATGAATACCTTCAGTATCATGATAAAGGGGCTGGCGAAGGGTGTCAAGTAGTTTTTAGCTCTGCCTTCTAAGGCTTTTACTCGTGACAACCACTGTGCCTGCGATCTTATCGTGCCAAGTTTGACAGCGTTTGTTGAAATTTGACCATAAAAAGCCCAAGAACAATGGTGCAACTGACAATATAAAGGAAAAAAATCTCTTTGTTGCTTGTTTTAGGGTCATCTTTTCGAAAGTTTGTGCATCCACAACTCTAAGCCCAAATAATAGTTTTCCAGGTGTAGTAGCAAACTTTACCCACATATATATTACATAGCAAAAGAGCATAATAAACTGGACTATTTGATTTAGGATTAGTAATTTTATAAGTCTACTCTGCGTTGTCTTTTCTTCCGCAGACAGTGGTGCTTGCATTGGGGATTTTGCAGCAATTTGACTTAATATTTTGCTATCCTCTGAGTTCATAAAGAGCTGATTTAAGGCTTGGCTGCAAAACTGCAAGAACAAAACGATAATAATCAAATCAAGCAATACTGATATATAGCGCCTGAGGCCCGTTACATAACATATCCCATTTTCATCTTTCTTTACCTTTTGAATAACATTTATAGAAGAAAAAATAGAAAATAAACGATTAAAAAATTTATGTAACATATATATACTTTCCAATATTTAACGTGCCCCTGGCCGGACTTGAACCAGCATGCTTTTGCAAGCAACAGATTTTGAGTCTGCCGTGTCTACCATTCCACCACAGGGGCATTAAGTTTTAATGCTATAGGCAACACGGAATTAGTCAAATTTTATATGTCTTTCAAATCAAAACTAAATATTCTACAATAATCAACAATTACT
Organism: Wolbachia endosymbiont (group A) of Pherbina coryleti; assembly: GCF_964026875.1. NCBI lineage: Bacteria > Pseudomonadati > Pseudomonadota > Alphaproteobacteria > Rickettsiales > Anaplasmataceae > Wolbachia > Wolbachia endosymbiont (group A) of Pherbina coryleti. The sequence goes on from NZ_OZ034706.1 coordinate 915,385, forward strand.
CTCAAAACTTAAAATGAATGAATTAGCCAATCTCCTCAGTTCAAGAAGTGTAGATAAGGAAATATGTAAATTACCGCATAATTTAGAAGCTGAACAGATGCTTATTGGTGCAATGATTCGTGATAATAGAATCTGTGATGCAGTTGAAGACACAATTACAGCAGAAAATTTCTATGATCCACTGCATCAAAGTATTTTTACGCAAATATCTAAAACCAGAAAACATGGCATAATTGCCAATGAACTGAGCCTTAAAATGTTTTTTGAAAACGACCAAGCATTTACCGAGTGTGGTGGGGTAGAGTACTTAGCAAAGCTTGCAGCGAAGGCAAGTATTGCACTTGATATTTATAGTTTGACTAGAATAATCCGTGATACTTACTTAAGGAGATGTTTAATCAAGCTCGGGCAAGAAATAGTTGGTGATAGCTACAACTACGATATTGAAAATCCTGCACAGGCGCAAATTGAACAAGCAATGACAAAATTGTTCAATTTGGCAGTAAAAAAACAAGGTGAGAAAACATATATAAAACTTGCAAGTTCAATTAAAGATGTAGTTGAGAAGATCAGCACACTGAAAAATAATCCAGAAGCGCTAGGCGTTACAACCGGACTTCAAGATCTAAATCAGCTTCTTGGTGGTCTACAAAAATCTGATTTATTAATTTTAGCTGCAAGGCCTTCTATGGGTAAAACAGCATTGGCGCTAAACATCGCACTTAATGCTTGTAAGATGTTGCAAAAAAGAGCAGATAAGCAACACTATGTAGCGTTTTTCTCGCTTGAAATGTCAGCAGAGCAATTAACTGCAAGGCTGATCACTATAGATTCAGGAATTAGTTATTATAAGGCATTAACCGGGAGAATTAGTGATTTTGAATTGCATGAATTTATCAATACTAGTACAGAATTATCTGAACTGCCTTTCATCATAGATGACACCCCTGCGCTATCAATTAGTGCCCTTCGCACCAGAATACGCTTGCTGTATCAATTATATAATGTAGAAGTGGTATTCATTGATTATTTGCAGCTAATCAGAGGAACAACAAAAAGGAGTAATGAAAATAGAGTGCAAGAAATCTCGGAAGTGACGCAGGGTTTGAAAGCAATTGCAAAGGAGCTAAATATTCCCATTGTTGCACTATCTCAGCTCTCTCGTTCTGTTGAGCAGAGGGATGATAAAAAACCACAACTTTCTGATTTACGTGATTCAGGGAGCATAGAGCAAGACGCAGATATAGTAATGTTTCTCTATAGAGAAGAGTATTATGAACTAAGAAAACAGCCAAATGAAGGAAACAATAAACATCGGGAATGGCAAGAGAAAATGGAAAAAATTAGAAACATTGCAGAGCTCATTATTGCAAAGCAGAGAAATGGACCAATTGGCAGTGTGAAGCTATATTTTGACTCTAACAGAGGTGCATTTAAAGATTACACGGAAAGGCATAGTTCATAGCTTGACAGCAATCTTCTTGTTCCCAAGTTTATCAATTATTTTTTTTTATGTAAAGATAGCTTGACAACTTCTTAAAAATCCTTTTATAATGGTATTATATTTTATAATACGTGAGATGATGAATAAAAACAATGTACCCTATTATATAGCTGGAACTCTGGCTGCTTTAACTTTATTAGCATCTGGAGTGTTTGCTGCAGCTCCTTATATTGGTTTCTTAGCTCCAGTTGCAGCATTAAGTGTTGGCCTTCCATTTATTATTGGTGGTGCTGTATTTTCTGCTGTAGCTATTGCACTTTCGTATGCAGCAGTTAGTAAGAACAAAACTATTTCTGAGAAGGAAGCTCAGCTTTCTGATGAAAAAAGTAAAGTAGAAGCTAAAGGTAAAATAATTTCTGAGAAAGTAAAAGAAATATCCGAAAAAAATACTCAACTGGCTAATCAAGCAAAAGAGATAGAAGATAAAGATAAAACTATTTCTGAGAAAGATCGGGAGATTTTTAGAATGAAAAATGAGTTGGCTGCAACCAGAAGGATTAATGCTTCTCAGCCAGGTAATGCGGTAGAATTTGATAGCATAAACCAGCAGCTTACTAAGAGAGATTTCGAAGTACAAACTCAAGAGCAAGCCATTATTTCACAAGCAAAAGGGAAATTTAATAGTGTTGGAAATAAATTAAAAAATATTTATGATACTATGCCATCAGCTGAGTTTGCAAAGGATATCAAAACAGCATCTGAAAAAGCATTTACTTCTACAAAAGAAGCATTTATTAGTGGTCGTGTAACTCGTATTGTTAAAGATGGCTTAAAAGATGTTTATGGTACGTCATTTGAACCAGTAAAAAGTGCACTTAATAGCTTTGGAAGCAGCTTGAAAAACACTTGTGATACATCAATTGAGTCAGCAAAAGGGACAATTAGTAGTGTTGGAAATAAATTAAAAAATGTTTATGATACTATGCCATCAACTAAAATAGAATTTTCATGGGTCTCAGAAAAATTTTCACCATACTGGAATAGTGTTAAAAACTTGATGTTTGGTAATAAGGCAGATCAAGCAAGTGGTGCTAGTCAACTTTCAAGTGAATCTCAAGGTAATGGTATTGTTATTCCAGAGGGGGCAAAGCTAGAGCTTTCTCCAATATTATTTGATTTTTTGTTTAGAGAAAAACAGAAGATGGTAAGGCAATTTTTAAGAGAGCAAACTGATGAAAAAAAGAATGTGGCTACACAAGAAAATTTAAAAACTGAGACTCCTAGCCAGGAAAATCAGATGAATATTGATAACGTTCCTAAGCAACCTGATCATTTAAATGTTGATGCTGCTAAAAGGTATTTAATGAGTCTTTCTGAGGATCAGGATGTATTTTATGATGCAGAATCTGGTGATGAAAAAGGTACTGAGATTTCTAGCCCAGAAAGTCAGCCAACTAAAGAAGAAAATGGTCAAGGCTGGTTTGCATGGAGCCTAGGAAAGGTTAAGTCGGCAATGACTGAAGTAGTAGTGATAGATGCTGATGTTACTAAATCACATTTTGCTAAAGTAACTAAGGCACTTGCCACCTAACTTGAATATGTAGACAGCGGTGTGCACCGTCGTTAACTAAAGATAATCCCATCCAGGAGAAATAGTTTTTACACTATTTCTCCTCTTTAGCATCAACCCTCAAAAAAACCGGCGTAGGTTTAGGCAATGTTATGCCTGAACTTACGCACGCGTCGCACAAAGATTTTAAATCTCGTTGTTCTTTCGGAATTTGCAGTTGATTTAGTATCATCTCTGCTGACTTGGGAACGATTGGCTGCAATAAAATGCCTATTATCCTGATATATTCCAGTAACTTGTAAATTACTAAATTCATGCGCTCTCTGTCAGTTTTGCTTAGTGTCCAGGGTGCACTTTTGTCTATGTAGGCATTTGCTTCAGAAGAGATGTTGATAATTAGAAGTATAATCTGGTTAAATTCATACTTTGATAGGTGATTCATCACTTGATCGAGTATAGCTTTGCAACCTGGAAGACTTTCTTCACCTTTAAGTAGGCTTTGATCGATTGTTGGTACAATTCCAGAACATTGCTTGTGTAAAAATGAAATTGTTCTTTGTACTAAATTGCCTATGTTGTTTGCCAGTTCTGAATTTATCCGGCTGATCATATTTTTCTTACTAAAGTTGCCATCTTGGCCGAATCTTGCTTCCCGAAGGAGAAAATAGCGTAGCTGATCAACACCAAACTCTTGAGCGAGGCCAATTGGATCTATGACATTACCAAGGGACTTGGATATTTTCTCTCCCTCGTTCAACCACCAACCATGAACTGCAATTTGTTTTGGCAGTGGCAGGTCTGCTGCAAGGAGAATCGCTGGCCAATATACAGCATGAAAGCGCAATATGTCTTTACCGATTACATGAACGTTGAAAGAGTTGTCAGCTAGGTTTGCAGCGCTTGACACTGGAATCTGCGTTTTCCCTTGGTTTGGTGTCATTCCAGTGCTTGACACTGGAATCTGTGTTTCTGGTTCTGCCCAAAACCTCTTATATTCCTCACCTTCAGTACTAGGGAAACCTATTGATGTAAGATAATTGGTTAATGCATCTATCCAAACATAGATTACGTGTTTGTCATTACCTGGTACTTTTATTCCCCAGTTAAAACTAGTGCGAGAGATTGAGAGGTCAATGAGCCCTGATCTTACAAACGATATCACTTCATTTCTTCTGCTCTCAGGAAAGATAAAACTTGGCTGATTTTTATAGAGTTCCAGTAATTTTTCTTGCCAGTTTGATAAGCGAAAAAAGTAACTCTCTTCTTTTATCCACTGGACCTCAGCACCTGTTGGTGCTTTGCCATCTATCAGCTCTGACTCCTGATAAAATGCTTCATCACGAACTGAATACCAACCCGAATAGGAATCCAAATATATTTGCCCTCTCTCTTCAAGTCTATTCCATAAAGCTATAACTGCTTTTTTGTGACGTTCCTCCGTAGTGCGAATAAAATCGTCATACTCAAAATTCATGAACTTAGCCAATTCTTTAAATGAAACGCTCACTTCATCTGTAAATTCTTTTGGCTGCATTTCCTTTGCTTTAGCTGCTTTTTCTATTTTTTGTCCATGTTCATCTGTACCGGTGGTAAATTTGACATTTTTCCCAGCTAGTTTCATGAACCTTGCCACCACGTCACACAAGAGAGAAGTGTATGCATGACCAATATGCGGCTTATCGTTTACGTAATATACTGGCGTGGTGATGTAAAAGTTCTCGAATTGTTCCATGGTTTAGCATTTTGATAAAAATCAACTGAGTTAATTATAGTATTAAAAAGGCAGTAATAAATAAATATTGATTGGGTTAAGCATAATTTTTGAAAAAAGCTATTTACTGAAATTTTATTAAAATAAGAAACAATCAGGCATGATTATTGAAAGAACAATGAGAAATTTTCTTGTAATTCTATTTATAGTTTTCTATGCATTTGATGCACACGCTGATGGAGCAACAGATGTAATGTGTAATGTAATAGGTTACGTTCATGGAATAGGTAGACCAATGATTACAGTGGTAATAATTGGTTCAAGCTTACTTGCAATATTTGGCAGAATGCCTTGGCCTGCACTTTTCGCACTGGGTATGTTTGTTGCTGTGTTTTTTGGTGCTCCTCAAATTGTAACAAAGGTAACAGAAAAAGAAGTTTGTTGTCTTTTTAAAGGTCAAACCTTGGAGAATGGAAAGTGTGTTGCTGCTCCTGGATATGAACGTGTAGGTACAGATTATGCTTGTCGTTCCGGTTGGGCGCTAACTAATAAAGGCTACTGTATAAAAGCTGGCCAAGATCCTTCAAAGTATTGGAAGTGAAAATGGTGCTTTTATAGAGTTAAATCTAACAAACCGCAGAGTATATAATTAACATCCACGCCTTTAGTTAGATTCCACTCACGCTTTATTACGTTGTACTCCATGCCAGCCATGTTTTGCAGCGTTACATTATTTTCTCTTAAGTGATTTGCAATTTCTGACGGCTTGAGAAATTTATTCCAGTTATGTGTACCTTTTGGCAGCCAATTTAATATGTACTCTGCACCAATTATTGCAAGGCAGAAGGATTTGATAGTTCTATTTATTGTGGATATAAATATCAGCCCATTCGGTTTTAGCAGTTCTATCGCTTTTTTCATGAAAAGCTCTAAATTATCCACATGTTCAACTACTTCCATCAACAGAACCACGTCGTACTTCTTGTCATTGCTTAGCTCTTCAATGCTGGTGTGTATATATTCTATATTTAACCCTACTTTTTTTGCATGTGAATGCGCTACTTTTATGTTTTCTTCACATACATCTATTCCCACAACGTTAATGCCAACGCGTGCCATTGACTCTGACAAAATGCCACCACCGCATCCAACATCAAGCAATGATAATTCTTTCAAATTGCATTTTTTTAACTCTTTTATTTTCTCAATAATGTAAGATACTCTAACAGGATTCATTATGTGCAATGGTTTGAATTTGCCGTTCTCATCCCACCACTGGCCTGCCATTTTAGCGAATTTTGATATTTCATCTTCGTTATAAGTTTTTGTTTTTTTTTTCTTAGAGGTTATATTGCTGAGTTTATCAAGGCGTTTTTTATGTCTGCTTTCTTTTGAAAATTCTGTTTCGAGGAATTGTTTGACTATGTCTTTTGCTAATCCACTCGCAGTAAATCCTGCACCAAGACACAGTACATTTGCGTTGCCATGCTCGCGAGCTAATTTTGCGATCTCAACACTGTTACATAAAGCAGCGTAGATTCCTTCAAAACGATTTGCCACAGTACTCATGCCCAAACCTGTACCACAAATTAATATCCCATAATTTGCTTTTTTGCTTGTTATATCTTCTACAACTTTAACAGCATAGTTTGGGTAATCTACACACTTTTGCTTAGCAGTGCAGCCTTGATCTACTACTCTGTAACCTAGGGCTTCCAGGTAAGGTTTTATTTCTGATTTTAATTCATAACCAGCATGATCTGAGGCAATTGATACTATACCTAACATATAAGAAATAAGGACATTTTATATGGGTTTGAACTTTCTGTCAAGTCATTCAATGCTTCTGACCTTTTGGGAGTTCTAAAGCTATAGCTAAGGTTTTCCTACGTCATACCGCAATTCATTCCACAACTGTACGAACATTGTGATTTGAGAATAATCTCCGCCAGGAAGGGTGTCATCCCAGTGCTTTGGCACTGAGATCCAGAAAACTTAATTTTAAATAAGTACACCAGATAGCTGTATAATAAGAACTGGATTCCAGTGGGCTTTGTTGCATAGCAACTGAAAAAATCTGGTGGCTACTGACAAAATTCATTATAAAATAGCCATTTAACCTTGAAAGAAAAAATATGCCACAAAAAATGAGGGTCAGTAACCATAGCGAATATAACAAATTTCTAGAAAAAAGAGGAAATATTTTTCATTATATCAACGAAGCCATAGAAAAGTGGTACGAGAATGGTCCAAAAATACCAGGTGGCAACAATATTTATAGCGATAAAGTTGTAATTTTGGTGCACATAATAACTTGTTTATTTAGAATAGGCCTGAGGCAAACAGTTGGGTTTATAGCAGGATACCTTGAGCAAATTGGGAAAAATTTGCAAGTTATCAGCTATTCACAATCATCAAGAAGGTTTAAGAAACTCAATATTAAGATCAATGATTGCAGAAAATAATATGGAAGATATCGAAATTGCTATAGACAGTACAGGAATTAGTATATACAACAACACTCCTGGTCATAGCAAAGAAAATAGCGAAGATAGAAAGTATCGCAGCTATGAACAGACAAGAAAATTGCATGTAATGTTGAATACAAACAGCAAAAAAGCCATAGCTGTAAAATACAGTAACGGCTGATCACTATGGAGCTTGTGATTTGCTAAAAGAAGTTGATTTTCAGCATGCCATAAAAGTACTATATGCAGATAGGGCATATGACAGAGAAAAGCTCTATAAGCTGTGTAATCAATATGGTATAAAAACGAAAATTCCTCCGAAAAACAACGCAGCAGAGCATCCAAAGTTAGACTATATGGCTGAGAGAAATGCTGCAATTAGACTAATAAAATCATGCAGCGAAGATGGAATGAAGAGGTGGAAAAGGCAAACAAACTACGGAAAAAGATCTTATATAGAAAGTTTTTTCTCGCGACTGAAACAAACATTCGGGTTTAGTTTTAGGAATAAATCTGAGACAAATAGAGAGAAGGAACTACTTGTTAAATGCTATTTGCTCAATAAGTTCACTGATATTGGTATGGCTAAATTTGAGATAGCTTCATAAATTTATTGTGCGTTACCTACTATCCGAAGAGCGATGCAACAAAGCCATTCCAGTGTCAAGCACTGGAATGACACCTTCTGTATAAATATTAAGAAATTTACCAAACGAAAAAAAAGGCAAAAGAAGCCCCGTGGTTGGCTAATTACTTACATTATACTTTCAAGTATGGCGTTTTTTTATTCTAAACACTTAATAACCGCGATTTAGCTGCTTTTAAGCCGCAACTAATCTAAATTATAAACGTTAAGAAATTTACTAAACAGAAAAAAAGGCAAAAGAAACCCTAGGGTAGCTAGTTATTCACTATCCATTTTTTAAGTTGGCGTTTTTTAATGTTTTAAATGCTTTATAAGCGTATTTCAGCTTGTGTAGGTCAAAACCCGGAAATTTGATAAAGACATAAGGTGCACATAGTGCAAAAAATTAAACATGAGACGCCAGATACGTTGAGTTTTTTTGTCATTTAATCTGTACAGAGAAGATAAATAAATAGCTTCAGTTTCATGATAAGGGCGCTGGCGAGGTTTGTCAAGGAAGTTTTTTGTTTCTGTGGGCTACCTGGATGACAGGATTGCTCTTGAATTTGTATAGCTACATTGTCGGTAAATCTAAATTGCTTTAGTTATAGAAATAAATTTCGAGTCAGATGTGTATAAATTCTATATAATTTTTATCCTACTACTAATTTAACAAGATGGATCATATAGATATTATAAAATCAAAATTATTATTATCCGACCTAGTAGGTAAAAAAGTCAGATTAATAAAAAGAGGAGATAGTTTTGTTGGGCTCTGTCCATTTCATAACGAAAAAACCCCATCTTTTTCGGTAAGTAATACTAAAGGATTGTATTACTGTTTTGGTTGCTTAGCTAGTGGTGACGTATTTGAATTTATTTCACAAACTGAAGGATTAAGCTTTAAAGAAGCATTGGAAAGATTAGCATCGGTTACAGGTGTTGAACTGCCCAAAAGTCTTAGTATTACAAAAGAGGACAATAAACTATTTTTAGCGCTTAATTTAGCTGCAAATTGGTTTGCACAAAAAAATCAAAGTGTTGTAGATTATTTAAAGCAGCGTAAGATTTCACCTAAAATCATAGATAAATTTAAGATAGGTTATGCACCAAGCTCTGGTTTGAAAGAGTATTTAAACTCTTCAGGTATTGAAGACAAAATTTTAATTGATATTGGATTAGTAAACAAAAATTTTCATGATTATTTTTATGACCGGCTGATATTTCCTATACAGAGCATTGCAGGGAGAGTTATTGGTTTTGGCGGACGTGCGCTAAGTTCTGAGCAACAGCCGAAATATTTAAACAGTCCAGAGAGTCAGCTCTTCAAGAAGAGGGAGAATTTATACGGATTAAACTTTGCTTTAAGCGAAATACGTAAAAAACAGCACATACTCGTTGTTGAAGGATATATGGACGCTATAGCGCTACATCAAGCAGGAATTAGTAATGCAGTTGCTCCGCTTGGTACCGCAATTTCTGCAGAGCAGATAAAAAATCTATGGAGATTTGCTAAAGAAATCTCCATCTGTATGGATGGCGATAGTGCTGGACGTCATGCTGCTACTCGAGTTGCAGAACTTGCTCTGCCAATATTAGAGCCTGGATACACGTTAAAATTTGTGACTTTGCCGAGTAATAAAGATCCATACGATATATGTAACGAACTGGAATACAAGAAAGAAGACGTATTGATTGCGCTTGATCACTCAACAAAACTTCATTCTGAATATTTATGGCATCACATAATCGATAGCAATTTGCAAAATTATGAAAAACTTGCTCCGGAAAAATATTCAATTCTTGAGCACAAGTTCATGGAATATGTAAATACTATTAGCAACAGCAGTATTAGAAGGTATTACAGAGATTATTTTTACAATAAGGCTAGTGAACTAAGAAGTAGCTTCAAAAAACAGATTTTTAATAGTAAAACTAGAGCAACAAAAGGTGAGTATCTTCATAACAAATCTCCAGAGCTAATTGAAGCAGAGCAAAATCAGGCCGTAATTTTGCGTATAGCCGTAGAATTTCCTGAAATCTTGAACCGTCCTATATTTTTTGAGCAATTTTCTCATTTTGAATTTACTAATGAGATGAAAAGATTACAACAGCGTATAATTGATGTAATAAGTAACAAAAGCAAACTCGATAAAGAGGCTTTGTTACAAGAATTGAAACAGTTTAACGTTATAAAGTATGTATTTGAAAAAACTAGTGTACTAAATAGCCAACTGAACGAGAGAAAATCTGCAGAAATTGTGTGGAATAATATAGTGTTACTAAAAGAGTTAAATGCATTACGAAAAGAAAGAACCGAAGCGAGGCTGAGCGGTAATCTTGACTTAGAGGAAAGGTTGATAGAACAAATAAAGCAAATAGAAAGCAGTATACAAGAAATGCAAATGGAGTTTATTGAAAAGTAGATATCGTCTCGTTAGTCAACAAGAAAATTACAAAATAAGACAATATTTTACATAAGATTGAAATTTTTAACTAATTAAGCCTTCCTCTAACAGCTTTGCCCTGTAGTTTTTGATATGGTTAGGATCACTTGAAAATGTATAATTTTTGTAGTTAGCTCTGCTGTGCATATAAAGTTTACTATTGACTTTTATCACATTATCTCACATTATCTCACATAATATGCATGTGAGAAGAATATGAACTGGAAGAATTTTCGTCTTAGTACGCGTCTCAACCTAGAAGGGCCTGTAATTGAGCAAGTGTACGAGTTAATTACTGCAGTTGATAGTGTTAAAAATAGCTGGCAGATAACGAAAAAACTACTACCACAAACAATTGAAAGATTAACTCATTCAGTTATTGTTACATCTTCTGGCGCTTCTAACCGTATTGAAGGAAATCGTCTAACCGATAAAGAAGTTGAGGATCTATATAAAAACCTACGTGTCAAAAAATTTAAAAATAGAGATGAGCAAGAAATTGCTGGCTACTTAGAAATGCTTAAACTAATATTTCATGATTATACGGATATTCCAATTAGTGAGTCATCAATATTGCACATTAACAACCAGATGCTACTTTATAGTGAAAAAGATTTGTATCATAGAGGAAAATACAAAGCAAGTTCTAATAGAGTTGAGGCAAAAGATCAGAATGGAAAAGTTGTTGGTATAATTTTTGATCCCACACCACCTTACCTTGTTAGAAAGGAAGTACAAGAGCTTATTGATTGGTATCACTGGTCCTTAAATAATAAATTTAAGCATCCTCTTATTATTGTTGCTAACTTTGTTTTTGAGTATTTGGCAATACACCCTTTTCAAGATGGAAATGGCAGAACTAGTAGATTGATAACTAATTTAATGCTGTTGCAGCAGGGTTATGATTTTGTATCTATTGTATCACATGAAAAGATAATTGAAACTAATAAACTTGATTACTATTTAGCGCTTAATAAAACACAAAGTAGCTGGAAAAGTGGCAAAGAAGATATTTCCCCATGGTTAATATTTTTTCTTAATGTGCTCAAAACGCAAGCAAATGAGGCGCATTATATTCTTGAGAGGGAGAATACTGAATATTTATTATCAAGAAAACAATTATTCTTCTGGGAGTGGGCACTTAGCCTTGCAGATAAAGAATTTAGTAGAAAAGATGCTATAGAAGCTCTAGGATTTCCTCCAAGAACAGTAGAGGCAATTACAAAGAAACTGCTAGGGATGAAATACTTACAGCGTCTTGGAGAAGGCAAAGCCACTAGATATAAAGTTATTATTTAAAAGTTTTAGTATGTTTTTCGAGATTTTTTTAAATCCAGTCTTATGCACAACTTTGTTTGCAATTTTATTCGATTAAAAATTGCATTTTAGCAATAAAAAACTTACTTATTATAGGAAAATCTTGTGTTTGTTCTCATATAAAACTATTTATGGAGTGACAATGGTACATGTATTATACTTACATTTCTGATTCGAAAATTTATGCAGTTGTTTCTAACAAGATTGGTCAACAAATTCTATTGTTTAAAGATGAGAAATAAAGTAATCATCATTTCCAGTATTGCTTTTATTCTACTGTTTTTTATCAGCAGTGCATTTTTAAAAAAAGATCAGGCGGTTCATAGCGATAATGCAACTAGTAGCTTTTCAGTAAAAACTCAAGAACGTGCGCCGCAAAACCGCACTATATATTTAAATTTTTCTGGTACAGTAAATCCCTTACATAGAGCTAGCCTTGTCTCAAAAATAAGTGGTAAGATTATTGCTATTTATTTACCTGATGGTGAAAAGGTAAAAAGAGATGATGTAGTGTTAAAGATAGAAGATTATGACAGGATTGAGCAAGCTCAGAAAGCCAAAGCTTTATTAAAGCAGCGTGAAATTGAGTATGATTCCTCTCACAAACTGAATAAAAAAGGCTATGGGGCACAAATACAAGTAGAAGCAGCTTTTACTGCGTTACAAAGTGCAAAAGCTGACCTAAAAAGGCTAGAATTGGATTTAGAAAATACTGCAGTCACATCTCCTATAGATGGTTATATTGATAAAATCAATGCAAACGAAGGGGATTTTGTTAATGCTGGGCAAAAAATAGCTGACGTGGTTAATTTCGATCAAATTCTTGTAGTGTTATACGTTTCGGAAAATGAAGTAAATAAAATAGAGCTAGGCAGCACAGCTCAAATTAATTTGCTGGACGGAAAAGAATTGGCAGGTGAAGTAAGTTTTATTAGTAAAATTGCTGAGCCTAAAACTGGGTCTTATAGGGTAGAAGTAAAGGTAACTAATAATAAAATGATATCCTTGCAGGGACTAACTGCCAACGTAAGGCTACCTTCAGGCGAAAGATTTGCATATAAAGTTCCTTCTTCAGCCCTGAGCTTAAGTGACGAAGGTGCTCTTGGAATAAAGATTGTTGATGATAATAATTATGTAGTATTTGCACCAATAGAAATTGTTGATCATGAGAGCGATGGGGTTTGGATAGTAGCAAATAACGAAGGTAAACCCATAAAGTTAATAGTATTGGGCCACCTATTTGTTAAGCCTGGTGATAAGGTTTAAGACATAAGATCCTTTGACCTTACCCAGAAAAAGTGGAGAGAAAGTTTGGAATGTTTTTCACAAAGAGAATGATGAATCAAAATGCTCAGGAATGCAATAGTTAATAGTGACGTTGTTTGTTATAAAAAATTTCTATATATTCAAATATAGCAGTTTTGATATGCTGTTTAGAGTGCCGAGAGGTGTCTATTGGTAACTCCCTTTTTAGAGAACTGAAGAAGCTTTCCACAACAGAATTGTCGTAACAACAGCCTTTATTACTCATCTATATTCTTTACAGCTAAGAGATATTGATACCCTTGCGCAGTATATTGTGAACCTTGGTCACTGTGCAGCAGTAGATTTTTAACAGGTTTACGCCTATTAATGGCCATTAATAAAGAGTTCATAACCAATTGTTTATTTATTGCACTACTCATTAACTACCATACGTGAGAATTATTGCTGCCAAATATAGCCATCCCTCCTTGGTTTTGATGTAAGTAATCCCATACTTTATTTGGTTGATCAACAATAAAGTTTTGATCTAGTATATTGGGAGCTACAGCTCTATTATCTGTTTGTTGTTTTTTAATTTTAAACTTTCTTTTCAGTATAGCCCTGATGTCATTTTTCTGCATAATACTTTGCACCGTTTTCAAATTGCAACTTTTACCCAAAGCCTTCAATTCAGCATGAATTTTAGGAGCTCCATATCTACATTTAGAAACTTGATATATTTTTTGAATAGCTTCGAGTAGCTCTTTATTTGCTGATTCTCTACTGCTTATTTTTCTTGTGGTCCACTTATAGTAGCCACTAGCAGAAAATCCTACATAATTCCTGTACTTTATAGCAGTTACTATATAAAAAAATATTTTACTCTTTTTGACTGGCCAGGGCTTTTTTTTAAATGTCTCTTTCCCTTGTTACTCTTGCTTTGTAAATCAAACCTCTCTTTGTCATAAGGTGCTACATCTGGAAATGCATTTGCCGCTGACTTTTTTTCGTTATATTTCTTCATCCATTTTCCTAATACACTATCCCTTATTCCTAGATCTCTTGCTACTTTTGCAACTGGTTGACCTACCTTTCTTTGTTCATTTGCCAGCTTAACAGCTTCCAATTTGAATTCTGCCGTATATTCTCTTACCATTTCTAATCCTCCAAAATTTTATTTTACCCAAAAAAACTCTTTTCTTTCTCTCCACTTTTTCTGGGTAAGGTCACTACTGCTATTCCACGTCAAGAACAACCATAAGTTCATTAGGGTTCACATAACCTAAAGCATTTTTTGCTTGCTCATCAAGCAGATCTAAATCTAAGCTTTTTTCATATAAGCCAAATACTTTGTTGTCCAACTTTTCCTTTTCAGAAGAGACATCCTTTAGCAAAAGTTTATTGTACTCGATTTCTTTTTTTAAATCGATTAACGTCAATAAGCCACGTTTACCTGTAATTGTGCTAATGCTGAAATATAATGTAAGGGAAGAAATGAGTAAGGCTGCGCTTAAACACAGTAACTTTTGCTTCTTTTTAGATATAAGCACCGTACTTTCACATATAAAAAATATATAACATGAAAAGGTGAACAAAAAGCTAAGAACCTTGACGCGCTTTACACCTTGGCTTTACCTTATTTATAATGTAAATCTTACCACCCCTTTTCACAACTTTACAATTTTTATCTCTGTTACGATGAGATTTTAGCGACCCTTTGACTTTCATATCTATAGTAAGAATTAAATTACTTTACATTATAATCACTTATCAAGAGTTAGTCAATTGATAACATTTTATTAAAATATTGTATAATTGTTGCTGATACTTCTTCGATCGACTTTTGCGTGACATCGATAATTGGCCAGTTATTCTGTTTAAAGAGCTCCTCTGCTTCTTTAATTTCCTTTTCTACTTTCTCAGGGTTAGCATATATATTATTATCTTCGTTGTTAATTGAAGTAAGTCTATTTTTGCGTATTTCTATTAGCCTACTTACGTCTATTGTTACCCCTATCGTTAGTTTATTTTTTAATTTTGCCAAGTCGACATAAAAGGGTACCCCACTAACAAAAGGAATATTTGCAACCTTATAGCCTCGGTAAGCTAAATACGTACTGGTGGGAGATTTTGATGTACGTGAAACTCCAACCAAAATTATATCTGCTTTATCAATATCTTGAATATTTTGTCCATCATCATGATTAATAGTGTAGTTTATTGCCTCAATGCGCTGAAAATATTCGTTATTTATCTCAGTATGCAAGTCAAGCTTTTCGTCTTTTTCAATTTCAAGATAAGACGAAATTTCTCTAATAATATGTGATAATATTGCTCTATAGGGAATTTTCAACTTTATACAGTTATCTTTTAGATATTTTCTTAGCTCATCATCAGTAATAGTGCATATAACAAAATTATGCTCATCACTTTTCCTATTAATTTCCTCCAGAATTTTGTCAATCTGCTCTTCTCCTTTTACAAAAGACCAAACATATTCGATCGTTTCTACAGAACGAAAGTGTTTCAGAGCTGATTTTGCAACTGATATAACAGTTTCACCACTTGAATCTGATACTAAGTGTAGATTAAGCTTTTTAAGGGTCATATACTAAAAATAATAGCTAGCAATCTGCTACTGAAATTATGCTAATTTGTTGACCTACGTAAATATAGAAAAACTATCCTGTTGATAAAACTCAAACTAATTGGTAAATTCTTAACACAATTATTCTCAAAACGAATGTTTTTATTAAAGCCTACAAATTTCTCTTATTTTTCTAAGAAAGCTCTACCTTGGCTTGGGGTTATTTGTTTCGCATGTTTTTTAATTGGAATGTCTTTGGCGTTATTCTTCTCTCCAGAAGATTATAAACAAGGAGAAATTGTACGAATCATGTACATTCATGTGCCTTCTGCATGGCTTGCTCTTGGAATATATGGATTAATTGCATCACTTGGTTTCATTTCATTGGTATGGAACAATAGCATTGCTAGTGTCTTGGCACATGCTGCTGCTCCTGCAGGGACAGTCTTTTCGGCAATATGCTTAATCACAGGCAGCATCTGGGGAAAAGGAACCTGGGGCACTTGGTGGGTATGGGATGCAAGGCTTACTTCAATGCTGATTTTATTTTTCCTATATGTTGGCTACCTTTCATTGTGGAGCGCTTTTGATAATGAAGCGAGGGCAGAAAAATCAGCAGCAGTATTTGCCATCTTTAGTGCTATAAATATTCCTATAGTAAAATTTTCCGTGAATTTATGGTCCACTCTCCATCAGCCAGCAAGCATTTTGAGAAAAGGTGGAATAGCAATAGAAAGTTCCCTGCTGTTGCCACTGGTTGCAATGTTTATGTTTTGTGCCACATTTTTTTTAGTAGTGTGGATACTGTATTCACTTTACTTAATTAATTTATATAAGATAAAGAGAGAAATCAGTATGCGGTATTAGGCCGAGAGATGAAAATAGAACACACCACATCACCAAGTAGCAAAGACATTGAATTCCTACTCAAAAAGATTAATGAAGAAACCGTTGATAAAGGTACGTGTAACCCATTTGCTTTTTTTATTCGCGATGATACTGAACAAATTATTGTAGGTTGTAGCGGTTTTGTTATCTATGGTTCAATTTACACTGACTTGCTTTGGGTGCACTCTGATTATAGAAGAAAAGGTATGGGAAAGCAGCTAATGGAAGAAGTTCATGATTATGGTCGTGAGATGCACTGTAAAATAGCAACCGTTGCAACCATGAATTTTCAAAAAGCGAAAGTATTTTATGAAAAGCTTGGGTATAAGTGTGATCTTGTACGTCCAAGGTATGTTAACATGTATATTTTTGAAGAAAGTGTTGTGAGATGCACTGTAAAATAGCAACCGTTGTAACCATGAACTCTAAAATATTTAAAGAGCCTACTAATATCTTTAAGGTAAATGTTCATGTGATTCCGCAGAATAATTCTGTTTTTTGATTCTATCTGTCCATTTATCATTTTCTATATCTTGTTTGTTGGTTGCTTTTTTTTCTTGCTCAACAATTGCCTTATCTATCTCCTTATGAATTGCATCAATTGCATTAATCGCACCTCCTTTTTTGTATACTTCGCTTTTCCCTTCAATAATTAACTTAATAAAAGTATTTACAACAGACTGCACTTGATTATGATTAACCTGACCTTTTGTCAAAGAAGGTAAAGAGCCTAATTCCATCAATACTTCTGGTGCTGTTTTATCTTGAGTGGAAAGTCCTAAATTATCTGCTACTTTACTTATTAATAACTCTCTGTGTTCTTTATTATCTTCCAATTTAGCATAATCACTCAATAGATCTATAACGGTAGATACTCTGACTTCAACAACATTATCAACATCTTCATCTTCTAGAGCAACTCCTGACCCCAATAACCTCTCTCTGAGATTTTCGCTTAAAAGATTGATAAATTCTTCATTTGCATCTGATCCTGTGGTTGATATTGTACCATCTAAATAGTTACTTTGAGCACCGAAGCCATGCTCTATTTGTATTTTTGTCTCAGGTTTAAATCCTAATTTTGCACAGAATTTCTGAAAATATTCTTTAATAATGTCAAACAAGCTCTTGCCATTATCTTTATAATTTTTTAACTCTTTAGGAATAGTAAGTGACAATTTACCATCTCTGTATGTTACAAAGTCTTCACCATTGTGAGATTCAATTGTAAATTCCAATGAACTAGACAGATTACATATCTTATCGCCATGCATAACTTGATTTTTAACAGAGAGTATTGGTAGCCTCATATCAGATCTAATTCTCACATTATTTTGGTTAGCACAATCAATGTTTATTACTTTTTTAGGATTTTCTACTATGAACGACTGTCCAAGTGCAAGTTGGGTTTGTATAAATGGAGCAGCCTCATACCCTGCTTGATTACAATTGGTAACTAGCTCTTCTAAAATAGCATCACTTGGAACTTCTGCCCCAGCGTATCTGAACATTTTTTTGAAAACTTCTTTTGCAAAGGAACGGTAATCCTTGTTTTCATCTTTCTCTGTTGGTAATAGATGGATATACCTTTGGCCAGCATTGTAAAATTCTTCAAATTCTTTCTTATATGAATCGGTTTTTTGATGATTGGCAGTTTTGGAATTTTCACAGTGATTTTTCCATAGCTCACCCAATGCATTACTTACAAGCTCTTTCTCAATATCTTCGAGTACTGAAGCAACAAAAGCTTTGCCATGATCCGTATCTATTTCTCTTGTTCCTTTTTTGTTAAATATTTCGTCATTATATATATCATCACTATTAAAAAGTTCGCTTTTGCGGTGCTTAGCTCCTTCCTTAAATGCAATAATAAGATTTTTATCTATTTCTTTTCCGTTAATAATAAAATTCATCCTTTGAAAATCTAAGAACATTGTTTCACCGGAATTCGCTAATTTATTATCTTGATCTGCTCTTAATTTACTAAAATTGAACTCTTTAGCTGTGGCCTTTAATCTAACTACTGGACTCTTATTATTTTTTCCTTTTGTCTCTTTCATAAATAACACCTTACTGTAAATATGCTGTAAGTTATATCATATAATGATGAATAATTTGGTAATATATTAAGAAAATCGACAGTATATTTCTTTATTTAAGGGGTGTAGGAAAGGCGTAGATTTCTCTTTCCATTTGTAGCGTACTGCATTAATATTTATGTATTAATCTAGAAAATAATGATGAATAACATTGTAATTGTTGGTCTGCAATGGGGTGACGAAGGCAAGGGTAAAATAGTAGATTATCTTTCTGAGAATGCAGATGTAGTTGTGAGATTTCAGGGAGGAAATAATGCAGGGCACACTATAGTAGTAGATGATGAGGTTTATAAATTAAATTTACTGCCCTCTGCTGTTTTGAGGCCAGGCAAAATATCTATCATAGGAAATGGCGTTGCTCTTGATCCACACGCTCTAATCTCAGAAATAGAGTCATTGAAAGTTAAAGGAGTAGACGTAAACTATAACAACTTGATGGTATCCGAGAGCTGTCCATTAATACTTAGCATACATAAGGACAAGGAAAAGCTATTTGAAGATTTAAATGGAAATCACAAAATTGGTACAACAAACAAAGGGATAGGGCCATGTTATGAAGATAAAGTTGGAAGGAGAGCTATACGCCTTTGTGACTTAGAAAACGCAGATGAGCTCAATAAAAGAGTGGATACTCTTTTGAATTACCACAATGCTATCAGGAAAGGCCTTAACTACCAGGTGGTTAAAAAAGAAGAAATATTAAAGGAAATTCAAGAGATTTCAGAAAAAATTCTTTCATATAAAAAACCTGTGTGGAAGATATTAAATGACTTGATGAAAGAAGGTAAGAAAATAATATTTGAAGGTGCCCAAGGCGCATTTTTAGATATCGACCACGGAACTTACCCTTTTGTTACTTCAAGTAATACTGTAGCATCGCAAGCAATAACAGGCTCAGGGTTATCCTCCAATGCTTACATTATTGGTGTGGTAAAAGCTTATACAACAAGAGTGGGCAATGGCCCATTTCCTACTGAGCAGAAAAATGAAGTAGGAGATAGCTTGTTTACTATAGGTAAGGAACTTGGAACAGTGAGCAATAGAAGAAGGCGTTGCGGATGGTTCGATGCAGTTTTAGTGCGCCAGGCCGTACAACTCTCTGGAGTTTCAAGCATTGTATTAACCAAATTAGATGTGCTTAATTCTTTTGATACAATTAAAATATGCACTGGTTACAAGTATAGCGGAAAAATGTATGATTATTTACCCGCATCGCATTCAATACAAGGGGAATTAGAGCCAATATATGAAGAGTTTCCTGGCTGGAAAGAAAACACTCAAGGTAAAAGGTCGATTGAAACATTGCCTATCAATTTAATAAAATATATAGAAGGGTTAGAAAAATTAATAGGTGTACCAATTCATCTAATCTCAACTAGTCCAAAGAGAGAGGATGTTATTAAGCTTAAAGATTTCTGAAAACGTCTTTGTATCTTAGAGCCTGTACGTAATCTCAAAAAAGAGATAAAGTGAGAGGATAAAGTATATAAAGTAGGATATGCGAAGTTTATAACCAAGTGACATAAGTCGAGAAAAGTTTGAGATTATTGTAGCAGATCTGGAATCTTGCAGAAAGAAGACAAAACCAAGAACACTTGATTTACATGATATATTTTGTGGAGTGTTATACGTGTTAAAAAGTGGTTGCTAGTGGAGAATGGTATCAAAAGAGTTCTCAAAATGGCGCAATTGTTACGACTATTTTAAGAAGTGGAGTGAAAAACCAGATGTAAATAAAGAAAGTGTTCTGGAGCTGGTATTAAAAAAAAATAATTGCGACAAAACAATGGTCGGAAAAGCTTCTGCATAATTGATGCACAGAGTATAAAAAATGCAGATACTGCTGAAGCTATGATGCAGGCAAGAAGATTTCAGGGCCGTATTGCAGTAGATACGCAAGCATGCAATTTATACAACAACAGCAGAGATAACTGACCGTAGCAGTGCTGTGAGAATGGTCGAAAATGCAAAAGAAAACCTCTCGGAAGTTAAAAATGTACTGGTTGATGCAGGCTATACTGGAGAGAATTTTGTAACTCAAATAAAAACGATTATTGGTGCAACCGTTGAAGTGATCAAAAGAAATGAATTACGTTCCTTTGTTGTATTGCCCAAAAGATGGGTTGTGGAGCGATCTTTTGCTTGGTTAGAAAAATGTAGAAGATTGTGGAAAAATTGTGAGCGAAAACTCAATACTAGCCTACAAATGGTAGTTCTGGCTTTCACTGCCTTACTTCTGAAAAAATTATGAACAGGCTCTTACTAACTCTTATCTAATAAAAAAAATACTTGTGTAACTTCGAATAGTCTATTATGCAAGACAGCAGTATAAACATGTAGTAAGAAATGTATAATGAAAAATAAAAGCTCAAGTTTAACACTTGCAGTTATTTTCACACAATTAAGTAATCATAAAAGTTAGTGTAGGGCAAGGTTATACAGTTTGATTTCTTTTAATATATGTTAATTGGTATAATATAAATATAGTTAAGGAGGTGTATTATGATTGGAAGTTTGGCTAAAGAAGAAAAAACAGCAGAGGCAGGAAAAACAGGTGATCAACTTGAAAAGTGTATTGGACCAACTTCACTGAATAGGGAGGTTTATTACTCTACGCTTATCTACTATACATTAAAAGAGTTATATTCACAATTAGGTGATATCTCTTATGCTAATAAAACAAGATCAGAAAAAGAAATAATCAATTTTTATGTTCTACCTCAATTTGCACGTTTTAAAGAAATTATTGATGAAGATATAAAAAAAGATCCTTCGTTTGCAAATTCTGCTATTGTAAAGTTTTGCTCCTCAATTATAAAAAATAACAAATTACTTAAAGAATTAGAAGAAGTTAGTATTCCTGCCAAAAACTCTAGTGTAAAGGCAAGGGTAAGCTTTCAACTGAAAAATCTGAAAGAAAAGGTGTGGTTCTTAGGAAAACTAAAGGAAAAAAAGAATTTCACTTACGTGCAGAGGGCTTTTGGGGATAAGTGGAGTTTTTATGACCTAATAAATGATGGAGATTTTAAAAAAACGTACATAGATAAAGCAGTAACAGAGTCTGCTAATAAGAGCTTTAAGGAAGATATAGATAAATGCATAAAGTTGGCAGAGCAGGGAAAAGAAGCTGCAAGTAAATATCTTGGAGAGAAAGGCGTAGAGTTTCGAGCTTATTACACAGAAACTGATAACACTCATAGAGTTTTGAATATCAATCTTATTAATTACAATAGAAGTGAGCAAACCAGGATTAGTGACATTTTACAGCAAGAGAAAGATATTAAAGAGCTGAATATCTATTGCAATAAAAAACATGAAATACACGCTCATCGGAAAGGTAAGGAAAGATATTATGAATTTAAAGAGGGCGCATATTATGAAATGAAAAGCACTTGGCCTGTAAAGGATGGATCCGAAATGTGTACCATGATTATGAATGTGAGTAGCGATGGCATAACTGAAGTACTAAAATTTAATGATGAAGATTTTGTGCTATCGGATGAGATCTTAGAATTAATAAAGCAAAACGATGAATTATATATTCAAGGTCTCTCCTTATATGATGCTGTACTAGAAAAAGGTAAGGCTGCTGATGTTGTACCTACTGCTAATAATAATTTTCAAAATGAGTCTATAGCGGCCTATCGCGAGGAACCAGAGGGAGAATTAGACCCTAAAGTTGATGCTGACAATAGCCTTCCTCCTTCTATTAATAGCAATGCATCAACTCAAACGGAAGTCAATTTACAACACACTGAAACTCAAACAGAAGTTGCTTCACAACAAATCGAAACTAAAACGGAAGTCAATTTACAGCACACTGGAACTCAGACAGAATTTGCTTCACAACAAATGGATGAATTGATTTTAAATAATCAGATGCTGTCCGAAAAAAACGTTGAATTGAAGCAAGAAATGTCAAATTTGAAAAAAGAAGCTGTTGAATTGAAGCAAGAAATAGAAGCAGGGTTGCAAGTGATAAATAAAAAGCACCATGAATTAATACAAGAAAATCAGCGACTACAGGAGAAACTAGAAACAACCCAAGCAGAAGCTAATCAAACAATTGTAAAGTTAGAGAAGCAGAATAGCAATTTACAAGACAGGTTTGAAAAAGAGGAGCAAAAAAACACGGAATTGCAAACTGAACTGGCACAAAAAAATGAAGAATTAGCAGGTGTGTTAAAAGAGCTACAAGGGAAAGCACAAGAACTTAAAGGTGTATATGAAGAAAAAAGAAAGCTAAAGGAAGAGCTGAAAATTGTTAATGCAGGAAAGAAGAATTTGGAAAAAGAGCTAAATCAAGCACGAGAAGATGCGGAACAGATAATGGTTGAACGACGCCAGCAGAAAGAGCGCTTGAAAGATCAGCTAAGAGAATTAGATCAGGAATATAAGGTACAAGTAGAAATTGAGCAAAAGATTAAAGAATCAGATAGGCAGGATAGCGATTTACAGGATACACTTGGAGAAGAGAGACTAAAACTCAACATTGAAGAACTAGAAAACGAGTACGAGGAATTTCCAGGAGATAAGGTGCTTACACTTGAACTCACTAAAGATGAAGATAAAGTCGAAGAGTTAAGAAACGAGCTAGAGCGTGAGAAAGAAAAGTGTAAACAATTATTAGAAGAAGAAAATGAATGGGGTGATGAATTGGTAGGAATGCTTGATGGACTGGAAGAAAAAATTCGTGCTGATGAACAAAGGAGCTTCAACAATCAACTAACGGGAGAAATTTCTAATGAGTCTGGTAATGCTCCACGACAGAAGAAAAGGTTATCCAAATCTTCAAGCGTTGATAATGAGTCTTATGTTCCACTGAGAGAGAAGACAACATTACTCAGATCTTTAAGCGTTGATAGTGGACTTGATAGCGATGAAGAAAATTGTGATAATGATTTATCTTTCAACATAAGTCCTATAAGTTCTATTGAGAAGGTGGCAGAGAGTAGAAACGTAGGTAGGGTATCATTGTGAAGATGGTTGGGGTTAAGTTGCAACTTAAGTGGGGCGCAAAAGGTCTTTTGTGTTGATAATAATTTAAAATCTATAGTAGACTAAAAAAGATTATTAAATTATAATATAACATATGATAAAAGACGAGAAATCGAAAACAATTTTTGAAGTGGAAGGGGCAGTAACTGCTTTACTACCTGCAGCAGAATTTAGAGTGAAACTGGACAATGAACATGAGATTATCTGTCATGTATCAGGGAAAGTGAGAAGAAGTAAAATACGCATCATTATAGGGGATAGGGTGTTAGTTGAGATGAGCATTTACGATAGGAATGCGAGAAAGGGTAGGATCATTAGAAGGCTTAAAGGTACAAGTGACAGAACGATCTCTAAATAATCTTATTCTTGCTTCATCATCGAAAAGGCGTATAGCTTTACTAAAACAAATAAACATTGAGCCAGGTTTAATTTTGCCAGCAGATATAGATGAAGCCCCTTTAAAAAAGGAACTTCCGAAGGATTACTCAATCCGTATGGCAAAAAGTAAAGCTGAGAAAATACAAAGTTTAAATCCAAATTATTTTGTGCTTGGTGTTGATACAGTTGTTGCTTGTGGTAGAAGGATATTGCTCAAAGCTGAAAACGTTGAGCAAGCAGAAAAATGTATCCGCTTGTTATCAGGAAGAAGGCATAGAGTATACACCAGTGTATGTCTATTAACTCCCGATCAATCTAAACAACATATCAGGACTGTGGTTACAATAGTGAAATTTAAACGTCTCAGTGAACAAGAAATTAAGTATTATTTAGCATCAGAAGAGTGGAAAAATAGGGCGGGGGGATGCAATATACAAGGCCTAGCTGGAGTGTTCGTATTGTTCTTACGCGGCTCCTACTCTTCCGTTATAGGGTTACCATTACATGAAACCTATTGTTTGCTAAGCAATTATTTTAACTTCAATTTATATTGAAATACCTTTATTAGTATCTTTTTTTTGTTGTGACTCAGCAACCTGTTTAGCCCAATCTAGTGGTCTTTTATTTCTGTTAGCTAATGCAATTCTATTGCGATCATAACCATCAGTGTGTTCTGTTAAAGTATCTCCTCTTTCTTCTTCTATTACTCCAGCTTTCAGTTGTGCTTCATCTTTCTCTAGTAATTTATATAGTTCGCTATTTTTATCTACAGTTGGATTAGTGTCATTATTTTCTCGTTCTGCCACTGTTTTTTCTAACCACTTACGTATAGGGTCATATTGTTTACCTTCTCCTATCTTTTCTAAAATGTTTTCTGAGAATGAATCTTTAGGAATATTTTCTTTAGTAGCCTGTTGTGCCGGTTCTCTTAACCCTTTATCCGGGTTTCCCAATGCTCCTTTTAACTCACTCGTATCTCCGATTTCTTTTGGTTCAATGTTTTCTAAGCTCTTCTTTAACTGTTCAGGATTTACTTGAGATTGTTCATTATTGTCATGAGTTGGAGATGAATAGCCCGAATCGTTTGCTTTTATGTCTGTTGAGCTGTCTTTTAGCAACCCAACTTCTCTCAAGCGTTTTTTAGTTTCTTCGCTAATCTGACTCTGATCAGCTGGTTTTAACCCGAGATTTTCTTGACCTAATGTATTTTTAAGTTCTTCAAATAGAGTTAGATTACTTTGTCTAATATGTTCTTCTAATTTCCTTCCTACCTGTTTTAAATCTGTTTGAGATTTACTATCACTATTAGTTGGAGATATATAGCCTGAATCACTTATACTATTTGGTGTTGAAGCAGAGACACTAATAGTTGGACCTTCCACTATTTTTACATCTGCTAAATCGTCTTTTTGCAATCCATCTTCTTTATCTTGTGACAGTTTATCAGTAGGATCAACTTGCCTTAATCCTCTATTATCCTGCTGTGATCTATCTCTGATTTCTTTAAGAAGATTTTCAGGTGGAGTTTGATCACTTTGTTCAATGTTCTCTAAGCTCTTCTTTAACTGTTCAGGATTTACTTGAGATTGTTCATTATTGTCATGAGTTGGAGATGAATAGCCCGAGTCACTTTTATTATTGAGTGCTGTAGCAGAGAGCGGCTGTTCACTTTCTTTCCACTTAGCATCACTAGCATCTTGGTTATCACTGTTATCTGGAGAAGATGAATAAGGAATTATGTCCTTTAATGTCTCTAACGGTGATGGGTTATTTTTTCTACTTCCTGCAATTGATGCTTTTCTATCATCAACATCAATGTGCCGTAAGTTGTTTTTCTTGAAATTTCTGATGTCTTGTAACAGATCGCCTTTGCTATTTCCTTCTTGTTGCTGGGTTTTAGGTTGTTGCTGATCATTAGGTGTTTGCTCACTTCTATCTGGTTTTTGGCTTCCAGGTACAGCATGTCCAAATGTAGGATTGTCATACCGTTCATCTTCTTGCCTATTATCTTGATTGTGGCTTACAGACTTGGTGAAAGTAGAACTATCTGAAGAATCAGAAGTTGCACCTTTTTGCTGATTATTAGGTGTTTGCTCATTTTCGCGCAAGTCATCTGGTTTTTGGCTTCCAGATTTGGCTCCCCCTTGCTCATCGAAAACACCTTTTTTAGGTGGTAGTGAACTAGTTCTAGGTGGAAGTGGCGGAGGAGTTTTTTTGTTCTGAGGATTCTCCTCAAAAAGCGATTGTAGGTTATAAACTTGACCTCCCGAATTTGCTTCTCGTGCTGCTTGTCTAAGCTCACGCTTTTCTTTAGCCTCCTGAGAATGAATTTTATCGTCAAAATCTTTTCCAATTCCGCTATCGTAAGACTGCCTTCTGCTGTTAGATTGTGGTCCAAAATGTGAATGGTGATCTTCTTTTTTTCGAGTTATATCAGTAGCTTGAACACTAACATCTCTATTAACATCAATTCTTGTCGTAGTTTCAGATGATAGCTCGTTACTGTCTTTACTATGTTGCATCTCATTCACTTTTCCTTGTCCTTTCTCCCTGAATTGTATTTCATGCAAGAATAAACCACCTATTTTTACATCTCTGTTTACTTCTAACCGTTCTAGAGAAAAATCATCACCTTTAACAAGGTCTACACCGTTAGCATCAATCTTAATTTTGATCTTACATTCCTTCCCCTCCGCATACCACTTTAAAGTCATTTCATATGAACCATCAGTTACGACATAATGTCTTATTTTTTTCCCTTCTTCCTCGGCAACAAAACCATGCATTCCGCTCTTTCCATCACTATGCAATGTTGAAAATCCCGAGATTTCATTCTTCTCACAAAAATCACTATTTAAAAATTCGCTGATTTTAAACTCTTTTTTGTCATCTCCCAGCGTAATACTTGCGTGATTACCGTATATTGAAACTCCTGCAACATCATCAACATACTCTTTCAACCTTTCTTTAACTTCACTTTCAAGCTCTTGTCCAGCTTTCTTTGTCTTGTCGCATTTCTGAAGAATAACTCCATATGCTTTATCTTTGTTTTCTTCTTCGTCCCAATTCCAGTTGGCGTGTTTTGTTAAAAACTTTACTGTGTTAAAATCAACTCTAGCATTATAAATTGGGTCGTCTTCCTTTTTTATTTTATCAAATAAAGGAAAAATTTCTTGAATGCGCTCATTATAAATGTGTTCTTGTTGTGTATCGTTAGTGCCCATATATCCCTCACTAATAACCCTCTGCCTTTAGTTCTAGCTAATACTAGCTAATATAATTATCACAAGCATTGGTTGAATTTTTATTAAGGAAGGTTGTGTTACTAATGTGATGACACAAGCTATTTTATGGTAACATCAAACGATTTAAGTTGTCATTCCAGTCTGGAATCCAGCCTTTCACGAACCCCATCAAAAATGTTGTGTTTTAACATAAGATTAGCTACTTTTATGCTCACTAACTTAGTGCCAATCAAGATTCCTGGATCCCAGTGTCTGGGCACTGGGATGACATCCTTCTTGGCGGAAATCACTCTTATATCACAACAGCTGCATAGCCTAAATTGCTTTAGCTATAGCTCTGTTTTTGCAACTTCAAATATCTGCTACTCATAGTAAACACTTCTGGATCTTGAGAGGTTAGCTTGAGTATAGCGAGTATGTTGATAAACAACAAAGCAGCAATCGAGATATCAGCAACATCCCATAGCAACCGGACTTTACCTATCGCACCAAGCGGAATGATCATGGTAAAAATTACAATCCAGATTTTAGTGTATTTATTATCCATAGACACATAGCGTATTGTCTGTTTTGAGCAAAAAAACCAAGTAAAAATAGTAGTAAAGGCAAAACAAAACATTATGGCCATAATTAAATAGTCAATATAGGGCCAATTCATAGCTTTTCTAAAAGCAAATATGCACATGTTAGTACTCTCTAAATCAGTGACCCAAGAATCTGTGACAAGCAGTACCATTGTTGTAATAAACACTATGAATGCAACTATAAAAGGCGATATTATTGTGATTAGGCTCTGTTCAATAATAAATTTATTATTATTTTTCTTAGGAACAATTGAAGAATGTACGATTCCTTCGAGGCCAAGCCCTATATCTGTTGCAAAAATACCTCGCAAAGTTCCAACTTGAATAATAGTCAACATTTCTAAAATCAAACCTAGAGATAAACCAGAGTTAAAGCTACTAGTTGTAAAAAAACTGCTTGTTATTAGTTTTAGAGAAGGAAGAATATTTTCACTAAATTTAAATAATATGATACCGCAAAGTGTGAGGTAACTTACCGTCATTATCGGTATCATAGCCGATATAAAAATTTTAATTTTTTTTAAGCTGAGAGCTGCAACAACAAAAAATATTATGGCCATTACAATGCCACCAATGACTACAGGCACATCTATCATGTTAAGTGGTATTGATAGAGAATTTACCTGAACAAGGTTACCAACTGTTATTGAAACCATTATCATAACAACTAGAAACACAATTGTAGCTTTTCTAGAGTTAAATGCATCAGCCATGTAGGCTACAGGGCCACCTATAAACCGTCCGTTCTTTTCCTTTCTGGTTTTTATACTTAGATAACAAGTGACATATTTTATCACAGAAGTGATAACAATAATTATCGCCATCCACAAAATAGAGCCCGGTCCTCCGGTTTTTAGAGCAACAGCAGTTCCTGAAATATTTCCTACTCCTAAATTTCCCCCTAAAATTGTAAACAGAGCGGCTATAGAAGAAAATTTATTTTCTCCTTTTCTAGCCCCAAGGAGTGAAAGGGCGTATGGTAATCTAAATACCTGTAGCCATTTTAGTTTAATCGATAGGTAAACACCAGCAACTAGCATGAGTAATATTGTTGGCAGTAATAAAACAAACTTTACTGTATCCATCTGTAAAAGTGAGATTTTTATTTGAGTATACAACAAAAATTGAAAATACCTAACCTATTTTCTATGTATGACTTCGTTTCCGTCATTCTAGAAACCTTTTCTTGTCATCCAAGTAGCGTGACACATAACTGTACGAACATTGTAATATGGTACAATGTTAAGACGATGTCATTCCAGTGCTTGACACTGGAATCCAGCTTTTAATGCAACCCCTCACCAAAAATATTGTGTTTTAACATAAGGTTAGCTACTTTTATACTCACCAACTTAGTGTCCAATCTGGATCCCAGTGGGCTTTGTTGCATCGCTACTTATGAAAGGCTAACTATAGTTAGGATTATAAGCAACCTATTGAAAATCTTGTTTTTTTGCAATCAATCTGATCAAATTTAAGAATAGTAATTTGTTATTTATATTAATAAATTTAATTCTATTGAAAATAGCTAAAGCATTGAAATTCTTGAATTTTAGCCGGATTGGTAAATGGTAGTGAAATTTCTTTTACTCAAATTTAGGTATTCATTGACCGTTCTTGTTATAAATACCAGAATAATAAGCTACTGATATTCGCTATCTTTTTTATCTTTAATCCATCATAGCTAGCGATGCAACAAAGCCATCCCAGTGTCTGGACACTGGGATGACATCTTTTTTCTTGGTACAAATTACTCTTATATCTCAATGTTCGTACAGTTAGTGCGTGACACTGGGATCTAAATTTTTTATGCGAAACCATTATGTTTATATACTTGTAGGCCCAAGTTCCTCACATAGTGAACAAAAAAGTAAATGAGATTCCAGTGGGCTTTGTTGCATCGCTAGCTATGATGGATTAAAGATAAAAAAGGTGGAGAATATCAGTAGCTTATTATTCTGGTATTTATAACAAGAACGGTCAGTGAATACCTAAATTTGAGTAAAAGAAATTTCACTACCACTCACTAATCCGGCTAAAATTCAAGAATTTCAATGCTTTAGCTATTTTCAATAGAATTAAATTTATTAATATAAATAACAAATTACTATTCTTAAATTTGATCAGATTGATTGCAAAAAAACAAGATTTTCAATAAGTTGCTTATAATCCTAATTATAGTTAGCCTTTCATAAGTAGCGATGCAACAAAGCCATTCCAGTGTCACGCGCTGGAATGACACCTACCCCATGAGAACTCTATTTTTCATACCACTCATTTATAAGTTTATTGATATCAGAATCTATAAAATCCTTTAATGGTTGCCTGATTTTTATCTCAACATTTTTAGGGATGCACCTATCTTTACATATCGCATAATTTATATGGAAGTTAAGGTCAATATACCCTTGATTTAAAAATATATTCATCTTAAAGGGAAATAATACCATACCCTCATATACGTTACTTACAAACGTCTCTCTCCCTACTTTATCTTTATGTTCCTTTGGAATAGGCCAGTGAATATTTATATCTGATGCATTACCTTTGTAACTAATAGACGTGGGAAGGCCAAAATCTCCAGGATCTTTATAATATATGTGCCAGCCTGGTTCTACTGTAACCTTTATTGCACCTTTAAGAGTGAAGCTTGCTTCATTTATCTCGCCAATAAGTAAATCAAATTTTGCAATTTCCTCGTCAGCATATAGTTGAGTGCAAGAAAAAAATAAAAACAATATTAAATATATATGTATTTTCATTAAGGTAAATTTCTCCTTTTATAGAGAAAGTAATTTAGATTTTAATTATTATATTTAATAGTATTATATAGATTATTTATTAATATAGCATTATGCTATAGCTAAACTGACTTACGACAATCTGAAAAACGACAAATTCGTCATTCCGCTACTTGTTAGCGGAATCTATGCCGAGATACCGCGAATGAATCCACAACTGTTGTAAGTTAAAAATATGATATAAAGGAGATAAGAGGGAAGATAACCCTACTCACTATAGGAATAGAGTTATCACGGGCGTGTGCGACCGACCAACTGTTGGTATTATAACCGTTCGGATCAAGGTACACTAGCCCATCTCTCGATACGTTTGAATAGTTGCATGGGACATATGTATGCACCCGTTTACAATCTTAAATTAATTAAAACTAATCGAGGTTATTATGATTACATCTTATCAAAATTTTATTGGCATTGATATTGGAAAATTTAAAAATGTTGTTGCAGTTCACAAACAGAAGAACGCTGTCGAATTCGACAATGATACTGCTGGCTGGCAACAATTGTTTCAAGATTTTTCAAATATCTTACCTAATTCTTTAGTAACTCTGGAAAACACTGGAAAATATGAGCTTGGCTTAGCACATTTTCTTGTTGATAAAGATATTGCTGTACATCGAGCTAATACTCGCAAAGTAAAAAGCTTTGTTCTATCTCATGGAACTTTAGCAAAGTCTGATCAATCAGATGCAAGAGCCCTTGCTCAGTATGGGTTTGAACGCTATAGTACTCTATCTCTATTTGCACCTATGTCAAAAGAACAAACAACCTTAGTTGCACTTTGTCAACGTCGTGATGACATTACAAAAATGAGAGCTCAAGAGAAATCTAGGCTTGCAGCACCTGAAAACGACCATATAAAAGAAAGCTGTCAGAAAACTATTGAATTCTTTAATAGCCAGATAGATGAGCTCAACAATACCATACAAAAAATTATTGATGAGAATCCAGAGTTACAAAAGCGCCAAAAAATCCTTAAAACAGTTCCAGGAATAGGTGCAAAATTATCTCAAGATTTTCTGTGTCTAATGCCAGAACTTGGTTATGTAAGTAGGGGAGAAATTGCAAGTCTTGCTGGAGTTGCACCTCATCCGAAAGAAAGTGGTAAAACTATTGGTTATCGCAGAATAAGTGGTGGCAGAAGCAACGTTCGTGAAAAGCTTTTTACAGCTGCGATGTCTGCTTCAAGGTCTAAGTCTGCGCTTGGTGCCTTCTATTCAAGGCTTGTTGGTAAAGGTAAAAAGAAGATGGTGGCTATGACAGCTCTAATGCGTAAAATCATAGTAATTGCCAATGCGAGGCTTAAAGAAGCAGTCAATGTGAATTAAAAAAATCTGCATAGAAAATAGGTTAACGAATATGTGGATAAATACGTCTACACACATTTAAAGTATTTATACACATATTCGTTAACCATAAGATCTAAGCAGTAACTGTTGTTTGATACAAAATTTTTCTATGATTAAGTTAGGGTTTTTATTGTCAAAAATGCACTTTTTACTCGAATAAAAAACAAAATTACAAACAAAAGTTGTAATGAAACTAAATTCAAAAAATTTTAAAAAACATAGTTGATACGAACATTGTGATTTTGGCCCATAAGGAGGGTGTCATCCCAGTGCTTGACACTGGGATGGCTTTGTTGCATCACACTTTATGAGATGGTGATTTATGGTAAATTCATGTAACTATCTCAAATTTAGCCATACCAATATCAGTGAATTTATTAAGCAAATAGCATTTGATTAGCAGTTCTTTTTCTCGATTTATCTCAGATTTATTCCTAAAACTAAATCCGAATATTTGTTTTAATCTTGAGAAAAACCCTTCAATATAAGATCTTTTCCCATAATTTACTTCTTTTTTCCATTCTTTCATGCCATCTTCACCGTATAATTTTATTAACCTAATAGCAGCATTCCTGTCAGACATATAATCTATTTCTGGATGTTCTGCCGCATTGTTTATTGGTGGAATTTTTGTCTTTATATCATATTCGTTACACAACTTATAAAACTTGTGCCTATCACATGCTCCATACGCGTCAAGTTAAGAGATTGTGAGCAAATTTAGAGAGGTTAAAGTGGATACTCTAGCCCTTCTACGTTTGTCTTTTAATGAAAATCGCGACCAAGTTATAGTGAGTTTTTTAAGAAATGCTTTTAAACTATTAATTTTGGTTAATACTAAAAATAACTCTCTAACCCGCCTTTTTAGCTCAATAAATGCCTTTGTTAAGCTAAGTTCTGTATTCTTTTTCACTTCTGTGCAACCAACTATGCCGTGAAATATAAGAATTGCGCACAATTTAGCATATAGTTCACATAATACTCTGCATGGCTTTCCTTTTAGCTTATCAAGCCTGATATGGCTTTTATACAATTTAAATAATAACTCAATTTGCCACCTTACTCTGTAAATCGTTAATACTTGCTCAGCACTAATTTTATTTTCTGGAACATTAGTTATAAATATTGACCAGTTCAACAATTTTTGATTTCTTTTAGAGGATCTGCGATCTTGCTAATCTATTAGCTTTCCTTCTTCTGCCCATAGACTGTTCTTCAGTTAGTTTCTGACATATAATTCTTACTCTAATTTTTGCTTCTTTTCCTAACAATACCTCGTTTTCTAAAAATAACTTATCCTCTCAACATTCTAATAACTCCATTTTTTGATTTGTTTCTACATCATATATGTTGGTATCGACGACTTATGAAATAAGCTCCTATTTCATTGATTTGTTTAAAAGAACTTGGCACAAAATAACCGAGATCAGATATTAGCAAATCATTGCTTAATATATTACTTAAATGTTTCCTATATCCCTGGTCTGATCTTACCCCCTCCGTTAAATTAAGTTGGTCTATTATCTGATTCATGTAGTCGAAAACTAATTGTAACTTTATTCCAGACTTAGTATTGCTTTCATAGCCACTGTAGCTAGTACCATAACCTTTATACATCTCTTCCATACTGTTAGGTAGAGTAATATAGCTACTGTCCAATAATTTAACACTATTAAATTGCTGTAAGATTTTGCAATCAACTTGCAAGATATTTTTAAAGAGAATCACAGATTCATTATACATCCTTTTCATAAATTCCACTGCTTCTTCAGTAAATCTAAAATCCAAACCTTGTTTTGTTATATCTATCGAGTCCTCGTTTAGTAATTGACACATTGTTTCTACGCTACAATTATCAACTCCTATATTACCCAAGACCATGGCTTTTACGAATGATGAACCTTTTAGCTTTCTCTTTCTTTTTATAAACCTTGTTGTAATTGAGATTTTCTCTGCTTTTTCATTAAAAAATTCTTTGAGCTTTTTTGATAAGCAAGTTATTTTATTCATTGGTTCTCTCACTAAAAGTATATCTGGGAGAACTTATACCTTATTATTCTATCTCTTTCATACCTTTATTTCCTTAACTTGACGCGTATGATCACATGCTCTATCTGCATATAGTGCTTTTATGGCATGCTGAAAATCAACTTCTTTTAGCAAATCACAAGCTCCATAGTGATCAGAGTAGACACCGTTACTGTATTTTACAGCTATGGCTTTTTTGTTGTTTATATTCAACATTACGTGCAATTTTCTCGTTTGCTCATAGCCACGATATTTTCTGTCAGTGCTATTTTCCTTGCTGTGTGTTGTTGTATATACTAATTCCTGTACTGTCTATAGCAATTTCGATATCTTCCATATTATTTTTATCAATTCTGCAATCATTTATCTTAATATTAAGTTTCTTAAACCTTCTTGATGCTTGTGAATAGCTGATAACTGCCAAATCTCTTCCTATTTGTTGCAAATACCCTTTTATAAACCCGACTGTTTGTCTTAAACCAATTCTAAAGAAACTGACGATTATATGCACCAAAATCACAACTTTATCACTATAAATATAGTTGCCGCCCTGCATTTTTGGACAATTCTCGTACCAATTTTCTATGGCGTCATTGATATAACAAAAAATGCTTCCTCTTTCTTGGAGAAATTTGTTATATTCATGGCAGTTACTGACTCTCATTTTTTGTGGCATATTTTTTCTTCAACAGTTAAATGGCTATTTATAATGAATTTTGTCAGTAACTGCCAGTTCTTTTCACTTGAGCGATGCAACAAAGCCCACTGGGATCCAGGAATTTTATTAAGTTGGCAAGCATAAAAATAGCTGTTTTTTGTTAAAATACAATGTTTTGATGATTATGGAAATGCTGGATTCCAGTGTCAAGCACTGGAATGACATCACAGGGGCACTGGAATTTTTGTTTCAATATTTGTACATTAGCCATGCATCTGAACAGATACTGTAAATTAGCTATATTACATTAGCCCATCAGATGAGTTGTAATGGTTATAATTGTCTGATAAGTGATCTCTAACATCGTGACCTAACTCATTGGCATCAGGCTTAACTTCGTGATCTAACTCATTAGCATCGAGCTTAAACAAAGAAGGATTATCATCAGATTGTTGATTAGACTCTTTCTCTTTCGACCCAAATAACCATGAAAAGAGTGATGAGATAGAATCAATAATGGATTTAATTGCTGAAAAAATATTGGATAAGAAATTACTGGGTTGCTGAGTATCCTCTTCGGCTGATTCTGGTTCAGGCTCTTTTCCTGCTGTGTCATCCACATCTTGTTCAGGCTTACTTCTGCTTATGAGTGTCTTATCTAACCATTTGGACATATTCTTGTCTGGATTATGAAAATACATTTTCTCTATGTCCTTGTTTTCATCAACAAAAATTACTACAGTTGCATTCTGACTTAATGACCCTTCATTTAATCTATAACGTTCACTAACGAGCGATTCATGAGAGTTCTTTATATCTTGAATCAATCGAAGTTTTTCTTCTTCTACTAAAAGGTAACCTCTGTGTTGTATAGCATAATTGGTCCCTTTGTACTTAAATTGCAACATTCCTGTAACCTCTGTGTAGTCATCACCTTTTTGTTCTTCTTCTGGCTCTGGATTCGTGCGGTTTTCATTTACCTCTTCTTCAGACTTACTTCTGCTTATAAGTGTCTTATCTAGCTGTTTGAATATATTTTTGTCGGAGTTTCGAAAATACATTCGACTTATCTCCTTATTTTCATCAACGTGAATCGATAAAACTGTATTCTCATTCCCCAATCCATCACATTCACTAACGAGCGATTCATGAGAGTTCTTAATGTCTTTGATAAATTGAAATTTTTCTTCTTCTGAAAAGTACTTGCATCTTACGTTATAAGTGGTGCCTTTGTATTTAAAACTAAATATCCATCCATGGTCTTTATATTCATCTACTAGTTCATGAATATTCTTGACATTTTGTATAGCTTTAAATTTTTCATCTTCTGAAAAGTCCTTGTATCTTACGTTATAAGTGGTGCCTTTGTATTTAAAACTAAATATCCATCCATGGTCTTCATATTCATCTAGTCCAGAATTCTTGACACGTTGTATAATTTGAAATTTTTCATCTTCTGAAAGGTCCTTGAGGTATATACTACCAGTTGTATCTTTATATTTAAATTTAAACATCCATCCATGATCTTCATATTCATCTACTAGTTCACGAATATTCTTGACATTTTGTATAGCTTTAAATTTTTCTTCTTCTGAAAGGTTCTTGTGATATTTATAAAGTGTACCTTTATATTTAAATTTAAACATCCATCCATGGCCTTCATATTCATCTACACCCATCTGCTTGCAAATAGC
Organism: Wolbachia endosymbiont (group A) of Pherbina coryleti; assembly: GCF_964026875.1. NCBI lineage: Bacteria > Pseudomonadati > Pseudomonadota > Alphaproteobacteria > Rickettsiales > Anaplasmataceae > Wolbachia > Wolbachia endosymbiont (group A) of Pherbina coryleti. Next base: position 951,521 of record NZ_OZ034706.1, read on the forward strand.
TTTATAATTTTTTTCTTCTACCTCTCGTCCAATGACATTCGCTATGAGTTCAGTATCCAGAATATTCAAAGTTTGGACTGTTGCCGATGGTGAAAAACGCAATTGAAATATGTGGCCTAGCTCATGACCTAGAACAAAATCCATGGCACTTTGCTTATATGTCAGAATATTCTGACAATCTGTTACTCCTCGTGTAATATATCCTGGACCACCATCTTCATCTATGCCGAGAAGATTGTTATACTTTGTATAATCGCTTCTATTATTAAAAATGTGAACCGTTATATTGTAACTTGCATTACTATTTTTCAAGCAAAACTTTTCTTTAAATGCTTCATAGGCAGTTTTAATGTCTGTTTCTATTTGGTTTTGTTCCTGCTCAGATAAGTTGTCGTATTTTATAGTACAATTTATATACCCGTATTTAACGGTAAAGCTGTTAGACAAAACATCATGTATATTTGTGGAAAAATAATTGAACTGCTTTGACTCAGCTTCCTTATACAATTGATGCCCATATTTATCCCTAGAATACTTTGGTAGTTTAGGTACTTTGGCAATTAAGTTTTTGTTACTATCAAAAAAAGAAATATCAGAATTACCAATCCTAAAATCCTTTATAGATTGCCCGCAAGTGCCATCATTTGCACAATCATGATTATCTTTCTTATTAAACCATGCGTTGGTGTATTTTTCCATTTTGATACCTCACTACCAAACCTTACTATATTATTATCTTGGTAAAAATCATAATAATTCGTTAACTTGTATTTTAAATCTGTATCAAATGTGCTTTTCTCGTAAGGTATCAATTGTGAAGTAATTAACTTTATTTGTTTAAAATTTTGCTAAAATAGCTCTTTTTATACTATGTTTTATATAGCTAAACTGACTTAGATTTACTGACAATTTGAAAAACAAAAATTCGTCATTCCGCTACTATAGTATTTTCTAAAACGAATGATAAACGTCTAAAATGGTATTACCAACTAAAAGGTGTAAGTTTGTACATTGATGCATTAGAGGTCTGAGGCGACTTTTGATGGTGTGCCAACAATGCTCTATCGGATTTAGATCTTACTATTACCCACAAATATAAATGTTTGTTGCATAGCTCTTAATGGCATAACTTTTGCTTGAAATAACTGTTTATATGGTGCAATTTACAGCTTTTAGTTGCTAAAATTATAACTCTTAGTTTAATAATTTTAATCTAATAAGCTTTCAGGTTAATAAAATTAAATTATTTGAGTAAATACAATACTATGTTTTTATTTGTGGGTAATAGTAAGGCTTAAAGCAAAATGTAGTACGAACGGTAGGTGGATCTAAAAGATCGAATTACAATCCTGTATACAGCATTTTGCATTATTGTTTGATTATATTTATAGGTACAAAAATGGCTAGAATAATTTTCATGGGAGTAGATGTTTCCAAGGAAGCATTGGACATCTCAATTAATGGCAAGCATAAGCGCATAGCAAACGTGAGTGATGCTATATCTAAGTTTATAGAAACAAATATAGTCGATTTACCCATCAAGTTATGTGTAAGCTGGTGGCTATGAAAAGCTCATTATAAAATTGTTGCAAGATAACTGTCCATAAAGCTCACCCGAATCGGGTATATGCATTTGCCAAAGCTTGCAATCATTTTGCAAAAACTGACAAGTTAGATGCTAAATTACTGGAAAAATACGCTGAATTTGTCAGTAAAGACGGTGAAGTAAAAGGATGTATAATTTCACAAAAGCAAGAGGAATTAAAGGAGCTGGGGGCAGTTGAGCGTAATTTAAATGATGCAATTCATGCAAACAAGTGTCGCCTGCAAAGTGCGACGGGAAAAGCTAGAGAATACATAGAAAGACAGATAGGGTTTGCTGAAAAACAATTGAAAGAAATTAGGCAAGACATAGAAGACGCAATAGCTGAATTGAAAGGAAAAAATGAGCTTTTAATCAGCTATAAAGGTATTGGATCAAAGACGGCGAGCGTTCTACTGACAGAGGTGCCTGAGCTTGGTAGATTAGAGAATAGAGAAATTGCATGCTTAGTTGGAGTTGCACCTAAAACTAGTGAAAGTGGAAGAAAAGTTGGCAAAGCTCAAATCAAAGGAGGCAGGTTTTATGCAAAGAAAGCACTATACATGTCAGCTCTTGTTGCTATGCGCCACAACAGAAAAATGAAAGCGTTTTATCAGCGTTTGGTTGATTCTGGCAAAGCTGCTAAGGTTGCATTAGTTGCTGTCATGAGAAAAATTATCGTTTGTTTAAATGCCATGATAAAAAATAACAACTTTTATCTTGACTCTTAAGACGGTAGATGACAGACCATTGATTGTATGGGTTCCATCTGTTATATATAATCTTTTTGAATACGAAGAAAACTGATGAATGAGTATGATATTACGGTTATAGGTAGCGGTCCTGGTGGTTATATAGCGGCAATTAGGGCGGCACAGCTTGGGTTTAAAACTGCAATTGTGGAAAAAGAAAAAAATTTAGGCGGTATATGCTTAAATTGGGGATGTATACCAACAAAATCACTGCTTAGAGCATCTGAGGTTTATAGGCTAATAAAAAGATCAAAAGAGTTTGGTATAGAAGTAAAGGGAGCGAATTTTGATATACAATCAATAGTGAAATACTCAAGAAACGTTGTTGATAAATTGTCAAGCGGTGTTGCATATTTGATGAAAAAAAATAATATCAAAGTTCATCAAGGTTTTGGTAAACTTGCAGGCAATGGTACTATAAAAGTCGTTAGCGATAAGGAAGAACAAGAAATTGTTTCCAAGCATATCATTTTAGCAACAGGCGTGAGGGCACGGAATCTGCCTGGAATAGAGGCAAATGGAGATTTAATATGGAATGCGCAGCACGCTATGACTCCAGAGAGATTACCAAAATCGCTACTAATTATAGGGTCTGGTGCAATTGGAATAGAATTTGCAAGTTTTTATAGTACTTTGGGTGTTGATGTAACAATCATAGAGATAAAGAGCACTATTTTGCCGCTGGAGGATAAGGACATTTCAGATTTAGCACAAGAAATATTCACAAAACAGGGGATAGAAATATATACAAGCAGTAGCGTAAAAGCTCTTACTAAAAGTAAAGACTCTGCTCAAGTGCTACTAAGTAGTGGTGAGAGCAAAGAATTTGAGAGGGTGATTGTTGCGGTTGGAATTCAAGCAAATATTGAAAATATAGGTTTAGAAAATACAAAAATTAAATTAAGCCCTTCTGGCTTTATTGAAACGAATGAATGGTATGAAACTAGTGAATCAAATGTGTATGCAATAGGTGATGTAGCTGGCCCACCATGTTTAGCACATAAAGCGAGCCATGAAGCCGTGATCTGCATTGAAAAGATTGCTGGTAAAAATGCTCATGCGTTAAAAAAAGAATGCATACCAAATTGCACTTATTCTCATCCACAAATAGCGAGCATCGGCCTTACTGAGGAACAGGCAATAAAAGGTGGGTATGATATAAAAATAGGAAAATTTCACTCTAACTTTAATGGTAAGTCTGTTGCACTCAGTGAAACTGAAGGGTTAGTGAAAACGATTATAGATAAAAAAACCGGAGAAATTCTGGGTAGCCACATGATAGGTGCAGAAGTAACGGAGTTAATTAGCAATTTTGCTCTTGCAAAGCAACTAGAAGGAACAGACTTCGACATAAAATCTACGATTTTTCCTCATCCAACCATTTCAGAGATGATACATGAATCAGTGCTTGCTGCAGATGTTAAATAGTTGAACTAACGTTCCATCGTTTTAGAGTTGTCAATGTCTTGAGTAGTAGTTTGATTAGGCACTTTAGTTTCAATAGATTGATTACCACCAGCATCAGAATTCTGTAACTCTTCTTTCAATCCCTTAGCTGCTTCTTTAACTTCAAGCTTTGCCTTTGGATGAAGATCTTCTGGGCCTTTTCCTTTAGTATCCAAACCTTGTTGTAGATTAGTGCTTTTCATTTTATTATGCTGCTCGTGCTCAGGTAGGTCAACGACCGAATTGAAAAGAATTTTTATTATATTTTTTAGCAGTTCTAAAAAACCTCCGCTTCTGCCTTCTCTTTGTTCTTGAGGTTTATTTTTCTCATTAGGTTCTTTTTTACTATTACTTTTAGGCATTTTTAACTCAACTATCATAACGCTTAATAAAATTCTACGTGCAAATTGTTAAATAACAGTTAACAATCTAGGATTTATTATTTACAGATGGATATTATTTTAGCAACAGGTGGCACAGGCGGACACATTTTTCCAGCTATAACTTTAGCAAGAGCACTAAAGGCACAAGGATATAGTTGCATAGTATTTACTGATAAAAAAACAAATAAAAATACTGACGTGGGAAACTACACCTTGCCATTATGTAAACCAAGCAGCAACAAATTTAAGTTTTTCCTTTTCTTGATATACAGCTCTATGTTAGCACTGTATCAAGTAAGAAAATTAAAACCAAAATCGGTCATTGGTTTTGGTAGCTATGCTTCTTTTCCAACTCTTCTTGCAGCAAGAGTTCTTTCTATACCTATAATTTTACATGAACAAAACACAGTTTTAGGGAGAGTAAATAGATTCTTTTTCAAGAGTGCAAAATTAATTGCAACCAGCTTTCCGGAGACTAAATATGCAGAGGGCAATAAATGTATTTTTACAGGAAATTTTGTTGATATAAAAGCACAGAGCCATTCTAGCACTGAGAAAATCCTAAATATATTGGTCATAGCAGGCAGCCAAGGTGCAAATTTTTTTGATGATGTAGTAAGCAGCGTAATTTGTGATTTACCTATTAAAATGAAAAAGAAAATTAGAGTGACGCAGCAATGTACGAAGAAAAATGTAAACAAGGTCAAAAGTCTATACAAAAGTGAAAAGATCGATTGTGAATTGAGTGAATTTTTTGATGATATGGAGAATAGACTGGCCAATGCTCACTTGGTAATTAGCAGAGCAGGAGCAACTTCAATAGCAGAGATCACTCTTGCTAGGCGTTCTGCTATATATATTCCTTACCCTTACTCAAAAGATAATCACCAATTTTATAACGCAAAATATATTGAAGACTCGAGAGCAGCTATAATAGTTAAGCAGAATAGTGAAGCAAAAAAAAATCTAACAGAGGTACTATTTGATCTATTAAATAATTCTCAAAAATTGCGTGATATGACCAATAGTACAGAAAAAACAGGGATAAAGAATGGGACTACTGAGTTTGTTAAGGTGATTGTTCACAGGTTTAGTTGATGGCTGCTTGCTTTTTCTTCAAACACGTCCCAAAGATCCTTTTCTAGCGATATATTATACAATTTATTGATATAAACTACTCCCGTGGGTGAAGTTGTGTTAATTTCGAGCAGGAAGTCATCTATAATATCAATACCAACAAATATTAGCCCTCTTTTCTTTAATTCAGGACCAATTTTGTTACATATTTCATTGTTTCTATCGTTCATTTGAGCGGGCTCAAAACTTGCTCCAAGTCGCATGTTTGTTCTGATCTCTCCACTGATTTTTGGAATTCGTTTCATTACACCAATTGGTTGGCCATAAAGTAGCAATATTCTTTTATCTTTATCTATGTTTTTACAAAATGATTGTGCAATCACAGGGCATTCGTATTTTGCTATCATGAGATCCACTACTACTTGAATACTATTCTCATCTTGTATTCTTATCACATCGTTTCCTCCATAACTATACAATGGCTTCAGAATAATATCTTGATAGTTGTAGTAGAAATCTCTAATCATTGATATATTTTCAGTAATCAAAGTTGGCGGAATTAGCTCTGGAAATAATGAAGTTATCAATTTTTCAGGACAATTTCTTATTTCTGTTGGATTGTTAATTACCAATGCGCTGGTTTTTTCTAAGATATATGTTGTTGTAATATAACGCATATCAAAGGGTGGATCCTGTCTGATAAATATGATGTCCATTTCATTCAAGTTGATTGCTACATCCTCTTTAGAGATAAAACTAAAATCATCAACGCTGACTTTCTGAGCCAGAGCAATTGGATGGTTTAGCTTTAGTGCTAAATTGTTAGGAGCATAGACAAAAACTTCGTGCTTCCTCCTTTGTGCTTCCTTTATTAGCACGAATGTAGTGTCAGTTTCAAAATTTATATTTTCATCCATCTGAAAGGCAACTTTCATTTATGTTCTCTACCTATTGTCACAATTGTACAAATGTTATAATTTGAAAGCGATTTTTGCCTAATGGCGTAACTTACTGTACCTATATCGTACATAACTTACAACTTGTTTTACTCCCTTTACTTTTCTTGCAATTGCTATTACAGCTTTTAATTCCGCTTTATTTTGGGCTATACCCATCAAATAAACAACTCTATCAACCGTATTAACGCTATAATTAATTGACTTAATATTTCTTTTTCCCAGGAGTCTTGTTCTTATTTCCGCTGTTATCATGCCATCTACAGTGGTGTCTAGCATGGAAGCCATTTGAATTGGTATTACTCTTATTTCATTTATCACTTCTTTAATTTCTTTTTGCTGCCAAGCTATTTTTTCTGCTGTAAGTTGTTTTTCAGGAGTGTCAACACTTCCAATGAGCAATACTCTTCCTTCACTTACTTTAACCTTTATGGATGAAAATAGCCCATGTTTTAAGAGCCCCTTATTAATTCTGATGACCATAGTCGTATCATCAATGATATTTCCCAAGGATTTGTCCTGCATTGTTATTGCTGTTGCTGTCGCTGTAGCCACCACACCACCTATTATAAGGGTTGTGCAACCACTTTGTGTAATCAAAAAAATTGCGAGTAAGAAGCTTGTTATTAATCTCATTATTGATTTTCAGGGTTTAGAGCTTTCATTAAGAAATGTTAATAAGCTTTTTTGATTGTGTAAATACCATAAATTAAGTAAGACTTTAAACCTTGAATATTTTTAATGGAATACCTATAATAGGGTACTGAAAATTTCTTGCGGATATGGCGGAATTGGTAGACGTGCCAGGTTTAGGTCCTGGTGAGCTTGCTCGTGGGGGTTCAAGTCCCTCTATCCGCACTTTAAAGTCATGTAACTTAGGTTTTAAGGGAAAATTTATAATCACTAAATACACTTTTGTTTGTGTAAAAACCTGTTCTTAAGGATTGTGTTTAACTTAAATTCTGGTAAAATGACTCTATTAAGATATGAATTAAAATGTTAATAAATGAATTATGATGTCTAATAATATACCTCAAAATACAGTCGAAGTAAGTAGCGTATATACCTACAAAGAGCTTAGTATAGATAAACTAAAGTATGAGTATGAAATCACAGTTGGTAGTGATTATATAAAACAAAAGGTAAATTCCAGGTTGCAAGAGATAGCAGAAAATGCAAAATCACCTGGATTTAGGGCTGGAAAGATGCCCTATGACCTTGTTGTTGCAAATTATAAAAACGAGGCTTTGGAATATGTGATAAATAATACAATTGATTATTGCTCAAGTGATTTGATGAAAAAAATTGAAGTCAAGTCTCACATTTATCCTAAGGTTGATGTTATATCATTACCAGATCTGGGCAAAGAAAATGAGGAGGGCAATTTTGTATACAAGCTATCTTTTGAGTCGATGCCTGAAGTACCGATGATAGATCTTGACAAAATAAACTTAAAGAAAATTGAAGCAAAGATTGAAGAGGAAGATATAAAAGAATTTATTGATTCTATCAAAACAAAGTTCCCCAATTTTGCCTCTGTTGATGATGCTTCTTATCAAGCGAAAGATGGGGATAAATTGATAATTGATTTTGAAGGGCGGATTAGGAATAAGCTCTTTCAAGGTGGAAGTAGCAAAGATTTTGCCGTTAATTTAGGGTCTGGCACATTTATTAATGGTTTTGAAGATCAATTAACTGGTATGAAAAAGGGAGAAACAAAGAACTTTAAGTTGAAATTTCCTGAAAATTACCAAGCCATTTCCCTTGCAGGACAGGAAGCTGATTTTTCTGTGCGAGTTAATGAGATTCAAATTGCCAAAGATTTTGAAAATGATGATGAAATAGCTAAGAGTATTGGGTTTAAAGATTATTCTTTGCTAATAAATCATGCAAAAAAAATGATTGGTGATCAGTGCACCGAAATGAGAAATCTCTTAATTAAAAAGGAGCTGTTTGATTATTTGGATGCTAATTATAGTTTTGATTTACCCACAGACATAGTAAAACAGGAGCAACAAAGAATGGAAGGAGAATTGGGTGCTCAAAATGATTCTCGTAAAGAAGCTGAAAAACGTGTAAAGCTTGCTATGTTATTTATGAAATTTAGTGCAGAACATAAAATATCATTAACTCAAAATGATGTTTTGAGTGTTCTTGTAAATCAATATGTCAGTAAAGATGTGCAATTTGACAGAGTACTTAAGCATTTTGAATCAAATAAACAATTTCAAGAATTAGTTAGAGGGCAAGCGCTTGAGTATAAAGTGACAGATTATATAATAGAAAAAGTTAGTAAAGAAGAGCAGATTGTTTCTGTGAAAGAATTAAAGGAATTATTTGATAATATTTAATAGGAAAAGGTATGACTCTTATACCAATTGTAGTTGAACAAACTAGTCGCGGTGAGCGCGCTTATGACATATATTCAAGACTAGTGAAAGAAAGAATAATTTTTGTAACAGGTCCTATTGAAGACAATATGGCCAGTGTAATAGTAGCACAGCTTTTATTTTTAGAATCGGAAAATCCCGATAAAGACATTTGTATGTACATCAACTCACCAGGTGGTGTTGTAACTGCTGGTTTGTCGATCTACGATACAATGCAGTATATAAACCCAGACGTTTCAACTTTATGTATAGGTCAAGCTGCGTCTATGGGTTCTTTATTGCTTGCAGCTGGTACAAAAGGTAAGCGCTACTCTCTACCTCATTCAAGAATTATGATACATCAGCCATCTGGTGGTTATCATGGTCAAGCAACTGATATAGAAATACATGCTAATGAAATTTTGCGGGTTAAGAAAAAACTAAATCAAATTTATGAAAAACATACTGGAAATTCACTGAAGAAAATTGAAGGAATGATGGAAAGAGATAAATTCATGGATCCTGAAGAAGCAAGGAAAATTGGCTTAATTGACAGGGTGATAGCTGAGCGTACAGATATTGAAATTGAAAATATTAAAGTTAAACAAAAGGTGGGTTAATGGATAACAATAATGATTTACACTACTGTTCTTTTTGCAACAAGGCGCAAGATGAAGTAGATAAATTGATTACTAACTCTTCGGATGGTTTAAAGGTGTTTATTTGTAATGAGTGCATAGAATTATCCCATAAAGCAATAAGTCAAAAGAAAGATAGATCTTTTAATTCAGATCGTATATCTGATATGAAGCTATTACTAAAGAAACCTGAGGATATAAAAAACTTTCTCAGCAAGCATGTTGTAGGTCAAGAACACGCGCAACACGTTTTATCTGTAGCTATGTATAACCATTGTCAATCCATGGTACAATTTTATGCTATAAGTGATATTGAAATCGAGAAGTCAAATATAATGCTTATTGGTCCCACTGGTTCTGGTAAGACTTTGCTAGCCAAAACACTTGCTAAAGTTTCAGATGTGCCATTTGCTATGGCTGATGCGACAACTTTAACTGAGGCAGGTTATGTGGGTGATGATGTAGAAAGCGTGTTGTCGCGTTTATTACAAGCTGCAAATTATGACGTTGTAAAAGCACAGCGTGGTATAGTGTTTATAGATGAAATAGACAAGATTACAAGAAAATCTGAAAGCACTTCAATAACCCGTGACGTTTCAGGTGAAGGGGTCCAGCAAGCTCTGCTTAAGATTATGGAGGGTACAGTTGCTTATGTTCCGCCACAAGGAGGGCGAAAACACCCACAACAAGAGTTTATACAAGTAGATACTAGTAACATACTGTTTATTTGTGGAGGAGCTTTTGAAGGCCTCGATAAAATTATTGAAGCGAGAAAAAAGGGAACGTCAGTTGGCTTTGGAGCAGATATAAGTCAGTCTAAAGAGCAAAAGAAAAAGAATGCTTTACATGATGTTCAACCTGAAGATTTAATCAAATTCGGTTTAATACCCGAATTTGTAGGGCGGGTTCCAATAACTGCTGTTTTAGATGAGCTGGATCATGAAGATTTAATACATGTGTTGACAGAGCCAAGGAATGCACTAATAAAACAGTACAAAGCATTGCTTGCGTTTAGCAAAGTAAACCTTGAGTTTTCAGATGAAGCAATATCAGCTATTGCTAAAAAGGCTATAAGCTACAAAACAGGTGCAAGAATGTTACGTGCTATCTTGGAGTCACTTTTGCTTGACATTATGTATACATCTGGAAACGGAGGCTTTGAAGGTAGCACTATAGTAATCACTAAGAAAATGGTAGAATTAGGAAAAGCAACGGTTAATCATAATAACAATGGCAATGTTATAACGGTTAATGATTAATTTGAGGCATATATTATGAACATTGAACGTGCTGTAAGCTCTAGTTTTACTGCATTGCCAGTATTACCTTTAAGAGATGTAGTAATTTTTCCAAATATAATGGTGCCTTTATTCATAGGCAGAGAAAAATCTGTTAATGCACTAGAGTATGCAATAAGTAGTAGTAATCACCAAAATGAGATTTTTCTTGTAGCACAGAAAGATGGCTCTGTTGATAATCCAGAGCCTGAAGATCTTTATGAAGTAGGTGTGTTAGCAAGCATTGTACAACCGTTAATAAAATTACCTGACAATGCAGTAAAAGTTATAATCCGGGGGATAAGAAGGGGAAGAGTTGTAGAATATATTAGCTCTCATACTTTATTACAAGCCAGGGTAGAGTTAGACAGTCATTATAAAGAAGATGAAGACAATATTGACTTAGAAGCTTTAAGGCGATCTGTTGTAGACGCGTTCGATAGCTGGTGTAAGCTAAACAAGAAAAATCAGCCCGAGGTTGCCATTAACTCCATTGATCAAATCAAAGAAGTTGATCAACTTGTAGACACGGTAGCTTCACATTTAAATATAAAAGTATCAGATAAACAAAGCATACTTGAGGCTTATGACCCAGAAGAGCGTTTAAAAAAAGCTTTTGCTTTTATTGAGAGAGAAATGAGTATTTTGAACGCACAAAACCGTTTATATAAGACAATTAAATCGCAAGTTGAAAGCACTCAGAAAGTTTACTACCTTAACGAGCAATTGAAAGCTATACAGAAAGAATTAGGCGAATTTGAGAATGGTGATGAAGGGAATATACTCAATGAATTTGAAAAAAAGATAAATGAAACAAAGCTTTCTCAGGAAGCAAGAGAGAAAGCTATAACTGATTTGAAGAGATACAAGAAAATGAATCCCATTTCTCCTGAAGCTACAGTTATATCTAGTTACTTGCATTGGTTGCTTGAGTTGCCATGGGGAAAGTACAAAGATGCAAAAATTAACTTAAATGCAGCTAAGAAAATCTTAGATGAAAATCATTATGGCATAGAGAAAGTAAAAGATAGAATAATAGAATTTTTAGCGGTATTAAAAAGAGTAAAAGAGATAAAAGGTCCTATACTTTGCTTAGTTGGACCGCCAGGTGTTGGTAAAACTTCTTTGGCTAAATCTATGGCAAGAGCAGTAGGAAGAGATTTTGTTCGTATAGCTCTTGGTGGTGTGCGTGATGAGTCCGAGATACGAGGGCATAGGAAAACTTATATTGGCTCAATGCCTGGTAAAATCATTCAACACATGAAAAAAGCTAATTCATGCAACCCGCTTTTTCTGCTTGATGAAATAGATAAGATGGGTTCTGATTCGCGTGGCGATCCTGCGTCTGCATTACTTGAGGTTTTAGATACTGAGCACAATAAACACTTTACGGATCATTACTTGGAAGTTGAGTTTGATCTTTCAAGTGTAATGTTTGTAGCTACGGCAAACAGCTTAAATTTACCACATCCTTTGCGTGATAGGATGGAAATTATACAATTGTCCGGGTATACTGAAGATGAAAAAATCAGTATTGCTACACACCACCTTATTCCGAAGTTAAAGAAGGAGCATGGTTTGTATCAGAAGGAATGGGACATAACTAATGAGGCGTTATACGAGTTGATACGTTTATATACACGTGAAAGTGGTGTGCGGAGTATGGAAAGGGAGCTTGCAAAGCTCATGAGAAAGGCAGTTAAAGAAATATTGACTGATAAAAATAAGAAAATATCCGTAGGGGTTGACAATTTACAAGATTATTTAGGGGTACGTAAATATACCTTTGGCATTGCGGAAAATGAGAGTTTAGTAGGAATAGTAACTGGGCTCGCCTATACTGAAACAGGTGGTGATATTTTGATGATAGAATCAGTCCTAATTCCGGGCAAGGGAGAAATAAAATACACAGGAAAGCTTGGAGAGGTTATGCAAGAATCTATAAAAGCTGCGTATAGTTATATTCGATCAAATTGTTTGTTTTTTGGTATAAAGCCCGAAAAATTCCAAAATAATGATATACATTTGCATGTACCTGAGGGTGCTGTACCAAAAGATGGCCCTTCTGCTGGCGGCGCGGTATGTACGTCTATTGTTTCTCTTATGACAAATATACCAGTTAACAAAAATGTTGCTATGACAGGCGAAGTGACATTGCGTGGTAGAGTTTTAGCTATCGGGGGCTTGAGAGAAAAATTGCTTGCAGCGCTCAGAGGATCAATCAAAACTGTGATTATACCAAGTGAAAATGAGAAAGATATACAAGAAATTCCGGCAAGCATCAAAGAAGGGATCAACGTAGTTTTTGCTAAGAATATTGATGAAGTTATGAAAGTTGCTTTAATGCACCCTACTACTCCAATTAATGGTGATGATAATCAAAATAGTGTGCCTTCCTCTATAGAAAATAAAGATGATACTTTTCCTATGTCGGAAACATTGAAGCATTAGATTAAGAAGGTATTATACAATCTCCACTTCTTTTTTATCCGGCAAAAACCCACCAACTTGTGTGTCCCATAAGGATATGACTTGCTTTGTTGTTATGTCATTCATATTTTTTACTTATTCTATCTCCCAGTTTAATTCAAGTAGATGATATATTATAATAGTCCTTTTCATGGAAACCTTTTCTGGTAGATTGCTTTCTAGAAAAACATTGGTCAAGGTGCCAACTGTGGTTTATAATAATATAAATTATATCATAGTTGATTTGCGTTTATCAGAGCTGAGGTATGTTTTATTTTACAAATTTTTTGCCTATTTTACTGTTCCTATTTCTTTTTGTAGGAAGCGGCATATATTTTACTGTTCTTGGCGTGTCAAATGCTTTTTATCAGTTATCTCCACTAGTAGCCATTGTTCCTGCCATAGCTCTGGGTTGGGTTTTATACAAGGGCAATACTGAAGAAAAAATGTATGCCTTTCTAGATGGGGTAAGAGATCGTAATATTATCACTATGTGCATCATTTTTTTACTTGCAGGTGCATTCAGTGAAGTAACTAAAGCAATCGGTAGTGCTGATGCCACAGTTAATTTGGCTCTTTCATTTATACCAACACAATTTTTACTCATAGGATTATTTTTTGTAGCAGCTTTCATCTCCACTGCTATTGGTACATCAATGGGCACCATTGCAACAATTGCTCCTATTGCAGTTGAACTGACACAAGCTGGGATTTCTCCTTCCTTAGGAGTGGCAACCGTTGTAGGAGGAGCAATGTTTGGCGACAATTTATCTATTATCTCTGATACTACAATTGCATCTGTGATGTCTCAAAAGGCTGATATAAAGAAAAAATTAAAACTGAATGCAAAAGTGGCACTAATTGCTTCTATATTCACAATAATTATATTATTTTATAGCTCAAGCAATAGTGCTGCTATTTCAGTTAAGGAGTATTCTTTATTGCTTGTGGCTCCTTACATCATACTTATATTGCTTGCAAACTTTGGAATCAATGTATTTACGGCATTGGTTTTAAGCATAACTTTTGCTGGAATTATTGGATTTATAAATAACAACAATCATGGTTTATTGTTTTTAAGCCAAAACATCACCAAAGGGTTTATGAGTATGCATGAAATTATGCTACTGTCATTGATGGTTGGCGGGCTTTCAGGACTAGTAGGTAAAAATTCTAAGGAGTTTGCAGATAAACTTTCATCTTGGGTTATGATACAACGTGGTGGACAAAAAACTGCACAGTTATTTATTGCAAAAATAGTCAGCATATTTGATATTTTACTTGCAAATAATACCATCGCTATAATTTTTAGCGGTGAAATTGCTAGAGATATTGCTAAGAAATATGAAATACCGCCTCACTATAGTGCAGCATGGCTAGGCATATTTTCTTGTGTATTTCAAGGATTAATACCGTATGGCGCTCAATTGCTTTTGGCTAGCACTATTGCTAGAGTTTCACCTTTGGCAGTCATGCCACACGTATACTATTGCTATGTTTTAGGTATTATTGCAGTGTTATATATTGTATTGAACAAAATTGAGAAAAAAGATTGTGCTTAATATACAAGACAACGCTCCGCTCTGTAGAAAATGGATGTTCTTGGCAGTATGTGCTCTTGCTTGCTCTGGGTTACTGTCAATAATTGTTATTTTTCTACGATTGCCTTTTATCTCCTCTCTTGTTCCTTCTGCACAATATATTTTTGATAATGCGCTGGTAATACACGTGAACTTGTCAATTTTAGTGTGGATGTGCTCTATAATATCTCTGCTCTTTATCATAAACCTACAAAATACCAATAGTTGGTTTAACTTTTCATGGGTTCTATCAACCCTTTCGATGCTGCTCATGTTTATATCCGCATTCGTTCCAAACACTGAAGTTATCAAAAGTAATTATATTCCCGTGTTACAAAACAAATTATTTTTGTTTGGACTCAGTTTGTTTATTGCCAGTATATTAGTAAATACAATGCTAGCATACACATCAAAAAAAGAGGTTTCATTTCTCTCTGTTGGGCAAATTGGGCTAGTTATTATACTTGTATCGTCATTTCTTTGCTTTGTTTTAGCATATAATAATATGCCTCCAGGTCTATATCACTCAGATAATAATTTATTTTACGAATATCTCTTTTGGGGAGGCGGACATTTATTGCAGTTTGCTTTTACTCAAGGAATGTTTTTAGTCTATTTAATAATGCTAAGTTCCAATGATATTAGTCTAGCTTCAAGCAATAAAATTACTATTTTACCACTATTTATAAACACGATTTTAGCTGTAGGCGCACCGTTTGTATATTTTGTTTATCCAGTTGATAGTGCCAAGTTAATACAGTTTTTTACTTGGCATATGAGGATTGCTGGAGCAGTTTTGCCGTGCTTTTTGATAATATTAGTGTGCTACAACATCAGAACTTTTATTAATGATAAAAGCAACTATTTATTACATTCATTTTTGTTGTTCACTTATGGAGATGTGCTCGGAGTGTTGACTATTGAAGGTAATGTCACGATTCCTGCTCATTATCACGGTTCTGTAGTTGGGATCACTATAGCTTTTATGAATTTCATTTATTGGCTGTTACCCAAATTAAACTTTAAAGAGGTAAAAAACTCCATGGTAAGATTACAGATTTATGCCTACAGTGTAGGGCATTTTCTCCATATTACTGGCCTTGTGTGGCTTGGTGGATATGGTGCTTTAAGGAAGGTTGCAGATCTGCCAAGCATTTCGTCAATGTTAGCACGCACGTGCTTCATTATAGGTGGCGCTATATCAGTTGTTGGTGGAATGTTGTTCGTAATAATTGTGCTTTTACATCTGTTAAAAGGCAAAGCGCGTACCAACTGACCCATAGAAACGAAAAAACTTCCTTGACAAACTCCGCCAGCGCCCTTATCATGATACTGAAGGTATTCAGTTATCTTCATCTGTGCAGATTAAACAGCAAGAAAACAACGTAGTTGGCGTCTTATTTTTAATTTTTTGCACTATGTGCACCTTATGTCTTCACAACATTTTTAGGTTTTTACCTATAAAAGCTGAAACGCGCTTATAAGTCGTTTAAGACAGTATAGTACGCCAATTTGCAGGATTAGAGAGTGAACACTAATTACCACGGGGTTTCTTTTGCCTTTTTTTCTGCTTAGTAAATTTCTTAAACATTTTAGCTAAAGTTAGTTGCACTTAAAAGCAGCTAAATTGCAGCGTTTAAGACTTAAAAAACGCCAAATACTGAAAATAGACAATGACTAGGGTTTCTTTTGCCTTTTTTTTTGTTTAGTAAATTTCTTAATGTTTATAGCTAAACGACAACCGTCATCCCGCTGCTTGTTAGCTGATGAGATACCGCGGCGGTATGACGTAGGACTGCTGTCATTCCAGTGCTCCTTTTTTTGTCATCCGAGTAGCTGACACTGTCCTCCTTTGTCATCCCAGTGCCCAGACACTGGGATCCAGCATTTCACGCAATCCCATCAAGAACGTTGTATTTTACATAACACTTTTATGCTTACCAACTTAATAAAATTCCTGGATCCCAGTGGGCTTTGTTGCATCGCTCAAGTGAAAAGAACTGGCAGTTACTGACAAAATTCATTATAAATAGCCATTTAACTGTTGAAGAAAAAATATGCCACAAAAAATGAGAGTCAGTAACTGCCATGAATATAACAAATTTCTCCAAGAAAGAGGAAGCATTTTTTGTTATATCAATGACGCCATAGAAAATTGGTACGAGAATTGTCCAAAAATGCAGGGCGGCAACTATATTTATAGTGATAAAGTTGTGATTTTGGTGCATATAATCGTCAGTTTCTTTAGAATTGGTTTAAGACAAACAGTCGGGTTTATAAAAGGGTATTTGTAACAAATAGGAAGAGATTTGGCAGTTATCAGCTATTCACAAGCATCAAGAAGGTTTAAGAAACTTAATATTAAGATAAATGATTGCAGAAAATAATATGGAAGATATCGAAATTGCTATAGACAGTACAGGAATTAGTATATACAACAACATACAGCAAGGAAAATAGCACTGACAGAAAATATCGTGGCTATGAGCAAACGAGAAAATTGCACGTAATGTTGAATATAAACAACAAAAAAGCCATAGCTGTAAAATACAGTAACGGTGTCTACTCTGATCACTATGGAGCTTGTGATTTGCTAAAAGAAGTTGATTTTCAGCATGCCATAAAAGCACTATATGCAGATAGAGCATGTGATAGGCACAAGTTTTATAAGTTGTGTAACGAATATGATATAAAGACAAAAATTCCACCAATAAACAATGCGGCAGAACATCCAGAAATAGATTATATGTCTGACAGGAATGCTGCTATTAGGTTAATAAAATTATACGGTGAAGATGGCATGAAAGAATGGAAAAAAGAAGTAAATTATGGGAAAAGATCTTATATTGAAGGGTTTTTCTCAAGATTAAAGCAAATATTCGGATTTAGTTTTAGGAATAAATCTGAGATAAATCGAGAAAAAGAACTGCTAATCAAATGCTATTTGCTTAATAAATTCACTGATATTGGTATGGCTAAATTTGAGATAGTTACATGAATTTACCATAAATCACCATCTCATAAAGTGTGATGCAACAAAGCCATCCCAGTGTCAGCTACTCGGATGACAAAAAAAGGAGCACTGGGATGACAGGAGAGGGAGGCTACTTGGATGACATCATAGGGGCACTGGGATGACACCATTCTTTTTCCTGGATCCAAATAGTCAAGGCACTGGAATGACAAAAAAAGGAGGCACTGGAACGACAAAGTGGAGTGTCTGCTTCTGTCATCCTATGATAGCTAAAAAGACCTGGTCACGCGCTGGAATGACACCGAAGGGGCTACTGCCCTCTTGGATGGAGACCAGTGTCAGCTACTTAGATGATACCTTTTTTCTACTTAGTTTAGGTTATGCAGAAGTCTAATACAATTATAGAACAAGCTTAAAAATTCTGGTAAAGTAGTTTTATTTATAAAGAAAGAATATGCTACTTGAAATTGAAAAGCGCAGCATAACAAATGCATTGTGGAAGTTGCAAGAAGCAGATCAAAGGCAAATCTTAACTCTTACACAGAGATTTGAGTTACCAGAAATATTAGCAAGAATATTGGTTACTCGTGGTGTTAACATAGAAAATGCAAGCGACTTCTTATATCCACTAATCAGATCGCTATTACCAGATCCCTTTCACCTTCTTGATATGGATAAAGCTGTTTCTCGTATAATACGGGCAATAAAAAATGATGAAAACCTTGCAATATTTGGTGACTATGATGTTGATGGTGCAACGTCGTCAGCATTGATTAACAGGTACCTGAGAGCAATCGATATACACTCTATAATCTACATTCCAGATCGTGTTGATGAGGGTTATGGATTAAACACAGATGCTTTATTACAACTTAAAAAGAATGGAATTGATTTATGTATTTCCGTTGATTGTGGTACGCTTGCATATCAACCAATAGAAGATGCAAAGGCTTTTGGTCTTGATATTATAGTTGTTGACCATCACCTTGGTACGGAAAAATTACCAAGCGCCGTAGCAGTTGTGAATCCAAACCGCCTTGATGAGAGCTCTCCTTATAATAACCTAGCAGCAGTTGGAGTGTCATTTCTGCTAATTGTTGCTCTTAATAAAAGCCTACGTGAGCAAGGATTTTTTACCAACAAAAAAGAACCAGATTTATTTGATCTGTTGGATTTGGTTGCCCTGGGAACTGTCTGTGATGTTATGCAGATCACAGGCCTCAATAGAGCACTTGTCTCACAAGGATTAAAAGTTATGTCAACAAGAAAAAACGTTGGCTTGCGTGTTTTATTTGATGCTTTGGGAATCCTTGAAAAACCAAGTGTTTCTCGATTAGGGTTTAGTATTGGGCCATGCATAAATGCTGGAGGAAGAATTGGAGAAGCATCGCTTGGTGCAAGGTTGCTTTCCACCGATGATGATGAAGAGGCACATTCAATCGCGCTAAAATTAATAGATTTGAATAATGCAAGAAAAGTGTTAGAAAATGAGGCTCTCTTGGAAGCTACAGCACAAGCGGAAAAGTCTGCCCAATCAGGTGCGAATTTTATAATGATAAGTGGCAATTGGCACCAGGGAATAATTGGTATAATTGCATCAAGGTTAAAGGAGCAGTTTCACTTGCCAACAGTAGTGATATCTTTAAATAATGGAATAGGAAAAGCAAGCTGTAGATCAATTTTGGGAGTTGATATCGGTGCTGCAGTCCTTTCCGCAAAGTTTATAAATTTGATTATTGAAGGTGGTGGACATAGTATGGCGGCAGGATTTTCAATTAAAGAAGACAAAATAAATGATTTGCATGATTTTTTTACTGAAAGATTTTCAAACTCTATAAATGAGAAAACTTTAAAAGCTGATAGTATAGTAACTGCTAAAGCAATAAATTTGTCTTTATGGAATCAATTGCAACGCTTGGGACCATTTGGAGTTGGAAATCCTGAACCAAGGTTTATTATCCAAGGAGCAAAGATAAGAAAGCCTGAAGTTATAGGAGTTGACCATATAAAATGTTTTATTGCTGATGATAATGTTATGGTAAGAGCTATTGCATTTCGTTCTGCAAATACTCATCTTGGCTCTGCTATCATGCAGGGTAATGTTAAAGCTATTTTGGGTAAAATCTCTATGAATTACTGGAATGGCAATGAATTTGTACAATTTTTAATAGAAGATGTATTGACCATTAGTTGAGTGTATCTGTTCAGCAGAGCATACGCGTCAAGTTAAGGAAATAAAGGTATGAAAGAGATAGAATAATAAGGTATAAGTTCTCCCAGATATACTTTTAGTGAGAGAACCAATGAATAAAATAACTTGCTTATCAAAAAAGCTCAAAGAATTTTTTAATGAAAAAGCAGAGAAAATCTCAATTACAACAAGGTTTATAAAAAGAAAGAGAAAGCTAAAAGGTTCATCATTCGTAAAAGCCATGGTCTTGGGTAATATAGGAGTTGATAATTGTAGCGTAGAAACAATGTGTCAATTACTAAACGAGGACTCGATAGATATAACAAAACAAGGTTTGGATTTTAGATTTACTGAAGAAGCAGTGGAATTTATGAAAAGGATGTATAATGAATCTGTGATTCTCTTTAAAAATATCTTGCAAGTTGATTGCAAAATCTTACAGCAATTTAATAGTGTTAAATTATTGGACAGTAGCTATATTACTCTACCTAACAGTATGGAAGAGATGTATAAAGGTTATGGTACTAGCTACAGTGGCTATGAAAGCAATACTAAGTCTGGAATAAAGTTACAATTAGTTTTCGACTACATGAATCAGATAATAGACCAACTTAATTTAACGGAGGGGGTAAGATCAGACCAGGGATATAGGAAACATTTAAGTAATATATTAAGCAATGATTTGCTAATATCTGATCTCGGTTATTTTGTGCCAAGTTCTTTTAAACAAATCAATGAAATAGGAGCTTATTTCATAAGTCGTCGATACCAACATATATGATGTAGAAACAAATCAAAAAATGGAGTTATTAGAATGTTGAGAGGATAAGTTATTTTTAGAAAACGAGGTATTGTTAGGAAAAGAAGCAAAAATTAGAGTAAGAATTATATGTCAGAAACTAACTGAAGAACAGTCTATGGGCAGAAGAAGGAAAGCTAATAGATTAGCAAGATCGCAGATCCTCTAAAAGAAATCAAAAATTGTTGAACTGGTCAATATTTATAACTAATGTTCCAGAAAATAAAATTAGTGCTGAGCAAGTATTAACGATTTACAGAGTAAGGTGGCAAATTGAGTTATTATTTAAATTGTATAAAAGCCATATCAGGCTTGATAAGCTAAAAGGAAAGCCATGCAGAGTATTATGTGAACTATATGCTAAATTGTGCGCAATTCTTATATTTCACGGCATAGTTGGTTGCACAGAAGTGAAAAAGAATACAGAACTTAGCTTAACAAAGGCATTTATTGAGCTAAAAAGGCGGGTTAGAGAGTTATTTTTAGTATTAACCAAAATTAATAGTTTAAAAGCATTTCTTAAAAAACTCACTATAACTTGGTCGCGATTTTCATTAAAAGACAAACGTAGAAGGGCTAGAGTATCCACTTTAACCTCTCTAAATTTGCTCACAATCTCTTAACTTGACGCGTATGGTAGGCAAAACTGGCTCATTTTCTTGCATAAACACCCTCACAAATAAACATACAAAAACTTACTTCAACCAATACAACAACGAAATCACTATCATACAATCAACACCACGATTAATTAATTGCCTACAATACTGCAAGCCACTTACTTATAAGACTACGATATCAACTATGCTTTTATTGTCAAAAATTATTTGACTAAAATAAGGATAAAAATTTTATTTAGGTTTATATCTTCTATGAAAGTGTAATTGTATATAAGTTCTCTAATTGCATAAAAGTCAATAATAATTTTTTATATCATGAAAAATATTTTTTGATGTAAAATTCAGCTCTAATACAACCTTTTATTTACTATCGTATTATCTTATTCAATCAAAAGGTATCCGTTCAAGCAATGGCGTTAAGTTAAGGAAAGATTGTCTAGTATAGCAAAATTTAAAGTAGGTGTTTTATTTGTTACATTTATTTTTTAGAGCATTTTTATCTAGAGTAATCGTATAAACCACTAACCTTATTAATTACTATCTAAAGTGGTTTTTTCCATCCCCTTTTTTTCTTTATGCCACTTTCCCTTAACTTGATGTATATGCTTTTTTGAACATTTTCGTATTAATCCTTTAATTTTCGGATCTCATCTAAAGAGAGGCCAGTGATTTCAGCGATAACATCAATAGAGACACCGGCCTTGAGTGAGTTTTTTGCAACTTCGATTTTTTCTTCTTGTCTACCTTTTTCTTGACCTAACCTAAGACCCTCATCAAATTTTTGAGCTAAAGCAGCTACCTCATCCATTATACGTTTTTTCATTTGTTCATATGCTAGTAACTCTTCTTCTGACCAATTAAACTTATTCATTTCTTCATAAGCTCGTTTTATTATTACGTCACTACCAACTATCTTATCTAGATCCTCTTCCCTTGTTTCTGCTGCATATCGGAAAAAATAACACCATTTTTCTACTATATTTTCTAGTTGGTCTTCTTTTGTCTTTATAAATTTAGGTAGTTCTATGAATACGAAGTAAAAATCCTTTAAGTCATGTTCAAAGCTATTTTGATCTAAAATGACATGATTAGATTTGTACTCAGTCTTATCTGGAAAAATAATACAATCAGCAACAGCTATGAAGATAATTTCCTTGAGATTATGATAATTATCACCTTGATCAGCTTGACTTGAGTAGGCTTTAGCAGCATAATATTGAGCACGTTTTTCGAAGCCTTTGGTCTTAGTGAACTGCATTTCTATAATATATCTGGAACCTTGAGAGTCTTTACAAAGAACATCAACAATACTCTGCTTTTTAGCGGCAATTTCAGGGTCCAAAATGGTAGCTAAGAATTCAACATCGTGAATAGCAGCTAAACCAGTAAAGCCTAAAATATCGTTCAAGAAATGAATGAGGATATCTTTATTCTTTTCAGTGCCAAATATTCTTTTAAAAGCATAATCATTGCGTGCATCAAGAAATTTCGAAAGAGCCATGAGAAAAAAAACTAAAAAGCATTAATAATTATACACAATTATGAAGAAATATTCAACTAAAATTCAAACATAGAAAGAAGCATCCCTCTTGTATATCTTTATTTGGTAGTATAGCTCTTTTTACAATAATCCGAACAGATCATAATATGCTACTGCTCTACCATAGCCATAAGCACATATCTTATCCTATTCGGACTATTGCGAGAAGTGCTATATTAACCTGTATAATATTTATGGCAAATATCTCGATAAGGTACAAAATAGCACAAAAAGTAAGGAGCTGGAGGTTAAAGAGAAAATATACTCTGAAAGACTTAGTAGACAAAACAAGCATAAACTACCACACGCTGCTAAGATGTATTAAACAAGATTTAATCTGACACTTTAAAAAAGTAAGTTATAAAATAATAAAAGAAAGGAGTGTTAGAAATGAATACAATACAAACAAAAATATTAAAACCAAAACTAGGTTTATTAGAGCTAGCAAAACAGCTCGGGAATGTATCTCAAGCCATACGCGTCAAGTTAAGGAAAAGTGGTATAAGGAAGAAAGGAAACGAAAAAACTATTTTATATATTAAGTAATAAAGTTATTAATTTATAGATTCTTCTGAAAAAATTATCTTCTTCTAGATAAGAACTCCCTAAAAAAATAAATGTAACAAATAAAATGCCCATCTCAAATGTTGCTATATTTCACGATATTTCCTTAACTTGACGCGTATGGTTCAGCAGAGTGGCAAAATAGGTAGACAAGATAAACCAAAAAATCAAGAAGAAGTGAGTGTGCACTTGTCCGTAAAGTCTTTCCATTTCTCCCATTTCTTCGATTATTCTCTTCACTTTCAGCTAATAAGTGATTTTCTATTTCACCTTCCAAACTTGCCTCCAGCAGCTTTTTTATAAGTGGTGTAAATGCTCCATCCCTTCCTGTTAATGGTCTGCCTTCCCTTATTGATGACAGTATATTTGCTTCCAGTTCTTTGTAATCTACCAAACCGGTAGTTCTGTTTACTACTTTCTGACTCATTGTCAAACCTCCATTTTTTTATATCAATTTATTACTTTTTTTTCGGTTTGACACACTTTTTTGAACCATACGCGTCAAGTTAAGAGATTGTGAGCAAATTTAGAGAGGTTAAAGTGGATACTCTAGCCCTTCTACGTTTGTCTTTTAATGAAAATCGCGACCAAGTTATAGTGAGTTTTTTAAGAAATGCTTTTAAACTATTAATTTTGGTTAATACTAAAAATAACTCTCTAACCCGCCTTTTTAGCTCAATAAATGCCTTTGTTAAGCTAAGTTCTGTATTCTTTTTCACTTCTGTGCAACCAACTATGCCGTGAAATATAAGAATTGCGCACAATTTAGCATATAGTTCACATAATACTCTGCATGGCTTTCCTTTTAGCTTATCAAGCCTGATATGGCTTTTATACAATTTAAATAATAACTCAATTTGCCACCTTACTCTGTAAATCGTTAATACTTGCTCAGCACTAATTTTATTTTCTGGAACATTAGTTATAAATATTGACCAGTTCAACAATTTTTGATTTCTTTTAGAGGATCTGCGATCTTGCTAATCTATTAGCTTTCCTTCTTCTGCCCATAGACTGTTCTTCAGTTAGTTTCTGACATATAATTCTTACTCTAATTTTTGCTTCTTTTCCTAACAATACCTCGTTTTCTAAAAATAACTTATCCTCTCAACATTCTAATAACTCCATTTTTTGATTTGTTTCTACATCATATATGTTGGTATCGACGACTTATGAAATAAGCTCCTATTTCATTGATTTGTTTAAAAGAACTTGGCACAAAATAACCGAGATCAGATATTAGCAAATCATTGCTTAATATATTACTTAAATGTTTCCTATATCCCTGGTCTGATCTTACCCCCTCCGTTAAATTAAGTTGGTCTATTATCTGATTCATGTAGTCGAAAACTAATTGTAACTTTATTCCAGACTTAGTATTGCTTTCATAGCCACTGTAGCTAGTACCATAACCTTTATACATCTCTTCCATACTGTTAGGTAGAGTAATATAGCTACTGTCCAATAATTTAACACTATTAAATTGCTGTAAGATTTTGCAATCAACTTGCAAGATATTTTTAAAGAGAATCACAGATTCATTATACATCCTTTTCATAAATTCCACTGCTTCTTCAGTAAATCTAAAATCCAAACCTTGTTTTGTTATATCTATCGAGTCCTCGTTTAGTAATTGACACATTGTTTCTACGCTACAATTATCAACTCCTATATTACCCAAGACCATGGCTTTTACGAATGATGAACCTTTTAGCTTTCTCTTTCTTTTTATAAACCTTGTTGTAATTGAGATTTTCTCTGCTTTTTCATTAAAAAATTCTTTGAGCTTTTTTGATAAGCAAGTTATTTTATTCATTGGTTCTCTCACTAAAAGTATATCTGGGAGAACTTATACCTTATTATTCTATCTCTTTCATACCTTTATTTCCTTAACTTGACGCGTATGCTTTTTTGAACATTCCCGGAAATGCAGAAAAAAAATGTTCAACATTATATCAGGAGTCCTTGTCGTTTTAATCTGCACAGATTGCGAAGTTAAATGAAATAGCTTCACTGTTATGATAAGGGCGCTGGCGAAGGGTGTCAAGCAAGTTTTTCGTTTCTATATGCGCTACCTTAAGACTTCAACGTCTTAACGCACCTAACTCCATCTGCATATAAATTTGCATGGCTCTTTCCAGTATTAAGCAATGCAAATCCAATGTTGTCTACACTAGAGCGCAGTTCCCCTATTTCCTCATTATTTTCATTTGTCACTTTAGTGCCAATATCTGGAAGTGCGTTATCTCCCTCAACAAGGTAAAGTTTTCTTCTGAATATTTCTTGTCTGCTCATTCGATTTACGACTTCCTGACCTATATAACACCCCTTATTAAAGCTTATACCGTTTACTTTATCGATTAAAAATTGCAGTGGAAATGATGAATTCTGCACCATATCTTTCGCTCCATCTGGAACGAGATTTTGAATTCTAACTTTTTCATACTGAGTAAAATCCCCAACCGGCTCTTTTATTTCATCTTTATGTATGATCCTCATTCCTAGCAGCTTGTGCCTTGGATCTTGAAAAATAACTTGTGACTTACCACTACACTCCGCCAACTTAGTATTAAACAAAACTCCAACCTTATATAGTGCGCTAACGTCTTTAATTTTCACTTTCAAATAAGTTTTAAGCAAATCCAGTTTCTCGATTATTTGCTGCAAGTGCATGTTTTCGCACTCCAAGAGGGTGTATTCACCATATTCAATAAGAAAAAAATCATATAGATATTTTCCCTGAGGGCTAAGCAATAAAGAGTAAATGGCTTTTTGGCTATCCAACTTATTAATATCATTGGTTATAATACCCTGCAGAAAATCTCTAGTGTCAGGCCCATATAGCACTATCACACCACGACTTAAAAATGGTATATAACTCATGAAATCTCTATAAATAAATCTAAATTTTATTATATAACATTAGGCTCTTTTAGAAACTGCTTTTGGCGTGCATATTTTATAATGGCGTGCATATTTTACAAGCTCCAGCCCTTGAAATCTAACTTACGAGTATATATATATAAACTTATAAGTTAATTTGTTGATGAGGAAAAACAAATGTCAAGTATAAGTTTAAATGTATTAGATGATAGCGTGCTGATCAAGCCTATTAGCGAAGAAAAGCAAGGTGGAATTGTGCTTCCATCAAGTGCTGAAAAGAAACCTACTAAAGGTGAAGTTATAGCAATTGGTGAAGGTTCACGCAATTCAAGTGGCGAACGCGTAACTTTAACTGTGAAAGCTGGTGATAAAGTGTTCTATCGCCAATGGGCTGGTACAGAAATAGAACATAATAATGAGAAGCTTATCGTGATGAAAGAGTCCGATATACTTGCTGTCATTAAGTAGCAGTCTTTATTTTACTAAACTGAAACAAAGCGCAACATAGCGCATTGTAAATGATTTTATTATAGTTTTCTAAATTTTTTATTAACAAGAGGTGATAAAAATGACTAATGTAGTAGTATCAGGTGAGCAGTTGCAAGAAGCCTTTCGTGAAGTTGCAGCAATAGTGGATTCAACGGTAGCAATAACTGCAGGACCTAGAGGAAAAACAGTAGGGATTAATAAGCCCTATGGAGCACCAGAAATTACAAAAGATGGTTATAAGGTGATGAAGGGTATCAAGCCTGAAAAACCATTAAACGCTGCGATAGCAAGCATCTTTGCACAAAGTTGTTCTCAATGTAACGATAAAGTTGGTGATGGTACAACAACGTGCTCAATACTAACTAGCAACATGATAATGGAAGCTTCAAAATCAATTGCTGCTGGAAACGATCGTGTTGGTATTAAAAACGGAATACAGAAGGCAAAAGATGTAATATTAAAGGAAATTGCGTCAATGTCTCGTACAATTTCTCTAGAGAAAATAGACGAAGTGGCACAAGTTGCAATAATCTCTGCAAATGGTGATAAGGATATAGGTAACAGTATCGCTGATTCCGTGAAAAAAGTTGGAAAAGAGGGTGTAATAACTGTTGAAGAGAGTAAAGGTTCAAAAGAGTTAGAAGTTGAGCTGACTACTGGCATGCAATTTGATCGCGGTTATCTTTCTCCGTATTTTATTACAAATAATGAAAAAATGATCGTGGAGCTTGATAATCCTTATCTATTAATTACAGAGAAAAAATTAAATATTATTCAACCTTTACTTCCTATTCTTGAAGCTATTGTTAAATCTGGTAAACCTTTGGTTATTATTGCAGAGGATATCGAAGGTGAAGCATTAAGCACTTTAGTTATCAATAAATTGCGTGGTGGTTTAAAAGTTGCTGCAGTAAAAGCTCCAGGTTTTGGTGACAGAAGAAAGGAGATGCTCGAAGACATAGCAACTTTAACTGGTGCTAAGTACGTCATAAAAGATGAACTTGGAATCAAGATGGAAGATCTCACGCTTGATGATCTTGGTACGGCTAAAAATGTTAAAATTACTAAAGATAATACCACAGTTGTCAGCGAAAACAGCGATTCTGACAGTGTGAAAGCTAGAATCGAGCAGATTAAATCTCAAATTGAAACTTCAACTTCTGATTATGATAAAGAAAAGCTAAGAGAACGTTTAGCGAAATTATCAGGTGGCGTTGCTGTGCTCAAAGTTGGTGGAGCAACTGAAGTGGAAGTTAAAGAACGTAGAGATAGAGTCGAAGATGCGCTGCATGCAACAAGAGCTGCAATTGAAGAAGGCATAGTTCCAGGTGGTGGAGTTGCGCTTCTTTATGCTTCATCTGTTCTCGACAAATTAAAAGGTGCAAGTGACGAAGAGCAAATAGGCATAAACATTATCAAGAAAGTTCTCAGTGCTCCAATTAGAAGGTTAGTTAAAAATGCTGGTCTTGAATCTGCTGTTATAATTGACTATTTGATTAAGCAGAATGATAAAGAGCTTATATACAACGTTGAGGCTATGAATTACGCTAATGCATTTACAGCTGGTGTGATTGATCCAGCAAAAGTGGTGCGTATTGCTTTTGAAACAGCGGTATCTGTTGCGAGTGTGCTGATAACTACTGAATCTATGATAGTTGATGTACCAAGCAAAGAAAATGCTTCATCTCCTATGGGTGCAGGAGAAATGAGTGGCATGGGTGGATTCTAAGTAGAATGAAACCGTGGAGCAATTGCTCCACGGTAGTTCCAAAAAATCTCACATTTTACTATTCGTTAAAGGTAATACGTTTGGTGCAGAAATGCACTACTGTTTGCATCCGTTTCACTCCTTTATATTGTGGTTGTCTAATAACAAAAAGGCAGCATAAGAAAACTATAACCCCTAGTATATTTATACTATAGCTGACCCAAGCAACACGTCATACCGCGATTCATTCCACAACTGTACGAACATTACAATATGGCACATAGTAAACGATGTCATGAAAGTAGCTGACACTGGAATGACACCCTTTTGGATGGAAACCAGTGTCACGCACTGGCATGACACCCATTTGTTCCTATAGTTGTCTTTTCTCGTCTACCTTATTTTGCCACTCTGCTGAACAGATACAATTTACAACCACCCCCCTACCCTTTTTAGTTGTTCAGCAAATATAGAGAGGTTAAAGGGAGTGGTATTACTTAAACAACTAAATAAAAAACCAGGTAGATCATTCTGAAATTCTTGCATTTTTGTCCATAATTTTGTTAAATAACTTCCCTTTTGGTCATATCGAACCAAATTTCTTTTTCACACCACCTTTTAAGCCACTTTCGTTAGTTTTTGTCATAATGCGATCAAACACTCCCAATAACCTCTTTAATAGGTTTGGAGTTAGCGAAGAGATAAGATCAACAGATACGTTATTGTTTTTGTCATCACCACTTGCTTTATAGTCTATTGAAACGATTCCCCTACTTTTCCCACCAGTAAGAAGTTTTCCAATTATAGGAATTTTTAACAAAGATTTATTAATTGAATATGCTGGTATTACTTGTCCTGCAACCTGGAATTTATAATTTCTAATATCGAGCTTACCACCAGTGCTAATACCTAACTCCGCCCCTTCAAGCCAAGATTCTTCAATTTCAATAGTGCCATCTTTGTATGAAAAAGGTGCATTACATTTGTAAAAGTATACACCTTCATTTTTTATGGCATTTACAATGCCAGGCAATGAAGACATCGACAATAAAGTAGTAAGTAGTGGAGCATCTTTGATGTAGAAATTGCTAATGGATAACGTACCATAATGTTCTCCACTTTCTCTCTGAGGAGAGAGATAAAAAGACAATTTGCCGTTTTTAATTGATTTACTAATGCCTAAGGAACGCAAAAGCATACCTGAATTATCCGCATATATTTCGAGCCCTATTCCACTGTATTCTGCTAGTATGTTGCTGCTATCTTCCAGAAACTGCCCTGTAAATTGACTTCCATTGCAATTACCTTTAGTACAGGTTACATTCAGCTTAGCATTTTTGATAACGATGCCTTCTTTCATAATTACATTGTCAACATTCATACTAATCTCTATATCTTTATTTAATCCATTACTGTTTTTGCCAAGCAAGCCTAAAATATCACTTAAGTTAATTTCCTCACCATAAATAGTTATGGCATTTTTCTCCTTACCTGATTCAATTTCTATACTAAAATCATTATCAGGCAATTTAAAGCTACTAGAATTTAAATATAAATTTCCATTTTCTACTCTTCCGCTGAATTTTATATCTAGGTCATTTCCTACAATGTCTAATTTATCTACTAACAATTCACCTGCTCCTTTTAACCTTGTAGAAAACAAAATTTTATTGTGATCTTCAAAGCGATTTTTCCACCCTAAGTAGCTTGAATGTGATTCAAATTCTGATAAATCTATATCACCATTAACATACCCCGTCTTATCTTGATTTATCACTGACTCTAAATTTGCACTGACATAGCCACTATCAAAATTAAATATTTGAGCGGGTAAATCTCCGGTCAAATTCCAGGCGAAACTTTCATTCCTATTGCTACTTTTCAGGTCAAATAATAGCTGTGTGTTATTCACCATACCACTACCATTTAAATCTATAAAGTCACTGCCAAAACTAAGCTTAATATCATATTTACCAAGACTTGCATTATAGACGGCCAAATTGTCAATTTCAGAATGAAAATTTGCTGAGAAGTCTACTTTTTTGTCATCAGCATTTAGATTAAAAATGCGAAAATTAAATACGGATTTTGCCATTCCACTTACTTTATCCCTTTCAACCTTCACCACATCATCCAGCTTAAATCTTATAGGCTCATATAAACCATACGCATCACTTACAGCTTTGCCATTAATGGTTAGAACTGAATCTTCCTTATTTAGAGATTTCATTTCAATATCACCACCATTAACAGTGAAATTCTGAAACTTAGCGCTATTTACAGTAATTTCAAGATCGTTATTCTTGATGATCAAATCACCCTTTAATTCCTTTACTTGCTCAAAATCTTCATCAAATTTTACGCTACCGTTTTCTATATCAGCAACAATTACAATGTCTGACAGATCGTCATCAACCAAATTGTTAATTTTGCCATTGAAACTTACAATGGTATTTAAAACATCCCCATCAATATTATCACAATACCAGCTTTTAAATTTACTATTTACTACACTATCTGGTATATAAGTACATAAATCCTTTGCAGCAAACTTACTAATATTAATTCTAAGCAAAGCATGACTTGTACCAAAGTTCATTTTGCCTATTAAAGAGAGATACGTGTCATTTAACTTAAAATGGAAGTTTTTTACACTAATAATTCCACTACTATATGTTAAATTTATATTTACATTAGTTAAGGCCAAATTTTTGTTCAAATAATTTTCTGTATTTAATACGTATATATTTCCATCTACAATTTCATCCTTTTTATTAATTTTCACTGAGAAGCTTCCTTTGAATCCTATATTTTTGTCCAAATTGTAGCTTTTAACTAATGTAGAAAACTTGCTCAATAGTCCCAATTTTAGATCATAAAATGTCCCGTACACATTTAGCAAATTGTTGCGATTTTTTATCGTAATTGATAAATCATCCAAAAATCCCTTTCCATCTTTTGTATTCACATGAATATCTAAAACATTAAAATCTTCCCCCTTCCCTATATATAATTTATCAATAAAAAATTCATCTTCTGTGCTTTTATCAATAGCGATGTTAGTAAATTCAATTTTTGAATCCGCATTTAAGTCAAAAAAAAATTCCCTTATTGTTTTTAATAGATTTTTTGCACTACTTTCTGTCATCTTGAAATTCTTCCCTGTCATCCCAGTATCTTTTTTTCCTGTCATCCCAGCACTCGTCCTTGTCATCCAAGTAGCTTGACTACTTGTTTCTTTTTTTCTAGATTCCAGCGTCACGCGCTGGAATGACACCGAAGGAAGGCGGTTACTACTTAAATAATGATTATCCAAAAGGTCTAATGAGTTTTGCGGATTAACATTAGTTTCTTCTCTCTTGATACATACATGCACATTATCAGCTGAAACCTGAGAGAGATTTGTGCTAGCTTTAAATAAGGAACTTAACTTAAAATGTACAAAAAGCTCAGGAACTTTTATAGTAAAATTAGGGTTTGCTATTGCCAAATCCGTAATGACTAAATACGGATCTTTGCCATCTTTCTGCCAAACAACTGAGGTATTCTCCATATTAACGCTTGAGCCAACAAATATTTTTGATATTTTATGTTTAACATAAAAATCAATATAATTAATATTGATTTCTAAAGGCTTAAAAAAAATAAAGAAGCACAATATGAATAATAAAGCTACGGAAAATAATATAGTAATTTTTTTAAGCATCGATTATTGCTTTTCTTGCTAAACTATCAGCCTCCTCATTATACTTATCGCCACTGTGTGCTTTAACCCACTTCCAATCAATTTCGTGTTGTGAAGCAACGTTGTCTAGCTCTTTCCACAATTCCATATTTTTTACTGATTTTTTATTACTTGTTTTCCAGCCATTCATTTTCCACTTATTTATCCATTCTGTTATGCCATGCTTAACATAAAGACTATCCGTATATAAATTAATATTACAAGAAAATTTCAATACTTTCAGCCCATTGATCACCGCTGTTAACTCCATTTTATTGTTTGTGGTATTTTCTTCTCTACCATAAATGTCTTTTCTGTAATCTTGAAATAATATGATAGCTGCCCATCCTCCCGCTCCAGGATTACCAGAACACGCCCCATCCGTATATATTGTCACTTCTTTTTTACTCATCTTTGTTTATATCGGTTAACAAAGTATATAGTTGCTTTTATGAAAGCACAATTTCTAAAGGTAGTTTAAGCTGCACCTTTAAATTTTATTATAGAAACAAAAAAAAGTGTGACAACGAGCATTACCAAAAGGAAAAGTAAAAAATAGTTTTTATGCTTCTGCCGTTCTTTCATAACTAAAATAAATCAATAGAACAAAAAATAATACTGGCGAATAGGGAAAATAGATAAGAAATTGAATAAGAAAACATTTTTTTCTGTGAGCTGTGATTCTTGAACTTCATAACAGATACAGCGTACCAAATAAAAACGCAACCTTCAAAGGTTGCCATGCTTAGATAAAGTAAAGCCTTTTTCAAAAATAGAGCCGGAAGCAAGCTAGTTAGCACCAGCAAAACACTATAAATTAATATATATTTTCTTGTTTTTTCCGGACCATAAACAATATTGAACATTGGAATTGATGCCTTTGCATAGTCTTCAGACTTATTTAAAGATAGGGCCCAAAAGTGTGGTGGAGTCCACATAAAAATTACTAAAAATAAAATGAAACTTTCCCAACTTACAGAATTAGTCACAACTGCCCAGCCAATCATTGGAGGGAAAGCACCTGCTGCACCACCGATAACGATATTCTGCGGAGTACGCCTTTTTAGCCAAATTGTATATATGAAAACGTAAAATAATATGCTAACAGCAAGCAAAGCAGCAGAAATATAGTTTACTGCTATTGCCATGATAAATACTGACAATATTCCAAGAGTTATACCAAATTCAAGCGCACTTTCTGCAGAAACTCTACCTGAGGGTATAGGGCGGTTTTTTGTCCTTTCCATGAGCAGATCTATGTCTCTGTCATACCACATATTTATAGCACCTGCAGATCCTGAGCCAAGAGCAACACATATAAGAGAT
Source organism: Wolbachia endosymbiont (group A) of Pherbina coryleti (assembly GCF_964026875.1). Classification (NCBI taxonomy): domain Bacteria; kingdom Pseudomonadati; phylum Pseudomonadota; class Alphaproteobacteria; order Rickettsiales; family Anaplasmataceae; genus Wolbachia; species Wolbachia endosymbiont (group A) of Pherbina coryleti. The sequence goes on from NZ_OZ034706.1 coordinate 984,868, forward strand.
ATTAGTGCTAGAAAAGGGTGCATACTACCTGGTGCAGTAACCATACCAGCAACTGCAGTAAATACCACAAGATACATTATCCTTGGCTTCAGCAAACGCCAAAAATCCAGTATTGTTGATTCAACATTTAGCAAAACACTTGTGTACATTCTATTTTACCACTGGTGGTTTTTCGAAAGTATGAAAAGGCGGTGGTGAAGATACCGTCCATTCCAAGGTGTCACCTCCCCAAGGATTATCTCCAGCTTTCTTGCCCCATTTAAAAAGATGTATAACTATAAACACAAAAAACATAACTGAAACAAAGGACATATACGAACCAATTGAGGATATATAATTCCAAGGGATAAACGCATCAGGATAATCAGGTATACGCCTTGGCATACCAGCTAATCCTAAGAAATGTTGAGGTAAAAAAGTGATATTGGTGCTAATAAAAGTAAGCCAAAAGTGGATTTGACCTAAGTGCTCATTATATTGTTTACCCGACATTTTACCAATCCAATAATAAAAGCCAGCAAAAGCTCCAAATAATGCAGCAAGTGACATGACATAATGGAAGTGAGCAACAACATAATAGGTGTCGTGCAGGAGCTTATCTATTCCACCATGAGAAAGAATTATTCCCGTTATGCCACCGCCAATAAACATAAAAATAAAACCTAGTGCAAATAGCATAGGGGTTTTAAACTCAATTGCTCCGCCCCACATAGTTGCAATCCAGCTAAAGACTTTTACACCAGTTATAACACCGATAAAAATTGTGGTAGTGCTAAAAAATGCAGCAGTGTCAGCACTAAGCCCAACAGTGAACATATGATGAGCCCAAACCATAAAGCCAAATACTGCTATACCTATCATTGCATAAACCATCCCTATGTAACCAAATACAGGTCTGTGAGAAAAAGTTGATACAACCTGACTTATGATGCCAAATGCAGGAAAAATAATTACGTAAACTTCTGGATGACCAAAAAACCAAAATAAATGTTGAAATAACACAGGGTCACCACCACCGGCAGGATCAAAAAAGGAAGTACCAACATTGCGATCAGTAAGAAGCATAGTTATAGCACCGGCAAGCACCGGTAAGGCAACAATCAACATAAATGCTGTTAGCAAGACAGACCAAACAAATAGTGGCATCTTAGTCAACGACATGCCTTTCGCACGCATGTTAAATATAGTAACTATAAAGTTGATCGCCCCAACAATTGACGACATACCAGCAACATGAAGTGCAAGTATAGCAATGTCAACTCCTGCACTTGGATGGGACATTACCTGTGATAAAGGTGGATATAAAGTCCAACCTGTACCTGGACCTTCACCAATAAACACTGAGAGAATGAGCAAAATAAAAGATGACACTAATAACCAAAAACTTAAATTATTCATACGAGGAAATGCCATATCTGGTGCGCCAATCATGAGAGGTACAAACCAGTTACCAAATCCTCCCATGAGGGCTGGCATTATCATAAAAAACACCATTATCAACGCATGCCCTGTAACCATTACGTTATATAATTGATAGTTATTGTTAAGTATATTAATGTGCATTAGCTGAGTGCGAATAATCACCGATAATAATCCACCAATAATTCCAGCTAATATGGAAAAAATAATGTACAGTGTCCCTATGTCTTTATGATTAGTGGAAAACAACCAACGCTTTATGCCCCTTGGTACGTCACTCATATCTATACTCCAAATTTAACTCACTAATTTTCTATTTTCAATCCACTTATTAAAATCTTCTTTGCTTACTGCTTCAACAACAATTGGCATAAATCCATGGCCTTGACCACACAATTCATAGCACTGCCCGTAATAAACACCAGACTTTTTGATATTAAACCACGCCTCATTCAGCCTACCTGGTATCGCATCAATTTTTACACCAAAAGCCGGTACTCCCCAGCTGTGTATCACATCTCCTGCTGTAACTTGTAAACGAACATTAGTATTAATGGGTAAAACGATGTTGTTATCAACAGAGAATAGCTTTAAATCTCCTTCGATAAAGTCTTCTTTTCCCTTAATATAACTATCAAATGACACACCTTGATATTCTGGATATTGGTAACTCCAATACCATTGATGGCCAATAACTTTCAGTGTTATATCAGCTTTCGGTATTTCTTCCTGTAGCTTCAGTAATTTAGCGTTTTCAAAGGCTAATATTCCAACAATGATAGTTGGTATAACAAACCAAATAATTTCTAAAGGAACACTATGGGTAGTTTTACTTATGTTTGTTACTTTGCTTTTACGAAAGCGAAACGCTATATAAGCAAGCAGCGCCCACACAAAAAGCATTATTGTAACCATCACAAGCATCACAAACGAATGTGACCTAACTACAGCCTCCATTACTTCAGTTGCAGGAGCAGGAAATCCAAATTGCCAGGAAGTAGGAGCAGAGGCAACAGATATATTTGAGTAAAATATTATCAATAGTGCAAATAACTTCACCATATCTTTTGTTTGTTTGCTATAAAACTAAGTGATATACTGTATAATAGTATATATAAACTTACTATGCAAATAGAGATTAGTGATGGTTAATAATTTTTTAGCATTCAACAAGTATAATAGTACAATACTAATTGAGGAAAAAAGCATTTACATAAATCTATTGTAAGTAAAAATATTATAATATTTTAAATTAAGTATTTACTTTAAGTAAATTCTATAATAAGTTTAATAGTGTCTGTTACTGCTAATAACCCTCTAGCCTCACACCTAAAAGCAGTAACAGACACTATTAAACTTTATGACAAGTTTATAATCTGTAAGATCAAAGTCTTACAAGTTTCTTTATTTCATTATACATTGCAGTTTGTTAATTAACTTTTAATGCCTATGGTGGCATTTACAGCTTGGACCAAAGGTTTATGTATTATAGAAAATAATTATAAAAAAAACACACTATTTGTATACCATACAAACTTTTTTTATTCTGCATAGCTGAGTTACTAGATTCTGTAAACGAAATCTTTAGAGAAGCCAAATGGGCAAAGTTTCATGAAGGTCTTTGGCATCTCTTAGCATAGATCCCTTACTTAACCATCATACCGCGATTCATTCGCAGTATCTCAAAGCATAGATCCCGCTAACAAGTAGCGGGATGACGATTGTCGTTTAGCCATAAACATTAAGAAATTTACCAAATAAAAAAAAAGGCAAAAGAAGCCCTGGGGTTATTATCCGCTTTAAAATATTGGCGTTTTTTATGTTTTAAACGCTTGACAAGAGAAATTCAGCTGCTTTTAATTGCAACTAACCTACGCTGCAAATGTTTAAGAAATTTACTAAGCAGAAAAAAAGACAAAGAATCCCCGAGTTAGCTAGTCTTTTACTATCTCTGTCGAGTATTGGCATTTTTTGATGTCTTGTAACGCTTTATAAGCGCGTTTCGGCTTATATAGGTAAAAACCCAGAAATTTTTAAAGACATGCGATGCACGTAGTGCGAAAAATTAAACATGAGACGCCAAATACCCTAAGTTTGACTCGCGACATAATGTTGAACATTTTTTTTTGCATTTCCAGAGCAAGTTCTTGAAACCTAAACATTATATGTACATCATCATGATCAATTCTAATGCATCTAACTAATGCTATGATGACCTTACCCAGAAAAAGTGGAGAGAAAGTTTGGAATGTTTTTTACAAAAAGAATGATGCATCAAATTGTTCTGGAATGCAATAGTTAATAGTGACGTTGTTTGTTATAAAAAATTTCTATATATTCAAATATAGCAGTTTTGATATGCTGTTTAGAGTGCCGAGAGGTGTCTATTGGTAACTCCCTTTTTAGAGAACTGAAGAAGCTTTCCACAACAGAATTGTCGTAACAACAACCTTTATAACTCATCTATGTTTTTTATGGATAAGAGATATTGATAACCTTGCGAAGTATATTGTGAACCTTGATCACTATGTAATAGTAGATTTTTGGCAGGTTTACGCTTGTTAACGGCCATTAATAAAGAGTCCATAACCAATTGTTTATTTATTGAACTGCTCATTAACTACCATGCGTGAATATAGATCGATTATTGTTGCCAAATATAGCCATCCTTCTTTGGTTTTTATATAAGTAATCCCATACTTTATTTGGTTGATCGACAATAAAGTTTTGGTCTAATATATTGGGAGCTACTGTCCGTTTGTTGTTTCTTAATTTTAAATTTTCTTCTCAATATAGCCTGAATACCATTTTTCTGCATAATACTTTGCACTGTTTTTAAGTTGCAACTTTTACCCAAAGCCTTTAATTCAGCATGAATTTTAGGAGCTCCATATCTACATTTAGAAGCTTGATATATTTTTTGAATATCTGCTAATAACTCTTTATTTGCTGATTCTCTACTGCTTATTTTCCTTGTAGTCCACTTATAGTAGCCACTAGCAGAAAACCCTACATAATTCCTGCACTTTATAGTGTTTACTATGCTCTTTTATGAAAAAATATTTTACTCTTTTTGACTGGCCAGGGCTTTTTTTAAAATGTCTCTTTCTCTTGTTACTTTTGCTAACTCTTTCTGTAAATCAAATCTCTCTTTGTCATAAGGTGCTACATCTGGAAATGCATTTGCCGCTGACTTTTTTTCGTTATATTTCTTCATCCATTTTCCTAATACACTATCCCTTATTCCTAGATCTCTTGCTACTTTTGCAACTGGTTGACCTACCTTTCTTTGTTCATTTGCCAGCTTAACAGCTTCCAATTTGAATTCTGCCGTATATTCTCTTGCCATTTCTAATCCTCCAAAATTTTATTTTACCCAAAAAAACTCCTTTCTTTCTCTCCACTTTTTCTGGGTAAGGTCAATTCGGAACTCTATTTCTTTTTTACGATCTTTACTTTTATTCTTATTGTTCATATAATATATCCTTCACTAATAATAAATTATTTTTAAATGTTTACTGTTATTTTCTTAGCAGTATTGGCATAAAGCCATAGCTTTTGGGTGAAGTCAAATCAAATTTTCAATTTTTTTTTGTTTATTTTTTTATGAAAAGGTAGAAGATATTAATAGCTGCTAATTTCTTTAAACGATGTTGTCGTAGATTCGTATTTTTATACACCAAAAAGGGTATCTTTGATGTCTCCTACAGCTCCAAACTCATAGCATCCATTTGCCAGCCTTTTAAGGCGCTTTATAGAAGGGTTAATAAAAGATGTACAAAAGGACGTCTAAGGTGCGTAGTAGCATTCTAAAGCCATCTATGGGAGACATTTTTTTCATCAACGCATTCAAAACTTAAAAAAATAAAAAACTTGAACATTTCTTCAGAATTGTGTATAATTATTAATGCTTTTTAAGGTTCTTTCTTATGACTTTTTCTAAGTTTCTTGATCCCAAAAATGATGTATCGTTTAAGCGTATCTTCGGTACTGAAAAAAATAGAGATATCCTTATTCACTTCCTCAATGATATTCTTGGCTTTACTGGTAAAAATGAAATAAAGGATATAGAGTTTTTAAGTACTATTCAAGACCCCGATATCGCCGCTAAAAAGCAAAGTATTGTTGATGTTCTCTGTAGAGATTCTACAGGTGCTCAATACATTTGCGAAATGCAGGTCGCTAAAACTAAAGGCTTTGAAAAACGTGCCCAATACTATGCTGCTAAAGCTTACTCAAGGCAAGCTGATAAAGGTGACCAGTATCATAACCTTAAGGAAATTATCTTCATTGCTATAGCAGATTGTGTACTGTTTCCTAATAAATCTGAGTACAAATCAAAGCATACTATTCGAGATGAAGACACTAATGAGCATGATCTAAAAGATTTCTATTTTATATTTATTGAGTTGCCAAAATTTCCAAAGAATAAGGAAGATCAGTTGGAAAATATAGTTGAAAAATGGGTTTATTTTTTTCGATATGCAGATGAGACTAGTGAAGAAGAGCTGGAAAAAATAATAGGTAGTGATGTAATAATTAAAAAGGCCTATGAAGAGCTAAATAGATTCAACTGGTCAGAAAAAGAATTTATTGCCTATGAACAGGAAATAAAACGTACTCTTGATGAACAGGCTGTCCTCGCTCAAAAACTTGATGATGCTACTGAAAAAGGTAGAGAAGAAGGTAAAGAAGAAGGCATCCAAATCGAACATGAAAAAGGCAGAAAAGCAGAGAAAATCGAAGTGGCAAAGAACTCACTTAAGGCCGGTGTCTCTATTGATGTTATCGCTCAAATTACCGGCCTTTCGATAGATGAAATTCAAAAATTAAGGAATTAATACTTTACCTTGACCTCTAGCTTGAGTTAAATGACATTGAACAGAAGTATTATTTAGATAACTTTTAGGCTCCAAGCTTATTTGTTGTTCTTTTACGTCACTCACTTCTAATCTGCTTAACATTTGTTGCATTAATTGATTTATTACTGGGTCTATTCTTCTATTAAATTCAGCCATAAACTTATCAAACTTTTTCGGACTTAATCTACCGGGATCTCCTGGTTCTCTACCAGGCAATGCTTCCTCTGCGTATGATTTTAAAATCCCTGAAATTTCATTAAATTCACCACTCCTAATTTTTTCATTAATCTTCTCAAATAATTTCTCAAAATTAATATCTAAGCGGTGCATTTTTATACCACCTTTCGATTCAGCTTGCTTCTCTAATACTTCCTTGAACGACTTTATAATATCCGATGTGTAAAAAAGAGCCTTTACAGGATTAACATCAGAAAACTTAGGAAGAGGACACTTTTTATCTAGAAAAGCTTGTAACAAGAAAAACATCAAGCTAGCATTATTACTCGCACAAACTTCACGACTAAATTGGCTAGTATATTGGATATTTGGGTTTCTTACTGTATCAGAATGATTGGAGCTACTTCCTGCTGTACCAGAACGGCTAGAGCTATTTTCTGAAAATAAAGGCAACGCAGCCCTTAAAGGGGAAGAGATAAACTGAAAAACACCTTTAACAGCATCTATCCATGAAGACGGCTTACTTGCTCCGCTTGTAGCTCCTATTTTGTTATAGCCTATTTCGTCACTTTGCGATGAATTGTCTGATGCATTATCATAAGATAGATCACACTTAGCTTCTTTTGTAATACTATATTGTACATCACGCTTCTTGCGAGTAGATCCACAATCCTCAATTTTCCATTGACATGGACTATCTTTGCCCCTGGCCTCCAAGTAAATACTCTCCTTCTATCCCTATCATGGCTAAGATAATCACTAGCAGGATATAAATACTCATTAAAATAAGTGCTTTTTATATATATGTTGTTACCTTCAGGTTCAAATTTCCATTGACATGAACTATCTTTGCCCCCTGGCCTCCAAGTAAATACTCTCCTTCTATCCCTATCATGGCTAAGATAATCACTAGCAGGATATAAATACTCATTACTATAGTAAACACTTTTAATACATACCTCCGATGAAAATACTGCATTCTTTACTGACTCTGGTAATTCTCCTTTTATCCTTTCAAGCTCAGATTTTTTTCCGAATGAACATTATGGTAATTACTCATCTCCATAATTCTTTTTACATAACGGGCTAACCTAAACTCCGCATTTTCTACACCTTTAACTTCAATACTAGCTCCAATATTGAGAAGATTTGTAACTTCACTAACATTCCCACTTTCTACAGCAGCAAATAAAAGTCTATCATACTCACTTTGCTTTGGTCCTAAAAAGTTTACTACTTCTGACTGACGAGAGGTATTTGCTACATCTAAAGGTTTTCCACCATCCTTATTTTTAGCTCCAATGTTAGCCCCCTTATCTATAAGAAATCTAATTATCTCTAAATGACCTCCTTCAGCAGCCCTATGCAAAGATGTGTAACCATCACTATCTCTAGCTTCAATATTAGCCCCTTTCTCAAGAAGTTCTCTAACGTCACTAAGGCGTCCTGCTCCTGCAGCACTAACTAATAAATCATCATTGTTTAAAGTCATTTGTCCCTCCACATTTATAAAAACTTACCTAACTTAACTAAGCAATCACACTATAACAAGCCACTCTTACCCTGAGCTTTTTTCTTTCCTCAAGCAACACAGAAAGGACCATCTTCCCTCAAACAAGAATTCTGGAATGCCCTCACATAACATAGCCCGCTCACAAAAGTAAAATTACCTTAGCCATCACACACTTACATACCATAAAAAATTAGTAATCTAATGTATTTCAGGAATAGTACTCCACTTTTAAAACTTGTCAACCCCTAATTTAAAATTTTTTTGAAATAATTTTTGATGAAAATTTTTAATGAATTACTATTAATTTAATATTAAATATTACTAAGAACCTAAATAATACAACCACTTTCAGCAATAAAAACCAGCTAGCATGAGAAGATTTTTTTGGAAATCGATTGGTCTTGCAAATGTGCTTAAAATCTTCGTTTCAAGCCCTGGATGTAAATTTATTTGCCTTTTTTTGACTATTTGGGGTTCCTTCTCTATCTCTTGGTGTTAAAAGTTCAAATGAATCTGCACTTGTACGTAAAGCCTTTGCATTTCTCCCATTTTTTCTATTATTTTCTTCACTTTCAGCCAATAAGTGGTTTTCTATTTCACCTTTTTATATCAATTTATTACTTTCTTTTTGATTTGACACACTTTTTTGAACATCTCTATTGTGGAACAAACTTTCTCTTGGTTCTCCAATTTAGACACATGAGCAAAGATTGTGAGCTTTCTCCTCTTACTTCAAAAACCAATATCTTCTTTAATATGATTACTTCTATGTACTTACTAAATTAGGCTACTTAAATTCCTTAGGCAGGTTATAAACGGATACCTTTGCTGAGCTTTCAAAGCTCTTTATAGAGGTAGGTGATTCTAATGTTCCAGGTACGTCATCATAATCAGATAGTTGCGTAGAAATTGAATTCGTCCTAATACCCTGAGATGTACCTTCTTGAAAATGAAGTAATTTATTTTCCAACTTATCTCTTGCTTCTCTAAAACTGTCCAATTTTTTTTGCAAGCTAACACTTTCTTCTTTATACTTTGAAAGTGTTAAATCGATAAAATGATTACACAACACTATTAGACCTGTAACACTAGAAAATAACAACAAGAGAGGATGAATGGTAACACCTGGCATATCTCCACTTCTTGCATCATGAAAATTTTTATACATATTAAGACAAGAGCCAAAAGCTGCAGAGCATACAAAAGCAAGTTTTGTTCTGCACAGGAAATACTCGACTTGCGCTAATTTTTCATTGCAATGTGCTAATTCTTTACGCAAATCATCAATTTTATCACTATAGTACCTAATAAACAATTGTTTTGTTTCTTCATTATTAACATATTTCCATGCTCTATAAGATCTTCCATCTATGAGCTCAACGTTTACATGCTCTGATTTTAGAAGCGCACTAATTGCGTTACTACTTCTAGAACGCACAGCTTTATGTAGAGGTGTGTAATCGCTTTTAACATCTTTCCTTCTGTTAATATTTTCATAAGTTAAATACTTGAAAAGAGCCGAAATACATTCTGGGTCATTACCTTCAATCATACGCGTCAAGTTAAGAGATTGTGAGCAAATTTAGAGAGGTTATAGCTCTTTTTACAATAATCCGAACAGACCGTAATATGCTACTGGCCTGCTATAGCCATAAACACATATCTTATCGCATTCGGACTATTATAAGAAAGGCTATAAAGTGGATACTCTAGCCCTTCTACGTTTGTCTTTTAATGAAAATCGCGACCAAGTTATAGTGAGTTTTTTAAGAAATGCTTTTAAACTATTAATTTTGGTTAATACTAAAAATAACTCTCTAACCCGCCTTTTTAGCTCAATAAATGCCTTTGTTAAGCTAAGTTCTGTATTCTTTTTCACTTCTGTGCAACCAACTATGCCGTGAAATATAAGAATTGCGCACAATTTAGCATATAGTTCACATAATACTCTGCATGGCTTTCCTTTTAGCTTATCAAGCCTGATATGGCTTTTATACAATTTAAATAATAACTCAATTTGCCACCTTACTCTGTAAATCGTTAATACTTGCTCAGCACTAATTTTATTTTCTGGAACATTAGTTATAAATATTGACCAGTTCAACAATTTTTGATTTCTTTTAGAGGATCTGCGATCTTGCTAATCTATTAGCTTTCCTTCTTCTGCCCATAGACTGTTCTTCAGTTAGTTTCTGACATATAATTCTTACTCTAATTTTTGCTTCTTTTCCTAACAATACCTCGTTTTCTAAAAATAACTTATCCTCTCAACATTCTAATAACTCCATTTTTTGATTTGTTTCTACATCATATATGTTGGTATCGACGACTTATGAAATAAGCTCCTATTTCATTGATTTGTTTAAAAGAACTTGGCACAAAATAACCGAGATCAGATATTAGCAAATCATTGCTTAATATATTACTTAAATGTTTCCTATATCCCTGGTCTGATCTTACCCCCTCCGTTAAATTAAGTTGGTCTATTATCTGATTCATGTAGTCGAAAACTAATTGTAACTTTATTCCAGACTTAGTATTGCTTTCATAGCCACTGTAGCTAGTACCATAACCTTTATACATCTCTTCCATACTGTTAGGTAGAGTAATATAGCTACTGTCCAATAATTTAACACTATTAAATTGCTGTAAGATTTTGCAATCAACTTGCAAGATATTTTTAAAGAGAATCACAGATTCATTATACATCCTTTTCATAAATTCCACTGCTTCTTCAGTAAATCTAAAATCCAAACCTTGTTTTGTTATATCTATCGAGTCCTCGTTTAGTAATTGACACATTGTTTCTACGCTACAATTATCAACTCCTATATTACCCAAGACCATGGCTTTTACGAATGATGAACCTTTTAGCTTTCTCTTTCTTTTTATAAACCTTGTTGTAATTGAGATTTTCTCTGCTTTTTCATTAAAAAATTCTTTGAGCTTTTTTGATAAGCAAGTTATTTTATTCATTGGTTCTCTCACTAAAAGTATATCTGGGAGAACTTATACCTTATTATTCTATCTCTTTCATACCTTTATTTCCTTAACTTGACGCGTATGTTACCTTCAATAGCCAGAGTAATTGGTTGGTAGAAGTCATAGTCCTATCCCCCTTGTTTGAGTTTTATTATTATGACTCCCCCATAAGAACCGTGCTTGCAGTTTTCCCGCACACGGCTCCACAATAATAGCGTTCACGATATACCTCCTATATATAAAGAAAAACATATTTTTGGCTTTGGTAGTGGATTGACTTGTTTGTAGTTCATGAATTGTTCCCAAGTCATACTCTTTTTCTGACTACGACGGTTTATCCACTTAAACGTTAGCTTATTTACCGCCCACTCAAACTTACTGAGCCATCGGTAATTTCCACTAATCCCGAAGTAGTTATAGTGCCCTCTTAGTTTAGCTTTTAGTATTTGCCACCAATCTTTGAGACAAATCCGGTTACGTGTCGTTTTCAACCATTCTTTGATTTCTTTAAGTTTCCTAGCTAGGTTTATTTTTGAGGTTTTATGCCCCATAATTAGCCTGCCATTACGACTTTTTGCACAGTAGTGCGTAAATCCTAGAAAGTTGAAACTTTCCATTTTCTTCTTTTCTCTCTTTGCTTGGTACCATCCTTTCTTGCCAAACTTTACTATCCTCGTTTTGTTTTCAGATATTTCCAAACCAAACTTGGCTAATCTCTGTTTCAGTGATCCTAGAAATTCCTTAGCATCTTCCTCATTTTCACAGCACACCACAAGGTCATCTGCGTACCTGACTAGCTCCATATATCCTTTAGATTTGGGTTTTACTTTCTTTTCAAACCATAGATCTAGCACATAGTGTAAATATATATTGGCTAATACTGGGCTTACTATTCCTCCTTGAGGTGCTCCTTGTGTGGTTGCTTTATAATATCCAGCTTCCATGACTCCAGCTTTAAGGAATTTCTTTACTAACCACAATAAATTTGGGTCAGATATTCTTTCCTTTAAGCACCTAATTAGCCATTTATGCTGAATATTATCGTAGAACCTCTTTATGTCCACTTCCACAATATAGTTTGTTGGTTTGTACATAACTGTTTTATTTAATGCTTTAACCGCTTGGTGGCAGCTTCTATCAGGTCGAAACCCGTATGATTGGTCTAGGAAATTTGCTTCATAGATATTTTCCAATATCTTCTTTAGCATTATCTGCACCAGCTTATCCTCTGTCGATGGTATTCCAAGTCCGCGTTTCTCTTTGCTTCCGGCTTTTGGTATATATACCCTTTTTACCGGTTGCGGTTGATATTGCTTTCTCTTCATACTATCTATTAGAGTTTTAAGCTTCTCATCGAGGCTTTCTCCGTAAGCTTCTACTGTCACCTGGTCTATACCGCAAGCCTTGTTGCGTTTTAGTTCCTTATAACACTCCGCTAGATTTTCTGCATTAATTAGATGCACCAGCGATGTAAATTTTAACCGCTTGTCTCGCTTTGTTCTTATCGCTATCTGGTTTAGTTTCTTTTGCATATTCCTCCAATCTCTGTTGTATTAGTCTTGCAATCCCTATCCCAGTTGCTATATTGCTGATCGCTTCCCCTTGTATGTGGCTTTCCCACACTCTGAGTATTATCAATCAGTCCGACTTCCTTTGTATCTTTCGTCAGTCCTCGCCTTTGTTGGCTTGTTCTAACGTACCTAAATAGGAATACAAAGGATCTCCCAAGTTCATTTAGAACCCATCTCAATACATGATACGGCCTTAGATCCCGATAGAGTGAGTGATAACTTGCCTTATCGTTATCCTTCATGCTGTCTTCCACTAAAATGCACAATGTCGACCTCTATGATGTCGGAAATTTCGGGACTCAATACCTTCACTTTCGTTGCACCCTGTATTGTCCGTTCCATTAGCTTTACTACGTTCGTTACCTTACGCAGCATAATGGTTCGTTTTAGGCTATTGGCTAGACTTTGCCTAAGTCGGATTTTCACCAACTGTGTTCTAAACGCTTCTCTTGGCGCACGCATCTTTTCCGTCTTTATCCTTAGAATTAATAACTTTAGAAAGCGGCTTTTCATTTTCTTGCTTACCTTCAAAATACTTGCACTCATACACCTTATTCGAACGATATGGCTCCTTAAGAATACACAAAAGTTCTTTTACAAGATCAACCTGATTTTCTTTAATAACCACATGCAAAAGTGTGTTTTGATTTTCCTCATCTTGTAACAGTAAAACATCATACAAATAAGCATTTTCATGTAGATAACTAATCTCTTTATTGAAACGTGTTTTATCTATACCTTCTCTTCCTCCTTTACAGATACTGAAGAGTCGTAAACTACCTTCCAAAGCATTGTGATCAATTGCAGAGGCACGTTGCCTTCTGTATAAAATTGGCGCTCCTTCTACGCAAACACTTCCGAAGTAACGAGCAATAGGGGAATGGATACATGCACTTAAAAAATTAGTAAGAGGGTTACAAGTGTTCACACCATTCCTACCTTCAAGCAGTCTAACTACATCTAATTTTTTATACGAATCAGCATAATATAAAGGATCCCGATCATAACAGTCCTTAGCATCAATTATAGCATCACATTCAAGAAGAAGTTTAGCTACATCTAAATGACCTTCCCTAGCAGCATAATGTAAAGGTGTTCTAGCTTTTTCATCCATGGCCTCAACTTTAGCACCTTGGCTTATAAGAAAGCTAACCATACCCTCTCTATTGTAGTAAGCAGCATAGTGTAGAGGAGCTATACCCAAACGGTCTTTAGCATTAATTATAGAATCATGGTCAAGAAGAAGTTTAGCTGCATCTAAATGACCTTCCCCAGCAGCATAATGTAAAGGTGTTTTATCTTCTTCATCCATGGCCTCAACTTTAGCATCTCGGCTTATAAGAAAGCTAACCACATCCTCTCTATTGTAGCAAGCAGCATAGTGTAGAGGAGTCATACCAAAACGGTCTTCAGCATCAATTATAGCACCACGGTCAAGAAGAAGTTCAGCTACATCTAAATGACCTTTCCCAGCAGCATAATGTAAAGGTGTTTTAGCTTCTTTATCCACGGCCTCAATTTTGGCATCTTGTTTTATAAGAAAGCTAACCATATTTTTTCTATTGTGGTAAGCAGCATAGTGTAGAGGAGCCATACCAAAACAGTCTTCAGCATCAATCATAGTACCACGGCCAAGAAGAAGTTCAGCTACATCTGAATGACCTTCCCTAGCAGCATAATGTAAAGGTGTTTTTCTACTATCATCTTGAACGTTAACCTTAGCATTTCTACTGAGAAGAAGTTTAAGGACATACAAATTACCCTTACAAGAAGCTACACACAAAGGCGTTTGATTGTTTATACCTTTAGCCTCAATATTAGCACCTCCATCAAGAAAATCACTAACCTTTCTAATATCTTTTCTTTCTATAGCAGAAAATAAATATTTATCTAGCTTTGCTCTCAAAAAGTTTGCTACTTCTGTGTTACCAAGCTCATTTACTATGCGTAAAGGTGTCTTAACATTATTATCCTTAGCTAAAATGCTGGCACCTTGATCAACAAGAAATCTAACCATATCGTATTGACCTGCACTAACAGCATAGTGTAGAGGTGTCCAATTTTGGTCACATCTAATGTCAATATCAGCACCAATACTAAGAAGAAGTTGAGCTACATTTACACTATTTTTACAGGCAGCCCAGGACAGCAAAGGCAACTTATCTAAAAGTTCACGATTAACATTATATTTATCAATATGTTGATCAATATATTCCTCCAACCGTTTAAAGTCGTCATTTTCTATAGCATGCGTAAAATCCGTTGTAAGGCTCGTTTGATCTTTCATAAACTATATAAAAAAAACTATTTTCCTACTCAGTACAATACTCCATTTTTAAAACTTATCAACCCCTATTTAGAAATTTTTTATGGAATAATTTTTGATGAAAGTCTTTAATATATTGCTACTAATTTAGCAATATATACTGTTAAAAACCTAAACAATATAACCATTTCCAGCACCCAAAACCAGCAAGCGTGAGAATAATTTTTCTTGGAATCGGTTGGTCTAGCAAAAATTACATTACTAATTCCAAGAAAGCGGAGCATTTGGATCATCTGGAATTTCATAAAAAGGCAGCCTATCAATTAACCATACGCGTCAAGTTAAGGAAATAAAGGTATGAAAGAGATAGAATAATAAGGTATAAGTTCTCCCAGATATACTTTTAGTGAGAGAACCAATGAATAAAATAACTTGCTTATCAAAAAAGCTCAAAGAATTTTTTAATGAAAAAGCAGAGAAAATCTCAATTACAACAAGGTTTATAAAAAGAAAGAGAAAGCTAAAAGGTTCATCATTCGTAAAAGCCATGGTCTTGGGTAATATAGGAGTTGATAATTGTAGCGTAGAAACAATGTGTCAATTACTAAACGAGGACTCGATAGATATAACAAAACAAGGTTTGGATTTTAGATTTACTGAAGAAGCAGTGGAATTTATGAAAAGGATGTATAATGAATCTGTGATTCTCTTTAAAAATATCTTGCAAGTTGATTGCAAAATCTTACAGCAATTTAATAGTGTTAAATTATTGGACAGTAGCTATATTACTCTACCTAACAGTATGGAAGAGATGTATAAAGGTTATGGTACTAGCTACAGTGGCTATGAAAGCAATACTAAGTCTGGAATAAAGTTACAATTAGTTTTCGACTACATGAATCAGATAATAGACCAACTTAATTTAACGGAGGGGGTAAGATCAGACCAGGGATATAGGAAACATTTAAGTAATATATTAAGCAATGATTTGCTAATATCTGATCTCGGTTATTTTGTGCCAAGTTCTTTTAAACAAATCAATGAAATAGGAGCTTATTTCATAAGTCGTCGATACCAACATATATGATGTAGAAACAAATCAAAAAATGGAGTTATTAGAATGTTGAGAGGATAAGTTATTTTTAGAAAACGAGGTATTGTTAGGAAAAGAAGCAAAAATTAGAGTAAGAATTATATGTCAGAAACTAACTGAAGAACAGTCTATGGGCAGAAGAAGGAAAGCTAATAGATTAGCAAGATCGCAGATCCTCTAAAAGAAATCAAAAATTGTTGAACTGGTCAATATTTATAACTAATGTTCCAGAAAATAAAATTAGTGCTGAGCAAGTATTAACGATTTACAGAGTAAGGTGGCAAATTGAGTTATTATTTAAATTGTATAAAAGCCATATCAGGCTTGATAAGCTAAAAGGAAAGCCATGCAGAGTATTATGTGAACTATATGCTAAATTGTGCGCAATTCTTATATTTCACGGCATAGTTGGTTGCACAGAAGTGAAAAAGAATACAGAACTTAGCTTAACAAAGGCATTTATTGAGCTAAAAAGGCGGGTTAGAGAGTTATTTTTAGTATTAACCAAAATTAATAGTTTAAAAGCATTTCTTAAAAAACTCACTATAACTTGGTCGCGATTTTCATTAAAAGACAAACGTAGAAGGGCTAGAGTATCCACTTTAACCTCTCTAAATTTGCTCACAATCTCTTAACTTGACGCGTATGGTTCAAAAAACTCACCTCAACCTGGTTAAAATTTTCCTTAAAAGACAAATACAGAAAAACAAGAATATCAATAGCTTATTGTTTTAGCATTTACGATAAAGCAGTAAGCATTTTAAGACTAGTTACTAATTTAGTAAAATTCAAGACTTTCAATAATTTACCTAAAATCTAATCCAGAATTCGGGTTAATAATAAAATCTTGTTTTTTGAAAATGAATTTGGTAAACTTTAAAGATGTATGTGACAATATGGTGATATATTGTTTTTAGTATTTAATAAATTAAAGTACGTACTTGATAATTTTTCTGAACGCTCTAATCAAGCTAAAATAGGTAAGCTAGATAAAATTATTCTTAGTTTAAAATTGGTATAAGGTATTAAGATGAAAAAAATTGAAATTTCAGAATTACTAAAAAGAATTTCAATCTGTTTACTATGCGTGGCAACTATTGTCTCTATCGCTTTTTTGTTTGCCTATATGCATACAATGTTGCTTAGTAAAGGGTATGAGTTAGCTGCACATTATGTTAGTGAAGCTATGCCTTGTGTGTTACTTGTCGTTCTCCTTTTTATTGTTTGGTTTGTATATGATCAAGTATTCAGCAAACTAAAGGAAGTAGAGCTGCCTATATCGATAGAATTAGCTAATTCAGATGATAAAAGAATAACATTTGCTGATGCTATAATTGATGATTCCTTAAAACAACGGTTGCAGATGATTTGCTGTGACCAAATGACAGAAGAAATGCGCAAGCTGTTTGGAAATAAAAGTATTAATTCACTAAGAGGTTACATATTATATGGCCCTCCTGGAAATGGTAAAACACTTATCGCTCGTGCAATTGCAGGTGAATCAAATATGAATTTCATAAGCATCTCAGGTCCTGAACTTATTGGAGTATATATTGGTCATGGTGCACATGCTGTACGCGAGCTTTTTAAAATAGCAAAAAAATATTCTCCTTGTATAGTCTTTATAGATGAAATAGATGCAGTTGCTCAAAAAAGAAGTACCGCTAATAACTCAGCTTACCATTGTCGAGAGAGTTTAACACAGTTGTTAACTGAAATAGATGGATTTAAGAGCAGAAAAGATATAATAGTAATTGGTGCAACTAACCTTATCGGTGGTATAGATCCAGCACTTATTAGACCTGGACGTTTAGGTCAGAAGGTTTATGTCCCTAATCCAAACATAGAGGTGAGACAAAAGATATTGGCACTTTATATGCGAGGTACAAAAACTGATGAAAAGCTAAGCCTCCAAGACATTGCAGACAAGACTGAAGGCTATTCTGGGGCTGAGTTAGAGCAATTAGTGAATGAAGCAAAAATTAGCGCTGGTGCGCAAAGACGGCTTATAGTGAGTGAGGAAGATTTCAGTTACGCGCTTCACAGGTTAAGTCCAGAACAAGAAAGAGATAGAATAAAGTTAGTTTCAAACGCGAAGACACAGATAGAAGAAACTTCTTTTATACGGTAAACATAAAAATTGAAATTATAGAAGTGTAGCTGAGCCAACCTTCGTTATTCTTATTATTACCCACAAATAAAGACATGGTATTGCATTTACTCAAATAATTTAATTTTATTAACCTGAAAGCTTATTGGATTAAAATTATTAAATTAAGAGTTATAATTTTAGCAACTAAAAGCTGTAAATTGCACCATATAAACAGTTATTTCAAGCAAAAGTTATACTGACCTTAGCCAGAAAAAGTGGTGGAAAAGTTAGGAATGTTTTTTACAAAAAAAGACAGTATCAATAAAAAGGATTTTATTCTATTTGAAATATAAAATTATCATGTATTTTTCTGTTATTCCCAAGTGAATTATTATTAACTTAGCAGTATATATTATTAAAAACACAAGCAATACAATCATTTTTAGCAACCAAAACCAGCAAGCGTGAGAAGATTTTTTTTTGGAATGAGTTGGTCATGATGTTTGTAAAACTTAATTTGTACACTTTACTTACCCCCAGTAATTCTGATATAGTTACTTTAGTTAAAGTCTATAAAAGTTTATAAATGGCAACCTTAAGTGTAAGAGAAGCTTTATGCACAGCAATTAGAGAAGAAATGCAAAACGACTCTGATGTGCTTATCATGGGTGAAGAAGTTGCAGAGTATGATGGTGCTTATAAAGTAACGAAAGGATTACTGAAAGAGTTTGGAGAAAACAGAGTAGTTGATACGCCTATTACCGAACATGGATTTGCTGGCCTTGCTGTTGGAGCGGCATTTGCTGGATTAAAGCCAATCGTTGAGTTTATGACTTTTAATTTTTCTATGCAAGCTATTGACCAAATTGTGAATTCCGCAGCAAAAACAAATTATATGTCAGGCGGACAACTTGGATGCCCTATAGTATTTCGTGGACCAAATGGCGCTGCAGCAAGAGTTGCTGCACAACATTCTCAATGCTTTGCAGCTTGGTATTCGCATATACCGGGGTTAAAAGTAATAGCACCCTATTTTGCCTCCGATTGCAGAGGTCTGCTTAAAGCTGCAATTCGTGACCCTAATCCGGTAATATTTCTAGAAAACGAAATAGCTTATGGACATGAGCATGAAGTTTCTGACTCTGAGCTATCAAACAAAGATTATCTACTTGAGATAGGCAAAGCTGCTGTTATACGGGAAGGAAAGGATGTAACTATCACTGCTTTTTCATTAAAATTAATGGATGCCTTAAATGCAGCAGATTTACTTTCGAGTGAAGGTATAGAAGCTGAAGTTATTGACCTCAGAACCTTAAGACCACTTGACACTCAAACTGTTATTAACTCTATTCAGAAGACTAATAGGTTAGTTAGTGTAGAAGAAGGATGGCCATTTGCAGGAATAGGAGCAGAGCTGTCAGCCGTTGTTATGGAACAAGGATTTGACTACCTTGATGCTCCAGTTGTACGTGTAACTGGCAAGGACATCCCCTTACCTTACGCTGCAAATCTAGAAAAAAAAGCATTACCGCAAGTGGAAGATATAGTTGAAGCCGTGCATCAGGTCTGTTTTAGAAAAAAATAGTTCTTTTTTGTGTCTCCTGTTCCGCATTGGTCCATCAAAGAAGTATTTCCAGTGCCGCCTATACCACCCATTACTTTTATGACGATAGTTTTAGCACCGAAAAATACAGCACAAAATATACCGAGTGCAAAAAGAGCTGGCCATGGCATTCTACCAAATATCGCAAGCAAAGCTGCACCTATTATCACTACGGTCATAAGCGGTCCGCCTATTCCCCAAACGTAGCCAATAATGTTACATATTATAGCCTTTCTTATAATAGTCCGAATGCGATAAGATATGTGTTTATGGCTATAGCAGGCCAGTAGCATATTACGGTCTGTTCGGATTATTGTAAAAAGAGCTATACTTGAGCAGTTGTATCAGTATTAGTGTCAGCGGCAGCACTCCCAACATGAGAAAAAGAAATAAATAATACTATAAAAAGAATATTAAAAACTTTCCTAGGGTTCATCTCTATACCTTAAATTTAGATATTGCAATTATACCTAAAATACTATAATTTTTAGTAAAACTAGCATAAAGATTGAATAACAAACAGTGCCACAAAAGTAGTTGACACACAACTGCACAAATATTGTAATATAGACATAGTAAACGATATTATTCCAGTGCTTGACGCTGGAATCCAGACTTTAATTGTTATATTTATAAATAAGTCTGGTAAGAATAAACGTTCATCTCAAATGCAGTATTTTTGTTGAAATAGCTCAACTGGATCCCAGTGGGCTTTGTTGCATAGCAACTGAAAAAATCTGGTGGCTACTGACAAAATTCATTATAAAATAGCCATTTAACCTTGAAAGAAAAAATATGCCACAAAAAATGAGGGTCAGTAACCATAGCGAATATAACAAATTTCTAGAAAAAAGAGGAAATATTTTTCATTATATCAACGAAGCCATAGAAAAGTGGTACGAGAATGGTCCAAAAATACCAGGTGGCAACAATATTTATAGCGATAAAGTTGTAATTTTGGTGCACATAATAACTTGTTTATTTAGAATAGGCCTGAGGCAAACAGTTGGGTTTATAGCAGGATACCTTGAGCAAATTGGGAAAAATTTGCAAGTTATCAGCTATTCACAATCATCAAGAAGGTTTAAGAAACTCAATATTAAGATCAATGATTGCAGAAAATAATATGGAAGATATCGAAATTGCTATAGACAGTACAGGAATTAGTATATACAACAACACTCCTGGTCATAGCAAAGAAAATAGCGAAGATAGAAAGTATCGCAGCTATGAACAGACAAGAAAATTGCATGTAATGTTGAATACAAACAGCAAAAAAGCCATAGCTGTAAAATACAGTAACGGCTGATCACTATGGAGCTTGTGATTTGCTAAAAGAAGTCGATTTTCAGTATGTCATAAAAGTACTATATGCAGATAGGGCATATGACAGAGAAAAGCTCTATAAGCTGTGTAATCAATATGGTATAAAAACGAAAATTCCTCCGAAAAACAACGCAGCAGAGCATCCAAAGTTAGACTATATGGCTGAGAGAAATTCTGCAGTCAAGCTCATAAAGTCATATGATGAAGATGGTATAAAGAAGTGGAAAAAAGAGATGAGTTATGGAAAAAGATCTTATATAGAAAGTTTTTTCTCGCGACTGAAACAAACATTCGGGTTTAGTTTTAGGAATAAATCTGAGACAAATAGAGAGAAGGAACTAAATGCTATTTGCTCAATAAGTTCACTGATATTGGTATGGCTAAATTTGAGATAGCTTCATAAATTTATTGTGCGTTACCTACTATCCGAAGAGCGATGCAACAAAGCCATCCCAGTGTCAAGCACTGGGATGACAGCAGTCCTACGTCATACCGCCGCGGTATCTCAGCCGCTAACAAGTAGCGGGATGACGGTTGTCGTTTAGCCATAAACATTAAGAAATTTACCAAATGAAAAAAAGGCAAAAGAAGCCCTGAGGTTATTATCCGCTTTAAAATATTGGCGTTTTTTATGTTTTAAACGCTTGACAAGCGAGATTCAGCCACTTTTAATTGCAACTAACCTACGCTGCAAATGTTTAAGAAATTTACTAAGCAGAAAAAAAGACAAAGAATCCCCGAGTTAGCTAGTCTTTTACTATCTCTGTCGAGTATTGGCATTTTTTGATGTCTTGTAACGCTTTATAAGCGCGTTCAGCTTATTTAGATAAAAATCTAGATGTAGATGAAGTTTTGTAAAGACATACAGTATCTATATACTGCAAAAAATTGAACATAAGACGCCGATACATTAAGTAATCCTTACCTTTTAATCTGCAGATTGGCGAAAGCAAATACAATAGCTTCAGTTTCATGATAGGGGGGCTGGCGGAGTTTGTCAAGCAAGTTTTTTCGTTTCTACTGAATGACAGTTGTGGCTTGGGAGGTAGTGCAAGAAGTCTATTGTATTACTGAATTATTAATAATCTAGTAATAGTGCCTGCTATGTAGCTAAAATTTTCCTTTAACTTAAGCTATATGTAGCTAAAATAACTTGGGTTTACCGACAACCGTCATCCCGCTGCTTGTTAGCGGGATCTAGAGATATCGCGGCGGTATGACCCTGACTTGCATTAGCTATGTATAATAAAGGGAATCTATGACAAAAGAATCATTGGTAAAAACTGATATAGTGAAAGTTGAAGACAAAAAGGCGGTAAGAAGCTTTTTTAAAATACTAGGTGGAGTGGCAGATGCTGTAAGATCGTGGATTGGTAACATCAGTCCTGATTTAAGCAACAGTCGCGATATCGATAGTTTAGTCTTGAAGATGAACGAGTGCTTAAATCCAAAGGGAGGGGAGGTTTCAGCACGTAAAAACGCTGTATCTCTTGGTAACTTGTACTTAAGCTTATCAGAGAAAGGTAAAATAAAATTTCTACAAACCCTGGCAGAAAAATTTAATCCGAATAAAGCGGAAATAGATGAGAAAATTAGAGAGTATAAGAAAAACCAAGATCCCGAGTTAAACTATAAATTTGAACAGGATTTAATAAAAATTCTTGAATCACCGCGTTCTAAAATATTAAAGCAATTTATTTCTTTACCAGAAGGCCTTAAGTTTATTGTTGATATGCGTTCTGATGTGCTTAAGCTAAAAAACCAACATAGAAGCTTGAATCCACTAGAGAACGAATTAAAAAATATACTCTATACTTGGGTTGATGTCGATCTACTCGATCTTCGTCAAATCACTTGGGATTCACCTGCATCATTGCTAGAAAAACTTATAAAATATGAAGCTGTGCATAAAATTTCCTCTTGGGGCGACCTAAAAAACAGACTAGATTCTGATCGTCTCTGTTTTGCTTTTTTTCATTACAAGATACCAAACGAACCTCTAATTTTTGTAGAGGTTGCATTGGTAGATAAGATTGCAGATAGCATTCAACACCTTTTAGATGAGTCAGTACCTTCAAATGATCCGAGTAATGCGAGCACTGCTATATTCTATTCAATATCAAATACTCAAGCAGGGTTATCTGGAATCAGCCTTGGTAATTTTTTGATCAAAAGGGTTGTAGAAAAGCTATCACAGGAGTTTAAAAGTATAAAAACATATGCAACTCTTTCTCCAATACCTGGCTTTACGAAATGGCTAAAAAACAATCTAAACCAAGATGTCACTTTATTGGGCAAACTAAATATAAAACAATCTAGTGCAGAAATTTTAGAAAGTGCAGAGCAATTAAAAACTAATGTTGAATGTACAAATGAAACTAAACAATACATGCTTAAACTATGTGCATATTATTTACTAAAAGTGAATAATAGTAATGGAAATACTTATGACCCGGTGGCGCATTTTCATTTAAGCAATGGCGCATCAATAAAACAATTAAACTGGATGGCGGATACTTCTGAAAAGGGTATTAGTCAGTCAGCCGGGATGATGGTAAATTATCTATATGAGTTGCCTAAAATAGATAATAATCATGAAAACTATATGGTTAATAAAGTGATTTCCTGCTCGAAAAAAGTGTCGTCTATGTTGAAGGAGTAAATAGTCTCTTAATAAAGGATTGCCCTCACAACACTTAAAATGTAAAATGGTTCTACTTAAGTAAAATAGCCATAAATGAACAACATAAGAAATTTTGCAATAATAGCGCATATAGACCACGGTAAGTCAACGCTTGCTGACCGTTTAATAGAGGAATGTAACGGCCTTGAAGCAAGAGAAATGACCAATCAAATACTCGATTCAATGGATATAGAACGCGAACGTGGGATTACAATTAAGGCACAGACGGTAAAACTCAATTATACGGCAAACGACGGTAATCAATATTGCCTAAATCTCATGGACACCCCAGGTCACGTTGACTTTTCTTACGAGGTAAGCCGAAGCTTAGCCGCATGTGAAGGTTCACTTTTAGTGGTAGATAGTAGCCAGGGCGTTGAAGCACAAACCCTTGCAAATGTATATAAAGCTATTGACAACAACCATGAAATAATAGTTGTGCTCAATAAAGTTGATCTTCCTGCTGCAGATCCAGAAGGGGTAAAACTCCAGGTTGAGGAAATAATCGGTATTGATGCAAGTGAGTCAGTTTTAATATCAGCAAAAACTGGACTTGGAATAAAAGATGTACTGGAAGCAATAGTAGCAAAACTTCCAGCTCCTCAAGGTGATGTAAATGCTCCATTGCAAGCAATTTTGGTTGATAGTTGGTATGACACTTACTTAGGAGTAGTAATTTTAGTGCGAGTTAAAAATGGAGTGCTAAAAAAAGGCATGAGAATTGTTATGATGTCTAATAATGCTACATATCAAGTGGACAATATTGGTATTTTCACCCCTAAAAAAGTTATGACGAGTGAGCTTTCAGCGGGTGAAGTTGGTTTTATAACTGCTTCAATGAAGGAAGTAGCAGACTGCAAGGTAGGAGACACTATCACTGAGGAAAAGAGACCTTGTAGTAAAGCACTTCCTGGATTTAAAGAAGTGCATCCTGTGGTATTTTGTAGCATTTTCCCTCACAAAACGGATGATTTTAAATATCTAAGGGAAGCTCTAGAGAAGTTACATTTAAATGATGCAAGTTTTACCTTCGAAGCTGAAACTTCAAATGCACTAGGCTATGGATTTCGTTGTGGTTTTTTGGGAATGTTGCATCTTGAAGTTATTCAAGAAAGGCTCGAGAGAGAATTTGATTTAGACCTAACAGCAACTGCACCGAGTGTTATATATAGGGTTACAACACGAAGTGGTGAAATTTTGAATATTCATAACCCAAGTGATATGCCAGATCCAACGAAAATTGAAATTGTGGAAGAACCATGGATTACCGCAACCATAATGGTCCCTGACCAATACTTGGGAGAGATTCTATCTCTATGTGAAGAAAGGAGGGGAGAACAGGAGGATTTATCTTACATTGGTAACACAACAACAGCATTGTTAAGATATAAATTACCACTGTCTGAAGTTGTTTTTGACTTTTATGATCGATTAAAATCAATTTCCAAAGGATATGCAAGTTTGGATTGGGAAATTTCCAGCTATCTGGTAAGCCAAATAGATAAATTAAGCTTTTTAATTAATGGAGAGCCCGTAGATGCACTGGCTTGTATCGTTCACAAAAGTAGGGCAGAAAAAAGAGGGCGTGAAATATGCGCACGCTTGAAGGATCTAATACCACGTCAGCAATATAAAATCGCGATTCAAGCGGCAGTGGGCGGAAAAATTATTGCCAGAGAAACGATTAACCCATACAGAAAAGATGTAACAGCTAAACTCTATGGTGGAGATGTAACGCGAAGAATGAAACTACTTGAAAAGCAAAAGAAGGGTAAAAAAAGGTTACATTCTATAGGGAACGTAAATATTCCACAGAATGCTTTTATTCAAGCCTTGAAGATAAGTGATTGATCTTAAAAGACTTCTTGTATAGTTTTTGGCAACAACCGTTAGAAACGAAAAAACTTACTTGACAAACTCCGCCAGCTCCCTTATCATGAAACTGAAGCTATTTATTTATCTTCGCAATCTGTGCAGGTTAATGACAAAAAACTTAGGGTATTTGGCGTCTCATGTTTAATTTTTCGCACTACGTGCATCGCATGTCTTTAAAAATTTTTAGGTTTTTACCTATATAAGCCGAAACGCGCTTACAAAGCGTTTAAGACAGCAAAAAACGTCAAATTGACAAGGGAGAATTTGAATGCTAGCTACTACGGGGTTTCTTTGCCTTTTTTCCTGCTTAGTAAATTTCTTAAACACTTGCGGTGTAGGTTAGTTGCAAGTTAAAAGCAGCTAAATCGCTCTTAATCAAGCGTTTTAGAATAAAAAAACGCCGATATTTTAGTACATAGTAAATAGCCAACCACCACGGGGCTTCTTTTGCCTTTTTTTCATTTGGTAAATTTCTTAATGTTTATGGCTAAACGACAACCGTCATCCCGCTACTTGTTAGCGGCTGAGATACCGCGGCGGTATGACGTAGGACTGCTGTCATCCCAGTGCTTGACACTGGGATGGCTTTGTTGCATCGCTCTTCGGATAGTAGGTAACGCACAATAAATTTATGAAGCTATCTCAAATTTAGCCATACCAATATCAGTGAACTTATTGAGCAAATAGCATTTAACAAGTAGTTCCTTCTCTCTATTTGTCTCAGATTTATTCCTAAAACTAAACCCGAATGTTTGTTTCAGTCGCGAGAAAAAACTTTCTATATAAGATCTTTTTCCATAACTCATCTCTTTTTTCCACTTCTTTATACCATCTTCATCATATGACTTTATGAGCTTGACTGCAGAATTTCTCTCAGCCATATAGTCTAACTTTGGATGCTCTGCTGCGTTGTTTTTCGGAGGAATTTTCGTTTTTATACCATATTGATTACACAGCTTATAGAGCTTTTCTCTGTCATATGCCCTATCTGCATATAGTACTTTTATGACATACTGAAAATCGACTTCTTTTAGCAAATCACAAGCTCCATAGTGATCAGCCGTTACTGTATTTTACAGCTATGGCTTTTTTGCTGTTTGTATTCAACATTACATGCAATTTTCTTGTCTGTTCATAGCTGCGATACTTTCTATCTTCGCTATTTTCTTTGCTATGACCAGGAGTGTTGTTGTATATACTAATTCCTGTACTGTCTATAGCAATTTCGATATCTTCCATATTATTTTCTGCAATCATTGATCTTAATATTGAGTTTCTTAAACCTTCTTGATGATTGTGAATAGCTGATAACTTGCAAATTTTTCCCAATTTGCTCAAGGTATCCTGCTATAAACCCAACTGTTTGCCTCAGGCCTATTCTAAATAAACAAGTTATTATGTGCACCAAAATTACAACTTTATCGCTATAAATATTGTTGCCACCTGGTATTTTTGGACCATTCTCGTACCACTTTTCTATGGCTTCGTTGATATAATGAAAAATATTTCCTCTTTTTTCTAGAAATTTGTTATATTCGCTATGGTTACTGACCCTCATTTTTTGTGGCATATTTTTTCTTTCAAGGTTAAATGGCTATTTTATAATGAATTTTGTCAGTAGCCACCAGATTTTTTCAGTTGCTATGCAACAAAGCCCACTGGAATCCAGCCTTTCACGCAATCCCATCAAGAACGTTATATTTTACATAACACTTTTATGCTTACCAACTTAATAAAATTCCTGGATCCCAGTGTCTGGGCACTGGGATGACAGGCTAGCCTGACAACCGTCATTCCTGTAAAGATCAAGTATCCCACTACGTGTTAGCGGATGAGATACCGCGGCGGTATGACGGTTCGTGGCGGTATGACGGTTAAGCAATTCGTCATCCCGCTGCTTGTTAGCGGCTAAGAGATACCGCGGCGGTATGACGTAGGACTGCTGTCATTCAAGTAGCTGAAACTGGAATGACACGTCATAAAGGAACCAGTGTCAGCTACTTGGATGATACCTTTTTTCTACTTAGTTTGGGTTATGCAAGAAGTCTATTTACTTCTTAACTTGACGCACATGATGTCTTGCAGCATCATCTACTGTCTCTAAATAAATCATTGCTAGACATATACCACTGTGTACTTCTACGGATACCTTATTGCCTAAACTTCGATTAAAGCAAGAATTTTTTCCCGGAAAAGCAAGATTACTAAGGTGCAGTTCCCATTTTAATCCTTTGGTTGATATTTGAGCTCTCGGTATACCAAGTAAAGATATTTTAGTATTTTTTGGCAAAGAAAAAAAATGGGTAATACCTTTTTGTAAAGTGTAACCTACCATGGGAGGTGAAGGTGTGTAAAAGATACTATCTGTACTTAGAAAAACGTTAATATTTTGTAGTATATGATCAATTGCTCCTCCAGTAATACCTGTTATTATCGATGGCAGTAACTTCATTGTCTTTAAATGGGCTATGGCTTTAGAAAAGTCACAATAATCTTGATCAGGTAGATATATCGTATTCAAATTAGCACGTAAATCCAGATTTACGCTATCCAAATCTCCTACTACAAGATCAGGTTTTACGCCAATTGATAGAAGCTTGTTTGCTCCTCCATCTACAGCAATAATAGGTATATCTCGTTTAAAAAACGATGAATCAGGTATTTCCCCATTTAGCACAACAATAGAACGATATTGTTGTTGTATGCTACAATGTAGTACATGATTATGAAATGCTTCACGCAGCTTTTGCATCGTAATAACATTTTTGAATAACCGATATTAGCAATTATACTAATTATTATCCAAACTAATCGTTGGTTGTGCATCTTGCTCAGAGATTAGGGCAACCAACAAATTATTTATCAATTGAACCTTTTGCTTGCCATCTAATTGTAAGCTTTTGTT
The DNA here is from genome assembly GCF_964026875.1 of Wolbachia endosymbiont (group A) of Pherbina coryleti. Classification (NCBI taxonomy): domain Bacteria; kingdom Pseudomonadati; phylum Pseudomonadota; class Alphaproteobacteria; order Rickettsiales; family Anaplasmataceae; genus Wolbachia; species Wolbachia endosymbiont (group A) of Pherbina coryleti. Next base: position 1,013,235 of record NZ_OZ034706.1, read on the forward strand.
TTTTTCAAAATGAGCTATTACTTCCTCGACAATTCCTATTGCATTTTGCACTATAAGCTTTCTTGCAGAAGTGATAGCATGTGCTTGTTGACGCCTTAACATTGCTTGTGCAATCTCGGACGAATACGCCAAATGCGATATTCTCGCTTCTGTAATCTCAATTCCTGCAATATCTAATCTTTGTTGTAACATTGACTGCAATTCACTCGAAATTTTATCAGAATTTTTACGTAAAGATTCCTCATCGCTTTCGCTGTCATACGGATAGTTACTAGCTAATTCTCTTATTACTGAGTCACTTTGTACAAAAACAAATTCGTGATAGTTGTTAACATTATAATACGCCTTTGCAGGACTGCTCACTCTCCAAACAATTACTGCTGAAATCTCTATTGGACTTCCATTGGCATCATTAACTTTTATTTTTTCTGTGTTAATATTCTGAAATTTTAGGGAAACTATATATTTGCTTGAAAAGGGAAGCGTTACACATATTCCAGACTTAAAATAAGTTCCAATATAATGACCAAAAAATTCTATCACTCTTGCTTCATTAGGGTCATTAATAAAAAATCCTTGAAGAAAAGTCAAAATTGAAACGGCAGCAACTCCAAGTGCAATTGTGCTGTCATATGCCAAAAAAAGCAGCGATAAAATTAATCCTAGCGCTATTAGTACAGGAAAAGCCCGAATTTGACTCAAATTTCTATCGTTTATCGTATTCTTATCCATATTGTCTTTAAACTTCTTTTTCACTTGAACTCTCTCTGTTGATCGTTTTGTTTATCTTATTTACAAATAGTTTAAACTCTCTTAATTCATGATCAGGCAATTTTACTTCAGTTTTATGTGCTATCGTAAGCGGATCAATGTGTTTGCCATTATATATAACTTCGTAATGTAAATGGGGTCCTGTTGCAACACCAGTGCTACCAACATAAGCGATGATCTGCCCCTGCTTTACTTTAGAGCCTAACTTTATATCGCCACTAAATCTACTTATATGCGCGTAACAGGTTGAATATTCATTTTTGTGTTTTATTTTGATGTAATTTCCATAGCCACCATTCTTTCCTATATATTCTATCACACCCTCTGCAGCAGCGTATATGGGAGTGCCAAGTTTAGCTGCATAATCCACTCCTTTGTGAAAAGCAATTTTACCGCGAACAGGATGCTTTCTATTGCCAAATTTTGAGGATATGCGATAATCTCCATTTAAAGGATTTGCAAAAATTTCGCCATTTTTTAAGCTTATTCCTTCTTTATTAAAATACCTTTCTTTGCCGTCTTGCGATTTATAATGATATAAACTAATAGCTTTCTTGTTTATTGTCAGTGAAGCATATAAAATTTTTTCTTCAGTCTTCTGATTATTAGGCAATCTCTCAAAAAGAACCTCCAATTTACTCTTCGGCACAATGTCTTTTTTAAAATCAACACCGAAATCTTTATATATGTTGATCAATTTCACCACTGTATTTGGCGCCAACCCTTCCGTGGCAAAAAAGGAAGATTTTATGGTACTGGATATGAATAACAACTTTCTATCACTTTCTGTCGTCAAAGTAGCTTTTTTTTTTCTGATTCCATGCTGGAATGGCTGTGCAAGATCTGTTGATGTTTCAGTAGCATATGCTGGTAAAATACAAAGCAATACAAATATTACCAGCCTCATAGCTTATCAACAAAAGTAAAATTACCTTCCACATACTGTACATCATCATTATCTTCCAGCTCTTCAACCAATGCAGATAATTTATCAATCAACTCTTTATCGCTAATTTCAATCAGATCTTTTGGCTGCCATGAAAGACGAGCAAGTTCTGGTTCTCCGAATTTTGCATAAAAGGCATCGCGTACTTTACCAAAATCTTTTATTTCACAAGTTATAACGTGTAATCCTTCTTTGTCATTTTCCTCAACATTCAATACTTCTAATTCGATTCCATGACTGAATAAATCGTCAAAATTCATACCTTCTGCTTTATAGACGATTAAGCCTACATGATCGAAAAGGTAACTAACACTTCCTGTTTCTCCTAAATTTCCACCTTTACGAGAAAAGATATAACGTACCTCAGAAGCAGTACGGTTGCGGTTATTAGTCAAGGCATGGACAATGAGTGCAGTGCCAGAAGGCCCATGACCTTCATATTGTATTTCCTCGTAATTTTCTCCAGCAACGTTACCAGTTGCATTTTTTATTGCTGTTTCTATTTTATCTTTTGGTAGATTTTCCTTGCGTGCAGCAAATATAGCAGAGCGAAGGCGCGGGTTGAGTTCGGGTAGCCCTTGCTTTGCAGCAACTGCTATTTCTCTAATCAGCTTCGTAAATTTTTGAGAGCGCTTTGCATCCTGAGCACCTTTCCGGTGTTTTATATTTGAAAATTGTGAATGACCAGCCATATTCAAATAGTTAAAAACCTAATTATATATCAAAGCATAGAAAAAGCTAAAGCAAATTTTCAAGCCTCTGGCTTGGCATCTTGCAGGTTTTCTGCTAATAACATACTTTCATACTGCTCAGCTTCTAAGTCAAGGCCAAGGGCTGAATGGGCTGCTACTAAATAGTTAATAGACTTAGAAAAATATTTAGAATCCTTATAGCTTGCCATATTCTGGAAACGCTTAATTGCTGCTAAATATTCACCACGCCTCAGGTAAAATTTACCGATAGAATACTCTTTTGTTGATATATGTTCTGTGATTAATTTTGCTCTTTCCTTTATCTCGTCTACATATTCGCTGCCTGGAAAGAGATTAATGTACTCAGTGGCTAGCTCTAAAGTTTTATATGCAGTTTGCTGTCCAAGTTGCACTTTATTAATTTGCATGTAATAAGATAATACCCTTAAGTAGTATACATATGGTAAATCTTCACCATTTGAATAAACATATATATAATCAGCCATATCACTTGCAGCACTGCTATAGTTACCCATATTATAGTGAGAGACCCCAGATAATAATTTTGCTTTCATTGCCCAATAAGAAAAAGGATACAAATCCTCTATCTTATGAAATGCCCTAATAGCTTGTTTATATTTTTTCTGGTCAAAAAGTTCAACTGCTTCTTCATATAGTTCAGTTTCAGTTTTTTCAAGATCATCCGCATACGATTGTGTAAAGGAGCAAATTAGGAAAATAAAGCACGTGATTAAAGTCTTATACATAAGATTTTTTTCGATCAAAATAAAGTATAGACCTAAATATTACTTAAATAAATAAATTTCTTAGGCAATAGCCGGTCCTTCTTCTTTATAACTACGGTCAGAACTACCTGCATTTCTTGATTCACCTCGTCCTTCCACTTTTGGATCTTTCAGCGTCTTACTGTAGGAATGTATAGTTAAGACCTGTACAGCCATAAAAATTGCAATACCTATCAAGCCTAAAGTAGGTCCAACAGCAGGATTTAAGGACGATGCTAATGCTATTAACATTATCCTTCTTATTAAAAATACAGAAGAACCAGCAAGCGCCAATCCGGCTACAGATATATTGCTAGTTTTCTTGCTAGATTTCTCATCAAGATCAGACTTTTCTGTTTCCTTTTTCTTATTTTTTTCATGCTTATCAATATAAGAAACAAGAGTTGCAAGAAAAGCAATTGCATTGGCAAGAAATAAAATTGCATCCTCTGCTGCTTCAAGTGAAGATGTTTCACCCATTATCATACCTATAATAACCAGTGCAGTTGTTATAGCCTCAATATAGATCAAACACTGACCTATATCAGAAATATTGTGCTCTTTTTCCTTTACTTCCTCTCCATTTTCAATAATCTCCAACTCTCGTTCTTTTTGTGCTATCTTCCTATTATTGTAAATTAAATATAGCGTACAAATAAGAGATAAGACTGTAAAAGGTAATATAGTGTGGCTTAGCGCGCCACTTATCACGCCAAGTAATACCTGATCGCTATATGTTTTTTCCAGTTCAATCGCCATCAGCAATGTAAATGGGACCATTGTTGCCAATGATGCACATTTTCTATATAGCTCTCTTTTTTTTAGTGCTAATAGTTCTTGTTCTAGCCTTTCTCTTTTGACTTCTTTATCAACTGTTGGCCAAAAATCCCAAAAAAACTCTTCTAATGGTTCAAAATCTCTTTTTTTCTTATTCTTTCCTGGAACCTTTTTAGTAGAAGAAAATTTGCCACTAGGTATTTTCATAATATTAACCTAATTAGTTGTAAGTTAATACAATTATACACCTTTTTGCTTTCTGAGTCAATATCACTAAGATATTAACTACTCTTGTCTATTAACTATTTCCTAGGAGATTTAATCAATCTGTTTGATGCCGGCTAGGATATAATTATAGCCTGACCACATAGTTATAATAGCTGCAACCCATAAACAAATCGCACCTGTATATTGAATCATATAATAATCGTTCATTATTAGCGCTACTACAGCAACCATCTGTAGAAATGTTTTAATTTTTCCAGCTTTGCTTACAGGTAGACTAACATTTGTAGCTATCAAAAACTCCCGTAAACCCGAGACTAATATCTCCCTACAGATGATGATAATCGATGGTACTATTGTAAAATCATTTATCTTCTGCTTATAAACTAGCATAATTATCGTTGAAACCACTATTAATTTATCAGCAATTGGATCAAATAGCTTGCCAAATTTTGATTGGACTTTCCACGCACGCGCCAAGTAACCATCAAAAAAATCCGTAATGCACGCAAACACAAAGATTGATATTGTTATCAGGCCTGCATATTTATTTTCTATATAAAAACTTAATATTATTGCTGGTACTGCAAGCGCACGAGAAATTGTAAGCAAATTAGGCACGTTTTTCTTAAGCATGTAATACCATTCTACGTAGTAGGTAAACTTATACAGAAGTACACCAGAGTTCACAAGCTAATAGTTTACAATTGAACATTTATAAAAACTCCATATACTTAAAAAATACAAGCTTAAAATATAAGGATGTAATGATGAACGATGATTTAGATAGTACCACAAAACAAGAGGCACTTAATTATCACAGTAGAGGTGGTAAACCTGGTAAAATTTCAATCATGCCAACAAAACCTTTATCTACCCAGTATGATTTGTCACTTGCTTATTCCCCTGGCGTTGCAGCTCCGTGCCTTGAAATAGCTAAAAATCCTGAGGTTGTTTATGATTATACGGCAAAAAGCAACTGTGTTGCTGTCATTTCAAATGGCACTGCAGTGCTTGGACTTGGTAATATCGGTCCTCTTGCTGCAAAACCTGTCATGGAAGGCAAAGCTGTTTTATTTAAGCGTTTTGCTGATATTGATGCAGTTGATATAGAAGTTGGTACAGAAAATATAGAAGATTTTATCAATGCAGTAAGGTACCTTGGGCCAAGTTGGGGGGGGATAAATTTAGAGGATATAAGATCTCCCGATTGTTTTATAATAGAGAAACGTCTGAATGAACTGATGGATATTCCAGTGTTCCATGATGACCAGCATGGAACTGCAGTGGTTGTTGCAGCTGGTATAGAAAATGCTCTTGATATTGTCGGAAAGAAATTAGAGGACGTTAAGATCATTATGAATGGTGCTGGAGCAGCCGGTATTGCATGTTTAGAAATACTAAAGTCCATGGGCGCTAAAAATATAGTGCTGTGTGATAAGCAAGGAGTAATATACAAAGGTAGAAACGAGGACATGAATGAGTGGAAGGAAAAATATGCAATTGATACTTCCGAACGTTCTCTACTTGATACAATAAAAGGCGCTGATGTATTCATCGGACTATCTGCAAAAGATGTGTTAAATGAAGAGATGTTAAAGAGTATGGGCAAAGACCCGATTATTTTTGCTCTTGCCAATCCCGATCCAGAAGTAAGGCCTGAGTTTGCAAAATCTGTGAGGCCAGATGCAATAATTGCAACTGGTAGGTCAGATTACAACAACCAAGTCAACAACGTAATGGGTTTTCCTTATATATTTAGAGGGGCACTTGATGTACATGCAACAACAATAAATGATGAAATGAAAATTGCAGCTGCAGATGCAATAGCAAAGCTTGCCCGTGAGCCAGTACCAGGTGAGATATCTGCAGTCTATGGCGGTCGTAAAATGGGCTATGGACGTGAATATATAATACCTACTCCATTTGACCCAAGATTAATTTCTATAGTAGCTCCTGCTGTTGCAAAAGCCGCAGTTGATTCAGGTGTTGCAAGAAAGGCAATACAAGATTGGAGTAAATATGAAAATCAATTAAAATCTCGTCTTTCTAATGTTCTCAGCACGCTGAATTTACTATCTTCACATATGTAATTTATTGGATAAAGTTAAAAGTGATAAACCAACCCAAACTCTAAGCCATATATGCCAAACCTATTGGTAATGGTTGCAGTTGTTGATTCAACACGTGCAGTTTCATCAACCTTACTTCCTCCACCGGCAGGAATATATCCTTCACCAGCTAGTATCTTTATTCCTGGTACAATATCTTTAAATTGGTTATCAAGGATACCAAAATAGCGTAAACCAGCAAATGCTTGAGTTTGTGCTGTAAGTTGGTGATTGATACCAAGTTTTGCTTGGTAAGCCAAGGCATATCTGGTTTTTCCTAGAAATTTAACCCTAGTTACACCTGCACCAATACCAACATATGGGGTGAATGGCATTTTTGCTATATTAAAATCACGATATACATTGACCATTCCAGCTAAGTTATTAAAACCTTCATTTTTCATCTTAAATGCAGCTCTGAACTCTGCTTCAACACTACAATTTTCTTGAATGTGAATATCAACCTTTCCACTTCTCCAAGGTGAATTGCATTCCGCTCCAGTAGACGCATCATTGTGACGACGAAGTTCAATATATCTTGCTTTTTTCTTATCTGAATAATCTTCATCATACAAGTTAGTCTGAGAATATAAGCCTTCAAACTCAACTCTCATATTTTTGAATAAATACCCTATTGCAGCACTACCGGCAAACCCTGGAACATATTTAGGACTGTATCCAGCTTCAATTCGCTCCTTCTTATTAAAACTAAAAACCCCCTCTGTTATATTGTCACCTGCATCTTCTTTTCCTTCTAGAGAACCTATTGCATTGAAGAATGCTCCAAAATAGTTAGCTTTGATGTAAACATTCTCTAAGTTATTTATTTTATCATCGTAAGATAAGCACCTAAATGAAAAAGTTAGCAAAACCAAAGATATGTGAATTTAAATCTTTCGCCCACCACAAGGCCTCCCTGCATAACTTGTCATTCCATTATTATAGTATGCTTCTATTTTTTATGATAGCAACTTTTTATTGCGCTCAATCGTTTTAGATTTATAATGAAAGTATTGTAATTTAAAGCAAATCAATGACTATTGCAATTCACGAATTAGAGAGGATCATCAAACAATCGTTCCCCGACGCTGATATAAAGATTCATGATCTTGCTGGAGATGATGACCATTATCATTTAAAAATAAACTCCAAGTGTTTTCTTGGAAAGACAAAAATAGAACAGCATAAAATGGTATATAAAGCTCTGGAAGGTCAGTCTATACACGCCTTGCAACTGGAAACTAATACTTAAAAATAAGGTGAATTTATGAGCAATTTTGAACAAATAAAAAAAGATATAACAGAAAATGATGTGGTATTGTATATGAAAGGCACTTCTGATTTTCCTCAATGCGGATTCTCTGGACTCGTCGTGTCAATCCTAAAAAAATTGAACGTGAAGTTTAAGTATATTAACGTGTTGGAGAATGATGAAATACGTGAATCTATAAAAAAGTTTTCTGATTGGCCAACAATTCCACAATTATATATAAAGGAAGAGTTTATTGGTGGTTGCGACATCACTCGCGAGATGTACGAAAAAGGCGAACTGCAAAGTTTATTGAAGGAAAAAAAAATTATTGCGGAATAAGTACCAAGAAACCAGTGCCCAGACGCTGGATAACGTAGTATTGCTATGAAAAAGGATCTTATGTCTTAAACCGTATCCGTTCAGGGGAGCGGCAAAATAAGGTAGACAAAGCAAGATAATAATGTTGATGTTAACACTATTGTCAAGTTTACTGGCCTTTCTATTAGTGAGATTGAAGAATTAAGTGTGAGCGGTTACAAATAATTTACCATTTCTTCTGGTTTCACTATCCTTTCAAACTCTTCCTCAGTGAGCAGTTGAAGTTTTGCTGCTGCTTCTTTTAGAGTGATATTTTCTTTATAAGCAAGCTTCGCTATTTTTGCTGCATTGTCGTACCCTATATGCGTATTTAATATAGTGACCAACATCAACGACTGATTCAGTAAATCTTTTATCCTCTCTTCATTTGCTTTAATACCAACTACACATTTTTCTGTAAAATTTAAACTTGCGTCAGCTAAAAGTCTTATAGACTGCAAAACATTGTAAATTATCACTGGCTTAAACACATTCAATTCAAAATGACCGTTTGAACCACTAATGGTTACAGCAACATGATTTCCCATAACTTGAGTGCATACCATAGTCACCGCTTCACACTGAGTTGGATTCACTTTACCTGGCATAATTGAAGAACCAGGCTCATTTTCCGGTAACATTATTTCCCCAATTCCGCATCTTGGACCAGAACCAAGCAACCTTATATCATTTGCAATTTTCATTAAACTGACTGCTACTGTATTGAGTGTTCCACTGAGCTCAACTAAAGCATCATTTGCTGCTAGCGCTTCAAATTTATTGCCTGCTGAAGTAAATGGAAGGTTAGTAATTTCTGCAACTTGGCTTGAAAAATCTTCAGCAAAACCCTTTTTAGTATTGAGTCCCGTGCCAACTGCAGTGCCACCTTGTGCAAGCTCATATATATCACTTAAAGTTGATTTTACTCTCTCTATCCCCTTTTTAATCTGGACTGCATAGCCAGAGAACTCCTGTCCTAGTGTTAGGGGCGTTGCATCTTGCAGATGAGTACGTCCTACTTTTATTATATCTTTAAATTCCTGAACCTTATTATCCAGCACCTTATGCAATTTTTCAAGATTTGGAATAAGCAAGCAGTTTATTTGCTCTGCTGCTGCTATATGCATTGCTGTTGGAAAGGTGTCATTTGACGACTGACCATAATTCACATGATCATTTGGATGTATCGGAGATTTACTACCCAAATTACCACCTAAAATCTCTATTGCGCGATTGCTGATCACTTCATTCATATTCATATTAGTCTGCGTTCCGGATCCGGTTTGCCAAACAACAAGCGGAAATTCATTATTAAATTTGCCATCTATTACTTCCTTTGCGGCTGCGCAGATTGCGTCCCCTACCTTATTATCTATGCTACCCTGCTTCATGTTAACATGTGCTGCTGCAAGTTTTACTATTGCTAATGCTTTAATCAGAGGCTCTGGCATTTTTTCTGTGCCAATCTTAAAATTTTCTAAAGAACGCTGAGTCTGCGCTCCCCAGTAATGTTCACTTGGTACTTTTACTTCCCCTAAGCTGTCTGATTCTATTCTCGTCTTTCTATCCATATTTTCCTCCTGGTGTTATGCAAACTGGTTCACTACATAATTTTTTCATGCCTACTTCTTGGTTAATTAAATCATACTAGATCCAAGTAGTCAAGTGTACGAACATTGCAATTTTCAGGTAACTTGCATGGTAGATGTACAACTGTACGAACATTGTCTAGCAGGAGGGTGTCATCCCAGCGCCCCTATGATGTCATCACAGTGCTTGACACTTGGATCCAGAAATTTTATTAAGTTGGTAAGCATAAAAGTAGCCGTTTTATGTTAAAATACAACGTTTTGATGATTATGAAAAGGCTGGATCCCAGTGTCTGGGCACTGGGATGACACCATCTGCCACGCAAATTGCCTGCAAATTGCAATGTTCGTACAGTTGTGTGGTAGATGCAAGTAGCTGACACTGGGATTTGTTGTGTTTAACAAAAACAAATGTTCGTACAAATATATTCTAGTTATATGATAAAATAAATGAAATTCACATCTTAAAAGGATCATATACATCGATTTCCTTAGAATTACTCTTTTTCAATTTTTCACTTAATAATCTTAAAATAGGCTGTAAATCACCATTAATTGATAAGCACAGCACTTCTTTATTGAGATAATTAGCTAGGTGATTCTTCTTTTCCAGAATTTCTGCTTCCCTCAATAAGTCGCATTTGTTTAATACTACAATCTCTTCTTTTTCAACAAGATCACTATTGTAAAGTTCCAATTCATTATGGATACAACTATAAGCCGAAACAACGTCATCGTGAGTTACATCGATTAAATGAAGTAAAATTTGACACCTTTCTATGTGCTTTAAAAATTTATGCCCGAGCCCAACTCCAAGGTGAGCATCAGTAATTATTCCAGGAATATCTGCTATTACAACTTCGCTATCATCCACTTTTACCATGCCTAAATGAGGTCTTACGGTGGTAAATGGATAATCGCCTACTTTTGTATCGGAATTTGAGCAGCGAGTCAAAAATTTTGATTTACCTGCGTTTGGCATGCCAATAATTCCAACATCTGATAAAACTTTTAGTTTTAATAATACATGTTTTTCTTCGCCAGGCTGACCGTAAGTAAAATGTCTTGGTGCCTTATTAGTAGAAGATTTAAAATTAGTATTTCCAAGTCCACCTTTTCCACCCTGTGCTACTTGAAATTCCATACCAGGCTTGTCAAGGTCTACTATTATCTCTTCACTTTCTTCATCAATTATTTGTGCACCGACTGGAACTTTAAGTATAACGTCTTTCCCTGCTGTGCCAGATCTATCCCTGCCTGCACCATTTTTTCCACTATCTGCTTTAATGTGTCTTCTATAACGAAAATGAAGCAAAGTGTTGAGATTAGCGTCGCTGATGAAAACTATGTTTCCACCCTTTCCTCCATTACCACCATTTGGACCACCAAATTCAACGAACTTTTCTCGACGAAAACTTGCACAGCCATCACCACCGTCACCGGCTTTTAAACACAATTTTACTTCGTCTATAAAACCCATGCTAACCCACGATAATATTTAGCATCCTTTCCTAACGTGCTTTCTATTCTCATTAGCTCATTATACTTCGCGAGTCTATCAGAACGCGATAGCGACCCGGTTTTTATTTGCCCGCAATTTGACGCAACTGCTATATGAGATATTGTTGTGTCTTCTGTTTCACCTGAGCGATGAGAAACAACAGCTTTATAGCCATTTGATTTTGCCATTTCAATAGCAGCAAAAGTTTCTGTTAACGTCCCTATTTGATTTGGCTTGATCAGTACAGCATTTGCCATTTTTTCCTCTATTCCTTTGCATATCAGTTCACAATTTGTAACAAACAAATCATCCCCAACCAATTGAATTTTACTCCCCAATTTTGCAGTAAGTAATTTCCAACCTTCATAGTCGTCTTCACTCATTGCATCTTCTATAGAAATTATTGGATATCTTTTCACAAGATTACAATAATATTCAGTCAACTCTTCTGAAGTAAGCCCATTACTTTCAAATTCGTAAATTCCATCTTCATAAAAAGTAGATGAAGCAACATCAAGGCCCAGTGCAAAATCACTTTGCGCTGAATAACCTGCTGATTCTATAGCGTATATGATCAAGTCAAGTGCTTCTTCAGTGCTTTCAATATTTGGTGCAAAACCACCTTCATCTCCTACGTTTGTGCTATAACCTTTTTTCTTAAGAATGCTACGTAAGTTGTGGAACACCTCCGCAGATATTCTGATAGCTTCACTGAAAGTCTCAGCACCGACCGGAAGAATCATGAATTCTTGGAAATCGAGCTTATTGTCTGCATGTACTCCACCATTAATTATGTTAATGAGTGGAACCGGCATAACACTCATCTGCTCTCCTCCCAAATATCTGTAGAGCGGCATATTGAAGCTGTTTGCTGCTGCTTTTGCAACCGCAAGAGACACACCCAAAGTTGCATTTGCTCCAAGTTTAGATTTATTTTTTGTTCCATCCAGTTCAATTAATGCTTTATCAATTGCATTTTGGTCCGCTGCATTCATTCCAATGATTTCATCTGCTATTATCCCATTTACAGCTTGAACAGCTTTCAGCACTCCCTTACCACAATACCTTTTCTCATCTTGGTCCCTGAGTTCCAAGGCTTCTAATTTACCGGTTGAAGCTCCAGAAGGTACAGATGCCCTGCCTATTGCACCATCACAGAGCTCAATTTCTACCTCAATAGTGGGGTAACCCCTGCTATCTAAAATTTCTCTTGCAAATACGTTATTGATTATCTTATTCATTACATTAAACCTTAACTTCCGCAATAAGTGCTGCAGTTTCCTTTGCCAATTTAGCTATATTACTACCAGCACCAATAAATAATACTATATCACTTGGACTTGTCGAATCACTAATAAAATGTGAAATGAGCAAAGCATCATTCATAATTTTTGTGTTATTAAATCCATTACTGATTAAAGCTTTTTGTATATCATCAATCCCACAACCAGGAATAGGCTTGTCTTCTGGGGGATGAACAGGAGTGAGGATGACATAATCAAACATCATGAAAATTCGTATGAATTCATCAAAAAAATTACGAATGCGGGCAAAACGAAGTGGTTCGATAATTCCTATTACTTTTCCTTTAGTAATCGAACGTGCAGCCGTTAAAGTTGCATATATTTCATTTGGATGATGGGCATAATCCTCAATTAACTTAACACCTTTAATATCGGCAATCAAAGAGAATCTTCTTGCTACTCCTTGAAATTCCAAAAGGCCTTTTTTAATATCTGCATCGCTAATTCCGAGCTTTATCGCAACTGATATTGCAGCTAGGGCGTTGCTTACTTTGTGAATTCCAATTGCATTTGATAGTACTATGTTTTTTAAAGGGCTGGATCCCAGTGTCACGCACTGGGATGACATCTCTGTACACTTTCCTTTTGTCATTCCAGCACGTAATGCTGGAATCCAGTTGTTCAACACATCAAATTCTATGCTGTTAGCATGCTGTTTAATGTTGCTGGCTCTTATGCTACCATTCTCAAACCCAAACGTTATAGAATTACCCGCATCATAATCGATGTCTACAGAATCAGGTAAAACTGCAGAACCTGCATTATTCACGAATTGGGAAAATGCATTTTTGATATTATCAAATGTGCCGTAATAATCTATGTGGTCATTGTTAATACTTGTTATGACAGCAATCTTTGCAGGGATTTTTAGCATAGTTCCATCAGACTCATCAGCCTCGATCAGAAAAGTGTCACTCCCTCCAAGTTTGAAGTTGCTCTTATAGGAATTTAATATCCCTCCTACAGTTACAGTCGCATCAATGCCAGAATGATCAAAAATGGAAGCAATCATAGCGGTTGTTGTTGTCTTTCCGCTCGAACCTGAAACCGCTATCACATATTTATCTCTTAAAAGTTCAGCAAGTATGTCTGATCTATGCAAAATGGTTTTATTGTTATTTTTTGCCGCAATTAACTCCACATTATCAGATTCTATCGCAGAAGAATGTACAACTATTTGAGCTTGGCTTATATTATCAGCATTGTGACCAATATAAACCTCTATACCCAGCTTTTGTAACCTATTTATATTGTCGTTTGATTGTGCATCACTACCTTGAACTTTGTAATTGGAATTGTGAAGAATTTCAGCAATGGCACTCATTCCAATTCCACCTATACCAATAATATGTATTATTCCTTTTTGAGTTTTGTTAATATTTAGCAGTAGATGTTTACTCATTACTAAATTTATTATAGTATAATTTAAAATCCTCATAGTATCGAACCCTCTTACCGAATACAATGATAAAAAACCTAACCTTTCTATGTCTAATATTTGTTTTGATAAGTAGCTGCAGTTTTAGCAACAGGTTTAACTGCACTGCAGGTCATTATAAAATTGGCAGCAGCTACACAATAAATGGTATAACTTATTATCCAAAAAACTGTAAACACTATGAAGAGATAGGGATAGCATCGTGGTATGGAATAGAAGATCATGGCACACTTACAGCAAATGGTGAAGCGTTTAACCGTCACTTGATCTCTGCAGCGCATAAGACTTTGCCCTTACCCTGCTTTGTTCTTGTCACTAATTTAGAAAATGGAAGAAAGCTTGTTACAAGGGTTAACGATAGAGGGCCTTTTATTGAAGGCAGAATAATAGACTTATCAGAAAAAGCAGCTCAAGTCTTAGGATTTCATAAATCTGGGCTTGCAAAAGTAAAAGTTCAATACCTAAGAAAGATGTCAGAACAATTGATACAAAATACTCCTCATTACAGAAAGCAATATGAAAAAGAAATGCAGAAACGTCATCCGAAACAAGACAGTGCAGAAAGTAAGGGATATGTTGCATTTTTTAAAAGTGCTCAGGCTGCTAAATCAGCTGCATCAAAGCTTCGCAATCAAGGAATAAAAAATGTTAGATTGCTTTTTAAGAACGATCAATATTGCGTGAAAGTGAGTTATAGGTAGTGGTGAGTGCAGAATTTGAAAGATTTGGTTAATGTAAGGAACGCTGGCTAACTATTGTAAGTTAAAAATGTGATATAAAAAAGATATCAACAATTTATAGCTATACCACCGCGATATCTCTTAGCCGCTAACACGTAGCGGAATGACGAGCTTATCGTCACGCCACCGCTAACCGTCATACCGCGATTTATTCGCGGTATCTCAGCCGCTAACAAGTAGCGGGATGACGGCGAACCGTCATGCCGCGATTCATTCGCGGTATCTCAGCCGCTAACAAGTAGCAGAATGACAGCAATCCTACGTCATACCGTCACGGTATCTCTAGATCCCGCTAACAAGTAGCGGGATACTTGACCTTTACAGGAATGACAGTTGTCGTTTAGCTATAAATGTTAAGAAATTTACCAAATAAAAAAAAAGGCAAAGAAACCCTAGGGTAGCTAGTATTCAAATTCTCCCTTGTCTATTTGACGTCTTTTACTGTCTTAAACACTTTATAAGCGCGTTTCGGCTTGTATAGGTAGAAACCTAAAAGTTTTATAAAGACATGAGGTGCACATAGTGCAAAAAATTAAGCATGATTTACGCCAAATACATTAAGTTTTTTGTCATTAATCCACTGCAGAGATTGCGAAGATAAATAAATAGCTTCAGTTTCATGATAAGAGGGCTGGCGGAGTTTGTCAAGTAAGTTTTTCGTTTCATCCAATGCGCTGCCAAAAGTTTGTTATGCAAGAATGCACTAGCCATTTCTCACAGATTCATTTAAACTTAATCAAGTAGGAGTATTATTAACGCGAAAAGAGTTTAATTAGAGATTTAAGTGATATGGCGCGTGAGGAAGATATAAACCAATTAGTAGAAAATGGATTTGATATTAACTCAAAAGATGCAAGTGGAATCACTCTCTTGCATAAGTTCACAAAAGAAGGCGATTTAGTTGGAGTAAAGTCATTACTAGAGCACGAAGCTGATTTCAATGTCGTAGACAACGAAAATAGAAACCCTCTGCATTACGCCATTATGCATGGACACAAGAAAGTTGCTAAACTTTTTGTTAACCAACTGACAATTAATTCCAAGGATAAAAATGGATTCACTCCACTGCACCTTGCTGCACTACAAGATGACACGGAATTAATAGATTTTTTGATAACAAAAGGCGCAAAAATTAATGAAAAAGATGCCAAAGAGGGCTATACTCCTCTTCATATAGCTTCACTATACGGTTCTAAAAAAAGCGTCCAAATTTTAATTGATAGCGGAGCAAATCTCGAATGTGAAGATAACAATTTTCGTACTCCTTTGTTTTTAACCATTTATCAATGCACCGCACATTATGACAGCAGAGCAGAAATTATAGAATATCTGATAAAGAAAGGTGCAAATATAGAAGCCAAAGATGCAGAAAATAACACTACGCTTTTCCTAGCAGCGTATAACAACAAAATGCAAATAGTAAAACTTATTGCAAAAAAACAGCAAGCAAGTAACGATAAAATTAAACTTAAAGAGTTTTTTTGCACAAAAAACAACCATGGTTTTGATGCGTTAGATTGCGCTATTGAGCATAATAATAGAAAAATGGTAACATTTCTTGTTTCAAAGGGAATAGAAGCAAACGATCAAGATTTTAATGGTAACGCTAGGCTGCATAAAGCTAGCCATAATGGTAACACTAAAACAGTTAAGCTCTTATTGAAGCTTAAGGTAAACGTTAATGCTGTTACTAAATGTAACAGAACTCCCTTGCTACTCGCAGTTAAAAAAGGCCATACACAAATTGTGAAAATGTTATTGGAAGTTAGAGCCAATATGAACATTTGTGAGCAACAAGGTTTTGCACCTCTACATCTTGCTGTTCAAAAGGATTATTTTGATATAGCTCAGTTGTTAACAGAAAAAGGTGCAGACCTTAACATTAAGTGCAATAACGGTCATACCGCAATAGATATGTTCATTAGCAAGGCTCATAGCAAAAAAAACATCGAAGAAAATTACAAAAAATTTTGTAGATTTTTGATGCTTTACCTGAAAGAGCTACATAGTAAACACAAAGCCTGTTGTATACTTTCAACCCTAGCTCTAAGCTTAACAATTATAGGCTTACCATTTATTTTCAAGCCTATTATTAAATACAGAGAAAGAAGTAAAATATATAAAAAAATTAGGGCTATGCTGGTCTACATTTAAGTACAAGAAGAGTATACAAAAAATACATAGCCAAAGCTAATACACGACAATTATCTGCTCGATGAAAATGAGATTAAATACATTTTTAATATTTTTATAGAAATCTATTAGTATAGATTTTGTATGCTGTTCTAATGGCTATTTTTAAATGCTTAATACTCCTCTTCATTATTTCTTGCACACATCTACCTACCAAGCAATATCCTATTAACATAGACAATTATAAGCACGATTATCCGTTGCAACAATATAACACCTCTTTGGAGATTAATGAACCGGCAATACCAGAAATTATGCCTTTACCAATAGAGTTTCCCGATCTCACAATCAGTAATCAGCTTATTTCTATTAATGTTAGTGAAGAAGTATCAGTAAAGGATTTGCTGATTGAGATAGGAAAACTTTCTGACGTTAACTTGGATATGGACCCAAAAATATCAGGTAATATTATTTTAAAGCTAAAAGATAAGGATATAAACGAAGTAATTCAGAGTATAGCAAATAGCGCCAAACTGCGTTATTCAACAAGTAATGGTGTAATTAGAATTGAGCAGGACTTGCCATACGCACAAAATTATTACGTAGACTTCATCAATATTCAACATTCTGCTCAAAGCAGTTTCGTCATTAATAACAATATTACTAACAATGATGGAAGTAACGTTGATAGGGACTATAACAATGTTATGAAGTCTCAATACAGTAGTGACTTATGGAATTCATTAGAAAAAGGCTTGAATGCAATAATGGATGTTAACGGGGTGGATGATGGCGAATTCCTTTCATCCAACAGAGAAGCTGGTGTTATTATTTTGAATGCTAGAAAAGATATCCACAAAGCTGTTGAAGAATATATTAATAAGGTTAAGAAGTTAGCGTCTTCTCAAGTAATGATAGAGGCAAAAATAGTTGAAGTTGTGCTAGATGACAAATACCTTTCTGGTATGAACTTAAATGACTTACAAGATGGAACTAAGTCTATAATAAATCAAGATAACTCCATTATTAACCTAGCAATGAACTTTGGTGCAAATGATCTAGGAGATTTAGTAAAAAATTTAGACAAATTTGGCACTTCAACTGTAATTTCAAGCCCCAGAGTACATGCTATAAATAATCAGCAAGCGATGATTTCATTTACTAAAAACCATATTTATTTTACCTCCGATATACAAAAAGATACTAGAAACTCTAATCAGACCTTAATTACCAAGATGAATAGCGTCCCAATAGGTGTTGTGCTAATAATCCACCCAAGCATTAACATTGATACTAGTGAAATATTCATGGATATACATCCAACTTTATCAAGAATTAACGGCTACACTAAAGATCCAGATATAGAGTACGTCGCACAGCAGAGTAAAATGAAATTAAATAGCGACATTCCAATTGTTGAAATCAGAGAAATGAACTCTATGTTAAAAATTAAGAGCGGTGAAATTATGGTAATCGGCGGGCTTATAGAACATAGAGAAGATAAGCAAAGCTTATTGCATCAGAAATCAAAAAGGCTAGCGAATAATATTAGAACAGTAGAAACTGTCATTTTTTTAAAAGCAACAATCGTACCAACATTTGGTTTGTTAGATAGAAAAGATAAGAATTTATATATATATTAAATTATCACTAAAAATTAAATATCAAACCAACTTCAATATTGTGAGTAGATATGTCATCTGCAACAGGTATCGGAACGCTAAAGTAACGATAGCCGAGAAAGGTTTTGATTTCTGGGATTATTGAATAATCAACACCAAGTTTTATTTGATAAGCAAACCAAGGAACATTCAGTGGCATTGAATTTTGGGGTGACCCATTAATCCTTTTTAATCTAAAAACTGTTGGTCCTATACCAAGACCGATGTACGGAGCAAATTGTGTATCCTGAACGCTGGGATTATAATAGAAGTTTAACAAAAACGCAAATATACTTGCTGATTTATCAAATACCGGAGGAGAATTACTATCTTCAATATTGGCTATAGAATACGCGGCTTCAAAATCAATTTTACCATTTTCTCCAGCATAGTAACCTAAAGACATGCTGCTAAACCACTGGAAATCAATTTTACCATCAAATTGCTGTATACTTTTAATTTCATCTGCCACTATATTTTTTATTATAAAACCATAATGACTTTCAACTAAAGTTAGGACTCTTTTTCCTATTTCTTGTATACCCTTTACAAATATTTCTGAATTATCATGGTATACCTTACCACCGTTAGCGCTAACATAAAAATCAAGTTTTTTTGATTTTTCTTTTGTAGGCTCAGCTTGATCTGCAATACGTGACCACATATTTTTCTGATCAGCTACTTGGAAAACAGAAGGTGGACTACTTTCAAGTTCTTGATATTTTATTGGTATTTCTTTTGCAGTAACCTCCTCAGAACGTATCACACTTTTATTATTGTCTGTTTCTAATTTTAAGGGTTGTACTTGCTCAATGTGTGTATCATTACTAATATAAGTAATAAAAAAATAGACACATGAAATGAAAATCAAAAATAAAGTAATAGATATTCTAGTTATCATAAATGAATTCACAATTATCATTTACAGTATAATTACTATATCGTATATTTCTTCAATGTACAAAAATTAAGAAAAAATATTTCCAATTAGATAATTATTTTCCACTCCTTTAACATTAACTTTCACAATACTCTTGGCTTGAGCTTTTGATTCAAGCTTTATTAATGCAAAATTTTCTGCTCTACCGACATTATTTTGCTCAACCAGAACACTTTGCTTAGTGTTGATCAAGGATTGACAAAAACTGCTCATAATTTCTTTATTTACTTCTCTTAAATTTTTTACTCGTTCTTTACGCACATTCTCTGGTACTTGTGGCATTCGTGCAGCAGGTGTATTTTTCCGCTCTGAATATGGAAAAGCATGTAGGTAAACTATATTTGTTTTTTTCAGTAAATCAACTGTATCCTGAAACATTTCATCAGTTTCTGTTGGAAATCCAGCAATAATATCAGCGCCAAATGCTATATTAGGCCTCAAGCTCTTCATTTTATGACAAAATTCTATCACTTGTTCTCTGTTGTGACGACGCTTCATTCTCTTTAGTATTAAATTATTACCAGATTGTAGACTCAAATGTAAATGAGGCATAAGTCTTGACTCATTAGCTATTAAATCCATTAATTCGTCGTCAACTTCAGCAACATCGATAGAGGAAAGTCTTAGCCTCTTCAACTCTGGTATATCCTTTAAAACTCTCCTAATCATTGAACCAAGTGATGGCTTACCCAACAAATCTGTACCAAAGTCAGTAATATCAACCCCTGTAAACACTACTTCTTGATATCCATTTTCTACAAAGATCCTGATTTGCTCTATAATACTGTTTATTGGCACAGATCGATTATTCCCTCTTGCCTCAGTAATTGAACAAAATGTGCAGCTATGATTACAACCATTTTGAATTTCAATAAATGCCCTTGACTTATCTTCAAATCCATTAATTAGAACAGGTTCTACTTGGTTATCACTGACCAAGATTTTATCGTCATTTAGTAAGTAATTTTCAGCTTTTAGCTTATCTTGATTACCGAGCACTTTACTTACACCAGGAATGCTACTGTAAACTTCTGGATCCAACTGAACAGCACAACCAACTACGATAATTTCTTTATTTGGATCATTTTTGTAAATCTTACGTATCTTTTGCTTTACCTGACGTTCTGCTTCGTTTGTCACTGCACAGCTATGCACCACAACAACATTTTCTCTCTTTGCTTTTTTTAATGCTTCTTTGATTAACTCGCTCTCGTAAAAATTTAGACGACAACCAAATGTTATCACTTCATTCATGTTAGTATTTTTTGCTTTAATAGACCTAAATTATATCAAATATCCAAGCAAAGTCTCTTGCATGACTATTTTTTTGTAAATAAATGCTATGCAAGCAGCAGACACTGGGATCTCAACGATTTTCACTCAGACACAGTATCACTCCTTTGCTTATTATAGTCTTTTGACCTTTTTAAGATACAATCCGGATTGGATGCTGAGTTGGTGAGTATAAAAGTATAGCTTCTACGTCATACCGCTGCGGTATCTCTTAGCCGCTAACAAGTAGCGGGATGACGATTGTCGGTGAATCTAAGTTACCTTAGCTACATTTCTAGCTGTAACTATAAATGTATGGATTTTTTATCGTGCCATGTTATAATTAACGTCTTGCTAAAAATTAAATATTGATGAATGAACTAAGAAAGTTAAGTATTACACAAATGCATGACGGGCTCAAAAAAAAGGGTTTTTCTGCCGTTGAACTCGTAGAGGCGCACATCAGTGCGGTTGAAAATGAGAAATTAAATGCATTTATAACAAAAACCCCAGAGATAGCAATGAAAGCTGCTAAAGCTGCAGATGAACATTTCTCTAGGCAAAAGGATGATTTAATCTCGCCGCTCATGGGTGTACCAGTTGGCATCAAAGATCTATTCTGTACAAAAGGAATAAAAACAACAGCATGCTCAAAAATGCTGGAAAATTTCGTTCCGACTTACGAATCTACGGTGTCTGACTTGCTTTTAAAAAGTGGAGCAGCCATGCTCGGTAAGCTTAATATGGATGAATTTGCTATGGGTTCTGCGAACACAAATAGCTATTTTGGCCCTGTTGAAAATGTGTGGATTAGAAAAAGCGATGGGGAAAAAGTTGTTCCTGGTGGATCATCTGGTGGATCTGCAGCATCGGTGGCTGGATTTTTATGCGCTGGAGCACTAGGGAGTGACACCGGTGGATCTGTGCGCCAACCAGCAGCTTATTGTGGAGTGGTTGGAATAAAGCCAACTTATGGAAGATGCTCGCGTTTTGGTATGATTGCATTTGCGAGTTCTCTAGATCAAGCAGGAGTCATTACTCGTTCTGTCTCTGATTCAGCATTAATGCTGGAAGCAATCTGTGGCTATGATACAAAAGATTCAATATCAAGCGAAAAGCCAGTGCCTAAATTTTCTAGCTTTATAAATGGTGATGTCAAGGGTAAGCGTATTGGTATACCAAAAGAATATAGGATGGATGGAATTTCAGAGGAAATAGTCCATAATTGGGAGAAAGTTGCTTCCTATTTAAAAGAAAATGGCGCTGAAGTTGTTGACGTTACTCTGCCACATACTAAATATGCAATACCAGTCTATTATTTAATTTGTTCTGCTGAAACTTCATCCAATCTTGCTCGTTATGACGGTGTGCGTTATGGGTTCAGGGTTGATGCTGATACCCTTGAAGAAATGTATTCACTAACAAGAGCAGAAGGTTTCGGTAAAGAGGTGAAAAGAAGAATTTTAATTGGCGCTTATGCGCTTTCCTCAGGTCATTACAATGAATATTACGAAAAAGGACAGTGTATCAGGGCATTAATCAGAAATGATTTTATAAAAGCGTTTGAAAAAATAGATTACATACTTGTGCCATCTGCTCCAACAGAAGCTTTTGGCTTAAATGAAAAGCCAGATCCGCTAATTATGTGCATCAATGATGTGTTTACTGTGCCGGCAAGTCTGGCAGGATTGCCTGCTATTTCTGTTCCTGTTGGGCTCTCCAATGAGGGTTTACCACTTGCCTTGCAAGTGATTGGAAATTATTATGATGAAGCTGGAATATTAAATGTGGCAAGTGTGATAGAGCAAAATTGCGGCAGAATAATTAGACCTCTTGCATAATCTATTTTTTGATAGTAATTTTTGCATTAAAATTTGCTTACGCTCCTCAACGTACTCTATGGTTCCATTTTTAGATGAATAGCAAAAACAGGGTATATTAATCTGTTTACAAAATTTTCGTGTAACAGTTCACACTTAATTAAACCATACGCGTCAAGTTAAGGAAATAAAGGTATGAAAGAGATAGAATAATAAGGTATAAGTTCTCCCAGATATACTTTTAGTGAGAGAACCAATGAATAAAATAACTTGCTTATCAAAAAAGCTCAAAGAATTTTTTAATGAAAAAGCAGAGAAAATCTCAATTACAACAAGGTTTATAAAAAGAAAGAGAAAGCTAAAAGGTTCATCATTCGTAAAAGCCATGGTCTTGGGTAATATAGGAGTTGATAATTGTAGCGTAGAAACAATGTGTCAATTACTAAACGAGGACTCGATAGATATAACAAAACAAGGTTTGGATTTTAGATTTACTGAAGAAGCAGTGGAATTTATGAAAAGGATGTATAATGAATCTGTGATTCTCTTTAAAAATATCTTGCAAGTTGATTGCAAAATCTTACAGCAATTTAATAGTGTTAAATTATTGGACAGTAGCTATATTACTCTACCTAACAGTATGGAAGAGATGTATAAAGGTTATGGTACTAGCTACAGTGGCTATGAAAGCAATACTAAGTCTGGAATAAAGTTACAATTAGTTTTCGACTACATGAATCAGATAATAGACCAACTTAATTTAACGGAGGGGGTAAGATCAGACCAGGGATATAGGAAACATTTAAGTAATATATTAAGCAATGATTTGCTAATATCTGATCTCGGTTATTTTGTGCCAAGTTCTTTTAAACAAATCAATGAAATAGGAGCTTATTTCATAAGTCGTCGATACCAACATATATGATGTAGAAACAAATCAAAAAATGGAGTTATTAGAATGTTGAGAGGATAAGTTATTTTTAGAAAACGAGGTATTGTTAGGAAAAGAAGCAAAAATTAGAGTAAGAATTATATGTCAGAAACTAACTGAAGAACAGTCTATGGGCAGAAGAAGGAAAGCTAATAGATTAGCAAGATCGCAGATCCTCTAAAAGAAATCAAAAATTGTTGAACTGGTCAATATTTATAACTAATGTTCCAGAAAATAAAATTAGTGCTGAGCAAGTATTAACGATTTACAGAGTAAGGTGGCAAATTGAGTTATTATTTAAATTGTATAAAAGCCATATCAGGCTTGATAAGCTAAAAGGAAAGCCATGCAGAGTATTATGTGAACTATATGCTAAATTGTGCGCAATTCTTATATTTCACGGCATAGTTGGTTGCACAGAAGTGAAAAAGAATACAGAACTTAGCTTAACAAAGGCATTTATTGAGCTAAAAAGGCGGGTTAGAGAGTTATTTTTAGTATTAACCAAAATTAATAGTTTAAAAGCATTTCTTAAAAAACTCACTATAACTTGGTCGCGATTTTCATTAAAAGACAAACGTAGAAGGGCTAGAGTATCCACTTTAACCTCTCTAAATTTGCTCACAATCTCTTAACTTGACGCGTATGCTTAATTAAACAGACTGAATTCTGTAATTTTGGGATGTTGAAAAATTTACCTCACGTTGTCATTCCAGCGCATAACGCTGAAATCCAGATTTATAGAAACGAAAAAACTTGCTTGACACATTTTGCCAACCCCCTTATTACGATGTGTAGTACAATGATACAAATTAAGAATTCCCCCATCCTGTGCTGGTTCTTCGATCTGAAATCCTACTTCTACCTGATCACAACCAATGTTAATTTGTCCTATTAATGCTTTAATAATGCCGCGCTTAGTTTGCCAATCTAGCTGTTCCAGGTTCGATTTTACACTAGAATAAAAATTCTTTATGCTATTTATAATAAGACTTATTCCTTTTTCTACTGCCTTCTGATCAACTACCTTTTTTTTCTCTTCTTCTATCCCTTGTAAGCGTTCTTTCATTTTTCTCATTGTCTGTTTAAATTCTTCCTCGCTTATATATCCTTTCTCTCCTGCATTTTCTTGACTATAACAATCTTCCATTAATTTTTCGATACCTTCTTTTATTTGATTTTCTCTTCTTGCAAACTTTTTCTCTGATGATTCATCATTTTTATTTTCTAATACTCTACGTTGGTATTCCTTTTTTATCATCTCTGGGTTTTTTAGTACATCTTTCACCTTTTCCCATACTGACCTTACCCAGAAAAAGTGGAGAGAAAGAAAGGAGTTTTTTCGGGTAAAATAAAATTTTGGAGGATTAGAAATGGCAAGAGAATATACGGCAGAATTCAAATTGGAAGCTGTTAAGCTGGCAAATGAACAAAGAAAGGTAGGTCAACCAGTTGCAAAAGTAGCAAGAGATCTAGGAATAAGGGATAGTGTATTAGGAAAATGGATGAAGAAATATAACGAAAAAAAGTCAGCGGCAAATGCATTTCCAGGTAGAGGTAACATGGCTCCTTACGACAAAGAGAGGTTTGATTTACAAAGCAAGAGTAACAAGGGAAAGAGACATTTAAAAAAAAGCCCTGGCCAGTCAAAAAGAGTAAAATATTTTTTTATATAGTAACTGCTATAAAGTACAGGAATTATGTAGGATTTTCTGCTAGTGGCTACTATAAGTGGACCACAAGAAAAATAAGCAGTAGAGAATCAGCAAATAAAGAGCTACTCGCAGCTATTCAAAAAATATATCAAGTTTCTAAATGTAGATATGGAGCTCCTAAAATTCATGCTGAATTGAAGGCTTTGGGTAAAAGTTGCAACTTAAAAACAGTGCAAAGTATTATGCAGAAAAATGGTATTCAGGCTATATTGAGAAGAAAATTTAAAATTAAGAAACAACAAACGGACAGTAGCTCCCAATATATTAGACCAAAACTTTATTGTCGATCAACCAAATAAAGTATGGGATTACTTATATAAAAACCAAAGAAGGATGGCTATATTTGGCAACAATAATCGATCTATATTCACGCATGGTAGTTAATGAGCAGTTCAATAAATAAACAATTGGTTATGGACTCTTTATTAATGGCCGTTAACAAGCGTAAACCTGCCAAAAATCTACTATTACATAGTGATCAAGGTTCACAATATACTTCGCAAGGTTATCAATATCTCTTATCCATAAAAAACATAGATGAGTCATAAAGGTTGTTGTTACGACAATTCTGTTGTGGAAAGCTTCTTTAGCTCATTGAAAAGAGAAATACTTATTGATACTTCACAACACTCTGCTCAACAAACTAGAACTGCAATATTTGAATACATAGAAATTTTTTATAACAAACAACGTCACTATTAACTATTGCATTCCTGAGCATTTTGATTCATCATTCTCTTTGTGAAAAACATTCTAAACTTTCTCTCCACTTTTTCTGGGTAAGGTCAGTTTCCATTTGGTTCAAACTCGGATACAATTTCTCCAGAGCTGGGTAATCTCATACCAGAACCATCTGCTGCAATAAGTCTATAGCCTCTCCAACTCAGGTTCATCCTGATAGGCTGTTTGGATGCTTAAATTCTTGAAAGCCTGTATGGCAAATCTTATACCTTGCTTTAGAAAAAGCTTGCTTTGAGGGTACATGTCAATGGCTCCATAAGTTTATAGCTCTTTTTACAATAATCCGAACAGACCGTAATATGCTACTGGCCTGCTATAGCCATAAACACATATCTTATCGCATTCGGACTATTATAAGAAAGGCTATACATTCTATTCCCAAACTTTTTTTAACTAACTTTAAAATCATAGAAAATACTGTCGAAAAAGCTTGTTCGTGTAAAACTCAACACAATGGATTTTCTGAAAAGTTTTCGAGTATATTGCATTTTTATAGCCTTTCTTATAATAGTCCGAATGCGATAAGATATGTGTTTATGGCTATAGCAGGCCAGTAGCATATTACGGTCTGTTCGGATTATTGTAAAAAGAGCTATAATTTGTAAGATAAGATCTTTTCCTTTTTGCATGCCTCACCTAAAAAAGACACATTTTAAACTTTTTTGTTGCAATAAAATAGAAACAAAAGTGCTGTCCCTTGCACTCTTTGGATAATTTAATGATAAAAAATTTGGAGAGAAATTTTATACACTATCGCTGATATTTTTCCTTAAGTTGACGCCATTGCCTGAACGGATACATGACAAATCTATCGTTTATCAAATCGTCGGTAAGCCTAAAGCTATAGCCATTAAGCACGATAAAGAAAATCATTCATAATCGCTATAGCAACTAGTGTAGACACTTGACGTTCCTTGTGATTTGATAAATAGAGGTTTTTATCTGACTTCACAACAAGGGCTTCTGGATGACTTTGAAAGTGAACATTACCATGCTTATCTTCAATAGCCTCTATTACCCCCTCACTGGAAAATGCTGCAACTTTATATCCAAGTGACTCCAATTTTCTTCTATTTTCTGGTGTATTACCTACTGCTCCTGAATGAGCATCTGGAAAATATGTTGAAAACCAGCCATTTTCATTAGGTATTAGGAATTTGGCTACTACTTCTGCTAAACGACTATTTGGAACGATCTTTATCTGCTGGAGAGGTACATCCTCTTTCTGTGGATTAGGTGCTGATTTTAAATGAGATCTTTGCTTCTCTTCATCACTCACAACACTCACTACTTCAATTCCCTTTGCATTCATTATGCCTTCACATATGCCAAGTAAATGAATTGCAGGGTTATCATCAACTATTTTTACAATTGCTTCAGTAACAAGCTGGCGATAAGGAGTGGGTGCTGAATGTAAATTATCCGGAATAAATATCCTATTTATTTTGTGCTCTTTAATGAATTGTGCAACTTCAACTTTTATTCGGTCTAATGTTAGCTTTTTTGCCAATGTTTTATCTTGTTTTGCGAGATTAAGTGACTCTGTCTGAATTTTTTTAAGGCTAATTATCTTATTATAATCAATCAGTACAGTCTTAACCACAAAGTTATTAAACATCTCATAGATATTTTGAGATAGCCCAAGTTCATGTGCTTCTTCCGTTTTCAACAAACCAACAACTACGTCATTATTTACTGTATTTTCTGCCGTCAAGACAGTTGACGCTGGTTCTTCTTTTCTGGTTACATGTTGAGATGCCGGTTTTTCACTAACGCCAGCATAAGTAATATTGCTTAATAATAGAACTATAATTAATAAGATATTAAATATTCTGCTATAATATCTATACATATAGTTTACCCTCTCAACACTTATATCAATATCATAACATATTATAGAACGTTTTACAACAAAAAGGTAAATTTGGTAAGAAAGAGAAGGTGGCCTGAGCAGGAATCGAACCAGCGACACAAGGATTTTCAGTCCTTTGCTCTACCAACTGAGCTATCAGGCCAACTGTATACTTTTATTTTTAGATAAAAAATGTTATTATGTCTATCAAAAGTTTTTAAAGTAGTTTATAAAAATAAAGGATGAACATTAATGACAAAATAGGAATCTACCCTGGCACATTTGACCCTATAACTTTTGGGCATATTGACATAATCAAAAGAGCGTGTAAACTAGTCGATAAATTAATAATAGGAGTTGCAGAAAACGTTAATAAGCATACTGCCTTTGACACAAAGCTACGCACAAGCATGGCTGAAAATGAAATCAAAGGACTAGGAATTGATGCAGATGTTATATCTTTTAATGGGTTGCTAGTGAAGTTTGCCAAAGAGCAGAATGCTTCTGTTATTATTAGAGGATTAAGAGCAGTGTCGGATTTTGATTACGAGTTTCAAATGAGTTGGGTAAATTATAAACTTCTTCCTGAAATCGAAACCATATTTCTTCCCGCTTCTGAAGATACTCAATTTATCTCATCAAGCTTTGTAAAGGAAATAGCAAGATTAGGAGAAGATGTTAGCAAATTTGTATCAAAAGGTGTTCAAAACGAATTGATTAACCTGAATAGGATAAAAAATGGAGAATAGTGCTTGTTGTTTTTTATTTCTGAATGGGTATATTCAATATATAAAATGTTATAAGCTAAAGGAGCAGCATGTCAAAAGTGAGGGTTAATAATAGAAAAGTTTGTTGTCATGGTGATGAGAATGATGAGGGTTCCGGCCATCCATTAATATATTTAGATATGGGAGAAGAAGAGGAAATAGCCTGCCCTTATTGTGAAAAGACGTTTGTCCATGACTGCACTGTAGAAGCGGTTGGGGAGCTGACTAGGGATGAGCTCTAATGGCACTTCTGCAGACTTAGCTTATGTAAATAGCAATAAGAGGGGCAGTAAAAATGAAACTGTCCATACGGTCGAGCACTCCCCCATGGCCAGGTATCATATTTCCACTATCTTTAACACCGTAAGCTCTTTTAACAAGCGACTCAGTGAAATCGCCAAGTTGCGCTAGAATAGCAATTGCAAGGCCAATGATTGGAGAATAAAAAATTGAAAATAGACCAAAAAATATTGATCCAAAAATTGTGCACACTACTCCAGCTAAAATCGCACCAAGAAGTCCTGTCCAAGTTTTTCCAGGGCTAAGAATTGGGCAAATTTTAGCTCCACCAAAATTCTTGCCAAATAGGTAGGCAGTAACGTCAATTCCCCAAATGGTTAAGACGAACCATACTAATGCGTATTTTCCCTGTGGTAGATTATATAAATATATTAATGAGGCGCTTGGTAGTGCAATCAATAATAATGCAAAAACGTATAAAATTTTATTTCCTTGGGTTAGATTATACCATTCAAAAGAAGATAAAACTGCTATTGAAAAAATCAATAGGTAAAACGATAAATCACTAAAATATGTAGCAAAGGAAAATATGAATAATATTACTATTGAGGACAACATTCTAATTATAAAATTATTATCTACCATATTTTTTCTCTCTTTTTATATAATCTTCTAATGCTTTACTCAAATCTTGACAAGAAAAATCAGGCCATAAAGTATCACAAAAATACAATTCAGCATAAGCTGCTTGCCATAATAAAAAGTTGCTTAACCTTTTTTCGCCGCCAGTGCGAATTAATAAATCCAATTTTGGCAAATCTTTAGTATACAGAAATTTTTCAAATTCCTCTTCTGATACATAAGCAATATTTTCTTTTATAATATTGCTTATAGCTTGTGTAATTTCTTGCTTTGCTCCGTAACTGACTGCCACAGTGAGTAATAAACCATCGTTCTTATGTGTCATTTCTTCTGCTTTTTTAATTTGATCCAATATTTTACTGGATAACAGACTTAAATTGCCAATAAAATTCAACTTAATGTTACAGTTGCAAATGAAATTGACTTTATCTTCATTAGTTAAAACGGAGTAAAATAAATCAAATAGACAGTCAGTTTCGTTTTTGGGTCTAAGCCAATTCTCCATAGAGAATGCATACAAAGTTAAGTAGGGTATGGTTAGGTCCGTACAATACTTGGCAATATCGTATGCAACTTCACTGCCCTTTTTATAACCATCAATTTTTACTCTTCCTTGATTGTTTGCCCATCTACCATTACCATCCATAATAATTGCTAAATGTTTCGGTAAAGATTCTTGATTCAACATTTAAATTTAACCTAATTTTGACTTGAGTGAAATTTTTTGGATTTCAATGGACACCTGGAAGGTGTCAGCTACTTGCATGACAGGAAGAGAGTTACTGTAGTGACACCAATAGTTGATACTTGAATGCAAAATTGGTGTCATCCCAGTGCTCCGACACTGGGATCCAGGAAATTTGATTTCAAACAAGTGCATCAGATAGTTGTATAGTAAAGACTGGATTCCAGTGTCAAGCACTGGAATGACATCATTTGCTATGTAAGCTTTCTCCATATCATTTAGTGATTCAGTATATCCTTTTCTTTGATGGACAATTCACCATCAATTTTTTTTATATTATTATCAGTAATATTTTGTATTTCCTTTTTAGCACCATGAAAATCATCTTCTGAGATTTCTTTATTTTCCTTCATTTTTTCTGTTTCTTCCATAATATCTCTACGTATATTTCTAATGGCAATCCGTGCATTTTCAGCAAACTGATGCAATAATTTCACTAATTTTTCACGGGTTTCTTGTGTCAAGTCCGGAAGAGCTATACGTATGGTGCTACCCTCGACAACAGGATTTAAATTCAGGTTAGCATTTAATATAGCGTTTTTCACTTCACCTACAACACTAATGTCCCAAACTTTAATTGATAGGGTTTTGTTATCTATAACCGAAACACCTGCAACCTGATTTAACTTTTGATGTCCACCATAGATATTTACAACTATACCATCAAGCAACGATGCGCTAGCTCTACCAGTGCGTACGCCTTTAATATCATCATGAAAGGACTGAATAGTTTTTAGCATTCTTTCTTTTGTTTTAGCTTTTATTTCATTTAACATAAATTACCTAATGTTTACAATCTGAAACTATAGTATAAGTACCTTGACCCTTAATAATATTGACTATTTTTTCTCCCTTCAAAGAAAAAACTATAATTGGAATAGAATTCTCACGAGCAAGTGAAATTGCTGATGCATCCATAACTTTTAAATCACGAGTCAATAAATCCGTGTAAGAAAGCCTATCATACATTACAGCATCCTCATTTTTTTTCGGATCAGCGGAGTATACACCATTTACTTGCGTACCCTTTAGAATAACATCACAATTCATTTCAACAGCACGTAAGGCTGCAGCTGTATCTGTAGTAAAAAATGGGTTGCCTGTGCCTGCTGCAAAAATTACCACTCTACCTTTTTCTAAATGACGAATAGCTTTCCTTCTGATGTAAGGTTCGCATACAGTGGCCATGGGTATTGCAGATAATACCCTAGAAGCTACTAAATTTTTTTCTAAAAAGTTTTGTAAAATTAAAGCATTGATTATAGTTGCAAGCATTCCAATATAATCACTGCTTGCTCTTTCACAACCACTTAAAGACGCAGATGTGCCACGAAAGATATTACCACCACCAACAACAATACATACCTGAACTCCAAGATTACAAACTTCAACTATGCCTTTAGATAACTCACCTATAGTCTCCATATCGTGACCAAATTGCTTTGATCCCATCAAAGCCTCACCAGAGATTTTAAATAACACCCTGGAATATTTTATTTCGCTTTTTTCATTTGTTGAAATAAACATTTTTTGCTATTTAATCTGCATCACCCAAAACAAGTAACTTGTAATTAGAGAGTTTAACAGCACTCAACTCGCTTGATTTTATAAAATCAGAAATCTTCATCTTATCATCCTTTATAAATTTTTGCTCCAGTAAAACAACTTCTTCATAGTACTTAGCCATTCGTCCATCTACTATTTTTTTTGCTACTTCTTCAGGTTTATTTAAGCTCCTCACTTGCTCTTCAATTATAGAACGTTCGTTGTTCAACTTCATTTGATCTAAATCATCTATAGACAAGGCTTCAGGCTTCATAGCAACTACATGCATAGCTATTTGTTTCCCAATCTCTTGTAGCTTCGCCTTATCACCAGATGATTGCAATGCAATTAAAGCACCAATCTTACCTAAGCCATGCGCATCACCATGTACGTAGCCAGCAATAACTCCATCCTTAGCTTCTAAGTAACAAAGCTTGCTTAACTCTAGCTTCTCACCAAGAACTGACGTACCATTCATAATAGCTTCCTGCACTGTGCCAATGCTTTCATACTTGGCATTTTTT
Source organism: Wolbachia endosymbiont (group A) of Pherbina coryleti (assembly GCF_964026875.1). Taxonomy (NCBI): domain Bacteria; kingdom Pseudomonadati; phylum Pseudomonadota; class Alphaproteobacteria; order Rickettsiales; family Anaplasmataceae; genus Wolbachia; species Wolbachia endosymbiont (group A) of Pherbina coryleti. Next base: position 1,045,251 of record NZ_OZ034706.1, read on the forward strand.
AACTCATCAACGCTAGTACAGCGTTCTTGATGAGCAATTGATGCTAAATTTAAAACTAACTCTATAAATTTCTCATTCCTTGCGACAAAATCGGTTTCGCAATTGAGTTCAATCAATACACCACAATTTTCAGTCAAACACATAGCAACGAGCCCATCTGAAGCTACTCTATCAGATTTTTTGTCAGCTTTAGCAAGACCTATTGTACGTAACTTATCAACGGCTTTCTTAATGTCACCATTACATTCTTCTAATGCTTTTTTACAGTCACTTAAGCCAAGCCCTGTTCTATCACGTAATTCTCTTATATCATCTGGATTCATCTTCATTTGTTACTACCTCCCTTTCTTCTTCTTTGTAAACTTTACTACGTCTCCTTTTAGTTTGCACAATACCATCTTCTTTTTCTTGAATAAACTCATCACCCCTTATATCATCAACCTTAACTCCAGATTTTGCTAGACTAGACTCTATTCCAGCTAATATAGAGTCGGTAGCTAATTTACAATAGAGCTCTATTGATTTTCTTGAGTCATCATTTCCAGGTATTAGATAAGTAATACCATCTGGATCAGAATTAGTATCAAGTATTGCAACTATTGGAATTCCTAACTTCTTAGCCTCCTTAACCGCTATATGCTCTTTATTAGTATCAATGATGAATAAGATATCAGGAATTGCTCCCATTTCTCTAATACCGCCAAGCGCCTTATCAAGCTTTTGCTTTTTCTTTTCAATGTTTCCCAATTCTTTCTTTGTTAAAATGCTATCCTCGTCATTTAATATTTTCTCATATTGCATCAAGGTTTTTATCGAAGAAGAAACAGTGCCCCAATTAGTAAGCATACCACCAAGCCAACGATGATTCACATAATATTGACCACAACGAATCGCTTCACTTGCAATAATATCAAAAGCTTGAAACTTTGTACCAACAAATAGAATGCGACCACCTTGAAATGCAACGTCATATAAAGCCTTCATGGCCACCTGTAGCAATGGTAGTGTTTTTCGCAAATCAATTATATGTATACGATTTTCTTGATGCACTCCATATATGTATGGAGCCATTTTTGCGTTCCAGCGACTAATTTTGTGACCAAAATGTACACCAGATTCAGCTAAATCACGCACAGTGACTTTAGGCAAATTTGTCATATATCATTCCTCCAAATAGTTTATCTTCCATGGCATAACCCTAATGGGACTACTTGTACAAGCCATGTGTGAAATTAAATTATTTACATAGTAATAGAAAAGACAGCAAAGCGCAAACAAAAAATATTGACAAAGGGCAACATGTTTATTAGCTTTAAAGTTGAAGCCCGAAAACGCTAAAAAGAAATTAGGGGGGTGTAGCTCAGTTGGTTAGAGCGCATGCCTGTCACGCATGAGGTCGTGAGTTCAAGTCTCATCACTCCCGCCATATTAGTTTTAGCATAACTTAGAATTCGCAGTATTATTGCCGGTATTGAGAAACGCCTTCACCAAACTTGACATGGCATGGTATTGTAATTAATACTTAAATAGGTTTGTTTTTATCATTAACAATTAGGATTAAATATGCTCATTTCTGAAGTTTTTGCAGCAGATGCAACTAGCAATACATCAAGTATCGGCGCATCTTTTGCTAGTTTTACTCCATTGATTTTAATATTTGTGGTATTTTATTTTCTCATTATTCGCCCGCAACAAAAAAAACTAAAAGAACATAGAAAGATGATAGATCAAATAAAACGTGGTGATACAGTCATTACTTCTGGTGGAATAATAGGTGAAGTTAATAAAGTTGATGAGGCAAATGCACAATTTATAATAGAAATAGCACCAAAAGTTGAGATAAAAGTTCTAAAGTCCGCTATATCTGAGGTTTTAAGCAAAGAAACTCAAAAAGTAGCAGCTAAACCAATTAAAAAGGTAAAATCGAAAGAATGATAAAAAGAATATAAATCAACCAGTAATAAAGGCAAAAATGCTTAACATGTTTAGAAAAAAGTTTGTTTGGTGATCCATTTGTGTGCGGAATATTTGGTGTAGTAAGTAGCGGTGATTCAGTAATACCAACTTTACTAACTGGGTTGCAAAAATTGGAATATAGGGGATATGACTCTTCAGGTATAGCAATCATAAATAATGAAGGCGAGATAGAAGTCAAAAAATCAGAAGGTAAAGTCAAAAGGTTATGTGAAGTTGTTGATGACAGCAAGATGTCTCACAGTACAGTTGGTATAGCACATACTCGCTGGGCTACACATGGAGTCCCAGGCCTTAAAAATGCTCACCCCATTCGTACAAATAACGTTGTTGTTGCTCATAACGGCATAATTGAGAATTACAATCTGCTAAAAAAGGGCCTAGAAGAAAGGGGCATGTCATTCCATACTGACACTGACACAGAGATCATACCAAACATGCTAACCTTATATCTTGATGAAGGATTGTCGCCAGTTGATTCTCTATTTAAGTGTTTAAACAACCTACACGGCTCATTTGCCTTGGTCTTATTATTTGCAGAATATCCAGACGCCTTATTTGTTGCGAAGAGAAATTTGCCTTTAGCAATAGGCTATAACTGTAACACAGTGTTTGCTGCATCTGACTCTAATGCTTTAAGTGCATTTGTGGAAAGAATATCGCATTTGGAAGATGATGACATTGCAGTGATAAAATCTAGTGGAGTTAGTATATACAACAATGGTACACAAGTTAAACGCAGTATAGAAAATAGTAGTCCAAGTGATTTTCTAATTAGCAAAAATGGTTACCCTAGCTTCATGTTAAAAGAGATTTTTGAGCAACCTTGTGCATTAAACAAAACAATAAACCAATTTTACAAGCAATATAAAGAGGTCAACAAAAAATTATTCTCTGAACTGAATCACATTACTATAGTTGGATGCGGATCATCTTATTTTGCTGGGCTAATAGCGAAGTATTGGCTGGAAAGTGTCGCTCAAGTTCGAGTATATCTAGAAATCTCGTCAGAATTTAGGTATAGCAACGTCAAGCTAGAAGAAGGCAGCATTGGGTTATTCATCTCTCAATCTGGCGAAACTGCAGATACCATAGAAGCGCTGCGTTATGCGAAATCACAGAAGCAAACAATCATTAGTATAACTAATACATTTAGCAGCAGCATTGAAAAGATCTCAGATATTGTGTTACATACTCTTGCTGGGCCAGAAATTGGTGTTGCTTCAACAAAAACCTTTTCTGCGCAACTTGCAACTTTAGCATGCTTTGCCGTGGAGCTTGGAAAAATAAAAGGTATACTGGGTGGAGAGAGAATAAAACAGCTAAGCAACGCTATTAACTCTATTCCCGAGTATGTTGAGCACGTTTTGAATGTGATGAAAATACAACATATATCGGGCAGTATATTAGAACACAATAACGTTATTTTAATCGGCAGAGGAAGTTCATACGGAGTTGCAATGGAAGGCGCATTGAAAATAAAAGAGCTTTCATATATCAATACAACTGGTATTGCAGCGGGAGAAATGAAGCATGGTTCTATTGCTTTAATAGACTCTACTGTGCTTGTTATAGCAATTATCCCTTATGATGATTTATTCTTTAAAACGCTATCTAATATACAAGAGATTATTGCAAGAAAAGGCAAAGTAATTGCCTTCAGTGATAAACAAGGAGCGCCATTCCTAAGGGGAGTTTGCGCAGATGTGGTGCAACTTCCAGACACTGATAATTTTATCTCTCCAATCATCTACAGTGTTGCTATGCAATTCCTTGCTTACTTTACTGCAGCAAAAAAAGGGTTAGATGCAGATTGTCCAAGAAATTTAGCTAAGTCTGTCACGGTTGAGTAGTCCATTTAAAGTTAAAGCTAAACTTCTAATAAGGTAACCAGACTGCATTCTGTGATTTTTAGCAAAACACGATACACAATCGTCATTCCGCTACTAATTAGCGGAATCTATGCCGAGATACCGCGGCGGTATGACGGTTCGCGGTGGTATGACGGTTAAGTATAGCACTTCTCGCAATAGTCCGAATAGGATAAGATATGTGCTTATGGCTATGGTAGAGCAGTAGCATATTATGATCTGTTCGGATTATTGTAAAAAGAGCTATAATTCGTCATCCCGCTGCTTGTTAGCGGGATCTAGAGATACCGCGGCGGTATGACGGTTCGCGGCGGCATAGCTATCTTCAAAAATATGGTTGAATAATTGTTAATAATAGTGTATAATTATTAATATTTTTAAGCACTTTGGCTATGGCTTTATCTAAGTTTCTCGACCCTAAGCTGGATTTAACCTTTAAAAGAATCTTTGGCACTGAAAAAAATAAGAATATTCTCATACATTTTTTGAATGATATTTTAGGGTTTACCGAGATAAATACTATACAAGAAGTGGAATTCCTCAGTACTATAATGGATCCTGAAATTGCCTCTGATAAGCAAAGTATAGTTGATGTTCTTTGCAGGGACTCTAGTGGGGCTAGGTATGTGATTGAAATGCAGCTCACTCGCGATAAAGGCTTCGAAAAACGAGCTCAACTATATGCTGCTAAGGCTTACTCAAGGCAAGCTGATAAATCTGGTAAGTACATTGATTTAAAGAAGGTTTTCTTTATTGCTATCTCTAATTGTAATTTATTTCCTGATAAGCTTGATTATATATCCAGCCACACTATAAGAGATGAGAAAACCAATGAGCATGACTTAAAAGATTTTCAATTTGTATTTATTGAACTACCTAAATTTCCTAAGAATAAGGAAGAACAGCTAGAAAGCATAGTGGATCGTTGGTTATTTTTCTTCAAATATGCAGATGAAACTACGGAAGAAGACTTAAGGAAAATAGCAGAAAAAGCACCAATAATAAAGTTAGCCTACGATGAATTAGACAGGTTTAGCTGGAATGAAAAAGATTTAGTAGCTTATGAAGAAAGAATAATGGATCTACGGAAAGAAGAAGCCATTCTTGAATACAGACTTGACCTTGCTACTGAAAAAGGCATCCAAATTGGCGAAGAAAGAGGCATCAAAATCGGTAAAGAGGAAGGGAAAATTGAAGGAAAAATCGAAGGAAAAATCGAAGTCGCAAAAGCAATGCTGGCTAACAATGTTGATGTCAACACTATTGTCAAATTTACTGGCCTTTCTATTAGTGAGATTGAAGAATTAAGTGTGAACGGTTACTAATTAAGAACTTTAATTATCAATCATAAATCACTGAATTTCGCTAGTAAATTTGTTGCCATTGTCCATATTGCACAATTGTATATAAGATATAGTATAACAATAGTGTCCGTTCAGCTAATACCAATTCCCACTGCACAATAAACGGATAGATAACAATGGAAAAAAAGCCATACTATTGCCTTTCTTTCTCACTCCACAATTAAATAACTCTACAATATCGCTTATTTGATTCACTAATAATGAGAATTGGTATAACTTTGCTATTTTTCTCTCTAGATTCTTGCAAAGTTCTACAAGATTAACCACATTACCTCACGGTTTCTCTATGATTATTTTTTTAGATTACTTGTTTACCTTATTTGCCGTTCTCCTGAACGAATATACATAAGCTATAAAAACTATCTAATAGCTACCCAAAACCCTTATTTCCCACTCAAGTTCAACATTAAATTTATCCTTTACTGCATCTTTTACTTTGTTGCCAAGGTTTTCCAAGTCAGATGCAGTTGCATTATCGTAATTGAGCAAGAAGTTACAATGTTTCTGAGAGATTCTAGCTCCACCAATATTTAACCCTAGGCAGCCAGATTTATCAATTAACTCCCATGCTCGGTAGTTTTTTGGATTTTTGAATATGCACCCAGCAGTTTTTCCTCTTATTGGCTGGCTTTTATTTTTCCTCTCAATAACTTCCTTTAACCTTTGCAGTATAAGCTCATACTCTGAGTTTACTCCTTTAAACTCAGCTTCAACAAAAATCCAATTTCCTTTTAGGCTATGTCCACGGTAAAAATACCCCATTTCTTCGCTGGAGAACTCATATAGGTTTCCATCCTCTAGATTCACTGCTTTTATGGATTGTACAACACTTGCGATATCACTACCATATGCACCTGCATTCATTTCTATTCCGCCACCAACTGTTCCTGGAATTCCAACTAGAAACTCCAACCCACTAATCTGCTGATTTCCCGCAAAGTGAGCAAGGTTGCTGAGCAGCACAGCTCCCCCAGCTACAATAGAGTTGTTACCCTTACTTTTAATATATGCAAACTCCTTACCTAATTTTACTGTTATTCCTCGAATGCCACTATCTCGCACTATTATGTTGGATGTTGCACCAATAACGCTAACTGGCAGTTCAGTATTTTTAATCAAGTATGTTAAATCTTCAATATCACATGGTTTAAATAATACATCAGCTCGTCCACCAACATTTAACCACGTCGCTTTAGACATTAAGACATCATAACGATAGATTCCACGTACTTTAGGTAAGCTTATAAGCATTTTGATTTCAACTCTAATCCTGCATCCATACCCATTTTCTCCGCATCTTCTATAAATGAAGTGCGCTCAGTGAAGTATATATTTTTTCCACTTGCTAACATACAACGAAGGTGTAGCATATTTTCGCTCACATATTCAGCCAAAGCTGCAAGTGGTGTAAAACATGAACCATTCACTGTCTTCATAAAACTGCGCTCTGATTTCACTCCTATAAAAGACATATTATTATTAATTTTCTCTAAAAGATCGATAATTTTTACATCATTCCTTCTACATTGAATACAAACCGCCCCCTGCCCCACTGCACTTAACATAACTTTTGGTGGCAATACCTCTGTAATCAAGTGATGTTTTTCTAATCTTATGAGTCCTGCTTCAGCTAGAATTATTCCATCAAAACTTTGATTTTGCAATCTGGTTGTTACATTTCCACGTAGCGGTACTATATTTAAATCTGGTCTAACATTTAACAACTGAACTTTTCTTCTTATTGAAGAAGTGGCAATAGTAGCCTGCTGTGGCAAAGACTCAAGGCTATTGTGTTTATGAGAAATAAACGCATCGCATGAACTTAGCCTTTCTAAAACACAAGGAATTGTTAAACCCCCTGAGAAAAACGCAGGCATATCTTTTAGCGAATGAACTGCCATGTCTATATTATTTTCGAGCAATTCAGTCTCAATTTCTTTAATGAATAATCCTTTGCCTCCTATTTCAGCAAGATTTGCGTTTGCATACTTATCTCCAGAAGTTTTTATTTTAACAATTTCAATAGATAAGTTAGGAAAAGAATCCAGCAACTTTTGTTTTGCTTCCAAAGCCTGGGCAACTGCAAGCTTGCTTCCTCTGGTACCTATTTTGACTAGCATGTGTAGGATTGTTTGTCTGATGTCATTCAAGTAGCTGACTACTTGGATCCAGTTTATATAAACCTTTGCATTTATTGTACTTTAACTTAAAACCAAAAGCAACTTTGACTTTACAAAATAATAACCTTTTATATGCATAAATAAGCTTACTGGATTCTAGTACTTGCATGACAAGGTATAAACCTTATCGTCATACCACCGCGAACCGTCATACCGTCACGGTATCTCTAGATCCCGCTAACACGTAGCGGGATGACGAATTATTTAACCGTCATACCGCGATTCATTCGCGGTATCTCTAGATCCCGCTAACAAGCAGCGGGATGACGGTTGTCGTTTAGCTATAAATATTAAAAAATTTACCAAGCGAAAAAAAAGGCAAAAGAAGCCCCGTGGTGGTTGGCTATTTACTATGTACTAAAATATCGGCGTTTTTTTTATTCTAAAACGCTTGATTAAGAGCGATTTAGCTGCTTTTAACTTGCAACTAACCTACACCGCAAGTGTTTAAGAAATTTACTAAGCAGGAAAAAAGGCAAAGAAACCCCGTAGTAGCTAGCATTCAAATTCTCCCTTGTCAATTTGACGTTTTTTGCTGTCTTAAACGCTTTGTAAGCGCGTTTCGGCTTATATAGGTAAAAACCTAAAAATTTTTAAAGACATGCGATGCACGTAGTGCGAAAAATTAAACATGAGACGCCAAATACCCTAAGTTTTTTGTCATTAACCTGCACAGATTACGAAGATAAATAAATAGCTTCAGTACCATGATAGGGGGGCTGACAAAGCTTGTCAAGGAATTTTTATGGCCTAGCGTCACGTGCTGGAATGACATTTGGGAATATGTTATCCGTTTGTCACTTCTAAATGATAAGAGCCTCAATGAATTTATTAGTTTATTACATGTCTCTTTTCATGTATAAATCTATAGAAAGTTTTATACGGAAGTTGTTTTATGAGCAAAATTATAGAAATCAGAGCACCAAAAACTCTTGGTGGTGAATCAGTTACAGAAGGTATAGTAAAAATAAAGAAGGGTATTGGAGAAGCAGTAAAAGTAGATGACTTGATCTTTGAAATTGAAACTGACAAAACAGCACTCGAATTAACTGCAGAAGCTTCAGGGCAAATAACTGAATTTCTTATAAAAGAAGATGATGTAATAAGTCCTGATCAATTGTTAGCGAAGCTTTCCATGGGAGAAGTAAAAGAGGAAGCGAGAAAAGAAGATAAAAGCGAAAGTGCTGCTAAAAAAGATGCTCCATCAGCTCGTAAAATTATGGAAGAAAATGCAATCAGTGCAGAAAGCGTCAAAGGAACTGGCATGGGAGGCAGAATAACAAAAGCAGATGTAATAGGCCATATAAACAAAACAGAACAGCCTGCAATAAAACAATACGAATTGCCAAAAAGTGTAGTAAATGGAGAGCAAAGAGAGGAACGAGTAAAAATGAGCAAAATAAGGCAAGTAATTGCCGCTCGTTTGAAAGCATCGCAAAATACTGCTGCAATACTGACCACGTTCAATGAAATTGACATGAAGAATGTCATGGATCTAAGAGCAAAATATAAGGACGCCTTTGAAAAAAAATATGGAATAAAACTTGGTTTTATGTCGTTTTTTATAAAGGCAGCGGTGCAAGCATTGAAAGAAATTGCTGAAATTAACGCTGAAATCTCAGGCGATGAAATCATATATAAACATTACTATGACGTAGGTGTTGCTGTTGGCACCGATAAAGGTCTTGTTGTACCAGTTATTCGGGGTGCCGATCAGATGTCATTTGCAGAAATTGAGTTGACTTTAGTTGCTCTTGGCAAAAAAGCTCGTGAGGGTAAATTACAAGTATCAGAAATGGAAGGTGCAACATTTACCATCTCAAACGGTGGAGTATACGGTTCACTTCTTTCCACTCCGATAATAAACCCTCCGCAATCTGGAATACTTGGAATGCATTCAATACAAAACAGGCCAGTTGCTGTTGGTAATGCAGTAGAAATCAGACCTATGATGTACATTGCTCTCTCTTACGATCACAGAATAGTTGACGGCAAAGGAGCAGTAACTTTCCTCGTTAAAATAAAAAATTATATAGAAGATCCAAACAGGTTAGTTTTGGAAGTGTGATTATAAAATAAGTGATTATTAATCTAGTGTTGCTAAAAGCCTAAATATCATCTAGCTCTGCCAGCAGTTTAGCAACTTCCGGATGATCAGGGCCATAATGTTTCTTAAAGATGGATGAAGCCCGTGCAAACAACTCCTTTTGTTTCTTATGGTTACCTAGAGCACCATAGGCGTCGCTTAGGTTTATCAGTAGTGTAGCAACTTCCGGGTGATCAGGGCCATAATGTTTTTCAAGAATAGGCAAGGCCTGTTCAAACAGCTCCTTTTGTTTCTCGTGGTCACCTAAGTCCCCATGAGAGATGCCGAGGCTTATTAGTATAATAGCAATTTCTGGATGATCAGGGCCATAATGTTTCTTAAAAACAGGTAAAGCCCGTTTAAGCAACTCTTGATTTTTCTTATGTTTACCTAAAATGCCATAAGTAATGCCAAGGGTTACCAGTAGTTTAGCAACTTCCGGGTGATCAGGGCCATAGTGTTTTTCAAAAATAGGTAAAGCACGTTCAAGCAACTCTCTTGCTTTCTGAGAACTACCTAAAGCATTATGAGCAATACCAAGATTTACCAGCAGTATAGCAACTTCGAAATGGTCAGACCTGTAATGTTTCCTTTTGATTGCTAAAGCCCGTTCAAGTAACCTCTTTCTTTTCTTATGATAACCTAGACCCCCATAAATGACACCTAAGTTTGACAACAGTTTAGCAAATTCAAGATGGTCAGGACCGTAATGTTTCTCAAAAATAGGTAAAGCCCGTTCAGACAGCTCCTTTGCTTTCTGAAGATCACCCAAAGCATAACAAACAAGACCGAGGTTTGCCCGTAGTTTAGCAACTTCGAAATGATCAAGTCCATAATGTTTCTCTTGAATTGCTAAAGCTTGCTCAAACAACTTTTTTGCTCTCCGGGGATTATCTAAATTCTCATAAGCGTGGCCAAGGTTTGTCAGTATGACAGCAACTTTAGGATGATCAGAGCCATAATGTTTCTCAAAAATAGGTAAAGCCCATTCAAACAACTTTTTTGCTTTATGAGGATTACCCGAATCCTCATAAGCGTTACCAAGGTTTGTCAGTGCAACAGCAACTTTAGGACAATCAGAACCATAATATTTCTCAAGAATAGGTAAAGCCCATTCAAACAACTCTTTTGCGTTCCGAGGATTGTCTAAAGCATTATAAGCAATACCAAGACTTACCAGCAGTGTAGCAATTTCATAATCAGGGATAAAATGCCTCTGAAGAATAGGTAAAATCCATTCGATCAACTCCTTTTGTCTTTTAGGGTTACCTAAATCAGAGTATCCATCATTAATCCACATTAACAAATCTAAAAGATAATCCTTTTCTATTGTTTGCTTTTCTGAAGAATTTTTTTCTAGCAAATTATCCATGTGTGATAAAAATGCTTCTAAATGTGGTAATAATTGTCGTTTCTTAGCATAATCTTCTAGTTTATCACTGTGGTAAGGAAAACCCTTTTGTAATAGTTGAAAAACAGTCTTTATGTCTTCTTTAGTTTTTCCACTTTTCTCTGACTTTAGCCTTATAACTTCTTGAACCAAGCTGTGTATTAACATACTATGATCTTTTTTGGTAGTTAACATGGAGTAACTTATTAATATTCCAAACGCTTCATGGAAAGTTTCTAAGGAAGGATTATTTTCTTGATTATCAGCAAAGATTTCTAGTAAAGATTGAGGAATAGGACTACCATCTAAGTAAGCACAAGCAGTAAGCCAGTTAGCTGCCAATAAGGATTCTTTTTTTATTGCTTCTACTGTGATGTCCCATGTAACATACACTATTGCTGCAGTCTCTCTATTAGCGTCGGCTGGAAATGTTTCAAGCAATGTTTCATCAGATAATAAAGCTCGTTTTCTATCGTTATATAATTTCAAATAGTCTGAAATATTTATACCTGTTTTCTTTATATAAGCCCTTGCTTGGGCTAAAGCTAAAGGTATAGCCTTTCTTATAATAGTCCGAATGCGATAAGATATGTGTTTATGGCTATAGCAGGCCAGTAGCATATTACGGTCTGTTCGGATTATTGTAAAAAGAGCTATAAATGACCTAATGTCTTTGCTAATGCATCCACTTGAATTATATCTAGCTTTGTTCCTTCCACTTCTAGTATCTTACAAATGTAGCTCCTTGATTCTCCAGGTTCAAAAACATCAACAGAAATAGTGTTCTGTGGTTGTGGCCAGCCAAATGTATAACGAGAAGTTAATAATATCTTTCCTCCTTCTATAGGAAGTAAATCTGCTATACCTTTGTAGTTAGGAGCGTTATCGCATATCAGTAGCCACCCAGCACGTTCAGGGTGTTCTAGCCAATACTTAACATGCTTGGCGTGATCTTCTTCACGAACGTTTTCTCTGTAACCATGAATAACGTTTAGTCCACGTCCTAACTTGATGTACTCGTTAATTAAAGTATTTCTATCTCGTGTATCAAGCCAAATTATCCATCTATATTTTTGGAGCTTACTCCAAATAAATTCTAATGCTAATTGTGTTTTACCTATTCCACCTATTCCATGACAAGCAACTAGTGTTGCTGTATCATTAGCTTTCAGGCATTCTTCTATTTTATCTAGCAGCGCTTCTCTGCCGACAAAGTTATAATTTCGAAGAGGGACTTGCCAAAATTCAGGTAGATCTTCCTTAAGTTTGAGACTATAAAGATGTTCTATGGCTTCCTTAAAATAATTGTCTTTTCTTGTTAGATAAGAAACTTCGCTACCCTGTTGTTCCCACCATTTTTCTACCTTCCCGCGTGCAAAGTCAAAAACCATGTCAATGTTTTTCTTGCCTGATATTTTGTATATCTCCCTATTTCTTTCTTAATAATATCATCTAATTTTGAATGATTAGGTTGATTAACTACAAACCTTATTCTAAGTAAAAAATCTTCTATTTCATCTTCACTGCCGCAACTGAAGTATTTTTTCAGTTCAATATGATTTTTTATTTTGTAGCACGTTCCTCTGTGACCTTCATAAATACTTAAAATGTTATCATCTGTTAACTTTGACTCTTCCAGATACTCCTCTAATGTTTCTACTTTGCCTTGCTTTTCTGTACCTTTTTTTAAGTTCACATTAACATTAGCATGAATGACAAGTGTAATATCACTGTTCTTATACTCAGGGTTTTGCTTAATCTCAGGATGAGATTCAAAATATTTGTTTAACCCGAAATCCTCTTTCTGTCGCTTTCTATTGTTTCCATCAATAAACAAATCTTCAAAAGTAATATTCGCTGATGAACTAGGGTCGTTACGGTGTTTAGCTTGAACCAAGATAATTCTCGATTTGTTCTTCTGATCTTTATACTCAAAAAAATATCATCAAAGGCTCCAAAACCTTCTATGTTTGATGCTAACCAAAAGTCAATTTTACTACTTAACCCATAAAGTAGATACAGCATTAATAATTTTACTTCATACTTGCAACCATGATCACCTGTTGATGTGCCATCTCTCTTCTTAAATATACGATTACTAAGTATTTCAGACTGTTTATTTTCTACATTCATACCCTACTAAACCTACGAATAACTTCTTTCTATAAAAAATTAAAGTCACCAAGTGCCTAAGATAATGCAACAGATTCTTTAATATTTCAATAACAGTGCCTGCAAGAACAGGGTTGGAAGTGTTCCTTTGTTTATTACCTTAGTATATGAATAAGGATTCCCCGAATCTAATATGTAATTGCTGTAGGCTGCATTTAGTAATATAATCTCATATTAAATAAGACGTTACTTAAGTTTATGCTAGATTCTCCGCTAATTTTGACAGCCATTCTTATATTTTTCATTTTTACGTTGTCATTCTTTTTTATAAGAAAGATATTTGGTTCCACAAACAAGAAGATAATAAAATCCTTTAGGAAAATTGTTCAGCAAATAAATGCATTAGAAACAGAAATGCAGAGTTTATCTGATGAGGAGCTTGCTGGTAAAACTGAAGAATTCAAACAAGAATTGAAAAATGGGAAAACGTTAAATGATCTTCTCGTACCTGCATTTGCAGTTGTACGTGAAGCCTCTCGAAGGTTTCTTAACATGAGGCACTTTGATGTTCAACTGATTGGTGGAATGGTGCTCCACAATGGTATGATATCAGAAATGAAAACAGGAGAGGGAAAGACACTCGTTGCAACTTTAGCAGCATATCTAAATTCCTTAGAAGGGAAAGGCGTACACGTCGTAACTGTTAATGACTACCTTGCAAAACGAGACACAGAGTGGATGAGCAAATTATATAATTCTCTTGGGGTTTCTGTTGCGTTTATTACGAATAACTTGACAGACGAAGAGAGGAAAGAGGCTTACAGTGCAGATATCGTGTATTCCACAAATAACGAGCTTGCCTTTGATTACCTGCGAGACAATATGAAATTTTCTCAAGAAGACATGGTTCAGAGAGGCTTTCACTACGGAATAGTTGATGAAGTGGACTCAATACTCATTGATGAAGCTCGCACTCCGCTTATTATTTCTGGCCCGGTTGAGGAAAACAATCAGATATATAAGCATATCAATAAAATAGTAACCAAATTAGTTGACTCTGATTATGAAGTAGATGAAAAAGGTAGAACGGTATTCTTGACTGAAGATGGTATTTCACGAGTGGAGGAACTACTAAGATCATACAATCTCATTCCTGAAAATTCCTCGCTCTATGATACTGACAGCATGATAATGACTCATTATATGGACCAAGCATTACGTGCACATAAGCTGTTCACTGCTGATAAAGATTATATAGTGAAAGATGGAAAGGTAGTGATTATTGATGAATTTACTGGGCGTATGATGGAGGGCAGGAGATATTCCGATGGTCTTCATCAGGCACTTGAAGCGAAGGAGAATCTTGAAATTCAGCATGAAAACCAAACTTTAGCATCGGTCACATTTCAGAATTACTTTCGTATGTACAATAAACTTTCCGGAATGACTGGAACAGCAGCAACAGAGGCAGAAGAGTTTCGTGATATATACAGATTAAATGTAGTAAAAATTCCAACCAATGTATCTGTAAAAAGAGTTGATATTGATGATGAAATTTACGGTACAGAAAAGGAAAAATTTAATGCTGTATTGAAGTTTATAGAAGAATGCCACAAACGCCTTCAACCGGTCCTTGTTGGCACGGTGAGCATCGAAAACTCTGAGAAGCTTTCTGCGCTTTTGCAAAGCCATTCTCTTAAGCATTCAGTATTGAATGCTCGTTATCATGAACAAGAGGCGTACATAATAGCGCAAGCTGGGGTGCCAGGTAGTGTCACTATAGCAACTAACATGGCAGGACGTGGAACTGATATTCAGCTTGGTGGAAATGCTGAAATGATCGCAAAGGTGGAGCTAAAGAAGATAAAAAATGCTGATGAAAGAGAAAAAAAATATCAAGAAATAGTTGAAAGAGTAAAAAAAGATAAGGAAATTGCTATAAAAGCTGGTGGTTTATGTGTGGTTGGAACCGAAAGACATGAAAGCAGGAGAATAGATGATCAATTACGTGGCCGTTCTGGCCGTCAGGGTGATCCTGGACTTTCTAAGTTCTTTTTATCGCTCGAAGATGACCTAATGAGAATATTTGGTTCTGATAGAATGAGAAGCTTTTTACAAAAAGTAGGGTTAAAGAATAACGAAGCTATTCATCATCCATGGATCAATAAGGCACTTGAGAAAGCGCAAAAGAAAGTTGAAGCTAGAAACTATGACGTGCGGAAATCTCTACTTAAGTTTGATGACGTAATCAATAACCAACGTAAAGTTATTTTTAAGCAGAGAAACAATATCTTAGGCAACGAAATTAATGATTTACTTGAAGTATATAGCGAAGTAAATGAGAGCGTAATAGAAGGTATAGTCCAAAGTGGCTATTATGAGGATTATATTGAAGATATAGTCAAAGAATTCCATACAAGGTATGGAATAACGCTTGATAAAGAAGATTTAGCAAAGTTTTTAAACAAACAAGAAGCTTTGGATTATATAAATGATAAGATACAAGAATTTTTTACTGAGAAAGAAAAATATTTCAACAGTCAGCACACTACAGATTTGTGGAATACGATCGTGAAGCAAATGATGATAATGACACTTGATCATTTATGGAGGGAACACCTTTCAGTTCTAGAGAGCCTAAGACAAAGCATAAGCCTACGTGCCATGGGGCAGAAAGATCCACTGAATGAATTTAAACGCGAAGCTTTCTTGATGTTTGAGTCAATGCTTGAAAAATGGAAGGAACTCACCATTCACCGCCTAGCGCACTTTAAGTTGGCAGATAACCAAGAGATAGGCAATAGGTTACATTCTGCTAGAAATAGCAGACTTCCCAAAGTCTCAAGAAACGACAAGTGCCCTTGTAATTCTGGAAAGAAGTACAAACACTGCCACGGCGCGGTTACTGTGGTGAATTAATAATTATGGTTGTACAGTTTGTTTATTTCCATCAACATTACTGCAGCTAACCTCACTTAGCTTACTGTTTAATGAATGCTCTGATGACTTATATGCAACCCCATAGGAAATTCCACCAACGATCAGTGCAGATGCCACAGTAATTACAACTATTGCTAGTGCAGGTAATGCAGTAGCATAAATGAGTGCTAATGGAGCAACAATGGCAGCTAATATACCTACAGTAATTCCTGCTGTTATAGCTTTAGGTCTATGAATAAATGATGGATCTGCACCATAATTTAGCAGAAGTTTCGCTACTTTTGGATGTTGATAATTTAGTCTTGGATGTTCACCATGAGTGTAATAAACAGCATAATATAAAGGAGTTCTTCCGTCTTTATCTTGTGCATTAACGTCTGCTCCCTCTTCTAGCAAAACTTCTACTACTTGTGTGTATCCATTCTCAGCAGCATAATGTAAAGGACTTCTTCCATATCTGTCCACTACATTAACATCTGCCTCTTTTTTTATAAGATGTTTTACTACTTCTATATGACCACTATAAGCAGCATAATGCAAAGGAGTCCCTTTATCTTCATTTTGTGCATTAACGTCTGCTCCTTCTTCTAGCAAAACTTCTACTACTTGTGCATGCCCATGCTGAGCAGAATAATGTAAGGAGGTTTTTTCCCATTCATCTTGTACATTAACATTAGCTCCGTTTTTTGTTAAGTATCTTACTACTTTTTCATAGCCATTTTCAGCTGCTATAAGTAATAAATTGCACTTGAGCACTATAAACGTGTAATTTATATCAAATTCGTTTTTTTCCACTCATCATATATAAGTTGATTTTCCTGCTGCAGCTTATCTTTAATTCTATCAA
The DNA here is from genome assembly GCF_964026875.1 of Wolbachia endosymbiont (group A) of Pherbina coryleti. NCBI lineage: Bacteria > Pseudomonadati > Pseudomonadota > Alphaproteobacteria > Rickettsiales > Anaplasmataceae > Wolbachia > Wolbachia endosymbiont (group A) of Pherbina coryleti. The sequence continues at coordinate 1,062,015 of NZ_OZ034706.1, forward strand.
TTAAATTTTCCTTACTCAGATCTGGACTACTGTTGACTTCTTGTAGTATTAACCTTAATGTCATTTCCTTCTCCAAGATATAAAATTTTATTATGGCATATGGAGTGGATTATGTCAATGAAAAACTAAGAAACTGGTTCTTCTTTTTTTCTATAGCTTTAGGTTTACCTACAATTTGAAAAACAACAAATTCGTCATTCCGCTACTCGTTAGCGCCTCGGCGGTATGATGTAGGGAAACCTTTCTTGGGTTAGCTATAAAGTTAAAATTCGACCAGGGCAGCCGCAATAAGGTAGCAAACGCCATCATGTCTTTAGGAGAGTTTGCTAATGAAGGCTCTTAAGTTGACGCCATTGCCTGAACGGATACGCCAATTTTTATGTTCATTTGTAACCGTTTATTATTTTACACCCCAGTCTTTTTCAAATATTGCTAGTCCTTGGTCAGTAAGTGGGTGATTAATTAATTGTCTAAGTACTTTTGCTGGCACAGTAATTGAATCAGCACCAAGCCTTGCAGTTTCTATTACATGCGCTGGGCTTCTCACTGATGCAACAAGAACTTTAGTATCAAAACCGTAATTAGAATATATAGTACATATATCTTCTATTAGCGATAAGCCATCATAGCTTATATCATCAAGGCGACCAACAAAGGGGGAAATAAAACAAGCACCGAACTTAGCGGCAAGCAGTGCTTGTCCAGGAGAAAAACATAATGTGATGTTAACAGGTATTTTATGCTCTGTCCATAACTTTTTACAAGAAATTAATCCTTCATGTGTAAGAGGTAATTTGATCACAACATTATCAGCAATTTTTGCTAAATTCAGACCTTCTGTGATCATCTCTTCATGGCTATCTGCAACAACTTCAACACTAACAGGCCCTTTTATAATAGAGCATATTTCACGCACTAAATCCTCGTATTTATCTTTACGCCCGGACTTTGCTATTAAAGAAGGATTAGTTGTTATGCCGTCAATGAACTCCTTTAGTCCTTTAATTTCATTTAAATCAACGCTATCAAGAAAAATTTCCATATTAATCTCCTATAAAAAAAATACCCTTGCAAAATCTTGTCATCCTACCGCTTGACTTACAACCGTATGAACTTCCTGCGTTGTAAACATCAAACAGCCGATAACACAACTGTACAAATATTGAGACATAAGAGTAATTTGTACCAAGAAAAAAGATGTCATCCCAGTGCCCAGACCCCTTAGACAATGTACCATCTTTTGATTTTGTCCATTCTGGGCGGGGTTTTCAAGTTCTTTGATCTTAAATACTACATCTACTTTATCAAGATCAATGTTGACTTCTTTTACTAATGTTCTAATAAGACTACGTTTGGCTTGCCAATCTAGGTCCGATTTAACACTAGAATAAAAGCCCTTTATGCTATTTGTAATAAGATTCATTTTCTGCCGTATTCCCTTTTACCTTTTTCTTCTCTCCTTCAATCTCTTTTAAACGTTACTTCATTTTTTTTATTGCCTGCTTAAAGTCTTCCTTACTTATAGTTAGTGCATACTTTGTTGCCGTAAAAACTTCTGGTACCCAAACAATTGTAATAAGTATACACAATCTTTGTCAACTATTTTCGGCACTGGTATATTGACCTTACCCAGAAAAAGTGGAGAGAAAGAAAGGAGTTTTTTCGGGTAAAATAAAATTTTGGAGGATTAGAAATGGCAAGAGAATATACGGCAGAATTCAAATTGGAAGCTGTTAAGCTGGCAAATGAACAAAGAAAGGTAGGTCAACCAGTTGCAAAAGTAGCAAGAGATCTAGGAATAAGGGATAGTGTATTAGGAAAATGGATGAAGAAATATAACGAAAAAAAGTCAGCGGCAAATGCATTTCCAGGTAGAGGTAACATGGCTCCTTACGACAAAGAGAGGTTTGATTTACAAAGCAAGAGTAACAAGGGAAAGAGACATTTAAAAAAAAGCCCTGGCCAGTCAAAAAGAGTAAAATATTTTTTTATATAGTAACTGCTATAAAGTACAGGAATTATGTAGGATTTTCTGCTAGTGGCTACTATAAGTGGACCACAAGAAAAATAAGCAGTAGAGAATCAGCAAATAAAGAGCTACTCGCAGCTATTCAAAAAATATATCAAGTTTCTAAATGTAGATATGGAGCTCCTAAAATTCATGCTGAATTGAAGGCTTTGGGTAAAAGTTGCAACTTAAAAACAGTGCAAAGTATTATGCAGAAAAATGGTATTCAGGCTATATTGAGAAGAAAATTTAAAATTAAGAAACAACAAACGGACAGTAGCTCCCAATATATTAGACCAAAACTTTATTGTCGATCAACCAAATAAAGTATGGGATTACTTATATAAAAACCAAAGAAGGATGGCTATATTTGGCAACAATAATCGATCTATATTCACGCATGGTAGTTAATGAGCAGTTCAATAAATAAACAATTGGTTATGGACTCTTTATTAATGGCCGTTAACAAGCGTAAACCTGCCAAAAATCTACTATTACATAGTGATCAAGGTTCACAATATACTTCGCAAGGTTATCAATATCTCTTATCCATAAAAAACATAGATGAGTCATAAAGGTTGTTGTTACGACAATTCTGTTGTGGAAAGCTTCTTTAGCTCATTGAAAAGAGAAATACTTATTGATACTTCACAACACTCTGCTCAACAAACTAGAACTGCAATATTTGAATACATAGAAATTTTTTATAACAAACAACGTCACTATTAACTATTGCATTCCTGAGCATTTTGATTCATCATTCTCTTTGTGAAAAACATTCCAAACTTTCTCTCCACTTTTTCTGGGTAAGGTCAGATACTATAAACTATAAAAAAATTTCTCCGATAGTTCATATAGCAAGTAAATTCACAAAATGAAGACTATTATTTTTATTACAGGTGTATCTACGGTTGGAAAATCAAGTTTGGCTCATATATTAGGTTCAAAGCTTTTTATGCCTAGAAACTTTGCAATTCCACTAACTATAGCTAACCCAAGAAAGGTTTCCCTACGTCATATCGCCGCGGTATCTCAGCATAGATTCCGCTAACGAGTAGCGGAATGACGAATTTGTTGTTTTTCAAATTGTAGGTAAACCTAAGCCACTTTAGCTATACTTGTAGAGAAAAAAGAATAGATGATGATCCTAAATATTTAATAAATTTGACTACTGAGGAATTTCAAAAATCTCAATTTTTTATTAATTGTGATATGGTACATTCTATCTTCATATAGCTTTCCTCTTCATACCTCAACTAATGAAATCAGAAGCATCAACTCCCTTTTGCAAGCAAGCAGCAATAACAGTGTTCATCATTAGAAATGCAATGGTCATTGGGCCAACGCCCCCGGGTACTGGGGTCATAGCTTTGGCTTTCCCTTTTATTCCTTCAAAGTCAACATCACCTACAAGCTTTCCTACGTTAACGCTATTTATGCCAACATCGATCACTATTGCACCTTTCTTTATCCAGTCTGCTTGAACAAAATTTGGCTTTCCGACTGCTGCAACTACTATATCCGCTTTAGAGCAATATTCAGCTAAATCCTTGCTTTGTGAATGCAAGATGGTGACAGTGCAGTTTTCTTGCAATAGCAGGTAAAACATTGGCTTGCCCACGATATTTGACCTACCAATTACCACTGCGTTTTTACCGGAAAGGTTCTCTTCAATTGACTTAATTAAATGCAAAGAACCTTTAGGAGTGCAAGGTATAAGGCAGTTTTTTTCACCTTTAACTAATTTGCCAACGTTTTCATCATGAAAGCCATCTACATCTTTTTCAACACTTACTGTGTTAATTACTCTGCTTGCACTAATATGATTTGGTAAAGGCAATTGCACTAAAATGCCATGCACAGATGGATCTTCATTTAATTCATTGATTTTTTCAATTAATTCATCTTCTGAAATATTATCAGGCAAAACAATGGTCTCAGAACTTATGCCTATTGATTCTGCTTTTTTCTGTTTGTTGCGAACATAAACCTGACTTGCTGGATTGCTGCCCACGAGAATTACTTTCAGGCAAGGAAAAATGTTATACTCTCTCTTTAAAATATCAATTTTTTGTGATAGCCTCTCACATAGGTCGTTTGCTATTTTTTTACCATCAATAATAATTGTCACTTCCTTGCCACTCCTTAAAGTCGGGTAATTTGATATCAAATAAATCCAATACTTTGCCAACAGAATGATTAATAATATCATCCAACGATTTCGGTTTAATATAAAAAGCAGGCACTGGTGGAGCAATAATTGCTCCCATCTCCGTTAATTTTAACATATTTTGTAAATGCCCAAGATGCAGTGGTGACTCTCGCACCATAAGAACTAACTTTCTTCTTTCTTTTAGCGTTACATCTGCAGCCCTTGTCAATAGATTGGAAGTAACACCTGATGCGATTTCAGACATTGTCTTCATAGAGCATGGTGCTACAATCATCCCTGAGGTTTTAAATGAGCCGCTTGCTATTTTTTCTCCAATCTTTTCTTCAGAATAGTAAAAATCTGCAAGTGATGTAATATCTTCAAGTTTTTCTTTAATCTCGTGAGCTAAAGTTATTTTCCCAGCACGACTTATCACTAAATGAGTTTCATAATCGACGTCTTTCAACGCTTCTAAAATACGCACACCGTAAATAGAACCAGATGCTCCACTTATTCCAATTACAATTCTGCTATTCACTTAACTCTTCTTCGTAGCTCATTCCCAATGCACGTTTATAGGTATCAAGCAATATTTCTTGTTCCTCTCTGTCATCATCATCCATCTTCCTCAGCCTAATAATTTGTTTCATCACTTTTATATCCCAACCTTCATCTGCGGCTTTTGCATATACATCACGAATGTGATCTTGCACATCCCTCTTTTCTTGTTCAAGTTTTTCGATTCTCTCTATGTAACCCTTCAACTCTTCAGCCGTTATTTTTACTGTATCTTCCATGAAACTCCACTAATTAATTGCTGCCACTAATATTACCAGTTTTTACTTGCACTTCAACAACAGTAATAATATTTTTATCTTTTTTTAAAATCTTAAAGCGAAAACCATACATGGAAAACTCCTCGCCTTCGTCAGGAATGCGCTCTATTTCATTCACAATCATACCTGCTAGAGTTGTAGCTTCTTCATCAGGGAGATTCCAGTATAACTGCCTGTTAATGTCCCTAATAGTAGATTTTCCTTCTATGTGATACATATTATCAGATATTTTCTTTATAAAATTCTCCGTAATCAAATCATGTTCATCCGAAATTTCTCCAACTATTTCTTCCAGTATATCCTCAAGAGTTACAATTCCCTGCAGTGCTCCATACTCATCAATAACAAATGCAAGGTGTTTCCTGTTCTTACGGAAGTTGTGAAGTTGCACGCTGAGCGGTGTACTTTCTGGTATGAACCAAGGCCTTGACATAACTTGGGTAATGTCAACTTCTTCCGCTTTATTATTCTTTTCACGCAAAGCATTTATTAGAGCTTTCACGTGAATTACACCTACAATGTTATCTGGTTCCTTCTGCCATAAAGGTACTCTACTGTGACTGCTGGTTAAAATCTCTCTTATTAACTCTTCTTTATTCCGATCTATATCAAGAGAAAATAGGTTTCTTCTATGGGTCATAATTTGTGATATCTCTGTCTCAGCCAAATCAAGTATGCTGCTTAGCATATCTAAATCCTGTTGCAACATAGTTCCTTCACTGCGGTGAAGAGTAATCATATTACGCATTGCATCCGCTGCAGATATCACTTCCTTATCTTTATGCAGCCCACATAATTTTAGGATGAGGTTAACAATAAATTGAATACCTAGTGTCAATGGAGAAAAAATCTTTACAAAAAACAATACAAAATAAGCAGAAAATGATGCAAATTTTTCAGGATTTTGAATAGCATAAGTTTTTGGTAGAACTTCGCAGAACAATAAAATACAAAATGTCATTATAATTGTTGATAGGAGAATGCCCTCATTTCCAAAAAGATTGATAAATATTGCTGTAAATAAAGCAGAGCAAGTAATATTAATAATTGTATTGCCGAGCAATACCGTTCCTATTGTCAATTCTTTCCTATTTAATAAGCGATCTATTACCCTGGCTTTTTTGTTACCGTCTAGCTTTAGCTTATTAATTCGAGAACGGCTAATTGAGGTTAAGCCTATTTCTGCTCCTGAGAACAAAAACGATAAAACTAACAAAACAAAAATTGCTGATGATACTAAGACCAATAACCAATCCATTAAAGTACGATGTTATTGTGATAAAAAATAAAATTAATTTTACATGTTATGAGAGGCATTTGCAAGCCTGAATTTATATTGCCGAATTTTATATACCTTTAATCTTAAAAAACAAATCATAAAGCATATTACACGCTGCGTTCACATGCTCATCCTCAATGATAAGTGGTGGGGTTACCCTTACTACTTTGTTGTTTAAAACCCTAGTTATTATTAAACCTTTATCAAGAGATCGACTAATAATTTTATCAGCTACAAGAGTTGCTAGTTCTATTCCCATTAGTAACCCTTCTCCACGAACTTCTAAAATCATCTCAGGAAATTCTTTAGCTAAAAGCAACAGCTTTTCTTTTAAATATTTACTAATTCTTTTAACATGATCAAAAAAGTCTTCTTTTAGCATTATATCGAGCACTGCATTACCAACAGTCATGGCAAGTGGATTGCCACCATAGGTTGATCCATGAGTTCCTGGAGTAATTGCTTCTGCTATATAATCTTTCACTAAACATGCAGCTACAGGAAAACCGTTACCCATAGCCTTCGCACAGGTTAGCATATCAGGTTCAATGCCGACATTTTGATAATGAAATAAAGAACCGATGCGTCCATATCCGCACTGCACTTCATCAAAGCACAAAATTATTCCTTGAGCTTTTGTTATTTCCCTTACTTTTTGAAGATATTCTACGTCTAGTGGATATACTCCACCTTCGCTTTGTATGGGCTCTAAAAATACAGCAGCTATTTCATTGTTGATTTTTTCTTCTAATGCTTTAATGTCATTTCTTGGCACTTTATCAAAACCAGAAAGGAGCGGAGCAAAACCTTCGCGTGATTTTTCATTGCCTCCAGCAGAAATTGCAGCAATACTGCGGCCATGAAAGCCTCCTTCAATTGTAATAATACGATTACGTTTTGCTTGCCCTTTTGAATAAAAGTAACGACGAATAAACTTAATTGCAGCTTCTGTTGCTTCAAGCCCACTTGAGCAGAAAAAAACTTTATCTGCAAAAGTCAGGGTTGTTAAACGCTCGGCAAGCCTTTCTTGCTCGGGAATAGTGAAAATGTTAGAGCAGTGCCATAATGAGCTCGATTGCTCTTTCAGCTTATCTGTAATGTATGGATGACAATGCCCTAAAGAAGTTGTAGAAATACCTGCAGCAAAATCTAAATATTTTTTACCATCTTTATCAAAAAGATATGCCCCTTCTCCCCTGACTATAGGAGTGTCAAGTCTATTATACGCATTAACAACATGATCCATTTTATAAGTATTGTGGTATTATCTATACTATACCTGAAATGAATCCATTAACACAAAGCTTTTCCTTTAACCTCTTATGCTACTTCAACTAAAAATTTGGCTAATGCAAACCTTTTTTGTCATTCTATAGCTAAAGTGACTTGGTTTTACCAACACTTATTAGCCATTGTAAAAGTTTTTGTTTCTATTGAATGATAGTTGTAGCCTATGCAAGAAGTTTATTGACTTTGAGCGCACTTTAGCCTATACAATTTTAATATCTTAAACTACTGGACATGCCCGATCTAAAGACAATGATGTTAAATTTTGGACCTCAGCACCCAGCTGCACATGGAGTGTTGCGTCTTGTTTTAGAGATGGATGGTGAAGTGATCGAGAGGGCAGATCCCCATATTGGGCTTTTGCACCGCGGTACTGAAAAATTAATAGAACATAAAACGTATCTTCAAGCTTTGCCTTATTTTGATCGCCTTGATTACGTATCACCAATGTCACAAGAGCATGCATATTCACTTTGTGTGGAGAAATTGTTGCAATGTGAAGTGCCAATTAGGGCAAAGTATTTACGTGTCTTGTTTTGTGAACTGACGAGAATACTAAATCATTTACTGAACGTTTCTTCTCAAGCACTTGATGTTGGAGCAATGACCCCTCTTTTATGGCTCTTTGAAGAAAGAGAAAAAATACTGGAATTTTACGAAAGAGCTTCAGGTGCAAGGTTTCACGCAGCTTACATCAGGCCAGGTGGAATTGCAGCAGATGTTCCAGAAGATTTGATTGAGGATATTGCAAAGTTTATAGAGCAATTTCCAAAATATATAGACGATGTTGATGAACTTTTAACAGAAAATAGGATATGGAAGCAACGCACTGTAGGAATTAGTGAAATATCAATTAAACAGGCACTTGATTGGGGCTTTAGTGGCCCAATGTTGCGCGCTGCTGGGCTTGCTTGGGATTTGCGAAAAAGCCAGCCATATGAGATATATGATCAACTAGATTTTGATATACCGATCGGCCAAAATGGCGACTGTTATGACCGTTATCTAGTTAGAATGGCAGAGATTAGGCAATCTATCAGTTTGGTGAAGCAGTGCATAGAGAAAATGCCTGAAGGGCAAATAAAAACTGAAGATAGAAAAATTTCTCCACCGTCAAGAGTAGAGATGAAAAAATCTATGGAAGCTCTGATTCACCATTTTAAGCTCTATTCAGAAGGATATCACGTACCAGAAGGTGAGGCTTACGCAGTTGTTGAGGCACCAAAAGGTGAGTTTGGAGTGTATATAGTTTCAGATGGTACCAATAGACCTTATAGGTGCCGAATAAGAGCACCTGGCTTTGCGCATTTACAAGCCTTAGACTTTATGGCAAAAGGACACATGCTTGCTGACGTTGCAGCAATTATTGGCTCACTCGATATAGTTTTTGGTGAGATTGATAGGTAATCATTGGTACCCGTTCAGGCAATGGCGTCATGCAAGTAGCTGACACATAACTGTACGAACATTTGTTTGCAAAGGCAGTATGTTAAGTGTTATAGCCGATTTTCCCTCAAACACAAAGGCAGTGCCTTGACTACTTGGATCCAGAAAAATTGATTGTGTACTATATAACATTTTTGATCAAAAGCGTAACCGTTCACTGTTAGACTGCATTCTGTGATTTTTAGCAAAACATGATCTTTCATTTGAGCTTCCTTCAATTTAAAATAAATACAGAAAATTGCTGCCTATAGCTAAACTGACTTAGATTTACCAACAATCGTCATCCCGCTACTTGTTAGCGGCTAAGAGATACCGCGGCGGCATAGCTATCTTCAAAAATATGGTTGAATAATTGTGTGTATAATTATTAATATTTTTAAACACTTTGGCTATGGCTTTATCTAAGTTTCTCGACCCTAAGCTGGATTTAACCTTCAAAAAAATATGTAGGGTCAAGAACTGGCGCGCCTACTTTAGGGTTTGGTGGCTGATCCATTGTTTTCACAATAGGCCTCAATCCAAATTCCCATGTTAACGTTTCCAGCTCCCGCCTCGTCAAACGCAGCATCCGCACTACGCTTTCCTAGCAGATTCTTTACCAAAGTTTATAACATATTGTGCTGGTGATGCTTTCGGTTTGTAATACCTTATTCTGTAGTCTGAATATAGACCCAGCGTTTTGTATATCCATTCGCTACTCCACTTCTTCCAACCAAACCCTCTCTTCACTTTCAGCTAATAAGTGATTTTCTATTTCACCTTCCAAACTTGCCTCCAGCAGCTTTTTTATAAATGGTGTAAATGCTCCATCCCTTCCTGTTAATGGTCTGCCTTCCCTTATTGATGACAGTATATTTGCTTCCAGTTCTTTGTAATCTACCAAACCGGTAGTTCTGTTTACTACTTTCTGACTCATTGTCAAACCTCCATTTTTTTTATATCAATTTATTACTTTTTTTTTGGTTTGACACACTTTTTTGAACCATACGCGTCAAGTTAAGGAAAAGTGTAAGTAAAGTTGATAGAGTGAAGGAAAATAATAAGGTATAAATTCTCTTGGATATATGAATGAGAGAACTTACAATGGACAGAATAGCTTGCTTATCAAAAGACCTCAATGAATTCTTTAATGAAAAAGCAGACGAAATATCAATTGCAGTAGGTTTTATAAAAAGAAAGAGAAAACTTAATGGCTCATCATTCATAAAAGCTATGGTTTTTGGTAACATAGGAGTTGATGATTGCAGCATAGAAACAATGTGCCAATTGCTAAATGAAGACTCGATAGAAATTACAAAACAGGGTTTAGATTTTAGGTTTAGTGAAGAAGCAGTTGAGTTCATGAAAAAAATGTATAACGAAGCTTTGTGTTTATTTAAAAAAAGTCTACAGATTGATTGCAAAATTTTACAGCAATTTGGAAGCGTTAAATTATTGGATAGCAGCTACATTAGCCTGCCCAGTAGCATGGAAGATATGTACAAAGGATATGGCAGTAGCTATAGAGATTGTGAGAATAATACCAAATCAGGAATAAAGCTACAGTTAGTCTTTGATTACCTGAATCAAGCGCTAGATAAGTTAAATTTTATGGAAGGAATAAGGTCGGATCAAGGTTATAGGGATTATCTGAACGGTTTATCAGCCAATGATTTGCTAATATTTGACTTGGGCTACTTTGTGCCTAGTTCTTTTAAACAGATTGATGAAGCAGGTGCATATTTTGTTAGTCGTTATAAGTCTGATACCAATATATATGATATAGAAACAAATCAAAAAATAGAGCTATTGGAGTATTTAGAAGGTCAATTATCTTCAGAAAAAGAAGTATTATTAGGAAAGGAAGTAAAAATTAAGGTAAGAATTATATGTCAAAAGCTAACTGAAGAACAGTCTATGGCTAGAAGAAGAAAGGCTAATAAATTAGCAAAGTCACATGGATATACATCTTCTCAAAAGAATCAAAAGTTATTAGATTGGTCAATATTTATAACTAATGTTCCAGAGAGTAAAATTAATGCTGAACAAATATTGACGGTTTATAGAGTAAGATGGCAAATCGAATTACTATTTAAACTATATAAAAGTCATATCAATCTTGATAAACTAAAAGGAAAGACAAATCCATTTAGAGTATTGTGCGAGCTATACGCAAAATTATGTGCTATTCTCGTATTTCACGAAATGGTTGGCTGTGTAAAACTAAAAAAGAACACGGAGCTCAGTTTAACAAAGGCATTTATTGAATTGAAAAGGCGGGTTAGAGAGCTCTTTTTGATATTAAACAATATTGTCAATAATTTAAAAATTTTTCTAAAAAAGCTTACTATAATCTGGTCAAAGTTTTCTTTGAAAGACAGATATAGGAAGACCAGGGTATCTACTTTAAGCTCTCTACATTCCTTAACTTGACGCGTATGGTTTATTTAACACTCCCCCACTGGACATTAGGTTTGGGACAAAAGGCTGAATAATGGGAGCTGTGTGAGTCGAGAGGGTGCGCCGTGGTACGCATTAAGAAATACTTAGCGGAGCTAAGCGGGGTTCAGAATAAATGGCCTCGAGGTGAACAACTAACTTTAACCCGAAAGGGAAGGAGGACAAGAGCATGTATGTAAAGCGAGAGTTATCTGAAGATGTGTAAGGTAACGGCTTGCAACACCTGATCAATATGGTTAAAGCTAAACTGCTTGAATTCTAATCTTCAGGGGTGGGATTTCACATCCATGGGTATCACATTTAAAACCCCATGTCTACAGTAAGCACAAATTAAACTTTCGTTTGTGTGACATTCTGGCTGTAGAACGATAAGTAGTGAACTTATTTAAGAGCATAATAGATGTCGCAAAGATAACAGATGGGGCAAGGAGCTTAGGGTTAACTCAAGGAAAAATAGAATACGGAAGAGATATAGTAAAGATCGGTAAAAGTGAGGTAGAAATTATAACGGAAAATGGCATAAGGCATTACACTAATCTTGCAGACAATAGTAATATAGTGTTAACTTTCTCTACTAGTTTAGGAGAATTAGAAGTTAATTTGTACCCTGACAAGCAAGATAAAATAATAGTAGAAGTTAGTAACAAAAAGGAAATACTGGAAAAGTTCAAAAATTGTAAAGAAGAATTAGGTGAGAATTGCTCGCTTGGTGGATATTGGGTCTACGATGCTATTAAACAGGGATATTTTGAAAGGTCTGGAAAACTTTGTCAATCTTTTGAAACAATTAGTCTATCTAAAAAAGTCTCAGAAGGAGTCAAAGCAGCGGTAAAAGGTTTAAAGTGTGGTGATATAGTGAGTTCTTCATCCAGTAATATATTTCCTCCAAAAGCGATTATGCAGGAAGGTAAAGCAAGAGTACCAGGAGCATGAACTCAAAGTTGCTTAGGGTCAAGTTTTGAGTATTTTACTAAAATAGCTTTAACATTTTTTGGGGAATGTTTTAAATCCTATGGTGATGTTAAGTTAATAGCTTAAGAGATATTCTAAAGGAGTTATCTTATTTAAAAAATTACTTGGACGCTTATAGTTTTTTGAGCATAGCCTTTCATGTTAGATTCAAAGAAGACTGAATAGGCTGCTCCACACTTTCTACTTTCTCGAGCTTGGTGTTGGGCTTAAAGGTATTGACCTTACCCAGAAAAAGTGGAGAGAAAGTTTGGAATGTTTTTTACAAAAAGAATGATGCATCAAATTGTTCTGGAATGCAATAGTTATAGCTCTTTTTACAATAATCCGAACAGACCGTAATATGCTACTGGCCTGCTATAGCCATAAACACATATCTTATCGCATTCGGACTATTATAAGAAAGGCTATAATAGTGACGTTGTTTGTTATAAAAAATTTCTATGTATTCAAATATTGCAGTTCTAGTTTGTTGAGCAGAGTGTTGTGAAGTATCAATAAGTATTTCTCTTTTCAATGAGCTAAAGAAGCTTTCTGCAACAGAATTGTCGTAACAACAGCCTTTATTACTCATCTATATTCTTTACAGCTAAGAGATATTGATACCCTTGCGCAGTATATTGTGAACCTTGATCACTATGTAATAGTAGATTTTTAACAGGTTTACGCCTATTAATGGCCATTAATAAAGAGTTCATAACCAATTGTTTATTTATTGCACTACTCATTAACTACCATACGTGAGAATTATTGCTGCCAAATATAGCCATCCCTCCTTGGTTTTGATGTAAGTAATCCCATACTTTATTTGGTTGATCAACAATAAAGTTTTGGTCTAATATATTGGGAGCTACAGCTCTATTATCTGTTTGTTGTTTTTTAATTTTAAACTTTCTTCTCAGTATAGCCCTGATGTCATTTTTCTGCATAATACTTTGCACCGTTTTCAAATTGCAACTTTTACCCAAAGCCTTCAATTCAGCATGAATTTTAGGAGCTCCATATCTACATTTAGAAACTTGATATATTTTTTGAATAGCTTCGAGTAGCTCTTTATTTGCTGATTCTCTACTGCTTATTTTTCTTGTGGTCCACTTATAGTAGCCACTAGCAGAAAATCCTACATAATTCCTGTACTTTATAGCAGTTACTATATAAAAAAATATTTTACTCTTTTTGACTGGCCAGGGCTTTTTTTAAAATGTCTCTTTCCCTTGTTACTCTTGCTTTGTAAATCAAACCTCTCTTTGTCGTAAGGAGCCATGTTACCTCTACCTGGAAATGCATCTGCTGCCGACTTTTTTTCGTTGTGTTTCTTTATCCATTTTCCTAATAAACCACCCTTTATTCCTAAATCCTTTGCTATTTTTGTAATTGTTTGACCTGCCTTTCTTTGTTCATTTGCCAGCTTAACAGCTTCCAATTTGAATTCTGCCGTATATTCTCTTGCCATTTCTAATCCTCCAAAATTTTATTTTACCCGAAAAAACTCCTTTCTTTCTCTCCACTTTTTCTGGGTAAGGTCAAGAAGCCTATTGTCTAATTATGTACCTAAATTTTATTACGGCACTTTCACTACTACTTTAACGAGTGAGCTACCTTTCTATAAAAGACCTATCGACTGTTGCAATTATAGGCGTAAACAAGAATGATAAAAGAGTACGAGATTGAGTAACTATGTACACTTCTGCTGGCATACCAGGGTATAGGTATACGTTTTTAAACTGAGCAAGCTCTGGTTTTGGTATCACTACACGTACTGAATAATAACGCCCTAGCCTTGGATCATCAAGGGCATCGGGAGAAATATTGCTTACTATACCATTAATTAAACTTAAACGACGTGCACTGTAAGCACTTAAACGAACTTTAACCTTTAGCCCTTCTAGCCCATCAATAGAGACTATGTTGCTATCTTTCTTTTGTGCTGACAGTATCTCTTCTATGTTTCTGGTCTGAATTTTAGCATCTATTATTAGGTCATCATCCGATGGCACTACGCTCATGATCGGAACTCCAGATTGTATAACACCACCTTCAGTATGGTATCTTATATCTGTGACTATCCCATCTTGAGGCGATTTAATTATTGTACGTGCTAATGAATCTTCAGCAACCATCAGTCTCTCTTTCAAGTCTGCAATAGACGTACTAACTTCCTTAAGTTCAGCGTTTGCTCTTTCTTGAGAATCATTTCTCACGTTTATAATTTCTAATTCGTTCTCTCCAATTTTTTGCTGCACTTGAGATATTGCAGAACGGTAATGTCCAACTCTGCCTTCAATTTCAGCAAACTGCTTTTCTAAAGCTAAAATGTGTGGTTTGCTTATATGGCCACTATCAAGTAATTGTCTTTTTGTTTCCAACTCCTCAGTTATCAAGTCATATTGCTTATGAGCTGCATTTAGTTGAAAGTTTAGCCCCGCTAATTCATCATTTAACTGCTTTATACGTTGTTGCAGTATGTCTGTTTTTCCCAATATGCTCTTTCTCTGAGAGTTGAACAACTTTACTTGATTCTTTATCGCTTTATTTACAAGTTCATCGTGAGATAATTTTTTAACCTCATCAGGAAACTCGAGCGTGTCCAAATCTACTCTGATTGCAAGAAGCCTTGCTTCTGTTGCTAAAAATGATAAGAGCTTCTCTTTGATGATACTTAAATTCGCCTTCTCGTTAACATCACTCAACAAAACTAGAGGCTCATCTTTTTTAACTGCTTGACCCTCTTTTACTAAAATTTTGCTTATTATTCCTCCGCCCAAGTGTTGAACTATTTTTCTATTTGAAGATACAATAACTTCTCCACTTGCATGCACCGCACCGTCAATTGGAGCTATAGCCGACCAAATACCACCTATCCCAAAAAAGATGAGTATTACTACCAGACCAAAAAATAGTGGTCCCCATGTTACTTTCAGGACTTCATTTACGTTATTACTTTCGCGTTTTAAAATAAAATTTATCACTGCATCAATCAATGCAAACGTCTTATCCAAAAATTTTGGGTACTTCTTCTTTTTATTTTTTGCTCCTTGCATATTTATATTATCACCATGGCCAATCAAGCCTGTCAAAGAAAATCCAGCGCTAAGCTTTTTTAACTTACTTATCATAATACTACTGTGAATTTGTGTTAACTCAAGATAACACACAAAAACAAAGAATCTATAATTTAAGCATTCCATTTAGACTGTAGAGCACCAGAATAAACTATTTAGTAATAATTCCTGCATCAACTATGTTTTTAAAATTTTTTGACGTTTAACTTTATTATAACTTTTTCTTTATTTTGTGAATATCTGAGTTACTTATATTATGTAAGAAATCTATTGCCAACTAGTCAATATTCTGTTAGGAATTAAGATAATATAAAGTTATTATGCTTAAATTGGAAAGCAGAAAGTTCCTGATTACTGGCGCATCAGGCGGAATAGGGCAAGCAATTGTAAAAATTATGCACAAAGCCGGAGCAACTTTATGTATTTCTGGCACAAAAAAAGAAGTGCTCGAAGAAGTTGCTAAACAATATGAAAAAAACATGCATGTACTCCCTTGTGATTTATCAAATGCTGAGGAAGTAAATCAACTAATAAATAGAGCAAGTGAGCTGATGGAAGGCTTTGACGGGCTCGTATGCAATGCGGGTATTACGCGAGACAGTTTATTATTGAGAATGACAGATGAAGCATGGCAAAAAGTAATTGATATTAACTTGAGCTCTACATTTAAGCTGAGTAGAGAAGCATGCAGAAAACTAATTAAGAATAATTGGGGAAGAATTATAAATATTTCCTCAATAATAGGGCTGACAGGAAACGCCGGGCAAGCAAATTATGCGGCGTCTAAAGCTGGAATAATAGCTATGAGCAAATCCATAGCAAAAGAAGTTGCAAGTCGTAATATAACAGTAAATTGTATTGCTCCTGGGTTTATAGATACTAAAATGACTGAAGTTTTAAATGAAGGACAAAAGGGAAAAATATTAGATAATATTCCAATGAAAAGAATGGGAACAGGGGAAGAAATAGCAGCAGGGGTCTTGTTTTTAGCAAGTGATGAAGCAAAATATATAACAGGGCATGTGCTCAATATTAATGGTGGGTTATTTATGTAGCAACACTTATGTATGGACAAATTATAATTTTTACTTTAAAATAAAAAATGTGTAGGTGTAGGTTTAGGTTAATTTATTACTTAGAGGCAAAAAAATGAGCTCTATAATGGAATTTTTTAGTGTTTTTTGTGTAGTATTGCTTTTCTCTTTCTCAGGTTATGCAGCTGACCCTGATATGGATGACACAACTAAAGTAATATGCAATATTATTGGTTATGTTTGGGGGATAGGCGGTCCACTTATGACGGTAGTAATAATTGGTGCAGCTTTGCTTGCAATATTTGGCAGGATGCCGTGGCCAGCCCTCTTTGCTCTTGGCATGTTCTGTGGTGTATTTTTTGGCGCTAAAACTATCATAACGAAAATTATGCCCAACGTAAGCGATGAAGCAAAAACTATGTTGGAAAAGTGTGGACAAAAATAATCCAAAAAGTGCAGAAATGCTTTTTTGTTATCCATTAAACCGCTTCATATCTTCAACTTGCAACAAATAAGGGCTATCTTTTGGTAAAGTTTTAACAGCTAGCTCAGCATATTTTGTAAATTGCTTTAAATCACCTTCAATACAAGCCTTTTTTGTCAAGGCAAAATAATGCATTGCCGTATCAGCTTCACATTTATATGCAATGCTTAAATACTTCCAGACAAAAGCGTTATCTGGTTCTACATTCAAAATCTGCTCCAGGTAAAAAATCCCCTTTTTTGCATCACCGTGTAATAATAAAGTATGAGATAATGCAAGTTTCACTAAATAACTGTTTTTCTCAGATAAATACCTAAGCGATTCCTCATACATTTTTATTGCTTCACTTAAATTTCCGGCCTTGTATAGCATTTCTGCTTTTAATTCATATAGGTATGGGTCATTGCGTGACTCTTGAATCAATGAATTAACTTTAGCAATAGCCTCTTCTATCTTTCCTTGCCTATAGCAAACTATAGCATTTACATACTCAGAATTATTTTCATATTTATTAGATAACACATGAATAGGAGCAAAGAAAGAGTCTAGCTTGGCAACCACACGCTCAAACTTTAGTAACTTATCCGCAAAAATTGGTTTTACGTTGTTTTTAACCTTATAATTTTGTACAGCAAATATACGTTTCTCACTAAGTGGGTGAGTGCGGAAATATTCCTCGGTGTTCTCATGCTCAATACTTTTAAAATAATCAAAAATCTCTTTCATACCTGAATTATCATAGCCAGATTCATCAAGATACCTTAAAGCATAGCTATCTGCTACACTTTCTTGCTCTTGAGAATAGTTAAAAAATAGCCTTGAACTAAACGCTACACCACTAAGCAAAATTGCACCAGCAACCTGAGGGTTAATGATAATACTAGAAACTAATCCTACCATATAACTAATCATTGCTATCGATTGAAAATAACCCATAGCACTACTCATTTGCAATATATGACCAGCAGATATGTGAGCAATCTCATGTGCTAATATACCAAGCAGGAAATAAGGTTTAGCCGAATATTGTAAAAGTCCTAAATGAATGAAAATACTGTTATTGTTAATTACAAAAGCATTAATCGAATTGTCATTAATTATAAAAACTTTTATTTGCTCATGATCAATATCCGCAGCAGAAAATAAAGGTTGCGCTAGCTCTTTCACTATTGCTTCCACTTCACTATCTCTAATAATGTTAATAGAGTAAGCATTATTACAATATGCAAAAAAGAACAATAAGGTCAAAAACTTAGCAACTCTAAACATGAAAATTCTGTGCTTGTATAATTTATAGAAATTCTATATTTTAACACTTAAATTATACAAATTTATAAACGCTAGTTTAAATTTTTAACGTAACTGATAAGTTTGTCGATGGTAGTTAACTTAATTTTATGTTGTTCAGCAAATTTAAGTAACTGAGGTAAGCGCATCATAGAGCCATCATCATTCACTAATTCACAAATAACTGCTGAATGATCAAACCCTACTAACTTCGCCATTTCAACACTCGCTTCAGTATGACCAGCACGTTGTGCCACCCCACCTTTATGTGCAATTACAGGAAAAACATGACCTGGAGTTATGATGTCATCCTGAGTACCATCCTTGTTGATAGCAGCATGTATAGTTTTCGTTCTATCCTCTGCTGAAACACCGGTTGTAATGCCATAACGTGCATCAATTGATGTAGTAAATGCGGTATGATTTTCACCAATATTTTTCTTCTCCATGAAATTAAGGCCCAACCTTTTCATGTGAAATTTAGTCATTGCTAAGCAAACAACCCCTGTACCGTACCTAACCATAAAAGCCATATGTTCCGGCTTTATTTTCTCAGCTAAGACAATCAAATCGCCTTCATTTTCTCTATTTTCATCATCAACTAAAATGAATAATTTACCGGAACGAGCATCCTCTAATACATCTTCCACAGAAGAAATACCTGGTAGACTCATTGAAGCATAAGTGGCCTGTACCATAATAATTTACTTAAATTCAATCTTAACTATTTTATACAATTTCTCTCCATTTGGCACTGTCACTTCCACATATTCACCGACTTTTTTGCCGATTAAGGCACTCCCAAGTGGTGAACTAGTAGATATTAACTGCTTTGAAACATCAGCTTCATATTCGCCTACAACCTTATAAACATATTCCACTTCACCGTTATTATCACTTAACATGCTTAATGTCACAGTTGCACCAAACATTACTGAATCACCAGACAAATTTTTTACTTCTATTACTTCCGCATGTGAGAGCTTACTTTCTATCTCCATTATACGGCCTTCAATAAAACCTAACCTTTCCCGTGCTGCATGATACTCTGCGTTTTCAGACAAATCACCTTGATCACGAGCATCAGAAATAGCCTGTATCACAGAAGGTTTTTCTTCCTTTAATTTTTCAAGTTCGGCTTGCATATTCTCAAAACCTTCCCTCGTCATAGGAAATTTATTAATAATGGATGAAGCCATAATCACCACCTAAACGCAATTAAATTGAGTAACGAAATTACTCACAATGTTAAAAATATCACCTTTTATATCATCACTCATGTCATTTGACAACTTTTTTAAAACCCCAGGGTGTACAGTATGAAAATAATTAATAAGATCATGTTCAAATTTATTAATGTAACTTATTTGTATTTTACTTAACTGATTATATAGGTTAGAAAAAATATACATCAGCACTACTTGCTCTTCTATTGACATAGGTAAATGTTGTTTTTGCTTTAATAACTCGACAAGATATTTACCCTTATTCAAGGATAATTGAACACTAGCATCAAGATCAGAACCAAATTTTGCAAAATCTTCTAATTCTCTATACTGAGCTAAGCTTAGCTTTATAGAACCAGCAACTTTCTTCACAGACTTTAGTTGTGCAGCAGAACCAACCCGTGAAACTGACAAACCTATATTTACTGCAGGTCGAAATCCTTTATAAAATAATTCAGACTCAAGAAAGATCTGCCCATCGGTAATTGAAATAACATTTGTTGGCACATATGCAGATACATCACCAGCTTGAGTTTCGACAATTGGCAAAGCAGTTAAAGAACCCTGCCCTTTTTTATCAGACATTTTAGCAGCTCTTTCAAGCAAGCGAGAATGTACATAGAATATATCTCCAGGGTAAGCTTCACGACCAGGAGGACGTCTGAGCAATAAAGACATCTGCCTATATGCCACAGCATGCTTAGATAAATCATCATATATAATCAAACAATGCATTCCATTGTCACGGAAAAATTCCCCAATAGTGCAACCAGCATAAGGTGCTAAAAATTGCATAGGCGCGCAGTCAGATGCACTAGCCACAACTACAGTTGTATACTCTAATGCTCCGCTTTCTTTCAGCTTATTTACCACTTTTGCTACTGTTGAAATTTTTTGCCCAATAGCAACATAAACACAGTAAACTTTTTGATTTTCGTTTACCTCATCGTTAATCTTCTTCTGATTGATAATAGTATCAAGCGCAATAGTAGTTTTACCAATTTGTCTATCACCAATAATTAATTCACGCTGCCCTCTACCTATTGGAATTAGCAAATCTATAATTTTAATTCCTGTTTGCAGTGGCTCATGCACAGACTTACGATCAATAATGCCTGGCGCTTTAGATTCTATATCCATTCTGTTTTTGGCTCTAATTTCCCCACCGTCGTCCATAGGATGGCCCAACGCATTTACAACTCTCCCTAACAATTCATGCCCTACAGGCACCTGCACAACATCACCACTACATTTTACAACGTCCCCTTCTTTCACATCACGGTCATTACCAAGCACAACTATTCCAGCCGTATCATGATCTAAATCGAGAACTATTCCTTCTACACCACTTGCAAAAAATACCTTTTCACCGAATTTTGCTTTTTCCAGCCCATAAACCAATGCGATACCATCTGTTACTGAAATTACTTCACCTATATTTTCCCGCTTTATAGGATTATCAAACGTCTCAACCTTTTCTCTTATTATACTTGCTATCTCAGAAACATTCATACTGTTCTTCATACAAAATTCCTTACTTTTAATATTTCCATTTTACTTAAGTCAACTAACCTATCCAAGTAACTTTTTAGCGAAGCATCGATCAAATTAAAACCATACCTAACTACGAAGCCACCTAGTATAGAAGGGTCAACCACATTGCTTACTTTTATTATTTTACCAAGAAAGCTCAAAGATTCAGTAATTATTTTTATATCAGATTCCTTTAAAGTTTCTGCTGACTTTATAGTAATTTCGAATTCATTTTCATTTTCTCTTGCAAGACTTAAGAATTTTTCTAATATAAGGATCAATAAACTAGAGCGTTTATTTGCAAATATAACCATAATAAACTTTACTAAATTCTCACTCAAGTGCTCATTTATAGAAAGCATCACTTCTTTTTTGTGTGCAAAAGAAATCATAGGATGAGATAGGTACACAAAAACATCACGTTGATCCTTAAAAAAAGCCAACAAAAATTCTACTTCTTTCCTTATAATACCTAACCTGCTTCCTGAGACATGAAATAGCACTCTAGCGTAAGATGAAACTAAATTATTGTATTGGGTCTTTTTCATATTAAATCCAGTAAATCTAAATTAATTCAGCTACAAATCTTTCATTCTTCAATCCAAGCATTTTTTATATAAACAGGTCTTCTCTTTAAGGAAAGAAAATATAAATCATATCTGACTGAATAATCTAAAAAACTAAGGTTTTTACTTAAGAAATACTTAGAAGAATTTATAATAGACTGACATTGAAGATGAGATATCGGTATTTCTTTTCCAAGTAAACTTGTTTTAACTTCTATAAAAATCAGCTCCTTTTTTTTAGATACAATTAAGTCAATTTCACCGAACTTACAACGGTAACGGCGTTTTATAACATTATACCATTTCAGTTTTAAATATACTAAAACTAATAACTCGCCAAAGTAACCTACAAAGTAGCGTAACCTACTTACCACAAGAAGAACAATTATGATAACAATTAACTTTGTGTAACTACTTTGCCTCCTTCTTTATTTTTACTATAAACCTTACCTCTTGCTGCAATATCCCTATCAACCAGTTCTATCACTGCCATTGAAGCGCAATCACCCTTTCGAGTGCTAAATTTTATTATTCTAGAATACCCACCTTTACGATCTTGATAACGGCTGGCTAAGACGTTTAATAACTTATCAACTGCTAACTTACTATTATGAAGGCGTGAAAGCAAAAGTCTTCTACCATGTAAAGTATTCTTATTCTTAGCAATTGTAATAAACTTTTCGACATATGGACGAAGTTCCTTAGCTTTTGGTAAAGTAGTTACAATCTGCTCATGGTTAATTAATGAGATAGATAGATTCTTTAACGTCGATAATCTATGTTCAGTACAACGAGATAGTTTACGTTTTTTTATTCCATGTTTCATATATCACCTAATCTTCATCAGTATGTTGTTTAGCCAACTCATCTATATCCTTAGGTGGCCAGTTTAGCACATTCATACCCAAAGACAAGCCAAAATTAGTCAAAACTGCCTTAATCTCATTCAAAGACTTTCTGCCAAAATTAGCAGTTCTTAACATTTCACCTTCTGTCTTTTGCACAAGATCACCTATATAAGTGATGTTTTCGTTTTTCAGACAGTTATGAGACCTGACAGATAATTCCATTTCATCTACCTTACGCAATAAGACAGGGTCATAACCCAAATCTTTAGCACCACTAGACGAAGAAACCTGCGATTTTTTATAACTTACATCAGAACTAATAAAGGGCTGAAGTTGCTCCTGTAATATTCTTGCAGCAGAGTCAACAGCTTGACTCGGAGAAATTGTACCATCAGTTTCAATTGACAATATCAGCTTATCCTTATCAGTCACTTGGCCAACACGACTGTTCTCTACCCTGTACGAAACCCTGTTGACAGGGCTATACAAAGCATTAACTGGAATAAAACCAATTAAATCCTGTTCACTCATAAGCTTCAAAAGTTCGTTTTCTTTATACTTAATTACAGGAAGATAACCTTTTCCGCTAGCCACATATATGGTCATGTTAAGCTCTACATTTTGCCCCAGCGTACATATTAATAAATCCTTATTAACAATAGAGCATTGATCATCAGTTTCTATCATCCCAGCTAATACCTGGCAAGGCCCTTTAGCGTTTAAATTTAAGCATTTATTAGAAGCACCATTTAATTTACACCTCAACATGCCCATATTTAACACTATATCAGTTACATCTTCTCTCACCCCTTGAATTGAAGTAAACTCATGAGTTACACCTTCAATTTTTATTCCATAAACAGCACTACCTTTAAGAGAAGATAACATTACACGTCTTAATGCATTACCTAATGTTAAAGCAAAACCACTTTCCAACGGTTCTAGCACTATATCACTTTTTTCACTTGAATCATCTGATATTACCTTAACTGAACTAGGTTTAATCAATTTATCTAAATTGCTACAGAGAGACACATCATTATTATAATACATAAAACAACCTTTTCAAATATCCTATACTCTTCTTTTTTTTCTTAACCTGCACCCATTATGAGGAATTGCGGTTTTATCTGCAATTGAAGTCACAGTCAACCCACAGCTCTGAAGTGCTTTAACCGCAGCTTCGGTACCAAAGCCAGGACCACGAATTATTACAGAGACAACCTTCATACCAAATCTCTCTATTGCATTCTTCGCAGCAGCCTCCGCAGCCTTACCTGCAGCATAAGGTGTGGATTTTCTCGAACCTGAAAAACCACATGCACCCACAGAAGTTTGACATAGCGTATTACCATGAACATCAGTTACATTTACAAAAGTATTATTAAAAGTTGCACGAATATGGACAACACCAGTAATAAACTCCTTCTTACTCTTACCAACCGTTTTGACTTTTTTCATTAAAACTCACAATAATAATAAATTTTATTTTTTCCCAGCAATAGGCAACCGAGATCTACCTTTACGAGTCTTAGCATTAGTATGAGTCCTTTGCCCTCTCACAGGTAAACCTTTTCTATGTCTCACCCCTCTATAGCATCCCATTTCCACTAAAGATTTTATGTTCATAGCCACTTCTTTTCTGAGCTCACCTTCTATAACATAATTTTGTCTAATGAAACTGCTGATCTTTTCTATATCTTCATCTCGTAATTCTGAAACACGTTTGCGCTTATCAACTTCGCAAGCGTGACAAATTACATTCGCAGTAGCAATACCTATACCATATATATAAGTTAATGCAAAAGGAACACATTTCCTCACTGGAATATTTATGCCTGCAATACGTGCCACTGGTACCTCGATACTTTATTAATAACAACTCTTAATTTATACCATAAAACAACTCAGAGTCAAACCAAATTACAAGAAATTTTACTTTCAATCTCTTGCGTTACCTCATCAACACTCAAATTAGCGTCAATTGTTAATAATTTGCCTTTATAATACTCGCGTAAACCTTTCATTTGAAGGTGATATTCACTTATTCTCTTATTAATTGCAGACATATCAGCATCATCAATTCTTTTCTCTAACCTCGTACTTTTACATTTAGCACAAGTAGTACTCTTAAAAGAAGATACACTATATATGCTTTTACAGTCCAAACACGCGAGACGATTTTTTAACCTATCGATTGCAATATTATCGTCAAGCTGCAGCTCAACTACAATGTCAACATCCCTATTATATTTTTCTTGCAAAACTTGAGTCAAAAAATGAGCCTGGTTTAAATTTCTCGGAAAACCATCTAATAAGCAATTATCATCCACTAATGCAAGCTGGTCACGTAATAATCCACATATAATTTCATCTTGAATTAAATTACCAGATTCCACGGTACCCTTTATTTTTTTACCTAACTCACTACTGCTAGATATAATATTCCTTAATAAATCCCCTACTGAAATTAATTTTAAATTATATTTTGCTATTAACAAGCTTGACTGAGTACCTTTACCAGAACCTGGAGGACCAAAAATCGTAATGATCATCTTACTTTCCTCGTTTTAGACTCATATTTCTTTATCCAGTTGTCGTACCTATTTGAAAAAATATAAGATTGTATTTGCATAATAGTATCAGTAATAACGTTCACTATAATCAGTAAGCTCGTCCCACCAAAAATAAATGGTATATCATAATAATATCTCATAACTTCAGGTACAGTACATATGACTACCAAATACGCAGAGCCAATGAATGTCAACTTAAAAACTATATCTTGAAGGTAATCAGAAGTATGTTTCCCAGGCCTTCTACCAGGTATAAAACCACCATTTTTTTTAAGAAAATCTGCGTTTTCCTCTGGATTAAATATAAAATTGGTATAGAAAAAATTAAAAAATACTATCAGCACCAAATAGGCTACAATATATACTACTTTATTTGCCATAAAGTAATTCAAAATAAAATCAGAAAAAGCGTGCCCCTTATAGAAATTTGCAATTGAAATAGGTGTCAATAAAATTGCATTAGCAAAAATGGTTGGTACTACACCAGATAAATTAATCTTCAATGGAATATAAGTAAAATCGTCATTATGTAATCTTTTAAATTGCTTTTTAGGATGTTGAACAATAACCTTTCTATAAGAAGACTCTACAAAAATGACTAAGAGTAGCAGCAAAAAAAACAATACCAAAACAAAAAGGATAATAAATAACGATACGCTACCGTTTTTATTTAACGTTAACAAAGATGACAAAGCGCTGTGTAACTCTGATATTATACCCGTGAAAATGATTAATGAGATACCATTGCCTATACCGCTAGCGCTGATTCGTTCACCAAGCCATATTAAAAGCATAGTTCCACCTAAAAGGCTGAAAACACCTATTGTACGAAACATAACACCAGGTTCGATTACAACCAATACCCCTTCCCTATTCATCCCTTCCAATCCAACCAAAATTGGAATTGATTGAAATACACAAATTACTATGGTCAGATAGCGTATATAAGAATTCATCTTTCTACGGCCTGACTCTCCATCATTCTTAACTTCCTTCATTCCTTTAATCGCAGAAGAAAGTAACTGAATAATGATAGAAGCCATTATATATGGCATAACGTTCAATGCTAGAATTGTCATTCTAGCCAATGCACCACCAGAAAATAAATTAAATACTCCAAAAACGCCTGAGCCATCTTTGGGAAATATATCATTAATTACATCAAGATTAATTCCAGGAATAGGCACATAAGTACCCAAGCGATAGCAAATTAAAGCTATTAGCGTAAAAAATATACGCTTTAATAAATCGCCTTTATATAACAACGTAGGATCCAAGCTATTAAATGCTGATTTATTGCCCATGACTTACGATAGTATTTCCACACTACCACCAACTGAAGCTACAGATTTTTTTGCAGCTTCTGACGCAAAATCAACATGAAACACAAATTTTTCGCTCAACTTACCTTTATTAAGAAGTTTAATTTTATCCTTAATAGACTTTATAAAACCTAATTTATACAGCCTCTCCTTATCTATAACAGAGTCTTTCACTATTTTTTTAGCTTCCATTAAGCGCTGTATATCGCCAACATTAATTATAGAGTATATGCTCCTACGTATAGGCTTAAAACCTCTTTTAGGCAAACGAGTATATATAGACTGTTGTCCACCCTCAAAACCATTTATAGAAACTCCACTTCTAGCCTTCTGCCCTTTATGCCCTCTACCGGATGTTTTACCTTTACCACAACCGATACCTCTACCCAGCAACTTAGGCTTCTTTTTCTTAGATAATTTAGTAAATATAGAGTTTAATTTTACAGCATTATTCATACTTTACCTGTTTCCAACTATCTCGCTAATCTTTTTGCCTCTTTTGCTTGCTACCTGACGAGGAGATAACATACTATCAAAAGCCTTAAACACCGCACATATAACGTTATGAGGATTATTTGATCTAGTGGATTTAGCTACCACATCCTTTATACCTAACACCTCAAAAACTGATCTAATCGCTCCACCAGCAATAATACCTGTTCCGGCTCTTGCGGTTCTTAAAACTATCTCACCAGAACAAAATTTAGCTTTAATATCATGATGCAAAGTTCTACCTTCACGCAAGTACACTCTAATCATTGATTTCTTTGCAGCATTTACAGCTTTGACTCTTGCTTCAGCAACTTCTGCGTGCTTACCTATTCCACACCCTACCCTACCCTTCTCATCGCCAACAACAACCAAAATTGAAAATGAAAATCTTCTACCACCTTTGGTAACCGTTGTCACTCTTCGTACCGAAACTAAAAGCTCTGATAAATCATTATTATTTTGTAAATTCTTTATAGCCATATTCAAAACCTTCTAAAATTCAAATCCAGAACTTCTTAAAGCCTCAGCAAATTGAGAAACTAATCCTGTGTATTTATACGCTCCACGATCAAACGTAAGCTGCTGCTCTAATTTCATGCCAGACAGACGCTCAACCATTAAAGAAGAAACCTGTTTTATAGTTTCAGCGTTGACTTTCCCTTTACATACATCCTTAATTTTAGCATCCAAAGTAGAAGCTGAAGTGAGAGTTATTCCTTTTACATCATTAATTAACTGGACATAAAAATGCCTATTAGATTTAAATATGGATATACGTAAACGTTCAGCGCTCTTGTCAAGCTTCGCTCTATTACGTAACTTCCTTTTTTCAGAATTACTTAAAAAATTATACGATCTTTTCATTTTTATTACTTCTTTTTACTTACAACCTTACGCAGCATAAATTTGCCTTTTATTACAACACCCTTACCTTTATAAGGATCATATTTTCTAATTTTGCATATATCAGACGCCACCATATAGACCTTCTGCTTATCCATACCACTAACTACTAAGTGAGTTGGCTTTATGCACTTAATCTCAATATCTTTAGGCACTTTATATTTAACATTATGGCTATAACCAAGATATAAAGTCAAATACTTACCATCACACTCTGCCTTATATCCCACACCGTTAATCTCAAGATTAACAGAAAAACCATCAACCATGCCGTTAATGATATTATTAATATTACTCCTATAAGTGCCCCACATAGGCTTTATTTTATCATAATTATCTTTATCTTGATCAACAGAAAGCAATAGCTGATTATCAATAATCTGACACACAACATCCCTGATCAAGCTAACTTCCTTTTCAGCCTTAGCACTCTTTATTAACATACTACCATTATTATATTCAACTGAAACACCAGCAGGAATATTGATAGGAGCAGCACCTATACGAGACATGAATTTCTCCTATTATTTAAAACACACGACACAAAACTTCTCCACCAACCTTTAACTTATGTGCATTATAATCAGTCATCACTCCTTTGGGTGTCGATATAATAAAAATACCAAGACCATTATATGCTTTAGAAATGTCCTTATACTTAGAATAACGACGACAACCAGGCTTTGACACCCTAACTATGTCACTAATTACAGGTAACTTCTCATAATACTTCAATTTTACAATGAAAGAAGGTAAATTACCTACAACTTGCTTTTCATAATCAAGGATATACCCTTCCTCTTTTAAAATCTCCAATATAGAAGAATTCATCTTAGAAAATAGTACCCTTGTTGCTCTATGCATTGCCAATTGAGCATTACGTATCCTTGTTAAAAAATCACCAATACTATCAGATAACGCCACAATATACTCCTTATATTATATTTACCAACTAGACTTTGTAACTCCTGGAACTTGCCCAAAAGAACATAAATCACGCAAAACAATTCTACATAAACCAAATTTTCTATATACTCCTCTTGGTCTCCCAGTTAAAGCACACCTATTTCTAATTTTGGTTTTAGAAGAATTTCTAGGCAATTTTTTAATTAATTTATTTTGAGCTGTAAACCTTTCTACAATAGACAAATTCTTATTATTTATTATAGATTTCAATTTTTCTCTTTTTTCTTTATATTGATCGCACAACTTTATTCTGCGAAGATTTCTTTCTATCATAGATTTTTTTGCCATATATTTCTCCTCTCAATTAATCAAAAAAAGGAAATTTAAGAGCCAGTAATAATTCCTTTGCTTCCTTATCACTAACTGCACTTGTTATAATATTAATATCCATACCTCTAATTTTACTTATTTTATCATAGTCTATTTCTAAAAACGAGATATGTTCCTTTATACCAAAGGAAAAATTACCATTACCGTCAAATTGCTTCACACTAAATCCTCTAAAATCTTTTTCCCTTGGCAAAGCAATATATATCAATCTTTCTAAAAACTCATACATTTTATCTCTACGCAAAGTTACTTTGCAACCTACTGTAGCACCTTTTCTGATCTTGAAGCCAGAAATAGATTTTTTTGCAAAAGTTGATAAAGGCTTCTGCCCAGCAATCAAATATAGGCTATCAAGTGGTTCATTTATTGCTTTACTATCTGTAGCAGCATCTCCAACGCCCATATTGATACACACCTTGACAAGTTTAGGCACTTGCATTATATTGCCGTAATTAAACTTATCCTTCAAGGACTTTACTATGCTATCTTTATACAATTCTTTAAACATATCAACCTAATCTATCACTTCTCCAGAAACTTTTGCAAAACGCACTTTTCTACCGTCTATAACCTTAAACCCCACTCTAGTTGGAGTTTTATATTTAGGGTCCAATGTTGCAACGTTGGATATATCAATAGCTAACTCTTTATTTAATATACCACCACTACTACCAGCTTTTGGTTTAGTATGTCTCTTATGCACATTCACTCCAGAAACAATTACTTTCTTTTTAGCATCACGTGCTATAACTTTGATTACCTTACCAATTTTTCCCTTATCTTTACCAGTTAAAACTATAACGTCGTCACCACTTTTTATTTTAGCACTCATTATAAAACCTCAACAGCTAATGACATTATCTTCATAAAAGAACCAGATGATAACTTTTTTACCGGACCAAACACCCGAGTGCCAAGTGGTTCACCTTGATCGTTAATCAAAACTACAGCATTGCTAGAAAAACGAATTACAGAACCATCAGATTTTCTAATAGGGCTTTTCACCCTCACCACAACTGCTCTATATACTTTTCCCTTCTCAACTTTCCCTCTTGGAGTAATAGATTTAGTAGATACAATAACTGTGTCACCTATAGATGCAGACTTTCTACCACCCAATAAACCAATACAAAGCACTGCACGCGCGCCAGAATTATCAGCTACTTCCAACAATGTATTTTTTTGAATCATATAAATATCCTATTCAATGTGAGCTATTAACAATAACCCATTTTTTAGTAGTAGAAATAGGCTTGTGTTCTTGTATTAAAACCTTGTCCCCTTCTTTACAACTATTATTCTCATCATGTGCTGTATACTTCTTGTATTTTTTTATAACCTTTTTATACAGCTCATCCTTATACACTTGTAATACCGAAACCTTTACAGTCTTATCACACTTAGCCTTAGTTACAGTACCACAAAAAACCTTTTTAGGCATTCTTTTCCTCTCTTCTTCTTTTATTTAATGTAGTTAAAATACGAGCTATGCTCTTTCTTATTAAGCTAAAACGCGAAATATTGTTGCACTGGCCCAGCTTCTTTTGAAAAACCAAATTAACAAACTCTTTTCTC
This sequence comes from Wolbachia endosymbiont (group A) of Pherbina coryleti, assembly GCF_964026875.1. Classification (NCBI taxonomy): domain Bacteria; kingdom Pseudomonadati; phylum Pseudomonadota; class Alphaproteobacteria; order Rickettsiales; family Anaplasmataceae; genus Wolbachia; species Wolbachia endosymbiont (group A) of Pherbina coryleti. The sequence goes on from NZ_OZ034706.1 coordinate 1,092,635, forward strand.
AAATTCACAAGAATTTCATGCAATTCTTGCGAGGACCTCGATTCAATGTCAGCTATATCCATTGCAACTCCATTTAATTATGATTAGATACAAATTTACACTTCATAGGAAGCTTAGCAGTTGCCTTTTCAAGCGCCAATCTTGCTAAATGCATGGGAACATCACTGCTAATTTCAAACAACATTCTACCGGGCTTAGCTTTAAATACCCAAAACTCAACACTACCTTTCCCTTTACCCATACGCACATCCGCCGGCTTTTTACTAACAGGGGTATCAGGAAAAATTCTTATCCACACTTTACCAGAGCGTTTTAATGTTCTAGATATTACACGCCTTGCAGTTTCAATATGCTTAGATTGAATCCTACCTGCTTCCATAGCCTTTAGACCATAATCTCCAAAAGATAATGTGCTACCACCTTTCGTGTTACCCTTAATTCGTCCTTTAAATACTTTTTTATATTTACTTTTTTTAGGAATAAACATTTCAATATACCTAATTAGTTACCAATATAAACCCAGACCTTAACTCCTATGATGCCATATATAGTTTTTGCTTCAGCAAAAGCATAATCTATATTAGCACGTAAAGTATGCAAAGGCAAACGGCCTTCTTTATACCACTCAGTACGAGCTATCTCAGCTCCGCCAAGGCGCCCAGAACAACTTACTTTAATACCTCTAGCACCCATCCTCAAACAACTTTGAATAGCTTTTTTCATCGCTCTTCTAAATGAAACCCTTTTTTCTAACTGCTGTGCAATGCTGTTTGATATTAAAACTGCATCTATTTCAGACCTTTTAACCCCTACTACATTCACTTCCACATTATTTTTTACTTTTTCAGCTATCTTTTGCTTTATCTTCTCAATATCCGAGCCTTTCTTACCTATTATCACTCCAGGTCTAGAAGAATGTATTATTACAGATACCAAATCGATCGTACGCTCTATAATTACTTTAGAAACACCAGCATGCTTAAAAGATTCATTTATATAACTGCGAATAGATAAATCTTGATGCAACCCTTGTTTATAACCCTTCTCAGCATACCAAATAGATGACCAAGTATTAATTATTTTTAACCTAAATCCTTTAGGATTAACGTTTCCCATATTTTTGCACTTTCCTTATTAATTTTCTATTTTTATGAATCATATAATTTCCCCCAATTTTACAGTTATATTACTATAACGTTTACTAACTCTATTAGCTCTACCCATAGCTTTTGGACATACCCTACGCAAAGTAAGAGACTTACCTATTAAAATTTCTTTTATATATAAATTATCGATATCCAATCCATAATTTTGAGCATTAGCAATCGCAGAATTTAATACCTTCCTTATAAGACCTGCAGCTTTCTTTTCACAAAATCTTAATTGCACAGTGGCAAAAGAAACTTTTTTATTACGTACTAAACCAGCAACCAAATTCAATTTACGAGGAGTTGATTTTAAAACCCTAGAACCAGCTTTAACTATTACATCTCTGTTTTTCATATCAATTACCTTCTTGTCGCCTTTTTATCACCACTATGCCCAGTAAATTTACGAGTGGGTGAAAACTCACCAAACTTATGACCTATCATATTCTGATCATTAACATTCACAGGAATGTAATCCTTACCATTATAAACAGCAAACTTTAAACCTAAACAATTAGGAAGAATTACAGAAGCCCTGGAATGAACTTTTATAGCCATGTTAACAAACCCCTTGTTTAAAGCATTATTCACCGACTTTAATATAGAAGGATGACAAAAAGGAGGCTTCCATGCAGATCTACTCATAAACTAACCTTTCAATTGTTTTATATACTTATCACTAGATTTATTTCTCCTTCGAGTTTTCTTTCCTTTTGTTGCAACACCCCAAGGAGTAACAGGATGACGACCACCAGAGGTTTTTCCTTCCCCGCCTCCATGAGGATGGTCAACCGGATTCATTGCAACTCCACGTACAGTAGGTCTAATCCCAAGCCACCTACTTCTCCCAGCTTTACCCAACTTTCTATTCTTATGGTCAGGGTTAGATACTACACCAATAGTAGCCTTGCAAGAAGATAAAATCAACCTAATTTGACCAGACCTGAGTCGTAATAAAATATATTGGCCATCACGACCAACGATTTGTGCATAACAACCAGCAGCTCTAGCAATCGCAGCACCATTACCTGGCTTCAGCTCAACATTATGAACGAAAGAACCAACAGGTATATGCTTGAGTAGTAAACAATTCCCTGGCAAAATATCAGCATCATTCCCAGCTGTAACAACATCACCTGGCTTCATACCTTGAGGAGCTAATATATAAGACTTAATATCATCTTCCTTATATGATATTAACGCCAAAAACCCACTTCTATTTGGGTCATACTCTATTTTTTCAACTATACCTTGACCACTTCTATTACGCTTAAAATCTATCACTCTATACTTCTTTTTGTGACCACCACCCCTATGACGAGTTGTAATTCTACCATGATTATTTCTTCCACCACTGGACTTTTTACCGGATGTAAGAGACTTTTCTGGCTCATCTTTTGATAAACCAACTTTACTTACTAACACAGTCCCACGAGAAGACGGAGTAACAGGATTAAAAAATTTCATACCCATACTAAACGCTCATTATATCTAATTTTTGACCATCCATCAAAGAAAAATAAACTTTCTTTTTCTGTTTTTCACAACCAATCACACCCCTAAAACGCCTATATTTAGGCTTAATTCTAACAACATTTATAGAAGAAATTTTAACATCAAATAGAGACTCTATTGCCAACTTTATTTGACGCTTATTTACATTTACAAAAACATACAAAGAATATTTATTAAACTTCTCCCTCAAAAAAGAGGCCTTTTCTGTAATTATAGGAGATTTTATTATATTATTATATTTGATCATAACAATCTACCTTCAAGATGCTTTAAAGTATCCTTTGTCAACATCACGCATTCGTGATTCAATATATCAAAAACATTTAACCCAATAGGTTTGATTAAGTCTACATAGTGCAAGTTTTTAGCCGCACGCAACAAATCATCTCCATAATCACCAACTATCAAAAAGGAAGAAAATTTAAAATTTTTAATACATTTACACATTTCAGACGTTTTCTTCACATCAATATTTAAATTATCCAGAATAATTACTTGATTATTTAAATACTTTAGAGATAAAGCAATTTTTAAACCAAATTTGCGTACCTTCTTATTAAGAGAATAAGTATGACTCCTCACAACAGGGCCGAAAATAATCCCACCACCTCTAAATTGAGGAGATCGCAAGCTCCCTTGTCTTGCCCTACCGGTACGTTTTTGACCATAAGGTTTAGCTGTTGTACCAGAGACATCACTAATACCTTTTGTTTTATGAGTACCAGCTCTTCTCTTCGCTAATTGCCATCTCACTATATCATGCAAAATACTCAATTTTTGCTTAGCAGAAAATATCAAAGGATTGAGCTGAGCAGTACCTACATTATCATTAGATAGATTAACTAAATTACATTCCATAACTAACTTACCAAATTACTAGCATCATCATTTACATCTAACAGTAAACCTACCGGAAAAGGAACATCTTTATGTAAAGATTTTTTAACTGCATCTCTTACAAAAACATAGGAATTTTTAAACCCAGGAACATTATTACCCTTCACAGCAATTATACTATTTTCATGATCAATGGATAATATCTTCATATTTTGTGCAGTTATCCTGCTGTTACCTAAATGACCAGCCATTTTCTTTCCTTTGAATACTCTACCAGGATCCTGACATTGGCCAGTGGAACCTTGTGATCTGTGAGCAATAGAAACACCATGAGATGCCCTAAGCCCACTGAAATTATGCCGCTTCATCACACCAGCAAATCCTTTACCTATAGAATAACCCGTAATATCAAGATATTGACCAACCACAAAATGATTGATTCCCACTTTTTTACCACATTCTATTCCCGACAGGTCATTTAATCTACTTTCGTATAACTTACATTTATTATTTATACCCTTTTTCTTTAAATATTCCAACTGAGGTTTTGCTATATTTTTAAAATCTCCTGTGCCTAAAATGACTGAATTATAGCCACATTTATCTTGTCCTTTTATATCAATAATATAAGTTTCGCTGAGATGCAATAAAGTTACAGCCATGCGACTATTGTCAGAATACATAGCAGTATGACCAATATTCATCATTAGTAAACCAATTCTCCTCAGCGAATTTATTCTCTTCATTTCCTTCTCCTAAACCTTAACTTCCTTGACTTTTAAATCCACTTCTACGCCAGCAGAAAAAGATAAACCTGTAAGCATCTGCATCATAGTAGGAGTAAGATCATGTAAAACAATCAAACGCCTAGAAGTTCTCATTTCAAACTGTTCACGAGATTTTTTATCAACGTGAGGAGATCTATTAACAATAAATTTAGAATCTTTCCTTGGCAACGCAATCGGACCAGATAATTTTGCACTGGACCGCTTTAATTCATCAACAAATTTTCGAACACACTCCTCCAATAAAGAACAATCGAAAGCCTTAATGTTAATATATATATCTTGCTTCATCTTAGTTACTACACTCACTCCAAAATTTCAGAAACAACACCAGAACCAACAGTTCTACCGCCTTCTCTTATCGCAAAACGCAATCCCTTATCCATTGCTATCGGTACTTGCAATTCTACTTCTACACTCACATTATCTCCTGGCATTACCATCTCCTTCCCATCTAGCAATTTTATGCTCCCAGTTACATCCGTTGTCCTTAAATAAAACTGTGGCTGGTAATTCGCAAAAAATGGTGTATGCCTTCCTCCTTCCTCTTTCTTTAATATATAAACCTCCGCCTTAAACTTTCTATGCGGCGTTATCGTCCCCGGTTTTGCCAATACTTGCCCTCTCTCTACTTCTTCTCTTTTTGTTCCTCTTAACAATATTCCTACATTGAGTCCTGCACTTCCCTTATCCAGCAAATTCTTAAACATTTCTACACCTGTGCATATCGTCTTTTGCGTCGCTTTCAGACCTATTATCTCTATCTCTTCTCCCGTCTTTATCTCTCCCTTCTCTATTCTTCCTGTTACCACTGTTCCTCGCCCCGATATCGAAAATACATCTTCGATTGGCAATAAAAATGGTAAATCCACAGGCCTTGGTGGAACCGCTACATATTCATCTAACTTTTCCATCAATTTGTCTATTGATTTCTTTCCATATTCGCTGCTGTCATCCTCCAGCGCCTTGAGCGCTGAACCAACCACCACAGGCACTTCATCCCCTGGAAATCCGTATTTACTCAGTAATTCCCTCACTTCCATTTCTACTAAATCTATCATATCAGCATCAGCAACATCAGCTTTATTTATATACACCACGATATATCCAACACCTACCTGCTTCGCCAGCAATATATGCTCTCTCGTTTGTGGCATTGGCCCATCAACCCCCGACACTACCAATATCGCCGCATCCATCTGTGCTGCACCTACTATCATGTTCTTTACATAGTCAGCGTGTCCAGGACAATCAACGTGTGCATAATGCCTTTTCTCTGTCTGATACTCAACATGCGCTGTTGCTATCGTTATCCCCCTCTTCCTTTCTTCTGGCGCTTTGTCTATCTGATCGTACGCTACAAAATTTCCATAATGCTTCGTTATCGCCGCTGTTAACGTCGTCTTCCCATGATCCACATGTCCTATTGTTCCCACATTTACATGCGGCTTTCCAAATGCTTCCACTATTGCTGTCATAATTTAAACTTTTCTACCTAAAATACAAATACATCAATAAATAATATGTTGATTTTATAAAAATACAACAAAAAAAAGAGCGGATAGTGGGAATCGAACCCACTTCACTAGCTTGGAAGGCTAGAGCTCTACCATTGAGCTATACCCGCACAATGGAGGAGGTAGGATTCGAACCTACGTACGCTCACGCGGACAGATTTACAGTCTGTTACCTTTAACCACTCGGTCACTCCTCCGCAAAAATTTGTTAAGAGAATACTATTTTAGCATCTTAACTTAAGCTCTTATTGTATTTAATACTAAACGCCTAAAATTAAAAAATCAAGCAATAAAACCTACCCTGATTAAAATCATGCAGATTTCATTTTATATAACACAATATTGCCAATAAAACGCCTAAACAAATAATGCGAATCATGCGTACCTGGCGCTTCTTCTGGATGATATTGCACAGAAAAGACTAGGTAATCCTTCATCATTATTCCCTCTACACTATTATCAAATAGAGAAATGTGAGTAATTTCAACATTACTTGGAAGAGAAGCTGAATCAACAACAAAACCATGATTTTGGCTAGTGATCTCAACTTTTCCACTAATTACATCATAAACTGGATGGTTACTCCCTCGGTGACCTATATCCATCTTGATGGTCTTTGCCCCCAAAGTAATCGCAAGTAATTGATGGCCCATGCATATGCCAAAAATTGGTATTTTAGATTTTATAATAATGTCTATTTCTGAAACTACACTTTCTCCTATTTCTTGCGGATCACCAGGACCATTTGAAAGCACTATACCATCTGGATTCATACTCAACACTTTTTGAGCAAAACCTGTGCTTGGTCTGATTAATTCAACTGTACAACCAAGTTCTATTAAGCGTGAAACTATACTGATTTTTACGCCAAAATCAACGATTACAATCCTATATTTTGCATTAAGGTCAATAGCTCTATCTGATGTCATTCCAGTGCGTGACACTGGAATCCATATATTTTTTGCTGGATCCGAGTAGTCAGCTACTTGGATGACAAAGTGCTCCGCTAGTCTATTATTTTCAAAACTGTTATTTAAGCTAACCTTATTAGTTATTTCTATCCCATTTACAGGTTTGTATTCCTTCAATTTGTCTAATGCATGCGCCTTACTCGATGAGCATATCATTCCATTTTGAGATCCATGTTCTCTCAAATGTCTTGTTAAAGCTCTAGTATCAACTCCTGATATCCCAATCACGTTATTTTTCTCTAACCAATCATTTAAACTGATATATGAAGAAGGGTGGGACATAGAAGAAAGTTCACGCATAACCACACCACTTGCAAAAATTTTCTTTCCTTCATTATCTTTATGGTTTATTCCAATGTTACCAATATGAGGAAAAGTGAACGTTATAATTTGATCGGCAAAAGAAGGATCAGTTATAGTATGCTGATAACCGGTCATACCAGTGGTAAAACAAACCTCGCCTATGCACTTGCCTTTTTTACCTACTGATTTTCCCCAAAAGCACTTGCCATCTTGTAAAATTAAAACTGCGTCCTGCACTTCATTATCTATTTAACTGATTCAAAACAGTATACAAGAATTTCAAATAATACGTAACTCTTTCTAAAATTCCAAATTTAACCACGAAGCAGCAAAAAATAACATGAAAAACTTTTAATACAATCTTTCATATAAAATATATAGTTGACTACCTTCATATTTCGTATTAGATATAGGTAAATCATAAGTAAAGTGGAGGGTAATAATGAACACTGGTACAAATCAATCAAAAAAAATAAATGAGAAGTGGTTAGCTGGAGGAATTGGCGCGCTATTATTTGTAATGATGCTACCGTCGATTCTTCTTTTAGCAAAAATAGCTATAGGGCTAATTATGGTTTCAGTTGCAGCAATAGCGATAAAAGTTGCCTTAAAAACAATATCGAATGCTTTAGAGGATAAACAGGCAGATCAAAGCCAAGCGACGCAACAAACAACACAAAGTAAAATTATAAACCTGGCTATTGGATTAACATCTATATTCGTAGGAGGATTATCACTATTCATTATAGCACAAACTGGCTTAATTGCAGCATGTGCAGCTATAACTGCTTTAGCTCTACACGAATATGTTAAAAATCAAGAAATAGGAAAAGAGATAAATGATAAATTCGATAAGGTAGCTGACGATACAATCAATTTTATTGTTAGCAGTGTTGAAAAACTTATTCCAACAAAGCCGCCAGGCATAACAGCCTAAACTGTCTCCGTTCAGGGCATAAGTGTTACAAGTAGCATTATATAAAGCGATTAATGGCATCCTCCTGATAATAGAATAATTGTATCTGTTCAGGGGCATCGCAAATATTGAAGCAAAAGTGGTCAGTGCTTACTATACGAATATTGTGATTTGAATCCACTAGGGAGGATGTCATCCCAGTGCCCAGACACTGGGATCCAGGAATTTTGATTAGAGATTAAATTGGTGAGTATAAAAGTAGCTAATCCTACGTTAAAATACAACGTTTTTAATGGGACTGCGTAAAAGGGCTGGATTCCAGTGTCAAGCACTGGAATGACACCTTTGTGTTTGAGGCAAAACCTGCTATAACATTTCTTCGCAAACAAACGTTCGTACAGTTATGTATCAGCTACTTTCATGGCACCATTTGTTGTAAACTCACATTTCTCTATGATTATCTTTATTTGCCGCTTTCCCGAACGGATGCTCTACAGTTATTTCCTCATTAATAGAGCGAGGTGCACCGGAACCAGGTACAACGATATTCTCGTGCGATTGCATATCCTTCTTTTCCTCACATGGTGTTTGCTTAATGAAATGTGCTGCTAAAACTTCATGTAAAGCTTTACCTTTTATAAGCACAGCCTCGTTTTGCTTAGCTAACTCTAAAATTTTCTTTGGTTCAACATCTTTACCGTCAATAGTTGATTTTTTAATACTAACTTGACCTAAATTTATATTTAGAACAACAGTACAGTTAAGGTCTTTTCCAGATTCATCTTTTGCACCCCAACTAATTTCGATGTCACATATTGCAAATTTTGTAAAGGAGTAGTTCCTCTGTTGTTTCTCATTCTTCTCAATTGTTACTATTCTTTCACCATTGCTGTATATTTTTGCTCTTTTTACCTCGCTTTTCTCTTCTTCCATTCTTTTAGTTTTTTCAGTGAAAAGACGACTGGTTTCTAAACTTTGTTCAGGTTTAGTAATGTTGATATTAAGATGGTCATAATGATTAAGAAGACGGTTTGCATATGGACATGGCACATAACACCCATCAAAGAAAGCAATTGCACTACCAGTTTTTAGAAATTCTTGTCCATCGCTCATTCTTTCACCAATTCGAATAAGATATCTACCCAACCTCTTTTTAAAATTTTCTTTTAACTCCTCCTGATCTTTAGAAGTAAGCTTCTTATCCAATATACCCATTATTTCTTTTCGCTTACTCAATACCACATAATTGAAAAGGAAAATATCATCCTCTCGATAATAATTTGCTATCTTGTCAAATGGATCTGCCGGCCAACCGTTATTATAATTTACGAAATCAGAAGAATCTTCACACTTATTATCCTTAAAATCAAAATTCAATCTTTCAAAATCTGATAATACTTTTTCTGCCCTATCTTCAAAAGACCGAAGTCCATCTTGAAGTTCTTTTCCATAACTCATTCCTTTGTCAATTTGAAGAACATATTGACCATATTTCTTTCTAAACTCCTCCTGTTCTTCGAGGAGAGGAAGATTCCTATCTAATATATCGATTATTTCTTTCCGCTTATTCAATATTACATAGTTAAAAAGGGCACTCTCCCCCTTCTTTTCATAATCGTCTGCTATTTTGTCAAAACACTTATTATCCTTAAACTCCAATTCCTCAAAATCTGAGAGCACACTTTGTACCTGAGTCTCATCGAATTGAAGATTTGCTTGAGGAGATAGAAGAGTCAACTTTTCTTCACTTTCCTTGGTACTCGAATTTTTGTACAAACCATTAAATAGATTTATAATACTAGAAAACATTTCACACCTCTATTGTTATAAGTAAACTTGATTATATCTTAATGCTAAATGTTGTAAAGCTAAAATTAGAAACTAAAAAAGCTAACATAAGTTCTGCATTGTTTGCAGCTTTATCAGCCTATTAGGCAGAATTATTAAAGAATTAGTTGAATAGGTATTATGATTCAATTTAACTCCATCCACAAGTTCTCCGCTTGTTACTCCAGTTGCAATGAACACTGATTCACCTCTTGCCATATCTTTTACGGCGTAGACTTTTTCTGGGTCATCAATATTTAAATTTTTTGCTCTTTCTCTTAACTGATCCGTATCAAGTACTAATCTTCCCTCCATCTGTCCGTCGATAGAGCTTAGCGCTGCAGCCGCAAGCACTCCCTCTGGTGCTCCTCCTATACCGATATACATATCATGATTGCCATTTACTAGTGAAACTATGGCCGCAACATCACCATCATCTATTAGTTTAATTTTTGATCCTAATTTCCTGATTTTCTCTATTAATTCACCATGCCTTTCACGTTTAAGTACAGTTACCACGAGATCATTCACTTTGCACTTTTTTGCCTTGGCTAAATTGTCTAGATTCTTTTCAATGCTATTTTTTAGTGAGACTACACCCTCTGGAAGATTTTTTCCTACCGCTATTTTTTCCATATAAACATCAGGTGCATGTAAAAAATTACCTTTTTTCGTTGCAGCAAGAACAGACATTGCCCCTGGTTTGTAATGAGCACAAATCGTAGTGCCCTCAAGTGGGTCAACGGCAATGTCGATTTCAGGACCATTTCCAGTGCCAACCTTCTCGCCAATATATAGCATCGGCGCTTCATCTCTCTCACCTTCACCAATTACGATAGTACCATTTATTTCCATTGAATTTAATACTGTACGCATTGCATCAACTGCAACCTGATCAGCCCTTTTTTCATCACCAAAGCCTGCCAATTTATACGCAGCAAGTGCTGCAGCTTCGGTCACTTTAACTAATTTATAGGCTAAATCTTCCATCATTTGCTTTAAGAACTATATTCAATATGTATCATGATATATCATGCTGCTTGAAACTGCAATATGCCTTGACTGGTTTTGGGAAAGTTGCTATAATAAATTAGATAGTAATAGTGGTAAAATTTGACATGACTTATGAAAAGATAAAGGAAATTGTAACTAACAATCCTAATATAACTGCTGAGGAGTTTGGTGAGAAGCTCAAAGAAAATAGGATAAACATAAAAAAAACAAATAAATATCATTATACTTTACTTGGGCATATTGTTAATTCAAAGGGACCTAATATTACAGACAACACCAATGATCGTGCTATATTTCTACACATTATTAAATTACTCACAGAGTTGAAAACTGAAGGCAATACTGGTCAATTCAAACATGTAAAAGCTGGATTGAGCGAAGCTATAACGACTAAGCAAGCTGATGTTGTAAGAATACTCCTGGATAGTGGTAAGTTTAATGAAGAAGAAAAATTTAACGCTTTGCTCTGTGCTGTTACTCAAAAGTATGTCCAGGGAGTTAAATTATTGTTAGGTCATGTAAATGATGAAAACATGCAAAAGGCTTTAAAGGTGGCCATGGATAAAGAACAAACTACACAAGTTGAAGAAATTACTCAGATACTATTAAATTTTATTACACCAGAAACATCCAATGTAGAAGAAAATATAGTACCAGCACCTCCTATAGTAACAGAAGCAAATGCTAACCAACCTGTGTCAAGTAGTGTTAATGATCAGCCAGGTCATAGTAACGAAAATGAAACGCCTGTATTAACAATAGAAACAAATACCGGCAAAACTACTATATCAGATTGTGATAATAATAAAAATGTCTTCACAAATTCTCAATTTTCTATGCCAAATGAACAAGAAACTAAATATAAAGAGAGCAAAAAGGATTTTTACACCTCATTGACAAAAGATGTTGTTGGAGTTGTTATTACAGGATTATTCATTACTGCTGCTGTGATGGTTCCATTTGTAGCTGGTGCAGTAGTTTGCAGTGTCATAGCTGCTTTGATTGCAATATATACCGGGTTGCATGTAAAAAATTCTACATTACCAAGTTATAGGGAGATGAGAGAGAATGAAGTTGAACGTGTAACAGGATGTCATCCCAGTGCCCAGACACTGGGATCCAGAAGGTCATAATAAAAACTAGATTCCAGCGTCACGCGCTGGAATGACACCCTCTGGTGGGCTCAAACCATATGAGTAGCCAACACTGCCACTATACTTACCTAGCAAATTTAGATCTAACACTAAACTGTGCTGCCACTAACTTTGCAATCGGTACTCTATAGGGTGAGCATGAAACATAATCTACCCCTGATTCGATGAGAAACTCTATAGATTTTGGATCTGCTCCATGCTCTCCACATATACCCAGTTTTATTTCTTTTCGGGTTTTTTTGCCTCTTTCAATGGCTATCTTGATTAACTCCCCTACCCCTTCGATGTCCAGCACTTCAAATGGATCATTGTCAAATATGTTGCTTTCCTTATAAGAATCGAGGAAATTAACTGAATCATCTCTTGAAAGTCCCATGGTTGTTTGCGTTAAATCATTAGTGCCAAAACTAAAAAACTCTGCATGTTTTGCTAACTTATCAGCAATCAGTGCTGCTCTTGGTAGTTCTATCATCGTTCCAATTGAGTACGCCTTGTCTGATGTCATTCCAGCGCGTGACGCTGGAATCTGCATCTGGATCCTAGCTGAGATGACAGAGGATTCTTTCTTTGCTAGCTCGCATATCAGAACAAACTCTTTCTCACTCATGATAAAAGGAATCATGATTTCAGGTTCCACTTCTATCTTCTTTTCTTTCTTTAATTCACTTGCAGCACTAAGTATTGCCCTAATCTGCATGCTATATATTTCAGGATGAGAAATAGCAAGTCTACAACCTCGATGGCCAAGCATTGGGTTCTTTTCTGATAACTGTGCTATTTTATTTTTTACTGACTCAACTGACTTACTAAGTGATTTGGCAATTTTTTCTATAGTAGACTGATCATTGGGTAAAAATTCATGCAAAGGTGGATCAAGCAACCGTATAGTGACTTCCCTGCCCTCCATAATAGAAAATATTTCTTTGAAATCAGACTTTTGCATTTCTTCTAGTTTAATGAGCGCATTTGCCCTTTCATTTTCATCGTCAGCTATTATCAATTTTTGAATGAATTCGATTCTATCACTAGCGAAAAACATATGTTCTGTGCGACATAAGCCTATACCTTCTGCACCGAATTCTTTTGCAATTTTTGCATCTTTTGGAGTATCAGCGTTCGCTCTCACTTTGATCGTTTTGATTTCATCTATCCAGTTGATTATCGTTTTGAATTCTTGCGATAATTCAGGCGAAATTGTAGGAAGAATGCCAAGCATAACCTCCCCTGTTCCTCCGTTGATGGTAATTGGTTCACCTTTATTTACTTTTGTATCCCCTACAGAAAAGAAAATTCCATCTTTATCGATATAAAGTCCACTTACACTGCAAATGCATGGCTTACCCATTCCACGGGTTACAACAGCAGCATGCGAGGTCATCCCTCCCCGTGCTGTTACTATGCCGCTTGCAGCATTCATTCCATTAATATCTTCAGGACTCGTTTCTGACCTTACTAAAATCACTTTTTTACCCTGCTCTGCAGCTTTTTCAGCATCACTTGCACTAAACACTACATATCCAGAAGCAACACCTGGAGAAGCAGGTAGCCCCTTCCCTATTACTTTTTGGTCACTCTCAACGTCAAGAACTGGATGCAATAAATTGTCAAAGGTTTTTGGATCAATTCTCAATATTCCTTCTTCTTTTGTAATCGTTCCTTCGTTTACCATATCAACTATTATGCGAATAGCAGCTTCAGCCGTGCGCTTGCCAGACCTAGTCTGCAAAATCCATAATTTACCGTCCTGTACAGTAAATTCGATATCCTGCATGTCTTTATAATGCCTTTCAAGTTTTTCACATACCACACATAATTCTCGGTAGACACTTGGCAGCAACTTCTCCATGGTGTTTTTTTGCTTTCCGTCAATTGGCATAGGAGTATAAACACCAGAAACCACATCCTCACCCTGAGCATTAATCAGAAATTCACCAAAGTATTTTTTTTCTCCAGTTGAAGGATTTCGTGTAAATATCACACCAGTTGCAGAATTATCATTTAAATTACCAAAAACCATTGCTTGCACGTTGACCGCTGTTCCAAGGTTTTCAGGAATATTATGTATTCTTCTATAGGAAACAGCCCTATCATTTTTCCAAGAGGCAAATACTGCATTAACTGAGTTTAACAATTGCTCTTCAACGTTCTGCGGGAAATGTTTTCCTGTTTTTTCATGTACTATCCTTTTGAAATTGTTAACAATTTCTTTTAAAACATCAACATCAAGATCAGCTAAGCTTTTTGCTCCACTCTTTTGCTGCTTATTATCAATAACATCTTGAAATAGGTGATGATCAAGCTGTAGTACAACATTGGAGTACATCATGATGAAACGGCAGTAGCTATCGTAAGCAAAACGTTCGCCACTTTTTTTTGCAAGCCCAACAACGGTTTCATCATTTAGGCCAACATTTAAAATAGTATCAAGCATGCCCGGCATTGAACTAACACTACCAGAGCGTATTGAAACTAATAAGGGGTTATTTAAATCCCCAAACTTACAACCGATGTCATTTTCGAGCATCGCCATGTAGTTTTTGATTTCACTACATATGTCATTCCAGTGCGTGACCACATTTTTTTCTGGATCCGAGTAGTCAGCTACTTGGATGACAGAAGATCTATTGTCTTGATAATAGACTTTGCAAGCAGAGGTGGAAATTGTGAAACCAGGTGGAACAGGAATGCCAACATTGCACATTTCTGCTAAATTTGCCCCCTTTCCTCCCAGCAGATTTTTCATTTCTGCATTGCCTTCGCATTTACCCTGGCTAAAGTAATGCATTAACTTTTCCCCCATCATTTTCTCCGGATTTTCACTGATAAACACATTGTACATATAGTTCCAATAAACCTGTGAGGACTTGAAACCTTAGGATAATAAATTTTACAAAATTTTGCAACAACGTTCCCTCTGGCAACATCAGTAAAGTTAACAAAAAAGATGACAAATTATTGAATTATTATCAATAAGAATATATAATATAAAGATACATTTAAAAATTTTTTTATGGCTCTTTCTAAGTTTCTCGACCCCAAGAATGATGTTGCGTTTCGGCGTATTTTTGGTACTGAAAAAAATAAAGACATCCTCATTCACTTTCTCAATGATATTTTGGGGTTCACTGGCAAAGATGAAATAAAAGAAATAGAATTCCTCAGCACTATTCAAGATGCTGAAATTGCCTCTAAAAAACAAAGTATCGTTGATGTTCTTTGCAGGGATGAAAATGGGGTGCAAGTAATAGTCGAAATGCAAGTTGCCAAAACTAAAGGCTTTGAAAAACGCGCTCAATATTACGCTGCTAAAGCTTATTCAAGGCAAGCTGATAAAGGTGATCAATATCAGGATCTTAAAGAAATCATTTTTATAGCTATTGCTGATTGTATTCTCTTTCCTAATAAATCTGAGTATAAGTCAGATCATGTAATGTTAGACAAAGATAGCTATGAACATGATTTAAAAGATTTTTATTTTACATTTATTGAGTTACCAAAATTTCCTAAAACTAAAGAAGACCAATTGGAGAGTATAGTTGAAAAATGGATCTATTATTTTAAATATGCAGATGAAACTAGCGAAGAAGAATTGGAAAAGATAATAGGTAGTGATGTAATAATTAAAAAGGCATATGAAGAACTAAATAGATTCAACTGGTCAGAGAAAGAATTTATTGCCTACGAACAGGAAATAAAACGTATTCGTGATGAACGGGCTGTTCTTGAACAAAAACTTGATGATGCTAAAAAGGAAGGAAAAATTGAAGTTGCAAAAACAATGCTGGCTAATAATGTTGATGTCACCACTATTGTTAAGTTTACTGGCCTCTCCATGAGTGAGATCAAAGAATTGCAGAATTAAGTGGACCCGCAAACGGTTACACGAAATAATGCTGCAGCCTGACCAGGTGATAAGTACATTTAGCCTATTTATCTTTATACTTTCATGTCAATTTTATAAATCAAATTTATTTCTGTGAGTAGCTACAATTTAAAGACCTTGCTTCATCAATGTAATGGAACAAAACCTTTTTAGTAAGTTCAAAACCCTCTAAAGTCTCTCCTTCGCATCTTGCTGTAATGCAGTTTTGCGTATTTGATACCCTAAGAAGCCACCAACCTTTATTATCGGTTACTTTAACACCATCAAGATCTGAAAATACAATATTTTGCTTCTCCAGTGTTTTCTTTATTGATTCAATTATTTGAAATTTTTTCTCATCTTTCACTACAATCTTTACTTCATGAGTGATATATAACTTCGGTAAATCCTCAATTACCTGAGATAGGCTTTGGTTTTTCTTAAGCAAAATGTCAACTGCTTTAACAGCAGAATATAGCCCATCATCAAAACCTAGCTCAGAAAAGAAGAAGTGCCCGCTTAATTCACCAGCAAACTTTGCCTCTTCCTCTACCATCTTCTTCTTAACTAGTGAATGTCCAGTAGCGCAGGTAATAACTTGCCCTCCTAACTTACTAACAAAATCATGCACTTTCATACTCATTTTTACGTTAGCAATAACTTTGCTTTCTGGATATTCCTCCAACACTTCACGTGCAAAAATTATAAATAAATGGTCATTGGAAACAACGTTGCCTTTATTATCAATTAAGCGCACCCTATCGCTATCGCCATCTAGCGCAATGCCAAGATCACATTCACATTCCTTCACAATGTCAATTAATTGAGCGAGGTTCTTTTCCTCTATGGGATCTGGATCATGCAGTGGAAATGCCCCATCTATAGAGTTATTGGTTACGATATGCGTATGACCAGGCAAGATCTTTTCAATATACCTTATAATTCCACTTGCTGGACTATTTCCACAATCCCAGGCTATTTTTAATTTCTGTGTAGTATTATTCTTCACTGCACTTTTCAATATGCTAATGTACTCACTATATATATTTATGTTAATTAAGCTTCCAATTCTTGTGCTGTTTTTAATTGGACTGCTTATAATTTCCTTCATTTCTTGATCTGAGAAGACTTTTTTATTACTAAAAAATTTAAAGCCATTATATTCGCTGGGGTTATGAGAGGCAGTTATTATGATACCAAGATCCGCCTGTGTGATTTGTGTTGCAGCGTAAAGCATAGGTGAAGAGCATAGTCCAACGCGTATAACATTTGCACCGGATAAAGTTAAGCCCCTAATTAATTCTCTTTCTATACCTGGTGAATCTATTCTGCTGTCGTAGCCGACACAAACACTAACTACGGTTTGGCCAAACTTTCTACCTATCTCGTACCCATCATTAATCTGCAAGTCTTTGCCTATTATACCTCTAATATCGTATTTTCTTATAATGGTATTGTCCATACTGTACTTCTTGAAGTGACTACTATATAACATTTTGGCCAAATGCTCAAGTTTATTTATCCAACAATTAGTTGACTTTTTAAAGAAATCTGTTAATATTATAGTATATTTTTTAAAATGTAAAATTATGCCACAGGAAAACGAAAATGTATTTATAGCTGAAAGTCAAAGTTTAGATGTAGATGAACAGAAGAAAAAGGATATTTTAGATGTGATTGAATCTTGTAGCAGCTTTCAAGAGACTATAAAACAATTGGAGGAAAAAAATTTAATCTGGTATTTTATTGGCCCTTTACGCAAAGATGAGAACATTACAGGACAGATAAATTTAAAGTGGGAAAAGGAGTTCCAAAAATTTGAGCAATCAATAAATGAAACACATAGAGAATTTGAAGCATCTTTACCAAATCAAAATTTCTTAGCGTATTCAACAAAAGATGATGACTTCAAAATTAGATTTGAAAATGAAGAAAAACCAATAGAAATTAGCAATATTTTAAGAGCTAGCAGTGAAGGTAAGGTTTATAACATATCTTTAGGGAAAGATAGTCAAATAACTGCAACCAAAAAAGGCAGCGAAAGGCACTATGATTTTACTGGTTCAAGCTCATGTGAAATGACCATTAATTGGCAGGCTAAGGATTCTGAAGGTAACAGCATAGACTGTAGCATGACCGTAAAATTGGATTCTGGTGGTATACAGAGTGTTATTGGTGAGCCAAAATTTGGAGGAATAACGAGTTCAGAAGAAGTATTAAAGTTAGTTGGACAAAATAAAGAAGTTTTTATCAACGGAAAAACTCTGTATCAAGCTTTTACTGGCATATCCAAGAGTGTAGACGATCAGCAAGTACCAGCAGAGGAAATATTTACAAAAGATCTACATATATCACCACAGTCACCTACACCAAGCAGCAGTGGGTATTCCTCTCCTAGCACACCTTCTTCACGTAGAAGTTCTATATCCACCAGCAGTGAATTTAGTGATGAAGATGAAATATTTGAGGATGATATGTCTGGTGATGAAGAAGAGTATGAGCAAGAAGGATTAAAAGATGAAGTTGAGGAATTAGAGGAAGAAAAAGAAACATTTGCTAAATATTTTGCAGTGCAGGCAAAGCAGCTTGAGGATCTAAGATTAGAACGTGACTCCTTGAGAGATAAAGTCAATGAACAACAGCGAGCGATATTTGAAAGAGGTCAAAGAATAAAGGAACAAGAGGAAGAACTACAGGATAAAAATGATGTAATAAAGAACTTAAATGATCAGTTGAAAGATAAGGAAGGTGAAACAAATGAGGCAAATAAAGAATTACAGAGAAAATTGAAGCAAAGTGAAGCTAATTTAACTGTACTAAAGGAAAAGAATGCAAATTTGGAGAATGACCTGAAGAAAATAGTGGAAGGTTTAAACGATGATCATAAAAAGCAGTTGGCAGAACAGTTAATGGAAACAAAAAAGGAAAACAATACATTGGCTGAAACGGCGAACCAATTGTCTAAAGAATTAAATGAATTACAGAGAGAAAAGGAAGACTTAGAGAGGAAAATTCGACAACTTGAACCTGGAAGATCACTTGCAGATGAGCTAAGCGAAGAAAATACGAAGGGGGAAATAGAAAAGCTTCAACGTCAGCTTAAGGAAAAGGAAGATATGTTACAAGAAGAGTTGAAATCTGCCAAAGAGAGTCTAGAGCAACTGCAGAACATATTACAGCAGGAAAAAGGTCAGGCAACTCAAACTGAAGTTGAATATGAAAGTAGAGGAACAAGCATGCAGCAGCAAGACCAAGGTATACAAGCTGTAAACAACAACTCAAGCAGAACAGCTAGTGGGTTAAGACAAGAAAACAAAAAATTGACTAGAGACAAACTAACTATATCTGAACAATTAAAACAAAAAATAAGAGAGATTGACGAGTTAAAGAAAAATTTAAAGCAATTACAAGAAGAAAATAAACAACTCAAACAAGAAGTTACTAAAAATGCAGGAGTTGATGCATCATCTTCAACAGGTCAAAAAGAAGCTAAAGAAGCAGAAGTTATACCGCAAAACATTATGGATTGGCCTGTTCCAATTCCAGATGATAAACCGGAAGAGCAGAAAACTCCATTAGAGCCAATCAAGGTAAATACAGAATTATCAGATCCAAAATCAATCCCTGCTGAGGGTCCGGAAAAATCTCCTCCTCTTTCAAAATGATGAGTTTTGCTTCTATAGCTGACCCAAGCAACACGTCATCCCGCGATTTATTCGCGTTATCTCAGCCGCTAACACGTAGCGGGATACTTAACCGTCATACCGTGATTTATTCACAGCATCTCTTAGCCACTAACAAGCAGCGGGATGACAGCAATCCTACGTCATGCCGCCGCGGTACCTCTAGATCCCGCTAACTAGTAGCGGAATGACGAATTTTTGTTTTTCAAATTATAGCTAAACATACTGTAATTGCTATTGAATGATGGAGAGACATACTCCATTATTTTAGCACGAAGTAACAAATTCAATGAATTGGTTCTTCAAAAATAATTTAAACTTTTACAGTAGGTCATGAAATATTATAGCGATCTCATTAAAAGAAACTTTTATAAGTATCGTTGATGAGAAAGGAAAAGTTGTTAAGGAAGAAGTTGTTGCAAGCGAAAGTAAGGCAATAGCAGATTAGCCAAGGCAAAAAATACGAACCCATAGGAATAGAAAGTGGATAGTTGTCAATATCAATGTGCAAAGAGTTAAGGAGTTTTGGATTACCAGTAATTTGTGTAGATGCAAGGCATATGGCAGCAGCGTTGTCTGCAAGAATCAATAAGAATGATAAAAACGATGCGAGGGGTATAGCGCAGATGATGAGAAGTGTTAGTAAAATCAGTTGTCAAATTAAAATAGCGCTTGGAAGCAGAAGACAGCTAATGTGTAGCAAACAGCAGGTTATTGGAACAATAAGAGGGTTGTTGAAGATACCATACGCGTCAAGTTAAGGAAATAAAGGTATGAAAGAGATAGAATAATAAGGTATAAGTTCTCCCAGATATACTTTTAGTGAGAGAACCAATGAATAAAATAACTTGCTTATCAAAAAAGCTCAAAGAATTTTTTAATGAAAAAGCAGAGAAAATCTCAATTACAACAAGGTTTATAAAAAGAAAGAGAAAGCTAAAAGGTTCATCATTCGTAAAAGCCATGGTCTTGGGTAATATAGGAGTTGATAATTGTAGCGTAGAAACAATGTGTCAATTACTAAACGAGGACTCGATAGATATAGCTCTTTTTACAATAATCCGAACAGACCGTAATATGCTACTGGCCTGCTATAGCCATAAACACATATCTTATCGCATTCGGACTATTATAAGAAAGGCTATATAACAAAACAAGGTTTGGATTTTAGATTTACTGAAGAAGCAGTGGAATTTATGAAAAGGATGTATAATGAATCTGTGATTCTCTTTAAAAATATCTTGCAAGTTGATTGCAAAATCTTACAGCAATTTAATAGTGTTAAATTATTGGACAGTAGCTATATTACTCTACCTAACAGTATGGAAGAGATGTATAAAGGTTATGGTACTAGCTACAGTGGCTATGAAAGCAATACTAAGTCTGGAATAAAGTTACAATTAGTTTTCGACTACATGAATCAGATAATAGACCAACTTAATTTAACGGAGGGGGTAAGATCAGACCAGGGATATAGGAAACATTTAAGTAATATATTAAGCAATGATTTGCTAATATCTGATCTCGGTTATTTTGTGCCAAGTTCTTTTAAACAAATCAATGAAATAGGAGCTTATTTCATAAGTCGTCGATACCAACATATATGATGTAGAAACAAATCAAAAAATGGAGTTATTAGAATGTTGAGAGGATAAGTTATTTTTAGAAAACGAGGTATTGTTAGGAAAAGAAGCAAAAATTAGAGTAAGAATTATATGTCAGAAACTAACTGAAGAACAGTCTATGGGCAGAAGAAGGAAAGCTAATAGATTAGCAAGATCGCAGATCCTCTAAAAGAAATCAAAAATTGTTGAACTGGTCAATATTTATAACTAATGTTCCAGAAAATAAAATTAGTGCTGAGCAAGTATTAACGATTTACAGAGTAAGGTGGCAAATTGAGTTATTATTTAAATTGTATAAAAGCCATATCAGGCTTGATAAGCTAAAAGGAAAGCCATGCAGAGTATTATGTGAACTATATGCTAAATTGTGCGCAATTCTTATATTTCACGGCATAGTTGGTTGCACAGAAGTGAAAAAGAATACAGAACTTAGCTTAACAAAGGCATTTATTGAGCTAAAAAGGCGGGTTAGAGAGTTATTTTTAGTATTAACCAAAATTAATAGTTTAAAAGCATTTCTTAAAAAACTCACTATAACTTGGTCGCGATTTTCATTAAAAGACAAACGTAGAAGGGCTAGAGTATCCACTTTAACCTCTCTAAATTTGCTCACAATCTCTTAACTTGACGCGTATGGTTGAAGATACATGGTCGATAAAGGATCAAAATTTGAAACTTTCGCTTTAAGAATACAAGAGGCAATAAATAATTTGGATGAAATCAGTAGGAGTTCAATTGAAGCGTTAGTTTGTAGTTTGGAAGCAATAGAAAAGTCATTAAGAAAGCTTGACAAAATGCTTTCAGAACAAGGTGAAAAAGACGATGATTGTAAATTGTTAACTACTGTTCCAGGAGTGGGGATTATAGTAGCAATGACGTATAAAGCTGCAATTGATAACCCACATAGGTTTGAGAAATCTGATACAGTTGGAGCATATATAGGGTTGACACCAAGGCAATATTCTTCTGGAGAAGTTGATCGGCATGGCAGCATATCAAAGATGGGACCAGCGGAATGTAGAAGTATGTTATATGAAGCTGCACAAACAATGCTTACAGTTACCAAGAGGACATTTAAATTAAAAAACTGGGGTTGCGAAGAAAAAAGGAATGAAAAAAGCAATTGTAGCAGTAGCAAGAAAATTAGCTGTAATTATGCATAGGATGTTGGTTGATAAAACAGAATTTTATTATCAATAAACATCAAAAGAGCATAGGACAATAATTTTATTGAAAATAAAGATAGCAATGCCGATGGAAGGGACAAGCAAGAACTTAGTTAGACTTCGTGGTAAATATGTTGCCGTCCACTTCCGCCTAACAAGTATAGCCTTTCTTATAATAGTCCGAATGCGATAAGATATGTGTTTATGGCTATAGCAGGCCAGTAGCATATTACGGTCTGTTCGGATTATTGTAAAAAGAGCTATATAATGCGGCTTGACAAATTTATTGTCATCTCAGACCGCGGAGAGAACCATATGCTACTTTTAACTTATGTAAAATTACCAAGGATTATGGAGAAGATATGCTGTTTTGATTTGTGTGAAAATTATTGTTGACTTATGTGCAATTAGAGAACCTAAGTCACTTTAGCTATAATTCAGAATTGAGAGCTTTTAATAACTCTCTAACTCCCACTTAGGTCTTGGTGCAAAATTAAGTGGATCTATATAATTTTTCTGTAACCTTTCAATTCCTGTCCATCCAACCATAATTGCATTGTCTGTACATAGGTCGTTAGGGGGAAAAAATATGTTTAAGTTTATGTGTTGTTTTAATTTTTCTCTCAAGAAATTATTTGCTGCAACTCCGCCGGTAATCACAAAGTCATTGATTTTGATATTTAAAGATTCGGCCATAATAATCGCATTACTAACCCTGTCCAGCAGTATGTCACTAATACACTCTTGAAACGAAGCACATACATCACACACATCTTGCTCGCTCATTTTAAGTTCTTGTACTAAGTTTTTTACTGCTGTTTTAATCCCAGAAAACGAAAAGTTACATCCAGAACGTTTTATCATTGCCCTTGGCAGTTTGAATCTTGTGCCATTGCCTTTTTTAGCCAACTTTTCAATTAATGGGCCTCCTGGGTAGCTTAAACCCAGCATCTTAGCAACTTTATCAAATGCTTCTCCTAGTGAATCATCGAGCGTTTCTCCAAGTTTAATGTATTTACCTACATCCTGTGCAATTAAAAATTGACAGTGACCACCTGATATTAGTAGGACTAAAAATGGAAATTTTACCTCATGCAGTAACCTAATAACCAATGCATGCGCTTCTAAGTGATTCACTGCAATGAACGGTTTTTGTGCTACATGCGCAATTGCTTTAGCCATCATTGTACCAACTATTAATCCACCTATGAGTCCTGGTCCTGATGTTGCTGCAATTGCATTGAGGTCACAAAAGTTAAGGTTAGATTTTTTTACAGCGCTTTTTATCAGGCCACTTAAATGTTCCATATGAGCACGTGAAGCTATCTCAGGAATCACCCCACCGCGTTTTTTGTGTTCTACTTGAGAAAGAATCTTGTGAGCAAGGACTTGCTTGTCACTATTTACAATCGCTACTGCAGTTTCGTCGCAGCTTGTTTCAACAGCTAAAATGGTTTTCATGTATATTTAGTTACTGTATTACCAAAACTATACTTTGAAACGCTGTAGAAGTTAACTGCAAAGTTAACTTCTATAGCTAAAAGATTTACCGACAACCGTCATTCCGCTACGTGTTAGCTGATGAGATACCGCGCACAACTGTACGAACATTCATTCTTAAAGGTAAACTGCACAGCAAATGGTGTCATTCCAGTGCTTGACACTGGAATCCAGCCTTGCCGTAATCTCATCAAGAACGTTGTGTTTTAACATAAGATCAGCCACTTTTATGCTCACCAACTTATTGCCCAATCCAAATTCCTGGATTCCAGTGTCAAGCACTGGAATGACACCATCTACTACTCAAATTACCTGCAAATTGCAATGTTCGTACACCAAAAGAATGAATCGCGGTATGACGGTTCGCGGCGGCATGACGTAGGAAAACCTGCACTATAAGCTAATCATCATCTCCAAATATAGAGCTAATTTTTTTGCCCCCAGGAGAAAATTTATTAGTCCAACTGCTTTGCACTTTGGTTACGTCTTTAGTGGCAGTTTTATTGCTGTATTCCTTGATTTCCTTATCTATTCTCTCCATCATTTGTGAATCAAGGTAGCTCTTTTTCCATTGGCCAGTAGCAAGGAACACTTTGTTTAAGTCTTGAGTGCGGATTAAGTATTCTTTATCTTTAGGGTAAACCTCCTGCGCCCAAGCAAATAGCTCAAAATAGCGTGCAAATAATTCAGATGCACGTGATTTTGCAGTTTGATAAGCCTGTATCTCCTTAAATATAACTTGGCCGATAATTTTCTGCACAAGAATATTTGCTTGCTTTAGGTTCTGCTCAATATCCTGGTAAACTTTATGGAGGAATTCCTGCTCCAAATTTAAGTTCAGTTCATTTTCAACCATGTGTGAAAGTTCATGCACTATAATGTATGGGTTTGACTTCCTCAGTACAATAACATATCTATTTACACTGGAAGACCTGATTGTCTTACACACTCCCTCTTCCATATCCACTAATCCCTCTTGGTATATTTCAAATGAGAGCCTATTTTGCTTTATTAGTGATAAAGTGAGGTTTAATGTGTTTCTAAACTTCTCAAATTGATAGAGATATTCGACATACCGTATTGCATTTTCACTGCTTCCTACTTGAGTTGCTTGTTTTATTAAATTCCTGATTAGCATACCTTATTATTAAAGGAATTCTTTTTATACTCAAGAATTGATTGGCTACAAAGTGTTTTTAGGAAGCCTGATTGCATAGCTAAAGTAATTCATGTTTACTGATAACCGTCATACCGCGATTCATTCCATAGCTGTACGAACATTGTGATTTGAGAGCAATTTCCATAAGGGAGGATGTCATTCCAGTGCTTGGCACTGGAATCCAGCCTTTCCATAATCATCAAAACATTGTATTTTAACGTAAAACAGCTATTTTTATGCTCACCAACTTAATAAAATTCCTGGATCCAAGTAGTCAGGGCACTGGGATGACATTACAGGGGCACTGAAATGACACCATTTTCGGTCTCTTAAATTGCTTTAGCCATAAATATTTAAGAAATTTACTAAATAAAAAAAAGGCAAAAGAAGCCCCGTGGTGGTTGGCTATTTACTATGTACTAAAATATCGGCGTTTTTTTTATTCTAAAACGCTTGATTAAGAGCGATTTAGCTGCTTTTAACTTGCAACTAACCTACACCGCAAGTGTTTAAGAAATTTACTAAGCAGGAAAAAAGGCAAAGAAACCCCGTAGTAGCTAGCATTCAAATTCTCCCTTGTCAATTTGACGTTTTTTGCTGTCTTAAACGCTTTGTAAGCGCGTTTCGGCTTATATAGGTAAAAACCTAAAAATTTTTAAAGACATGCGATGCACGTAGTGCGAAAAATTAAACATGAGACGCCAAATACCCTAAGTTTTTTGTCATTAACCTGCACAGATTGCGAAGATAAATAAATAGCTTCACTGTTATGATAAGCATACGCGTCAAGTTAAGGAAATAAAGGTATGAAAGAGATAGAATAATAAGGTATAAGTTCTCCCAGATATACTTTTAGTGAGAGAACCAATGAATAAAATAACTTGCTTATCAAAAAAGCTCAAAGAATTTTTTAATGAAAAAGCAGAGAAAATCTCAATTACAACAAGGTTTATAAAAAGAAAGAGAAAGCTAAAAGGTTCATCATTCGTAAAAGCCATGGTCTTGGGTAATATAGGAGTTGATAATTGTAGCGTAGAAACAATGTGTCAATTACTAAACGAGGACTCGATAGATATAACAAAACAAGGTTTGGATTTTAGATTTACTGAAGAAGCAGTGGAATTTATGAAAAGGATGTATAATGAATCTGTGATTCTCTTTAAAAATATCTTGCAAGTTGATTGCAAAATCTTACAGCAATTTAATAGTGTTAAATTATTGGACAGTAGCTATATTACTCTACCTAACAGTATGGAAGAGATGTATAAAGGTTATGGTACTAGCTACAGTGGCTATGAAAGCAATACTAAGTCTGGAATAAAGTTACAATTAGTTTTCGACTACATGAATCAGATAATAGACCAACTTAATTTAACGGAGGGGGTAAGATCAGACCAGGGATATAGGAAACATTTAAGTAATATATTAAGCAATGATTTGCTAATATCTGATCTCGGTTATTTTGTGCCAAGTTCTTTTAAACAAATCAATGAAATAGGAGCTTATTTCATAAGTCGTCGATACCAACATATATGATGTAGAAACAAATCAAAAAATGGAGTTATTAGAATGTTGAGAGGATAAGTTATTTTTAGAAAACGAGGTATTGTTAGGAAAAGAAGCAAAAATTAGAGTAAGAATTATATGTCAGAAACTAACTGAAGAACAGTCTATGGGCAGAAGAAGGAAAGCTAATAGATTAGCAAGATCGCAGATCCTCTAAAAGAAATCAAAAATTGTTGAACTGGTCAATATTTATAACTAATGTTCCAGAAAATAAAATTAGTGCTGAGCAAGTATTAACGATTTACAGAGTAAGGTGGCAAATTGAGTTATTATTTAAATTGTATAAAAGCCATATCAGGCTTGATAAGCTAAAAGGAAAGCCATGCAGAGTATTATGTGAACTATATGCTAAATTGTGCGCAATTCTTATATTTCACGGCATAGTTGGTTGCACAGAAGTGAAAAAGAATACAGAACTTAGCTTAACAAAGGCATTTATTGAGCTAAAAAGGCGGGTTAGAGAGTTATTTTTAGTATTAACCAAAATTAATAGTTTAAAAGCATTTCTTAAAAAACTCACTATAACTTGGTCGCGATTTTCATTAAAAGACAAACGTAGAAGGGCTAGAGTATCCACTTTAACCTCTCTAAATTTGCTCACAATCTCTTAACTTGACGCGTATGGTTATGATGGATATGCTGAGCAAAAAGTAAAACGCTCTTATAGCTAAAATAATTTGGATTTACCAAAGTATATTTATAGTTAAGTTGGCAATTTACCTTAAGTTAGCGCGTGACACTGGAATGACACCCTTGGTGGCAGACAGCTAAAGGAAAATATCAACTAGGTTTATAATCTATCACTACCGTGTTTGCAATTTTGTCGTGAAAAGCTTGTTTATGTTCATCACCTACTGCACATACTAAAACTAAGATTAGTATAGCTAAGAATAAAATGGGATTACAAAGTGATATGCAATAAATTATAAAAAGAGCTATAGTCCTTTTCATTGCTTGCATTGTAGTGATTGACTCAAATGTATCTTTGTCTTTTACACGCATGCTAAATAACAAGTGTCCTGGAGTGCCGCCAAATTTTACTAGCATGAATATATGAAATATACATGGTATCATTAAAAATAAAGAAAATACAATCGTGGTGATTACAATTATTGCACCCATGATCCCTTGTATTGCGTGTGTAAGTGAGAAACCCACCGCCATTAAACCAAATGGTATTGCGATAAATAAAATACAATCAACTATAAATGCTAGAGTACGTCTTGTCATCGTTGAGTAGTTTACTTTTTTATCCATGTACTACCTATAAAGAAAAATATCAACTAGATTTATAGTCTATCACTACTGTTTTTGCAATTTTATCGTAAAAAGTCTGTTTGCGTTGATCAAATACTGCAAACAAAAATAAAATTAGCACAATTAAAAGATATAGAAAAGTATAACCATGATAATGCAGATGAAGCAAAAAGCGAAAAATAATCCAGATGCTTCCCTTAGAAATACATCTTATTGTTGCTTGCATAAGGGTAACATTTGTAAATGTATTAGCATCTTTAATATGCATACCACACAATAGTTTTCCTGGGGTACCACCAAGTTTTGTTACCATTAATATTTTGGATATTGTTAGTACTAATGTTGCGACCACTGTAGAAACTATAAATGGTATTTCTGTTGCTAGTTGTGCAAGTTCCTGAAAAGAGTCTTTATCTTTATCTTGATCTTGTAATGATACGATGAATACACCATAGATAAAACCGAAGATAAAATGAGGGGAAAATATGATGAGGTCAAGTATTTCTGCTACAATACGCCTTGTAAATCCTACATAATTTACTTTAACATTTATTTCAGTATTCATAACCCCACCTATATTTCATAATATCATCATATGATATAAAAATACGTTATTAAATAACCGTAAATATACTAACTTGGGTAATATTAGCTACTTGTGCCACTCTATTATTTAAATTAATATTAAATCATTTATAACTAGGGAAGTTATGTCAACACTAATCACAGTTGCATATGGCGACGGTATCGGACCAGAAATCATGGAAGCGGTGCTGTCGATATTGCGCGAAGCAGAAGCGGAAATCTCAATAGATATTATTGAAATAGGGGAGCGTGTTTACAGTAAAGAATGGTCTCACGGAATTTCTCCAAGTGGTTGGGAATCAATTGAAAGGACAAAAATATTATTAAAATCTCCGACAACAACTCCTCAAGGTAAAGGGCACAAAAGCTTAAACGTTGCACTCAGAAAAAATCTAGGGTTGTATGCAAATATCAGACCATGCATTTCATATCATCCTGTTATAGAAAATAAATTCGATAAGTTTGATATCGTAGTGATACGTGAAAATGAAGAGGACGTTTACACCGGAATAGAGCATAGGCTCACTGGTGACTCTTACCAATGCACTAAAATTATTACTAGATCTGGCTCAGAGAAGATATGCAGGTACGCTTTTGAATATGCAAAAAAACACAACAGAAAAAAAGTAACTTGCCTGACTAAAGATAACATCATGAAAATGACTGACGGAACTTTCCATGCCGCGTTTGATCGCATTGCAAAGGAATACCCAGATATAAAGGCAGAACATTATATAGTTGATATTGGAATGGCGCGTGTTGCAACAGAACCGGAGAATTTTGATGTTATAGTAACCGAGAACTTATATGGCGACATATTATCAGATATAGTCGCACAAACCTCTGGATCTGTGGGGCTTGCCGGAAGTAGCAACATCGGGAATGAATACGCAATGTTTGAAGCAGTGCACGGTTCTGCCCCTGATATTGCAGGAAAAAACATAGCCAATCCTTCTGGTCTTTTAAATGCTGCAGTGCATATGCTAATTTACATAGGTCAAGTGGGTACTGCAAAACTAATCTACGATGCATGGCTCAAGACTTTGGAGGATGGAATACACACTGCCGATTTATATAAGGAGAAAAGAAGTAAACAGAAAGTTGGTACCAAAGAATTTGCAGAAGCTGTTATAGATAATTTAGGAAAGAAACCTGCTGAGCTTATAATTGGCAGTGGTTCGGATAGTAAAATAAATTTGGATAGTAAAATAAATAAAGTACAAGACAATTACGAACAAGATTACAAAGTTAAAAAGCTAGTGGGTAGTGATATAACTCTCGCTTGGGACAAATCCAGTAATGTTGATCAAATAGTAGGATTATTTGAATCAAGTAATCTGCAAATGATAGCAATATACTCAAAAGGACTTGCGATTTGGCCAGGAAACTCAAAACCTTCAAGTGACCAAATAACCTATAGGTTTATCGCAAATAATGAAAAGCAAGCTATTACAAATAGTGATGTAAATAACTTGCTAATCAAACTCGAAGAACACAATTTTGACGTGGTGAGAATGGACAAATTGTATTTGTATGATGGGAAAGAGGGGTTTTTCTCTTAATGATCGTTTGACCATACGCGTCAAGTTAAGGAAATAAAGGTATGAAAGAGATAGAATAATAAGGTATAAGTTCTCCCAGATATACTTTTAGTGAGAGAACCAATGAATAAAATAACTTGCTTATCAAAAAAGCTCAAAGAATTTTTTAATGAAAAAGCAGAGAAAATCTCAATTACAACAAGGTTTATAAAAAGAAAGAGAAAGCTAAAAGGTTCATCATTCGTAAAAGCCATGGTCTTGGGTAATATAGGAGTTGATAATTGTAGCGTAGAAACAATGTGTCAATTACTAAACGAGGACTCGATAGATATAACAAAACAAGGTTTGGATTTTAGATTTACTGAAGAAGCAGTGGAATTTATGAAAAGGATGTATAATGAATCTGTGATTCTCTTTAAAAATATCTTGCAAGTTGATTGCAAAATCTTACAGCAATTTAATAGTGTTAAATTATTGGACAGTAGCTATATTACTCTACCTAACAGTATGGAAGAGATGTATAAAGGTTATGGTACTAGCTACAGTGGCTATGAAAGCAATACTAAGTCTGGAATAAAGTTACAATTAGTTTTCGACTACATGAATCAGATAATAGACCAACTTAATTTAACGGAGGGGGTAAGATCAGACCAGGGATATAGGAAACATTTAAGTAATATATTAAGCAATGATTTGCTAATATCTGATCTCGGTTATTTTGTGCCAAGTTCTTTTAAACAAATCAATGAAATAGGAGCTTATTTCATAAGTCGTCGATACCAACATATATGATGTAGAAACAAATCAAAAAATGGAGTTATTAGAATGTTGAGAGGATAAGTTATTTTTAGAAAACGAGGTATTGTTAGGAAAAGAAGCAAAAATTAGAGTAAGAATTATATGTCAGAAACTAACTGAAGAACAGTCTATGGGCAGAAGAAGGAAAGCTAATAGATTAGCAAGATCGCAGATCCTCTAAAAGAAATCAAAAATTGTTGAACTGGTCAATATTTATAACTAATGTTCCAGAAAATAAAATTAGTGCTGAGCAAGTATTAACGATTTACAGAGTAAGGTGGCAAATTGAGTTATTATTTAAATTGTATAAAAGCCATATCAGGCTTGATAAGCTAAAAGGAAAGCCATGCAGAGTATTATGTGAACTATATGCTAAATTGTGCGCAATTCTTATATTTCACGGCATAGTTGGTTGCACAGAAGTGAAAAAGAATACAGAACTTAGCTTAACAAAGGCATTTATTGAGCTAAAAAGGCGGGTTAGAGAGTTATTTTTAGTATTAACCAAAATTAATAGTTTAAAAGCATTTCTTAAAAAACTCACTATAACTTGGTCGCGATTTTCATTAAAAGACAAACGTAGAAGGGCTAGAGTATCCACTTTAACCTCTCTAAATTTGCTCACAATCTCTTAACTTGACGCGTATGGATCGTTTGACATTCTTATGATTGCATAAAACATTTAAATAGATTATACTAGAGATATAATTTATTTATGTGAGATGTAGTAATGGGTCAACATTTTAAGTTAACTGGTCAGGAGTTTTGTGATAATGCTGATCTGTTCAACGTATTGGAAATAGAAGCTAAGCAAGTTATAGGTAAGGATCATCAAGAGCTTAGTAGCGTTTTAAAAAAACAATATAGAAAATTGATTCTTGTACACCACCCTGATAAAGGTGGAAATGAAGAAAGATTTAAAAATCTTGACAAAGCTTATAAAGAATTAAATGCATATATTGAACCTTTAAAGTCAGGGGACCCTTGTGTTAAAATTAGCGTTGATGCTGAAAGTGATGGGCATTTAACAGCGCGTGAATTCCATTATAGGAAGAAATTATTTGAAAAATTGAATATCACTGAAGAGGAAGTTAGAGGAAGGAATTTTGCTGAGCTTGCTTCTATACTTGAAAAAAAAAGCAGCTCGCTAATACAGGATCTGCAACACCAAAATAAATTAATCCATTATATAAATTCTTGGACAAGATATAGCTCACTTTTCGATGATAAAGTCAAAGAGCTGAGAAATGAGCTTGACGAACACTTGCTTAAACCTAACATACAATTATTTAGTTATATCGCCCCTTTAACAAAGAATGGAAGTTTAATAAGGGAAGACAAACAAGCGCTAATGCAAAAGTTTATAAAGCGTAGAGACGATTTGCTATCTAGTACTTTAAAGAAAAAAGTAAATACTTTACTTTTTTTAGCTTTTGCTGAAGCAATTTATTGCTATTGTTTCTTGCCTACTTGGTTAATTGCCAGTGATACCTTGATGTGTTTATGCTTGCCACTAGTAGCATTAAATCTTATTATGACAGAGATTTTATCTGCTTTAACACAACATTACGAAAAAAAATACAAAAACTCTGAAATTTCTACTGATCAATATGTAAATAGAATAAATTGTATTTACTTATGCTATAAGCTTTTTGTTTTTTACCCTTTGCCTGTCTTTTTTACTTCTTTAATGATAGAGGGTTTTATCTCTGGCAGTTTTTATGTTGATGTGACAATATTTGGTACTTTGTCATTGTTAGCACTGCTAGCTACTGAGATATTTAGTCCTACATTTTCAAAGGCTTGTGAAATATACACTGAAAAACACATGAAAGATTTACTTGAGGAAGATCTAAGAGATAGAGTGCAAAAGGAAACTGATCTGTTAGGACGGTATGATCCACGAAGGCTATTAATGCCAATAATTATGCCTCTTGTTAGAAAGTGTTTTACAGAGGTGGCAAGCGAATTTGCTGAGAGGAATTTCGATGAAGTGAACACTAATATGTCTGACGTTAACACTGAACAGCCACCTAGACCTCAAGCGGTTGAATTTGCATAGTAGAATATTACGGTATAGTATAAACTTTTAGCTCTATGCATGGACTCAAAAAAAGTAGAACTAATATTTGAAAAGTTTCAACAATCAAATCCTGCGCCAAAAATAGAGCTAAATTATACCAATCATTTTACGTTACTGGTTGCGATAGTTTTATCAGCGCGGACAACTGATGTAAGCGTTAATAAAATTACAAGAGAACTATTTAATATCGCTGATACGCCAGAAAAAATGCTGAGCTTTGGGCAGAGTGAGCTGAAAAAATGCATAAGCAGTATTGGTTTATATAATTCCAAAGCAAAAAATATAATCGGGCTTAGTAAAATATTGGTAGAACGATACAACAGCAAAGTACCTACTAATTTTGATGATTTGGTGTCTTTGCCTGGAGTGGGGAGAAAGAGCGCTAATGTGTTCTTAAATTCAGGGCTTGGCATTCCAACATTGGCAGTTGATATTCACGTTTTTAGAGTGAGCAATAGAATTGGGCTTGTGAAAGAAAAAGATGTGTTTAAAACAGAGCAATCTCTTTTAAATGTGGTTCCCAAAAAATACCTGCTTTATGCTCATCATTGGCTAGTTTTGCATGGTAGATATGTTTGCAAAGCACAGAAACCTTCGTGTGAAACGTGCATAATTCATGATTTATGTGAATTTGAGTGCAAAAGGTATAAAGTCTAGTATTTCTTCTTTTGTCATCCAAGTAGCTATAGAAACGAAAAAACTTACTTGACACATTTTGCTGGAATGATACAAGTTATTATTCAAACAACAGTTATGCAAGAGATCTGATTACATCTAAGCTAACAATGGACCACTAGATATATTACTAACCACGTTGACCTGATTCAATATTTTATTAGTGGGATTGAAATAATTTTCTATAAATTCCTTATATATAGCTGTTAACTTGTGTATATCGTTTACTGATACGCATTCGTTTATCTGATGTGCAGTTTTGTTGATTATACCAAATTCAATCACTGGACAAACATCTTTGATAAACGCAGCGTCAGATGTGCCACCACTTGTGCTAAGTATAGCATCAATGTTGGTAACCTTACTTATTGCATCAAGCATAATATCAGTATTCCTATCGGGAGTAGAGAGGAAAACGTCCCTGCTGCTATGCATAGAAAGCTTATAATCGTTAGTTACACTAGAGCATATTTCATCAATCAGCTTATATAGGCCACCCGGTGTTTGTTCATTGTTATATCGAATGTTAAAACATGTAGTTGCTGAACCAGGTATTAGATTGCTAGTATTATTTCCAACATCGATAGTAGTAACTTCGCAATGTGAAGGCTGAAAATATTTATTACCATGATCAAAAGTAGTATTTTTTACCTTACTCAATATCGATATTACCTTATATATTGGATTATCTGCTAGGTCTGGATAGGCAACGTGCCCTTGTTTTCCATGGCAAATTAATTCAAATGTTACAGAACCTCTTCTGCCTATTTTTATGGTATCACCTAATTTCTCACTACTGGTTGGTTCAGCAACCACACAGAAATCCACCTTTTTCTGCTTACTTTTCATCCATTCCAAAACTGCCTTTGTTCCATATTCTTCCGTGCTTTCTTCAGCACTGGTAATCAATGCACTTATCGAACCATTAAATTGAAACTTCTCTGCAATCAAATTTACCATAGCAGCAATAAACGCAGCTACTCCGCTTTTCATATCAGCCGCCCCTCTTCCATATAATATGCCATCCCTCACTTCTGGATTAAATGGACCAAATGCCCAATCTTTTAACTGACCCGGTGGTACAACATCAACATGCCCAGCAAAGCACAAATTTGGTACTCCATTTATATATTTCGCATAGAGGTTTTTAACTTTAGTTCCATTATCACCAAATTCTAAAATCTCACAGTCAAAGCCACTCTTCTTGAAGATTGTTGCTATATACTCTATTGCCCCGCCGTCCCTTGGTGTTATACTCTCAAAAGAGATCAATTTCTTAGTTAGCTCTACAGGGTCAATTTTCATGTCAATCTTAAAATACTTATATTGCTATATTGTAAACACTCTATGCACTATTTAAAACAAATATTACATCAAGCCGAACAAACTTTTCTAAGGGAAGTAATAACAGATTACCACCTTGCTGATGATATCTATGAAATATGCACACGACACGGAAATGACATCTTTCTAGTTGCAGATGAAAATACAGCAAAACTTTTAAACAAAAACGTATTTAATAAAATTTCTCATTTAATTATTCCAACCCCACCTGCCATTCCAGTGTCACGCGCTGGGATGACATCAGGTAGAGAAATGACACCAAGCAGAGCTGCCTCTCTTGAAACCGTAAATCTAGTGAGAAACAAAGTAAAAGACAGTGACTTAATAGTTGCATTTGGTAGCGGCACCGTTAACGATATCTGCAAATATGTAAGCTACCTCGAGAAAAAAGATTATATATCCTTTCCAACAGCCGCTTCTATGAATGGATATACATCCGCAAATGCTTCAATATTAGTAAATAGATATAAAAAATCGTTCAAAGCACATCTTCCAAGAGCAATATATATAGATATAGACATACTTGCCAATGCACCACTGCGCCTCATATTAAGCGGATTTGCAGATTTCATTTGTCGTTCAACAGTTCAGGCTGACTGGCTACTATCTCATTTGTTGCTTAGCACAGAATACAATGAATTACCTTTTACACTTGTTCACGATTTGGAGCAAATTTTGCTAAGAGAATATATGGCGCTTACTAAAAGAAGTAGAAAAGAGGTCCTATTACTTATGGAAGTTCTACTAATTTCAGGACTTGGAATGGTGATGTCAAAAGGCAGCTATTCTGCAAGCCAAGGAGAGCATATGATAGCTCACGCAATGGAAATGGTAACAAAAGATTATTCCTCACTACATGGTGAAAAAATTGCTGTCACAACGATTACTATGGCTAATTTACAGGAAAAGATATTATCAATACAAAACCCAATAATTAAACCGACCACTTTAGATGTAAAACATATAACTCAGTGCTTTGATAATATTGAATTTGTAAGAACTTTTGAACAGAAGCAAATTCTGCAGCAAAAAATCCAAGAGATTATTCGCAAAGAATGGCATAATATTTCCAGTTTAATTAAGCAAAATTTACTACCTGCAAAACACCTGCAAAAAATATTTGCAGATCTGTCAATTCCACACTTACCAGAGCACCTCAATTGGAATAAAGAACAATATTGTAAAGTGGTCGATCTTGCGTTTGCAACAAGAGATAGATTCACCTTTCTTGACTTAGCTAACTGCATAGAAGAAAGTTAAGTTTTGTAGTGAAATTCTGTCATTTAAAGAGATCATAGGCCAAAAGCTAAACCCTTTTCACAATCTCTTATCCATTGTCTCCTCACCTGAGTGGATATACAACTCATTCCAAGTAACTGACACTGGGTTTCACCAATAGCACTGCTTTGCTAAACATAGTTTAGTTCGAGTGGCTGAGGAGGGACTTGAACCCCCGACCAAGAGATTATGATCCTCCTGCTCTACCAACTGAGCTACTCAGCCTAATTGAAAACCTTGCTATACATGTGACCTACATGTTTTGTATAATATTTCAAATCAAACAAAGATTCAAGTTTTTCCGAGTTAATAACCTTAAGTAAGAGTTTATCTTGTTTCAATTCGGCCAGAAAATCACTGTTGTTTTGTTTCACTTTCATTGCATTGCTCTGAACAATTTTATACGCCTCTTCCCTCGCCAAACCACTATTTACTAACTCAAGCAATACACGCTGTGAGAAAACTAAACCTTTTGAAGAATTTAAGTTCTTTTCAATGTTTTCCTTATTGATCACCAATTTATCTATCAAATCTGTTAATCGCACTAAAGCAAAATCCATTGTTATACAAGCATCAGGAGCAATGCATCTTTCCACAGATGAGTGTGATATATCACGTTCGTGCCACAATGCAACATTTTCTAACGCAGGAAAAACATAACTGCGTATTAAACGTGAGAGTCCAGTCAGATTTTCACTTAAAATAGGATTACATTTGTGTGGCATAGCAGAGCTTCCCTTCTGCCCAGTGGAAAAATGCTCAGAAATTTCGCCGATTTCAGTTCTTTGCAAATGACGAATTTCAACAGCAACATTTTCTATTGAGCTTGCAATCACTCCCAAAACTGAAAAGAACATAGCATGTCTATCACGAGGAATGACTTGAGACGATATGATTTCAGGTATGAGTCCTATTTCTTTCGCTACATATTCTTCAACAAACGGATCAACATTTGCAAAATTGCCTACTGCACCTGATATTTTACAAATTGAGATCTCTTTTTGCGCGCTAATTAATCTCTGATAATTGCGTTTAAATTCAGCATAAAATCTGGCAAATTTTATTCCAAGAGTTGTTGGTTCTGCATGCATTCCGTGACTGCGTCCAACACAAACAATATCTTTATAGTCCTCAGCTTTTTTTTTCAATGCTGCAAGTAAATTTTTTAGATTCTCGAGCAAAATATCACAGGACTCTTTCAGTTGCACCGCAAGGCATGTATCCAAAACATCAGAACTTGTCATTCCATAATGAAGATAACGAACATCAACTCCCGCTTTTTTAGCAATATATGTCAGAAAAGCTATAACATCATGTTTTACAATGGATTCAATTTCGTTGATACATTCAACATCAAATTCAATAGCACCAGAGAGGTTCTCAGCAATATTATTCGGAATCACTCCTAACTTTGCTTGAGCTTCACACGCTAATTTTTCTATTTTAAGCCATATATTAAATTTATTATTTTCCTCCCAAATGGAAGACATTTCTTTTCTGCTATAGCGGGAAATCATTTTTGATTTATTCCAATAATGGTGTCATTCCAGTGCGTGACACTGGAATCCAGGTATAAAAGTATTTGCAAATTATTCAATGGACAACGGATTCTAGAAGCATAAAATAATGTCCATGATGAAATAAACTGGATCCCAGTGTCACGCACTGGGATGACATGAGGGAAGCACTGGGATGACACCAGCTTAGCCATGGCAGACATTTCTTTACGACTATAACAAGGGATCATCTTTGATCAGCTATCATCACCATCAGTAGCTTCTTTATTCGCATCTTGCTCTGCTTCTTGTTGCTCAGACTTCTGATTTTGCAATTTTACTTGCCTTAGCTCATTTGCATCTGTTTCGGATTTCACGACGTATATAGTAATTGGTACTACTACTTCACTATGTAATTCTACGTTTACTTGGTATTCACCCAAGTTTTTGATGCTTACTCCACCAAAAGATAAACTACGGTGATCTATCACATGTCCTTCTTGTAGTAAAATTTTCGCAATTTCACGTGTTGTTACAGAACCAAAAATTTTACCATCCTCTGAAGCTTGCTTTATCAATACCACAAACTTATCATGTAGTGACAATGCAAGCTCTTTTGCTACATTTAATCTTTTTATATTCTCTTCTTCCAGTAATAAACGTTGCTCCTCTAGCTTTGTTAAATTTTCCTTGGTAGCTTTCACCGCTTTTCTTTGTGGAAAAAGAAAATTACGTGCATAACCTGGTTTAACTTTGACAACTTCACCAAGCTTACCTAAAGTCCTTATATTTTCCTTTAAAATTATCAACATAAATTACCTAAACTTTTTTAGTACAGTAAGGAATAAGAGCTAAAAAACGTGCCCTTATGATCGCTAAGCGTAACTTCCTTTGTTTTTTTGCACATACGCCTGTTAATCTTCTAGGTAATATCCTACCATAGTCAGAGGTAAACTTGGATAATAAATCTATATTCTTATAATCTATGTCTTCATCTTTAGACGCAGCAAGAGGGCAAACTTTAGAACGCCTAAAGCCAGTCCTATTATTTACAGATACGTAAGAATTATTAAAACTATTTCGTCTTTTCATCATTATGCGCTTTGCTCCTCAATTTGTTTATTCATCATATGAGATTTACCTTCAAAAATTTTATCAACCTGCACAGGAAAGTGGCGAATAACGTTCTCATTAAGTTTCATTCTACGCATAAATTCATCCAGAATGCTTGCAGTAGAACTTATGCACATTATACAATAATGACCGCTCTTCATTTTATTTTTGTGATATGCAAAATCCAAAAGACCCCAATGTTCATACTTGATTAATCCTGATGCTTCAATGTTTTTCAAAAGCATTTCCAACGCTTTGCTCGATTGAGTTGGACCGTTTATTCTAAAATCTTTCAAAATATCTTGAAAAATCTTTATTAGATGTTCTGAAATATTTCTCTTCAAAGCATTTACTGCGTTATGGATAAACGCACTTTTAGTACTGCCTCCTAGAAATTTTGTAAAATCTTGCGTTATTCCTAAATCTTTTAGGTCATCTTTCAACTCTTTATCGATTTTTGACTTCACTTCTTTCAAATTTGAAAGATCTTCTTCTAATTCAACCCATAAAATTTTTGTAAGATCTTCCAAGAAATCAGAGTAAGCAACTAGACTTTCTTTAATGTCCTCAGCACGCACTTCTAACTCTTGTTTTGTAAGCTTGTCATTTCCTTTTTTCAGAATATCCCTGATTTGCTGGAACATAATATCTGCTTTAATATTTTTCAATGAAACAGCTAGCTCTTGGACCATCTCCTCTACTTCTTGCTGTAACAATCCTTGTTGTGCTATAAAAGTAAATTCATAAAGATTCACTATATCTTCCTTTAATACCGATTAAATATTTCATTATATAAAGCTTTTTTATATAAGCAAGTTATTTGTATTAATTTCTACGCCTTTAATCCAGCTTAAGTTAGATATTTCATAAATAACTTGAGGAGCAATTGAGTATGCACCTGGTAATAAGATGCTCACTTTGTGTTTTTCGAGAAGAAGTTTTAGCATTATTTTGGTTCTGCCTTCATCTTTCAATATTGCGTTTAATTCCATAGCGGCTTTTTGCGAATCCGTGCACTCAGTGGTGAGAACTAATTCTTTTATTGTAGAAGTGACTCTTTTTGTAAACTCAGATATATCTTTGCCTGCCAATCTTGTTGTATTTTCCGAAGCTTCAAGATCAATTATCACAAACGTTCCTGGTGAAAATAAATCTCTTTTTTCTTCTATTATTTCATTATTATAGAATGCTATTTCAGAAACGTTATGGGGATCAGAAAGTGTGAGTATAACAAACCTTCCACGCTCTGAGGTTCTCATACGTGCATTTAATATTACCCCAGCAGTTTTTGCTGTTCTATTTTCTCCGATAAACCCAATATTTAACTTTTCCAGAAGAATTCTAAATTTTTCAAGTGGATGATTAGTTAAATAAAATCCTAGTGAAAATAACTCATGCTCTAATTTTTTCTCTTCATCAAAATCTTCCACATTCTCAAGTTTCGGTTTGAGGACATCAAGACTACCAAACAAAGCAGCTTGACTTGATTCTCTATCCTGTTTGTTTTTATTTGC
Source organism: Wolbachia endosymbiont (group A) of Pherbina coryleti (assembly GCF_964026875.1). Lineage (NCBI taxonomy): Bacteria > Pseudomonadati > Pseudomonadota > Alphaproteobacteria > Rickettsiales > Anaplasmataceae > Wolbachia > Wolbachia endosymbiont (group A) of Pherbina coryleti. The sequence continues at coordinate 1,132,867 of NZ_OZ034706.1, forward strand.
AAAGTAAATCAGCATGTCCATTGACTCATATAGCTGCTTTCTGTTCTTATGCACGCTATCGAATGCTCCGGATTTAATCAGGCTTTCTAGCGCTCTCTTATTTATTATATGACCTGAATTTTGAATGAATTCCCATATGTCCTTACAAGCGCTTGAACGTACGTTCACTATTCCTTCCGCTATAGAAAAACCAACATTCCTCAAGGCAGCAATACCATAACGTATGCGTTCATCCTCTATTGAGAATTCAGCTTGAGACTTGTTTATATCAGGTGAAAGAACGGTAACGCCACTAAACTTTGCTGCATGATAAAATAAATTCAGTTTATCTCTATCATCAATATTCAGATTCATTAGTGCTGTAAAAAATTCTAATGGATAATTAGCTTTAAGGTAAGCCGTTTGATAAGATATAACCGCATATGCTGCAGCATGAGATTTATTGAACCCATAACCAGCAAATTTTGCAACAAGGTCAAAGATATAACTTGCCCTGTCATAATCAACGCCATTCTTCGTTGCCCCTTGGACGAAAAGTGTACGTTGTTTATCCATCTCTTCCTTGATTTTCTTACCCATGGCACGTCTTAGCAAATCTGCTTCTGCGAGACTATATCCAGAGAGAATACGCGCTATTTCCATCACCTGTTCTTGGTAGATTATTACCCCAAACGTTTCTTTTAATATTCCCTCAAGTAATGGATGAATATAATCTGGCTTCTCAAGTCCATGCTTTCTTGCAACATAAGTTGGAATGTTATCCATAGGTCCTGGACGATAAAGGGAGATTAAAGCGATGATGTCCTCAATGCAGTCCGGTTTTAGTTTAATTAAAGCTTCTCTCATTCCCGAACTTTCAAGCTGGAACACTCCAATTGAATCACCGCTTGAGAGCATCTCATAGGTTTTTTGGTCATCTAAAGGAACTGAAGAAATATCGATCTTTTGTCTATCACGATTAATTAAACGACACACATGATCTATTAGCGTTAGCGTACCAAGTCCAAGAAAATCAAATTTTATTAGCCCAGCTTTCTCCACATATTTCATGCTGTATTGAGTGATTGGCAAAGCTGAATTTGGATCATAATACACAGGAACAAAATTTTCCAACTTTTGATCACATATTACAATTCCAGCAGCATGGGTTGAAACGTGACGATATATTCCTTCAAGCTTAAGAGATATATCAAGAAGCTTTGCAATTACCTCATCACTATCCCGTTCTTTCTGCAGATTTTGATCAAACTCTATCGCTTGCGATAAAGTTACAGGATTTACTGGATTAAATGGAACCATTTTAGATATTTTATCCACTTGAGAGTAAGGCATTTGTAATACCCTCCCAACATCACGCAATACTGCCCTTGCCTGCAATTTTCCAAAAGTGATTATTTGAGCAACATAACCGTACTTTTTCTGAACATAATCAATAACCAGGTCCCTTTTCTCTTGGCAGAAATCGATATCAAAGTCAGGCATCGATATACGATCAGGATTCAAAAATCTTTCAAATATTAGGCCAAACTTTATTGGATCAAGGTCTGTAATCTGTAAGCCCCAAGCAACAATTGAGCCTGCACCAGAGCCTCTTCCTGGACCAACTGGAATGCCATTTGCTTTGCTCCAACGAATGAAATCAGAAACTATCAAAAAGTAGCCAGCGTAGTTCATCGAAGTTATCACACTCAGTTCGTAATTCAGCCGATCGTAGTATTGTTTAAGGTCTATGTCTGTCTCATTCGCAATACGGAATTCTAATCCTGCAACTGCCTGCTCCCTCAGTTCTTCATTCTCAGTTTTATTTTCTCGACAAGGAAATTTAGGCAAAATAGGCTGCCTGCTTCTTGGCATGTAAGAGCACCGCTTAGCTATCACTAAAGTGTTATGAATTGCTTCGGGAATGTCGCTGAACAGCTCCTCCATTTCTGCCACAGATTTGAAATAATGCTCAGTGGTTAGCTTTTTCCTGTTATTTTCGAGAGCATAACTACCCTCTGATATACACGTTAATATATCATAAGCTTCATAGTCAGATCTATTTGTAAAGAATACATCATTTGTTGCAACCAGTGGTATATTGCGCTGATAAGCAAAATCTATTAAAGTTTCTTCAAGCTCTAGCTCCTTGCTCAGCCCATGACGCTGCAATTCAACATATAAATGACCATTGAATGCTGAAAGCAGTTTTTCAACCGTTTCTTTATCTTGCCCCAACAATAGTTGAGCCAAACATCCACCGGTTAAAGCGATCAGACCCGTACTTAAATTCAATAGCTCATCAAAATCAACGTAAGGAATATCGCTGTTATTCTTGCGCTTTCTAAAAGACTCACTCACCAAAGTGACTAAATTAGTGTACCCTTGCTCATTTTTTGCAAGCAATAATATAGGTAAATTTTGTTCTGAATGTTTAACTATAATATTGCATCCTATTATTAGCTGTATTCCCCTACTTGCCGCATATTCTGCAAACTCAAGTGAACCAAATAAATTACCTGAATCAGTAATTGCAACCGCTGGCATTTTATTTCGCAAACAAAGGCCGATCAGCTCCTCAATTTTAACCGAGCTTTCAAGCAGCGAATAAACACTATGAACACGTAAGTGTATGAACATAAGAAACTTTAGATCAACAAAAAAGGATAACATTAATTTACTCATGAGAACATAATTTTCATGAGAACAAAAGCCTATAAAATTCTAAAATTAAAATACAAAAACTTACTTGACAAACTCCGCCAGCTCCCTTATCATGATAGTGAAGCTATTGTATTTGCTTTCGCCAATCTGCAGATTAAAAGGTAAGGATTACTTAATGTATCTGCGTCTTATGTTCAATTTTTTGCAGTATATAGATACTGTATGTCTTTACAAAACTTCATCTACATCTAGATTTTTATCTAAATAAGCTGAACGCGCTTATAAAGCGTTACAAGACATCAAAAAATGCCAATACTCGACAGAGATAGTAAAAGACTAGCTAACTTGGGGATTCTTTGTCTTTTTTTCTGCTTAGTAAATTTCTTAAACATTTGCAGCGTAAGTTAGTTGCAATTAAAAGCGGCTGAATCTCGCTTGTCAAGCGTTTAAAACATAAAAAACGCCAATATTTTAAAGCGGATAATAACCACGGGGCTTCTTTTGCCTTTTTTTTCATTTGGTAAATTTCTTAATGTTTATGGCTAAACGACAACCGTCATCCCGCTGCTTGTTAGCGGGATCTCTTGTTAGCGGCTGAGATACCGCGAATGAATCGCGGTATGACGTAGATTGCTGTCATTCCAGTGCTCCTTTTTTTGTCATCCCAGTGTCTGGGCACTGGGATGACAAGAAAGATGCTACTTGGATGACACCCTGACAATCGTCATCCCGCTGCTTGTTAGCGGCTAAGGGATACCGCGAATGAATCGCGGTATGACGTAGGGATTGCATTAGCTATAATTCTTTAGTTTTCACTTTTCTTTTAACCTTGCAATGATATTTTCTTTGCCGATAAAAATTAATAGTTTAGCGAGCTCTGGTCCTGTTTCTGTTCCTGTTAAAGCTGAACGCAACTGCGTAAATAGGTTTTTTGCCTTTATATCCACTGTTTGTCGAATAGTTTTGACCCATTCTGACAACGTGTTTTCATTACAATCACCTTGGGGCAATGCATTGAACGCAATTTTTATAAGCTCCTTATCAAGAATCACAGGCTCTATATCGGATTTGCATATTTTCCACCACTTGGCCACCTCAGAAAACCTTTCTATATTGTTCTTTATAAAATACCAAAACTCTGAGGAGTCCACTCCAATTTGATTTAAACGTTCTTGTATAATTTCAAATGGCATTTGTTGCAGCACTTTGCTATTTAGCTTGTATACTTCACTCAAGCTGAATTGTACAGATGCTGAGCTAAATTTTTTAATATCAAATGAGTCAATCAAAGATTGCATACAGGCGCAAGCTTCAATTGGATTGGATGTTCCGAGCTTTACTAAATAACTAACTAGCGCCATCGGTTCAATTTCATCTTCTTTTATAGATTTGATATCTAGCACGCCGGCTCGCTTGGATATCTTGCTATCATCAAAATGTAGCAGAGAAAGGTGAGCAAATGTAGGGATTTTCGCTTTTAATGCTTTAATCATTTGGAGCTGAACTGCGGTATTAGTTACATGATCTTCCCCGCGTACAACATGGGTTACATTAAAGTCAACATCATCAATAACAGAAGGTAACATGTATGTGTAAATTCCATCTTCTCTTTTTACCACAGGGTCACTTATGCTACTGGTTGCAATATTTATTTCACCTTTAACTTCATCATTCCATTTAACAACTTCATTTCTATCCAACTTAAATCTAAAATGTGGTCTTCTTCCTTCTTGCTCATAACTAATTTTCTCTTGCTCAGTTAGAAGTAACGCGCTTCTGTCATATACAGGGGGAAGTCCTTGTTTTAACTGCAATTTTCGTTTAATGTCTAACTCTTCTCTTGTTTCATAGCATGCATAAATATGCCCTTCTTTTATTAACTGCAAAAACACCTCATTGTAACGCTCAAAGCGCTCTGATTGCTTGAAATTTGCATCCCAATTGATACCAATCCATTTCAAATCTTGTATGATATCATTTATATATTTGACATCTGAACGCTGAAGGTCAGTATCATCAAAACGGAGTAAAAATTTTCCATTTTGATTGCGTGTGTACATCCAACAAACCAAGGCAGTTCGTACGTTTCCTACGTGGAGGTAGCCAGTTGGGCTTGGAGCGAATCTTGTTAGCATTTAAATAGCAATATTGTTTACTCTAATTTATTTTAATTTTATATAAATATATGGCTAGAGCAAGCGAGATCTGCTAATACAATTGAGCAAGAGAAGAATAAGTATGGCTATAGCATTGTGGCACCTTTGATATTTGATGGATTAAGACCATATGATAAATTCAAGAAAATTCACAGCTTGACGACAAAGGCTAATGTAGCATTATATTGGTATCATGACTAACTTAGAAAAGATGAGAGAAAAACTGCAAGATCAAATAAATTATCATAATGTTTTGTATCACCAAAAAAATAAGCCAGAAATAAGTGATGCTGAATATGATGAACTGAAGAAAAAGTTAGCTGAAATAGAGCCAGAAATTTATGCAACACAAGATAGTGTTGGTGCTCCACCTGATGAGAGGTTTTCTAAGGTGGAACATCAAGAACCTATGCTTTCCCTTGAGAATGCTTATGATGAACAAGGTGTAGAGAAATTTTTGTCTAAAATAAAGAGGTTTTTAATTGAGGACAAAATAGAGATATTATGTGAATCAAAAATTGATGGGTTGTCGTTTTCTGCAATTTATGAGGATGGAAGATTTATTAAAGCTGCAACTCGAGGTGACGGTTTTGTAGGGGAAGATGTCACTCACAATGTTGCAACAATAAAAGGCTTTCCTAAGTTTTTGCAAGGTGTGCAAGGAAGACTAGAAGTAAGAGGTGAAATATACATCGGTAACAGCGACTTTTTAAAGTTAAATGAAAACGATGAATTTGCCAATCCTCGAAATGCAGCCGCTGGTTCTCTAAAGCAATTGGATGCAAACATTACAGCAAGCAGACCTCTTAGATATTTTGCTTATTCTTTGATTGGTGGAGCAGAGAAAAGTCAAAGTGAGGTACTAAATAAGCTTGAGGCACTTGGTTTTTGCGTAAATGAGCATCAGTCCTTAACGAGTAGTTTAGATGGAATGCTGAAGTTCTATAACGAGGTCTATAACTGTCGCTATAACTTGGATTATGATATTGATGGAATAGTCTATAAAGTAAATGATTTGGTACTACAAAATCGTCTAGGGAATACTCACAAAGCACCGCGCTCAGCACTTGCATACAAGTTTTCTGCGGTTTATGCAAAAACAAAGTTAAATAAAATATTTATACAGGTGGGCAGAACAGGGGTTTTAACTCCAGTTGCAGATTTAGTGCCAGTCAATGTTGGTGGGGTGCTAGTTAGTAGAGCAAGTCTGCATAACCAAGATGAGATAAAACGTAAAGACATAAGAGAGGGAGATATTGTAACAATCAAAAGGGCAGGGGATGTAATTCCCCAGATCGTTGAAGTAAGCAGAGATTCTCGTCTTCCAAATACACCTGAATTTGTGTTTCCTGAAGTATGCCCTGAATGTGGTAGTAAAGTACGTCAGGTTGAGGGAGAGGCTGCAGTAAGATGTCCTGAGGAATTTGCCTGTAAAGCTCAAATAATAGAAAAACTAAAGCATTTTGTATCGAAAGATGCATTTGACATTGTTGGCCTTGGTGATAAGCAGATAGAGTTTTTTTACGACCTTGGTCTGATAAAACAAATTCCCGATATTTTTACTTTAGAAGAAAGATTGGATGAATTTAATCTGGAAGAACAGTCTGGTTGGGGCAAGAAATCAATAGCTCATTTATTAAATGCTATACAAAGCAGAAGGGTAATAACTCTAGATAGGTTTATATTTTCTTTAGGTATTAGATTTATTGGCCAAGTTGCAGCAGAATTGCTTGCAGATTATTATGTTTCTTATGATAATTGGTATAATTCGATGATTGAACTGTCATCAGATAATACTGAGCTAGTAGGTATAGACGGCATAGGAAAAAAAGTAGCTGAATCTTTGGAATCATTTTTTTCTAAGGAACATAACATCAAAATGTTAAATGATCTTACTGCTTGTCTTCAAATTCTTTCTGTGAGCTCCAACTCTAGTGACTCTGTTTTAAATAATAAAATTATAGTGTTTACTGGTAAGCTACTTGCTATGAGTAGAGGAGAGGCAAAAGTAAGAGCCAAAACTCTAGGAGCAAAGGTCAGCTCACATCTTTCTGCTAAAACTGACTACCTAATTGCAGGAGAAAAACCAGGATCCAAATATAAAAAGGCAGTGGAATTAGGTGTAGAAATTTTAGATGAAGACCAGTGGCATAAAGTGATAAGTTTGGGAGTGTTCAAATGAAACTTGGATTGTATATTAAATCAAAGTTGCAAGACTATTTAGAGAGTAGCCAATTCTTTCCATCCAAGAATCATTTTATTGACTTGCCTCAATTTTTCAACAGAAGGCAAGTCTTCTGTGCTGAGTGGTAGGCGGACAGTTTGATGTTCTATGAGCCCAATATCATGCAAAAGTGCTTTAGTGGGTATTGGGTTGCTGGCAATAAATAACGCTTCGCAAGCCTGTTGCCAGATATCTGCCTGAGGGTTCCTGCCATTGAGGCACTTCTTAACGTATTCATGCGCTATGCGTGGCCAAACATTGGCAGCAACGGAAACCAGGCCAGCCGCACCATAAGCGGCCATATCAGATATCATATTATCATCTCCGCAAAAGACCTCAATATTTGGTGCAACTTTCTTATACTGAGTTAAAGTATCAACAGTGCCACTTGAATCTTTGATAGCCCAAAATTTTTCGTGACTAGATAAGTTGCGTACAGTTTCAGCGTGAAGACTCACTCCTGCTCTCGATGGAATATTGTAAAACATAGCCGGCATATGTGCTTTCTCAAGCAGCTTTTCAAACCATAAAGTCTGCCCCATAATTCCGGGCTTTGCATAAATGGGAGTTGTCATTAGATAGCCATGAATAGGCATACCCTTGCAAAAATCAAGCCATTCAAGAGTCTGATATAGATTCACTCCTGGTACGCCAATTATAATTTTTGTATTTAATTTTAGCTCACATACAAATTCAACTAACTCGCGTTTTTCAGAATCAGTAAGCGATAGGCTTTCACCGGTGCTACCCAGCAACACTACACCATTTTCAGCTTTAACTTGCATTGTCAGTAAACGCTGCAAACTGCTATAATCTATGCTATCTCCATTGCAATTAAAAGGAGTAATACAAGCAGTCCATAAAAATGTAGATTTCAATTTAAATTGTTAAAATGGTATTTCATCATCGAGTAGTTCATCTTTTATATCGTTGTCAAAACTTTCGTGTTTATCTTTTTGTCCTGTTTCACCTTGTTTGTATTCACTTGGCTTGTAATCAGGATTTGGCGCACTATTTCGTGAATCCAAGAGAGTAAGAGCGCTATTAAAATTATATAGAACCACCTCTGTTGTGTATCTTTCACCACCGTTTTGGTCAGTCCATTTTCTAGTTCTCAAAGAACCTTCAACATAAACTTTACTGCCTTTGCGTGCAAAATCTTTGACGATTTTTACTAATCCTTCACTAAAAATTACGATATTATGCCACTCTGTCTTTTCAGAGCGCATACCGGAAAGTTTATCAGTCCAACTTTCAGACGTGGCTATTGAAAAACTTGCCATTTCTTTTCCATTTTGTGTAGTCCTAATTTCAGGATCTTTTCCTAAATTACCAACTAGTATGACTTTGTTTATGGTACCACCAGACATAATTATGCTCTAAATAAATCCTTTTATTATCTTATGTGAAAATACTATTGTCAAATTTAATTAAAAGTGCGCTTGGAGGGATTCGAACCCACGGCCTTTGCCTCCGGAGGGCAACGCTCTATCCAACTGAGCTACAAGCGCATATATATTTAAGTTATTTAATAGATAAGCCATCCAAGTCAAATTTTTGTTTTGGATAAAGCGTAAACATAATACTCCCATATCCAAAATATACATTTTGAGAATCATTCGCATGCTTTTTTATTGCTTTTTGATCTACGGTCCATACAAAAGTTACATAATTTTCAGTGACTGAGTGCACTTTTAAATCCTTGGTATTTATAAACAGTTTTCCATTTACCCATATTTTCCATGTATCGGGAGAAAGATATAAAATTGAGTCTAAACTCACTACCTTACAGTTGAAATTATCTGATACCTCCTCTTTTGCAGCTCTTGAAGATCGTAAATTGAACTTTTCCATTTCATTGACCATTCTATTAACTGGCTCTTCATCAAAAAAAATGCTTTTTACGTTACTATATTGTGACAAAACGTCAAAGTCACTTTCCACTGCTTCTCTTATTATATCGTCCCGATCTGTATAGCTTAGTTTTTGATTGTTGATAAAGAAACACTCTTTTGCACGCAAATTTGCTATATCAATAAAATCGTCGATTTCTTGATTGCCAACTTTAAGAATACTTTCAAAATATCTTTTTTCTATCATCATTCCATACTGAGAATGATGACAAACCATTTCATCATTACCTTGTTTTTCTATATATACGCATAAATTTCCACTATTTAATCCTAATATTTTATGCTCAATAAAATCTTCATTGCCAATATATTGTCGGCAAGAATACTCCTTACAAATTTCTATGCTTTCTATGATATCTTCACAACTGCAATATGCATTAACATTGGAAATGAGTAGCGTAAAAATAAAAAACAGCTTTATGTTCATCACCTTATCTACTTAATATAGTATACCAATCAAAGACTATATTAGCTCTCACTATCTCTATCATATTACCATTCAAAATCTGATTCATAGTTGCAGCATCAATATTTCTCTGCTTATTTAAAATAAGAGATTTGATCATAACATAACCGGGCAGATTTGGAATAGACTGTAGAAATAAAAAAATATGCTTATCGCTGATTGAGCTTAAATTTAGGACCACTTCACTTTTTATTACTTTTGTGCGTTCACTTTTGTTGTGGAGCTCAACTTCTTCGGGTATAGAAATTGATATTTCAGGTTCTAATATATAGTGCTTTTTATATAACTTGCTAAGCTCGAAATTTAAATTTGCAATGTATCTGCTACTATGTAAATTTGAAGAAGAAATTTTTTTCCATAAATCTAGGTTTTTATTTAGAACAACTTCCTTTTTTTGAATTCCAGTAATCTGTAAATTAATAGAACGTATTTTATCAATCGCAATTTGGTTTTTATTATAAATCTTTTCGTTATAGATAACAACATATGTTAATAACCCTATTAATCCAACAGATAATAACAAATACGATATAAACTGAATTGTAGCTTTTCTTTTTAATTGAGAGATAGTCATTAATCTACATTGCCTCTCCTATTTCAACATCAATAGATAGATTTTGCTCTTTAGCAGCAGGTAAGCTAGAAATATTAATGTCATAGGTACGAAAATTATCGTTTAAATTTTTTCGTAGTTTCTCGTATTGATGAGAAATATTTTTACCGGATTGAAAATTAAACTTTAAAGTTGTGGTAATATAACTTTTTGCCTCATTATAATTCCATTCAAATGATCGAAGCTCTATACCTGGTATTTTTAACTTTTCTACATACTTAACTTGTGTAAGAGGAGAGTATTCTATTTTTGATAAAATATTATTGATATTAATAAAATCATAAATTTCATCTATTTTTTTTACATTATAGCTTTGGCTAAGTTTTGTTAATTGGTTATTTAAGGTGTTCTGCTTTGCTGATAAATTATCAGCGACATTGAAATTTGAATACAAATTTAGCAAACAAAGGGTGTTTGTTATAACTAAAACCAGGGCGAAGTATAGAAAAATTCGAGGAGAGTTTAAATAAAGGTAATTGAATAGATAAAATTCTTTAGTTTCCTTTGTATTAAAAATAGCTGCTAATTTATTCTTAAAGCTATGAAACAAAATTATGGTATCGCAAAAGTTATCTTTTTCACTTATAGCTAGTTCTGCTCCTAATAGTTTGCCTAACTCATATGGAGTTAATATGTTCACACTGTTCTCTGAAAAATTTATGACTGATAAACTAGCTTTGATATCTTCTGACACTATGATACAAAGGTCGATAGGGTTATTTTTTTCAAACCCAAACTTAGTTAAGGATCGAATAGTATCTTGCACTTCCTGATATATTCCACCAGCGATAATTCCTGGTAAATTATCATTAGTAAATGATGTTAAGCGCGTAAATACCATTTTATTCTCTTTAAGAACCACTTGTCTATAGCCTCCCGTTTTAGTTGCAGCAACTATAATTTTCCAATTATTAGGATCTTTATGTAGAATCTTTTTTGTTACATTACTTATTTCTATAGGAAACATTAATATTCCCTTAAAGTTGGAGCCTATCTCAATAAACACATTCAACCAATATTCTACTAAATGCTTTGCTTTTGATGAAACAAGAAGATAGCACCAGTTTTGATTGAATTTGTTTGGCTTCTCAACCAAAAAAACTGAACTTATGTCATTATTACGAGAAAAATGCTCCATCTTTGTTTTTGCTGATAGATAGGCATTAATCTTGTTTGCCCTTGTAATAAACTGTAGCGAGTAATTTTGATCTGCATGATTAAGCACCAGGTATAAAGGTGCTTTTTTATCTGACGAAAGACATGAAATTAAATCGGAAACTGCTTTATCGTTTTTGCCCTTAACAAAATACCTTTTATTTAAAGTATTATTTTTAAAATATAGTAACATTATGCCTTCTTCTCCAATAGAAAGCATAAACTTACTTTTGGATTTTGAACTAAACATATTAACAAAGCATATACTTATCTAGAATTAAAAAGGCAATTTATTGAAATTCATTAAACGTTAGAGGGAAATATTGTTATAAATTTTCGCAGCAACATTATTTATATTATAATTTTTTTATAAAATTACCACTAATATTAAGTTATTTAGATAACAAATTAAGAAAATTCATTAAGACGAATTTGTTGTTTTTCAAATTGTAGGTAAACCTAAGCCACTTTAGCTATATCTGCCGATTGACTTTAATTAATAAGAGTTATTAATCTATTTACTATTCTTGTAATATTATTTCTAATGGTAAAGAAATATATATTTTTCTGGAACAGTTGTTATTTCAGATACAGAATTTATTGTAAGTAAACTAACCATTTGCTGAAGAGCGCTCATCTTCTGTGGTACTTGATGATGGAGCAACTAATTTGCTCAAAATCTCATCTTTTGGTCCCATAGCGTAAATGACACCATCTGACATGAGGATCACCTTATCAACTACGGACAATAACGGTAGCTTGTGAGTGATGATAACAGTAGTAGTATTTTGTTTTCTTGCAATGCCAATTGCATTAATTAAGCATGCCTCTCCATTGCTATCTAAGTTAGCGTTTGGTTCATCAAGTACTAAAAGTTTTGTGTGACCATAAAAAGCTCTGGCAAGTCCAAGAAGCTGTTTTTGGCCGCCAGAGAGCGTTACTCCTCCAGGACCTCCTATTGTTGTATCATATCCATTTGGTAAGCTTAGTATTAGTTCATGTATTCCTGCAATTTTTGCTGCTTTGATTATTTCTTCAGGATTTGGATCTGGCCTCATGCGAGCAATATTAGCTTTGACACTAGTGTTAAATAACTCAATATCCTGAGGTAAGTAGCCAACATAATTACCAAAATTTTCTCGATTCCAAGTATATACATCAGCGCCATCTAGTCTGACTACACCAGATATTGGCTTCCATACACCAACAGTTAATTTTGCGATAGTGGATTTACCAGAAGCACTTGCACCAATAACACCAACTACATCTCCAGGATCTATAATGAATGATATTCCTTTTACTGTCGGCTTATTGCTTCCATAAGGAGTAAAAAATACTCTATCAAATTCCAATTTTCCTTCAGGTTCTGGTAGAGCCATCGTTTGCTCTCTTTTTGGCGATGTTAATATAAGTCTTTGTAGCCTTCCATATGACATTCTAGCCTGATTTAAAAACTTCCAAGTATGAACCGCAGCATCAAATGGTGCTAATACTCTACCCATTAAAATTGAAGCAGCGATGATGCTACCGGCAGTCTTATGAGCTGTGATTGCAAGTAATGCACCTGTTCCAATCACTGATATTTGCAGAGTTGAGCGCAAAAATTTAGTGATTCCAGTAATTACATTAGAGCGATTTTGTGCTTTAATTTGCATTGCTCGGTTCTGATCATTTCGTTTACACCAATCAGAGACTATGAATTCTGACATGCCCATAGCTTCAACCACTTCTGCATTTCTTGTTGCAACATCTATAGCATTGATATTCCGTATAGTTTCTTCGTTGGTTTCTTGTAATATTCGTTTAGTGGCAAGTTCATTCCATATTGCCATAGAGACTAATATAATAATTCCAGTAATAGCTATAAACCCCGTGGAGGTATGTATCATGAAAATCACAACAAGGTAAATTAACGACCATGGAGTATCAAACAGTGAGAATATACCATTTCCTGTAATGAAATTTTTTATCACTCCGAGATCTCGTATTGCTTCACCACTTGAAGTTGAGCTCTGCACTGACGTTAGCCTGATTGACCTTACTATCAGATCTGGTGTTGCAGTTTTATCGATCCAATCACCTATTTTTGCCATGGCTAAATATCGACAAGTTTCAAGCATTGCAGAACATGCAAATGCAGATAAAGTGATAATTGTCAGCATAGTTAGTGTTGATACACTTTCGCTCGATATCACCCGATCAAGCACTTGAGAGGTATAAAGTGGTAGGAATAACATTAATAAATTGATTCCCGCACTAAACCAAAAGATAAACCAAAATGCACTTTTGCATTTTTCTAGGCAAATATATAGAGTACTTTGCTTCAATTCTTTTTTTATTGATGGCGTAATTTCCACAATCTTCCTCTTAATTTGATTACATGCACCATATACAATTTTTATTACAAAAATATTAATAACGGTAGTTAGCTTACTTTAAGTGAGTAAAATATTAATATATGTGAATAGGAAATATAAACAATGGTAAAAAGAAGTATAGTTAATATTTCCTTCATTGCCTATAGCGAAGCTACGTCATACCGCGATTCATTCCATAGCTGTACGAACATTCATTTTTGAAGGTAAACTGCACAGCAAATGGTGTCATGAAAGTAGCTGACACTGGGATGGCTTTGTTGCATCGCTACTTATGAAAGGCTAACTATAATTAGGATTATAAGCAACTTATTGAAAATCTTGTTTTTTTGCAATCAATCTGATCAAATTTAAGAATAGTAATTTGTTATTTATATTAATAAATTTAATTCTATTGAAAATAGCTAAAGCATTGAAATTCTTGAATTTTAGCCAGATTAGTGAGTGGTAGTGAAATTTCTTTTACTCAAATTTAGGTATTCACTGACCGTTCTTGTTATAAATACCAGAATAATAAGCTACTGATATTCTCCACCTTTTTTATCTTTAATCCATCATAGCTAGCGATGCAACAAAGCCCACCGATTCATTCTACTGCAACGCAGAAAATTCGTACAATTGTGCATAATGTGGGGCTTCTGGCTACATTTTTCTATTGAACTCACCTTTTCTCTATGTGACAGATTTCGTATTAAATTTTAAATTTAATGCGCCTAGATATACAAGCATTCCTAGCAAAACCATAGGTATAGAAAGCAACTGCCCCATAGTTAAATCAAGCCACAAATAGCCAATTTGATAGTCTGGTTCGCGAAAAAACTCAACGAAAAAACGTGCTATTCCATACCACATAACTGCAATACCAGTTAACGCACCGTGATACAGTCTTATTCTAGTTAAGAAAAACAGTGAATTTGCAACTGCAAAAAGTAGCAGTCCTTCAAAAAGTGCCTCATAAAGCTGGCTTGGATGATGCAGCAAATTATCACCACTCTCTGGAAATACCATACCCCATGGCATAGTTGTAACTCTGCCAAATAACTCTCCGTTTATAAAATTGCCTATGCGACCTAAAAATAAACCTATGGGAACTCCGCAAGAAACTAGGTCCAGTGCATAAAATATAGGAATGTTATGTCTTCTGCAGGAGATTATTACTGCAAGCAAAACTCCTATAGCACCGCCATGAAATGACATCCCTCCTTCCCAGGTCTTCAATATCTCGATAGGGTTGCTTATATAAAGAACTGGATCATATATCAATACGTAGCCAAGTCTACCTCCAAGGATAATACCTACAATAGTGGCTGTTAATAACGAATCGTAAAAATTCTTAGTAAATATTTTTTGGTCATCTAGCCTATGTAAATACCAATATGCAAACACTATACCCAAAACGTAGGCTAAGGAATACCAATATATAGAAACAGGACCGATGCTGAAAATTACTGGATTTAAAGACATATTTTGCTATAAATTATTTTTAGACAATCTACTTTTTTCACGATCCCACTCTCTCTGTTTTATGGTTGCTCTCTTATCGTAGAGTTTTTTTCCTTTTACAATGGCAATTTTAGTTTTTGCAAATCCTTTATCGTTAAAATAGACCGAAAGCGGCACAACAGTTATCCCAGCAGTCTTGATTTGACCAATTAGTTTATTTATCTCCTTTTTATGCAAGAGTAATTTACGTTCCCTTTTTGGTTTATGATTTTTTCGGTTCGCAGCTTTATATTCTGCAATATGCATATTGTGCAGCCATACTTCGCTATTCTTTTCAACAACGTAGGCGTCGGAAATATTTACTTTTCTTTCTCTTAGCGATTTAACTTCACTGCTTAATAAGACCATACCCGCTTCAAATTCTTCTAAGATGAAATATTCAAACCTTGCTTTCCTATTTTCTGCAATAACTTCCATATCTAAAGATATCTTTAAGCTTCAATATATTACAGAGTTTTTGACTTAATTCATAATAAAACAGTTATCCCAATAAATATAAGGTGCCAGGCTAGTCTGATAGCAACAGGATAACAAAAATCAAGTAAGTGCTTTTTCTGTCTCTCTAGGCACAAGTTCCTTTACTTCTTTCATTTCAGTTTTAGGCTTTGACATTATATATTGACCAGCACCAACTATGAGCGCAGATCCTGCAGCTAGTCCAATTATTGCTGGTACAGATAGGGCAGTAGCAAATGCAAGTGCAACACCAACTATCACTGCAGTTACAAAACACACAATAACACCTTTTACAATTGCATTTTTTGCAGATTGTTCTTTTTCTTTCACAATTGCATTTTTTCCAATTTGTTTTTCTTCCTTTTTCTCTGGAAGCTGCATTACATCTTTATTTTCAGTAAGATCCTTTGGCGTTTTTTTATTCTCATTTTTTAACGTTTGCTTTTTTTCCGCTTCCTCTAAAAGCTGAATTATACCTTGATATTTAGTAAGGTCTCTTGGCGTTTTTCCATCAACATCTTTTAATGAAGGGTCTGCTTCAGTGTGTAGCAGAACTTCCACCACTTTTATTTTGCCATTTTCAGCAGCAAGATGTAAAGGAGTACGTCTATCACCATTGTTTGCATTAACCTCTGCTCCTTTTGCGATTAGAGTTTTTACTACATCTTCGTGGCCATTTTTAGCAGCAAGATGTAAAGGAGTACGTCTATCACCATTTTTTGCATTAACCTTTGCTCCTTTTGCGATTAGAGTTTTTACTATATCTTCGTGGCCATTTTCAGCAGCAACATGCAAAGGAGTCCATCTATCAGCATCCTTTATATTAACATCTGCTTTCTCAACTAGAATTTTTACTACCTCTATGTGGTTATTTTCAGCAGCAAGATGTAAAGCAGTACATCTATTATCATTTTCTGCATTAACCTTTGCTCCTTTTTTGATTAGAATGTCTACTACATCTTTATGGCCCTCTCTGGCTGCAAGATGTAAAGGAGTCTCGTCCACAATACCTTCTGCATTAACATCTGCTTTCTCAACTAGAATTTTTACTACCTCTATGTGGTTATTTTCAGCAGCAAGATGTAAAGCAGTACATCTATCATCATTTTCTGCATTAACCTTTGCTCCTTTTTTGATTAGAATGTCTACTACATCTTTATGGCCCTCTCTGGCTGCAAGATGTAAAGGAGTACATCCATCATCATCTTTTGCATTAACGTTTACTCCTTTATTTAATAGGTTTTTCACCTCCTCCTCATTATTATGTTTAACAGCTGAATGCAAAGCTTTGATGTTCTCTTGTGCCTTTAATAGAGCTTCTTTTACCGCTTTATG
Source organism: Wolbachia endosymbiont (group A) of Pherbina coryleti (assembly GCF_964026875.1). NCBI lineage: Bacteria > Pseudomonadati > Pseudomonadota > Alphaproteobacteria > Rickettsiales > Anaplasmataceae > Wolbachia > Wolbachia endosymbiont (group A) of Pherbina coryleti. Next base: position 1,149,706 of record NZ_OZ034706.1, read on the forward strand.
GCCTTTTTGAGAAGCAAATGTTAAAGGAGTCCATTTATAATGGTCTTTCGCATTAACATCTGCTCCTTTTTCAATTAGAGTTTCTACTATATCTTTGCGGCCATTTGCAGCAGCAAGATGTAAAGAAGTCCACCCATCACTATTTTTTGCATCAACGTTGATTCCTTCTGCTTTTGATAGAACTTGTACTATCTCTTTGTGGCCATTTGTAATAGCAAGATGTAAAGGAGCCCATCCTTTATCATTTTCTGCATTAACATTTGCTCCTTTTCCAATTAGAGTGTTTACTACATTTTTGTGGTTCTTTTCAACAGCAAAATGTAAAGAAGTCCATCCATCACCATTTTTTGCATCAACAATTGCTCCTTTTCCAGTTAGAATGGTTACTACATCTTCGTGGCCATAGTGAGCAGCAATATGTAAAGGAGTAATTTTATTATCATGTTCTGCATTAATATCTGCTCCGTTTTCAATCAGAGCTTTTGCTACATTTGCACAGTTCCAATAAGAAGCAAGATGTAACAATTTGACTTCCTTAGAATTTTGACCACGAGATATAGTAAATATGTAATTTATGCCAGATCCACTATCATTGTCAGGTTTACTCTTTTCCCACTCTTGACATAAATCTGGATCTTCTTCTTGTAACTTAGCTTTTATTTTTTCAACTATATTGTCCTTGCTCAAATCTGAAAGGTCATTTATTTTTTTTAATATTTTCATAAATTTATCATATTCCATAACTTCCTCACTTAAAATACATAACTTAGTTGTTATATCTTTTAACATAGAAGTCAAGAACCTAAATATTCGTTATTATCTTTCCTTAAAGAGTCATTTTAGTTATATTACAGACTATGAAAAACCTCAACTTTAGGAAGGAAATCAAGTTTTTTTCTCTGTCATTTATAATTTTATTTGTTCTATGGACTGTATTGTCTGGTTATTTTGAGCCGTTTTTTATTTTTTGTGGAGTGTTTTCCTGTATATTCACATCGTTTATCTTTAGAAGGTTGATAAACGCTGAAAGAGCTCTTAGCCAGATTTTAAATAGTACGAGTAGACTGTCGTTTTATAAGTTAGTAAGTTATATACCATGGTTAATGTACCAAATCATTTTATCAAGTGTTTATGTAACAAAAAAGGTGCTACAACTCAAATCTAAGCTTGAGCCAATCATTATCCTAAGAAAATGCAAAGGGCATAATGATGAAAGCATTGCGTTATTTGCCAATTCAGTCACAATCACTCCCGGAACTTTAACTATCAATGTTGAAAGTAAGCAGAAAACATATTTCTCTACCATGTATTTGATAGATAAAGATCTTGAAAGCGGCATTTCTGAAATAGAAAATAAAATCTTAAAAATACTACGTTCAGTTAAGTAATTGCTTTAAATAAGTTAACAGCATCCTTATATTCCCTTACAAGACTTTCAAGCATTTCTTTTGGAAGGCTATTGTTAACAATAGAACATAAATAATTATACAAATCTTCTAACCTTAATACGTTATTTCTCTTCTTGCTGTTGAATTTATACGGAAAAATACCTTCCATAACTTCAATAGTAGTAGCCTTGTTTAAAAATACATTTTCACTTGTCACGCTTATTCTTGCTAAAACAGTGTTAATTTCAGGTTCGTCACTCGTATAAAAATCTGATAGCTGAGTTATTCTAATAACGTACAAAGTTACTATTTTTGACAAGCAATTATCAGCATATTCACAATTTTTTATTACCTCCCACTGAGTAACCTGAGATTTACCTATTTTTGCATTGTTCGGTAATTTACTCATTGAACTTTCTCCATTTAATCCAGTGTAATAAATTATACTAATACTTTGTTAAATAAATAATAACGCGATTACAAAAATATATACTTATAGTAGTATATTATACAAAAATAGCACAATATCTAAGCATTAAAGCTAGTTTTAGCTGGGTACATGGGGCTATTCGTTATTTTGTGTTGTCCAGTGAGGTCCAAAATTAGAGGTCCACTTATATAAAGAGTTTAGTCTGCCTTCTTTGCTATAAAATAAGTTTTCCTTTTGAGCTGTTTTGTTAGTATTAACTAAATTCTAAACTAACTGTGCTATAATGAAAAAGATAAAACTCGGAATACTAATTTCAGGTAGGGGGTCGAATATGCAGGCCTTAATAGAAGCATGTCAAGATCAGAATTTTTCCGCAGAAGTTGCATGTGTTATCACAAATAATAGCGAAGCTGCTGGTCTGAAAATAGCAGAGCAAGCAGGAATCTCAGCGTTTATTGTTAAAGATAAACCGCTTGATGCTGGTAAAATTCACGAAATACTTGTTCAACATAAGGTTGATTTAATTTGCCTTGCAGGGTTTATGAGAATTCTCAAAGCTGATTTTCTGAGTAAATGGCATAACAAGGTGATAAATATTCATCCCTCTTTACTTCCGTCTTTTAAAGGCCTAAACGCTCAAGAGCAAGCTCTAAAAGCAGGTGTAAAAATTACAGGTTGTACTGTACATTATGTCACTCCTGAAGTTGATGCTGGAGCCATAATTGCTCAAGTTGTTGTACCAGTGTTACCAGCTGATGATATTCAAAGCCTCTCAGAACGCATTCTAGCTGAGGAGCATAAGTGTTATGTAGAAGCAGTAAGGTCAATAGCAGAAGATATATGACTGTAATAATTATTGACCTTGAGCGTTTTTTCCAACTTCAACAAAAAATAAATTTTCAGGTTCCAGTAAAGAACTTGCCAGTTCGTTTACTTCCTCTAATTTAACATCATTAATGATATTCGCATAATTATTTATACGGTTAACATCACGATCATTTATCTGCATATTATCTAGCAGCGTTGCTGTATTTGTGTTATTGGACAGGAAAAGGACAAGATTATTTACCAAGCCAATTTTTGCATCCTTGAACAATTGTTCGTCAATTCCTTGCTTTTTTATTCTGCTAAATGTATCTTTTACTGCTGATATAGCTTTGCCAGCAGTAGAACTATCAGTACTTATAAATCCAGATATAATATTTCCATGTTTATTGGAAATAATACTTGCATAAACACCATAAGTAATACCCAAGTTTTGCCTCAGTTCTGTCATTAATATTGAATTCAGCCTCATGCCACCAAGTGCATCAATTAAGACACCAGCGTTATAATAATTAGGATCTTCATAAGCTATACCTTTTTGAGCAAAAAGTATCACACTCTGTGGTATATCCATAAAAATATTCTTACTTTCTGCAGAACCAAAATTATTTTTTACAGGTATTTTTCTAACTTTTGATCTTTTTGACGGCAATTTAGATAAATATTTATCTAATAGCGTAATAATTTCTTCTTTTTTTGTACAACCAGCAACACTGATAACTATGTTATCTTTAGCAAAATTACGCTTTATGTATGTTAAAACATCGTCTCTAGTAATGCTCATTATAGTATCAAGAGTACCGTACACACTTTTTGAGTAAGGATGTTTTTTAAACAATAACGTATCTAATTCTTTTCCAGCAACAAAATAAGGATTTTTTTCAAGATTATTAAAATCAACTTTGGCTTTCTCGAAAACTCTATTCAACCCTTCAGGGTCAACTTTAGGACGCATTATAGTATCGCTCAGTAATGAAATTGCTTCCTCTAGATTGTCAGACAAAGTATTTAATGAAACCCTAAATGCTTCTAAATCAGCAATAAAATTTAAACTAATCCCTTTATCTTCAAGCTTTTTCGCAAAATCTTTGGCATCATTTTTTCCTGCCCCTTCTTGGATTACAAGAGAAGTAAACCAAGCAAGCCCCTGTTTTTCCTTATTCTCATACACATAACCTGCATCCTTGAACGATATATTTAGTGAAACTTTTGGCAAATCATGATTTTCTACAAATAAAAACTTAAATCCTTTACGGGTAGTGACCTCCTCTATATTTAGGTTACCACTTGCTTGTAAATTAAAGCCTAGACAGAAAAAAAATAGAAATATAATTTTACTTATTCTCATTATTATCTCCTTTTGGTAATAAACGACCAATTAACTTATTAGCAGAAAAAATAGCACGGATTTTATTATTTACATCCTCTAGATTGACATCATTAATCTTGCTATATGAAATATCTATTTCATCAAGTGGAATACCAAGTGCAAGGTGTGGCACATAGAACATCGCTATATGAGTTAAGTCAGATAGATTATCAAACTGTGCTGCCTTATACCTATATTTTGAGCTTTGTAATTCCTCGCTCGTCACCCCTTTAGATACGAAGCCATTAATAGCATTATCTAACTCTCTTTCAACAATATCTAAATTAGCGCCACTTTTTGGAATTATCATAATATCAATGTAGCCATCACTAAAAGCTAGGCTATTATAATAAGCAAACACTGATACTGCCACATCTTTATCTAAAACCAAATCTTTATACAGTTTGCTGGATTTGCCGCCACCTAAAATGTCAACCGCTAAATGAGCAGCAGAGGCTTCATTTATGTGATCAAATAAGGGAACACGATAACGAAAATATAAAACTGATTCTTTTACTTCAGTGCTCTCTAAGGTCACCGATAGACCTGCATTATGCACTGGATCCTGATTTGGGTAATGTCTCATTACAGGCTTAGCTTTAATTTCGCCATATTTTTCTTCTGCTAATTTCACTACTTCATCAAACTCCACATCACCCACAATCAGCAATATTGCATTACCAGGGTGATAATAACTATCGTGAAACCTCACTATGTCATCCTGATTGTAAGTTTTGATATCGCTCTCCCAGCCAATAACAGATCTACCATAGCCATTACGGTAAAATGCACTATCCATTTCTTCCCACAACAAGTTATGAGGTTGGTTATCAAATCTCATTTTTCTTTCTTCCAGTACAATGTTTTTTTCTCTATCTATTTTGTCTTGAGTAACATTAAAGTTTCCCATTCTATCTGCTTCAACTTCCATTGCCAGTGGTAAATCTTTTTTGGGGACCAACTCATAATAACAGGTATATTCTTTAGTGGTAAACGCGTTAAATTGAGCCCCAATGCTACTCATAGTGGCTTCTATATCTGTGAACTTTCCTGTAGTTTCAAACATTAAATGTTCAAAGTAGTGAGCCAATCCTGCTTTGCCGATTGGATCATCCATTCCCCCAACTTTGTATATTACTGCATGTAAAACGGCTGGAATCCGATGATTAGAAACAACATAAACATCTAGTCCGTTACTGAGTTTAGTATATTTTATGTTGTGCTCTATGTTTAAAGCATTCGAAGAAATTGGGTAAGTAAAAAAAAGTACAGGTAGTATAAGAAAACTAAAAAACTTATGAAGCATTATTTCGACCTAATATAAAAACAATTATTTTATTCCTCATTTTGTTTAGAAATAAGCATATCGTATATATACCACTTATATAACAATGTAAACATTCCACAAACTATAGATAAATCTGCTAAATTAAAGGCTGGCCAATACCAATCATCAATATGAAAATATATGAAATCATATACAGCTCCCCAATAGATCCTATCAACTACGTTTCCGATTGCTCCACCAATCATCAGAGAAAAACCAAGGTAAGTTGACTGATCGTCAGACTTGTATATCAAATGTGCAAGTATACCAATTATTAGTATTGAAAATGCTGAAAAAAAGAAACCGCCATGTGGTAAAGCGCTACACATTCCAAAACTAATACCTGAATTCCAAACTTCAACTAGTTTTATAAAACTAGCGATCTCAATTGATTCTCCTTCATCAATCAATGAGTTTATGTACAATTTGCTCGTTTGGTCAATCAATACTATAATTAATATAACAACTAAGCATAACTTTTTCATAAATTTGCCTTTAACCTATAAACTTTAAGTATATCATAATTTATCTGTTTTGTTAACTCCTCAATACTATGGAATTTTTTTTCTGACCTTATGAATTTTAAAAGTTGTATATTGACTTTATGACTATATACGTCTTCATCAAAATCGAATATGTGCATTTCTATTATAGGCTTTTTCAGATCCTTAAAAGTAGGTCTCATACCAATATTGACTACTCCATATAACCAATTTGGATTACTATCAGGAAAAGTCACTCTAGCGTAATATGTGCCAAACTTAGGTTTTATCATGCAATCTTCTATAGGAATATTTATGGTTGGAAATCTTATTTCTCTACCTCTACATGCACCTTGTGTCACAACACCAGAAACTTGATAAGGCCTGCCGAGCAATTTATTAGCAATTTCTATTTCGCCCCTTTGTACATACTCCCTTATTGAAGAAGAAGAGCAAATTTTGCCGTCAATTATTAATGGCTCTAATTTAGTCAAAGAGTATCCATACGTTTCAGAATATTTCTCTAGAGTTAATATATTACCCAATCGTTTATGACCAAAAGTGCAATTTTCTCCGACAATTATGTGTTTAGCGCCATATTTATCTATTAAAATCTTACTGATAAAGTCATCGCAGCCAACCTCAGAAAAACCTCTATTAAAATTAATAATATACAAGTAATCTATACCATAGCTGCTGATCAGTTCCTTTTTTTGTTCTTGGTCTATTAACCTAAAATTGTTTCTACCAAATAAAACAGTTGATGGGTGAGGCTCAAAAGTTAAAACTGCAGAGGGTAATCCTCTTTCTTGTGCTACCTTCTTTAGAGTAGAAATTGCAAACTCGTGTCCTAAATGAATGCCATCGAAATTTCCGAAGGTTAGTGCTATATTATTTTCTATTCCTTGCTCACAATTATAAATAATTTTCATACAATTTGATGTTTTTACATGTTTCTTATATATAATAACTATATTTTAGTAAGCTACGGAGATAAATTGTGAAAAATGTTGTGATATATGTAAAGAAGGGCTGTCCATACTGCATAAGGGCAAAGGATTTACTAGATAAAAAAGGTGTGAAGTATGAAGAAATTGATGTGCTCAAAAACTCAGATCTATTTAACGACATAAAATCAAAGTATAACGTTAGAACAGTTCCACAGATTTTTATCAACGATAAGCACATTGGGGGGTGTGACAAATTGATGGATCTTGAAAAAGAAGGAAAGTTGGATGATATGCTAAATAATAATGACAATCACACTGATGTCACAACCTACACAAACAGCAATGATGAATGTGGAGAGTGTGTTATACCACATGATGATTTTATGTAACTTTTTATCTTGTTTTGTCGTGTAATACGTAAATGAAAACTAGTATGCTCACTTTAAACAATTCTTAATGAATTAAAAATACAATTCATTCAGTGAGTTTTTTTAGTGGGAAAAAATGACAAAAAATATTTCAATTATTAGCAGAAACTTAATTAGTATCGAATTAGTTAACAAACAAGATTTAGAGAATTTCATTAAGATTTTCACAGTGCTTGATAAACATATAGCAGCTAAAACACTTTTTACAGAAGAAGTGAGAATAGAGTATAAACAACACAACGGCATAGAAGTTGTTGAATTGCTAAAAGATACAGACTTTACATATCATGAGGTTGAAAATGTATTGAACCACCTGAGTAAACATGGAATGAAGGTGCCCAGCAGTGTTATAGCACACACCCTTTTTGCTGCATACAATCATGCACTTGAATTTAAGGATGTAGCATTTTCCTTTTCTGAAGGCTCTCCACAATTTAACATCAGAGTGAGTAAGAACACCTTCATAATAACTCCTATGAGTGAGGAGAATTTGGAATTGAATTCACAAAGTAGCAAGAAATTAATAGAGTCGTTACAGAGCGAAAAAAATATTTATGATTGTATAGTAGAAGAAAATACCATTAAAGTTATAGTGCATTCTGAAATACATCAAGCTATAAATTTGATTATAAAATCACTGATAAAGTCTCGCCTTTTAGCAAAAGAGGAAGAAGGAAAATTCAAAGAGAAATTGAGACAACTTGCTTTTAAGGATCAAGCTTTTGTTGAGTATTCCAGTATCAAAACCATCAGTAGGTATCCACATAATCATCCTCTGAGAAAGCATGAAAGTGTTACTAAGGATATAGAAAATATTTTATGTGATTTCATAGCAAATGAGAATAGCGAGTTCGCTATAGAGCGGTTAAATAGGCTGAGCTCAGCAGTTTCTCCGGATACTCCAAGAATCATCACTAAAACTATAGATAAACTTGTTAAGTTTCACTAAGATATACGAGAGCCAATAGATTTCTTGTATTACCTTTTGTCATCCAAGTAGCCTTGGCTACTTGGTTCTTTTTTTGGGTTCCAGCTATGTACATAGCTGTATGAACCATACGCGTCAAGTTAAGAGATTGTGAGCAAATTTAGAGAGGTTAAAGTGGATACTCTAGCCCTTCTACGTTTGTCTTTTAATGAAAATCGCGACCAAGTTATAGTGAGTTTTTTAAGAAATGCTTTTAAACTATTAATTTTGGTTAATACTAAAAATAACTCTCTAACCCGCCTTTTTAGCTCAATAAATGCCTTTGTTAAGCTAAGTTCTGTATTCTTTTTCACTTCTGTGCAACCAACTATGCCGTGAAATATAAGAATTGCGCACAATTTAGCATATAGTTCACATAATACTCTGCATGGCTTTCCTTTTAGCTTATCAAGCCTGATATGGCTTTTATACAATTTAAATAATAACTCAATTTGCCACCTTACTCTGTAAATCGTTAATACTTGCTCAGCACTAATTTTATTTTCTGGAACATTAGTTATAAATATTGACCAGTTCAACAATTTTTGATTTCTTTTAGAGGATCTGCGATCTTGCTAATCTATTAGCTTTCCTTCTTCTGCCCATAGACTGTTCTTCAGTTAGTTTCTGACATATAATTCTTACTCTAATTTTTGCTTCTTTTCCTAACAATACCTCGTTTTCTAAAAATAACTTATCCTCTCAACATTCTAATAACTCCATTTTTTGATTTGTTTCTACATCATATATGTTGGTATCGACGACTTATGAAATAAGCTCCTATTTCATTGATTTGTTTAAAAGAACTTGGCACAAAATAACCGAGATCAGATATTAGCAAATCATTGCTTAATATATTACTTAAATGTTTCCTATATCCCTGGTCTGATCTTACCCCCTCCGTTAAATTAAGTTGGTCTATTATCTGATTCATGTAGTCGAAAACTAATTGTAACTTTATTCCAGACTTAGTATTGCTTTCATAGCCACTGTAGCTAGTACCATAACCTTTATACATCTCTTCCATACTGTTAGGTAGAGTAATATAGCTACTGTCCAATAATTTAACACTATTAAATTGCTGTAAGATTTTGCAATCAACTTGCAAGATATTTTTAAAGAGAATCACAGATTCATTATACATCCTTTTCATAAATTCCACTGCTTCTTCAGTAAATCTAAAATCCAAACCTTGTTTTGTTATATCTATCGAGTCCTCGTTTAGTAATTGACACATTGTTTCTACGCTACAATTATCAACTCCTATATTACCCAAGACCATGGCTTTTACGAATGATGAACCTTTTAGCTTTCTCTTTCTTTTTATAAACCTTGTTGTAATTGAGATTTTCTCTGCTTTTTCATTAAAAAATTCTTTGAGCTTTTTTGATAAGCAAGTTATTTTATTCATTGGTTCTCTCACTAAAAGTATATCTGGGAGAACTTATACCTTATTATTCTATCTCTTTCATACCTTTATTTCCTTAACTTGACGCGTATGGCTGTATGAACATTGTAGCCGTTATTCAAGTAGCCCGCAGAAGCGAAAAACTTACTTGACAAACTCCGCCAACTCCCTTATCATGAAACTGAAGCTATTTATTTATCTTCTCTGTACAGATTAAATGACAAAAAAACTCACGTATCTGGCGTCTCATGTTTAATTTTTTGCACTATGTGCACCTTATGTCTTTATAAAACTTCTAGGTTTTTACCTAATATAAGCTAAAATGCGCTTATAAAGCATTTAAAACATAAAAAAACGCCAACTTAAAAAATGGATAGTGAATAACTAGCTACCCTAGGGTTTCTTTTGCCTTTTTTTCTGTTTAGTAAATTTCTTAATGTTTATAATTTAGATTAGTTGCGGCTTAAAAGCAACTGAATCGCGGTTATTAAACGTTTAGAATAAAAAAACGCCATACTTGAAAGTATAATGTAAGTAATTAGCCAACCACGGGGCTTCTTTTGCCTTTTTTTTCGTTTGGCAAATTTTTTAACATTTATAGCTAAACGACAACCGTCATCCCGCTACTTGTGAGCGGCTGAGATACCGTGGCGGTATGACGGTTCGCGGTGGCATGACGTAGAATTTTATACTCACCAACTCAGTATTCCAACCTGGATTGTATCTTATCGGTAAAAAAGAAGAGCTATTTTAGGAAGTTTTTATAGGACTAAAACCAAAGAAAACTTGCATATAAGTTTATCAAGATGTAAAATTAAAGTTATTTTAAAAGAATAGGTTAATTATGAATCTTGTAACAAAATCTGCTATCGATTTTACTGCTTCATCTGTTCTCTCTGACGGAGAAATTGTTGATGATTTCTGTCTGAGTAAGCGCATAAAAAATAAGTATGCTGTCCTTTTTTTCTATCCACTTGATTTTACTTTTGTTTGCCCAACTGAATTGATATCGCTCAATAATAGAATAAATGAGTTTGCAAAGCGTGGTGTTGAAGTGATAGGAATAAGTGTAGATTCAAAATTTTCACATTATAAATGGCGAAACACTCCAGTTAATGATGGTGGTATTGGAGAGATTAGCTACACTTTAGTGTCTGATATCAAAAAGTCTATATCAAGAGACTATGGGGTCTTATATGATGACTCAATTGCGCTGAGAGCAACTTTCGTTATTGATGATAAATTTATTGTACGTCATCAATCGATAAATGATTTGCCTTTAGGGCGTAATATCGATGAATTCGTTAGAATCGTTGATGCAATTAAACATAATGAGGAGCATGGTGAAGTATGTCCAGCAGGGTGGAAGAAAGGTAAGCCAGCAATGCAGGCAAGCGATGAAGGAGTAGCTGATTATCTAAACTCATACAGTGAAGAATTATAAATTTAGTACAAAAGTTCTTATTATTGGATCTGGGGCAGCGGGTTATGCTGCCGCTATATATGCAGCACGTGCAAACTTAGAGCCAATTGTAGTAACGGGAATGCAGCCTGGTGGTCAGCTTACAATTACTACAGATGTTGAAAACTATCCTGGTTTTGTTTCAATACAGGGTCCAGAACTAATGGAGCAAATGAGGTTTCATGCAGAAAAGGTTGGAGCAAAAATAATAGATGATGAGATAAAAAGCGTTGAACAACTTGAGGACTTTAATGAGTATAGATTTAGATCTTCTGGTAATATCAATGACTACTATTCAGATGCAATTATCATTGCATCTGGTGCGCAAGCGAAGTGGCTTGGTTTAGAAAGTGAAAAGAAATTTCAGGGTTATGGGGTTTCAGCTTGTGCGACTTGCGATGGTGCATTTTTTAGGAATAAAGTTGTAGCTGTGATTGGTGGTGGAAACACTGCTGTTGAAGAAGCAATATTTTTAACTCGATTTGCCAAAGAAGTGATATTAATACACAGGCGTGATAAATTAAGAGCGGAAAAAGTAATGCAAGATAGGCTCTTTAAAAATGATAAAATAAAAGTAATGTGGAACCATACCGTAGAGCAGATTCTTGGAGAAGAAAATCCAAAAAGGGTTGCTGGTATTGCGATTAAATCAGCAGAGATCGATAAAACCCAAGAATTAAAAGTGGATGGAGTGTTCATTGCAATCGGGCATGCACCAAATGCGGGTATTTTTAAAGGCTTTGTTGAAATGGATGAGCAGGGTTACATCATTACAAAACCTGGAACAACTTTAACTAGTAGGGCAGGAGTGTTTGCTGCAGGTGATGTTCAAGATAAGGTATATCGTCAAGCAGTAGTTGCAGCAGGAACAGGATGCATGGCTGCGCTTGATGCAGAAAAGTTTTTGGAGTCGTAGTTAATTCTAGGATTTTAGATAAATTGCTTGCAATTTTCCTTTTCTTTTACATAATTATATTAGTAAATCATTAATAAAGAGGGTTTAGTATGCCTTATAGAAACGGTGTAGCATATTATAGAGCTTATGGAGGTGGTGATAACACGGCATCGCAAGCTCGAAATCCGACAACTTCAAGACAGCTAAGTGAATCAACAAAACAGCTATTTAAGGCTATTGATGATGGAAACCTAGAAGATTTTAAAGAAGCTCTGGCAGAGGGTGCGGATGTTAATGCGTTTGATAAAGAAGGCATGACACCTTTGATGTCCATAGTTACTAATTTGTCTGCAGGCTCTGAAACAGAAAAAGAATATCAGAATATGATTAGGTTGCTCCTACTGCACCGGAGCATAGATGTTAATATTTCTGAACAAAATAATAACAATACAGTTTTGCATCTAGCAATGTGCTTTCAACAAAAGAAAACTTTACAACTCTTACTAAGTCATCCAAACATAAACACTTATCTAACCAATAAAAACCATCAAAATCCTGAGGAATGTGCTAGACAAAATCGTGCTGGGCATTTGATAATAGAAATACAAAAAGCACAGAAAGGAAAAGAATTATTAGCTGCTCTTTCTAGCGGAAATATTTGCCAAGCGAAAACACTATTGAATCAAGAGCTTCATCCTAATTGCTGGAGAAGAACCCAAGATGGAAGAATAAAAACACCACTTAGCTTAATTATTCGATTATGTTTACGAACGATAACAGAAGATGAAAAAGAAGTATTGACAAAACTTTTAAAACATAAAGACCTAGATTTTAGTTACGAGCAGTATGCACAATTAAAGCAAACAATTGAACAAGCTATTCAGAGCCGATTAACTGATACTATTAATAGAAAAGATTTAGATGATGTGAAAAAATTAGTAGAAGATAATTGTTTTATAAATCGTGCAGTTGTTACTGCTGCATTGGGGGGTGTTGATAATCCAGTTAACTCTATTAAAGATTATTTAAATGAAAAATTTCCTGCAAATACGAATAATATACCAGAAGATTTTGAGAAGTTTTTACAAGGGCTTGAAAGAACAAAAGCTCAACTTGTAGAGAAAGAGCAAGAGCTAACGAATAAAACTAGCAAAATTTCACTATTAGAAAGAGATTTAGGGCAAGTAAGACAGGAAAAATCGGCTCAAAAAACAAAAATCAATGATCTAAATAGTGAAGTAACTCGACTTAATAGAATTGTGTATGGAAGAGCAAGCGACACTGTCGAAATTTTACAATTAAAAAGAGATTTGAAACAAGTAAGGGAAGAAAGAGATAGGCTTTCATCAGAAAATAGACTGCTCCGTAGTAATAAAAACGAAAAATCCTCGCAAGCAATTTCTTCTGGTAGAAAACTAAGCAACTACGCTTCTGCATGTTTTATATTGCTTGGAGTATATACTGTTGTTGCATGTTTAGTAATAGAAGATTATCCAGGGATAATAAGTGCTTTCTTTACAGCAGTTGCACTGGCTTTTTTTTTATTAGGATGTTGTAATTTATATAAAGCAAACACAATACTTAGTGATGTTGAAAGCACTCAGCTTGGTGGTTTAGAACGAAGTTAAAGTTTTGATTTCTTCTCCAGGCCCTGCTGAAAATTTTTGTACATGTTAAAAACATCTTGATAATTGAGGTGAGTGTAAATTTGAGTAGTTTCCAGGCTTGAGTGACCAAGCAGTTGTTGTATTGATCTTATGTCAATATCTTCCTGAAGCAAATGAGTAGCAAAACTATGGCGAAATGCATGTGGAGATAAAATTTCTGGTAAATTTAACATTCTCCTTATTTTTTGCAAACGATTGGCCACATAAGTTCTTCCCAATTTTTTTCCTCTTACTCCCAAAAAAAGATATTGTGCTTCATCATTAATGCCAAGATAAGGACAGGCTTTTACATATTCCTGTATACATTTTTTTACTACCGGAAGAATGAATACCTGCCTTTGTTTATCTCCCTTACCTGTTACTATTAAACTTTCATTGTTAATATCACTAACCCTAAGGTTCAACGCTTCACTGATTCTTAAGCCTGTACCATATAGCAGGACGATAATCGCAATTTCTCTTTTTACCACCCAAGGTTCACCCAGGTCGGATAGTTTCATTTCTTTCAATAAAGTTTTTATATTAGGTATTGATAATGCTTTGGGCAGAGTTCTTCTCTGAATTGGCCTTGATAAGGAAAATACAGCTTCATTGTCTATATTGTGGTTATTTTTTATGTACTTGAAGAAATTTCTGATTACTGAGAGTGCTCGAGTGTTGGATCTTGCGTTTACACCTCTTGCGTAACGAGAGGTAAGCCAACTTCTTAACTCAGGTATGCTTAAATTTTTCAGAGTACCAACATTTACTTCTCCACCAATGTGAGTATTTAGGAAACTTATAAGATCCTTCAAGTCCCTCATGTATGATTCCAAAGTGTTTGGTGAATAAGATCTGTTGCACCTCAGCCACTCATACCATTTTTCAATGATTGAACCGAGGTCCACAATTATTTTTTAAAGAAAGCATCGATGCACGCATCTCGAAAGGCTTCATTTATATCAGGATGAGAGTGACAAATTCTGTATATATCCTCTGCTGCTGCGCCATATGCCATTGCAACCGCTGCTTCGTTGATTAGCGTGTCAGCGTATGCTCCTATGATATGCACACCTAGTATTGTATCTGCCCTGCTACAAGTCAGCACTTTCACGAATCCTTCAGTATCATCAGTTATTTTTGCTCTGCCGTTTGCAGCAAATTGACATTTACCAACTTTGTACTTACGGCCAACACTTTTCAACTCCTCTTCAGTTTTACCGATTGAAGAAACCGCAGGGTGAGTGTAAATGACAGATGGTATGATTCCATAATCAACGTGAGGTGACTGTCCTGCTATTATCTCTGCAACTGCCACTCCTTCTTCCTCTGCTTTATGAGCAAGCATTGCTCCACCGATCACATCACCAATAGCAAATATTCCTTTCACATTAGTTTCATATCTGTTGTTAACTTGAACGAAACCGCGATTATCTTTTTCTATTTTTTCATCAATACCAAGATTCTCAGTGCATGGTTTGCGTCCTGCTGCCACCAATACCTTATCCGCCTCTATAGTGTTTGTTTGATTATCTTTTACAGAGCAAACTTTCACACTCAAAGAATTACTACTTTGTTTTATCTCCTCAACTTTAGTGCTAAGTAAAAATTTTATTCCTTGTTTTTGTAGACTAGAAAGTAGAGACTTACTTAATTCTCCATCCATTGCTGCAGCGATTCTGTCAAAAAATTCTACTACAGTGACTTCAGACCCTAGCCTCCTCCATACAGAAGACATTTCAAGCCCTATTGCCCCAGCTCCGATTACGACAAGTTTTTTTGGTACTTCAGTTAAAGATAGTGCACCGGTGGAAGAAATAATGTCTTTCTCATCGATATTAATTCCTGGCAAAGAAATAACGTCAGAACCGGTTGCAATTACTATATTTTTTGTCTTCAGCACCTTACCTTCAACTGAAACTTCAAGATTACCTTGGTCAAAAGAAGCAAGCCCATTGATTTTAGTGATTTTGTGAAGGTTAAACAGATATTCTATACCTTTTCCAAGTTCCTGAACTCTGGCGTCCTTATAACCTAGCATTTCTTTTAAATCGAAACTTGCGTCCTTAATTTTTATGCCAAGCTTCGACAGATCATTTTTCGTGTGAGCATACTGATAGGAAGAATGGAGCAATGCTTTGGAGGGTATGCACCCAACTCTGAGGCATGTGCCACCAAAAATGCTATTTTTATCTATACAGGCAACTTTCAATCCAAGTTTTGCAGCAGCGATAGCGCACTTATAGCCTCCTGGGCCACCACCTATAACAATTAAATCATAATCAGTCATAAAAAACAAACCTATTTTCTAAAGAATAAACACCTTTTCCCTCAGTTGTTACATATATCTTATTGCGAGTAAACACTGGAGTGTGAAACACATTACCAGGTACTTTTACTACCTTTCCTGCACTTTCAGATCCCGGAAAAGCAAACATTGAACTTTTATTGCTTGTCACCCACAGTGTATGGGCATGCATAATTGGAGCAAATAGTTGCGTATTTTCTATTAAATCAGATGCCCAGACTATTTCTCCATTTTTTATATCCAGGCCAATTATTTTATCATCTTTAGTAACTATAAAAATTCTTCCGCCTTCTTTTTGTTTCTCTGCAGGAATAAGAGGACTATAATATGACTCAATGTCTGATACACTTTTTACTTGCAGTGACTTTGACCATAAAATATTTCCTGATTTTACGTCAATACCATAAATATAAGAATTATTTGTAGCTATTAAAGTATCGCCAAGCACTCTCGGTGTAGTAGTTACATCTGTGAGCTGTGTATCCAAAAGGTTTGTAGCCAATTTTTGGCTCCACAATTTTTTACCATCTTCATTAAAAGCTATTAACTCACCATTTGAAAATGGTGCTATTATTTTATCGTTAGAAGTTGTTGGCGATATGGAATACAAACCTCGAACCTCATTGATACCGTTTTGATAAGCCCAAGCGGAGCTGCCATCTTTTATATCAAATACGTACAGATAATTATCAATAGTCAATACTACCAATTTATTATTTATTACTGCTGCTTTTCCTCTTACTGGAGCTCTCAATTCTTTTTCCCACTCAATCTTGCCAGTTTTTGCGCCTATTGCGTGTAAAGTGTTATCCACTATAAAGAAAACATTTTTTTCATAATGTGATAGGCTCATGTTACCAATTTTTTTCCTATGTGAGAGGTGTAATTTCCAATTCATAGCCTTTGAGTTATCAATATCAAAGGAATATAAAGCGCCGTGCTTGTCTGATAAAATAACGCTATTTTCTATAAGCACTGGAGCTACATATCCTTGAGATAGTTTTTTATCCACTAGACTTATTCTCTCGCTTGCCATTGTGTAACTGCTACACAATAACATTATCATGACAATTATTACTTTCATTATTTATTGAAAACAAGATTCATTAATATACATCTTAAGAACCTTAATTACAACGGAAATGTTCTTGCTGCATGTTAAAAACGTTGATTTATGAACGAAATATTATATTATTATGTGAGATAATGTATATTCTTAGAGGTAGTACACCTCATCCACTATGCAGCAACGTGCATAGCTGTATGAACATTGAGATATAAAATAATTTATACCAAGAAGAAAGATGTCATCCAAATAGCCTCTTTTCCTGTCATCCCAGTGCTTGACACTGGGATAGCTTTGTTGCATAGCAACTGAAAAAATCTGGTGGCTACTGACAAAATTCATTATAAATAGCTATTTATAGCATTTCTCATAATAGTCCGAACAGGTCATAGGAAGGCAGAATCAACAGCACGACGAAAGGATTCGAATAGAGGAATGTTTTTCCTGGCTCTGTTTTTTATAGCAAACCAATGATGCTCAATTTTGTTGAAATCTGGAGAATAAGGCGGCAGATACAAAATTTCTGCACCAACCCCTTTAGCAAGCTCGATAATCTTATCAGACTTATGAAAAGTAGCATTGTCAAGAATGACCATACGCGTCAAGTTAAGAGATTGTGAGCAAATTTAGAGAGGTTAAAGTGGATACTCTAGCCCTTCTACGTTTGTCTTTTAATGAAAATCGCGACCAAGTTATAGTGAGTTTTTTAAGAAATGCTTTTAAACTATTAATTTTGGTTAATACTAAAAATAACTCTCTAACCCGCCTTTTTAGCTCAATAAATGCCTTTGTTAAGCTAAGTTCTGTATTCTTTTTCACTTCTGTGCAACCAACTATGCCGTGAAATATAAGAATTGCGCACAATTTAGCATATAGTTCACATAATACTCTGCATGGCTTTCCTTTTAGCTTATCAAGCCTGATATGGCTTTTATACAATTTAAATAATAACTCAATTTGCCACCTTACTCTGTAAATCGTTAATACTTGCTCAGCACTAATTTTATTTTCTGGAACATTAGTTATAAATATTGACCAGTTCAACAATTTTTGATTTCTTTTAGAGGATCTGCGATCTTGCTAATCTATTAGCTTTCCTTCTTCTGCCCATAGACTGTTCTTCAGTTAGTTTCTGACATATAATTCTTACTCTAATTTTTGCTTCTTTTCCTAACAATACCTCGTTTTCTAAAAATAACTTATCCTCTCAACATTCTAATAACTCCATTTTTTGATTTGTTTCTACATCATATATGTTGGTATCGACGACTTATGAAATAAGCTCCTATTTCATTGATTTGTTTAAAAGAACTTGGCACAAAATAACCGAGATCAGATATTAGCAAATCATTGCTTAATATATTACTTAAATGTTTCCTATATCCCTGGTCTGATCTTACCCCCTCCGTTAAATTAAGTTGGTCTATTATCTGATTCATGTAGTCGAAAACTAATTGTAACTTTATTCCAGACTTAGTATTGCTTTCATAGCCACTGTAGCTAGTACCATAACCTTTATACATCTCTTCCATACTGTTAGGTAGAGTAATATAGCTACTGTCCAATAATTTAACACTATTAAATTGCTGTAAGATTTTGCAATCAACTTGCAAGATATTTTTAAAGAGAATCACAGATTCATTATACATCCTTTTCATAAATTCCACTGCTTCTTCAGTAAATCTAAAATCCAAACCTTGTTTTGTTATATCTATCGAGTCCTCGTTTAGTAATTGACACATTGTTTCTACGCTACAATTATCAACTCCTATATTACCCAAGACCATGGCTTTTACGAATGATGAACCTTTTAGCTTTCTCTTTCTTTTTATAAACCTTGTTGTAATTGAGATTTTCTCTGCTTTTTCATTAAAAAATTCTTTGAGCTTTTTTGATAAGCAAGTTATTTTATTCATTGGTTCTCTCACTAAAAGTATATCTGGGAGAACTTATACCTTATTATTCTATCTCTTTCATACCTTTATTTCCTTAACTTGACGCGTATGCTCAAGAATACAGGATCATTTGATATAAATAATAATCAAGCTTTAAATCAGGCTTTAGGACATGCTACAGATCACAAAATAATGGAATTGCTGATTAATCGTGGAGCTGATATCCACTCAATAGATGAGAATGGAAAGAATGTTATAATTCGTGTTATTGAGAGTTTAGCAGAATCAAAAAATCTAAAATTGGATAGTGAGAAAAACTTACCAGCAGAGATAATTCTTCACCCCACAGTTTCCTTTTTACTAGGAAAAGGCGCAGAGTATTATTCTACAGATGATTTGAATGTTGAAGCTATACAACAAAAACCTCCTAGAACCTCTGAATATGAGCCAATAACTATGTACGCTGAGGTGAACAACAATGTAATACCACTTCAAAAACCTTCTAGAACTTTTGAGTATAAGCCAAAGAGCACTAATTATGATGCTTTGCCTTCAAAAGAGCCAATTTACGCTGAGGTGTATGATGCTAAGGTTAGTAACTCATTAGGGGAGAATGGTTATTTGAGTGTATCAGAAGAATCTATTTATGCTGAAATATATGATTCACATAAAAAATCCACTGAAAATTTATCATTGGAAGATAGTGGTTATTTGAGTATATCAGAAGAACCTATTTATTGCACTATAGATGATCTTTCAGAACAAAAAAAGCCTACTAGCCTAAAACAGAAAGAGCCAGAACAGTCGTCAGAACCTATTTATGCTAGGGTAGATTTGTCCAAGAAAAGAGCAGAAAGAAAAGCAAAAGACATAAAAGCTAATTCTGGAACTTGCCATGGGTTAGTGCAAGATAAAGTGAATGATTGGCAAGTGAAGCTAAATGAGCTAAGTGCTAATAAGTCGATAAGTCAGCAACAGACTAATGATCAAAAAATTAAGACCAAGGCTGGCTTTAGTGTAGAAGAAATAAGGCAGAAATATGAGCGTAGAGATTCTGGCTACGATTCTGGCTATGATTCCGATACAAAAGTTGAACAACAATTAGAATTAGCTCCTAAATCTGAGATAGGTTCAGTGAGTATTGAGCATGGAGTAATAGGAGGCTGTCGATATAAGATTACTGATATATCCCTCTAACTATGTGATTCAAAATAATTGAATTGACTTTATATATGTAATCGATATAACCTAGTTAGATTCAAGTTGACTCTTTCGTCTAGTGGTTAGGACACCACCCTTTCACGGTGGTAACACGGGTTCAAATCCCGTAAGAGTCACTCAAGTAGAATATAATTAAAGTTTTGAATGGGAAAAATTAGGCTCTATGTTGAAGAAGCTTTATCACAAGGCGTGAGTTTAGCACTTAATCCACAACAAAGTCACTATATTTGCAATGTAATGCGGCTTAAGAAGTATGATAATCTCTCTCTTTTTAATGGAAAAGATGGAGAATGGTTAGGAGAAGTAGTTAATATATCGCGTAAATTGACAGAAGTTACACCCAAAGAATGCACTAAACAACAGCAATATGAGGAAAATTTATACCTGTATTGTGCCATGGTAAAAAGTGCTGCTTTGAACAACATAGTAAGACAGGCAACTGAAATGGGAGTAATCTGCATTCAATTTATTTCAACGGAACGTACAGTGGTAAAAAATATTAACCTAAGTAGAGCAAAATTACAAGCAATCGAAGCAGCGGAACAATCCGGTAGGATAAGTATACCAGAGATTTTGCCTCCTATTAACTTTTGCGAATTACCTGATTCCCAGAGTAAAAATTTTGTTTTATGTGATGAAACAGGTAAAGCTGATAAAGTGCTGAAAGGTAAGAAAAATGTTGCTATTATTGTTGGCCCTGAAGGTGGTTTTTCATCTTATGAACTTGATCTTGCCGATAAGTTTTGTCAAAAATTGAGTCTAGGAAAAAGAATTTTAAGAGTCGATACCGCTGTGGTTGCTGCACTAACTTTCACCAATTGGTGTAGCTAGATTTTTAAATATGGCTAAGATAAAGAAATCTGGTTCAGTGTTGCGCGCACAAAAACTCTGTAGACTCTCTACGAAGCCATACGCGTCAAGTTAAGAGATTGTGAGCAAATTTAGAGAGGTTAAAGTGGATACTCTAGCCCTTCTACGTTTGTCTTTTAATGAAAATCGCGACCAAGTTATAGTGAGTTTTTTAAGAAATGCTTTTAAACTATTAATTTTGGTTAATACTAAAAATAACTCTCTAACCCGCCTTTTTAGCTCAATAAATGCCTTTGTTAAGCTAAGTTCTGTATTCTTTTTCACTTCTGTGCAACCAACTATGCCGTGAAATATAAGAATTGCGCACAATTTAGCATATAGTTCACATAATACTCTGCATGGCTTTCCTTTTAGCTTATCAAGCCTGATATGGCTTTTATACAATTTATAGCCTTTCTTATAATAGTCCGAATGCGATAAGATATGTGTTTATGGCTATAGCAGGCCAGTAGCATATTACGGTCTGTTCGGATTATTGTAAAAAGAGCTATAAATAATAACTCAATTTGCCACCTTACTCTGTAAATCGTTAATACTTGCTCAGCACTAATTTTATTTTCTGGAACATTAGTTATAAATATTGACCAGTTCAACAATTTTTGATTTCTTTTAGAGGATCTGCGATCTTGCTAATCTATTAGCTTTCCTTCTTCTGCCCATAGACTGTTCTTCAGTTAGTTTCTGACATATAATTCTTACTCTAATTTTTGCTTCTTTTCCTAACAATACCTCGTTTTCTAAAAATAACTTATCCTCTCAACATTCTAATAACTCCATTTTTTGATTTGTTTCTACATCATATATGTTGGTATCGACGACTTATGAAATAAGCTCCTATTTCATTGATTTGTTTAAAAGAACTTGGCACAAAATAACCGAGATCAGATATTAGCAAATCATTGCTTAATATATTACTTAAATGTTTCCTATATCCCTGGTCTGATCTTACCCCCTCCGTTAAATTAAGTTGGTCTATTATCTGATTCATGTAGTCGAAAACTAATTGTAACTTTATTCCAGACTTAGTATTGCTTTCATAGCCACTGTAGCTAGTACCATAACCTTTATACATCTCTTCCATACTGTTAGGTAGAGTAATATAGCTACTGTCCAATAATTTAACACTATTAAATTGCTGTAAGATTTTGCAATCAACTTGCAAGATATTTTTAAAGAGAATCACAGATTCATTATACATCCTTTTCATAAATTCCACTGCTTCTTCAGTAAATCTAAAATCCAAACCTTGTTTTGTTATATCTATCGAGTCCTCGTTTAGTAATTGACACATTGTTTCTACGCTACAATTATCAACTCCTATATTACCCAAGACCATGGCTTTTACGAATGATGAACCTTTTAGCTTTCTCTTTCTTTTTATAAACCTTGTTGTAATTGAGATTTTCTCTGCTTTTTCATTAAAAAATTCTTTGAGCTTTTTTGATAAGCAAGTTATTTTATTCATTGGTTCTCTCACTAAAAGTATATCTGGGAGAACTTATACCTTATTATTCTATCTCTTTCATACCTTTATTTCCTTAACTTGACGCGTATGGTTACGCAGACAGACTAGAAAGTGATATTAGAAATCGCAATCAAGAATTTGAGGGTCACGGATTTTTATTAGGGTTTTTAGCAAATTTTAGTCATCTCCACACGATAGATATTGACCTTGACTTGTCTACTGAAAATTCATGTGTTGTTTTCCTTGTACATCGTCAAGAAGAGAGAGAAAACATTCCTATCGTTATTAATGTTATTGGATGGAGGACGCCTTCTGGTGCTGCATTAAATCGCGCTAGAGGTAATGCTAAGAGATTACATACTTCTTCATTTATACCTGTTCATACTGAATCAGGATATGCTGTTTGTGTTGGATTAAATTTTAATCCATATATAGATCTAGATCCTTTTAGTGTTGATACAGTAGAACTTCAACAGGATAGATTTCCTTTAGTAGAAAAATTATTTGAGCGTGTACGAAATAGACAAGACAGACAAATTCAAGAGGAAACTAGAAATTTTTTACTACATCATCTTCCACGCGAAATACCAATAGATGAAGGTAATCGCGATAGGAGATTTGATTATATGACTGGTTTTGCTTTTGGGAGTAGTGCTTTTGATATACACCCTGTACGACTAGAAGAAGATGATGAAGCATATGTAACAAAATACATATTTAGATACAATAATCAGAATTTAAGAAGAAGCGTTTTAACTATGGTCTTGCATGCTCAAGATTCTGATGTAGTTATACTTCATATTAGAGCCAGCAATGATATACAACTAGAGGCAATCCGTTTACCACAAGATAATATTGCTGCTGTGGGTGTAGTGACATACACACTTAATGATCGATCTGGAATAAATTCTAATGCAGTTAGATTTAATACACCGGAAGATTACCTGCTGGGGAATAGAGGTGATTTGCTTGGTGATCAGCTTGTAGAAATTCCCAATGCTGAAAATGTACATGGTATTTTAGAGGGAGTTATGAATGATGACTGGCAAGATGGTGCTCAGCACGGAGAACTATTTACGGCTATTTCCAGAGTATTAATGCCAGAAGATATGAATGGTAATGCAATAATAGATGTAGATAGCGAGGAAAAGTTTCGGTCTATATTGCATGGTGTATTTTATACTTGTGACAATCCTGATAAAGTGATTGCTGGGTACAAGGTAGGTCAAACATATAGTTCCGATATAAGAATGGTAGGAGGAATAGTGGAGCGAGCAAATACAAGAGTTGCAGAGCATAGATTAGATCTCCTATTATTAAGGCAACCTACAGAGAATGATTCAGATACCATACGCGTCAAGTTAAGGAAATAAAGGTATGAAAGAGATAGAATAATAAGGTATAAGTTCTCCCAGATATACTTTTAGTGAGAGAACCAATGAATAAAATAACTTGCTTATCAAAAAAGCTCAAAGAATTTTTTAATGAAAAAGCAGAGAAAATCTCAATTACAACAAGGTTTATAAAAAGAAAGAGAAAGCTAAAAGGTTCATCATTCGTAAAAGCCATGGTCTTGGGTAATATAGGAGTTGATAATTGTAGCGTAGAAACAATGTGTCAATTACTAAACGAGGACTCGATAGATATAACAAAACAAGGTTTGGATTTTAGATTTACTGAAGAAGCAGTGGAATTTATGAAAAGGATGTATAATGAATCTGTGATTCTCTTTAAAAATATCTTGCAAGTTGATTGCAAAATCTTACAGCAATTTAATAGTGTTAAATTATTGGACAGTAGCTATATTACTCTACCTAACAGTATGGAAGAGATGTATAAAGGTTATGGTACTAGCTACAGTGGCTATGAAAGCAATACTAAGTCTGGAATAAAGTTACAATTAGTTTTCGACTACATGAATCAGATAATAGACCAACTTAATTTAACGGAGGGGGTAAGATCAGACCAGGGATATAGGAAACATTTAAGTAATATATTAAGCAATGATTTGCTAATATCTGATCTCGGTTATTTTGTGCCAAGTTCTTTTAAACAAATCAATGAAATAGGAGCTTATTTCATAAGTCGTCGATACCAACATATATGATGTAGAAACAAATCAAAAAATGGAGTTATTAGAATGTTGAGAGGATAAGTTATTTTTAGAAAACGAGGTATTGTTAGGAAAAGAAGCAAAAATTAGAGTAAGAATTATATGTCAGAAACTAACTGAAGAACAGTCTATGGGCAGAAGAAGGAAAGCTAATAGATTAGCAAGATCGCAGATCCTCTAAAAGAAATCAAAAATTGTTGAACTGGTCAATATTTATAACTAATGTTCCAGAAAATAAAATTAGTGCTGAGCAAGTATTAACGATTTACAGAGTAAGGTGGCAAATTGAGTTATTATTTATAGCTCTTTTTACAATAATCCGAACAGACCGTAATATGCTACTGGCCTGCTATAGCCATAAACACATATCTTATCGCATTCGGACTATTATAAGAAAGGCTATAAATTGTATAAAAGCCATATCAGGCTTGATAAGCTAAAAGGAAAGCCATGCAGAGTATTATGTGAACTATATGCTAAATTGTGCGCAATTCTTATATTTCACGGCATAGTTGGTTGCACAGAAGTGAAAAAGAATACAGAACTTAGCTTAACAAAGGCATTTATTGAGCTAAAAAGGCGGGTTAGAGAGTTATTTTTAGTATTAACCAAAATTAATAGTTTAAAAGCATTTCTTAAAAAACTCACTATAACTTGGTCGCGATTTTCATTAAAAGACAAACGTAGAAGGGCTAGAGTATCCACTTTAACCTCTCTAAATTTGCTCACAATCTCTTAACTTGACGCGTATGGCTGTACGAACATTGCAATTTGCAGATCCAAGTAGCTTGACTACTTGGATCCAGCTAAGTTGGTGAGCATAAAAGTATAGCTAATGCGAGCTTTACGTCATACCGTCACGGTATCTCTAGATTCCGCTAACACGTAGCGGGACGACGAGGTCAGGGTGTCATCCTAGTACCTTCTCCTGTCATCCCAGTGCCCAGACACTGAGATCCAGAAAAGTTTGCTTGTAAGCAAGCAAACTAGCACAGAAAGTGGTTACAACATTTTCGATGAGATTATATGGAAAACTGGATTCCAGTGTCAAGCACTGGAATGACACCTTCCTGCTCAGTTCATGTTGCCATAAATATTAAGAAATTTACCAAGCAAAAAAAAGGCAAAAGAAGCCCTAGTCATTGTCTATTTTCAGTATTGGCGTTTTTTAAGTCTTAAACACTGCAATTTAGCTGCTTTTAAATGCAACTCACCTTAGTTTAAATGTTTAAGAAATTTACTAAGCAGAAAAAAAGGCAAAAGATATCCCGTATTAGCTAGTTGTCACTCTCTAATCCTGCAAATTGGCGTACTATACTGTCTTAAACGCTTTATAAGCGCGTTTCAGCTTATATAGGTAAAAACCCAGAAATGTTGTGAAGACGTAAAGTGTGCATAGTGCAAAAAATTAAAAATAAGACGCCAATTACGTAATACTGTTGTCATTTAATCTGCACAGATTGAAGATAAATGAATACCTTCAGTACCATGATAATGGGGCTGGCGAAGGGTGTCAAGTAAGTTTTTTCGTTTCTACTGAATGACAGTTGTGGCTTGGGAGGTAGTGCAAGAAGTCTACTGATGGCTTTCAAGGCAGTTGAGCTTAATTATTAGAGTAGTAATGTTTATTTTTATATTGACTATTGAGGTTTATTATTTTATAACTAAAAACTTAGTTATTTTAATGAGCTTGAGTTTATAACATATGCCTACGATAAATCAATTAATACGTAAGGGTAGATTAGGATTGACCCATAAGAAAAAGGTACCAGCTTTGGGAGAAAGCAACCCTCAAAGGAGAGGTGTTTGCACTAAGGTGTATACTACAACTCCTAGAAAGCCTAACTCAGCACTCCGTAAAGTAGCCAGAGTAAAAATTAGTGGGTATGGTGAAGTGACGGCTTATATACCTGGTGAAGGTCATAATTTACAAGAACACTCTGTTGTTTTGATACGTGGTGGGCGGGTTAAAGATTTGCCAGGTGTGCGTTATCACATAATAAGAGGTGCCCTTGATCTGCGTGGTGTGCAAAATCGAAAGAAAGCTCGTTCAAAATATGGTGTAAAGAAATCTGGTTAAAGTTTATGGCTCGTCGGAATAAAGCAAAAAAAAGAGAAATAAGTCCTGATTCGCGTTACGGCAGTGTTTTGCTGATGCGTTTCATTAATACAATCATGAAATGTGGTAAAAAATCTACTGCAGAAAAGATTATCTATGACGCTTTGTCTTTAGCTGAAAAGAAAATAGGCGAAGGTGGGTTATCAATTTTTGAGATAGCAGTAGGAAATGTTACTCCTTCTATAGAAGTGCGTTCTCGACGCATTGGTGGTGCAACTTATCAAGTACCTGTTGAAGTTCGACAAGATAGAGCGGTTTCTTTAGCGTTAAGGTGGATTGCTAAAGCAACTTCTGCTGCTCGAAAAAAGAGTGGAAAAACCACTGTTGATTGTTTGCAATCTGAAATACTGGATGCTTATAATAAACGCGGTGGTGCGTTTAAGATGTGCGAAGAAAAATATAAAATGGCTGAAGCTAATAAGGCATTTTCTCATCTTCGTTTTTAATGTTAGCTAATTAATTGTGATATGGAAATTGGAATATCTAAATACAGAAATATAGGGATAATGGCTCACATAGATGCTGGTAAGACTACCA
This sequence comes from Wolbachia endosymbiont (group A) of Pherbina coryleti, assembly GCF_964026875.1. Taxonomy (NCBI): domain Bacteria; kingdom Pseudomonadati; phylum Pseudomonadota; class Alphaproteobacteria; order Rickettsiales; family Anaplasmataceae; genus Wolbachia; species Wolbachia endosymbiont (group A) of Pherbina coryleti. The sequence goes on from NZ_OZ034706.1 coordinate 1,176,877, forward strand.
CAACAGAGCGTATTTTATTTTATACTGGTAAGCAAAATAGAATTGGTGAAGTGCACGATGGTGCAGCTTCTATGGATTGGATGGAGCAGGAAAAAGAGCGTGGTATTACAATCACATCTGCTGCAACAACATGTTTTTGGAATGATCATAGGGTCAATATAATAGACACTCCTGGTCACGTTGATTTCACTATTGAAGTTGAGAGATCTTTAAGGGTTTTGGATGGTGCAGTTGCTGTATTTGATGGAGTTGCTGGAGTTGAACCTCAATCTGAGACAGTGTGGCGTCAAGCTGATAAATATAGCGTTCCTCGTATCTGCTTTGTTAATAAGATGGATAGAATAGGGGCAAATTTTTATCGATGTGTTGATATGATAAAGACGAAGCTTGGTGCAGCACCTTTAGTTATTCATTTACCAATAGGGAGTGAGAAAGATTTCAAAGGTATAATTGACCTTATTTCTATGAAAGCCATTATATGGCAAGAAGAAACGTTGGGCGCTAAATTTTCTTATGAAGATATTCCTTCTGATTTGCTTGATAAGGCTCAAGAATATCGAAATCTTTTATTAGATGCTGCAGCTGAGATGGATGATGAAGCGATGAATACTTACTTTGAGTCTAATGATCTGCCAGTGGATTTACTGAAAAAATGCGTGAGAAATGGGACCATTAAAGGAAAATTTGTTCCTGTGTTATGTGGATCAGCTTTTAAAAATAAAGGCGTACAACCACTTTTAGATGGTGTGGTTGACTTTTTACCTTCTCCTATTGATGTTGATGTAATTGTTGGAATTGATCCTAAAGATTCAGAAAAGAAAATTGAGGTCAAACCTTCAGAAAAAGAGAAATTTGTTGCTCTTGCATTTAAAGTGATGACGGATAAATTTGTAGGCAGCTTGACGTTTATCCGTATTTATTCTGGTAAATTAAAGTCTAAATCTACCGTTTCAAATGCGTTAAAAAACGAAACTGAAGGGATTGGCAGAATGTTACTTATGCATGCAAATAACCGAGAAGATATAACTGAGGCTAGGGCTGGAGATATAGTTGCTTTAGTTGGGCTAAAGAAAACAACCACCGGAGATACTTTATGTTCTGTTGATTTTCCTATATTATTGGAGCGTATGGAATTTCCTGAGCCTGTTATTGAAATTGCTGTGGAACCTAAAACCACTTCAGATCAGGAAAAATTAGGTATTGCTCTAAATAGGTTGGTTGCAGAAGATCCTTCTTTGAGAATGTCAGTAAATGCGGAAAGTGGCCAGACTATATTGAAAGGCATGGGTGAGCTCCATCTTGAGATTATTGTTGATAGAATGAAGCGCGAATTTAACGTTGAGGCTAACGTCGGTGCTCCTCAGGTTGCATATCGTGAAACTATCACTAAATCTGTTGAAATTGATTACACTCATAAAAAACAATCTGGTGGAGCTGGTCAGTTTGCTAAGGTTAAAATAAAATTTGAACCTCTTGAGCCTGGTTCTGGGTTTCAATTTGAAAGTAAAATTGTAGGTGGTGCTATTCCAAAAGAGTATATTCCTGGGGTAGAAAATGGCTTGGAGTTGATAAAAGAAGGTGGTATAATTTCGGGATTTCCGTTGATTGATTTTAAGGCTACCCTTCTTGATGGTGCTTTTCATGAGGTTGATTCTAGTCCTTTAGCTTTTGAACTTGCTGCTAAAGGTGCTTTTAAAGAGATGGCAAATAAAGCTGGTCCAAAAATGCTGGAGCCTATAATGAAAGTTGAAATCATTACTCCTGAAGAATATATGGGTGATGTTATGGGTGATATAAATAGTAGAAGAGGAAATGTTGCTGATATGCTCGATTTAGGTAATAATAGTAAAATAATTACTGCTTCGGTACCTCTTGCAAATATGTTTGGTTATATCAACGTTTTGCGTTCTATGTCTCAGGGAAGGGCGCAGTATAGTATGCATTTTTCTTGTTATGAGCAAGTGCCACAATATGTGGTTGATGAGTTAAAGTTAGAGTATAATTAAGGGTAATAATTATGACAGCAGTAGTGGAAGCATTTGGAAAGCCGCATGTAAATGTGGGAACAATAGGACATGTGGATCATGGGAAGACGACGTTAACAGCGGCGATAACGAAGCATTATGGAAATTTTGTAGCGTACGATCAGATAGATAAAGCGCCAGAAGAAAGGAAGAGGGGGATAACGATAGCAACAGCGCATGTTGAGTATCAGACGGAAAAAAGGCATTATGCACACGTTGATTGTCCTGGACACGCTGACTATGTAAAGAACATGATAGTAGGTGCAGCACAGATGGATGCGGCGATATTGGTAGTGTCGGGGGTTGATGGGCCAATGCCACAAACGAGAGAGCATATATTGCTGGCGAAGCAGGTAGGTGTTGGATATATCGTGGTGTATATAAATAAAGCTGATGTTGCTGATGCTGATATGATAGATTTAGTAGAAATGGAAGTGAGGGAATTACTGAGTAAATACGGATTTCCAGGGGATGAAGTGCCTGTGGTGGTTGGTTCAGCGCTCAAGGCGCTGGAGGATGACAGCAGCGAATATGGAAAGAAATCAATAGACAAATTGATGGAAAAGTTAGATGAATATGTAGCGGTTCCACCAAGGCCTGTGGATTTACCATTTTTATTGCCAATCGAAGATGTATTTTCGATATCGGGGCGAGGAACAGTGGTAACAGGAAGAATAGAGAAGGGAGAGATAAAGACGGGAGAAGAGATAGAGATAATAGGTCTGAAAGCGACGCAAAAGACGATATGCACAGGTGTAGAAATGTTTAAGAAGTTGCTGGATAAGGGAAGTGCAGGACTCAATGTAGGAATATTGTTAAGAGGAACAAAAAGAGAAGAAGTGGAGAGAGGGCAAGTATTGGCAAAACCGGGGACGATAACGCCGCATAGAAAATTTAAGGCGGAGGTTTATATATTAAAGAAAGAGGAAGGAGGAAGGCATACACCATTTTTTGCGAATTACCAGCCACAGTTTTATTTAAGGACAACGGATGTAACTGGGAGCATAAAATTGCTAGATGGGAAGGAGATGGTAATGCCAGGAGATAATGTGAGTGTAGAAGTAGAATTGCAAGTACCGATAGCAATGGATAAGGGATTGCGTTTTGCGATAAGAGAAGGCGGTAGAACTGTTGGTTCTGGTGTTGTTTCTGAAATTTTGGAGTGAGAGTTTGAGTTATAGGAGTGTAGCTCAATTGGTAGAGCGCTGGTCTCCAAAACCAGAGGTTGTAGGTTCAATTCCTATCGCTCCTGCATTAATGTTGTGGTGGAAATGTTAAAAAGTTTGTGTGGTTTTTTCTGTGATATAAAGCAAGAAATACGAAGAATTGCTTGGGTAAAGAAACAGGAGGTGTTGTCATCTCTATTTGTTGTAATGATTGTTATATTATGCTTTTCGATTTTCTTCTGTTTTGTGGATTTTATGTCTCTTTACGTAATTAAGGCTTTATTTGGAATTATTTATGGAATGTGAATATAAATGGTATATCATTAAAGTTGATTATGGATATGAGCAAAACATACGCGAATTGGTAAGTAATGCTGTTTATTTTAAGGAAGTGTTTATTCCTTATCAAACGGTATGTAATTCAAACTCTGATATAAAAGAATTATGTGAAGTGTATGTATATATGCATCTGTGTGATGAAAGCAAAAATATTTTGAATCAAACGCCTGGATTCTGCAGTGGCGAATCTGGTGATTTTGAGATGATTTCAGATGATGAGATAAGTTTAAAGTGTAAAGAATTTAATAGATATAAATGGTATATCTTGAGAGTTGCTTCCAATTGTGAAGAGAAAGTGCGCCAACATATATTGGAAAATTCTATGAGATTGGCTGTTAATGATTACTTTAAGGAAGTTTTTATTCCATATGAAGAGCTAAGTGAAGTAGAGTTGAAATCTAAGAAAATTGCTACACGAAGGAAATGCTTTCCTGGTTATGTCTTTTTATACGTGAATTTATGCGATGAAGTATTGAATTTTATCAATAATATACCAAAATCTCTTAAGGTTTATGGATTTTTGAAAAACGGTAATATTCCAAAGGTGATTTTGGATGATGAGATTCACTCAATGTGTAATGCACTTTATAATGCTCAAGAGACAAAGAAGTTAGGTTATGGTTATGAAAAAGGTGAAAAAGTGAAAATTAATGATGGTCTTTTTCAAAATTTTACTGGTAAGGTAAATATGGTAAACGATGAGAAAAAAATTATTAATGTGGAAGTATCGATTTTAGGTAAGCCGACAATAATAGAGCTTGATCTGGCTCAAGTAGAGAAAATAGAGGATTAATTATGAGTGTTATAGTTGCTAAGATTAACTTACTTATGGAAGCTGGGAAAGCAGTTCCAGGACCGAAAATTGCTTCAGTACTTGGTCCACGTGGTATACCTGTTCCTAAGTTTTGTGAAGCTTTTAATAAAGTTACTAGTGCTGCTAACGCTAATTATAAAGTAGGCGATTTAGTAACAGTGCGAATTTCCATAAAGGATGATCGCTCTCATGATTTTACTGTCAGCGGTCCGCCTGTGGCTTATTTACTTAAGCAGGAGGCTAAATTAAGTAAAAGTTCTGGTAATCCTGGTAAAGAATTAGTGGCTAAATTACCTATGTCTGCTATAATTAAAGTAGCAAAGTGCAAGATGGTTGATATGAAAGTGGATAATGAAGATTCAGCAGTGAAAATGGTTGTAGGCACTGCAAAATCTATGGGTATAGAAGTTGTGGAAGGTTAGGTAAATGAATACATATAATGATAATCCTAAGCAGTGTTTGAAGAAGATTGTTGAGTCTGCTTCAGCAAAATTTAATGAATCAGTTGATATTGCGGTCAATTTAGGCGTAGATTCACGTAAATCTGAAGAGCAGGTGCGTGGTACAGTAGTTTTGCCTAAAGGTATCGGGAAGAATATTAAAGTAGCTGTTTTCGCTCAAGATAAACATTTATTAGAAGCTGAAAAAGCTGGTGCTGATATTGCAGGAGGAGAGGATTTAGTTGAAGAAATAAAAAAAGGTAGAAAGTTAGATGTTGATTGGTGCATTACTACTCCTGATTTTATGGCAAAAATCACTCCTATTGCAAAAGTATTGGGTGCTAAAGGGCTGATGCCTAACCCTAAATTTGGTACTGTGACTTCTAACATTGCAGAAGCTATTAAAACCATTAAGTCTGGTCAGGTAAAATTTAGAACAGATAAAAATGGTGTTATTCATGGTAAATTAGGAAATATTAAATTTGATATTGATGACTTGCTAGAAAATTTAAAAGCCTTTCTTAAAGTAATTAAAGATAATAAACCTATTTCTGCGAAAGGAATTTACTTTAAGGGTGTTTTTTTAAATTCAACTATGGGTAAAGCTTATAAGATAGGCAAAGTGGAAGATATAATTTAAGGGAGTGATACCGTGAAGCGTAAAGATAAGGATGAATTTATACAGAGCACAATAAACGTATTTGTAAATAATGATTTCTTGATATTAGTAAATTTTAAATCTATAAATGCTAATGATTCATTAACTCTGAGGAATAGTCTGAAGTCTATAGCAGGTGGGGTATTAGTAGTTAAAAACACTCTAGCGCGCTTGGCTTTGGAAAGGACTGGTAAATTCTCTTATTTATCAGGCAAATTTTCCGGTCCTGTTGCTATTATATACTCTAGTGGCATAGTAGAAGCTGCAAAATTAATAGTTGATTTTACTAATGCTAACAAAGAAAAAATGTCTGTGATTTGCGCAGCTCATTTAAATGAATTGTTAACAGTGGAAGATGTTAATAAACTGGCTAAGTTGCCTTCTCTGGATGAATTGCGTGTTAAAATTATGCGTTTAATATCTTATGATATTCCTGCTCGGTTAGCGTTGTCTATTAATTCATCTTCTATGAGGCTTATGAGAGTTTTGGATTATTATAGTTCTAAAAAATAAATTTGTTGTTAAGTAAGGTGGTAATTATGAGTAATGTAACAAGTGATTTGGTTGATAAAATATTATCTTTAAACCTATTAGAGGCTTCTGAACTTGTAAAAGTTTTAGAAGAGAAAATAGGGTTGCCTGCTGGTTCTTTTCTTGGTGGAGCTGTTGGTGCTGGGGCGCCTATTGGTGATAATGCTGCTGCTCCTGCTGCTCAAGAAAAAGCTGAGTATAAAGTTGTGATTAAAGAAATTGATGCGAGTAAAAAAATAGGAGTTATTAAAGCTGTGAGAGAGGTTAATTCTACATTGGGTTTAAAAGAAGCAAAAGAGTTGGTTGAATCTTTACCTAAAGATTTGACTGCTAATGTTCCTAAAGACGAAGCAGAAAAAATCAAGCAAAAACTTATTGAAGCAGGAGCAACTAAAGTGGAGCTTGAATAATATTTAATGTATTAATTTTATATTGATATAGCTCTTTTAATTAGTTTGGGGTATTTTAATGGTTGATTCTTCTTATATGTACGCTTCTGGTGCTTTTGTTCCTAGAGTTTCTTATTCTAGGTCGATTGATTTAAAAGATTCTTTATTGGATTTGGTTAAGGTTCAAAAAGAATCATATGATTCTTTTACTCCTAAGAATAAGGGTAATGAAAGACTTGAAGTTATCTTTCATACAATCTTTCCAATAAATGATCCTTTGCGTAGGGCTACTATTGAGTTTATAAGTTGTAGGGTAGATGATCCTAAGTATGATGAATCTGAGTGTATAAAGCGTGGTGTAACTTTTTCTGCTCAGGTTATTGCTTCTATACGTCTTGTTGTTATGCAGGATGGTATTTCTCTTGATGAATATAAATCGATTAAAGAGAGTGGAGATCATTCTAAACTTGCAACCGTTGTAAAATCTATAGAAGAGCAGAAAGTCCACTTTTGTGGGTTGCCTATGATGACTGATAAGGGCACTTTCATCATTAATGGTGTGGAAAAAGTTATCGTCTCACAAATGCATAGGTCTCCTGGTGTATTTTTTGATAGCGATAAGGGAAAAACTTACAATTCTGGTAAATTGATCTATTCTGCTAGAATTATTCCTTATAGGGGTTCTTGGCTTGATATTGAATTTGATGTTAAAGACCATTTGTATTTTCGTGTTGATAGAAAAAGAAAATTGCCAATTTCAGTTTTATTAAAGGCGTTGGGTCTATCAAATAATGATATACTCGATAGATTTTATGAGAAAATAAAGTATGTAAAACATAAAGATGGTTGGAAAGTGCCTTTTGTTCCTGATAAATTTAAAGGAGTGAGGCTGCCTTTCGACTTAATGGATATTGAAGGTAATGTGCTGCTTAAAGCTAACGTTTGTATTACCTCAAGACTAGCTAAAAAGCTATATGATAATGAATTGAAAGAGTATCTGGTTCCTTTTAATTCTATATGTGGTTTATTCCTCGCAGAAGATTTAATGGATAGTGCTAGCTCTACGAAAATTTTATCTGCTGGTGAATCTATAAAGCTGGAAGACATAAAGAAGCTTGAGTTATTATCTGTAGATGAAATATCAGTGTTGAACATAGATAATTTGTTTGTTGGACCTTATATATTAAATACGCTTTTCTTAGATGAAAACATGTCTTATCAGGATGCACTATATGAAATATATAGAGTTTTGCGTCCTGGTGAAGTTCCTGTTTTAGAGATAGTAGAAGAGTTTTTCCGTAATCTTTTCTTCAGTCCGGAATATTATGATTTGTCTAACATTGGTAGGTTGAAGCTTAACTCTTACCTTGGATTAAATTATGATGAGGATTTAACTGTTTTAACGCATGAAGATATTATTGAAATTGTGAAAAAAATAGTATTGTTACGTGACGGTCAAGGATCTGTAGATGATATTGATCATTTAGGAAACAGAAGAGTAAGATCAGTTGGAGAGTTTATAGAAAATCAATTTAGAACTGGGTTGTTGAAATTGGAACGCGCAATAGTTGATTCTATGTCCACTTCTAGTTTAGATAAAGTTTCTCCATCTGATTTTATTAATCCAAAAGTGTTAACTAATGTCTTAAGAGATTTCTTCAATTCTTCTCAATTATCTCAATTTATGGATCAGACTAATCCGTTATCTGAAATAACACATAAAAGAAGGTTATCCGCGTTAGGTCCTGGCGGTTTAACAAGAGAACGGGCAGGATTTGAGGTGCGTGATGTTCATCCAACTCATTATGGAAGAATTTGCCCTATTGAGACTCCTGAAGGGCAAAATATAGGGTTAATCAACAGCTTAGCTATATACGCGCGTATTAATAAATATGGTTTCATTGAAAGCCCTTATAGAAAAGTAGTCAATAGGGTTGTTACTGATCAAATTGAGTATCTTTCTGCTATAGACGAAGGCTCACATCATATAGCTGACACTAGCGTAAAGCTTGATGAAAATAATTGCTTTGTTGATGACATGCTATACTGTAGATATGCTGGTAGCTTCGTCATGGTAAGTAGCGACCAAGTTAGTTACATTGACGTATCTCCTAAGCAGGTAATATCAGTTGCAGCTTCCTTGATTCCATTTTTAGAAAATGATGATGCTAATAGAGCATTAATGGGCTCAAATATGCAACGTCAGGCCGTACCTTTATTGAAGCCTACCGCTCCTCTGGTTGCTACTGGTATGGAGTCTTTTGTAGCTTCTGGCTCTGGTGCTGTAGTTTTAGCAAAACGCGATGGCATAGTTGATAGTTCTGATAGTAACTCTATAGTTATACGTGCTTTTGATAAAGAAAGGGTTAACTACTTGGACGTAGATATTTATCATCTAAGGAAATTTCAGCGTTCTAACCATAATACTTGTATTAATCAAAGACCGCTAGTGTGCGTAGGTGATTATGTTAAAAAGGGTGATGTAATAGCTGATGGTCCTGCAATTAACAGTGGTGAGTTGGCGCTTGGTAAAAATTTGCTAGTCGCTTTTATGTCTTGGCAAGGTTATAATTTTGAAGACTCTATTATTATTTCTAGTGAAGTTGTTAAAAAAGATCTCTTTACTTCTATTCATATAGAAGAATTTGACTGTGTTGTACATGATACCCCTTTAGGATCAGAAAAAATAACTCGTGCTATACCTGGTGTTAATGAAGAAAATCTATATCACTTGGATGATAGTGGTATAGTGAAAATTGGTACAAGAGTTGGTCCAGGCTATATTCTGGTAGGTAAAGTTACACCTAAACCTTCTCTTTCATTGCCTCCTGAAACGAAGTTATTAATGACAATTTTTGGTGAAAAGTCATTCGATTGTGCGGATTCCTCTTTATATACATCTCCAGATGTTGAAGGGACAGTAATTGATGTACAAGTCTTTACACGCAGGGGGGTTGAAGAAAATGAAAGGGCATTACTCATCAAACAAAAAGAGATAAATGACTTTGAGGAAGAGCGAGATTATATAATCAATGTTACTAGTGAATATTTCTATGATGAACTGAAGAAACTTCTTATTAATTCTGGTTCTCAAGATCGAGAAAAATTTGACTCTATTGAACGTGAGCAATGGTGGGGTATAGGATTAAAAAACCAATCCATTTCTGAGCAAGTTAAGAGCTTAAAAAAAGATTTTGATGAAAAAGTATCACATGCAATAGCACAGTTTAAGCGAAAAGTAGAAAAATTACATGAAGGTTATGACCTGCCTCAAGGTGTGTCGATGTCAGTAAAAGTTTTCATTGCTGTGAAACATAGTCTGCAACCAGGGGATAAAATGGCTGGTAGACATGGAAATAAAGGTGTGATTTCTCGAGTTGTGCCAGTGGAAGATATGCCTTATTTGGAAGATGGTACTCCTGTTGATATTATTCTTAACCCTCTTGGTGTTCCTTCACGAATGAATGTAGGGCAAATACTGGAAACGCATGTAGGTTGGGCTTGTAGAAAATTAGGGGAAAAGGTAAGTAATATTCTCGATGAGATCAATAAGATCAAAAGTGCTTTTTGCAAGGGAATTAGGTCCCTTAACGATGATAATTTTACACAATTTGCAGTAGCATACCTTGATAATAAAAAAATTGAAAATATTGATGATGATGAAATAACGGCTTCTGTTTTAAATACACCTAATAAGAATGCACTAAATGACGAGTTGAATGAGTTAGTAGAGAACTATTTGAACTCTTGTAAAAGTTCATACAGCAATTTACGTAACTTCCTGATTGAGGTTTATAGCTATGGCAGTAACGTATCTATCTGTAATGATATTCGTAATATTAGTGATAATAATCTCATTGAATTTGCACGCAAATTACGTGATGGCGTTCCTGTTGCTGCACCTGTATTTGAGGGTCCAAAAGATGAACAAATAGCAAAATTATTTGAACTTGCTGGTTTAGATAACTCTGGACAAGCTGTATTATATGACGGTTGCAGTGGTGAAAAATTCGACCGCAAGGTTACAGTTGGTTACATGTACATGCTTAAGTTGCACCACTTGGTTGATGGTAAAATTCATGCGCGTTCAGTAGGGCCTTATAGTTTGGTTACTCAACAACCTCTTGGAGGAAAATCTCATTTTGGTGGTCAGCGTTTTGGTGAAATGGAATGTTGGGCATTACAAGCCTATGGTGCTGCTTATACTTTGCAGGAAATGTTAACTGTGAAGTCTGATGATATTAATGGTAGAGTTAAGATTTATGAATCGATAATAAAAGGTGACAGTAATTTTGAATGTGGAATTCCTGAATCCTTTAATGTGATGATAAAAGAACTACGTTCTTTATGTTTAAATGTAGATTTAAAGCAAAATGATGTAGTGATTGAAGATATATCTCACACTAACATTGCACAACCTTTTAATGAGGTTAGCATATCGATTGCTAGCCCTGAAAGTATTAAGCGTATATCTTGTGGTGAGATAGAAGATGTTTCAACTGCAAATTATCGTACGTTCAAAGTTGAGAAAGGTGGATTATTTTGCCCTAAGGTTTTTGGCCCTGTCAATGACGATGAATGTTTATGTGGAAAATACAAAAAAAGAAGACACAGAGGTCGCATATGCGAAAAATGCGGAGTAGAAGTTACATCTTCTAAAGTAAGAAGAGAAAGGATGGGTCATATAGAGCTTGCATCTCCTGTTGCTCATATATGGTTTTTGAAATCGCTTCCTTCAAGAATTGGAGCATTATTGGATATGTCTCTCAGAGATATTGAGAATATTTTATATAGCGATAATTATATCGTAATAGATCCTCTTGTTTCGCCTTTTGAAAAAGGTGAGATTATTAGTGAAAAAGCTTATAATGAAGCTAAAGATAGCTATGGGATCGATAGTTTTGTAGCTATGCAAGGTGTTGAAGCTATAAGAGAGTTGCTAACGCGCCTTGATTTACATGAAATTAGGAAGGATTTAAGACTAGAATTAGAATCTGTTGCTTCTGAGATAAGAAGAAAGAAAATTATAAAGAGATTGCGTATTGTTGAAAACTTCATTAAATCTGGAAATAGGCCTGAGTGGATGATACTTACAACTATACCTATTTTACCACCTGATTTGCGTCCTTTGGTATCGCTTGAGAGTGGTCGTCCTGCAGTTTCTGATCTGAATCATCATTATAGGACTATTATTAATAGAAATAACAGGTTGAGGAAATTGTTGAGCTTAAATCCTCCTGAGATTATGATTCGTAATGAAAAAAGGATGTTACAAGAAGCAGTTGATTCTCTTTTTGATAATAGTCGTCGTAATACTTTGGTAAATAAAGCTGGTGCTGTTGGATATAAAAAGTCCATTAGTGATATGTTAAAAGGAAAACAGGGTCGTTTTCGCCAGAACCTCTTAGGAAAAAGGGTAGACTACTCTGGACGTTCTGTAATAGTTGTTGGTCCAACTTTGAAACTAAATCAGTGTGGATTACCAAAAAGAATGGCTCTTGAACTATTCAAACCTTTTGTTTACTCAAAGCTTAAGATGTATGGTATGGCTCCAACTATTAAGTTTGCTAGTAAGTTGATAAGAGCAGAAAAACCAGAAGTTTGGGATATGCTTGAAGAGGTAATAAAAGAGCATCCTGTTTTGTTGAATAGAGCGCCTACGCTACATAGACTTGGTATTCAGGCTTTTGAGCCAATCCTTATTGAAGGCAAAGCAATACAGCTTCATCCGCTTGTCTGTACGGCGTTTAATGCTGATTTTGATGGTGATCAAATGGCAGTGCATGTGCCAATTTCATTGGAAGCTCAGCTTGAAGCTAGGGTGTTGATGATGTCCACTAATAACGTTTTAAGTCCTTCTAATGGCAGACCGATTATAGTTCCTAGTAAAGATATAGTACTTGGTATATATTATCTGACTTTACAAGAACCTAAGGAAGATAATTTACCATCTTTTGGTGCTTTTTGTGAAGTTGAGCATTCCTTGAGTGATGGTACTTTACATATTCATTCTAGTATAAAGTATAGGATGGAGTATATTAATAGCAGCGGTGAAACTCACTATAAAACTGTTTGTACAACTCCTGGCCGTTTAATATTATGGCAAATTTTTCCTAAGCATGAGAATCTAGGCTTCGATCTAATAAATCAGATATTAACAGTCAAGGAAATAACTGGTATAGTTGATTTGGTATATCGTAACTGTGGTCAAAGTGCTACAGTGGCATTTTCTGATAAATTAATGGTACTTGGCTTTGAGTATGCCACATTTTCTGGTGTCTCTTTTGGTCGTTGTGATATGGTTATACCTGAAACTAAAGCTACACATGTTGATCACGCGAGGGGTGAAATTAAGAAATTCTCTATGCAATATCAAGATGGGCTAATAACTAGAAGTGAGAGGTATAACAAGGTTATAGATGAATGGTCTAAGTGTACGGATATGATAGCTAATGATATGTTAAAAGCAATATCTATATATGATGGAAATAGTAAGTACAACTCAGTGTATATGATGGTTAACTCTGGTGCAAGGGGTTCTACTTCACAGATGAAACAGCTAGCAGGAATGCGAGGGCTCATGACCAAACCTTCTGGTGAGATTATAGAAACACCTATAATTTCTAATTTCCGTGAAGGATTGAACGTATTTGAATACTTTAATTCTACTCACGGTGCGCGTAAAGGTTTAGCTGACACTGCACTTAAAACTGCAAACTCTGGATACTTAACTCGTCGTTTAGTTGATGTATCTCAAAATTGCATAGTTACAAAGCATGACTGTAAAACAAAAAATGGTCTTGTTGTGAGAGCTACAGTTGAAGGAAGTACTATAGTTGCATCTCTAGAGAGTGTTGTGCTGGGTAGAACAGCTGCAAATGATATATATAACCCAGTGACAAAAGAATTATTAGTAAAAGCAGGGGAATTAATTGATGAGGATAAAGTAAAGCAAATCAGCATTGCAGGTCTTGATGTTGTAAAAATTAGATCGCCTTTAACTTGTGAAATAAGTCCTGGTGTATGTTCTTTATGTTATGGAAGAGACCTTGCAACTGGTAAAATTGTTTCAATAGGTGAAGCAGTTGGTGTTATAGCTGCTCAATCTGTTGGAGAGCCAGGTACTCAGTTAACGATGCGTACTTTTCATATAGGTGGAGTAATGACTAGAGGCGTTGAATCCTCGAATATTATAGCTTCTATTAATGCTAAAATAAAGTTAAACAATAGTAATATAATTATAGATAGAAACGGAAATAAAATTGTGATAAGCCGTTCCTGTGAAGTCGTGTTGATTGATAGCCTTGGTAGTGAGAAGTTGAAGCACAGTGTACCTTACGGCGCTAAGCTTTATGTAGATGAGAGTGGGTCAGTAAAAATTGGCGATAAAGTTGCGGAATGGGATCCTTATACATTGCCTATTATCACGGAGAAGACTGGTACAGTGTCTTATCAGGACTTAAAAGATGGAATTTCGATCACTGAAGTGATGGATGAATCTACAGGAATATCAAGCAAAGTAGTAAAAGACTGGAAATTGCATTCTGGTGGAGCTAATTTACGTCCTCGTATTGTGCTGCTTGACGATAATGGTAAAGTAATGACACTCGCAAGTGGCGTTGAAGCATGTTATTTTATACCAATCGGTGCAGTGCTCAATGTACAAGATGGCCAGAAGGTTCATGCAGGTGATGTTATTACAAGAACACCAAGAGAGTCAGTTAAAACTCGTGATATTACTGGTGGTTTACCGAGGGTTATAGAGTTATTTGAAGCACGTCGTCCTAAAGAGCATGCTATTGTTAGTGAGATAGATGGCTATGTAGCGTTTTCTGAAAAAGACCGTAGAGGAAAACGCAGTATATTAATTAAACCTGTAGATGAACAAATTTCTCCAGTTGAATATTTGGTATCAAGAAGTAAGCATGTAATAGTCAATGAAGGTGATTTTGTACGTAAAGGTGATCTATTGATGGATGGTGACCCTGATCTCCATGATATTTTACGTGTGCTTGGGTTAGAAGCTTTAGCGCACTATATGATTTCTGAAATACAGCAAGTTTATAGATTGCAGGGTGTTCGTATAGACAATAAGCATTTAGAGGTGATCTTAAAACAAATGCTACAAAAAGTGGAAATTACTGATCCTGGTGATACTATGTACTTGGTTGGCGAAAGCATTGACAAGCTGGAAGTTGATAGGGAAAATGATGCTATGAGTAACTCTGGCAAACGGCCTACTCATTATCTTCCTATTCTGCAGGGGATTACTAGGGCAAGTCTTGAAACTAGCTCCTTTATTTCTGCTGCCTCTTTCCAAGAGACAACAAAAGTACTTACAGAAGCAGCATTCTGCGGGAAGAGTGATCCTTTAAGTGGATTAAAAGAAAATGTTATAGTAGGAAGATTAATTCCTGCTGGTACAGGTTTGATTATGAATAAGATCAGAGCACTTTCACTTTGTGATAATGTGGATAAATATGAAAAATATTTTAATATTGAAACTTATGACGAGGAATGGTTGATGGATAATGGTTGTCATTTACACTCTGGTGAGGAAGAGAGCGTAGTGGCATACGATCAGTCGAATTGAGTACAGCTAGTGTGTCTCTTGACCAAAAAAGCCAATAATATTTTCTTTCACTTCTGTGCTATCTGTCATGTTATTTACTCTCACACGAAATTCAGATGAGCCTTGAAGCCCGCTACTGTACCAACCTATGTGTTTGCGGGCCATCTTTATTCCTGTGTCATTTCCATAGTACTCAAGAATATTGTCGTAATGCTCGAGTATGATGCTTAATCTCTCTGAAGCTATTGGCTCAGAAGTTTCACTTCCACTGAGAAAGTTCATTGCTTGATTAATCAGCCAAGGTTTACCGTAGGCACCACGACCTATCATCACTCCGTCTGCTCCAGATTCTTTGAGAGCATTCTGAATATCATTTAAATTTTTAATATCGCTATTTACTATAACTGGAATTTTCACTTGCTCTTTAACATTTCTAACGAATTTCCAATCTGCTTGACCATTATAAAGCTGCGCTCTTGTTCTTCCATGCACAGTGATCATTTTTGCTCCTAAGTCTTCGGCAATTTTCGCAAGTCTCGGGGCATTGCGATTTTCATCGTTCCATCCAGTGCGCATTTTCACCGTAACTGGCATATTCACTGCTTTGACCACAGCTTCAATTATCTCAGCGGCTTTTTTCTCATCACGCATTAGCGCTGATCCTGCATAACCGTTTACAACTTTTTTAACAGGGCAACCAAAGTTTATGTCTATAATTTTTGCTCCCATATCCTCATTCAATTTTGCAGCTTCTGCCATAACATTCGGTTCGCATCCAGCAAGCTGAACAGCAGTTAATGCATCGACTTTTGCTTTTTGCAAACTCTGGCGAGTTTGCATAATCATAGCTCTGCTTGCAATCATCTCTGAAACTAACAAACTTGCACCAAGTTTCTTCACAATACTTCTAAACGGATAATCAGTCACTCCAGACATTGGAGCTAAAATAACTGGAGAATCAATTGTCAAATTTCCTATTTGGAGGGGCATAAGGTCAATGGTAATTTTTCATTGATTACATAATGCAACACAAACTTGCATTCTCCCTTGAAATAGAAGACTGAGATGTTTTCGTCCTTGGCGGATGCTTACGATTTCTTAGATCTTCCTTACATTTCTCATCTTCCATAAGCGCTCTTGTAAATTCTTCTCTTTTCTCATTCAAATCAAATTTATATTCTGATAACTTTTTGTCAATTTCGTCAAATGATTTGTCTTCGTTAAGCATTTGTGTAATTTTATGAGCATTTTCTAACGCAAATATTCCACAGTTATACCCGTCACTTTGCTGCTTAGTTGGGGAAATTCTTATGTCTAATACCCATTCCTCTTTTTGCAGTTCTCTTTTAACAATATTTAGCACATTATCTGGCAATTGATTACCAAATGAGTCACAGTAATAAGCTCTAAATTTTTTATCACCTGCATCAGGTTTAATAACCAAAGTTACCCAATGATTATTGTTAATATGAAGAACCGAAGTAAATATCAATTTAGAATTTTGTTTGAATTCACCTCTATAATTCTGAAGAAATTCTTTTGTGAGTTCGTCCCAACCATTAGAATAGCTAGGGGCAAGAAAATAGACATTATTATTACTATATTCACTTTGTGAGTACCCATATACAACTCTTGCAATATGTGTAATGTCATTATCATCTAACCAGTAACTATAGTTTTTTCTGTTTGTCTGATGCACAAGAGTGTCCAAATCTTCGTGAAACTCTTTACCACCCAAACCACTATCCAAAGAGCTTCTACGACTACTGTTCCTTGAATTGGGTTCACTTCCTGGTACAATACCACTATCTCCATCTTGAGTTTTTTGCTCACCTTGACTTGCTCTTTTTCCATTAATATAGTTCTTCGCTAAGTAAAATAAAGGTTCAACAACCATTTTGTATGCTACTGTAAGAATTATTCCCATTAAAACCCAAACTACGGGGTTAGAGATGAGCATAGCAAGTGGAAAGGTCAATAGAGGGGATCCTATTACCGCCCCTAAACAGCCAGCAGCGAATGTGGCTGCTAGGCATACACAAGTAGCGTAGATAACGAATTTCCAATCAGCAAAGTAAGTGCTCTTTTTTAATTGATTACATTTTCCTGTGATGCCCAACATACCACATCCTATGAACGCTAAGTTAATTAATTTTAACAAATTCTAACAAAAAAATCAACCATAATAATTTTAGTAGTATGAGAATATATTGAATATTAAGAGCTTTTGGAGTACAGTAACAATGTTAGTAATAGCACAATATATGCACGATATAGAATATATACGCAAAAACCCTGAAGGATTTGAAAAGGCAATGAAAAGCAGGGGAATTAGAGAATCTACTGCGGAAGAGATATTAGAAATCGATCACGAGAAAAGATCATTAACCACTAAACTGCAGGATTTGAATAGGCAGCGCAATGAAATCACAGAGGAAATAAAAAAGCTTAAAATGAGCAAGAGCCCCTGTGAAGAGCAAATAGAGTTGTCAAAAAGCATCACAAATGAGATAGAGGCAATCAGCTTAAAAGAACAAGCAGAAAAGGATAAGTTAGTGAATGTTTTATCTAACTTGCCGAATATTCCTGCGCAAGATGTGCCAATAGGCGCAGATGAGAACTCTAATTTAGAGGTGAGAAGATATGGAGGAAAAAGACAGTTTGATTTTGTACCAGAATCTCATTATGAACTCGGAGAAAAATTAGGTTTAATGGACTTCGAACAAGCGGCGAGAATTTCCGGATCAAGATTTACGATATTAAAAGGACAGTTAGCTAAGCTTGGACGAGCGCTAATAAATTTTATGCTTGAAATGCATGTTAATGAATTTGGCTATACTGAGGTGTACCACCCGACTTTGGTGAAAAACGAGGCTATGTATAATGTTGGTCAGCTACCGAAATTTTCTGACGATTCGTATTTAACTACCGACGAATTGAGGTTGATTCCCACAAGTGAAGTGTTTTTAACAAATTTAGTTGCTGACAAAATAATGGAAGAAAAAGAACTGCCTATTCGCTTTACTGCATATTCGGAGTGCTTTCGTAAAGAAGCAGGTAGTGCAGGTCGCGATACCAGGGGCATGATAAGGCAACACCAATTTGGTAAAGTGGAGTTGGTAAGCATCACAACTGAAGACCAATCAAATGATGAGCTTGAGGGTATGACGAGTGTTGCTGAAGAGATATTAAAAAAATTAGAATTGCCATACAGAGTAATGCTGCTTTGCAGTGGCGATATGGGTTTTGCTGCACAAAGGACTTATGACATAGAGGTATGGTTACCTGGGCAAAATAAATATAGAGAAATATCAAGCTGCTCAAATTGTGGTGCATTTCAAGCAAGAAGGATGAACGCTAAATACTCTTCAGAAACTGATAAAAAGATAAAAAAATATGTTCACACTTTAAACGGCTCAGCTTTAGCTATAGGAAGAACGATTATTGCCATAATGGAGAATTATCAAAATTCTGACGGGTCGATTGCAATACCAAACGTGTTGCAAAAATACATGAGTAATGATACTGTTATAAGCAAATAATAATTTTGACATATAGAAAAGCGAGGAAATAAAGATGAAGGTTCTGGTTATAGGTTCTGGTGGGCGTGAGCACGCTCTACTTTGGGCTCTAAAAAAATCTCCTATCTTGACTGAGTTATATGTAACTCCTGGTCGCCAAGCTATGAAAGATCTTGGGGCTCTTGTGGATGTAAATATTCAAAATTCAGTGGATGTTACACAATTTTGCAAGAGAGAAAATATAGAGTTGGTTGTTATTGGTCCAGAACAACCAATAATTGATGGGCTTGCTGATGATTTAGTTGCAGAGGGAATAAATGTTTTTGCTCCAAGTCAAGCAACTGCAAAACTTGAGGGATCGAAGTCTTTCACCAAGGGACTATGTAAACGATATGGTATACCAACTGCCAAGTACGAGTGTTTTGTTGATGAAGGGTTAGCTAAAGATTTTGTACGTAGCAATAAAATAAAGTTTCCACTTGTAGTGAAAGCAAGTGGAATTGCAGCAGGAAAAGGGGTGGTTATATGTAATACAGAAAGCGAAGCTTTTTCAGCAATAAATTCAATGCTAGTGGAGAAAAAATTTGGTGAATCAGGTGAAGAAATAATCATAGAAGAGTTTTTAGTTGGAGAAGAAGTAAGTTTTTTTGCTCTTATTGATGGGTTGAAAGTAGTAACTCTTGGGTGTGCAAAAGATTATAAGAGAGTTGATGAAAGTAATGAAAGCCAAAATACTGGAGGTATGGGGTCGTACTCATCACCTTCAATTATAAGTAAGGACATGGAGCAAAAAATTATCCAAAAAATAATATACCCTACAGCTCAAGCATTGGTTAACATGGGTACGTCTTATAAAGGAGTACTCTTTGCTGGTTTAATGATTTGCAAAGATAGCCCAAAACTTCTCGAGTATAACGTTAGATTCGGTGATCCAGAAACGCAATCTATATTACCTAGATTTGATTCAAATTGCGATTTGTTAAAATTGATGTTGTCAGTTGCAGAAGGAAAGTTAAATGTCAAAATGGTGGAACTTAACAACAAATCTACAGTTTGTGTAGTTGTTGCAAGTAAAGGCTATCCGGGTGATTATCAAAAGGGAGAAGTAATTAAAGGATTAGATAAGATTGAAAGCATTCCTGGTGTGTTGGTGTTTCATGCTGGTACTAAATTCGATGAAAGTGGTAACTTAGTTTCCGATGGCGGAAGAGTGCTAAATATAGTAGCAGAAGGGAGCACTATAGAGGAAGCCAAAAGTAAGGTGTACTCAGCATTAAATTTTTTAGAATGGCCAGGGGGCTTCTTCAGATACGATATCGGTAGTTAATGTTAGCTGTCGGTTAGCAGGTGGTTCACAGAAACGAAAAACTTCCTTGACAAACTCCGCCAGCCCCCTTATCATGAAACTGAAGCTATTGTATTTGCTTTCGCCAATCTGCAGATTAAAAGGTAAGGATTACTTAATGTATCGGCGTCTTATGTTCAATTTTTTGCAGTATATAGATACTGTATGTCTTTACAAAACTTCATCTACATCTAGATTTTTATCTAAATAAGCTGAACGCGCTTATAAAGCGTTACAAGACATCAAAAAATGCCAATACTCGACAGAGATAGTAAAAGACTAGCTAACTCGGGGATTCTTTGTCTTTTTTTCTGCTTGGTAAATTTCTTAAACATTTGCAGCATAGGTTAGTTGCAATTAAAAGCAGCTAAATCTTGCTTTTCAAGCGTTTAAAACATAAAAAACGCCAATATTTTAAAGCAGATAATAACCCCAGGGCTTCTTTTGCCTTTTTTTTCATTTGGTAAATTTCTTAAATATTTATGGCTAAACGACAATCGTCATCCCGCTACTTGTTAGCGGGATCTAGAGATACCACGGCGGTATGACGTAGGGAAACCTTTCTTGGGTTAGCTATAAAACTAATCAGCATCTTGTTTAGCACATATAAATTAAGTTTCACAAATATAGTGCTAAACCTTGAAAATATGTTATAGCTACTTCTTCCAATTTAGTGGTGGGTTTTGACAGTACACATGTTATTTTACTAGCTACCAACTCAAGTGTCACAGAAGTTGCAATCATTTTAAATGTCACAGAAGTTGCAATCACTGCATTTATATTCTGTACTTTAACATTTACTCTACTTTCTATTAGAGGCTTTACCCCCCTTACATCATTACGTACAGCAGTATGATTTATTTCATTTTCAATTCCACTACTATGCTGCAACAAGATATCCCCATTAACTTTTATTTCAACATTTTTGTCACTACTACCATTGTTAAAATTTAATCCCTCATCTCTTCTACTTTGTCTTTTTTCTTTTAATTTTAATTCAGTTTCTCTTTTATCAAGGGTAGGAAATGGGATGTGAGTTTTTTCCTGACCATCTTGATTTATAGCTCTTGTTGTATTAAAAGCTTCGTTGCTTTTACATGATATTGTATAAGTAAGTGGTGTGTAGATTTTTTCTTCACTATCTGGATATTTTATAGTTATTGTTGCATTAAGAATGTCTTTCAGAATATCATTTTCTCTAGCTATGTCTAAAATTTTTTGAATAACTTTGCGATCATGTAATGCGGCAAGTAACTTATCAGTTACTTTTTGATTATTTTTATGTTTTATGGTTATTGTTGTGTTAAGAATGTCTTTCAGAATACCGTTTTCTTTAGCTACTCTTAACATTTTCTCAACAGCTATACTATCTTTACGTAGTATAGCATAAGCAAGTGGTGTGCAAGTTTCTTCCTGACCATCTGGATATTTTATAGTTGTTGTTGCGTCAAGAATGTCTTTCAGAATACCGTTTTCTTTAGCTACTCTTAACATTTTCTCAACAGCCATACTATCTTTACGTAGTATAGCATAAGCAAGTGGTGTAACAGTTACTCTCCGACCATCTAGACATTTTATAGTTATTGTTGCGTTAAGAATATCTTTCAGAATACTGTTCTCCTTAGAGATTTTTAAAATTTCTTCAATAGCTATACTATTTTCACGCAGTATAGCATAAGCAAGTAGTGTGTAAGTTACTTCCCGGCTATCTGAATGTTTTATAGTTGTTGTTGCGTCAAGAATGTCTTTCAGAATATCGTTTTCTTTAGCTACTCTTAACATTTTCTCAACAGCTATACTATCTTTACGTAGTATAGCATAAGTAAGCGGTGCGCAAGTTTCTTCATGACCATCTGGACATTTTATAGTTGTTGTTGCATCAAGAATATCTTTCAGAATACCGTTTTCTTTAGAGATTTTTAAAATTTCTTCAATAGTTTTGCTATTTTTACATGATATAGCGTAAGTAAGCGGTGTGTAAATTTCTTTCTGACCATCTAGATATTTTATAGTTGTTGTTGCGTCAAGAATGTCTTTCAGAATATCGTTTTCTTTAGAGACTTTTAAAATTTCTTCAATAGTTTTGCTATTTTTACATGATATGGCGTAAGTAAGCGGTGTGTAAATTTCTTCTTGACCATCTAGATATTTTATAGTTGTTGTTGCGTCAAGAATATCTTTCAGAATACTGTTCTCTTCAGCTGCTACTAGAATTTCTTTAATAATTTTGCCATCCTCCCAGAACATAGCATGAGCAAGTGGTGTGTAAGTCACTTCCCGGCTATCTAAATGTTTTATAGTTATTGTTGTGTCAAGAATATCTCTCAGAATACCGTTTTCTTTAGCTACTCTTAACACTTTCTCAACAGCTATACTATCTCTACGTAGTATAACATAAGCAAGTGGTGTGTAAGTCACTTCCCGGTCTAGATATTTCATGGTTGTTGTTGTGTTAAGAATATCTTTCAGAATACTGTTCTCTTCAGCTGCTACTAGAATTTCTTTAATAGCTTTGCTATCCTTCCAGAACATAGCATAAGCAAGTGGCGCGTAAGTCACTTCCTTGTTATCTGGATATCTTATAGTTGCTGTTGTGTTAAGAATATCTTTCAGAATACCGTTCTCCTTAGAGACTTTTAAAATTTCTTCAATAGCTATACTATCTTCATATAGTATAGCATAAGCAAGTGGTGTAACAGTTGCTCTCCGACCATTTGGATATTTTATAGTTGTTGTTGCGTTAAGAATATCTTTCAGAATACCGTTTTCTTTAGAGACTTTTAAAGTTTCTTCAATAGTTTTGCTATTTTTACATAATATGGCATAAGTAAGTGGTGTGCAAGTTTCTTCCTGACCACCTGGATATTTTATAGTTGTTGTTGCGTCAAGAATGTCTTTCAGAATACCGTTTTCTTTAGCTACTCTTAACATTTTCTCAACAGCTATACTATCTTTACGTAGTATAGCATAAGCAAGTGATATAATATAGCCTTTCTTATAATAGTCCGAATGCGATAAGATATGTGTTTATGGCTATAGCAGGCCAGTAGCATATTACGGTCTGTTCGGATTATTGTAAAAAGAGCTATAGTTGGTTCTTTACCCCGATGTTTGCTTACTTCCGTAGTAAGAATCCTTTGTTTTTCCTTTTCAGATATTTTTTCTAGTTCTTCAGCAATGCTACTTTTTTTGCCTTCTATTTTTGATGCTAATTTTAAAATACTTTTTTCATCTTTCTCTTTCAATTTCGAATCGTTTACCTGATGAGTCATTTTTTTTCTCAAGGTCTTTCTTATTAAACTAAGCATAACATTTTCTCTCTTCGTGGTTATAATATTTGCTTTTATGAATCAGTTGTGTTGACAATGTATTAATTGCATAGCTCAGACATTGTTTTATAAAGTAAAATTTTAGTAGACCACCTTACAAGAACGTTTCTTGCTAATTCTGAATCCGAAAAAAGGACGCAGTAAAGTTATTTGTAAGGGAAGAATGAAACTTGTAGCTATAGCTAAACTGACTTACGATAATTTGAAAAACCGTCATCCCGCTGCTTGTTAGCGCTTACTATTACCCACAAATATAAATGTTTGTTGCATAGCTCTTAATGGCATAACTTTTGCTTGAAATAACTGTTTATATGGTGCAATTTACAGCTTTTAGTTGCTAAAATTATAACTCTTAGTTTAATAATTTTAATCTAATAAGCTTTCAGGTTAATAAAATTAAATTATTTGAGTAAATACAATATTATGTTTTTATTTGTGGGTAATAGTAAGTTGTTAGCGGGATCTAGAGATACCGCGGCGGGATGACGGTTCGCAGTGGTATGAAGGTTCGCGGCGGGATGACGATAAGCTCGTCATCCCGCTACATTAATATTGTATTAATAAAAACTTAATAATAATCCTTAATAATATATGAACTAACATGTTCGCAATTTCGTATGACAGAGGAAACAAAAGATGGATATGCTTCCTTATACGTTGCAATTCAGGAAGGTAATATTGAAGCTGCAGAACTACTAATAAAGTGTGGCACAAACGTCAATGATCATTATGAACGCAATCGTACGCCACTGCATATTGCCATCGGACGCAAACAATTAGAAATAGCAAAATTGCTGATAAAAAATGGAGCAAACGTTAATGCAAAAACTCAAAATCATGGTAAAGATGATCTAACACCAATGCACTTTGCAGTTTTTGCAAATACGCCAGAATTTATAGAATTACTAGCTAGCCATGGTGCATTGATTAATGAAAGAGAAAGCACCGAAGGGTATACTCCTCTTCACTTTGCTGCTTTATATGGGAACAAAAATATAATACAAGCCTTAATTGATAAGGGACAAGATATTGAAGATGTGGACAATAATGGGCGAACAGCTCTGTTTTTAGCTGCTAGGCAGTGCACTGAAGCAGAAGATGATAGCAGAATAGAAATTATCAAGTATTTGATAGACAAGCTCAAAGCAGATGTAACAAAGAAAGACAATAATAACAATGCAGTACTCTTTCCTGCCGCTAATAATTGCCCTGGAAAAGTGGTAGAATTCATCATTGAGCAATATATAAAAATCTTTGAGTTAGAGAATTTTATCAACCACAAAAATAATGATGGAATGGATGCTTTGGATATTGCGCTGAATAGTGGAAACGAGAAAGCTATTGAAGTATTAAGATCATATGGAGCAGATATCAAGAATAAGGTAGATGGTAGCATTCAAAAAATTACTGCAGAAAAACCAAGTAGTACCCTAGACAGAGCAGAAAGTGCAGAGGTAGCGCCTCCAATTAAGCAAAGAGTATAAAACTTTTTATAAAGCGATTATAAATTTCAGTAAGTTGCAGAGGCTCTACAATGGGAAGTGTAGTATGTTAGCAGATACAAATGACTAGATAAATTATATTTCATTAAAGTCATTTATCTTGAAACATAAGCAGGATTTTGTATAGTTGTTTCAATTTGGGTCTGTATATTGAAACAACGCGTGAAAATGACAGGTCATTGTACAAGAGGTACCTAATTCACCGACAAGAATGCTAGATAAAGACACTTACATTTCAATTATTTTACAATTTCTGTATAATCTTAAAAACTCAATTAGTGCGTTATGAAGATAGTAATAGGTAATGCTAGTAAGGAATTAGGGGAATCAGTAGTTAACCGGCTAGATGTTCAACCATCCTCTGCTTGGATATCAAAGTTTACCGATGGCGAGGTAAATGTAGAAGTAGCAAATGATCTATATAATCAAGAAGTATATATAATACAATCTCTTTCTCCCCCTGTGAATGATAACCTTATGGAGCTTCTGCTCATAATTGATGCAGTAAATAGATTAGGAGCCAAAAGGATAGTAGTAATTATTCCTTATTATGGATATAGCAGGCAAGATAGAATTATCAAGAACAATAATGTGCAGTCTGCTTTAAGTGCCAAATTAGTTGCAAATCTTATTCAAACTGCAGGTGCAAGTAGCGTTGCAGTTATTGATTTGCACTCAAGTCAAATTGAAGGATTCTTTGATGTACCGATAACTAATTTGAACTGCTTTGAAGCATTTGTTGACTCTATACACACGGAAAATTTGGCAATTGTTGCACCTGATGTTGGAGCAATTGGTAGAGCACGTGCTTTTGCAAAGACTTTAGAGGAAAAGTACAAGATAGGGTTAAGTGATAAGATTATTGTAGTAGATAAATATAGGGAGAAAGCAGGCACATCTCAAGTAATGAACATAATAGGAGAAGTTGCAAACAAAAATTGTGTCATTGTTGATGATATAGTTGACTCTGGTGGAACATTGTGTAATGCAGCTCTTGCTTTAAAAAGTTACGGAGCAAAGTCCGTAACTTCATGCATCACACACGGTGTGCTTTCAGGAAGTGCAGTTGAGAAAATCTCTTCCTCTTCTTTAGATAAATTAGTGATTACGGATACCATACTTCACAAACTTGAAAAAACTGGTAAAATAGAAGTTGTTTCGGTTGTAAATATTTTAACTCACTTCATCCAAGGAGGTAGAAATGCCAGCTAAGTCAACAGAAGACGTTATTACTTCACTAATAGAATTTGCAAATAAGAGAAAAATAACAATTACCAAGGAAGAAATGCTTAAAATTGCACAGCTTGTAAGGATTAAGTTATCAAATGACGAGATTGATCACTACTCCAAAGAACTGACAATGCTGGATTGGATACATGATACTTTATTGCAAGTTAATACTGAAGGTGTTTCTCCTATGCGTTATGGCAGCATAGACAAGGACATTCATGTACGCGATGATGTTATAAATTCTCAAAATATTAAAGAAGAGATATTGTCCAATACAAAACCTGAGCATGGGTATTTTGTAGTGCCAAAGGTTATAAACGATTAAGGTAAAACAAGCTTATATCAAATCCACAATAGATCTACTTTCAAAAATAAGACCAATCCGGTAAAGAAGCATTTGTAGGAGTGGAAACCATTTTTTGATTTTTCTTTACTAAGTCTACTAAATATAGTTTAGAGTTGCTTGGTGATTCTGTTCTTGTAAAAATGATTTCTCTGCCATTTGGTAGCCATGCCGGGGATTCAATTTTATGCCCCTCTGAAAGCAGACGTTCTTCTTTGCCATCTGGCTTCATAACTCCTATGTAAAATTTTCCTGACTGAATCTTTGTAAAAGCTATCAGATCTCCTTTTGGCGACCAAACAGGCGTAGCATATCTTCCACTCCCAAAACTAATTCTTTTAGGTTTTTTACTTTTGTTAGTAAAATCGATAACGTACAGTTGCTGACTCCCACTTATATCAGAACTAAAAGCCATATACTTTTGATCTGGAGAAAAAGAGGGAGAAGTGCTTATAGCTGAACCTTTAGTAATTTTTTTTGTTCGTTTACTACTTAAATCCAAAGATAATATATTCGTTTCACCACCCAATGAGTGGGAAATTAAAAGAGATTTACCATCGGGAGAAAATCTTGGTGCAGAAACAACTCCTTCAAATGCGCTGATTATTGATTCAGTGTTATCTTTTAAATTTTTTAATATTATATAACTTTTACCATTTGCGTACGAGATATAAACAATACCCTTTCCATTTGGTGAGAATCTCGGTGTTGACACAAATCTATCGCCATTTGTTAAGTATTTTATATTACTTCCATCTTGATTCATCACAGCAATTTTACGCACAGATTTGTAGTTGCTATCTTTTTCTTCAGCGATATACGTGATTTTTGTGTTGAAGTGCCCTTTCTCACCAATTAATCTATCATGTATCACATCCGAAACGAGGTGACCAATTTTTCTCCAGTCTTTTGCTGGAAAAACAACTGACTGAGTAAGTAATTCTCTTTTTGTAAAAGCGTCAAATAAACGAAATGATAGCTCTAATGCACTACCAGATATTTCGCTTAAACTTACTGTGACTACAGTATCGCTTTTCCAAGATTTAGATTCAGCTTCCGCGCCACGTTTTACATTAAATAAGCCACAATTAGATAAATTTGTTCCTATTACCTTTGCAATATTTTCGCTTAATTCGCTTTCCAACGCTGTTTTACATGTACATTTAGATACAACAAGACCAATGTTACCAACACTGCTTTTTTTTATATCAACATATAAAGCAGCTTTTGTAAAATAAGGAATAAATAACGAAATAAATAACACCAGATGAACGAATAGCTTCATTCATTTCATACCTGTTCTATCTGAACCTCAATTATAGGCCTTTTTAGTAAATATTCCTTTAAGATACTCAATATTGAACTTTCAATCTTATTTTTAATTTTTTTTGTTGGCTGCAAACTAAACAACGACTCAACTTTCTTGACAATTTTCTGTATGGTAGCTGCATCTTCTAGCACTTCAAAAACACCAGGTACAAATACTTTTGGTTTAGCAAGCAATTTATTTTTCTTGTTTACAACTGCTGTTACCACAATAACTCCGGCATCTCTCATTCTTTTACGCATTTTTATAACACTGCTCTCCGGATGACGTAGCAACATACCATCAATACCAAAGTAGTCAACATCAATTGAATCAACCTTTTCTCCGTTCTCCAAATTAACAATATCACCTGGTGCAATCATTATTGCTTTTGCCACACCGCACTCTTTAGCAAATTTTACATGTGCATGCGTGTGAATATATTCGCCGTGAACTGGAATAGACATCTTCGGTTTTATTAAAGAATACATTTCCTTTAGCTCTTCTCTTGTTGGATGCCCAGAAGCATGAACATGCTCTGTTTTTTCAGTAATAACTTCTACCCCCATCTCAATAAAGGCATTGAGCATGTTGTGCGCACGAGTTTCATTTCCAGGAATGATTTTTGACGAAAAGATCATGGTATCACCTTGCTGCATTTTAAATGCTTGATGACTCTTAGCAGCAAGTCTTGCGGTAGCTGCCAGTGGCTCACCTTGACAACCTGTGCAAAGTAGCACCAGTTCTTCCCTTGGAAAATTTACTGCTTCCTTTGCTTCAAGAAACTGAGGAGAATCAGTTAAATAACCACTATCTTGCGCAACTTTCACTATTCTCCATAAAGATCTACCAAGTAAAACTACTTTTCTATTTAGTGCTTTTGCAGCTTGGCTTATCGTTTCAATTCGTGCCACATTTGAAGCGAATAGCGAAACAGCAACTAATTTTTTAGACCGCTTTATTATGTTATAAATATTATTATAAATTTCACCTTCTGACTCAGGGTGATGCTTGCTTAATATATTGGTTGAATCGCAAATTGCTGCAAGCAGGTCACCTTTATCGCCAATTTCTTTTAGACGCTCCATATTAGAAGTTAATCCAACAACAGGTTTTGGATCAAATTTCCAGTCTCCGGTATGGAGTGCACTACCCATTTCAGTGCTAATTAATATTGAATTTGCCTCAGGAATTGAATGAGTTACATTTATAAACTCGACGGTAAAAGGACCCAAATTTATGCTGCCATTTATGTCTACCTCTTTCACAGGCACTATACCTTCCAATCGAAATTCTTTTAGTTTCTCTTTAAGAAAATTAACCGTAAACTTTGTTGTATATATGGAGCACTGCAACTCTTCCCACAAGTGGGGCACTGCACCGCAGTGGTCCTCATGTGCATGTGTAATTATTATTCCAAGTAAATCTTTTTTTCTTTGAGCAATAAAATCTATATCAGCAATGAGCAGCTCAACACCTGGCATAGTTTCATCTGCAAAACCAACACCAAGGTCGATCATAATCCACTTACCTTGGTAATGATATAGGCTAACATTCATCCCGATTCTTCCTACTCCCCCAAGCGGAAGAAATAAAAAATCATTTTTGTTTATATTCATTAAATTTAAATTATTAAAACCTGAGAATAGCAAAACTTCGACCTTAAATAAAGAAATTTATTGCTTTTACATAGTTTTAAGGAACTAAGAAGTTTCTGTTGGCTAATAATAACACTATTGTTAAGTTTTCCATTAATAAGGTCAAAGAATTGCAGGATTAAATGAAAACCCGTAAACAGTTACCCCTTTATGTCATTTAGCAGATTTCTTATTTTTTTTTTACTTTACTAAAAAACCCTTCAGATTGCTGTTGTACACTTGCATTTTCCTCTTCTTCAAGCGCTTTTAATAGTTCAATTTGCTTTTTAGTTAAATTTTTTGGATTTAAAGTCTCAACTATTACCTGTACGTATAAATCACCACGAGCATGTGAGTTCATATATGGCATACCCTTTTCCCTACAACGTAGTTTGATACCAGTTTGAGTGCCTTCAGGGACCTTTACTTTTATTTTAGCTCCATCAATTGATTGAATATCGATTTCACCACCAAGCACTGCTAGTGTCATTCTTATAGGCACTTTACAGTGTAAATCTGCTTTATTTCTAGCAAAGATTTTATGGAAAATTATTTTCACGTATACGTATAAATCTCCACTTTTTCCACCTTTTGTTCCAGCTTCTCCTTTACCACTTATCCTTACCTTAGCTCCTTCTTCTATGCCTTTTGGAATTGAAACGGATATATTTACTTCATCTCTTCTACGTCCACTTCCACCACATTTCTTACATTTGTTTTGTATTATTTCTCCTTCCCCATAGCATGTAGTACATGTTCTTTCGATGGTAAAAAAGCCTTGTTGAGTTCTAATCCTACCGCTTCCCTGGCATGTGTGGCACTGAACTGGTTTAATTGCTCCTTCGCCACCTGTGCCTTGGCATGTATCACATTTTACATTTGTCACATAATGTATAGGCGCTTGTATTCCTTTAAATGCATCTTCTAAGGTAATTTCAAGATCATAACGTAGGTCTGCTCCAGATACTCCTGTTGTACTTCTTTTTGCTCTCGATCTA
Source organism: Wolbachia endosymbiont (group A) of Pherbina coryleti (assembly GCF_964026875.1). Taxonomy (NCBI): domain Bacteria; kingdom Pseudomonadati; phylum Pseudomonadota; class Alphaproteobacteria; order Rickettsiales; family Anaplasmataceae; genus Wolbachia; species Wolbachia endosymbiont (group A) of Pherbina coryleti. The sequence continues at coordinate 1,207,021 of NZ_OZ034706.1, forward strand.
CTTGCACCACCACCGAATCCTCCACCAAAGAAGTCATTGAATATGTCGCTAAAATCTCCTGCAGAGCTAAAGCCTTGAAATCCACCAGAAGCACCTTCGTGGCCATAACGGTCATAGCCTGCCCTTTTCTCAGAGTCAGACAGAACTTCATATGCAGCTGTTACTTCTTTAAATTTTTCCTCTGCTTCTTGATTGCCAGGATTTCTATCAGGATGATATTTTAACGCTAATTTTTTATACGCTTTTTTTATCTCATCAATACTGGCATTTCTGCCTACTTCCAGTAGCTCATAGTAGTCTTTTTTGCTCATATATAATAGTTTAGTGCTTAACCTTTAAAGATAGGTATTGCATATATTAATTTCAAGTGTGACTTCTGCTTCCTATAAAATGTGGTGCACCCTGAGCGACTTGAACGCCCGACCTTTTGATCCGTAGTCAAATGCTCTAATCCAACTGAGCTAAGGGTGCTTTCATAAAGTTAACTTTAGCAGATTTTGTGGCTTGATTCAATTAATTTGGCTAAAAATAAAACTATTGATTTCTATCATACGTGAACCCCTCACAATTCTCAAACTGCCGTTTCGCATTAGAATTATCAAATTCACTACAAGGAGGAGCAGTTGGAGTAGTATTAGGATCTTGAGAAAAGTAAGGAGGTGGTGCATCATAACGAGAAGAATCTCCATAACCATGCCCTTGTCTAAGACAGCTATCTACCGCTCCTTTAGCTTTCTCGATATTTTCTGATTCTTCCTCATGCTTCATATGAAAAGCTAAACCACCAGTAAAACACACAAGAGAATTAACGCCAAGGATAACTAAACCCCACACTGGTAAGACTGGGTAAACAGCACAAGCTACCAAAGCTGCCAAAGAAACAGCGCCAACCGCAAATTCTATATTTCTGAACGTTTTAAATTTACTATCCAGGTAATCTATTTTTTCTTCTTTTCTAGCCACTTTTCTGCTGCTGTTATACCAAAAACACATACCAGCATGGAAAGCAACACACACAACTGCAGCTACCATACCTAAAGCTAATAACTTTCTATTGTCTTCTGAGTCTTTTTTCTTATCTTCTCTGCTTTGATGGCTACCACTACTGAAACCAGGGTTATTTATAACTGTAGTATGACCACCAAACCATACGCGTCAAGTTAAGAGATTGTGAGCAAATTTAGAGAGGTTAAAGTGGATACTCTAGCCCTTCTACGTTTGTCTTTTAATGAAAATCGCGACCAAGTTATAGTGAGTTTTTTAAGAAATGCTTTTAAACTATTAATTTTGGTTAATACTAAAAATAACTCTCTAACCCGCCTTTTTAGCTCAATAAATGCCTTTGTTAAGCTAAGTTCTGTATTCTTTTTCACTTCTGTGCAACCAACTATGCCGTGAAATATAAGAATTGCGCACAATTTAGCATATAGTTCACATAATACTCTGCATGGCTTTCCTTTTAGCTTATCAAGCCTGATATGGCTTTTATACAATTTAAATAATAACTCAATTTGCCACCTTACTCTGTAAATCGTTAATACTTGCTCAGCACTAATTTTATTTTCTGGAACATTAGTTATAAATATTGACCAGTTCAACAATTTTTGATTTCTTTTAGAGGATCTGCGATCTTGCTAATCTATTAGCTTTCCTTCTTCTGCCCATAGACTGTTCTTCAGTTAGTTTCTGACATATAATTCTTACTCTAATTTTTGCTTCTTTTCCTAACAATACCTCGTTTTCTAAAAATAACTTATCCTCTCAACATTCTAATAACTCCATTTTTTGATTTGTTTCTACATCATATATGTTGGTATCGACGACTTATGAAATAAGCTCCTATTTCATTGATTTGTTTAAAAGAACTTGGCACAAAATAACCGAGATCAGATATTAGCAAATCATTGCTTAATATATTACTTAAATGTTTCCTATATCCCTGGTCTGATCTTACCCCCTCCGTTAAATTAAGTTGGTCTATTATCTGATTCATGTAGTCGAAAACTAATTGTAACTTTATTCCAGACTTAGTATTGCTTTCATAGCCACTGTAGCTAGTACCATAACCTTTATACATCTCTTCCATACTGTTAGGTAGAGTAATATAGCTACTGTCCAATAATTTAACACTATTAAATTGCTGTAAGATTTTGCAATCAACTTGCAAGATATTTTTAAAGAGAATCACAGATTCATTATACATCCTTTTCATAAATTCCACTGCTTCTTCAGTAAATCTAAAATCCAAACCTTGTTTTGTTATATCTATCGAGTCCTCGTTTAGTAATTGACACATTGTTTCTACGCTACAATTATCAACTCCTATATTACCCAAGACCATGGCTTTTACGAATGATGAACCTTTTAGCTTTCTCTTTCTTTTTATAAACCTTGTTGTAATTGAGATTTTCTCTGCTTTTTCATTAAAAAATTCTTTGAGCTTTTTTGATAAGCAAGTTATTTTATTCATTGGTTCTCTCACTAAAAGTATATCTGGGAGAACTTATACCTTATTATTCTATCTCTTTCATACCTTTATTTCCTTAACTTGACGCGTATGGACCACCAAACAGGCTGCGAAGTAGTAAATAATCCCAAAAATCTAAACCTCTATCATTGTATACATGTATATGTGTAGTCTGAGGGCCTGTAGGTTGTGTGTTATTCCCTGCGTTATATTGATCATTTCTGCTTCCTGTATCGTGCCTATTGCTTGAATTTGGATATGTAAATTCTTCATACACATTTTTAAAATTCTCCTTGCTCCAAGTTAAATTCGGTGTATTATTACAATACTGTAGAAACCCTTCAATATTATTATTATTACCTAATTTCTTTATATAGGCTAACGCATACCTTTTTAAAACACTATCACTTGCTACCATAAATACCCTCTTAAGTTAAGATTAAATTAATAAATATTTATTATAACAAGATAACATCTACTTGTCAACTTGAGCCTGATTCAAGTATCCGTTCAGAGTGTGGCAGAAGAACTTATTCAAATAAAGTAGGTGGTAAAATATAAACATTTTATAAAGTGAAAAATGGACTTTTCAGACCACTGCCGAGCTAAAAAAGCCCTAAAAAACGTGATACTTAGGCCACTTCTTGCTTAAGCTGTACAATTTCAGCTTGAGAAAGGCCAGTGGATTCAGCTATTAAATTAACAGATACACCAGCTTTAAGTAAATTTTTTGCAACTTCGATTTTTCCTTTCTCTATACCTTCCTCAAGTTTGTATTCAAGAATGGCTTCTTCTTTCCGCAGATCCATTATTCTTTCTTCATATGCTACTAAATCTTTTTCATTCCAGCTAAACCTGTCTAATTCATCGTAGGCTAACTTTATTATTGGTGCTTTTTCTGCTATTTTCCTTAAGTCTTCTTCCGTAGTTTCATCTGCATATTGTTGTCTAAGTGAAGAAGGTCGCCCCTCCTCACTCGACTTCAAAACCGTACGTGAGACTTTGCGCCTCATACGGCTTCTCTCCAATTTGGTGCTTTTCATGCACACCTCCTGTATAATTCATCGTGACAATGTCCATGTAACAAAGATAAGTTTTTGATCATATTGTTTCGTCTATTCCGGTCTTTGTGATGTATTTCTATTGTATCATCACTTTTAAACCATAGTCTACAATTATCACATTTACTTTGTTGTAACTTCAATAGTTTTATTACTCTTAATGGCTTATCTGGTATTTTTCTCAGACGTTTACCCCAATATACCCAATCACCATCATATGGAGATCTGGTTTTTTGCACTTTGTTTAATAACATGATCGCTGTGTATAATAAGATGTATCTTGTTACTTGTCATAAAACTCCAGTTATCGTTATTATACTTTTTAAAGTATTTTCTTTTTATCCAGCATTTCCCTTTGTTTGGGTGCCTAAAGACTGCCCACTTCCAGAGCTTTCTATGTATAGTATTATCCAATGAGCTAAAGATTTTACATGAAACTACCGAAGAGTAATATTGACTCCATCCTCTGTTTATTGGATTGAGATTCCTTATTATTACTTCCTGTGGCGCCCCACGCATTTCTCTAAGTTTATGTTTAATAGCAAATGTATGCTGCTTTATAGAATTACGACTTGGTTTTATTAATAATGTGTAACCTTTTTTACTTTCTTTTGTTGGATATTGTCTTATTGAAAATCCAAGAAAATCAAATCCTGGTTTTGTTTCGTCAATGGTTCTTAATGTATGAGAAATTCTTGTTTTAGAGGGCTTTAATTTTAGTCCAATGGTTTCTAACCATTCTTCAACTAAAATTTTTGCTTTAAGAATAATCTCTTCGTTTTCATGTATGATGACAAAATCATCACAGTAGAAAATTACACTAATAGACTTTTGCGCGTTTTTATGCGATATCCTACCATATTTTCTTTTCATGCATTGAAAGAGTTCGTTTGTTAATGCTTTTTTGATATGTTGCTCTAATCCGTGTAATGCAACACAAGCTAGCAACGGTGCCTCCTTGAATTGTACCACGTTTTGTGGATTGAAACTTTCCATCTTCCATAACGCCTGCCCTTAACCATCTTCTTATGATTTTCTTTAACGTTGGTGTGGTTTTCAAGCAGTTTATTATGGTTAATATTGTCAAAACATCCAGAAATATCAGCATCTAATACATATGCTGTTTTCTGTTTTAGCACATCAAATATGGCTTCAATTGCATCATGACATGATCTACCAGGTCTAAAACCATAAGTGTTTGGCTCAAGTTTTGCCTCCCATTCTGGTTCTAAAGCCATTTTTACAAGTGTTTGTGATATAGTAGGTATACCAAGCGGGCGATGCTCCGATGGCTTACCAGGTTTTGGGATTCAGACGCGTCTTGATGGCTTTGCTTTTTCTTTTATATCTAAAGAATATGATAGTTGTAATCTTTCTTTTTGATTAAGATTAGCCTTTCCATCAATACCTGCAGTCTTCTTCCCCCTATTGTCCTGTGTTACTTTCCTAACAGCGAGTGTTTTTGCACTTGTTGATTTGAGCAATAATTTTTGAAGATTATGCATCTTTTTGATGTCATTACATTTAGAAGCTTGGTAAATTCGTTTTTGTAGCTTAAATGAAGATTTCTTCAGCTTTCGCCAAGGAATTCCATTCCATTCATACCTAGCTTTTTGCTGGTCCATAACATATTCACTACTATTCACCACTTTACCTTCCAAATTAAAGTGTTTACGTCTGCATATCCCAGATATTACTTTGGGCATTAGCTTCTTCTTCCACATAGCAGCTTGTGGTTGGCTACCTACTTATATTTAATGAATATAAGAGCTTTTATGTGGTTACTCCGTTCCATAGCTTCGTTTCACGTTAAACTTAGATTCCTACTATTTGCCGGAAGCTGGGAACATCAATAACTAAAGTCTTCAATCTTTAGTTCCCCTTTTGCTTCGTACCATTTTGGTCTATGCGTAGTTCAACCTCTTTTCGCATACTATGCTTTGACGACAATTCAAACATAGGTTCCTCTCGTAATCATATCTAACTCTGTTTGCAGGATGAGGTTTAGTGTTACCTGCTTTTATCTCATGCTTGCATCCCAAAGGTTGCCATCTTTTGAAATGTGAGACATACATTATCCCCGATGTCTAGGGAAGATGGAATTTAACCATCACAAAACCACGGCTTTCCGGGTCGCACTGAAGAAAAATAACCAACGATCCACTATGCTTTCTAGCTGTTCTTCCTTATTCTTAGGAAATTTAGGTAGTTCAATAAATACAAATTGAAAATCTTTTAAGTCATGTTCATAGGTAATTTTATCAAAAGTAACGTGATCAGATTTGTAAGCCAGCTTGTTAGGAAATAAGATAAAATCGGCGATAGCAATAAAAATAACTCCTTTAAGATCTTGATCACCTTTGTGAGCTTGACTTGAATAAGCTTTAGCAGCATAGTATTGAGCGCGTTTCTCAAAACCTTTATCACGAGCAAACTGGTCAGGTAAGGAAGCAGTATTACTACTACTCCCTCCCTTAGAAACCTTACTATTACCCACAAATATGAGGTTCGTGAGCAAGTCGCCATCCTTCTGCTAAATCAAAGAGACGTTTATATCCTTTCCAAAGAGTAATTGGTCCTGGTTTTGGGTCATTTTTTCTTGCTAAATGGCCTCCAAGTTCATAAAACAGCTTCTTTTATGTTGGGAACTACACTTGGACATGGTTTTCTGTGTATTTTAACGTATAAAACTTTCCATTCTTCTTCAGCTAATAAGGTAGTACATGGTAATGTTGGGTTAGCTCTTGCAATTGATGTAATAAAGAAGATCCTCCAAGCAATAATACTCATAACTGTTAGATATCTCATTAGTCTTTCTGCTATTCCAAGCCTACATTCTTCAACTTTGAGACCGAATTTAAAATTTTATGTAATATCTCTATTTTCCATCTAAGGCAATACCAACTAATTTTTTCAACAGCTTCATCGAAAGTATTAACTGAAAGATTCGTTAATAGCATCCATTCTAGCGGTTTTTTTTTAAGGGAAGGGGAGTTTTCTCAACAACATAAACTGCATAAAGTGGTAATTTAGGTAGTTCTTCCGTCTTATGCCTAATATTATTCTTAGATGGATTCATCATAAACTTTCCAAATCTAACTTCCAAACGTGCTGTTCTTTTTGGCTTATTATCTTTTACAGGAACTTCAACTTCTACCGTACCTGTACAATGAGAGGATTTAATAAATGCCCATAACTTCTGCTCACCTTTTTCAGGATATCGAGATTTTCTATTTACTGCTCTATCTCTGCATGCTCTAACTAGCACTGCCGAATTAAGATTATGTGCAAGCTCAAAAAAGTCATATATATCTGCTTCTCTATCGCATACAGTTATAGTCTCAGTTTGAGTTGGATCAATAATATTATTTGTTTTTCTTAAAGTTTCCAACCACTTTACGCTTTCTTTATCTTCAATGCGATCGCTCTTTTTTTTAAGGTTCTCAGTTTCTTCAGGTCTTGAATAAACTTTTTGATCTAGTATCCCTAGTACCAAACCTTCTATACTAACGGCAAGAGCTGTATGCATTATAATACCTTTTGCAGTATCATAACTGGACAAATTTGCTAATCCGCTTGTTTTTTTATGGTTATTATATACAATGTAACTGGTATCTTGAATGACAAGAACCCTCTTGTGAGCTTTTGTTCTCTCAACCGTCTTATTAATATGTGTAGCTAAAATATCACTTTCTTTTACATTCTCATTTTGAAAAAAACGGTATGCTGCTTTTGCTTCTGACCAACTTCCGCATGCCTCATTAATTGAGCTTTCAGGTAAACTTATCAAACTATCAGCAATCTTTACTAATCGGTCAGTTAATCTTTTATCTCCAAATTCATTTTTAGCCCATTCATTACTCTCGTTTGCCATTTTTATACCCTCAATATTTGCAAACTTTAATATTGTAATACTTTATTTATAAGTACATTTATATTTGTGGGTAATAGTAAGATTTGATATGCTGCCAACACTTATGTTCAAATTAAAAATGTCATTTATGATACTAGCCACTTCACGCTTTGAGTTTTTGTAAAATCCGCTGAGTGCTGCAATTATAGACTTAACCCTTGGACCAAATGTATCTGGCGTAACACCTTCTGGTAACTTGCTACTTTTTCTTTTTCTGCATCTCCAACAACGACCATGTTCCAATTACTACATAAGGCCTAATTTCCGGAAGATCAACTTTTTGGTGAACATAAGGTTTTTCGCATATTACAAGCTCTCCTCCGCATTCGCAAATATTAGGCAACTCTATTTTTACTACTTTATCCGCTTCCATTGTGGCATGAAAATTTCCTTTATGCCCAACCTGATCGCCAACATTCCTTTCGCTTTTTGGCTTGTCCTTTTTTATTTTGTATAGCTCTTTTGAGCTGGGCAGGGATGAGTTTTTTGAATTTAAACCAAGCCTCTCTTTCAACTCAGCGTTCTCAATCCTCAAGGCCTTATTTTCTGCCTCTAACTCTTCTATCCTCCCTTCCAACTTTTCTATTTTTTGCTGTAAATTTTTGCAGAGTTCTCAAAGGTTTACCACATTACCTCACTTTTGCTCTATGATTATCTTTATTATCTTGCTTTGTCTACCTTATTCTACCACTCCGCTGAACGGATACAATTTACTAAACAGAAAAAAAGGCAAAAGAAACCCTAGGGTAGCTAGTTATTCACTATCCATTTTTTAAGTTGGCGTTTTTTAATGTTTTAAATAGCGCGTTTCAGCTTGTGTAGGTAAAAACCTAGAAATATTGTGAAGACATAAGGTGCACATAGTGCAAAAAATTAAAAATAAGACGCCAACTACGTTGTTTTCTTGCTGTTTAATCTGCACAGATGAAGATAACTGAATACCTTCAGTTTCATGATAAGGGGGCTGGCGAAGGGTGTCAAGCAAGTTTTTTCGTTTCTATTTCCAATAAAAGTTTGTTATATGGTTATGCAAGAAGTCTATTATAAATGAAATGAATGTGAAAAATATCTTGTTAGCACTTTTAGTACAAATGATATTCAGTTTGCCGCTATTTGCAGCTGATCCTGTTTTGCTCAACTGCATTAAAACTCCGGAAATATATGACCTTGATGCAAGGCCAAAAAATTTTAGCTCTTCAAACAATTTAAGAAGGAAACCTGGTTCTCCAAATAGTGCAATAGGGGAATTAATACACATAGTGGGTAGAATTACTGATATAAACTGCTTACCAATACAAAATGCTGTAGTTTCTATATGGCACGCGAATTCACGCGGCGTGAACCATTACGATAAGAATATAGAGGATGATCCGAATTTTGCTGGATCAGGAAGGTTTGTAGTGAATAATCTTGGCTATTATAATTTTATTACGATAGCACCTGGTAAAATTGGTGATAGAGCTCCACATATCAACTTTCTAGTTCAACATCCGGATTTTCCGGAATTCACAACGCAAATGTTTTTTGTTGACCATAATTGCGATAATTGTGCTGATCCTGTTCTTGGAGATTTTGTTAGTAATGGGCTTGCAAGCCTTCTCATAACACCATTTACTTACAGTGATCAGGTCATAAAAACCTATACGTTTAACATTACCTTGGGCGGATATAATAAGTTCTCTAATAAAAGATAAAAAACCCTTGCATGTAAGGGAGTCCATAGTAAACTTGAGTGTTATTGTACTTAGGATGTATATGAAAAATATCTTACTGATGTTTTTGCTGTGTTTTATGTACAGTTTACAATTATTTGCAACGGAGATGCCAGCAATGAAAATAACAATTTCTAAAATTTCGCCCGATTTTAAAACAATAGTAACGGGTTTATTTGAGGACAACGAAACCGTAAATGATGGCGGAGTTTTGCAAGGAAAACAGATCATGGATAATATAAAGCAATTTAGCAATTTCAATGGAAGTTTTGGTGAATTTTTCTCTACTACTTTGCCAGAAGAAAAAAATGTCATAGTTGTTGGACTTGGTAAGAAGGATGAATGGAATGAAAATAAAGAATTAAATATTGGTGGTAAAATATATTGTGAGCTAAGCAGATTAAAAATTAAAAAAGCAGCGGTTTTAATCGAAGGTAGTGCAGCAAATGTTGCATATGGTGCGTTTCTGCGTAGTTTTAAGTTTGATAAGTATAAAACTAAAAAGGATGAGAAAATTACAGAGGTAGAGGAGATTACCGTATTAGTAAAAGATGAGCAATTAAGTAATGCTGAAAGATCATTTGAGCACTCAAGGCAAGAAGGTGAGAGTATATTCCTTGCGCGCTCTTTTATAACAGAGCCTCCTAACATTCTATATCCAGAATCCTATGCTGATCATATAAAAAAAGAACTTACTAAGCTTGGCCTTGAAATCGAGGTGCTTGATAAAAAGCAGATGGAAGAGAAAAAAATGGGAGCCTTGCTTGGAGTTGCACAAGGAAGTAGTAAAGAACCAAAATTAGTAGTGATAAAATGGAATGGAGCTGCTAAAGAACAAAAGCCAATAGCTTTTGTTGGTAAAGGCATAACGTTTGACACTGGTGGAGTATCACTCAAACCTTCACGTGGTATGGAGTCGATGAAATATGACATGGCAGGCTCTGCTGCTGTGGTTGGGGTGATGCATGCTTTAGCAGGACGAAAAGCAAAAGTAAATGCGATCGGTGTGGTCGCACTTGCAGAAAATGCAGTGGGTGGTAATGCTCAAAGACCAAGTGATGTAGTAACTTCAATGTCTGGACAGACAATAGAAGTGTTGAACACCGATGCAGAAGGAAGGCTCATACTTGCAGATGCTTTGTGGTATACGCAAGAGAGATTTTCACCACAATTTATGATTGATCTTGCAACTTTAACTGGTGCTATAGTGGTTGCGCTTGGAAATAACGAATATGCTGGTCTTTTTTCAAATAATGATGAATTAGCAAACCGTCTGATTGATGCAGGAAATGAAGTAAATGAGAAGTTATGGCGTTTTCCTATGAATGAAACTTACGATAAAATTATTGATTCACCGATTGCTGATGTGCAAAATATCGCTCCTGCGGGCTCTGGCGGAGATAGCATAATGGCTGCACAGTTTTTACAGCGTTTTGTGGATGAAACTTGCTGGGCACATTTAGATATTGCAGGCACTGCTTGGCACGAAAAAGGTACTGACATTTGTCCAAGAGGAGCAGTAGGTTTTGGTGTAAGGTTACTTAATAAGTTGGTTGAAAAGTACTACGAAGCCAATGATTAAAGATCTTTATCTGGATTTATGGCTTGACTTACAGCTACATGAACGTTTATTTTTGAGGCGCAGCAAATGAAAGTAGCTGATACATATTTCTTTTTTTCTGGATTCCAGTGTCAGCTACTTTCATGACACCCTGACAACCGTCATCCCGCTACTTGTTAGCGGCTGAGATACCGCGAATGAATCGCGGTATGACGGTTCGTGGCGGCGTGACGATAAGCTCGTCATCCCGCTGCTTGTTAGCGGGATCTAGAGATACCGCGGCGGTATGACGTAGGACTGCTGTCACCCCAGTGCTCCTTTTTTTGTCATCCAAGTAGCCTCCTATGGTGTCATCCCAGTGCCCAGACACTGGGATCCAGTTGAGCTATTTCAACAAAAATACTGCATTTTGAGATGAACGTTTATTTTCACCAGATTATTTACAAGTATAACAATTAAAGTCTGGATTCCAGTGGGCTTTGTTGCATAGCAACTGAAAAAATCTGGTGGCTACTGACAAAATTCATTATAAAATAGCCATTTAACCTTGAAAGAAAAAATATGCCACAAAAAATGAGGGTCAGTAACCATAGCGAATATAACAAATTTCTAGAAAAAAGAGGAAATATTTTTCATTATATCAACGAAGCCATAGAAAAGTGGTACGAGAATGGTCCAAAAATACCAGGTGGCAACAATATTTATAGCGATAAAGTTGTAATTTTGGTGCACATAATAACTTGTTTATTTAGAATAGGCCTGAGGCAAACAGTTGGGTTTATAGCAGGATACCTTGAGCAAATTGGGAAAAATTTGCAAGTTATCAGCTATTCACAATCATCAAGAAGGTTTAAGAAACTCAATATTAAGATCAATGATTGCAGAAAATAATATGGAAGATATCGAAATTGCTATAGACAGTACAGGAATTAGTATATACAACAACACTCCTGGTCATAGCAAAGAAAATAGCGAAGATAGAAAGTATCGCAGCTATGAACAGACAAGAAAATTGCATGTAATGTTGAATACAAACAGCAAAAAAGCCATAGCTGTAAAATACAGTAACGGCTGATCACTATGGAGCTTGTGATTTGCTAAAAGAAGTCGATTTTCAGTATGTCATAAAAGTACTATATGCAGATAGGGCATATGACAGAGAAAAGCTCTATAAGCTGTGTAATCAATATGGTATAAAAACGAAAATTCCTCCGAAAAACAACGCAGCAGAGCATCCAAAGTTAGACTATATGGCTGAGAGAAATTCTGCAGTCAAGCTCATAAAGTCATATGATGAAGATGGTATAAAGAAGTGGAAAAAAGAGATGAGTTATGGAAAAAGATCTTATATAGAAAGTTTTTTCTCGCGACTGAAACAAACATTCGGGTTTAGTTTTAGGAATAAATCTGAGACAAATAGAGAGAAGGAACTACTTGTTAAATGCTATTTGCTCAATAAGTTCACTGATATTGGTATGGCTAAATTTGAGATAGCTTCATAAATTTATTGTGCGTTACCTACTATCCGAAGAGCGATGCAACAAAGCCATTCCAGTGTCAAGCACTGGAATGACACCGTCTTGGATGGAAACCAGTGTTGGCTACTCGGATGACATCATAGGGGCGCTGGGATGACACCCTGACAATCGTCATCCCGCTGCTTGTTAGCGGCTAAGAGATACCGCGGCGGCATGACGTAGGGAAACCGTTTTTTGGGTTAGCTATAACAGTAGTCAGGAAACAATAGCTTAAAAAGAGACTTAGTGTTAAATTTCTAATAGATTACTTATAAAAACAAATCTTATGGAAAGCAGAGCTAAGGCTTGGTTCATTTGGCTGATTAGTAACTTGGTTGTTATATTCAGCAACATGCAGATAATTTATACCTTTATAAGTGTAAATCTCGAAAAGGAACTTGGACTTACAATCGCGCAAGTTGCACTGGCTAATTCAGCATATACTTGGACTTTCGCCATCTTACAATTTTTTAGTGGAGCAACGTTTAATGTTTTTTCCAGTAAAAAAATTTATTTTTTCTCGTTATCAACTATGATCTTGGGGTTTTTTGTCCTTATTAATAGTGACAATTTCTCCCATTTGATTTTGTCTCAAGTGTTGATTGCAACTGGAGCATCATTTGGTTTTATTGGTGCTGCTCACACAAGTAGCATATGTTTTTCCGCTGCCCAATTTGGACTAATGTTTTCACTAGTGCAGACAATTTCAAGCCTTTCTGCTTTGGTAATTCAAATACTGTTCTCTAACTTGCTTGCCGAAGATGCATATTGGAAAAATCTGATTGTATGCATAATACTATTTGGTGTGTTGATATTTGTACTTACGCTTTTTTGTCCAAACACACTTCCAGAAAGCAGCTCAGAAAAGCGCACAATAAAAAGCTCTATGAAGACAGTAATGTGCTCTATATTAACAGTGCTAAAATTAAGAGATATCTGGATAACTTCAGTGGTGGGTGCTATTACTTTTGGAACATTTTTAGCACTTAATACCTTGTGGGCTCCAAGGTTACTGGGCAACTCAGAACTCAATGCAATGGAGTCAGGTATAGCAACTGCAATACTATGGCTTGGTCTTGCAGTTGGTGCTCCAATTGCAGATCGAATCTCAAACTTATTTAAAAATAGGAAACATGTAATTTCTGCTTTTGCTTTATTGCAAGGCGTCTCAATTATTATTTTACTATACAGCCATTTAACAGTCCACGTTGTGTACTTTTGTATGTTAATGTTCGGGTTTTTTGCGGGAGGACATATGCTTAATTTTACTGTCGGCAGCGAGATTGTGAAACGAAAATACATCAGCACATCATCATCCATTATCAATGGATTTATGTTTATTGGCAGTGGAGTTATAGTGTCAATGTTAGCACTTTTTACAGATCATAAAATGGCACTTTTTGCAATATTTGCGATATTGATAGTTGCCGGTATTTTAAATTATGCAACAAAAGAGACATACTCTAAAAAATAAAGTAGCTGAATCTCGAGTCGATTGCTATATTATATTTACGTATTGTAATATTTATCAATAATGGATCACGTTACAACAAAAGACACAACAGTAACTAAGGCAACGATAGCTGGAGATATAAACCAAGAAATAGGATTATCAAAGGAAGACTCTGTTTCGATAATAGATGATATATTGGACGAAATAAAGACAAGCTTGGTAAAGGATGGAATAGTAAAAATATCGTCATTTGGAACATTCTTGGTTAAGAAAAAGAAGGAAAGACCAGGAAATATACCAAATACATCGGAGAAAGTGATGATTCAGGCAAGAAATTCAGTTTCTTTTAGGCCTTCAAAAATTATAAAAAAATCAATCAATAATTAATGAACAAGGAAAAATTATTTTATACGATTGGGGAAGTAGCTGAAGAGCTACATTTGGAACAGCATGTTTTGAGATTTTGGGAAGGTCAATTTCATCAAATTAAGCCTACAAAGCGTAAAGGAAGAAGGCTATATGATCGCAAGTGTATAGAGGCCATAAAGAAAGTAAAATACATGCTATATGATAAAGGATATACAATAAAAGGAGTGCAAAAAGAATTTGGTAATGATATAAAAGTCACAAAGAATTTGTTGCAAGAACTCACCGATTTGAGGGACTATTTAACTAGTAAAATAAATAACGAGGAAAGTAACAAGCAGGCGTGAAACACTACGTCTCGCTAAAATTTTGGAGTTTTGTGAGAGTTTAAAATGTTGCATATAGCCTCATTTCTTATGTTATTAGCAATATTAATAGGCTGTGGCCTGCAAAAACCTGCACCTGTGCTGCTTAAAGGCGAAGAATTTTACGGAAAAAGAGATCTGGAATATACAAGAGAGTACCATTTAATTAGGGAGCCTTCAGTGCAAAAAGAAAGTAGAAAAGCCATCATAAATAGGATATACAAAGATAACAATAATACACAAAATGTGGGGGTAAATTGTAAATTTGTAATGCCAGTTAAAGGTTCAGCTACCTCTTCTGATGAAATGTGTAAGGATGGCATAAAAATTGCTGCTCAAAATGGAACGAACGTAGTTTCCTCTGCACCAGGTAAAGTGATATATGTAGGCAAAGGGCTGAGATGGTATGGGAATTTAATTATAGTGGAACACAAAGATAATTACATGACTGTGTACTCCTATTTAAAAAACATACATGTTGAAATTGGCGATAAAGTAAAGCAAGGTCAAGTAATTGGATCTGCAGGTAAATCAAGCACACAAGATAAAGATCCACAGATGTGTTTCACAATACGACATAATGGCCAAGCGGTTGATCCTTTGATGCATATGAACTGTAATTGAATTTGGATTTATATGAAATATGATTTTAAAAGTGTTGAAAAATTTTATCAAGATAAATGGGATTTTTCTGTAAGCAAGAGTGGTAAACAAGAAAAGTGTTACGTGTTGGAAATGTTTCCATATCCATCTGGTAAAATTCATATGGGACACTTACGTAACTATGCAATAGGGGATGTGATAGCGCGTTACAAGAGAGCTAATGGATTTGAGGTTTTGCATCCAATTGGCTGGGATGCGTTTGGATTACCAGCTGAGAATGCAGCAAGGGATAACAATATTAGCCCCGAAACATGGACAAAAGAGAATATAGATAATATGCGTACACAGTTGAAATCTATAGGTCTTTCTTATAATTGGGAGCGTGAACTCTCCACATGTGAGCCTGATTATTACAAACACGAACAAAAATTTTTCCTGGATTTTTTAAAGCATGGGCTTGCCTATCGAAAAGAATCATGGGTTAACTGGGATCCAGTGGACCAAACAGTGCTTGCAAATGAACAGGTGGTTGATGGAAAAGGATGGCGATCAGGTGCAGTTGTTGAAAAACGTAAGTTGTCCCAATGGTTTTTAAAGATTACTGATTTCGCTGAAGATTTACTCAAGTGCCTGCAAAGTTTGAAAAATTGGCCAGAAAAAGTCAAAACAATGCAGGAGCGTTGGATAGGAAAATCTGAAGGAGCAACTATAGAGTTTGAAGTAGTTGGCCTGAATAAGAAATTAAAAGTTTTTACAACTTATCCTCATACTTTGTTTGGGGCTTCTTTTTGTGCAGTGGCAGCAGAGCATCCTATTGTGCAGGAATTAAAGAATGGTTCTTCTGTTGTCATCCCAGTGCTTGACACTGGGATCCAGGAAATAAAATCGAAAAGAGAGAACGATGAAAAAATAGGAGTTTACACCGGATTAAACGTCAAACATCCATTTCTTGATAAGGAATTGCCGCTTTACATAGCGAATTTTGTGTTGATGGAATATGGGGAAGGCGCGATTTTTGGTTGCCCTGCACATGATCAGCGTGACTTTGAATTTGCACAGAAATATAATTTGCCGATAATTCCCGTTATTTCTTCAGCCCACTTAGGTGTCATTCCAGCGCGTGACCAGAATTCTTACAATGGATCCCAGTGTCAAGCTACTCAGATGACAAAGGAGGCGTATACTGGAGACGGGACAATGTTTAACTCCGAATTCTTAAACGGATTAATGGTTAGTGAAGCAAAGGAAGCCATAGTTAAAAAATTTGAAGAAAAAAAAATAGGCAAAAAAACAATAAACTATCGTTTGCACGATTGGGGAGTTTCAAGGCAGCGTTATTGGGGATGCCCTATACCTATCATATATTGCAAAGATTGCGGAACTGTTCCAGTGCCAGAAAAAGACCTTCCTGTAGTTCTACCAATAGATGTAGAATTTACAAGTGGTGGCAATCCGCTGGATAAGCACCCAACTTGGAAATTTGTTGATTGTCCAAAGTGCGGAAAGCAAGCAGAGCGTGAAACTGATACATTCGACACCTTTTTTGAATCTTCCTGGTATTTTGCTGCATTCTGTAGTGAAGATAAATCAATAGACAAAGATGCATGTAATCGTTTTATGCCTGTTGATTATTATATAGGTGGGATAGAACATGCAATTCTGCATTTGCTTTATTCAAGATTTTTCTGCCGTGCTTTAACCAAATGTGGCTATTTTGATATTAAAGAGCCTTTCTCTACTTTAATCACTCAAGGAATGGTCTGCCATGCAACTTATAAAGACGAAAATGGTAAGTGGCTATTTCCCGCAGAAGCAAAAGAATTAATAGCGCGAGGTGCAAAAGTTCAAGTGGGCAAAGTTGAAAAAATGAGCAAATCGAAAAAGAATACAGTTGACCCAAACTTTATCATAGAAAAGTATGGTGCTGATACTGCTCGCTTGTTTGTGTTGTCCGACACTCCTCCGGAGAAAGATATGGAATGGTCCGATGATGGTGTGGAAGGTTGTTCTCGTTATGTAAATAAATTGTGGCGTATGGTCATGCAGCTAAGACCTGTAAATATACACTATGATAATGAAAATGTTACGGGTGGACTTCTAGAGTACAGAAAAAAAATTCATAAACTCTTACACGGACTTACAGATGACTTGGAAAACTGCAGATTAAACTGTGTAGTGGCAAAATTTCGTGAGATGACGAATTTAATAGCTGAAATAGACGTAAAAACTGGAAAATCTCTTATTGATGAAGGTATATGTATATTAATCAGAGTAATCGAACCATTCATACCACATCTAGCTGAAAGCCTATGGCAAGAAATAGGAGGTCAACCTTGGCCAAAAGCTGATGAATCATTATTAGTTGACGATACGGTAACTATAGCAGTGCAAATCAATGGAAAATTACGTACAACAATCAAGGTGGCAATTAACTTACCTCAAGAAGAATTGAAGAAAATAGCGATAGACTCTGTGTCCAGTAAGATCGATCAAAGCAAAGTTCGCACTGTATATGCTGTACCAAATAAGATAGTAAATATAGTTATATAAAAGACCTGAGTAGTACGTTTTATATAATCTGATTTTATGGCTATACTTTTTTTGACATGTAGTTATATCTTTTTTAATATAAAGGATATATACTTATGCATTATATATTTTTTTGTATGAGGAGTTATATGAAAATAAAGAGATTGTGCGTTTTGGCTGTGTTGCTTACTTCATCTCTAGCAGGTGCAGCTAGTAATAGTGCAAGTAAGTCAGAAGATAAGTACTATGCAGGTTTAAACTTTGGTGCTGGTTGGGGTGGTGGCTTTAAAATGAAACCTGGTGTTGTTCTTGGTTACCATTATGACCAAAACTCTAAATTTGAACTTGAGGTTCTCAGTAATATTAAGTCATTAAAGAGCATAGGAGCTAGCTTATTGGCAAACTACCGCTTCTATCCTGACCTTGATATTGATCCCGTTAAACTATATGTCAGCGGAGGTTTAGGAGGATATCTCCAAATAACACCTTTTGGCTTTGGTGTTAGTGATACAGTTGATGGTGATGGCGATAGTTCACAAGAAGAAAAAGAAAAGGAAGAAGAAACACAAGGTGCTCCAGAATCAGGTGGTGAAGCTGCTGGTTCATCTGTAGTAGATAAAATACTGAGTTCTATTTCCTATAAACTAAAGTTAGGTGTTGATTATGAAATTACTCCGCAGATAATTGGTGCAGTTGGTATGACCATGGGTGGGCAACTAAGTGGTATAAAAGCAAAACAAATACCAGATGCAACTCTAGAGATAGGGGTACGTTATAATTTTTAATGCTGCTACTTAGTTCATAAAGGTAGAGACGATGTTGAGGATGAAATAAACAGCATTAAAAAAAATCCGAAAACGTATTTTCGAATATGGTTTTGAACGCTAGCTATAGATTAGAAAAATAACAAGAAAAAGGGTAAACATACTGTAATTGCTGTTGAATGATGGAGTCCATTATTTTAGCACGAAGTAACGAATTCAGTAGAATAAGTTCTTCAAAAATAATTTAAACTTTTATTAGTAGGAGCAGTCTCATGGAATATTATAGCGATCTCACTAAAAGAAACTTTTATAAGTATCGTTGATGAGAAAGGAAAAATTGTTAAGGAAGAAGTTGTTGCAAGAGAAAGTAAGGCAATAGCTGAATTTTTTCTTGGTCAAGGCAAAAATGACCTTACCCAGAAAAAGTGGAGAGAAAGTGTGGAATGTTTTTCACAAAAAGAATGATGCATCAAATTGTTCTGGAATGCAATAGTTAATAGTGACGTTGTTTGTTATAAAAAATTTCTATATATTCAAATATAGCAGTTTTGATATGCTGTTTAGAGTGCCGAGAGGTGTCTATTGGTAACTCCCTTTTTAGAGAACTGAAGAAGCTTTCCACAACAGAATTGTCGTAACAACAACCTTTATGATTCATCTATGTTTTTTATGGATAAGAGATATTGATAACCTTGCAAAGTATATTGTGAACCTTGATCACTATGTAATAGTAGATTTTTAACAGGTTTACGCCTATTAATGGCCATTAATAAAGAGTTCATAACCAATTGTTTATTTATTGCACTACTCATTAACTACCATACGTGAGAATTATTGCTGCCAAATATAGCCATCCCTCCTTGGTTTTGATGTAAGTAATCCCATACTTTATTTGGTTGATCAACAATAAAGTTTTGATCTAGTATATTGGGAGCTACAGCTCTATTATCTGTTTGTTGTTTTTTAATTTTAAACTTTCTTTTCAGTATAGCCCTGATGTCATTTTTCTGCATAATACTTTGCACCGTTTTCAAATTGCAACTTTTACCCAAAGCCTTCAATTCAGCATGAATTTTAGGAGCTCCATATCTACATTTAGAAACTTGATATATTTTTTGAATAGCTTCGAGTAGCTCTTTATTTGCTGATTCTCTACTGCTTATTTTTCTTGTGGTCCACTTATAGTAGCCACTAGCAGAAAATCCTACATAATTCCTGTACTTTATAGCAGTTACTATATAAAAAAATATTTTACTCTTTTTGACTGGCCAGGGCTTTTTTTTAAATGTCTCTTTCCCTTGTTACTCTTGCTTTGTAAATCAAACCTCTCTTTGTCATAAGGTGCTACATCTGGAAATGCATTTGCCGCTGACTTTTTTTCGTTATATTTCTTCATCCATTTTCCTAATACACTATCCCTTATTCCTAGATCTCTTGCTACTTTTGCAACTGGTTGACCTACCTTTCTTTGTTCATTTGCCAGTTTAACAGCTTCCAATTTGAATTCTGCTGTATATTCTCTTACCATTTCTAATCCTCCAAAATTTTATTTTACCCAAAAAAACTCTTTTCTTTCTCTCCACTTTTTCTGGGTAAGGTCAAACAATGACTATGCAAAAAACCTAATAACATGTATAATCTATAAATAATTTCTGAGGTAGATTGTGAAACTAGGTGTTAATATCGATCACGTTGCAACCCTCCGCAACGCACGCGGAACTTCTTATCCAGATCCATTGAAAGCAGCAGAAATAGCCATTGACGCTGGAGCAGACTTTATTACTGTACACTTACGAGAAGATAGAAGGCATATTAGAGATGAAGACGTATTTAACCTAAAAAAAAGCATTAGCACTGAGTTAAATCTTGAAATTGCAGCCACGGAAGAAATGCTTGAAATAGCAAAAAAGGTAAAACCCTATTCGATTAGTATAGTACCAGAAAAAAGAGAAGAATTAACAACCGAAGGTGGCCTGGATATCGTGAATATGCACAGTAAACTTTCTAGTATAATAGAGGAAATGCATAGCTCTAGCATAAAAGTCTCACTGTTTATCGATCCAAATATTGATCAACTAAAATATCTTGAAAAGCTAGGGACAAAACCTGACATAATAGAAATTCACACAGGGGATTACTGTGATAATCCATCAGAAAAAAAGTTACAGTTAATTACTAATGCTGCAGAGTACGTCAATAAATTAGGAATAGAATGCCACGCAGGACATGGCATAACTTATAAACACGCTAAGAAGATGACAAGAATACCTCACATCTCAGCTCTTAACATAGGCCACTATTTAATTAGCGAAGCTGTATTTTACGGCTTACACAGCGTAGTAAAAACAATGAAAATGACAATGTCTAACTAACTGCTGCTTTTTCCTTCTCATTTAAAATACTTAAAAGAGTTTGGCTTGCTTTAAATTTTACCCTTGTCTTTTTAGGAACAGTCATGATCTCACCACTTTGGGGGTTACGACATTGTTTTTCCTGACTGATAGCAGTAGAAAATGTTCCTATTCCATGCAAACGTATTTCACCTTTCCCATGCAGCTCATTCTTTATTATTTTAATAAACGCATCATGAATCTTGCTCAAATCAGATTTTGTTATATCTATATTCTGACTAGAACAATCTTCCTTTAATTGTTTTATTATATCTTCTTTACTCATAAATTACCTTAATATTGAAAAAATCACATAAATAGCATATTATGTTGACACCGATAGTCAACTAAATTCATCACAAAAATAGAGGATATCATACATTTTTGCAAATATTTGTATAATACTTACAAAAAAACACCCCTATAAAATAACTATCTCTTAGAAAATTGACACTTTTTCCGAGCTTTATGTTGACCATATTTCTTACGTTCAACAACACGTGAATCTCTAGTTAAGAACTCACCATTACGTAGTATAGAATGCAAATCTTGGCTTACACTACTTAAAGCTCTGCTTATTCCATGAGCTAGAGCACCTGCTTGACCAGATAGCCCTCCACCTTTTACAGTTGCAAATACATCGTATTTATCCAATGTGGAAGTTGCAACAAATGGCATTTTTACTATTTGGCACACTGACTCTCTTTTAAAATAAGAAATTAGATCGCCTTTTTTGTTAACACTAAATTTTCCACTCCCCGGCTTTATCCATACTCTTGCTACAGATTCTTTTCTTCGGCCTGTAGCATATAAACGACCAAGCGAATCAACTGCTGATTTAATTGTCTTTTCTGACCAATCATTGTTATTTATTGTAGAACTCTTCATTTTTACTCCATTACTTTTTATTTTTACGATTCAAAGAGGCAAAATCTATCTTTTCAGGTTGCTGTCCTTGATGCTTATGTTCTGAACCAGAATAAACATACAAATTTTCAAAGCGTCTACGTGCCATAGGCCCATCATCAAGCATCCTTTTCACTGCCATTTCTATTACACGCTCAGGAAATTTGCCATTTAAAATATTATCTGGAGTAGTTTTCTTCAAACCACCAGAATAACCTGTATGCTTATAGTAAATTTTATCTTTAAGCTTCTTTCCGGTGAAATGCACCTTTTCTGCGTTGATAATAATTACATTATCGCCACAATCCATATGAGGTGTATACTCAGGTTTATGCTTTCCACGTAATAGTGTCGCTACAAATGCTGCGAGCCTTCCTACCACTAATCCTTCTGCATCTATGACAAACCATTTTTTGTCGATTTGTTTCTCTTTTAAGAAAAAAGTTTTCATTGTAATTTAACTAAACAATAGTAAGCTACTATATACTTAATTTCTCAATAGTGTCAACAATATTAGTTATTGATTATTAAAGTAATTTATGTTAGTAATTGAGCTGCGCAACCAATATGCACAGGAAGTAGAATGTTTCGATTGATTATCACACTTGCGATCATTTTTGGTACTATAAGTTGCTATGCAACCGATGTGGGAGAAGTGATAAGCAAAGCCATCAAAAATAGCTCAAAAA
The DNA here is from genome assembly GCF_964026875.1 of Wolbachia endosymbiont (group A) of Pherbina coryleti. Taxonomy (NCBI): domain Bacteria; kingdom Pseudomonadati; phylum Pseudomonadota; class Alphaproteobacteria; order Rickettsiales; family Anaplasmataceae; genus Wolbachia; species Wolbachia endosymbiont (group A) of Pherbina coryleti. The sequence goes on from NZ_OZ034706.1 coordinate 1,229,317, forward strand.
TAAAGTCTCAATTTTACCAATATAAAAGCGCAGAAAAACACTATAAATCTTCTGGGTTAGCTGGATTTTTACCTGACATTACTTTGCAATACAATTTTGATAGTAATTTTAATATTATTAACAATTCACAAGGCTCTGGAAAACGCCTGATATTAAGCCAAAGGATAATAGATGGCGGTGGTACCTTTGCCACATTCAGTCGATCAAGCCATCTTCTCAAAGCAGAAAAGATGCGATTTCAGCAATTAAAACAAGAGCTTGCACTTAATGCTGTGAAAGCATATGTTAATGTTTTACAAAAGACAGAAATATTAAAGCTCAGAGAACATAAAGAACGCGTTTCTTTGGAACATTTGTCAGCTATGAAAAAACGCTTTTCCCTTGGAGAGGTAACCAATGCTGAAGTTTTGTTAGCAAAAGCAAAATTTTCGTCTTCTATATCCGAAAGAGTTGATGCTGAAGGTAAATTAAAGTTGGTAAATATTGCTTATTATCATTTGATTGGCGAAGATGCTGATGACCTTTCTGAAGCTAATGATAAACTACCTTCTGTTCCAGAGCTAAATGAATGTTTACAGTTAGCAAAAACCAATAATTTATCTCTAAAAGCAGCAGTTTATCAAAAAAGAGCAGCCGGAATGGAAGTGATTGCTGAAAGCTCCAAGTGGCTTCCTTCTTTAAATCTAAGTGCAAGCAAAAATTTTGGGGAGGATGGTATGAAGGTAGACAAACTATTAGAAAATGTTCATGTAGTTTTTACTCTTGATGTTCCAATCTTTAAGAGAGGAGTTAATGCTTTTGGTGTCAGTAAAGCTAAAATGGATGCAAAAAAATCTACCTACGATTATTATGAAACGGTAAAAAATATAGAACAAGCAGTTGTAAATGCTTGGAATAATGTGTTGACAGCAAAGGCCATTATCAAAGCAAGTCAAGAAGCGGAAAAAGCAGCAGCTCTAGCATTGGAAGGAGTTGAGCAAGAAGTAAACTTAAATTTAAAGAGTACATCTGACCTTTTGGACACTGAAGATGCATTATTTAAAGCACGTTCAGACTTAGTTGAAGCAAAAAGCAATTATGTGATTAGTGTTTACAACTTGCTTTTTATGATAAATAGTATAGACCTCTAAATTTAATGGTATTAGCACTATGCATGATGAACAAGGCAATCAATCTGTAAAAGATATCCTAGAAGATATAAAAAAAGCTATATCGGGTAAAAACGCGAGTAACGATAAAGCAGAAATAAAGGATGAAAATGATGATGTGCTATACCTTGAGGAAGAGTATCCAGAAGAAATAGAAGAAGATGGCAAAAAAGAAAATAATGAAAAAGAGGACATTGATAATGATGACCAAAGTGAGGAAATGGCTTGCAACAATAACCAATTTAATGGCCATAGCTACAATTCAGAAGAAAAAAAAGATATTTATTTGTACGATAATATCCAAATGAGTAATAACAAAGCGAGTAATAGCGGCTTACAAGCGCAAAATAACGATCATCTAATTTTAAAAGAGAATATGGAAGAGATCAAAGCGTTGCTTGGAAAAATGCAAAACGAATTACAGCATAAACAACAAAAAAAAGCGAACCTTACTGTTGAAGAATTAGTTACATCTCTTTTAAAACCTCAGCTCTCAGAATGGCTGAATAAATATCTACATGCACTGGTAAAAGAAGTAGTTGAAAAAGAGCTTAAAGATATAATCAATAATAAGTAGGGTATTAGCAATAAAAACTAGAGTAAAGACGGCTAGAGGCAGAAAACTATCTTCAACAAGGTGGCTACATCGTCATTTGAATGATCAGTATGTGCAAAAAACTAGCAAGGATGGTTATAGGTCACGCTCAGCATATAAGCTGGTAGAAATGGATAACAAATTTAAATTATTCCAAGAAGGGCAAAAAATTATTGATCTTGGTGCTTCTCCTGGTGGATGGTCACAAGTTGCATCTCAGAAAGGTGCAAATGTGGTTGCTCTTGACATAAAACCAATGAACGCAATTAATGGAGTAGAGTTTATACAATGTGATATTATCAATGAGTTTGAAATTTTAAGAGAAAAATTCAAGGATCAAAAATTTGATGTAATTTTATCTGACATGGCGCCCGAATCTTGTGGTTTAAAATCGTTGGATCATATCAGAATTATGCTTTTATGTGAGGCAGCGCTCAATTTTGCAAAGCATTTCTTGAGCCATGGTAGCACGTTTGTAGTAAAAATTTTCCAAGGAGAATCTGATAAAGATTTTTGTAACGAGCTAAAAAAAATGTTTAAAACAGTAAAATACTTTAAACCAAAGTCAAGTAGATCTGAATCTACAGAAATGTATTTGGTAAGTTTAGGCTTTATTGGCAGCAGACTTTCTATATAATATTAATCCAGGTAGCCCACAGAAACGAAAAAACTTCCTTGACAAACTCCGCCAGCCCCCTTATCATGAAACTGAAGCTATTGTATTTGCTTTCGCCAATCTGCAGATTAAAAGGTAAGGATTACTTAATGTATCGGCGTCTTATGTTCAATTTTTTGCAGTATATAGATACTGTATGTCTTTACAAAACTTCATCTACATCTAGATTTTTATCTAAATAAGCTGAACGCGCTTATAAAGCGTTACAAGACATCAAAAAATGCCAATACTCGACAGAGATAGTAAAAGACTAGCTAACTCGGGGATTCTTTGTCTTTTTTTCTGCTTAGTAAATTTCTTAAATATTTGCAGCGTAGGTTAGTTGCAATTAAAAGCAGCTAAATCTTGCTTGTCAAGCGTTTAAAACATAAAAAACGCCAATATTTTAAAGCAGATAATAACCCCAGGGCTTCTTTTGCCTTTTTTTTTATTTGGTAAATTTCTTAAATATTTATAGCTAAACGACAATCGTCATCCCAGCGGGATCTGGAGATACCGCGGCGGTATGACGGTTCGTGGCGGCATGAAGATAAGCTCGTCATCCCGCTGCTTGTTAGCGGGATCTCTTGTTAGCGCCGCGGCGGTATGACGTAGGACTGCTGTCATTCTGCTACTTGTTAGCGGATGAGATACCGCGAATGAATCGCGGTATGACGGTTCGCGGTGGCATGATGTAGGACTGCTGTGACACCATTATAGAATGAACCAGTGTCAGCTATAGCTCTTTTTACAATAATCCGAACAGATCATAATATGCTACTGCTCTACCATAGCCATAAGCACATATCTTATCCTATTCGGACTATTGCGAGAAGTGCTATACTTGCATAGAAAATGTTTATGACTAATTTTTAGATCAAACATGGAATTTCGACAAACTTAACTTTTTTGTGAGACTGTTCAGCAATAATAAATAAATTGAGAGGAAAGGTTATGGCAATAAAAAAGGAAAAGTTTTTTGAAATAATAAATGAGGTAAGCAAGAGTGAAGGTTTAAATGAGAATAATTTACTTGAAAGAATAGGAAGTGAGCTAAAAGATGCAGACTCAATAGTATATAGCACTTATAACAATTTGAAGATAGATAAGATGTTCCGTGTATCAGATTCATACAAAATTGTAACTTATACATTGTTACATCTTGCTGTGGAATGTAACAGTGTACCAATAGTAAAACTCCTACTAGCAAAGGGAGTAAAAGTTAATGAACCAATATATGAACTTGATGGAGCTAAGTCTCAATTAACTGCTTTGCACATTGCTGCTTTGCATGGTCATCAAGAGATAGTTCAGCTTTTATTGAATAATGACGCAAATCTTTTACTAAAAGATAGTCAAGGCCGAACTCCAAGGGATATTGTCGGTGATGTAAAAGGTAAAAAGGCTATAATAGAAATGTTAGAGGAAGGAGAACAACGTTATGCTGAGGCAGGAGCTACGAGAAGACAAAATAGACAAGGCACTTTACCGCAGCCTAATAATAAAACTCCAGGAAATTTAGCTGTGAACGGAAATAACGCAACTGCTGCAGTGCAAGCATGTAATGCAAGAGATCAGGAAGAGAACAACGGAACTACACCAAACAACAGAAAAATCTATGTACAAGATGAGGATGAACAGACTTCTTCAAACTCAATCATTAATGAAAACAATACAGACAAAGTAGATGATACATTAGAAAGAGAACAGGCTCTAAGAGAAAGAAATGCTGTGGAGCAAAAGTTGCAAGAGGTAGAACAAAGACTTGCCAATAATCAGAAGCGCATAGAACAAACCGGTCATAATCAACATTCGGAACAATACGGTGCTACATATAATGGTGAACAGACCTTTTTAGATTCGACTATTGATGAAAGTATAGCTCTTTTTACAATAATCCGAACAGACCGTAATATGCTACTGGCCTGCTATAGCCATAAACACATATCTTATCGCATTCGGACTATTATAAGAAAGGCTATAATAGTAGCGACAGTGGAATAAATACTTCCACAGAAGACATCGGTAAAGAGTTAGAAAAACACAATACACGAGATAAAAATGGAATGACTCCTTTACACCATGCTGCTGCAAATGGTGATGTAAAGACTGCAAAGTATCTAATAGATGATGGAGCAAATGTTGATGCACAAGATAAAGATGGACTGACCCCTTTACATTATGCTGCTACATATGGTTATGTAGAGATTGCAGAATATCTAATAGATAATGGAGCAGGTGTTGATGCACAAGATAAAGATGGCGTGACCCCTTTACACTATGCTGCTGCAAAAAGCGCTAAAGAATCAGTAAAACTTTTGATAAAACGTAAAGCAAATATTAATGCACAAGATAAAGATGGACATACCCCTTTATATTTTGCTGTTGCAAATGACAATAAAGAATTAGCAAAACTTTTGATAAAATATGGAGCAGATCGCTCATTGATAAAGGATGAAGGCTTAGTAATAGATAGACTAAACAGTATGTGTGATCAGCCATCTGAGGTTGTATCTAGTATAGCTCTTTTTACAATAATCCGAACAGATCATAATATGCTACTGCTCTACCATAGCCATAAGCACATATCTTATCCTATTCGGACTATTGCGAGAAGTGCTATACTTCTTCCCATTCCAAAACACACAACGCAATGGAAACTCCAGAAAAAGCAGAAAAGGTTGAAAAACGTAAAGCTAAGTTAAAAGAATTACGTACTCAGCTAAAGGATGAGCAGAAAAAGAATGAATTGCTAAAACAACAAATACAAGATCTAGAAAGTGAAAAAGCAACGCTTAAGGATAAATTAGACAAAACAGAAAGTCAGTATTCTAAAGCAGAAGCGTTGTTAGAAAAAACGCAAAAGGAACTAGAAGAATCAAAAAGTTGTATAGCTAGACATGAGACTAAGTTGAAACAATTCAATAAAGAGAATGAATCACTAACACAAAAAATAAGAAGTCTGGAGAATGAAAACACACCACTTGAGGGTGAGCTGGGCAAAACTAAAACAAATGAAGTGTCGCTAGAAAAAGTAGGAAAAAGACAATTTTCCTTAAAAGTTGCCTATGCGAGTCTTGCAGCTATGTTAGCAGTAGGTGCTGCTCTTAGTATTGCTTCCGGATTGTCTGTTCTATTAATAGTTGCAGCTTCTGTGGTATCTGCATTGATAGCTGGTGGCATTACATACACAATATCAAAACCCATCGCTCCTACTACTGAATTGAAAGAAGTGGATATAGGTTCAGCACAACGTGGTGTTTGTAAAACTTAGCACCTACATCTGTACGAACATTGCAGTTTGCAGGTGGCAGATGCAAGTAGCTGCACTGGAATCCCCAAAAAGGATGATGTCATCCTTGTGCTCCTTTTTTTGTCATCCCAGTGCCCAGACACTGGGATCTAGTTCTTATTGTACATTTACTTGAAGTTTTCTGGATCCCAGTGTCTGGGCACTGCCCTTTTGGATGGAAAGCTACTTTTATGACATCATCGTAAAGTAAACCAGTGTCAGCTACTGGGATGACAGGAAAAGGAGGCTACTTGCATGACGAGCTGGGATAACACCTATAGCCCTAGCGCGTAAAAGTATTTGCAAGTTACACAGTAGTGTGAATTTTTTACTTCGGTAGTTTTTCATTGTCATTATAATCATAATAGTAGTTGAGTTTAATTGATATGAAAACTTTTACGAAAAATTTTAAAAATAACGAAAAAAAGCTAGAGGAGTTTAATAAGGAAATTGAAGATATAACAACTATAGCTCAAGATAAATTTGCACATGAACTTGAGAACATCGCATATGACAGTGTGCAGAAATTTCGCAGTCTGCTTGCTAAAGAGTTAAACTCCATCTTCAACAATATTCATTCTCAAAATGTCAATCTACTAAAATCCAGCCTAGTTGAATATGCTATAAGTTCAAATTTTATCAACAAAAAAGGAGAAACAGCTTTAATACGTTCTCTTCTTAATATATTCATACGATAAAGCACTCAGAGTTGTTGCTGCGCCAATTTAACTTAATGTTGCATGCAAGCTGCATAGCTAAAGTAAGTAAGATTTGCCCCATGCTGTCACGAGGTAAACCTTACTTATTCTAGCTATATCAAAAAGGAGGGTTATTATGTCAATAAGATCGACTTCACCAAGAATATCTGTGCAACGTAAATCTAAGCCTGAATCTTTTCCAGTTACTTTAGAAGAGGTTAAATCTTTTTTACGTATTGAGAACGACCAGGATGATAAGTTGATTTCAGATCTAATTTTTATGGCAACTGATTACGCTGAATGGCATATGGAAAAGTCACTAGTAAAGCAAACATGGCAAGTTTCATATGAAGATTATGTACCTCGTAGGATCTATTTAAGCTATGGCCCTGTGAGTAAGATCATACGCGTCAAGTTAAGAGATTGTGAGCAAATTTAGAGAGGTTAAAGTGGATACTCTAGCCCTTCTACGTTTGTCTTTTAATGAAAATCGCGACCAAGTTATAGTGAGTTTTTTAAGAAATGCTTTTAAACTATTAATTTTGGTTAATACTAAAAATAACTCTCTAACCCGCCTTTTTAGCTCAATAAATGCCTTTGTTAAGCTAAGTTCTGTATTCTTTTTCACTTCTGTGCAACCAACTATGCCGTGAAATATAAGAATTGCGCACAATTTAGCATATAGTTCACATAATACTCTGCATGGCTTTCCTTTTAGCTTATCAAGCCTGATATGGCTTTTATACAATTTAAATAATAACTCAATTTGCCACCTTACTCTGTAAATCGTTAATACTTGCTCAGCACTAATTTTATTTTCTGGAACATTAGTTATAAATATTGACCAGTTCAACAATTTTTGATTTCTTTTAGAGGATCTGCGATCTTGCTAATCTATTAGCTTTCCTTCTTCTGCCCATAGACTGTTCTTCAGTTAGTTTCTGACATATAATTCTTACTCTAATTTTTGCTTCTTTTCCTAACAATACCTCGTTTTCTAAAAATAACTTATCCTCTCAACATTCTAATAACTCCATTTTTTGATTTGTTTCTACATCATATATGTTGGTATCGACGACTTATGAAATAAGCTCCTATTTCATTGATTTGTTTAAAAGAACTTGGCACAAAATAACCGAGATCAGATATTAGCAAATCATTGCTTAATATATTACTTAAATGTTTCCTATATCCCTGGTCTGATCTTACCCCCTCCGTTAAATTAAGTTGGTCTATTATCTGATTCATGTAGTCGAAAACTAATTGTAACTTTATTCCAGACTTAGTATTGCTTTCATAGCCACTGTAGCTAGTACCATAACCTTTATACATCTCTTCCATACTGTTAGGTAGAGTAATATAGCTACTGTCCAATAATTTAACACTATTAAATTGCTGTAAGATTTTGCAATCAACTTGCAAGATATTTTTAAAGAGAATCACAGATTCATTATACATCCTTTTCATAAATTCCACTGCTTCTTCAGTAAATCTAAAATCCAAACCTTGTTTTGTTATATCTATCGAGTCCTCGTTTAGTAATTGACACATTGTTTCTACGCTACAATTATCAACTCCTATATTACCCAAGACCATGGCTTTTACGAATGATGAACCTTTTAGCTTTCTCTTTCTTTTTATAAACCTTGTTGTAATTGAGATTTTCTCTGCTTTTTCATTAAAAAATTCTTTGAGCTTTTTTGATAAGCAAGTTATTTTATTCATTGGTTCTCTCACTAAAAGTATATCTGGGAGAACTTATACCTTATTATTCTATCTCTTTCATACCTTTATTTCCTTAACTTGACGCGTATGGTGACGCACAACTGTGCGAACATTGTGATTTGGGTCTACCAGGAAGGATGTCTCCCAGTACCTCTTTTCCCGTCATCCCGCTACGTGTTAGCGGGATCTCATTTCACTTTATGAGGGTGTCATCCGAGTAGCCCCTTTCTCGTCATCCCGCTACGTGTTAGCGGGATCTCATTTCACTTTATGAGGGTGTCATCCGAATAGCTTGACTACTTGGATCCAGATTGGATACTGAGTTGGTGAGTATAAAAGTATAGCTTCTACGTCATACCGCCGCGGTATCTCAGCCGCTAACAAGTAGCGGGGTGACGAGTTATAGCTCTTTTTACAATAATCCGAACAGACCGTAATATGCTACTGGCCTGCTATAGCCATAAACACATATCTTATCGCATTCGGACTATTATAAGAAAGGCTATACTATACCGCTGCGAACCGTCATACCGCGATTTATTCCATAGCTGTACGAACATTCATTTTTGAAGGTAAACTGCACAGCAAATGGTGTCATTCCAGTGCTTGACACTGGAATCCAGCCGGCTTTGTTGCATCGCTAGCTATGATGGATTAAAGATAAAAAAGGTGGAGAATATCAGTAGCTTATTATTCTGGTATTTATAACAAGAACGGTCAGTGAATACCTAAATTTGAGTAAAAGAAATTTCACTACCACTCACTAATCCGGCTAAAATTCAAGAATTTCAATGCTTTAGCTATTTTCAATAGAATTAAATTTATTAATATAAATAACAAGTTATAGCTCTTTTTACAATAATCCGAACAGATCATAATATGCTACTGCTCTACCATAGCCATAAGCACATATCTTATCCTATTCGGACTATTGCGAGAAGTGCTATACTATTCTTAAATTTGATCAGATTGATTGCAAAAAAAACAAGATTTTCAATAAGTTGCTTATAATCCTAATTATAGTTAGCCTTTCATAAGTAGCGATGCAACAAAGCCATTCCAGCGTCACGCGCTGCCATGTGATATACAATTTCCTTCGAATTACAACGTACGTGCGCTCTATATGCACTTGATTGACAAATGCTCTCTTATCAAAATCTCAAGAATCTGCACTATATTTAATGCTGCGCCTTTGCGCAGGTTGTCAGCCACTATCCACATATTTAATCCGTGCTCAACAGTATTGTCTCTTCTAATACGCGATACATATACAGCATTCTCCTGTACAACATCAATTTGAGTTATGTATTCACTATCTTCACGCCTGTTGTACACTAAAACTCCACTATCTTCGGCTTCACTTAGCACTTCACGAGCTTGTTCTTCAGTGATATGTTGATCAAATTCCACATTTACTGCCATAGCGTGACCGATAAAGACGGGTACCCTTACACAAGTTGCAGTAACTTTTATATCTTCCTCTAAAATTTTTTTTGTCTCCTCTTGCATTTTCCATTCCTCTTCTGTAGAGCCATTTTCCATGAATTCTCCTACATGGGGAATGCAATTGAATGCTATTTGCTTAGAGAATATCTTGGGTTTTTTAGCTTCGTTCATAAAGATTTTTTTTGTCTGGTCATAGAGCTCATCCATTGCTGCTTTGCCTGCACCAGAAGTTGATTGATAAGTTGAAGCAACGATTCTCTTTATTTTTGCTTTTTGGTGTAATAGATGTAGTACTAGCAGCATCTGTATTGTAGTACAGTTTGGATTGGATATTATGTTGTGGTTTTTATATTCCATAATTTTTTCTTTATTAATCTCTGGAATAATGAGTGGCACACCCTCTTTCATTCTAAAATGGGAACTGTTATCTATCACGATGCATCCAGCCTGTGTTGCAATTGGTACATACTCTTCAGAAACATGAGATCCAGCACAGAAAATGGCTACATTAGTTCCAACGAAGTCATAATCCTCAAGGCATAAAACTGTTAACTCTTTGTCACCAAAGCTCACCTTCTTCCCTTCTGATTTTTTCGATGCAAGTGCAATAACGCAATCTATCGCCTCATCTTGAAATTCAGCAAGCGTGCTTAATACCTCACGCCCTACTCTTCCGGTTGCTCCAATAACAGCAATTTTGTATCTCATATAGATGAACCTCTAATTTTAAAGTTCTATTATATTTTTACTGACAAAATTTACAATTGTTTTAATATTTTTACCTTGCAATTAATTGTAATTTAGCTATTATTATGCAATATTAGTAATATTACATAATGAAATGAAAGATGAGTAAGGAATACGATGAAACTAAGGTTAAACCTGCAATGTCTACACCTCAAGGGCCTGAAGGAACCAATGGATCAAAGGCCCAAAGTGTTCTTTCGAATAAAAGAAAGCCTACAATAAATTTTGATGATAAAAAGTATGGTGTAAAAACCTCTAAAATAGACCAACAGTCTCTAAACAAAAGACAAGAATCTTCAAAGCTAAGAGATCTCTTAAGGTCAATACCAATAATAAGGAGATTTTTAGCAAGGATTTTCACACCTGAAAAAATAGAAATCATCAGTAACCCTATATATGACAACATGGAAGCATATAAAAAATCGCAGGAAGATTACCCTAGTAAGATAAAAGATGAAACTAGTATAGATGATGAACACACAAAAGAAGTAGATAGTAAACTTGAGAAGGGTAATGTTGAACAAGTGGACAACAAGAAAAGTCGTAGTTCATAAATATCAATCATTTAAAAATTATCTCTAGTTATAACATTGTATCTGTTCAGATGCATGGCTCATGTACAAATATTGAAACAAAAATTCCAGTGCTCCTTTCTCGTCATCCCAGTGCGTGACACTTGTATCTTTATGATGTGAGGCATTAGAGCTAAAATACCTCACAGGGAGGGTGAAGCTGATGCGACACTAATGCCATTAAGCCAGATTTTGCTTCCCTCCCATAGAGTTAAAGACTGAACAGTATCTTTTGGAATTATATCCCGTATTACAAGGTTAGTCTAAACTCTCAGTTTATTTATAGTCTTGGAGGCAATTTTATGCAAGTAAATGCTATTTTGGGTGTGGATATTTCAAAAAAGAAATTTGATATTTGTTTGTTAGTGGACAGTAAAAAACGACACAAAGTCTTTCAAAATAATCAAGATGGTTTTGCAAAACTTGTAGTTTGGTGCAATGGCCATGGAGCAAATCTTACTCATTTATGTCTTGAAGCAACTAGTTGGTATGGAGAAGATTTGGCTACTTTTATGCACGATTTAGGACATAATGTCAGTATAGTAAACCCAGAAAGCTTTTGGCAAAAGTGAGCTGCTCAGAAATAAGACAGATAAATCAGATGCAGCTATGATAGCTAGATTTTGTATCGCCAACAAACCTGCTCTTTGGAAGCCCATTGCACCTGAAATGAGGCATTTGAAGGAGCTTTACCGTTGCATGCAATCGCTAAAAGATGATAAGGTGCAACAGACAAATCGCTTGGAAAACAAAAATATGCATTCCAGTTGCAAAGAAGCTATATCTAAAGTAATTTTGGCAATAGAGGAGCAAATTATTGTTCTCGAAAAAGAAATTAATGAGCATATAAATAACTATCCACATCTAAAAAATATGGTGGAAAACCTTAAGACTATAAAAGGTATAGGATATCTTACTGCTGTTGCTGTTGTCGCAGAAATGCCATCAGTTGATAACTTTGACAATGCTAAACAATTTACAGCTTTTGCTGGTCTAAATCCAGGACATTATCAATCGGGATCGTCAGTAAGTAAGAGAAGTTGCATATGCAAAATAGGATCTGAGCGTATTCGAAAAGCTCTTTATATGCCAGCTATAGTAGTCAAAAACCATAATAATCATTTTCAAAAGTTTTGTCAGCGTCTAGCAAGTAAAGGCAAATGTCCAAAAGTCATAGTTCTTGCGTTAATGCGAAAATTAATGCATGTCTTTTTTGGTATTCTTAAAAAGAATCAACCATTTAATTGTAATTTTGTTGGATAATTTGTTTGACAGCAGAGACAGTATCTGGGATCCAGATTGGGCACTAAGTTGTTAAACACGAAAGCGATTAATCCTTTACAACGTTTTTGATGGAACTGCGCGAAAGAACTGGATGCCAGTGTCACGCACTGGCATGACACCCATTTCTTCCTATAGTTGTCTTTTCTCGTCTACCTTATTTTGCCACTCTGCTGAACAGATACATAACATTTGCTATACAGAAACTCTGCGATACCAAAATAAATAAAGAGGTACGCCACTTGCAGTGAATAAGCTTGCGATCAGCAAGGTATTCACAGAAGTTTCAAATATTACCCAGCAGCAAAAGGTTGTTGCTATACTGCCAATTAAAAATTTGTAACAACTCTTTTCTTGCACAATAACTTTGAGAAAAGCAAGACTGCATGCAAGGTAAACAAATAAAAATGAAACTACAGAAAAGTCGATAATTGATGTGATCTGCTTAGCAAAATTGTTGCTTGAAGTGAGGATTAGTAAAGTTGCAGTTCCAACTGAGCTAGTTGTTATGCCCCAGAAAGGAGAACCGTGCTTGTTTCTTTGAGCAAAAAACTGTGGCATCAGTTTATCTTTTGCAAGGCCAAGGGCCACTTGTCCACTAGCTAGTACCCAAGCGTTTAAAGTACCAACACAAAAAATGAACGCAGTTATAGAAATAATCAAGTGCCAATTGCCAGAGGCCATAATTTTTATTGCGTCAACATATGGTGCTCTTGAACTTGCTAAATCATTGCCATTTATTAATCCCATAATTGCAAGATTGTTGATAAAATACACAACAGCAACAGAGATTGTTCCAAGTACCACAGCTCTTGGTATTGTTCTAGCTGGATTATCAACTGACCCTGCAGGTGCTGTTGCCAATTCAACTCCAATAAAACCCCATAGAGTAATAAGTGTAGAACGGGCAAGAATCTGCGATGTTGTAAGATTTGATATTTCTTCACTTATGATGAAGTTATTTCTATCAAAAAAAAACAATGCTGCTATAGGTATTACAAGCAATACAGAAATTTTTATCACCGTCAATAAAAACTCAACACGTCCAGCAGTAGCTACTCCTCTAAAATTTATTAGTGTAATAATTGTAAGTAATAACATCTCTAAAAACAGATGTACGTTTTGAATATCTTCATGGAAAAATGGTGTAAGATAACCAACACCCACAACTATTACGGCTGTTGTGCTAACCCATGAGATCACCCAATACGTCCAACCAACAAAAAAAGCTGCAGCAGGGCCAAAAGCATGCTTTACATAGACGTGAGGGCCACCCGTTTCCGGAAATTTTGCGCAGAGTGAGGCAAAAACTAAAGCAAGAGATATAGCACCAAGCCCTGATATTATCCAGCTTATAAGGCTATACATGCCATATGGAGCAAGGCTAATTGGAAGCATAAAAATTCCAGAGCCAATTTGGCTGCTAATCACTAAGGCAAAAATAGCCCAAAAACCTATTTTATTTGACACAATAATTCTTATCTAAATAGATTAACAATATACCCTAAACTCAGAAATTTCAATTGATCTTTTAACATAAAAACTTGCATTTTTTTCAATTTATTCCTAAAATAGATTATATTAACAGATTATTAAGAGGGGGTTATGAATCCGAGATTAAAAGCATTTTTGGTTGTTTGTAGTATTATTGCATTTTTGATTGCACTTTTGTTTCTCGTGTATTATTTAAATCTTCTTGTTAACTATATCCTTGACCCGATTCTAGTTCGTCCCTTTGAAAGATTATACAAAAACTTAATTGTTGATGGTCTTTATGCCTATTTATCTACAAGCACTTCTAGCCCTGCACTAGCATTTTTGGCTACAGGTTTTATTGTTATTGCTGCGTTTATTTGCCTGAATAAAATGCTTCTTCCCTTGCAAGAGAAGATCATAAACAACTATACCTCCTTTAAAAACAACAATATTGATAGCAATAGCATGTTGTTTGAGGTTTATAAAGATCCAACAATAAAATTAAAGGACAAAATCTTATTCTTCAGTATACACTTGATATATTACCTACAGCTTCCATTTTTGTATATTGCATCAAAGGTATCAGCTCTACGTGGGTTTCTTATATTTAATTTTGGTTTATTATTGTTAAATTATGCACTGCTAATTCCAGTAGCACTTCTTGAGTTAATAAAATATCCATCAGTAAAACTCTTTTCACCTTTGGGTTTGAATGTAAAGCAGCTAAGCTTTTTGTTTAATGTAAGTGATGTGGGCACTGGTAGTCAAAGTGTTCATACTAGAAGTTTTGAGGAAAGTGTCATAAACTGCGCTGAAGAACTAAAACAGAAATTTGGAACTCAACCAAATGTACTCAATAAAGAGTTTGAAGACTACATAAATAATTCAGATGAGCTTACAACTGAGCAAAAAGAGCAATTAAAACTTTATCTTAACTTTAATGGTTCCAATGAAGCAGCTTGGCAAGAATCAAAAACTGGACTAACTCTCACACAAGCTGCAAACTTAGTTTCAACTGCTGCTAAGAATCAAAAATCAGATGTGAATTCACTATTACTAATGAATTTAAAGGATGGACTTGGTTTATGTACTCTGGGAATGTTCGATCGTATTATTTATTCGCTTAGTTGTCTTGAAGCGAAAAATAATTTCTTGGTTCAAATAAATGGAGCAGTGAACGTATTAACACCTAAATTTACTGAAAGATTTTTAAAAGAATATTGCAATTATAAAAAATTAAAAATTTTGGTAGACAAGTTTGAAGATTTTTACTCCGAAGATTATGCGGATAAAAATAATATAAGCGATGAGGTGAAGAGCAACATTAACCAATCAATAATAGAAATAAGAGAATTTGTCTTTAAAGAGCTTTACATAAAATTTTACGAAGAGTATGGAAAAAGTATTCAAAGAGGTGCCATAAAGCAAAAATTAAGGGAATTAGTTACAGATGATAGTATAAAGGAAGCAGTGTATTATTCAATGTATAATATAGAAATCCCTGCAGAACCACCTACTTATCTTGAAAGAGTAAAAGCATTTTTTGGAGGTCATGCAAGGTCTCCTGCTGCTTAGTGGTGGGCTCATGTCATGGTAGAAAATTTTGACTTTAGCTAAAAAAATTACTTCCGCATACTTGAAACCTCATTATAATGACAATTAGAGATGTTTCTCGAGCTCAAAATTTGTCTCCGTCTGCAGACTTTTCATTTAAATTTCAGTTAAAAATGTGGCGTATCTTCTTCAGTGTATGTGGGTGCACACGCATACTTAATCTCTGCCCAATGTGCGTTGCATTTTTTCTGAATCTTGTTCATATGGGGGATTCTATGCCTAAAATTCCAGACACTTGACTTTAGCTAAAAACCAACTGGCGCCTATGGTTTTTTATAGTTTTATCTTCCCTTTTCTGAATGGCTTGCAAGCTGCTATCTCTACAAAAACTATGTTTTTCTTCAGAAGAGAGTTATATTGTAACTATGGACAAAATAATCATAAAAAAATTTGGTGGGACTTCGCTAACTGATTTAAACCGAGTTGCAAATTTGATAAAAAACGATATTGAGAAAGGTTGTAATGTAATCGTTGTTGTATCTGCTGTTGTAGGATTTACTGACCAAATGGCTTTTCAGGCTAGGCAAATCTCAAATTTAAGTTGCAGACAAGAGTTATCAGAGTATGACGTTATGCTTTCAGCAGGAGAACAAATCTCTTGCGGTCTATTAGCTATCACTCTCCAATCGATCGGAGTTAATGCTAAATCGTGGCTTGCCTGGCAGTTACCAATTGTAACTGATGATTTTTATTCTGAGTCTAAAATAAAAACAATAAAGATTGACCGTGTGAAAAGATCTTTTGCTGAGGGTTATACTGCTGCGATCATTGCTGGTTTTCAGGGTATAAATGATGATAGAATCACTACTTTTGGAAGAGGAGGCTCTGATATATCAGCAGTTGCCTTCGCGGTAGCCTTTGGTGTTAGAATTTGCGAAATTTTTACTGATATTGATGGAATATATACAGCAGACCCGAGAATTGTTCCAAAGGCACGCAAGCTCAAATTTATCTCTTACGATGAAATGTTGGAAATGTCGTCATCTGGTGCTAAAATACTGCATAATCGTTCAGTACAACTTGCAATGAAACATAACATTAAAGTGCAAGTGCTATCCACTTTTAAGGAAGTAGAAGGCACCACAGTGCTACACAAAAGGGATGTACTAGAGAGATACTTAATTACTGGAATAACTTATAGCACTAATGAAGCTCTTGTAACTTTCACTAACCTTGCAAATAACTTGCGTACTTTAAGAGATATAGCAGGAGCAAACGTTAAAATTGATATGATACATGGGTCAAGTTTTGTTATCTCCAAATTTGATATTGATTTAATGGAAAAGTTACTGAATAAGAATGAAAATTATGCTATAAACGATAATGTAGCTAAAATTTCAATAATTGGTATTGGTGTTATGTCTAACACTGAAGTGATGCACCGCACACTCAAGGTTTTAAGCGAAAAAAAGATAGAAATACTTGCTATCACAACATCTGAAATCAAAATCAGTATAATTGTTCAAAAAGAATGCGCTGTAGCTTTAGTCAAAGATTTACATACTGAGTATGAGCTTGATATGCAGCACTAGGATAGGCTTGACGTCCAGTTGTCTAAGAGTATGTCTTGAAAAGGAATGAGGAAAAAAATATGATAGTGTAAGTAAAAAATAGGAGGGAAAATTGTATCCAAGTGATATAAGTGATAAGGAATGGGAAATTTTGGAGCCACATGTTGCACAAGGAAAGATAGGGAGGCCAAGAAAGCACAATATCAGAACAATTATTAATGCAATAAGGTATATAATGAGAGGTGGTTGTCAATGGAGAATGCTGCCGAAAGATTTTCCTCCATGGAAGACGGTGTATGACTATTTTCTCAGGTGACGTAGTAATGGCAAATTGGAAAAAATACATAATATGCTAGTAAAAGAGGTAAGAAAAATGTTTGGTAAAAATGAAACACCTTCAGTAGGAATAATTGACAGTCAATCAGTAAAAACCACTCAAAAAGGGGATCCAGAGGATATGATGCTGAAAAAAAAATAAAGGGTAGAAAACGTCATATTGTTGTAGATACAGTGGGCTTAATTATTGCGGCTGATGTTCATAGTGCAAGTGTTCAAGATCGTGATGGTGCTCTAAATCTTTTCACTCAAGCTAAATACAAGGCTCCAACTTTACGTAAGTTTTTTGCTGATCAAGGATACATAGCAAAACCGCTGTTTATTGGAGACAGGATACGATTACCAAGAAAGCTGTTGATGTTACAGGATTTTTCGACAATCTGGACCACAATTTAGCACTGCAGGCTATCAAGAAGCACACAGACTGCAAATGGGTCATACTGTATGTTGAAAGGTGGATGAAATCCCCTATTCAGCAAGCAGATGGCAGTAAGGTAGTTAGGGAAAAAAGGAGTTCCGCAAGGAGGTTCAATAAGCCCAATCATTTCAAACATATTTATGCACCATGCATTTGATATATGGATGAAACAAAATCACCCAACAGTACCATTTGAAAGATATGTGGATGATGCGATAGTGCACTGCAGAACTAAAAGACAGGCAGAATTTATGCGAGCAGCAATTGAAGAAAGATTGGCACAATGTAAGCTAAAATTGCAACCTGATACCAATGCCATTCCAAAACTCCATCATTATACTGCCTTAGTATAACCTTCTCACTTCTATTGTCTATTTGTTTGTTATGTAATAGAAATTGGTATGAGATTGAAGAATTAAGTGTGAACGGTTACAGAATTTTTGCCAGGAGAAACATATAGTTAAAGTAATTCAGATTTGTAAGATATGTTTATCTGCAATTATAGCTTCAACAGTAGGCAATGTTGCTTTTAATTACCTCAACATTTTCTCTTGGCAATTCTTTAATGAACCGAGAAGTGCGCATCGGTTGCCACTGGTTGTTAATTTCCCTCCTATCTGCACATGAAATGATTAACCTTTCTTTGGCTCTGGTTATGCCAACATATGCGAGTCTCCTTTCTTCTTCTAAAGCTTTACCACTTTTGTCATCAAAAGATCTTTGATGAGGAAATAATCCCTCTTCCCAACCAGGTAGAAACACGCACGGGAATTCAAGTCCTTTGGCTGCATGAAGAGTCATAACATATACGGTGTCATCGTTATTCATATTATCCACTTCCATCACCAAACTTATGTGCTCCAAGAAAGTTGTGGCATTATCGAAATTTTTTAAAGATGAGATGAGCTCCTTGACATTTTCTATTCGTGCTAAGCCTGTTACCTCGTCATTTTCAAGCATTTCAATATACCCTGATTGGTTTGCTACGATTTTAACGAATTCATGCAGTGGTTTTACGCTTACTATTTCTTCCCAAGCTTTAATTTTATTTAAAAAATCATTTAGTGAGAGTTTAATTCTTTCGGTTACTTGATTACTATTAACTAATATTTTTGCTGCCTCAAAAAAAGAAATTTTGTTATCCTGAGCAGTCGTGTATATTTTCTTTAGAGTTGTAGCTCCTATGCTTCTTTTTGGCCGGTTTACAATCCTTTCGAAAGCTAAGTCATCGTTATTGTTTGTAACGAGTCTTAAATATGCAATTATATCCCTGACTTCCTGACGTTCGTAGAATTTTACGCCACTTATAATCTTGTAGGGAATTGAATATTTTATAAAATACTCTTCGAGAACTCTAGTTTGAAAAGTGGCCCTTACCAGCACTGCAATGTCACTAAATCTGTATTTATTGAGCTTTAATATCTGTTCGCTTATGAACCTTGCTTCAGCTTTTCCGTCCCATAATTTTATTAGATTTACCTTTTCCCCTTCAATGTTTGTTGTCCACAATTTTTTTTCTAAGCGAGTCTTATTGTGATTGATAACATATGACGCAGTTGCAAGTATGTGGGATGTTGACCTGTAGTTACACTCTAGTTTAACGGTTTTTGCATTTTTAAAATCATCAGAAAACTTCAAAATATTTTCAACTTCTGCACCACGCCAACTATATATCGACTGGTCATCATCTCCTACACAGCAAATATTTGAGTGCTCTTTTGCAAGGTATTTTAGCCAAAGATATTGTATCGCATTTGTATCTTGATATTCATCTACCATGACATATTTAAACTTGTTTTGGTAGTAGGACAGAACTTCGGTCTTTTGATTAAAGAGTTGTATGTTATATAGCAATAAGTCACCAAAATCGACAGAGTTAAGGAATCTCAACCTTTCCTGATACTGGTGATAGACTTTGAGTGCAGTTACGTACACTGGCCTAAATGATTGAATATCTTCCACTTCAGATGGCAATAAGCACTTCTCTTTCCATTGCTGAATAATATTTATAATGGTCTTACATTTTTCTGATAGGTAATCAGGGCTTATTTCATTGATAATATTTTTTATTACCTGTAATTGGTCATCCACACCAATGATTGTAAAATTGGGGTTTAAGCCCACAATTTCTGCGTGCAGGCGCAAAATTTTTGCTGCAATTGCATGGAAAGTGCCAAGCCATGGTATGTTTTTGCCCGTTAGCTCAAGTACCCTTGATACCATCTCATTTGCTGCTTTATTTGTGAATGTAACAGCTAATATTTCATCAGAATAAGCGTGACCATTTCTAATTATGTGTGCTATTCTTGAAGTAATCGTTCTTGTTTTTCCGGTTCCGGCTCCTGCCAATATTAAAACCGGTCCATCTATGTTAGTTACAGCTGATTGTTGTTCTGGATTTAGCAGTGAGAGATAATCGTTCATCGTAGCCCTATAGATTATAACTTCGTAAAGTTAAACCTATGATTGAAATATTGTAAAGGTTTTATTGAATAGAACAGTTAAAGAATGCTTCACTCAAGTACTACATATTTAAACGTAGGTTTTACATCTATTTTGTTTTAGTAGTTTCAGGTGTATGTCGAGTAACAACAACTTGATTTGAGGTATTGGCACCAGAACTTCTGCTTGTTGGGTGGATAAGTGGAGTTTGGAATGGCTTATATGTACGGTTTAGTTCCTTCATTTCTATTTCTTCAACTTCAACAAGGGGTTTTTCTTTTGGGGTATAGCGATTATGCGTTGCAGGTCGTTCAGTGAGATTTTCATATGTTTCTTTCAACCAAGTTCCGATATCATACATAAATCCATACGCTTTTTCTTTAAATTCTCTCAATGATCTACTGAAACTTGCTAGTGTGTTATTAAAGTAAATTGTCATATAGTCTCTTGTGGTATATTGATAACTTTCTCCATCTAGTCTGCTACTTTGTGCGTTATACCAATTCTCATTACTAGTGAATCAAATAAGCGGCATTGCAGAGTTTTTTAATTGTGGAGTGAGAAAGAGAGGTAATAAATTTGCACAAAGCGCTCTCAAGCAAAGCAATTGTGTCGTAGATTTTGTTACGCAAAATGTTCTGTTTTATATATAACCAAAACCTCTCAACAGGATTGAGGTCAGGTGAGTATGGTGGTAGGTATATAATGTCGATATTTTTAGGTACTTTTAAATTTTTTGACTTATGCCAACTAGCACAATCCATGATAAGAAATGCCTCCCTTGTTCCTAAATATTGTGACATCTGCTCAAGGAATATATTCATACAATCAGTATTGACGTTTGAGCTAGAACTTTCTCCATTTCTGGGATTAACTGCACTATAGAGATAAAAATTTTGCCTACCTAGTTTTACCTTAACCTGTGTCCTAATGCCTTTTTTAAACCACCCGTGTCCAATCTTTGAATGTGTGCCAAACCGCGATTCATCGAAGAAAAATAGCTCTTTTTCAGGATACATGACAATAGTTTCATTAAGATTTTTTTTTAAATTCCTCTTGTTTACTTTTATCTTGTCCGTTATGCACTGGTCTTGGTGTGATATATGAGAATTTCATTCTTTGCATATTACGGTGTACTGTAGATTTGCTGATATTCAAACCAAACTTTTCTTGAATTCTTATTTTCATTTCTTTTATAGTAATATTGGGGTTTTCCTCTATCCACACCTCAACTTGTTCACGTTGACTTTGATTCAATATAGTTTTTCTACGGCGTTGAGGCGGAGCAAATAATTTTTCTTCTCTGCCAAATTTTAGGTCATGCAGTAAGTGCCTTTCTTGAAATGCAGCATATCTTTGCTACGGCTGTTATACTGTGATTTTTTGCTGCAATTACAGCATTTAGTTTTTTTGCAACATATGCGTTATTTCTTACTTTCTTCAGCATTTCTTTTGCTGATTCCACCACTTTTTCATCCAATAATTTTGATCTTAATGCCATTTAAACCTCGCTACTTTACTTACTTCAGTATGGCTTTTTTTCTATTATTGTCTATCCGTTACTTGTGTAGCGGGAATTGGTATTAGAACTATTGTTGCTTTTGAAATAACCAAATATGTTGTACATTTTGAGCTACCGCTGATTATTAATATACATATATTATGCATTAATAAATTAAAGTTGTCAAGAATTTTACTACTTGCACTCTGTAAAGTTTTTGTTGTGTACTTTGAACTTTGAGAAAAATGGACGCCTAAATTTGACAATTGTGAAAATATTAGTTAAAATTATTGTATGTTAAGTATAGTAAATAGGAGAAAATATGCCTACTAATTCTGATGAGCAAAGAAAACTTTCACTTGAAGAACGGATAGTTATTACGTCTTTAACATCTGTGGAAAATTTAAGAATCCATAATGTTGAATCAGTTAAAAAAACGACTGACATAATAAGTTATTATGTTGAACAAATAAAGGAGCCCTTTGAGGAATTTATTAAGCAAATCAATGAGATACATACTTCATTTATGTGGGAACTTGATCGTCTTGATCATGATACTTTGAGAGAACACTTTAATGAAGGAGTAACAATAGATGCACTAAAAGAACATGTGCAATCTGTTGGACAATACTTAGAATGCACTTCAAAGATTTTATATAAATTTGGTAAGTTAAATGATGAAGAAAAACAACAAGGTAGTGATTTAGTAGCAGAAAAACTTAAAATAATAGAAGAGATTTCAAATCCTAAAAGCAAGCCAAACGCTTGTAGAACTTGTTGTGCTTTAAGTGGTGGTGCAATTATTGGAGCAGCTATAGCATACCTTGCAGGAGCTGCCACTTTAGCTCCTGCTATTGTTGCTGTTGCAGTATTTATTGCAGCCACTGTTGTTGGTGCACTGGTGGGTTATGGTATTGGAAAATCTTGTGAAAAGGTCAGTGAAGAAAGGCAAAAGGATCGCCATATGAGCATAGGTACTGTGATTAAGAATGTCCTTACTCCTGAGTGTTTAAAATCACAATCGCAAGTTCATCCATAAGGTAGGCATTTAGTATTGACTTTACAACAATAGTCACTTTAAATTAGTAACTATTGTTGCAGTTAAAGTATCAATGCCTTTTTTCTTTTATTTTTTTGCAATTCTAAGCATTTTATCTGCTGTATGCGTGATTAGCGTAAGAAATCCTGTGCATGCAGTATTATTTTTAATTTTCACCTTCGTTAACTCTGCAGTGCTTTTCATTCTTCTTGGAGCTGAATTCATTGCTATGATGGTACTGATAGTATACATCGGTGCAGTTGCAGTGTTATTCCTCTTTGTAGTTATGATGCTCGATATTGACTACATAAGGTTGCGCCAGGGTTTTGCAAAGCATTTCACTCTTGGTGCTATATTATGTGTTGTGTTTTTTCTAATCATCAGCTTTGTAATCCGCAGCTCAGCACCGAATATAAGCAATGTTATAAACTATAATACTAATAACGTGAAAGCTATTGGTAATTTGCTATATACTGACTATATGTATGCTTTTCATCTTTCTGGAATTTTGCTGCTTGTTGCAATTGTCGGTGCAATTGCTCTTACTTTGCAGGATAAGAAAAAAGGAGTTAAAAAACAGAATGTGTTAAAGCAATTGACGCAATCTTCATCTGTAAAATTGATTAAGGCTAAATTTGGAAAAGGAGTAGAATGGAAATAGGATTAAATCATTTTCTGATAGTTGCTGCTGTTTTGTTCACTATTGGAGTGTGCGGTATTTTCATCAACCGTAAGAGCATAATCAATATATTGTTATCAATAGAAATATTATTGCTGGCAATTAATATCAACTTAGTTGCTTTTTCTGCCTTTATGAATGATATAGTTGGGCAAATTTTTGTGATGTTTGTGTTGACTGTTGCGGCAGCAGAGTCAGGAGTTGGGCTTGCAATATTGGTTGTATATTATAGAAGCCGTGGCAATATAGACGTTGAACAAGCGAACTTAATGAAAGAATAAAAGTATGACGTATATACTGAAATTAATAGTATTTTTGCCACTTTTTGGTTCGCTATTTGCAGCACTTTTTAGAAAAAGTCAGTTAGTTACAACGGCAGGGATTGGAATATCTGCAGTTTTATCTTGGTATGTTTTTCTCACCTTCTCTGAAAATTATCACTTGAGTTTATTTCCTTTGTTTTCATTGAGCATCTTAAAAGTAAATTGGGCAATTAGTGTGGATGCTCTCTCATCCTTAATGCTTATTGTTATTACCACCGTTTCACTGGTAGTACATCTCTACTCTATCGGTTATATGGAGCATGATAAGGGGAAGTCGAGGTTTTTTTCTTACCTATCGCTATTTACGTTTTGCATGATTGTGCTGGTTGTAAGCGATAATTTCGTGCAGCTTTTTTTTGGCTGGGAAGGGGTTGGCCTATGTTCTTATTTACTCATAGGATTTTGGTTCCAAAAATATTCTGCAAATAATGCAGCAATTAAAGCATTTGTTGTGAATAGGGTAGGAGACTTTGCACTATTGATTGGAATCTTTCTTATTTATTATACATTTCACTCTTTGAATTTTACTGAAGTTTTCGACACAACTGATCTTCTTGGCACGCAGAACATTAGGGCATTCTGCTGTGAATTCAAAGTAACTCATATAATATGCATATTACTTTTTATTGGCTGTATGGGTAAATCTGCACAGCTTGGTTTACATGTTTGGTTGCCAGATGCAATGGAAGGGCCAACTCCTGTTTCTGCACTTATTCACGCAGCAACGATGGTAACAGCAGGTATATTTTTAGTAGCAAAGTGTTCTCCATTGTTTGAGTTATCAAATGTGGCACGAGAATTAATAGTTATCGTTGGAGCACTCACTGCTTTTTTTGCAGCCACCGTTGCAATTACTCAGAACGATATAAAGAAAATAATTGCTTATTCAACCTGCAGTCAACTTGGTTATATGTTCATGGCATGTGGGCTTTCTGCTTACAATGTTGCTATTTTTCATTTAATGACACACGCTTTTTTTAAAGCTCTACTATTTCTTGGTGCTGGCAATGTGATTCATGCAATGCATCATGAGCAAAACATTCAGAAAATGGGAAATTGCTGGAAGAAAATCCCTTGCACTTACGCTCTCATGTGGATTGGATCTCTTGCGCTTTCTGGGATATTCCCATTTGCAGGTTTTTATTCAAAGGATTTGATAATTGAACATGCTTATAGCACGGATAGCTTTGCTTTTGTAATAAGCTTAGTTGTTGCATTCTTCACAGCGTTTTACTCTTGGAGGTTATTGCTTCTTGTGTTCCACAGCCAAAAACAAAGTAAAATTAATATACATGAGGCACCAAAGATTATGCTTATACCATTACTGATACTCGCTTTTGGATCAGTATTTTCTGGAATATGGGGAGCAAATATTTTGAACATAACTAGTAATGCGTTTTGGAAATCAAGTTTAGTGATGATTGATGAGCATGGAGTTCATAATTTCTTTATAAAACTACTGCCAACCTTAGCAAGCCTAAGTGGAATAGCACTTGCGTACCTAATTTACCAATATCAAGTAATTAGGCAAATTAAGAGTAAATTTTTACTTAAGTTTTTGCAGAATAAATGGTACTTTGATGAGGTGTATGAGTTTGTTATAATTGCACCGATAAGGTTTATATCTAGGCTTCTATGGAAGTTTGATGTTAAGGCTATTGATTCATTTGGACCAAATGGTGTTGTAAGGTTGGTTAATGAATGTTCAAAAAGTTCTATAAAGTTACAAACTGGTTATATATTTGATTATGCATTTATTATGTTTGTTACTCTAATAATCGGTGCTTTATATATTATTGGAATTAAATAGAAGGTGTTGTTACTTAGTATATTCTTGCTTCCACTGATAGGAGCGTTGATTTTATCCTTAATCAGGATTAATCATCAATCTATACACCTAAGATTCCTTGCTCTATTTTTTGCTGTACTTCCATTTTTGCTTAGCATTGTAGTTTGTATAGAATTTGATTATAACAATGCGGACTTTCAGTTTGTCAGCTACCCAATTAGAAATGTTGGAATAGGGATAGATGGTATATCGTTGCTTTTCCTTCTGCTTACAACTTTCTTGTTTGTAATTTGTATACTCTACAACTGCAAAATGAGTTATACGACCCTAAAAGCCTATATGGCATTGTTTCTACTGCTTGAGAGTTTTGTAGTCGGTTTTTTCGTTTCACTGAATGCTATAAGCTTTTATGTGTTTTTTGAAGCTGTTTTAATACCAATGTTCTTTATTATTGGCATCTGGGGAGGAAAACACAGGGTATATGCAACGTTTAAGTTGTTTCTTTATACATTAACTGGCTCATTATTATTTCTACTTGGATTGGTTTACATCTATAACATTTTTGGAACGTTTAATATACAAAAATTAGCTACATTAGTGCCAAGCCTTGATCTTGAAGTGCAGTCATTGCTGTGGATTGCATTTTTTATTTCTTTTGCAATAAAAGTACCGATGTTTCCATTTCACACTTGGCTTCCTGATGCGCATGTACAATCACCAACTTCTGGATCTGTGATTTTAGCTGGCTTGCTTATTAAAATGGGAGGATATGGATTTTTAAGGTTTTCTATTCCAATGCTTCCTCAGGCAAGTTTATATTTTTCAAATTTCGTTGTTGTGCTGAGCATTATTGCGGTGATATATGCTTCGCTAGTTGCGTTTGCTCAAGATGATATAAAGAAGTTAATAGCTTATTCTTCAATAGCACATATGGGGATCGTTACTGCTGGCCTCTTTTCATTTTGTGAGGAAGGAGTACTGGGTAGCATATTTCAAATGATTAGTCATGGCCTTATTTCTGCTGCTTTATTTTTGTGTGTTGGAATGCTATATACTCGAACTGGAACTTTGGAGATTGCAAAATATTTTGGCATAGTAAACACAATGCCAAAATTTGGTTTTATGTTCATTTTATTTTCAATGGCTTCAATAGGGCTACCTGGAACATCTGGATTCATAGGTGAGTTTTTGGCTATGGTTGGAATGTTTAAGAGCATAGGGTTTTTTACAGGATTTATCGCACTTGGCACTATTTTAAGCGCAGTTTATATGCTGAATTTATGTAAGCAAATAATATGGGGGGTTAGCTATTCTAAATTATTAAATAACCGCTTGGATAGCATAGAATTTTCTGTCTTAATTCTGCTTGCAGTGTTTGTTATTTTGCTTGGATTCTACCCAACCCTTGCACTGAATTATTTGAAGCCATGTATGGCAAATTTGTTAGTCAAATATAATGCGCTATGAATTATATACAGATATTGCCGGAAACGTTCTCTATTATCTCCTCGTTAGTGTTGCTACTGCTTGGAATTATATTTAACCGCCGAACTATCAACTTATTAGCACTTGGCTGCACAGTGGTAACTTTGATTATTTTAATTATTTCGGCAGAAAACAATGAAATTTTTCTCTTTAATTCGTTGTTAAAACTCAATTTATACATCAGGTCAGCCCAAGGGTTAATTCTCAGCACAGGAATTTTAATACTTTTGATGCTGAATTTATCAAAATATGACTATAAATATGAATTTTCAATACTGATTCTTTTTGCGCTATTTGGCATGATAACTTTGGTTTCAGCAAATAGTCTGATTTCTTTTTATTTAGCTTTTGAGTTGATGAGTATATCTTTGTATGTTCTTGCGAGCTTTAATAAAGATTCAGCTTATTCATGTGAAGCAGGAGTGAAATATTTTACACTTAGTGCACTATCTTCCTGCATTATGCTATATGGAATGTCGCTGCTTTATGGATATACAGGACAAGTCAATTTCTCTGAGCTCGGTTCATTCTTGCAAAGCCATCAGATAACTTATGGAATAGTTTTTGGGTTAGTTTTTATCCTTATTGGTTTGTGTTTCAAGCTTGCTATTGCTCCTTTTCATATGTGGGCTCCAGATGTCTATCAAGGTGCACCTACCATAGTAACTGCGTTTTTTTCTACAGCTCCAAAAGCTGCACTTGTAACATTTTTAATTCGATTGATGAATGAAGAGTTAGTAAATGTAAAAAGTTATGTTCAGCCTATTTTCTTATACGTTTCAGCATTGTCTGTGCTTATCTCAGCTTTTGGGGCCTTACGTCAGCAAAACTTAAAAAGGCTGCTTGCTTACAGTTCAATTGGTCACATTGGTTTTATATTTGCTTCACTTTCTATTTTTACACAAGCAGGAACAGATAGTGCCTTAATGTATCTGGTGATATATATCATCACAAGCATAGGGCTATTCTCATATCTTGTACAAATTGACGATGACGATTGTGATATTGCAAATTTATCTGGTATAGGGAAGAAACGCCCAATTGTAGCATTTCATCTTTCTGTACTGTTACTCTCGATGTCGGGAATACCTCCACTTGCAGGTTTTATCGCTAAATTTTTTATATTCAAAAGTTTAATAAATTCTGGCTTTATCAGCCTGTCTTTGACCCTTGTGGTGGCGAGTGTTGTATCGTGTTACTATTATCTAAATATTATAAAAGCTATGTATTTCGATAAAGCTAGTGGTAATAAGGTTGCTTATTCTAAGGGCCTATTCATTATCACTTCGGTGGCTTCGCTGATCAACCTCGTTCTTTTCTTGTACGTTTTACTCACTCATTGAACTAAAGGGCTGACAAGGTGACCCCTGAGGGTTTTCATATTCATCATTACAAAAAAGTTTCAAGCACTAATAAAGAAGCGTTGGATTTAATTGATAAAGGAATATCAAATGAAACTATTATTGTTGCTGATAAACAAACAGAAGGCAGGGGGCGCACCGGAAAAAACTGGATTTCTCCAGAGGGTAATTTTTATGCAAGTTTGGTAATAAACCTCTTTAACGATTATCTGAATGAAAGCCAGCTTTCGGTGTCATTCCAGCGCGTGACGCTGGAATCTAGAAATCAAGAAGAATGGTCAAGCACACAACTGTACAAACGTTGTGGTATTCCCACCAAGGATGATGTCATCCGAGTAGCCTGGCACTGGGATCCAGAAAACTTAATTACAAATGGGCACATCAGGCAACTGTGTAATAAGAACTGGATTCCAGTGTCACGCACTGGAATGACACCACATACCACCTGCAAATTGCAATGTTCGCATAGTTATGTGTCAAGCACTGGGGAAAATACTGGGATGATAGAAAGAGGTTTAATGAATCAAGTTAGCAAATTAACAGAATTGACTTTTGTTACTGCTCTTGCTGTTGGAAATGCTATACTGTCATTTATAAATGGTCTAAATCTCCAGTATAAATGGCCAAATGACATTCTAATCGATGGCAAGAAAATAAGTGGAATATTGCTTGAAAAAAGATCCAATTCGAATTGGCTCATTATAGGAACTGGAATTAATGTCAGTCATGCACCACTTCCAGGAACAACGTGCATTAGCAATTACGGTGAGTCTGTGTCTAACATAGATCTGTTAAAGAAATTAATAATAAATTTTAATAAGCTAAGAAAGCAATGGCTACTTGATGGGTTTTATGCTATAAGAGAAATGTGGTTAAAAAAAGCATTCAAAATGAATGAGCAAATCAGTGTAAAGTTAGCTGACAAATTGTATGAAGGAATTTTTGCTGATATAGATAAAAGTGGTAAATTGGTGTTGCAGCAAAAGGATGGAAGCTTAATTTATTTTGATGCAGGTGAGTTATTTATTGATAATGCATTATGAATACATATGTAATTTTTGCTTACCTTATTAGTTTCACGCTGATTGCTGGAGAGCTAATTTTTACCATTTCTTGTTATACTAAAAGTAAAAAAATTCTAGAAAGCCTGAAAGATAATCATGAAGAAGAAACATAAGCGATTACTTATAACTTCAGGAATTTTCTGCTTTTTAAGTTGTGCAGTTTTTTTTATTTTAACAACGCTCAAAGAAAATATCTCATTTTTCTATACAGTAAGTGAGGCAATAGTTTTACCAAATGGTCAAAAACTAATCCGTGTTGGTGGAATGGTTGTTGAAAATAGCGTGATACGCAACGAAAGTGAAGTGATTTTTCAAATGACAGATTTTAATAAGAGCGTTATGGTGAAATATCAGGGAATACTTCCACCAATGTTTTCAGAAAAAAGTGGTGTTGTTGTGCAAGGTAAAATGTTTGATAATAGTACTTTTCTTGCAGATACAGTGTTTGCAAAACATGATGAGAACTATATGCCGAAAGTTTTAAAATAGATTCCTTAACCTGGCTGTATTGAAACGGTATGTAGAGAGAGTCACAGCCTAGAGACTATTACTCTTTCCAGTTTAACCCCAATCTGGTTCATTAATGGTATTGTTTTCTAATTCCTCTACTTTTGTCTGTAAGTTATTCAGGCTCTGTACTAAACCACTATTTTCATTACCAACCTTTGTAATTAGCTCGTCAAGCTTACTCCTTTCTTCTGTTAGCATGTCATTTATAGCTCTTTTTACAATAATCCGAACAGACCGTAATATGCTACTGGCCTGCTATAGCCATAAACACATATCTTATCGCATTCGGACTATTATAAGAAAGGCTATAATTGACTGATAGAGTTGCTATTGTTATGCAATACATCATCCAATTCAGGAACGAATTTCGTGTTCAGCTCTGCGATTAATTTATCTAAAGCTTTGTGGACATAACCAAGCTGCGCTGGATTTCGCGCAACTGTTTCATCATAACCTTTAGGTTTGGTGTTATAGCCTTTCTTATAATAGTCCGAATGCGATAAGATATGTGTTTATGGCTATAGCAGGCCAGTAGCATATTACGGTCTGTTCGGATTATTGTAAAAAGAGCTATAACTTCTATTTTGCTTATTACTTTAAGTTCGTTTTTGCTTTCTTGTTTACTATTATTCATGCTAACTCCTATAAAAAATTATAATTTTAAAATCAATTCAGCTACATTGAAGTGGTATGTGGAAAGAGTAACAGCTAGCAAGCTATTACCTTTTTTATTAAAGCAACCCGTTCTCTTCGCCAGTAGCATGAGGGAATATGGAAGCTTCTGCAATGCCTGGCTGATCATCACGAAATTCCTGAAGCTCATCTCGAAGAGTTTGAAGTTGACTTTTTATTTCAGTTGTATTGTTCCCTATATTTGATATAGTTGTTGACAGTGGCTCCACTATGCCAGTTGTAATGTTACTGCTTAAACTTGTGTTATACTCATTAATACTGTCTATCAAGCCATCATAAACCTTTTTAAGGTATGTTATAGCTGCGGCTGTTTGCTTCATTTCCGCTATAGGTATTTTTTCCAGTGGCTGATTTATATCAAAATCTAACTCCTTAGCACCTTTTTCTTTATTCTGAATTTTTACTGAATCTATACTTGGTTTTACAAAATCTGGTTTTGTAAAAACCGGGCTCTCAAGTTTTAGTAATTTACTTTGGTCTGAAGGCTCGTCACCAAAATATAATTCTACATTGTTTTTACTCATAATAAGTTACCTCCTATAAAAAAATTGATTTTCATAAATTGCTACCATACAAGTAGCATTGAATCGTTATTGTTTTCTACTATTGTAAAATCTGGAGCTTCTGCAATGCCTGGCATATCGTCCTTGATTTGCTTGAGCATCTCAATCATTTCCTTGTTCTGTTTACTCTGCTCGTCAAGTTTCCCTTTTAATGCATCAATAATAGCTTTAGACTGATCTTGATTGCTGAGATCACCGATCACAGCTGTCACTTTCTCATAAGGCAGTTTGTGAATGATGTCTTTAAGCTCTTCTGCGCCTACGTTATCCAAAAGTTCTTTAAACTGCTCATTAGACATATTGCGAGCAAAAGCTTGAAGTTTGTCTGGGTTGTCAACTAAAGACTTAATGATAATCTGAATCTTATTAGAATCAGTTAAATCCTGAGCAATTGCTTCGAGTTTCTCAGGATCAAGCTTATTAACTAAGTCTTTCAGTTGTTCTTCTTGCAGACTATTTACTAAAGCTTTCAACTGATCACCTTCTAATTCTTTGGAGAGTATTGTCAAGTGGTGCTCAGCCAAGTCTTTTGCAAGCACTGTAAATTGCTCGTCATTTAAAGTTTTAATAAGTGCTTTGAACTGATCCACTTTTAAGTGAGGTAAAATTTCTTTTACTTGCTCTGGATTTAAGTCTCTAACTAGAGCTTCAAGCTGAGCATCATTTAAAATAGGAACAATTATTTGTAACTTTTCTGGATTTAGTTCCTGAGCAAGAGTTTGTAATTGGTGATTGGTTAGATGATCCACTAAAGCTTGGAGTTGTTCATCTGTTAAGTTCTTTGCTAAGGTCTGTAGTTGGCTTGAGCTCAGTTCAGGAATTATTTTTTGCAGTTGCTCGTTACTAAGAGTATTGGTAAGAGTTTTTAGTTGGTCGTCTGTTAGGCCCTGAATAAAAACTTTAGTAAACGCGTTTGATAGCAACAGTAGCACATCTCTTATATGTCTCTCACCGTAGTATAACATAATGTCTTGTAATACCTTATTGTCAGGTGAATCGATTATATTTCCTGCCTCGTCTGAAAAATAATATTTATTGTTGCCAGTATCTGAATCTTCCCATGTTACATATTTGTATTCCAATTTTTTTGATTTAATAGAACTGCTACACATAGTTTTGAAAGGCTGCACAAGCTCTCTTGTATATGATAACTTAGCCAACTCATTACCGTAATATACAAATGTATGGTTACTTTTTACATAATCTAAGTTAGAATCACTTTTATAATCTTTGGCTACCAGATTTCCTTCATTTTCTTCCTCCAGACATATGTAACTGTCTAGGCAAGAACTGCTGCAAAGTTTTATAGGCAATAAGCCTAGTACTACATCGTTTTTATCATCCAGCGATACAAGCTCAACTTTTTTAATAGGCATTGTAGGATCATTACCTTCAGGCCACTTTATCCTTGTAGTCGGGGTTTTTCTAAACACCTCTTTTCCAGGTATCATCTTAAAAACATGCTTTTTTCCACTCATGAGTATTACCTAATAAATTTAATTATAGCTATTCTAACATTTATTGATTAATTTATTGTTAAGTTGGTATATATTAGAATTATAATAACAAACATTACTTGTGTAGAGAGAAGTGACGAAAAGAAATAGGGATTTTTAGGAAACTAGTATAAAACACTCATAGATTAAAATAAGCTGTTTTGACAGGTTTTGTGGCGGCTAGAGCTGTATAGACTGGTGGAGGCAAGCGGGATCGAACCGCTGACCTTCTGCGTGCAAAACAGATGCTCTACCAGCTGAGCTATACCCCCAGGTAATTCTTGCTTAAAGCATAAATCACTCAGGCTGAAATGCAAGAAATATTTATCTATTAGGCTATTGCTAAATAGTGTACAAATTCTGCAGGGTGTACACACTTCTCTATTTTTTTGTCTCCTTAGCGTTATACGTCACACCATCCAAATAAATCTGTGAACTGAAAATTAACAAGAAGTTTTCCTTTAAAAATTTTTTAACTAAATTATCACTAACGCAGTATATTATATAATTTATTTAACCACACATGAAAATTTTAGTTTGATTAAAACGGATAAAAACTGTATTGATGTTTAGTATAGCTGAAAAATGAAATGATCCCGTAGCTCAGCCGGTAGAGCAACTGACTTTTAATCAGTGGGTCACGCGTTCGAATCGCGTCGGGATCACTCACAAATTTTGAAAAACATGCTAAAAGAACAAGACAAAATATTCACCAACCTAAATGGTAAAGGAACTCCACTACTTGAGGGTGCAAAAAAACGTGGTAGCTGGCAAAAAACAAAGGAATTACTGGATTTAGGATCAGAAAAGATCATTGATGAAGTAAAGAAATCTGGTTTGAGAGGTCGAGGGGGTGCAGGATTTTCCACCGGCCTTAAGTGGAGCTTTATGCCCAAAAATCTCCCAAAAGCATATTTAGTAGTCAATGCAGATGAGTCAGAACCTGGTACATGTAAAGATAGAGATATATTGCGATATGAGCCACATAAGTTACTTGAGGGAATTCTCCTGGCCGGCAAAGCGATCAGCGCATCAGTTGCATATATTTATATCAGGGGTGAATTTTATAATGAATATTTAGTTCTAAAAAAAGCACTTGAGGAAGCCTATAAAGAAGGTTTAATTGGAAAAAATGCCTGCAAATCAGGTTATGATCTTGATGTGTTTATCCATAGGGGCGCAGGAGCTTACATATGTGGGGAAGAAACAGCTCAACTCGAATCAATTGAAGGAAAAAAGGGCTTTCCTCGCATGAAGCCTCCATTTCCCGCAGGTGTTGGACTTTTTGGCTGCCCAACCACAATAAACAACGTTGAAACTATAGCCATGGTTCCAGATATTCTGAATCGCGGAGGAGAATGGTTTGCATCTCTTGGTAAACCAAATAATACTGGTACCAAGGTCTTTTGTATTTCAGGGCACGTAAACAACCCGTGTAATGTTGAAGAAGAGCTCGGAATTCCATTACGTGAATTAATTGAAAAATACGCAGGTGGAGTGCGAGGAGGTTGGGATAATTTACTTGCTGTAATACCTGGTGGGTCTTCAGTGCCATTAATTCCAAAATCTATATGTGATACTATTGAAATGGATTTTGATTCATTAAGAACTGCACAATCAGGGCTTGGTACTGCTGCTGTAATAGTGATGAATAAATCAACTGATATAATAGCTGCAATAGAGAGGTTATCACACTTTTATATGCATGAGTCCTGTGGACAATGCACACCATGCCGTGAAGGTACTGGATGGATGTGGAGGATTATGAAGAGGATGGTGGCAGGAGATATTAAGCCTGATGAAATAGATAAGCTGCTTGACCTTACAACTCAAATAGAAGGACATACAATTTGCGCACTTGGCGATGCTGCAGCTTGGCCGATTCAAGGATTAATAAGACATTTTCGCCATGTTATCAAAGAGAGAGCGATAATTTAACTTTACTTATACTTCTTAAGCCGTTTTGCTACTTAGCAACCAGAGCTAAAAAATATTGATTCCCTTCTCTTTTAGGTGCCAATTCTACCTTTGCGATATCTTCAGTGTCTCGAATTAGCCGTTCTAATTTTTCCAGTCCAACTTCAGTGTTTATAAGCTCTCTCCCTCTAAATCTCATTGTGACTTTAATTTTATGTCCGTGGGCAAGTAAGTCTCTTGCTTGACGCAATTTTGTTCCGTAATCGTGATCACCAATATTGGGACCCAGTTTAATTTCTTTTATAGTTAATGTTTTTTGTTTCTTTTTTGCTTCACTTGCTTTCTTTTTTATATCATACTTTTGCTTGCTATAATCCAGAATTTTACATACTGGAGGGGTTGAATCAGGTGCAATTTCTACCAAGTCTAAACCAACACCCTGTGCAAGCTCCAAAGCTCGTTCTATTAGCACGATTCCGATCATTTCACCACTGTGATCAACTAAGCGTACCTCCTTAGCTGTGATGAATCCATTAATTCTGTTTTTATTGTTCTTTTTAACTTGCAAACTTTAACTCCCTTAATTCAAATTAATACTTTTTAACAACAATTCAATAGCCTTCTCCAAAGAAAAAGACTCCTGTCTTTCCGATCCTAAATTTCTCACTGACACAGTTTTACTTGTAACTTCATTTTTGCCTACAATCCACAATATAGGAACCTTGTTTGAACTATGCAAACGTATCTTATAACTAATTTTTTCATTGGTCAAATCAGTCTTGACTCTAACACCTTGTTCTTTTAAAATATTGCTAATTTCTGTGGCGTAACCGTCAGCTTCATTTGTAATGGTCAGAATAGCAAGTTGCGTTGGAGCAAGCCAAACTGGAAATTTTCCTGCATAATTTTCTATCAAAATTCCGATAAAACGCTCAAAAGTCCCAAGAATTGCCCTATGTAACATGACAGGGTGATGCTTGTGCCCATCTGCCCCTATATAAAAAGCTCCCAGACGTTCTGGTAAAATGAAATCAACTTGCAATGTTCCACATTGCCAGCTTCTGCCTATTGCATCTTTCAAAACAAACTCTAGCTTTGGACCATAAAATGCACCTTCACCAGGGCTCAGTTCATAACTCAAGCCCGCTTCTTTAACGGCTTCAAGCAGCGCTTTTTCAGCTCTATCCCACACTTCATCATTACCTGCTCTAATATCTGGACGGTCTGAAAATTTCACAGAAATTTCATTAAATCCAAGCTCTGAATATACTTCTTTTAAAAGGTCACAAAACTTTATAGTTTCAGAATTCACTTGTTCTTCCATACAAAAAATGTGTGCATCGTCTTGCGTAAAACCACGCACTCGCATCAGTCCGTGCAATGAGCCTGAGCTTTCATTCCTATGACACGTACCAAATTCTGCCATACGTATCGGTAAATCACGATAGCTTCTGGTGTGAGAATTAAAAATCTGCACATGACAGGGGCAATTCATGGGTTTTATTGCTAGCTTTTTGCTTTCAGATTCATCAACAATAAACATATTTTCACGAAACTTATCCCAATGTCCAGATTTTTCCCACAGCTCTTTGCTTACTAAAATAGGAGTTTTTACCTCAAAATAGCCATTATTTATTAGCTTCTTTCTGATGTAAGACTCAAGAACATTATATAAAATATATCCTTGTTCATGCCAAAAAACCTGCCCGACAGCTTCCTCTTGGATGTGAAATAAATCCATATCCTTGGCAATTTTGCGGTGATCACGTTTCTCTGCTTCTTTGAGACACTCAAGATAAGCGTTTAATTCATCCTTATTTCTCCATGCTGTGCCATATATTCGCTGCAACATTGGGCCCTTTGCATCACCTCGCCAGTATGCACCCGCTACTTTCATAAGTTTAAACGCTTTAACTCTACCGGTTGATGGTGAGTGCGGACCACGGCATAGGTCAACAAAATCACCTTGCCTATAAACAGTTAGGTTTTCACCCTCTGGTATGGATGAGATAATATCAACCTTATATTTTTCGCCTATACCACTAAAGAAATCAACTGACTGCTTGCGAGTCCAAACTTCTCGAACAAATCTGTGGTTACTTTTTACAATCTCTTTCATTTTCTTTTCTATTGCGGTAAGATCGTCCGTAGTGAAGGTACGATCTGTAGCAAAATCATAGTAAAAACCGTCCTGAATTGTTGGGCCGATAGTAATCTGAGTATTAGGAAATAGCTCTTTCACTGCCTGCGCCATTATATGAGCAGCATCATGCCTTATTATATCTAAACCCACTTCGTCACTCAGTTGTATCACCTCTATCTCTGCATCAGCTTCAATTTCACGTGAGAGATCATGCAACTCACCATTTACCTTAAAGGCAATTGCTTCTTTCAAAACATCCGGTTGTAATATATCAAAGCCAGTAACTTTACCACTGTATTCTTTTACTTTTTGTTCGGCTGAAAAAGTAATCCTAATCATTTATCGACCCTTTTGTCTAACCCTCTCTTTGTCATCCCAGTGCGTGACACTGGGATGGCTTTGTTGCATAGCAACTGAAAAAATCTGGTGGCTACTGACAAAATTCATTATAAAATAGCCATTTAACCTTGAAAGAAAAAATATGCCACAAAAAATGAGGGTCAGTAACCATAGCGAATATAACAAATTTCTAGAAAAAAGAGGAAATATTTTTCATTATATCAACGAAGCCATAGAAAAGTGGTACGAGAATGGTCCAAAAATACCAGGTGGCAACAATATTTATAGCGATAAAGTTGTAATTTTGGTGCACATAATAACTTGTTTATTTAGAATAGGCCTGAGGCAAACAGTTGGGTTTATAGCAGGATACCTTGAGCAAATTGGGAAAAATTTGCAAGTTATCAGCTATTCACAATCATCAAGAAGGTTTAAGAAACTCAATATTAAGATCAATGATTGCAGAAAATAATATGGAAGATATCGAAATTGCTATAGACAGTACAGGAATTAGTATATACAACAACACTCCTGGTCATAGCAAAGAAAATAGCGAAGATAGAAAGTATCGCAGCTATGAACAGACAAGAAAATTGCATGTAATGTTGAATACAAACAGCAAAAAAGCCATAGCTGTAAAATACAGTAACGGCTGATCACTATGGAGCTTGTGATTTGCTAAAAGAAGTCGATTTTCAGTATGTCATAAAAGTACTATATGCAGATAGGGCATATGACAGAGAAAAGCTCTATAAGCTGTGTAATCAATATGGTATAAAAACGAAAATTCCTCCGAAAAACAACGCAGCAGAGCATCCAAAGTTAGACTATATGGCTGAGAGAAATGCTGCAATTAGACTAATAAAATCATGCAGCGAAGATGGAATGAAGAGGTGGAAAAGGCAAACAAACTACGGAAAAAGATCTTATATAGAAAGTTTTTTCTCGCGACTGAAACAAACATTCGGGTTTAGTTTTAGGAATAAATCTGAGACAAATAGAGAGAAGGAACTAAATGCTATTTGCTCAATAAGTTCACTGATATTGGTATGGCTAAATTTGAGATAGCTTCATAAATTTATTGTGCGTTACCTACTATCCGAAGAGCGATGCAACAAAGCCCACTGGGATCCATCTTATTTTTATAATGGAAATTAGTTTAACGTATGCTCCTAAAATCTGTTGTCCATTGCACAATTTGCAAATATTTTTATACCTGGACCCCAGTGTCAAGCACTGGGATGACACCTTTGTGTTTGAGGCAAAACAGGCTATAACATTTAACATACTGCCCTCGCAAACAAATGTTCGTACAGTTGTGTATCAGCTACTTGGATGACACCACCCCTAGTGGGCACTGCCCTTAAATCATAATGGATAACAGGGTTATAAGCTCTGAACATTAATAATAAGGTCTATTCTTTTTTAACCTGAGTGCAATTGCGTCTTCCCAAATTTCACCATTACGCAATAACTTTTCTTTATTGTACATTAGCTCCTCTCTCGTTTCAGTAGCAAATTCAAAGTTAGGACCCTCCACAATTGCATCAACTGGACATGCCTCTTGGCAAAGCCCGCAGTATATGCATTTTGTCATGTCAATATCATAGCGTGTGGTGCGACGACTACCGTCTTCTCTTTCCTCTGCTTCAATAACTATTGCTTGAGCAGGGCAGATAACTTCGCATAATTTACAAGCTATGCACCGTTCTTCACCGTTTGGATACCTACGCAACGCATGCTCACCACGAAACCTTGGACTTAAAGGGCCCTTCTCCATAGGATATCTTAACGTAACCTTTGGTTTGAACATATATTTCAATGTAATAGCAAACCCTTTGATTAACTCTGCAAAAGACCAATACCAAGCTAATTTCTTGAGCATAAAATATTTAAAACTTGTGTCAGTCATTATAAATCATATTATCAGTTTTCAAAATAAATATTTTCACCTGGGTGACTTTTACAGCTTTTCTATATAATACATTCACTAGTATGATAGTACTGCATTAATATAAACTAGCAAGATAGATAAAAATTTTGAATATTTTCAAATTAGGTATTTTGGTTTCTTAAGTGTAATATTGCTAAGTAGTTTATATAAATAATGACAAACACAAATGAAACTATTTTCGCTTTATCGACCGTATTTGGTAAGTCAGGAGTTGCAGTAATTAGAATTTCAGGCAACTATGCGCTTAAAGCTTTAAATCATTTTCATATTAAGAAAGAAATTAAACCAAGATTTGCTACTTTAGTTGATCTATATGATGATTTCAATCAATTGATAGATAATGGAATAATCATCTATTTCCCTGCTCCAAACAGTTTCACTGGCGAGAATGTTATAGAGTTACAAGTGCATGGAAGTAAGGCAGTCATAAAAATCATCTTGGAGGAATTATCAAAAATTTTCGTTATGGCCAGGCCTGGAGAATTCTCACTTAGGGCTTTTCTAAATGGTAAATTTGACTTAACTCAAATAGAAGGAATTGCAGACTTAATTGATGCTGAGACGAAAATGCAAGCTAAACAAGCGATTAAGCAGATATCAGGAGAATTGGAGAGACTATACAGCAATTGGAGGCAAAGATTAATAACGATACAATCCAAAATCGAAGCATATATAGACTTTCCAGAGGATGTTTGGACAGAAAAAAATGAATTGGAAAAAATTAATAATGAAGTGCGAG
Source organism: Wolbachia endosymbiont (group A) of Pherbina coryleti (assembly GCF_964026875.1). Classification (NCBI taxonomy): domain Bacteria; kingdom Pseudomonadati; phylum Pseudomonadota; class Alphaproteobacteria; order Rickettsiales; family Anaplasmataceae; genus Wolbachia; species Wolbachia endosymbiont (group A) of Pherbina coryleti. The sequence goes on from NZ_OZ034706.1 coordinate 1,268,868, forward strand.
CTCTTGTGCGGTTGATACAAGAGCATTTAAATGATAATAGACGGGGTGAAAGGTTGCGTGAGGGTTTACATGTTGTAATAACTGGTAAACCAAATGTCGGTAAATCAACTCTGTTTAATTTCTTAGCCAAGCGTGATATTGCTATTGTTTCTGAATATGCAGGCACAACAAGAGATATACTTGAAGCTCATATTGACATTGGCGGATACCCAATCATTCTCTCTGATACTGCTGGAATTCGTGAGAGTTCAGATCCAATAGAATCAGAAGGTATAAGTCGAGCGAAAAAGAGGTCTTTTGAAGCTGATTTAAGAATAGAACTGTTTCCTTTTGAACAGCGTCATAATATCAATTGCAACGTTGTAAATAGCGATACTATTTATGTATTGAGCAAAGCTGACGATGTTATCAATAATCACAATATAAAAATTAATGGCATAGATTTTCTACCTATTTCTATTTTAAAGGGAATAGGTACAAACAAATTGATCTCTCTCATAAAAGAGAAGGCAGAGGAAAAATTTGGGCATGATAGAGACACTCCTGTAATCACTCGGCAAAGACATAGGAATCACATGCAGAAAGCACTGGAACATTTACAACGTTTTAATATCGATAATCCAATTGAGTTGATATCTGAAGATTTGAGGCTTGCTGCATTTGAACTTGGTGCGGTGATTGGAATTATTAATGTTGAGGAAATATTGAGTAGTGTGTTTAGCAACTTTTGCGTGGGCAAGTAAAGCTTTTATAGATTGCTTAAAATCAAATGTTGTGATAGAAAAGAAATGGACGGATGGCCGAGCGGTTTAAGGCACCAGTCTTGAAAACTGACGTACGTGATGAGCGTACCATGGGTTCGAATCCCATTCCGTCCGCACAGCATCTCGCTATGCTAGCTGATTTTTAGAGCTTATTTGGACTATGTGGTTCATAACGCTGGAAATCTTATCTAATCTAGCCACATCTTTTAAAAATACGTCCCTTTGTAAATTGACCTTATTAGCGAAGAAAGCTAATATCTATAAATAGATTACCATCTGAATATGAAAACCGATATAGTAATAATAGGTGCAGGACCTGTTGGAATATTCACTGCTTTTCAAGCGGGAATGCTTGATATGAGATGTCATGTAATAGATGTTTTGGATCAAGCAGGAGGACAATGCACAGCTCTTTACCCAGAAAAGCCAATATACGATATACCTGGTTATCCTGTAATTACTGCCCAAAAATTAATTGAGCAGCTAATGGAGCAAGCTTCGCCATTTAAGCCTATTTACCATTTAAGTCAAAAAGTAGAAAAGATTTCAAATAACGAAGGTGAAAACTTTACTATCATAACGAGCATAGGTACAGAGGTAAAATGTAAGGCTGTTATTGTTGCTGCAGGTAATGGAATGTTTGAACCTAACCGTCCACCCTTAAGTGGTATATTAGAATATGAAAATAAATCTGTATTTTACAGTGTAAATAAAATTTCTGATTTTCAGGATAAAACTATAGTCATTGCAGGGGGGGGTGATTCTGCAGCTGATTGGACTGTAGAACTTTCTAAAGTTGCAAAGAAAATTTATGTGATACATAGGAGAAAGGAATTTCGCTGCACTCCTGAAACTAGAAATAAATTAGAATCACTTGAAATTGATGGAAAAATAGAACTGGTAGTGCCATATCAATTACACGAACTAGCAGGAGGTAATGGGCAATTGAGCACAGTGATAGTAAAAAACATTGCCTCTAAGGAAGAAAAAGAAATATCCGCTGATTTTTTGCTGCCATTTTTTGGATTGTCAATGAATCTTGGTCCAATAAACAATTGGGGTATACAGTTAGAACATAGCCGCATAGTTGTCGACCCAGCTACACTTAAAACCAGTAGAGATAGGATATATGCAATCGGAGATATAGCTATTTATTCAGGCAAACTAAAATTAATACTAAATGGTTTTGCTGAGAGCGCCATGGCTTGTTATGACATATACAAAGTAATCCACAACTCTCCAGTCAATTTTCAATATTCAACTTCAAAGGGAATTCACGGGAAAGAAAAACTTCCTTGACAAACCTTGCCAGCTCCCTTATCATGAAACTGAAGCTATTGTATTTGCTTTCGCCAATCTGCAGATTAAAAGGTAAGGATTACTTAATGTATCGGCGTCTTATGTTCAATTTTTTGCAGTATATAGATACTGTATGTCTTTACAAAACTTCATCTACATCTAGATTTTTATCTAAATAAGCTGAACGCGCTTACAAAGCGTTACAAGACATCAAAAAATGCCAATACTCGACAGAGATAGTAAAAGACTAGCTAACTCGGGGATTCTTTGTCTTTTTTTCTGCTTAGTAAATTTCTTAAACGTTTGCAGCGTAAGTTAGTTGCAATTAAAAGCAGCTTAATCTCGCTTGTCAAGCGTTTAAAACATAAAAAACGCCAATATTTTAAAGCGGATAATAACCCCAGGGCTTCTTTTGCCTTTTTTTTCATTTGGTAAATTTCTTAAATATTTGTGGCTAAACGACAACCGTCATCCCGCTGCTTGTTAGCGGGATCTAGAGATACCGCGAATGAATCGCGGTATGACGTAGGACTGCTGTCATTCCAGTGCTCCTTTTTTTGTCATCCGAGTAGCTGACACTGGGATCCAGGAAACTTAACTTTACACCAGGTGAATGTACAATAAGAACTGGATTCCAGACTGGAATGACACCGAAGGGGCTACCATACGCGTCAAGTTAAGGAAATAAAGGTATGAAAGAGATAGAATAATAAGGTATAAGTTCTCCCAGATATACTTTTAGTGAGAGAACCAATGAATAAAATAACTTGCTTATCAAAAAAGCTCAAAGAATTTTTTAATGAAAAAGCAGAGAAAATCTCAATTACAACAAGGTTTATAAAAAGAAAGAGAAAGCTAAAAGGTTCATCATTCGTAAAAGCCATGGTCTTGGGTAATATAGGAGTTGATAATTGTAGCGTAGAAACAATGTGTCAATTACTAAACGAGGACTCGATAGATATAACAAAACAAGGTTTGGATTTTAGATTTACTGAAGAAGCAGTGGAATTTATGAAAAGGATGTATAATGAATCTGTGATTCTCTTTAAAAATATCTTGCAAGTTGATTGCAAAATCTTACAGCAATTTAATAGTGTTAAATTATTGGACAGTAGCTATATTACTCTACCTAACAGTATGGAAGAGATGTATAAAGGTTATGGTACTAGCTACAGTGGCTATGAAAGCAATACTAAGTCTGGAATAAAGTTACAATTAGTTTTCGACTACATGAATCAGATAATAGACCAACTTAATTTAACGGAGGGGGTAAGATCAGACCAGGGATATAGGAAACATTTAAGTAATATATTAAGCAATGATTTGCTAATATCTGATCTCGGTTATTTTGTGCCAAGTTCTTTTAAACAAATCAATGAAATAGGAGCTTATTTCATAAGTCGTCGATACCAACATATATGATGTAGAAACAAATCAAAAAATGGAGTTATTAGAATGTTGAGAGGATAAGTTATTTTTAGAAAACGAGGTATTGTTAGGAAAAGAAGCAAAAATTAGAGTAAGAATTATATGTCAGAAACTAACTGAAGAACAGTCTATGGGCAGAAGAAGGAAAGCTAATAGATTAGCAAGATCGCAGATCCTCTAAAAGAAATCAAAAATTGTTGAACTGGTCAATATTTATAACTAATGTTCCAGAAAATAAAATTAGTGCTGAGCAAGTATTAACGATTTACAGAGTAAGGTGGCAAATTGAGTTATTATTTAAATTGTATAAAAGCCATATCAGGCTTGATAAGCTAAAAGGAAAGCCATGCAGAGTATTATGTGAACTATATGCTAAATTGTGCGCAATTCTTATATTTCACGGCATAGTTGGTTGCACAGAAGTGAAAAAGAATACAGAACTTAGCTTAACAAAGGCATTTATTGAGCTAAAAAGGCGGGTTAGAGAGTTATTTTTAGTATTAACCAAAATTAATAGTTTAAAAGCATTTCTTAAAAAACTCACTATAACTTGGTCGCGATTTTCATTAAAAGACAAACGTAGAAGGGCTAGAGCATCCACTTTAACCTCTCTAAATTTGCTCACAATCTCTTAACTTGACGCGTATGGAAGGGGCTACTGGGATGACAAAAGGGGGCACTGGGATGACAGGAGAAAGAGGCACTGGAATGACAAAGAGGGTACTTGGATGACAGGAGGTAATGCAGGAAGTCTAATAGTGCAGCAACACGGAACCCCAGGTCAGGCCTGCACCTATTGAAATCAGCAGTACCAGATTTCCTGATTTTATTTTTGATTCTTGTATTGCATAGTCTAAGGCCAGTGGAATTGATGCCGCTGAGGTGTTTGCATGCTTATCAACGGTATTAATCACTTTCTCTATAGGAAAATCTAATTTCTTTACTACTGCTTCAATAATACGAATGTTTGCTTGATGGGGAATTAACCAGTCAATATCAGTGATTTTCAAATTATTGCATTTCAGAGTTTCCTCTACTGAGGCTGTTAACTTATCCACTGCATGTTTAAACACTTCTCTTCCATTCATGCATATTTTTCCAGAATCACCAGTTGAGGATATCCCTCCGTTCGTACATAGTATGTCCACATTGCCATCAGAATATAGGCTAGTTGAAATTATACCTTTTGTAACCCCCTTCTCTGCCACCCAAGTATCAGCATCATTTGTTGGAATGACGTTAAAATGACATGCTGATTTCATTATTACTGCACCAGCACCATCACCAAAGAGTACACAAGTTGACCTATTTTCCCAATCAACAATCCTAGACATTATTTCAGCACCTATAACCAATGCATATTTAATTCTATTGTTAGATTTTATGAGCGAATCAGCAACTGTAACTGCATATATAAAACCAGAGCATGCTGCTTGTACATCAAAAGCAAATGCGTTTTTACATTTTAACTTACTTTGTACAATCGTTGCACAGCTAGGAAAAGTTTTATCAGGAGTTGTTGTAGCAACTATAATCAAGTCAATTTCATCTACTGAAATTTTAGCTTTTTCTATAGCACTTTTTGCTGCATTTACAGCTAGATCTGACGTTAGTTCTCCTTCATCTGCTATATGCCTTTGAACTATTCCTGTTCTCTGCCTTATCCATTCATCGCTCGTCTCAACTATCGATGCAATTTCGTTGTTACTCAACATTTTTCTTGGTAGGTAAGATCCAGTGCTTAATATGAAACTTTTATTCAATATGACTTACCCCGTTAATTATCTTTTGATTTAAATTTTCACTAATTGCATTTACTGCAAATTTTATGGCATGGGCAAAAGAAATAGCATCAGAATTTCCATGACTTTTAATGATGATACCATTCAGCCCTAAAAACATAGCTCCACTTCTAATTTTGGGATTAAAACGCGTTAAAGCTTTATTTAGTTTGGATTTTAACAATATACCAACAAGCATTTTCGCTATCCACGAATTGAATACTTCCTGCTTTATTAGATTGATAAAGGTACTAGCGGTTGCCTCAGCCGTTTTGAGCATTACATTGCCAACAAAACCATCAGCAACAATCACATCTATATTACCCTCTAAAAATTCACTTGCCTCTATATACCCTTTGAAATTAATGCCTGGAGCGTTTTTAAGCAACTCAAAAGCGCCGCGCACTGAGTCATTACCTTTAACTTCTTCTGTGCCGATATTTAGCAAAGCAACTTCAGGATTGTCAATTTTTAATGCTATTTTTGCAAATATACTACCCATTAACGCAAATTGAAATAATGAGTCGGCATTACAATCAACATTTGCACCAAGGTCAAGCAAAGCGAAGCTTTTTGTCTTAGTTGGACAGATAGAGGCAATAGCAGGACGATAAATGTTTGGTAATGTTCCTAAAATAAATCTGGAAATTGCCATCAACGCTCCGGTGTTGCCTGAAGATACCACTCCGAAAGCTTTACCTTCTTTCACTGCAACAGTTGCAGCTTTCATACTTGAGTCTTTACGATGTCTCAGCGCAAAAGATGGCTTATCATTTGCAAGGACATTGTCAGAACAATGAGTAAATTCAGAATTGTTACTTACTTTTTTATATTTCAAAAGCAAAGGAGATACTTCTTCCTTATCTCCATAAATATGAAAAAAAACTTTAATGCCTGGGTCAACAAGGTTGTCTAAAAAAAAACCAGCACCCTGAATTACGGAAAGAGGCGCAAAATCGCCCCCCATAGCGTCAAGTGCAATAACTATATTATTATTGACCGTAGGTAACATATCATAATAGTCACTCCGCCTGTTGCTTGATGAAAACCCGTTTTCCTTTGTAACTGCCATCAACTGCTACGTTATGAGGCAACATGAATTCCCCAGTTGTTGAACACACCACAATATTCTTAGGCTCAATAGCATGATGAGAACGATGCATATTACGCCTTGACTTTGACTTTTTTCTTTTTGGAACTGCCAAAATTTCCTCCATTCTACTACAAAATACAATACATTAGTAACATGTTTTTTACAGGAAGTAAACAGGGATAGTAAAATAAGTAAGGTTTGCTTATGTAATTGAGTTCTATAGCTAAAGTGGCTCTACAATTTGAAAAACCGTCATTCCGCTACTCGTTAGCGGAATCTATACCGCGAATGAATCCATAGCTGTACGAACATTCATTTTTGAAGGTAAATTGCACAACAGATGATGTCATTCCAGTCTGGAATCCAGAAATTTTGCTTATAACTGAGCTGATGAGCTAAAGGTAGTTGTCTTATGCTAAAACAAACGTTTTTAATTAAGTTGCATAGAAGCTGGATCCCAGTGGGCTTTGTTGCATCGCTACTTATGAAAGGCTAACTATAGTTAGGATTATAAGCGACCTATTGAAAATCTTGTTTTTTTGCAATCAATCTGATCAAATTTAAGAATAGTAATTTGTTATTTATATTAATAAATTTAATTCTATTGAAAATAGCTAAAGCATTGAAATTCTTGAATTTTAGCCAGATTGGTGAGTGGTAGTGAAATTTCTTTTACTCAAATTTAGGTATTCACTGACCGTTCTTGTTATAAATACCAGAATAATAAGCTACTGATATTCCCTATCTTTTTTATCTTTAATCCATCATAGCTAGCGATGCAACAAAGACATCCCAGTGTCTGGGCACTGGCCCACTGGTGGGAATTGCTCCCAAACTACAACGTTCGTACAGTTGTGGATACCGTGGCGGTATGACGTAGGGAAACCTTTCTTGGGTTAGCTATATGAGCTTTAAATTAAAACATCAAGTATGTTGAACTTAAAACATATCTCAGCTATACTTTGCGATAAAGTTAATAAAAATTTTAATAAAATCAGTAAGACTAACCTCTAGCTAAAATGAATACAAAGTGAGCTTTTTTGATATAAATAGTGTTAGAATAATTGGTAGGTACTTTATCAATTTTTTGTTAAGGCTTGGTAGTGCATTCATATTTTTTATTCAATCTCTATACCACTGCCTTGTGCCACCATATTATTTTAGCAACATAGCAAGACAAATTATAGAGATAGGCTTTTTCTCTCTGCCAATTGTTGGGCTCACTGGAGTTTTTATAGGAGCGGCAATAGTTTTACAAAGTAGCTTGAGTGACCCATTAATTAACCAAGAACAGATAATACCCAAACTTGTTACGATCACTATCATTAAAGAGTTAGGACCAGTTTTGATCAGCTTAATAATGGTAGGAAAGGTTGGATCATCAGTTGCAGCAGAAATTGGTACAATGCGCATCACCGAGCAAATAGATGCACTTACAACCTTGAACATCAACCCTTTTAAATATTTAATTGCACCAAGGATTTTAGCGTCAATCATAGTATTTCCCATACTTACAGTATGTGCAGATTTAATAGGAATATTTGGAGGATGTATCACTGCAGTCTTCGAATTTAACCACAATTTAAATATATACATTAAACACACAGCTCAGTTCTTTAATACGTATGATTTTATAACTGGGCTAATAAAAGCAACTGTATTTGGCGCCATAATTTCTGTCTCAAGCTGCTATTACGGTTACCATTGCAAAGAAGGTGCACGAGGAGTAGGTGTTGCTACAACATCAACTGTTGTTTTATCGTCCATACTGATCATTTTAGCAAACTACATGATTACTTTGATACATGCGTAACCCCATAATATCAATATTGAACTTAAGCTTATCTTTTGATGATAGGACAGTACTAAAAGATCTAAATTTTGATATATTAAAAGGGGAATCATTAGTCATACTTGGTAGCTCAGGAAGCGGCAAATCTGTATTAACAAAAACAATTATCGGCTTGCTTGCTCCAGACTCAGGGTCTGTTAAAATAAATAGTAAAAGCAAAAATAAATTTGGGGTTTTATTTCAAAATTCCGCTTTATTTGACTACGTTACAGTGTGGGAAAATATATCTTTTAATTATAAAAAGCGCTTTAATATCAGCAAAAAAGAGGCAAAACAGCTAGCAATCGAGAAGTTAAATGATGTTGGACTGGAGGAAAGCATAGCAGATATGTTTCCAATAGAGCTATCAGGTGGAATGAAAAAAAGAGTGGCACTTGCAAGGGCGATTGCACACAATCCAGAAATCATTATTTTGGATGAACCAACTTCAGGATTGGACCCAATTATGTCAGATATAGTAAACGAGATAATAATAAAATTATCTAGAGATCTTAACCCTACAATTATCACGATTACACATGATATTCATAGTGCATTTAAAATAGCTGATAAAATAGCAGTATTATATGAAGGGGAGATCATTTCCCATGGAACTGTTCAGGAAATACAAAATACCAATAACGAATATATAAAAAAATTCATTCATTATATATAGCTAAAGATATATACACTATTGCTAACAGTCATATTTTTAAGTTTTAACTTTGTAAAAGGTAGTGGACATTGGAATTCAGATTTTTTTCAAACTGGATCCTATAGCTAACACGTCATACCGCGATTCATTCGCGGTATCTCGGCATAGATTCCGCTAACTAGTAGCGGAATGACGAATTTGTCGTTTTTCAAATTGTCGTAAGTCAGTTTAGCTATATATAGGATGACAGAAATTGTTTGTATTAGCTATATTCAAAAGCTCTATTGATATTTTGCAATATTTGTGATAAAATAATAGCTTAAGGTTGAGAGTAAAAATTTATGAGTGAAGCTCAAGGTCCAAATATTGCAGAATGGCAAGCGCAGCAGCAACACCAAGAGGCTGCTGGTGAGAAAAGTGGTTTTGGTCTTGGTCACAGTGACTCTGTTTCAACAGTTGTCGATGGAATGAAATGGTTGTTCAACTTTCATGAAGGAGCAATTGCTGCTTATAATAATGTGTTTGAAGGTTTGGTGAGTGGCAGTAGTTTAGTAACACTGTTTGGAAAGTCAGGTAATATGTTTGGCATAAAACTTCTTGAAGGCCTTGCAGAATATTTTTCAGGTGGAGGTGGGGAAGATATGCCATCAGAAGGAATGGACATGGCTCATGGTGATGATGGACATCACTCAGATGATTACCCTCATGCCAATAACGAAATAGCTCATAATGCTGATGGTTTGCAAGACATGCATGATGCAGGTGATCACCATGGTCAATCTTTTTCACCTGGTCCTTCACCATCTGTTGGCGATGACCACGGACATGAACTTGGTTAAACGCTTAAAAACTATTGAATAGTTGGAAGAAGGCCTAATAAGAAAAGTTGCTATTGTTATGAGTTTGTCTTAGTGAAAAAGGTTTCAGTTTTAGGATCAACAGGAAGTGTTGGAAAAAAGACTGTAGATTTGCTCTCAAAGAGAAAAGAAGAATACCAAGTGGAAGCACTAAGTGCCCATTCGAACTTTGCTCTACTGGCACACCAAGCAAAACTGCTGAATGCAAAATATGTTGCTATCTCCGATGAAAGACTTTACAAAGATTTGAAAGAAAGTCTACTTGGTACAGATGTAAAAATAGCAATTGGTGCTACAAATGTTGCTGCTATACCTGTTGATCTCTCAGTTGTTGCAATAGTTGGCATTGCAGGCCTTGGGCCAGTTATGGAAGTTATAGAAAGCGGTACCAAAGTCATTGCATTGGCAAACAAAGAAAGCATTGTTTGCGGTGGAAAGTTATTACTCAAAAAAGCTAAAGAAAAAAATGTACAAATAATCCCTATTGACTCTGAGCACAATGCAATTTTTCAAATTTTGCAAAATGACGACAAATGCGTAGAAAAGATCATACTTACTGCTTCTGGTGGACCATTCTTAAATTATAGCCTTGAGCAATTAAAAAATGTTATGGTAGATAAGGCGCTTAGTCACCCCACTTGGAATATGGGAAAGAAAATCTCGGTTGATAGCGCAACAATGATGAATAAGGCACTAGAGATAATAGAAGCACATAACTTGTTTAACATCAGCCCGGATAAAATTGAAGCAGTAGTGCATCCTGAGTCAATAGTACATGGAATTGTAACTTATAAAGATGGGTTCAACTTTGCTGTGCTTGCAGAAACTGACATGGCAATCCCCATTTCGTATGCTCTATCTTGGCCAGAAAGATTAGTTTTAAATTATAAATTAGATTTAACAAAGCAAGGAAAATTGACCTTTCAAGAGCCAGACCATAAGCGTTTTCCTGCGCTAAAGCTTAGCATGGCAGTGTTAAACTCTTCTGCTCCACAAACAAACAGTATTGTGCTCAATGCTGCAAATGAAATAGCTGTTAATGAATTTTTGAAGTCACGAATCGGCTTTTTAAAAATAGTAGAGGTAGTGGAATCAACAATGGAAAGTTTTGGTAGTTATACCGATATTAATTCACTATCTGATATAATAAATATTGATTGTGAAAGTCGTATTATTGCTCACAAAATTGTTGAAAGTAAAGTTGTTGCGTATAGCTAGAGTAATGTAACCAGACTGCATTCTGTGATTTTTAGCAAAACACGATACACAATCGTCATTCCGCTACTTGTTAGCGGGATCTATGCTAAGATACCGCGGCGGTATGACGGTTCGCGGTGGTATGACGGTTAAGTAATTCGTCATCCCGCTGCTTGTTAGCGGGATCTAGAGATACCGCGGCGGTATGACGGTTCGCGGCGGCATAGCTATCTTCAAAAATATGGTTGAATAATTGTTAATAATAGTGTATAATTATTAATATTTTTAAGCACTTTGGCTATGGCTTTATCTAAGTTTCTCGACCCTAAGCTGGATTTAACCTTTAAAAGAATCTTTGGCACTGAAAAAAATAAGAATATTCTCATACATTTTTTGAATGATATTTTAGGGTTTACCGAGATAAATACTATACAAGAAGTGGAATTCCTCAGTACTATAATGGATCCTGAAATTGCATCTGATAAACAAAGTATAGTTGATGTTCTTTGCAGGGATTCTAGTGGGGCCAGGTATGTGATTGAAATGCAGCTTACTCGCGATAAAGGCTTCGAAAAACGAGCTCAATTATATGCTGCTAAGGCTTACTCAAGGCAAGCTGATAAATCTGGTAAGTACATTGATTTAAAGAAGGTTTTCTTTATTGCTATCTCTAATTGTAATTTATTTCCTGATAAGCTTGATTATATATCCAGCCACACTATAAGAGATGAGAAAACCAATGAGCATGACTTAAAAGATTTTCAATTTGTATTTATTGAACTACCTAAATTTCCTAAGAATAAGGAAGAACAGCTAGAAAGCATAGTGGATCGTTGGTTATTTTTCTTCAAATATGCAAATGAAACTACGGAAGAAGACTTAAGGAAAATAGCAGAAAAAGCACCAATAATAAAGTTAGCCTACGATGAATTAGACAGGTTTAGCTGGAATGAAAAAGATTTAGTAGCTTACGAAGAAAGAATAATGGATCTACGCAAAGAAGAAGCCATTCTTGAATACAGACTTGACCTTGCTACTGAAAAAGGCATCCAAATTGGCGAAGAAAGAGGCATCAAAATTGGTAAAGAGGAAGGGAAAATTGAAGTCGCAAAAGCAATGCTGGCTAATAATGTTGATGTCAACACTATTGTCAAGTTTACTGGCCTTTCTATTAGTGAGATTGAAGAATTAAGTGTGAACGGTTACAGAGTAATTTCAAAGTGCATTTGCAATTGGAATGGATACATTTAATGAGAGTCCCATTTCACGGTGTTCAAATCTACTCCTTCTTGTACCATCTCCCAAAGTGGGCTCATTTCTCTCAGTCGGCCAACATTTTTAGCAACAAGATCTGCTGCGTACAAAACTTCTTCTTTAGTTGTAAATCGGCCTAGGCCGAATCTAATTGATGAATGCTCAAGGTCATGGCCATTATTTAGCGACCGTACGACATAGGAAGGCTCAAGAGACGCAGACGTGCACGCAGAACCAGAACTTACTGCTAAATCCTTGATTGCCATGATGAGAGACTCACCCTCAACATAGGGAAAGCTCAAGTTTAGGTTGCCAGGAATTCTATTTTCATAATCACCATTTAAAACGATATCAGGAAACGCTTCTTTTATCTTATTATACAAAATATCCCTTAATTCTTCCACTCTAGTTGTTTCTTTTTTCATTTCTTCTTTAGCAATACGTGCCGCTTCACCAAAACCAACTGCAAGAGGTGTTGGAACTGTTCCAGAACGCATGCCTCTTTCCTGTCCACCACCACTAATTAGTGGTATCAGCCTAACACGAGGATTCTTTCTACGTACATATAATGCGCCTATTCCCATAGGTCCATAAATTTTGTGGCTAGAGAGACTCATAAGATCAATGCACATCTCATTAACATCAATTGGAACTTTTCCAAAGCTTTGAGCTGCATCTGTATGGAAAAATATATTATGCTTTCTGCATATTTTACCAATCTCCTTTACAGGCTGAATTACTCCGATTTCATTATTTACCATCATCACTGAAACCAGGATTGTTTGATCAGTAATTGCTTCCTCAAGCTTTGATAAATCTATAATTCCGTTTTGCTTAACAGGCAAATATGTAACTTTAAAGCCTTCATTTTCCAGATGCCGACAAGAATCCAGAACACACTTATGCTCCGTGCAGACAGTGATTATATGATTTCCTTTATTTTTATAAAAGTGAGCAACGCCCTTGATTGCTGTATTATTTGACTCAGTTGCACCTGAGGTAAAGATAATTTCTTTGCTATCTGCGTTCACCAGATCAGCGATGTGTTTCCTTGCTTTTTCCACTGCTTCTTCAGCAGTCCAACCAAATGAATGGCTGCGAGAGTGTGCATTGCTGAACTCACCAAAGTAAGGTATCATCACCTCTAAAACACGGGGATCTACTTTAGTAGTAGATTGATAATCAAGAAATATTGGTAATTTTATTTTAGCATCGTGTATTTTTTTACTTTCAACATTCATAAAGCTACCACGGAGACAAAATTTACAATTATTTTATAGCATTAAAACTTAATTTTTTCAAGATATAATCTTGCATCAAGTACAAAAGTGTCATCCAAGTAGCTGACACATATAGCCTTTCTTATAATAGTCCGAATGCGATAAGATATGTGTTTATGGCTATAGCAGGCCAGTAGCATATTACGGTCTGTTCGGATTATTGTAAAAAGAGCTATAACTGTACGAACATTTATTTGCGAAAGCAGTGTGTTAAATGTTATAGCCAGTTTTGCCTCAAACACAAAGGCAGTGCCCAGACACTGGGATGACACCCTATTGGTGGCAATTGCTTCCAAATCATAATGTTTGTACAGCCATACGCGTCAAGTTAAGGAAATAAAGGTATGAAAGAGATAGAATAATAAGGTATAAGTTCTCCCAGATATACTTTTAGTGAGAGAACCAATGAATAAAATAACTTGCTTATCAAAAAAGCTCAAAGAATTTTTTAATGAAAAAGCAGAGAAAATCTCAATTACAACAAGGTTTATAAAAAGAAAGAGAAAGCTAAAAGGTTCATCATTCGTAAAAGCCATGGTCTTGGGTAATATAGGAGTTGATAATTGTAGCGTAGAAACAATGTGTCAATTACTAAACGAGGACTCGATAGATATAACAAAACAAGGTTTGGATTTTAGATTTACTGAAGAAGCAGTGGAATTTATGAAAAGGATGTATAATGAATCTGTGATTCTCTTTAAAAATATCTTGCAAGTTGATTGCAAAATCTTACAGCAATTTAATAGTGTTAAATTATTGGACAGTAGCTATATTACTCTACCTAACAGTATGGAAGAGATGTATAAAGGTTATGGTACTAGCTACAGTGGCTATGAAAGCAATACTAAGTCTGGAATAAAGTTACAATTAGTTTTCGACTACATGAATCAGATAATAGACCAACTTAATTTAACGGAGGGGGTAAGATCAGACCAGGGATATAGGAAACATTTAAGTAATATATTAAGCAATGATTTGCTAATATCTGATCTCGGTTATTTTGTGCCAAGTTCTTTTAAACAAATCAATGAAATAGGAGCTTATTTCATAAGTCGTCGATACCAACATATATGATGTAGAAACAAATCAAAAAATGGAGTTATTAGAATGTTGAGAGGATAAGTTATTTTTAGAAAACGAGGTATTGTTAGGAAAAGAAGCAAAAATTAGAGTAAGAATTATATGTCAGAAACTAACTGAAGAACAGTCTATGGGCAGAAGAAGGAAAGCTAATAGATTAGCAAGATCGCAGATCCTCTAAAAGAAATCAAAAATTGTTGAACTGGTCAATATTTATAACTAATGTTCCAGAAAATAAAATTAGTGCTGAGCAAGTATTAACGATTTACAGAGTAAGGTGGCAAATTGAGTTATTATTTAAATTGTATAAAAGCCATATCAGGCTTGATAAGCTAAAAGGAAAGCCATGCAGAGTATTATGTGAACTATATGCTAAATTGTGCGCAATTCTTATATTTCACGGCATAGTTGGTTGCACAGAAGTGAAAAAGAATACAGAACTTAGCTTAACAAAGGCATTTATTGAGCTAAAAAGGCGGGTTAGAGAGTTATTTTTAGTATTAACCAAAATTAATAGTTTAAAAGCATTTCTTAAAAAACTCACTATAACTTGGTCGCGATTTTCATTAAAAGACAAACGTAGAAGGGCTAGAGTATCCACTTTAACCTCTCTAAATTTGCTCACAATCTCTTAACTTGACGCGTATGGTTGTGCGTCACGCGCTGCCGAACACTGTATGGTTATACAAGAAAAATTAAGGCTTAAAAGGAATTTTAAGTATCAGGACTCAAGGTTTTTATTCCTTCTTAATAAAACATAAAAAGCCCCTTTACCACCATGTTTTTTCGTAGCTTGTTGGTAGTATAGAACCATATGCTGGATTTTAGTGTCATTTAACCATTTATTTAAGTTACTCTTTATAGTGTCTGTTTTGTTTGTTGCACTGCCGTATCCCGTAATTACCAATAAACATCTATTTCCTGCTCGATAATTTTTGATAATAAAATCTATCAATTTACAGTAAGCATCCTCTATATTATAGCCATGCAAATCGAGCTTATCGCTTATAAAATATTTACCCCTATCAACTTTTGATTTTGTGTTTTGGTCAAGACAAAATGATGAGTTACTATTATTGGTATTAAGAAAATTCCCTTGTAAGTCGGAGGTACCTTTATCAACCATAGACTTTATATTTACTTTATGATCAACTTTCAAAGTAACTTTTCCACATTCTATTGGCTTAACATTTTTTTGCCAATCCAACTCATTGTCCAACATAAACGCATTAATCGAATTGTATAATTTTACAACAATATCCAAACATAGTAAAATGTTGCTTATTCTATAAAAACCCGATTTTCAATAATACGATGAAATCGTCAAAAACTAATGAGAATTTTTGGCTGTATGGAAAGCACACCTGCATGTCAGCACTGAAGAATAAAAATAGGCGGTGTATAGAACTGTTAGCAACAGAAAATTTCTATAGAGAGCACAAAAAAGAAATTAGGCAATGTGTAGACAGTAAGGGCATTAAAGTTCGATTAGTAGAAAGCAAAATACTTAATGACGTTTTACCCAAAGGTGCTAACCATCAGGGAATTGCTTTAAATGTTGCCCCTATTCTTTATAACTTAAGCATTGAAGAAATAGCTGAAAGCTCGAACGATAGCTCTACTATAGTCATTTTAGATCAAGTCACTGACACGCACAATATTGGGTCGATTTTAAGAACTTCAGCTTGTTTTAATGTCGACGCATTGGTTTTACCACATAACCATTCACCAAGTGAAAATGCATCTATTGCAAAAGCAGCAAGTGGAGCATTGGATATTGTCCCACTAATATACGTTACAAATATAGTAAAAACTATGCAGTATTTAAAAAAGGTCGGTTACTGGTGTTATGGGTTTGATTGCAATACTAAAGAAAATATAGATGAAATAAAGAGTTTTGAGAAAAAAAGAGTAATTATTTTTGGTTCCGAAGAGAAAGGAATGCGGAGGTTAGTTAAAGAAAACTGTGATTATCTTTTAAAAATACCAATGTCAAATGCAATTAATAGTTTAAATGTTTCAAATGCAGCAGCAATAGGCCTATATTCTATTTATATTAAAACAAATGCCAGCGCATAGCTGTTTATAATAAAAACACTTGATAAAAATATGGTTTTATATTATAATGTGTTAAGTAATGGATAAAAGGAGTTATATTATGTCTTACATGAGAAATGAACAGGATATTCGCTCTCAAGGCGCTTACTACAGTGCTGGGCTTAGAAGTTACCTAACTAAAGTATATAATTATATGGCTTTAGCTTTAGGCGTTACAGGGCTTGTCGCGTTCCTAACGGTGTTTTCAGGTCTTTTTCAGGTAATTCATTCTAATCCAGTCCTGTTGTATACAGTAATATTTTCTCCACTTGTACTAGTGTTTTTTGTATACCCTAAAATTCTACATCTTAGTGTTCAGTCTGCATTCACCATATTTTTTGCGTTTGCAGTATTAATTGGAATGTCTTCATCCTATATTTTCATAATTTATACTGCAGAAAGTATAGCAAGAGCATTTTTCATTACATCAATCATGTTCGGCTCTATGGCTTTGTATGGTAACATCACAAAAAGAGATCTAACAAGTATGGGCTCTTTTTTGAGAATGGGAGTCTGGGGATTAATTATAGCATCTGTAGTGAATTTGTTCCTTGGAAGTGGTCCACTCGATTTTGCAATATCATTCATATCGGTAATAGTGTTTACTTTAAAAACTGCATCTGACGCTCAGAGAATCAAGGATGTTTATTACAAGTATAATGATGGTTCAGAAGCTGCTACTACTAAGCTGGCAATACTTGGTGCAACTAGTCTTTACCTAGACTTTATCAATATATTTCTCAGTTTGCTCAGGTTACTTAATAACAGGGACTAAATGTTCTCCTTTTTAAGGAGAAATGATAAAAATTCTATAGTCTTCTTTTTAATATCTTTAGTTGTGTCGATGATATGTCTTACATATGCATCGGTGCCTCTATATAGCATTTTTTGTAAAGCTACTGGGTATGGTGGCACAATAAGAAAAGTAACTAACACAACAACAAATATAACTAACCAAAAGATCAGGGTCCATTTCAATGCTGATATAATGTCCGATCTACCTTGGGAATTTAAATCAGAAACTAACTATGTTGATGTAAACATAGGAGAACAAAGTTTAGCTTTTTATTACGCAAAAAATCTATCTGATCAGCCTTCATTTGGAATGGCGGTGTATAATGTTACGCCTTTCAAAGCAGGTAAGTATTTCAATAAAATTGCATGCTTTTGTTTTGAAGAGCAAATGTTGCTACCAAAACAAAAAGCAGCTATGCCCGTATCTTTCTATATAGATCCTGAGATAATGCTTGATAGTAATACAAAAGATTTAAGTGAAATAACGCTATCATACACGTTTTTTAAGCTTAAGTAACAGAATGTTTGCAAACCGTGTCATTTCAGTAATCAATAGGGTGTCATCCGAGTAGCTGACACTGGGATGACAAGAGGTAACGCAAGAAGTCTATTGATTGTGAAAACAATAACTTTGCAAAATATTAATTGTTAGATAACATAATCAAAGTTTTTGTCTTAATATTCATCATGGTTAGAGCTATACAAATTAAAAAAACTGGGGGACCAGAAGTATTAGAATTTGTAGATAAGAGCATAGGTGAGCCAAAAGGCGAGGAAGTCTTAGTGCGTCACACAACTATCGGCTTAAATCGTTATGATTTAGAGCACAGAAAAGGTACACGCAAAATTAAAAATTTACCATCAGTGCTTGGAGTGGAAGCAGTGGGAGTTATTGAAAAGCTTGGTAAAAAAATCAGTGATGGGTTGAAGGTCGGAGATAGAGTTGGATATTGCACAGCTCCTCCAGGGGCATATTGTGAAAAGCGCATTATACACCAGAAATATCTGATAAAAATTCCAGATGACATATCTGATGAAGTTGCTGCTGCAGTGCTGTTTAAAGGTATGACAGCTCACTATTTAGTTAATCAATCTTATAAAATCAGGCCTGGTGCTTTCGTGCTAGTTCATGGGGCTAATGGTGGCTTAGGACAAATAATATGCCAATGGGCAAAGGATAAAAAAGGTGTAGTGATAGGTTCTGTAAGCTCTGATGAAAAAATGAAGATAGCTTTACAAAGTGGCTGCACATACGCAATAAACTACAATGATAAAGACTTCGTTTCTAAAATTATGGAGATTACGCAAAACAGAGGAGTAGGTGCAGTATATGACCCCATAGGTTACGCTACAAGCAAGCTCTCTTTTGAATCTTTAGGCAGGTTCGGCATATACGTTTCCTATGGGCAGATATCAGGTAACGCTCCTATTAGTTTTTCTTTACTTAGTTCACGTTCGTTATTTGCAACTGGAACCTCAATATACCATTATAAGCATGATAGATTCACATTAGTGCTTACCACAATGGAAATCTTCGAGATGATAAGAAAAAAACTTTTAACTGTACGGATCAATAAAAAATATAAATTTGATGAAATAATTCAAGCACATCGTGATATGGAAAATAGAAAAGCGAGTGGGTTAAATATTATCAAAATCTCTTAAATAAATTAGTAATTTAAACTAACCATTCATTAAGTCATATCAACTAGAACTTCACATATTTAATTCTCCTTTTGGGGGAATTAAAAGCATATAGCTAAACTGACTTAGATTTACCGACAACCGTCATCCCGCTACGTGTTAGCGGAATCTATACCGCGAATAGACTTCTTGCATAACCCAAATTAAGTAGAAAAAGGTATCATCCGAGTAACTGACACTGGTTCCTTTATGACGGTAGTAGCCCTCCTTCTCCTGTCATTCCAGTGCTCTCTTCTTGTCATCCCAGTGCCCAGACACTGGGATGGCTTTGTTGCATCACACTTTATGAGATGGTGATTTATGGTAAATTCATGTAACTATCTCAAATTTAGCCATACCAATATCAGTGAATTTATTAAGCAAATAGCATTTAGTTCTTTTTCTCGATTTATCTCAGATTTATTCCTAAAACTAAATCCGAATATTTGCTTTAATCTTGAGAAAAACCCTTCAATATAAGATCTTTTCCCATAATTTACTTCTTTTTTCCATTCTTTCATGCCATCTTCACCGTATAATTTTATTAACCTAATAGCAGCATTCCTGTTAGACATATAATCTATTTCTGGATGTTCTGCCGCATTGTTTATTGGTGGAATTTTTGTCTTTATATCATATTCGTTACACAACTTATAAAACTTGTGCCTATCACATGCTCTATCTGCATATAGTGCTTTTATGGCATGCTGAAAATCAACTTCTTTTAGCAAATCACAAGCTCCATAGTGATCAGAGTAGACACCGTTACTGTATTTTACAGCTATGGCTTTTTTGTTGTTTATATTCAACATTACGTGCAATTTTCTCGTTTGCTCATAGCCACGATATTTTCTGTCAGTGCTATTTTCCTTGCTGTGTGTTGTTGTATATACTAATTCCTGTACTGTCTATAGCAATTTCGATATCTTCCATATTATAGCTCTTTCCATAAAAGTCCGGATGTGATAGGATAAGGGTAGATGATGATAAGGAGGTTGAATGCCAGCAGCATATAGTTATGATTTAAGAAAAAAAGCAATGGAAGCGCTAGACGAAGGAGAAAGCAGAGAAACAGTGGCAGCAAGATTTAAGATTGGACGAACTACTTTATGGGAGTGGCAGCAAAGAAGAAAAGAAACAGGAGACTTTCAATCAAAAAAACTTGGAAATGGGGGTTACAATCACAAAATTACCGACTGGGATACCTTTGCCAAATTTGCCAGAGAACACGGAGGAAAGACTCTATCGGAAATGGCTAAACTTTGGAACAACGTTAGTATCCAAACGATCTATCGAGCCCTTAAAAAAATTGGATTTACGCGCAAAAAAAGACATATGGATACAAGGAAAGAAACGAAGAAAAACGTGCTGAATTTTTGAAAATTATAGCGACAAAAGAACCTAAAAACTTAGTGTATATAGATGAGTCTGGCATTGATAACACCGAAGACTACCCCTACGGATATTGCCAGAAAGGACAGCGGTTTTATGCCTTAAAATCTGGAAAGAAAACTCAACGAATCAGTATGGTTGCAGCCTTAAGTGGAAGAAAGATAGTTGTTCCGTTAACCTTTGAAGGCCACTGTAATATGGATGTTTTTAATGGATGGTTTGAGCAATTTTTGACACCGATCTTGGAACCTGGACAGACTGTCATTCTTGACAATGCTACTTTTCATAAGTCTGATAAGATTATCGAGCTTGCTAAAGGGGTTGGTGCAGAAATTTTGTATCTGCCGCCTTATTCTCCAGATTTCAACAAAATTGAGCATCATTGGTTTGCTATAAAAAACAGAGCCAGGAAAAACATTCCTCTATTCGAATCCTTTCGTCGTGCTGTTGATTCTGCCTTCCTATGACCTGTTCGGACTATTATGAGAAATGCTATACTACATAAGGCCTAATTTCCGGAAGATCAACTTTTTGGTGAACATAAGGTTTTTCGCATATTACAAGCTCTCCTCCGCATTCGCAAATATTAGGCAACTCTATTTTTACTACTTTATCCGCTTCCATTGTAGCATGAAAATTTCCTTTATGCCCAACCTGATCGCCAACATTCCTTTCGCTTTTTGGCTTGTCCTTTTTTGTTTTGTACAATTCTTTAGAGCTCGGTAGAGATGAATTTTTCGAGTTTAAACCAAGCCTTTCCTTTAATTCAGCGTTCTCTATCTTTAAAGCTTTATTTTCTGCTTTTAAGTTTTCTATCTCTGCTTTCAGTTTTTCTATTTTTTGCTGTAAATTTTTGCAAAGTTCTAAAAGGTTTACCACATTACCTCACTTTTGCTCTATGATTATCTTTTTAGATCACTTTGTCTACCTTATTCTACCACTCCGCTGAACGGATACCTTGGGTTAGCTATAGCTAACACCACAATTGTACTAACATTGTGATTTGAGAACAACCTTCACCAGAAAGGGTGTCATTCCAGTGTTAAGCACTGGAATGACGAGAGGTAACGCAAGAAGTTTACTCTTAATAAAAACCTGATGATGAATCATTATTACCAAATTTCGGCCTATTTCTGTTGCTGAAACCAGAACGAGGACGAGGAGGCCTCTTATGGTGACTTCCTCCAGGTTTTCTACTAAATGAATTATTGTAATAATTATCCCTGTCATTTGGACCATCTTTCCTTTCCTCGTTGTAAAGCTCACCTTCAAAAAACTCTCCCGTCTCTTGGTCAACCCGACGTCTTGACAACTTTGGACACCCATCTTTTTCGAAGTCAATTACTAGTGCTTTGAAAATATCATCTTGTTTAAGTACGCTCTCTATAGAATCTATATGTTCATTAGCTACTTCACTTATGTGCATTTTTCCTTTTCTGCCATTAAGAAATTCAAGCTCTACAATAGACTTCTCTATTCTTACAACCTTGACATCAACTATAGAACCTTGTTCTAGTTTTGTTATTGAATCAATCATCATACTCTTTGCAATTTCAGCTTCAGTGCCACTCGTAGCAAAAACAGAAACTTTACCATCATCTCCTATTTCAATTTTTGCATTACTTCTTTCACACACACTGCGTATATTTTTCCCCTTAGAACCTATAGCAGCAGAAATTTTGTCTTTATCTATGTAAAATGATAACATCCTTGGTGCATGGTCTTTGACATCATCACTGTGTTCTGAAATCACTGCATTCATTTTTTCTAAAATATGTAATCTTCCAGCTTTTGCCTGTTCTAAAGATTTTTCAACAATTTCAAAGCTTATACCAGAAATTTTCATGTCCATTTGTAGCGCCGTAACCCCTTCACTAGTTCCTGCTACTTTAAAGTCCATATCACCAAGATAATCTTCATCACCAAGTATATCGGAAAGTATTACATACTCGTCTTTATCTTTGATGAGACCCATAGCAATTCCAGCAACAGGGGCCTTTATTGGCACACCCGTATCCATTAAAGCAAGAGAAGTCCCACAAACTGTTGCCATAGAAGAAGAACCATCAGACTCCAAAATTTCGGACACTACTCTTATTGTATAAGGAAATTCAGACTTATCGGGTAAAACAGGATGAATTGCTTTCCAAGCAAGTTTGCCATGACCGATTTCTCTTCTTCCTGGTGCACGCGCAGCAGAAGTTTCTCCAACAGCAAATGAGGGAAAGTTATAATGCAACATGAAATGCTCACGTCTATCCCCTTCAATATCATCCACAATTTGCTCATCTTGAGTGGTGCCAAGAGCAGTAACAACCAGTGCCTGAGTATTGCCTCTTGTAAATAGTGCAGAACCGTGAGTTTTGGACAGAATATCAACTTCAACTTCTATCTGACGTATCTCATCATGCTTACGACCGTCTATCCTTACACTTTTCTTCCTAATTATTTCACGTACTAAAGATCTTTCAAAGTTTTTTACTGCATACATAATTAACTTTTCGTCTTTTCCAGTTTCTTTAAGAGTATTCAATATATTCTCTCTGATCGCTTCTAAAGCTTGAACTCGCTCTTGTTTTACTGTTTGCGAATATGCTTTTTCAAAATCTTTACCGTATTTTTCGAGCTCTTGTGTTATATCTGATGTATCAATAGGAGCAAAGCTCTTAGGTTTATTGCCAATTGTATCAGCAAACTCTTTTATGAGCTTAATGACAGGTTTAAGGTGTTCATGGCCAAATTTTATTGCATTAAAAACATTTTCTTCAGAGAGCTCTTTCACTTCTGATTCAACCATTAAAATTGAATTTTCATCACCGGACAAAAACAGATCCAAGCTGCTTGCTTTCATCTCTTGAACAGAAGGGTTGAGTATATAGTTATTATTTTCATCACAACCAACCATCACTCCAGCTATAGTAAAGTGAAAAGGAACACCAGAAATTGCAAGAGCTGCAACAGCACCAATCAATGCTGGCACTTCAGGAGGATTGACTGTATCATAAGTTAATAGATTGCACACCACACTAACTTCATCATTAAATCCTTCTGGAAATAGTGGTCTTATACTTCTATCTATTACCCTTGAGATTAAAGTTTCTCTATCAGATGGCTTGCCTTCTCTTTTAAAAAAGCCGCCAGGGATCTTACCCATGGCATAGCTTTTTGCGATAAACTGTACATTTAAAGGAAGAAAATCAACATTTTCTTCCTTCTTTTTACTTACAACAGTTACTAAAACAGAAGTATCACCGTAATTTACAACTACTGAACCATGAGCTTGGCGTGCTATTTTTCCTGTTTCTAAAGATAAGGTACGACCACCCCACTCTATAGATTTTTTTATAATTTTAAACATACTAAATTCCTCGATTATTTTCTAATGCCTAACTTCTCTATTAATTCCTGATAGGCTTCATTACCAAATTTACGCTTTATATAATTTAAGTGCTTGCGTCTTCTACCTATCAATATAAGTAAACCACGCTTAGAGTGATGGTCATGCTTGTGCACTTTAAAGTGCTCAGTTAAATTACTGATCCTCTCGGTCAAAATTGCACATTGTACAAAAGATGAACCTGTATCATCTTCTTTAATTGCATATATATTTATCAAACTCTTTTTCTTTTCGGATGTTATCGACATCTAAACCTCATTTTAAATATTAAAAACACGAATAGGTTTCACACAACCATAAATAAAATTGCAGATTGCAATAGGTACACTACCCACCACCGTACAACAAATATCATGATTCTTTAAATTACGCAAGTTATTTAATACAACTTCCTGACCTTTTCTGATTTTCCCCGCATCTTCTAGGGAAATTTCAACTTTGAACATCGATTTTAAAGCCGATTCAATGGGGATGACGAAACTTTTTGTATTACTCCCTGTCACTCCATCATCTTCTGTCATCCCACCCCCCTCTGTCATCCAAGTATAGCTCTTTCCATAAAAGTCCGGATGTGATAGGATAAGGGTAGATGATGATAAGGAGGTTGAATGCCAGCAGCATATAGTTATGATTTAAGAAAAAAAGCAATGGAAGCGCTAGACGAAGGAGAAAGCAGAGAAACAGTGGCAGCAAGATTTAAGATTGGACGAACTACTTTATGGGAGTGGCAGCAAAGAAGAAAAGAAACAGGAGACTTTCAATCAAAAAAACTTGGAAATGGGGGTTACAATCACAAAATTACCGACTGGGATACCTTTGCCAAATTTGCCAGAGAACACGGAGGAAAGACTCTATCGGAAATGGCTAAACTTTGGAACAACGTTAGTATCCAAACGATCTATCGAGCCCTTAAAAAAATTGGATTTACGCGCAAAAAAAGACATATGGATACAAGGAAAGAAACGAAGAAAAACGTGCTGAATTTTTGAAAATTATAGCGACAAAAGAACCTAAAAACTTAGTGTATATAGATGAGTCTGGCATTGATAACACCGAAGACTACCCCTACGGATATTGCCAGAAAGGACAGCGGTTTTATGCCTTAAAATCTGGAAAGAAAACTCAACGAATCAGTATGGTTGCAGCCTTAAGTGGAAGAAAGATAGTTGTTCCGTTAACCTTTGAAGGCCACTGTAATATGGATGTTTTTAATGGATGGTTTGAGCAATTTTTGACACCGATCTTGGAACCTGGACAGACTGTCATTCTTGACAATGCTACTTTTCATAAGTCTGATAAGATTATCGAGCTTGCTAAAGGGGTTGGTGCAGAAATTTTGTATCTGCCGCCTTATTCTCCAGATTTCAACAAAATTGAGCATCATTGGTTTGCTATAAAAAACAGAGCCAGGAAAAACATTCCTCTATTCGAATCCTTTCGTCGTGCTGTTGATTCTGCCTTCCTATGACCTGTTCGGACTATTATGAGAAATGCTATAGCTGACACTGGGATGGCTTTGTTGCATCGCTCTTCGGATAGTAGGTAACGCACAATAAATTTATGAAGCTATCTCAAATTTAGCCATACCAATATCAGTGAACTTATTGAGCAAATAGCATTTAGTTCCTTCTCTCTATTTGTCTCAGATTTATTCCTAAAACTAAACCCGAATGTTTGTTTCAGTCGCGAGAAAAAACTTTCTATATAAGATCTTTTTCCGTAGTTTGTTTGCCTTTTCCACCTCTTCATTCCATCTTCGCTGCATGATTTTATTAGTCTAATTGCAGCATTTCTCTCAGCCATATAGTCTAACTTTGGATGCTCTGCTGCGTTGTTTTTCGGAGGAATTTTCGTTTTTATACCATATTGATTACACAGCTTATAGAGCTTTTCTCTGTCATATGCCCTATCTGCATATAGTACTTTTATGACATACTGAAAATCGACTTCTTTTAGCAAATCACAAGCTCCATAGTGATCAGCCGTTACTGTATTTTACAGCTATGGCTTTTTTGCTGTTTGTATTCAACATTACATGCAATTTTCTTGTCTGTTCATAGCTGCGATACTTTCTATCTTCGCTATTTTCTTTGCTATGACCAGGAGTGTTGTTGTATATACTAATTCCTGTACTGTCTATAGCAATTTCGATATCTTCCATATTATTTTCTGCAATCATTGATCTTAATATTGAGTTTCTTAAACCTTCTTGATGATTGTGAATAGCTGATAACTTGCAAATTTTTCCCAATTTGCTCAAGGTATCCTGCTATAAACCCAACTGTTTGCCTCAGGCCTATTCTAAATAAACAAGTTATTATGTGCACCAAAATTACAACTTTATCGCTATAAATATTGTTGCCACCTGGTATTTTTGGACCATTCTCGTACCACTTTTCTATGGCTTCGTTGATATAATGAAAAATATTTCCTCTTTTTTCTAGAAATTTGTTATATTCGCTATGGTTACTGACCCTCATTTTTTGTGGCATATTTTTTCTTTCAAGGTTAAATGGCTATTTTATAATGAATTTTGTCAGTAGCCACCAAATTTTTTCAGTTGCTATGCAACAAAGCCATCCCAGTGTCAAGCACTGGGATGACATCACTTTTGCTTCAATATTCCCACATTAGCGGAGGTAAGCCCATTGCGAAAATCAGTATGTTAAGGCATGATTTTTAATAACCTCAACATCGCTAAATTCAAAAGTTTGGTTGCCTATAATTTGAAATTTCTCATTTCCCTTTCCTGCAACTAGCAGAATCATACCCTCGTTATAGGCAATATCTACGCCTTTCTCTATAGCTTCTCTCCTACCTCCTATCTCCAGTGCATCAGGGCAATGTAGCAAAATATCGTGGCGAATTTTTGCCGGATCTTCATCACGCGAATTATCATCTGTAATTATTACTTTATCTGCATACATTTGTGCTATTTTGCCCATTTCTGAACGTTTCATCTGATCGCGATTTCCACCGCATCCAAAAACTAGAATTATTTTTTTGTTGATATGCCATTTTAAAGACAATAGGGCTTGTTTAAGCGCACTTGGAGTATGAGCGTAATCCACGAATGCAAAAGGTTTCACTTTTTCCATTCTTCCTGGTGGAGAAACGAGTTTTTCTACGCATATTTCTCTGTAATTTAATCCAGATATACCAATTGCACATAGCAGATTATATGCTTGAAATTTTCCTAAAACTGGGAAAAATGTATTGTAAATTTGGTTATCAATTTTTACTGTAAGATGTTGACCATTAGGGGTTGATGTTTGCTCTAATAAAGTAATATCAGAGCCTTTTTTTCCATAAGTCACAACTTTATTACTGCGTTTTTCAGCTATTTTAAGCAATGCGCCGTATTCATCTATATCCGCATTTAAAATCGCTGTTTTTCCTTCTGGTAATACTTCGTAAAATAACCTTTTTTTAGTTTCTAAATATCCACCAAGACTTTTATGGTAATCTAAATGATCTTGCGAGAAATTAGTAAAAGCTGCAGCACTCAACTTTAATCCATGGATTCTATATTGATCAATCCCATGACTTGATGCTTCTAACACTAAGTGCTCTACGTTTTTATTATCTATATCACGTAATGCTGCGTAAAGGTCATCTGCACCTGGAGTGGTAAGACTGTTGCTATTACCTTTTCTACCATTATTGATGCATGTTCCAAGTGTTCCAATAGACGCAGCATTATAGCCAGCGTTTTGCCAGATCTGGAGGCAAAATTCTACTACTGAAGTCTTGCCATTTGTGCCTGTTACAGCAGCAACATATTTTGGCTGTTTGAATTGATAAAACCTGCTGACTATTTCGCTGTATATTTCTTGAGGGTTTGGGTGGAAGATACAGATTCCAGCATCACGCGTTGGAATGATACCAAGGCTTGAAGCTTCTGTTATGCAATCACTTGCAATTATCGCTTTAGCTCCACAAGATAATATCTGATCTATGTAAATCCTATCCCTTTCTGACACACAAACAAAAAGATAACCTTCCTTGATTTTCTTGGGATTACATGTGACGCCTTTGATTTCAATATCAAAGTTAACATCAATAATGTTATGCAGTAATTCTCTCAGTTTCATGTCCTACTTCATCGTTTTGAAAGTCTAAACATGGTAACCTTTTTAGTGCGTCATTAAGGTCAAAGATCAAATCTTCAGGATCTTCCAGTCCACAAAATATCCGTATAAAACTTCCACCATAATCTGAATTCATTACAGATCTTGACATAGATCTACGATCTATTGGTAATATCAAACTGTCGCACCCTCCCCAAGAAGCACCGATACCAAAAATTTTCATGTGATCAACCATGCAGCTTAGTTCTTCACATGAATATTCTCTACCCAATACTATACTGAATACGCCGCTTGCTCCTTTAAAGTAACTTTTCCATAATTCGTGTTGAGGATGGGAGGGAAGTGCTGGGTACAAAACTTTTTTGATTTTTAAATGTTTTTCTAGCCACTTTGCCACTTCCATTGCTGTATTTTGGTGCCTTTTTATACGTGTGTGCAGTGTTCTTAGTCCCCTATGTGCAAGGTAGCAGTCGTGCGATTGAATGGTTACCCCATAATTTTTATGGCTCTCATAAAGCAATTTAAAAGTTTCACCTTCAGCAACCATAGCTCCCATCACTAAATCTGAGTGACCGGCTAGATACTTTGTTACCGCATATAGTGCAACATCAATTCCATAATCAAGCGGCTTAAATAACAAAGGAGTGGCCCATGAATTGTCGCAAACGGTTACGATTCCACGTTCTTTAGCAACTTTTACTATATGCTCTATATTCGAAATCTCAAACGTTACAGAACCAGGAGTCTCGATCATTATCAATGAAGTATTACTCTGAATTAAATCAGTTATATCCTGTGTTGGATCATAAAAAGTTACTTCTATTCCCCTGTTTGGTAACTCATTTTCGGCAAATCTCTTGAGTCGGTAATAACTGTTATCCTGAATTAAAATATGAGAACCTGCTTTAGTGAAAGTCAAAATAGCAAAAGTAAGTGCAAATAGTCCGGAAGGAAAAATAAGCGCTTGTCCACTCCCTTCAATTTCAGCCAGTGCATTTGAAAAATAATGAACAGTGGGAGTACCAACATTACTATAGCTGTAATCTCTTGCAACATCATCGTTGATTACATCGTATATACTTTCTCCATTTGCTGCATTTAAGTAGTCCTTGTAAGTAGGGAATAATATGGTAGAAGAATGATAAACTGGCGGGTTCATAGAACCTTTATAGTCATTAAATTTTCTTCCTGCTTTAACTAATATAGACTCTTCCTTCACATTTTTATTATTTATTTTTTAAATTGTACTCATCTTGCGTATACAAGTGAAGAGAAATTGCATGTATTAGCTCTATCTCACCCTTCAATAACTCATAAATCAACTTGTGTCTTTTTAGAACGCTCATTCCAATAAAGCCGTCAGATATTAATATTAATTTAATGTGCGAAGGTAATGTTGAAGATGAAGCAAAATAATGATCAGCATGCTTTGCTGATTCATCGATAATGTTGATATCAATTACATCTATCGAATCGCGTATCTTTTCTTCTATTGTTTTAATAATATCCATAATGGTTTCTTTAAGCAACAATATGCTCCTCTTGTCATCCCAGTATCAGCTACTTGGATGACAATCGCAATTACTTATTCTCTTCTTTATTATCTATGTCTTGATAATCAGAATCTACTACTTTTTCCTCTTTATCATTTGGATTTCCTTCTGATGAAAAGCCATTTTCAGCACTATTTTGTTGAGATGCTTGATACATAGCTTCTCCAAGTTTCATAGATAATTGAGAAAGATTAGTGACTTTCTGCTGTATTGAATCAGCGTCATCAATGTTATCAGATTTACTAACTTCTTTTAATTCGTTAACTGCATTTTCAATAGCAGATCTATCTTCTGGTGAAACTTTATCACCATACTCTGTCAGAGACTTTTCTGTAGAATGGACTAAGCTATCCGCTTGATTCTTCACTTCAATAAACTTTTTGCGCTTTTCATCTTCTTGCGCTTTTTCTTCAGCTTCTTTTACCATGCGATTTATTTCATCATCAGATAAACCACCTGAAGATTGAATGCGTATTTTTTGCTCTTTTCCAGTAGCTTTATCTTTTGCAGAAACGTGTGCTATTCCATTTGCATCTATATCAAATGTCACTTCAATTTGTGGCCTTCCGCGCGGAGCAGGAGGTATCCCTTCCAAACTAAACTGACCGAGTAGCTTATTATCAACTGCCAGTTTTCTTTCACCCTGATGCACCTTAATTGTAACAGCTGTTTGGTTATCTTCTGCAGTTGAAAACACCTGAGATTTTTTGGTAGGAATTGTAGTATTACGCTCAATAAGTGGAGTGAATACTCCTCCTAGAGTTTCAATACCAAGAGAAAGTGGGGTCACATCAAGTAGTAACACATCTCTTACATCACCTTGAATGATCCCCGCCTGTATTGCAGCTCCAATTGCTACAACTTCATCAGGGTTAACTCCTCTATGTGGATCTTTGCCAAAGAATTCTTTAACTTTCTCTATGACTTTTGGCATACGAGTCATGCCACCAACAAGAACCACTTCGCCAATTTGACTAGCAGATAAACCAGCATCCTCAAGAGCTTTTTTACAAGGAGCCATAGTTCTTTCGATTAAATCATTCACTAAGCTTTCAAGTTTTGCTCTCGTTAATTTCATATTTAAGTGTTTTGGACCACTTGCATCAGCTGTAATAAACGGTAGATTTATTTCCGTTTCCATTGCACTTGATAATTCAATTTTCGCTTTTTCAGCAGCTTCTTTGATTCTTTGCATAGCCATTGGATCATTTTTCAAATCAATGCCATTACTTTTCTTGAATTCATCTAGTAAATAACTCACTACTCCATTATCAAAGTCTTCACCTCCAAGATGGGTATCACCGTTTGTTGCTTTCACTTCGAAAACTCCATCACCTATTTCAAGTATTGAAACGTCAAATGTACCACCACCAAGGTCATATACTACTATTGTGTGCCCATGTTTCTTATCAAGACCATAAGCAAGTGCTGCAGCAGTCGGTTCATTTACTATTCTGAGTACATTTAATCCGGCAATTTTTCCTGCATCTTTTGTTGCTTGACGTTGAGAGTCGTTGAAGTATGCTGGCACTGTTATCACAGCATCTTTTACTTCCTCTCCAAGATAAGCTTCTGCTGCCTCTTTCATGTTTTGTAGTATAAATGCACCAATTTGACTAGGAGAATATTCTTTATTATCAGTTGTTTTAACCCATGCATCACCACTTTTTGCTGCAAATACTTTGTATGGTACACTTAGATTTTTCATCTCAGGATCACTATATTGACGGCCTATTAATCTCTTAGTAGCAAAAAAGGTATTACTTGCATTGGTGGTTGCTTGCCTTTTTGCTGGAGCACCAATCAACCTTTCTCCTGAAGAAGTCAATGCAACTATAGATGGAGTAGTTCTTGCCCCTTCTTTATTTTCTATTACCTTTGTATCCTTGCCCTGCATTATTGCAACACAAGAATTTGTTGTTCCGAGATCTATGCCTATTGCTCTTCCCATAATGAGTACCCCATTGTAAATATTATCTGATATAAGAATATATAAGCATAGGGCTCATTAATTACAAGCCCAATTTAGGTTTCTAATTAGTTATTAGAACTTAAAAGGCGCGAAAGCCACTTAGTCAGCCAAAAATTGCCTCGTAGTTTATTTGAATTATCAGCTTCTTCATTGCTGCTATCCCCAATTTGGTATCCAGAGTTCTGTAATGGCTTATAACCGTTTAAATTAACATCATCTCCTTGTTTTAAAACAAATGTATTTACATCTAAACTGTTATCAATACTAACGTTCAATGTAATATTAAACTCTTTTTCGATTGTAGAAACTGTATTGCGTTTGTTATTAAAAATGTGCGCTATAACTGCACTGTGTGCTACTAAATCAAAAGACTTATTTCGATTCTTGTTAGCAATATGTTGTAAATCCCTTAGTATTGATGAAACAATTACTTCGTTTGATTTTACTCTTCCAGTACCTTTGCAGTGTAAACACTCTGTAGTATTAATTTCTTGTATGTTTGGTTTAATTCTTTGTCTTGAAAATACCATTAAACCAAAGTCATTTATGTAGCTAAATTGAACTTTAGCTTTATCATCTTTAAACGCTTGCTTTATAGCAGACTCAACAGCTCTGCAATACTGATATTTCAACATATCAATAAAATCGACTACTATTAATCCTGATAGGCCCCTAAGATTCACCTGTCTTGATATTTCAGGTACTGCTTCCATGTTGGTTCTATAAGCTGTTTCTTCTATGCTATCTTCTCCTGTCATCTTTCCTGAATTTACGTCTATTGAAACAAACGCCTCAGTTAAAGTTATTATCAAAGACCCACCAGATGGCAATTCTACTCTATTGCTATATAACTCAGAAATTTGATCTTCGATTCCGTAGTAAGTAAAGATCGGAGCATAACCTCTATACAATCTATAGCGCAACTTACTACCTTTTAGTGCATTGTTAGCATATTGCCTAACTGCCTCAAAAGCTTCCTTTCCAGACACTATAACTTCTATACCATCGCTACAAAAATCACGAACAGATCTCATAATTACATCTGCTTCATTGTAAATTAATGATGGAACGTTTACAGAGAAGGCATTTTTTTGAATGCTCTGCCATAATGAGGATAAGTAATTGTAATCCTGCTCAATTTCTTTCTTATTTTTTCCTGAACCAACAGTTCTTACTATTAAACCTGATCTTTTTGGCAAGTTTATTGAACTCAGTATCTCCTTTAACTGCTTTCTGACATTAGCATCTTCAATTCTGCGAGACACTCCACCTTTACTCATGGAATTTGGCATGAAAACACAGTATCTACCCACTAAAGTTATGTATGTTGTAAATGAAGCTCCTTTATTGCCTCGTTCCTCTTTAGTTAGCTGGACCAATACTTTTTGATTTACTGAAATAACATCTTGTAATTTGTATTTTTTATATAAAGGTACCTCTCTTACAAAACCACTACCTGATCCGTTGACATTCTTACTAGCTGCAGAATCTGAAGAAACATTTGCTGAGGCTTCTTCTATACAATCGTCATTTGAGTAGCCCTCAAAGATAGTTTCCTTTTCTTTTTCTGGAATGTTGAAGTAATCTAGAGATATCTCGGAAAAAGACAAAAAACCTTGCTTATTTTTCCCATATTCAATAAATACGGCTTGCAAAGAAGGCTCTATACGCTTTATATAAGCAACGTATATATTACCTCTTAATTGTTTTTTTTCCTTGAATTCTTGTTCAAATTCTACAACCTTGTTATTAATTGACAAGGCAACTCTTACCTCATTAGAACAGATAGAATTTTCTATCAACAATACCCTTTTACCACTATTTGTCACTTATTTACCGTTTGCTTTTTATTCTGAAGTTAACTTTATGCTACTTAATGCACTGTTGATTGTCAAGGATTTTGCAATCTGCATTATTCGATTGACTTTTAGTATTTTGCGTAATAAACTCGCATAGAATTTATTATATCATTATAAGTATGGCGAAAAAAAATGCTTCTTTGCTCGTTAAGTTAGTCAGCACTGCAATCAAGATAACAAAAACTGGTGAAGAAAAATCAACTGGCTATTTTTATGTAAAAAAGCGTAATCCAAAAAAGCTTACCAAAAAACTGGAGTTTAGGAAGTATGACCCAGTAGTCAGAAGGCATGTGTTATTTAAAGAAGAAAAACTAAAGTAATTTTTTTATAAGGAATTTTATTATTATGCAAAATTTACAATTAAGTTATCCTATAATAGTAGAGTTGGGGGATGTGAAAGATACAAAACTGAAATTAATAAAGGTCATTGCACAATTAATAAGTAAGAAGTACACAACACAGAAAAAAGCAGCAAACGCTCTAAAGATTGATCAACCTAAAGTATCTCAAATCAATAGGTCAAAAATCGAAGGGTTCTCCTTAGAATACTTGCTTAACTTATTGATTGTATTGGGCCAAGACATAAACGTAAGAATAAAGCATAATTCTAAACCTGCATAATATGGTATCCGTTCAGCGGAGTGGCAAAATAAGGTAGACAAGATAAATCAACCCCGGTGTCAAGCACTGGGATGACAAGGTATAAACCTTATCGTCATGCCGCCGCGAACCGTCATACCGCGATTCATTCGCGGTATCTCTAGATCCCGCTAACAAGTAGCGGGATGACGGTTATCAGGCCAGCACCCCTACGATGTCATCCCAGTCTGGGATCCAGGAATTTTATTAAGTTAGTAAGCATAAAAGTAGCCGTTTTATGTTAAAATACAACGTTTTGATGATTATGAAAAAGCTGGATTCCAGACTGGAATGACACCATTTGTTGTAAACTCACTTCTTCTTGATTTGTAGAACAATAAAACAGTAAGCTAAAAGGGAACTTATTACTCAACAAAACAAGACTTAAAATTTTGTGCAATGCTATTGATTATAGCTAGATATGCATCTTTTCCAGGCTCTATGTCTGATCCAATAGGATCAAGAACTACCATTTTTGCGTCATTAGAAAGGGCGTTAGGCTTTATCCTATCTTCCTGTGAATGAGCAAATATACATTTAACGTTTTCTTCCTTCATTATCTTTTTTAGCTTCATTAAACTCTTCATACCTATGTAAGAATCCTCTTCTATGGAAAGAATAGCGCTTGGATGATTTAGACCGAAATATTTTTCAAAATATTGATAAGCATCATGAGTAACGATGTATTTTTGATTTTTAAAATCATTCAGTTCTTTCATGATTTCTTTTACTTCTTGGTCTATTTTTTTTATAGCTTTTGTTGCATTAGAACTGTATCGATGGGAATTTCCTTTATCTATGTCAGACAATGTTGCACTTATAGAAAGTATCATGCTCTTTGCATTTTCGGGACTCAGCCACATGTGTAAATCTTTTTCATCTTGAATGTGAGTGATTTTTCTAGAAAATGAATGTGGCCGAGTAGGAAGTAGGTTGATTGCCTTTGACAATTGCACTAGTTCTTTATTATTTTTGGCGAAAGTTTGAACAAACGTCTCTAAGTTATCGTCAACATAAAATATAACGTCACTTGATTCTAAATTACTCGCATCAGATGGCTTTAATATATAATTATGTGCAGATGTTGCATAGCCAAGCAATTCCGGTTCTAAAATCCCTTCTGTAACAGAAGCTACAAGTGAGTGGATAGGTTTGATTGTAGCTACAACTTTTAAATTGGATGAAAAGGCAATATTATAGTATAGTGTAAGTGAAAGTAATAGAAAAAAAGCCAGTAAATGTCTCATATAAACGTTGAGAAGAAGTTAAATTTTGTCAATAAATTGAATAATGTCAATAATCGTGTTCTAAAAATAGAAAATCTTGCTCTCGCATATGATGGTAAAAGAATCCTTGACAATATCAATATGTTCATGGAAAGAGGAGACATAATTACAATACTTGGTCCAAATGGTGGAGGTAAAACCTCTTTAGTGAAAGCAATTGCTGGTATAAATAAAAATTATACTGGAAATATTGTGTTAGCTGAGAACACAAAAATTAGCTACATGCCGCAAAATTTTAGTATTAGTAATTTGATGCCAATAACAGTTGAATATTTTCTTTTAAATAGCTCCTTGAAAAGACTAAAGAAAAATCAATCCATTATTACAGAAACGATAGAGTTGGCTGGTATCGGTAACATTTTGAAAAATCAAGTATTAGAAATTTCTGCAGGGCAAACACAATTATTACTGCTTGCACGTTGTTTAATTGCAGAGCCTGACTTGATCATTCTAGATGAGCCAGTTAGTGCAATGGATATTAACGCACGGGCTAAATTTTATGATATTATAAATAAAATAGCAAAAAAACGATTGGTATCGATTCTTATGACTTCTCATGATCTTAACTCTGCTCTACCATCCTCAGATTACATAATTTGTATAAATAATACTATCTATTGCCAAGGCAAGCCTGATGAGATTATGAAAAATAGAACCCTAAATGAAATATTTAGCAGTTACGCAGCGAAATGATTCAAAATATTTTGCGTCTTCTGCACATAACTACGGTGCTGACGCGTTACAATATATTACCTTATTTACTTCCACCATCAAAAAAATCAATAAATAAAATACAAGGCCACAAGCTAAAGTGTGCTCTTGAAAAATTAGGTCCGGTGTTCATTAAGTTTGGGCAGTCTATCTCATCACGTACTGATGTTTTAAATGAAGATATAACAAATAACTTGTTATTGATATGTGATAGATTGCCATCGTTTTCACATAAAATAGCAGTTAAAACTATAGAAAGTGAGTTTAATTGTAAATTGAGCGACATTTTTTCAAGCTTTTCTGAAAAGCCAATTGCAGCAGCATCGATTTCTCAGGTGCATAGAGCGGTTACAACTGAGGGTAAGGAAGTTGCTGTGAAGGTTTTAAGGCCAAATATTGAGAAAACATTCTCAAGGGATATAAAAATGCTTTCTTGGCTCGCAGAAATTGCAGAAAAATTTAGCGAACAATCAAAAAGGCTGAGGCCAATTGAATTAGTTAAAACTTTTGCTGAAATTTGCCGATTAGAGTTAGATCTACGTTTTGAAGCTGCTCACTCTTCGGAACTAAAGGAAAACACAAAAAATGACAGAGGTTTTTACGTACCTGAAGTAGATTGGAATAGAACTTCGAAAAAGGTTTTAACATTAGAATGGATAGAAGCAACGCCAATATACGAAGTTGAAAAACTGAATAATCATAAGCAAATAGCTATCAATCTTATAGAATCGTTTTGTAATCAGGTATACAGGGATTGTTTTTTTCATGCTGATATGCATCCTGGAAATCTAATGGTTGATAGTAATAACAATATTATTGCTCTGGATTGTGGAATCATGGGTAGAATAGATCGTGAGACATGCTATTACGTTATAGAGATACTCAAAGGCTTTTTAAATCGGGATTATGATCACGTTGCAAAAATGCACTTTAAAGCTGGTTACGTTTCATCACAGCATAGAAATTTTGTCACAGCTTGCAGGGCAATAGGTGAACCCATTATTGGGCAGCCTATACAGAAGATTTCATTTGCTAGTTTACTTGCTCAGCTATTAAAAATAACTGGTGATTTTGATATGAAAGTTCAAACACAATTGTTATTGCTGCAGAAAACTATGATTTTACTGGAAGGGACATGTAGAAAGATCTACCCAGAAATCAATATGTGGAAAGTAGTTGAAGCGTGGATAAGCAGTCAACATGAAAATAAAATAGGGTATAGGGAAAAAATTAGAAGTTCTTATCCCATAAAAACAATCCAAGGAATATTTAGCCTTATAGAAAAATTGAACCTAATAGCTGATAAAAAATTAGAAAACATCCAAATTAAAAATAAATCAAATGGAAAAGTCTATTTTTTGCTGTGGTTTGTAATTATAATTCTAATCGTTAAACTTTTAATTTCTTAAACTATGGGAAAAAACTGCGTCAAATCCAATTTTTATTCAACTTAATTTTTAATCTGCAGGAGCCGAGTTGAGAATGTCCAATTTTCCACTTTCTTTATGTATCTGTTCAGCAGAGTGGCAAAATAAGGTAGACGAGAAAAGACAACTATAGGAACAAATGGGTGTCATGCCAGTGCGTGACACTGGCCTCTTGTTTCAATGTTAAACAAAATACCATAGAATTCAAAAAGACAATTCCTAGAAAATTTCTACATCCAAAAAAGGCATAAGTTATGTTAATGCTGTTTGAATGAGATGATATAAAGATAAGCCAAATTTTTACAAAGAAAACATTTCAAGCAGCAAGACACCTTTGATTGAAAGAGAGCACCAAATTTATGGGGTGAGTAACTGCGCTATTTCAACTATAGTATTTTCTAAAACGAATGATAAACGTCTAAAATGGTATTACCAACTAAAAGGTGTAAGTCTGTACATTGATGCATTAGAGGTCTGAGGCAACTTTTGATGATGTGCCAACAATGCTCTATCGGATTTAGATCAGGTGAATATGTTGGAAGATAAAGCAAATGACAGCCAAAAGAGTCTATTAATGACTTTGTTTTGGGAGTTTTATGGAATGTAGCATTATCCATAACTATGGTTGTATCACGCTGTAATTGTGGAAGTAATCTTCGCTCTAACCATACATTAAATATATCTTTATTACACCCTCCTGTGAAGGTCATTGGTGCAATAAACTTCTCATCCACCTATTATACTCACTCTTTCCCGCTTTTTTCCTGGAACATCAGCATATATTTTTTCTCCTCTTGGAGCTCGTGCATATTCTCGGTATAGTCACTCCTGCTTCATCTATATATAAAATGCTACAGTGGTCTATTTTTGAGACTTTATCGATAAATTGCTGCCTATCTTCTTGATTGCGCTCTTGATAGAATGTGACTTTTTTTAAAGGTTATTTTTAGCTGTCTTAATCTATACCAAATTGCACTTATCCCAAAGCCAAGGTTTTATTTCATTTCTGCTAGTGTGTGATCTGGGTGTTTTTTGACATATTCTTTGAGTATTTCTGGATCTATTTTTCGAATAAAACCAGTACTTTTTACCGCTTTGAGACCTTGGCCAGTAGCTTTCTTTTTTAGCCATCTATATAGTGTCTATCTCAAAAACCTCTGCAACTTCAACCTTTGACTTTCCTTTTTCTACCAAAGACACTGCTTTTTCCCTTAAATCTACACTATATACCATCGCTTTCCCTACTTTAAAAAAACATATTATACCTTTATCATTCGCTTTTGAAAATACTATAGTTAGCGGAATGACGGTTTTTCAAATTGTCGGTAAATCTAAGTCAGTTTAGCTATAATTTCCTAAATTTGCTCACAATCTCTTGACTTGACACATATGTTTTTTTCCCAAATGTTACTATCTTCCTCCTTTTCCTTTCTCAATTTGTGCAACCATTTCCTTTACATTTGCATGCGTGAGAAGGGAATTTTTGCTGATATGAGATTTTGGATCAGATTTTGCTGTTACGTGTTTCGTTGCAGATCTTTTATTCTCTGTTAGAAATGAATGAGATTGTTTTTTCTTCACACCGATATCCGCTTGTGCTGCTGGAGTGGTTTTGCTTTCAGCAAGCTGTACATTAGCATTTCCTTTTGCTTGATTTTGCTCAAATTTTTCTTTTAATGCCTTTACTTTACTGCCCATCTCGCGATTAGCTCCTCCTTTCATAGTAGCCGCTGCTACTTTTGGTATCGCCTTACCAGCAGCTTTTTGTGCTGATTTCCTATTGTCTTGATTTTCAGATTTTAGTGGTACTCTTTCAGCTGATTTTTTAAGAATTACTCCTACTACTTTTGGCTCTGTGCTTACTTTTTGATTAGCACGGCTTAGATTTTTAGGCTTTGGCGGTACTGCAGGTTTATCTTTGATTACCACTTTCGATTCTTGTCTAACTTCTTGACCAGTAGTAAACATTTTTTTTGGCACTTGCGGTGGTTTTGGTGGTACGAGGGATTGAGGTTGTTGTTTCTGCTTACGTTCTCTTTTTGCTTCTATATGTTCTTTAGGAACTGTTGCATAAATCATACGCGTCAAGTTAAGGAAATAAAGGTATGAAAGAGATAGAATAATAAGGTATAAGTTCTCCCAGATATACTTTTAGTGAGAGAACCAATGAATAAAATAACTTGCTTATCAAAAAAGCTCAAAGAATTTTTTAATGAAAAAGCAGAGAAAATCTCAATTACAACAAGGTTTATAAAAAGAAAGAGAAAGCTAAAAGGTTCATCATTCGTAAAAGCCATGGTCTTGGGTAATATAGGAGTTGATAATTGTAGCGTAGAAACAATGTGTCAATTACTAAACGAGGACTCGATAGATATAACAAAACAAGGTTTGGATTTTAGATTTACTGAAGAAGCAGTGGAATTTATGAAAAGGATGTATAATGAATCTGTGATTCTCTTTAAAAATATCTTGCAAGTTGATTGCAAAATCTTACAGCAATTTAATAGTGTTAAATTATTGGACAGTAGCTATATTACTCTACCTAACAGTATGGAAGAGATGTATAAAGGTTATGGTACTAGCTACAGTGGCTATGAAAGCAATACTAAGTCTGGAATAAAGTTACAATTAGTTTTCGACTACATGAATCAGATAATAGACCAACTTAATTTAACGGAGGGGGTAAGATCAGACCAGGGATATAGGAAACATTTAAGTAATATATTAAGCAATGATTTGCTAATATCTGATCTCGGTTATTTTGTGCCAAGTTCTTTTAAACAAATCAATGAAATAGGAGCTTATTTCATAAGTCGTCGATACCAACATATATGATGTAGAAACAAATCAAAAAATGGAGTTATTAGAATGTTGAGAGGATAAGTTATTTTTAGAAAACGAGGTATTGTTAGGAAAAGAAGCAAAAATTAGAGTAAGAATTATATGTCAGAAACTAACTGAAGAACAGTCTATGGGCAGAAGAAGGAAAGCTAATAGATTAGCAAGATCGCAGATCCTCTAAAAGAAATCAAAAATTGTTGAACTGGTCAATATTTATAACTAATGTTCCAGAAAATAAAATTAGTGCTGAGCAAGTATTAACGATTTACAGAGTAAGGTGGCAAATTGAGTTATTATTTAAATTGTATAAAAGCCATATCAGGCTTGATAAGCTAAAAGGAAAGCCATGCAGAGTATTATGTGAACTATATGCTAAATTGTGCGCAATTCTTATATTTCACGGCATAGTTGGTTGCACAGAAGTGAAAAAGAATACAGAACTTAGCTTAACAAAGGCATTTATTGAGCTAAAAAGGCGGGTTAGAGAGTTATTTTTAGTATTAACCAAAATTAATAGTTTAAAAGCATTTCTTAAAAAACTCACTATAACTTGGTCGCGATTTTCATTAAAAGACAAACGTAGAAGGGCTAGAGTATCCACTTTAACCTCTCTAAATTTGCTCACAATCTCTTAACTTGACGCGTATGGTCATTGCTGAAAGTTATATTGAGCCGAAAGATATAAAAGTAGATGGCACAGCAACACGTATAGAATGGCCACCAGTGTTTTGCCATGCAGGAGAGGAGTATGCAATAGTACTGCTTACTGATGATCAGGGTACTGCAGTCAAAATAGCAGAACTTGGCAAATATGATGCAGTAAATAGCCGTTGGGTAACAAGTCAGCTATATCAAGTAGGAGTATTACTTTCATCTAGCAATGCAAGTACCTGGACTCCACATCAAAATTTAGATTTAACGTTTCGACTACTAGCTGCAAAATTTAGCGAAAATTCTCATGTTATTGATCTTGGCAAAGTTACAGCAACCAATACTTCAGATTTAATTGTTTTGACAAACGTCGAAAAAGTAGCATTTGATACCAATGTAGAATTTATCTTAACAGATGAAGAGGGAAGAGAAAACTTTTTGTCTGATAATTTGCCGCTTGCACTGCGTGAAAGAATAAATGGGGAATTAACGGTAAAAGCAAGCCTAAAAGGAGGGCGAGAGAAAAGTCCAGTGCTATATCCTGGGTTACAGCTAGTTATGGGTAATCTTTCTAAGAGTGCAGATTATGTAACTAGAAGCATTACAGCAGGAGCTAACACTAAGATTACCATAACATATGATGCGCTGATACCTGGCACTGCAGATGTTAAATCGTATGTGCAAAAAAACGTGGATTGGCAATTAGTAAATTTAACATCAGGAAAACCAATAGGGGAAAACTGGGTAGAGAGAACTCATGTGCTAACAAACTTTAATGGTAATGAGACAAGGGTAAAATTAGCTTTGAGTGGAACGGTTGTTTATCGCCCTAAAGTCAAAAATCTACGAATCATTATCACTTAGCAGAATGTCAGATGATAAAACAAGCAGAGGGTATCCACTACCACATCCAGAAAATATTGCTGTGCAGGATGTTGTTCTTATCCGTACCACAATTAAGAAAATAGATGAAGATATTACCGAAAGAGAAGATGAGCATAATCAACTTAAGAGTAATTTTGAGCGGTTTAATTTTGAGACTTTTTTAAATTTTTGGAAATGAAAGAAGCAATATACCAAAGGATAAAGGATTTAGCAGCAAATAGCACACCTGATCAACTGGCATATCTTGCAAAATCGCTGGAATTGATAGCAGATAAAAAAGCTATTTCTGATATTGCACAAATGACTAAAGTAAAAGAAATAATTGATGCACTACAAAAGAGGCTTAAGGATTTAGCAGAAAACAGTACACCAGATCAATTAGCATATCTTGCTAAAGCATTGGAATCAATAATCGACAAAAGTGCAGTTTCTGAAATTGTACAGATGACAGATGGTAAGCTAAAAGAACTTCTTGATAGTGCAAAAAAACACTTAACTGATCTGGATAATAAAAAAGCTAGTTCTTTAGCAGTGATCTCTGAATCAGAGAAGCAGTTATTAAAGAGAATTGATGAAAAAGGAACAACAAATTTATCGCTACTTGATACGAGAAAGAATGCCAATATTGCAGCAATAAATAGCATTAGTAACAGTCATAAAGATGGTCTTAAAGGTTTAGTGAATAACTTCCGTACTGTTAATGATGTGCCAAGCATACGCGTCAAGTTAAGAGATTGTGAGCAAATTTAGAGAGGTTAAAGTGGATACTCTAGCCCTTCTACGTTTGTCTTTTAATGAAAATCGCGACCAAGTTATAGTGAGTTTTTTAAGAAATGCTTTTAAACTATTAATTTTGGTTAATACTAAAAATAACTCTCTAACCCGCCTTTTTAGCTCAATAAATGCCTTTGTTAAGCTAAGTTCTGTATTCTTTTTCACTTCTGTGCAACCAACTATGCCGTGAAATATAAGAATTGCGCACAATTTAGCATATAGTTCACATAATACTCTGCATGGCTTTCCTTTTAGCTTATCAAGCCTGATATGGCTTTTATACAATTTAAATAATAACTCAATTTGCCACCTTACTCTGTAAATCGTTAATACTTGCTCAGCACTAATTTTATTTTCTGGAACATTAGTTATAAATATTGACCAGTTCAACAATTTTTGATTTCTTTTAGAGGATCTGCGATCTTGCTAATCTATTAGCTTTCCTTCTTCTGCCCATAGACTGTTCTTCAGTTAGTTTCTGACATATAATTCTTACTCTAATTTTTGCTTCTTTTCCTAACAATACCTCGTTTTCTAAAAATAACTTATCCTCTCAACATTCTAATAACTCCATTTTTTGATTTGTTTCTACATCATATATGTTGGTATCGACGACTTATGAAATAAGCTCCTATTTCATTGATTTGTTTAAAAGAACTTGGCACAAAATAACCGAGATCAGATATTAGCAAATCATTGCTTAATATATTACTTAAATGTTTCCTATATCCCTGGTCTGATCTTACCCCCTCCGTTAAATTAAGTTGGTCTATTATCTGATTCATGTAGTCGAAAACTAATTGTAACTTTATTCCAGACTTAGTAT
Source organism: Wolbachia endosymbiont (group A) of Pherbina coryleti (assembly GCF_964026875.1). Taxonomy (NCBI): domain Bacteria; kingdom Pseudomonadati; phylum Pseudomonadota; class Alphaproteobacteria; order Rickettsiales; family Anaplasmataceae; genus Wolbachia; species Wolbachia endosymbiont (group A) of Pherbina coryleti. Next base: position 1,312,266 of record NZ_OZ034706.1, read on the forward strand.
TGCTTTCATAGCCACTGTAGCTAGTACCATAACCTTTATACATCTCTTCCATACTGTTAGGTAGAGTAATATAGCTACTGTCCAATAATTTAACACTATTAAATTGCTGTAAGATTTTGCAATCAACTTGCAAGATATTTTTAAAGAGAATCACAGATTCATTATACATCCTTTTCATAAATTCCACTGCTTCTTCAGTAAATCTAAAATCCAAACCTTGTTTTGTTATATCTATCGAGTCCTCGTTTAGTAATTGACACATTGTTTCTACGCTACAATTATCAACTCCTATATTACCCAAGACCATGGCTTTTACGAATGATGAACCTTTTAGCTTTCTCTTTCTTTTTATAAACCTTGTTGTAATTGAGATTTTCTCTGCTTTTTCATTAAAAAATTCTTTGAGCTTTTTTGATAAGCAAGTTATTTTATTCATTGGTTCTCTCACTAAAAGTATATCTGGGAGAACTTATACCTTATTATTCTATCTCTTTCATACCTTTATTTCCTTAACTTGACGCGTATGGTTCGTACAGCTGTGTGTCACGCACTTTGCTTCAATATTTGCACATTAGCCACTCCTCTAAACAGATACGCTAGTTTTTGTGAATATAATACAACGCAGCTTACCATTTGTTATGCAGACTTGCTACAACCCAAACTCTTCATTGACTTTATCAACTATTGCCTGTGGTGGATCCTCTCCCCATCCTGAATACAAAATCTCTCCATAGTCTGCAACATCTATAGAGCCAGTTCTGCTTTTTGCTAGAAACATTTCTCTTTTCTCTTTATCAACTAATACATAATGCCACGCTGATTTTCCACGATCTTTACCACGGACTAAGTATATAAGATCTGACCTACTTCTTTTTGTTGCATCAGCAAAAGATCTTTCATTGACAGTTCTGCTTTTACTTTTTATGCCGCCACTTTCAGAAAAAGCTTCCTTGGATTCGGTTTTTTTGCCTGCTAATTCAGAAATTTTTCCTTTTTCCCCTAATGCCCGTTCTTTGGTGTTTTGAGACGAATACTTACTGGAAAAACCTTCCCCTGTACCGCCAGGAGTCCTGTTTGTGAAACGCTTAGTAAATGAATTATTGTCGTTGTTTTCTGCCATAAAAATCTCCAAACTTTAGATTGTAGAATCCAAACTTTTACTACACTTTATCATATGTTAATTAAATTAATATAAATGAAAAATAATATAGTAATTATTACAGGAATTACGGCCTCAGGTAAATCAGAATTATGCGATAACCTGATAGAAAAATATGGAAATATTAGTATAATAAATTGTGATTCAAAGCAGGTATATGAAGAAATTCCCATAATTACTGCTCAACCACCAAAGCAAGAAGTATTTTATAAACTATATGGTTATGTTTCAGCAAAAGAAAATTATTCCGTGGGTCTATGGTTAGAAGATTTAGAAAAAGAAGTTAATCACGCATTAGAAAATGCTCAAATACCTATCATCACTGGAGGAAGCGGGCTTTACATCAGCAGTTTAATCAAAGGCTTATCATCAATGCCACAAATAAGTCAGGAAGTGAGGAAAAATGTAAGCGAATTAAGGAAAAATTTAAGTAAAGAGGAGTTTTACAAATTAGCGCTAAGCAAAGATCCAAGGATTCAAGGTAAAGTGTTCATGAATGACTCGCACCGCCTTTCAAGGGCACTTGAAGTTATCACTGAAACTGGCAAGTCAATTTTTGTATGGCAAGAGAATAGACAGCCTCCTTTATTCAATAATTTTAAGATATATACAATTCTGCCTAAACGTGAAGATGTATACCGAAAAATAAATTCTCGTTTCATTACAATGATTGAAAATGGAGCAATTGATGAAGTAAAAAAGCTACTTAGCATGAACCTAGCCCCACATTTGCCAGCTATGAAAGCACACGGAGTGCCAGAAATTATAAAGTACTTGAAAGGTGAGATTACTTTAGACGAAGCGATACAAATTGCTCAAACAAACACAAGACACTACGCGAAACGTCAGTATACCTGGTTTAAAAAACAATTTCTAAATGCTGAAGTGATTGATTGTGCAAACAAGCTCAAGATATTTTAATTCAGGCCGTGCTCATTACTACGAATAGGGGGTTCCATATTTTCCAGATGGTCGCTTACTTCTAGTGGATCGCCTAAACCATGCTCTATTTTTATTTTAAAAAATCCAAGCCTCTCGCACAATTTCTGAAAGTATTCTTTTATAATGTCAAATAAGCTTTTATCACCTATATTATAGTCCTTCAGTCTCTCAGGAACAGTATAGCTCTTTTTACAATAATCCGAACAGATCATAATATGCTACTGCTCTACCATAGCCATAAGCACATATCTTATCCTATTCGGACTATTGCGAGAAGTGCTATAAGTGACAAGTTACCATTTGTGTATGTTACATTTTTATCATCTTGAGACTTAAGCGTGAATTCTAGTGAGCTGGATAGATCACACACCTTGTCACCGAATGTACCGTCACTCCTTTGGAAAAATATTGGTAATGTCATATCAGATTTAACACTCACATTATTTTGGCTAACACAGTCAATACTTATTACTTTTTCAGGGCTTTCTATTATGAATGAATGCTGGCTAAGTGCACCTTGAAACTCTATATGTACACCAGCTTCATATCCTGCTTGATTACAATTGATAACTAATTCTTCCAAGATAGAGTCACTTGGAACTTCTGCCTTAGCGTATTTGAACATCTCCTTAAAAACTTTTCTTGCAAATGGGCGGTAGTCTTCATTTTTACCTTCACTTTTTGGCAGTAAACTATCATGTTCTTTGTATAGCTCGGCAATCAAATCTCTACTTATACTTTTGCCGTTAATAACAAAATCCATTCTCTGAAAATCTAAGAACGCTGTATTACCAGAATTCGCTTCAGCATTGTCTTTACCAGCTCTTAACTTGCTAAAACCAAACTTTTCTGCTTGAGTTCTTAATGTAACTACTGGATTTTCCTTTTCTTCTGATATAGAGCTACTCATTATGAATACCTTGATATAGACTGCTGATAGTATAATAATACATAAAAATGATTAATAAGTTAATAAAATACCTACTATAAGCCCTATGATAGCAAATATAGTTAGGGGTAACTTAGGCTTACCGACGATTTTAAAAACAACAAATTCGTCATTCCGTTACGTGTTAGCGGCTGAGATACCGCGAATGAATCGCGGTATGACGTTAGAGAGCTGTGCTAGCTATAGTGCATACCTGACCATAAGGTGACAAGATTTTAAAAAGGCTCTATAACAGTTTTACACATGTATGAATCTCAATGAGCAATCAGATTTTTCTAAATAGCAGGCTGGAGAATATACCTAAGTTTCATTCCGCAATATTACCTAAACTTTGTGGTGGGGACAAGGTGGTGGATCTGCTGTTTTATAAGCCACTTAGTTATGTGGATAGAAGCAAGTTACTATCTGATGCTCGAGTTGGAGAATTTACAACTTTCATTGCAAAAGTTTATGAACATCAGTCGCCCACTTTTAGAGGTAGACCATATAAAATAGTCGTTGAAAGTGAGAGTCAGTATATATTCATAGTCTTTTTTAATTACTCAGTTAAGTATTTATATAAACTATTTCCAATTGGAGCGAATGTGATCATCAGTGGCAAACTCGAAAAATTTGCTGAACATTGGCAAATTACTCATCCAGATTACGTGTCGCTTGACATCAACCAATTTAAAGAAATAGCTTGCATAGAGCCAGTTTACCAATTATGCCGTGGCATTACCAATAAGCGCATTGGGAACATAATAAGCTCTAATCTAAAGGAATTGCCTGATTTACCAGAGTGGATAGATGATACATTAATCAAGCAAAAAAAATGGTTAAGCTGGAGGGAAAGCATCATAAAGTTGCACAGACCAAGCTCATTGGTGGAAGCTGAGGTTTGTAGAAAAAGGCTTGCTTATGATGAATTGTTTGCGTATCAGCTAGCGCTGAAACTTGCAAGAAAAAATCATGTGAAAGAAAGGGGAAGAGAATTTATAATATTGAGTAAATATAAAGAGCAAGTTTTAAATGAATTGTCGTTTCAATTAACAAATGATCAAACTCGTGCAATAGATGAGATCTCAGAGAGACAAAAATCCAAGTATCGCATGATAAGCTTGCTGCAAGGTGATGTTGGTAGTGGCAAAACCGTAGTTGCACTTTTTGCAATGATAAATGTGGTAGAAAACAACATGCAGGCAGCTCTAATGGCACCGACTACTATCTTGGCGGAGCAACATTATAATTGGATTGAGGAAGTTTTATCCTGTACCGATATAAAAGTTGCGCTGCTTACTGGTAAAACTTCGCGCAAGGAAAGAAAGATTATCATGAACGAACTTGCAAGTGGTGTTTTAAATATAGTGATTGGCACTCATGCACTATTTCAAGCTAACGTTACATTTAAAAATTTAGGGCTTGCAGTCATAGACGAGCAACAGCGATTTGGAGTGATGCAGAGAAATCGCTTGGTAGGAAAAGGAGAAAATGCCGATATACTTTTCGTTACTGCAACTCCCATTCCAAGAACTTTGCAGCAAGCTATGTATGGTGACGTTGAATGTTCAATTTTGAAAGAAAAACCAAAATCCAGATTGCCAATAAAAACTGTAACTATGAACATTAGTAGGGTGCCAGATGTTATTGAAAAGCTAAAAGGTGCTATAAACAGGGGCGAAAAAGCATATTGGATTTGTCCATATATAGAAGAAAACGAAGAGACCAATATTGCTGCAGCAGAGATGCGTTTTCAGGAATTACAAAAAACATTTCTTGATAAAGTCGGGATAATACACGGAAAATTGACTCAGGAGCAGAAAGATCAAGTTATGTTTTCCTTCAAAAGGAATGAATTTTCTCTGCTTGTTGCAACCACTGTGATAGAAGTTGGTATAGATGTGCCAGATGCAACCATCATGATTATAGAAAATGCAGAGCAATTTGGGTTATCACAATTGCATCAGTTAAGAGGCAGAGTAGGGCGAGGAAACAAGCCATCTTTTTGTGTATTATTATACGATAATTTAAGTAAAAGCTCATCTTCAAAGTTAAAGATCATGTGTGAGTCACAAGATGGATTTTACATTGCTGAAAGGGATATGATGCTAAGAGGCAGTGGAGATATTTTAGGCACAAAACAATCAGGATGTATGGAATTTAAATTTGCTGATTTATATCAGGACAAAGAGCTGCTCAATCTCGCGTATAATAACGCAAAAGGCGCAATGGCTGATTTTGAATTACTGCTTGATATATTTGAATATAGGAGTAGATTACATTTTTCAAAATTTCAGTAGGAAAACCAGGTAGCCCGCAGAAACGAAAAAACTTCCTTGACAAACCTCGCCAGCCCCCTTATCATGAAACTGAAGCTATTGTATTTGCTTTCGCCAATCTGCAGATTAAAAGGTAAGGATTACTTAATGTATCTGCGTCTTATGTTCAATTTTTTGCAGTATATAGATACTGTATGTCTTTACAAAACTTCATCTACATCTAGATTTTTATCTAAATAAGCTGAACGCGCTTATAAAGCGTTACAAGACATCAAAAAATGCCAATACTCGACAGAGATAGTAAAAGACTAGCTAACTCGGGGATTCTTTGTCTTTTTTTCTGCTTAGTAAATTTCTTAAACATTTGCAGCGTAAGTTAGTTGCAATTAAAAGCAGCTGAATTTCGCTTTTCAAGCATTTAAAACATAAAAAACGCCAATATTTTAAAGCGGATAATAACCACGGGGCTTCTTTTGCCTTTTTTTTCATTTGGTAAATTTCTTAATGTTTATGGCTAAAAGAGCCCAAGAGAGGTCAGTGCTCCTGTGATGTCATTCCAGTCTGGAATCCAGCATTCCACACAATCCCATCAAGAACGTTGTATTTTACATAACACTTTTATGCTTACCAACCCAGTGTCCAATCAAAATTCCTGGATCCCAGTGTCTGGGCACTGGGATGACATCATAGGGACACTGGGATGACACCATAGGGGCACTGCCGTCATAAAGGAACCAGTGTCAGCTACTTGAATGACATCATAGGGGCGCTGGCCTGACAACCGTCATCCCGCTGCTTGTTAGCGCCGCGGCGGTATGACGGTCCGCTGCTTGTTAGCGAGATACCGCGAATGAATCGCGGTATGACGGTGTAATGACGGTTAAGTAATTCGTTATCCCGCTGCTTGTTAGCGGAATCTGCTGTGGCGACATAAACTCAAATCATTCAAATTTTAATCCAAAGAGGTATCATTATGTCAAACAACTTCAATTTTAAAGAATTTTTTAACCACTATGAAACAAATAGTACGTCAGATGATATACAAAGGTATTATTTGCTGTGGAAATCAGTAATAGCGCAGGCAATGATTGATGCAGCAAGTAACTGTAAAAAAACAGAAAGCTTGGTAGAAAAACGTAAGGCAATTTCTTGGTTGTCAGACTTTAGTCAAGATTTTGTGCACACATGTATATTGGCTGATTGTGATCCGGTATACGTAAAAAATAAAATACAGCCAACCTTAAAAAGCCTTACTAGATAAAGCCTTTTTATATACTTAATGAGGTTTACTCCTTTTACCGAAAAAAATATAATTCAATCTCCTATCTATAGTTGCCTCTATATCTTTGATTAATAGCTGCTTTATCATGTTTACTTTTCGCTTTGCATCTTGAGCTTGACGCTCATTGTTACCACTGTTATTGCTGTAATTATTCTTATCACTATAACTACTGCCACTTGGTTTGCTACTGTTACTGAACTCACTACCCTTTTTTCTTCTTGTGTTGAGTATCTGTATTATCTTTTCCTTTAAAAAGGACTTCCAGCCTGTGCCAAGTAATAATTTATAGAGAAAATGCGGAGTAAGAAACGCCACTAATATTCGAATAGAAATTCCGTAACCGAGATCTTCCCTATTTTCATAATACCACTTGCAATATTGAAACAAACGGTAAAACGCATTTTTGAAAGAGCAAAATTCTACAGCATACCAAAAACCATTGCTGAGAAACATGAGCACAATGCTGAATGTGTAAAGATACATTGTGAAGAGAAACAGTTTCACAATTATATCTTTTAGACTACCTAATATATAATTCAATAATCTTAATTTATAGAAAAATGATATCATTTCACACCCACTTCAATATGGCTGGGGTGGAAGGATTCGAACCTTCGCGTGGCGGTATCAAAAACCGCTGCCTTACCACTTGGCTACACCCCAATACTACTTACATCAATAACACTATTAGCCCAATTAGTAAAAGATTTATTTGCTTTTTCTATGGGCATCACAGCAATAGCTGGCTGATCATAAGAATGCATTGCTTCGATTTTTTCTACAATTTTATCAACTTGATCATTCCTGCTCTTCATAATTGCCACTACTTCACAACTATTACTAATTTTACCTTCCCATAAATACAGAGAATTCACTTCGGGAAATATATTTACACATACAATTAATTTCTCGTTTAACAATTCTTCAGAAACAGTTTTAGCCTCCTCAAAATTTGAAAAAGTTGTATAAACCAAAACTAAATTATTCATTAGTAGCTACATAAATGCATTGCTACTATACTCTACCGAGATTTATTCATCAAGAGAAAATAACGCCAGCGCGTACTGTATGAACATTTGTTTGCAAAGGTAGTATGTTAAGTGTTATAGCTAGTTTGCCTCAAACGTAAAGGTGTCATCCCAGTGCCCCTGTGATGTCATTCCAGTGCTTGACACTGGAATCCAGTTTTCCATATAATCTCATCGAAAACGTTGTAACCACTTTCTATGCTAGTTTGCTTGTAAACAAGCAAACTTTCCTGGATCCCAGTGGGCTTTGTTGCATCGCTCTTCGGATAGTAGGTAACGCACAATAAATTTATGAAGCTATCTCAAATTTAGCCATACCAATATCAGTGAACTTATTGAGCAAATAGCATTTAGTTCCTTCTCTCTATTTGTCTCAGATTTATTCCTAAAACTAAACCCGAATGTTTGTTTCAGTCGCGAGAAAAAACTTTCTATATAAGATCTTTTTCCGTAGTTTGTTTGCCTTTTCCACCTCTTCATTCCATCTTCGCTGCATGATTTTATTAGTCTAATTGCAGCATTTCTCTCAGCCATATAGTCTAACTTTGGATGCTCTGCTGCGTTGTTTTTCGGAGGAATTTTCGTTTTTATACCATATTGATTACACAGCTTATAGAGCTTTTCTCTGTCATATGCCCTATCTGCATATAGTACTTTTATGACATACTGAAAATCGACTTCTTTTAGCAAATCACAAGCTCCATAGTGATCAGCCGTTACTGTATTTTACAGCTATGGCTTTTTTGCTGTTTGTATTCAACATTACATGCAATTTTCTTGTCTGTTCATAGCTGCGATACTTTCTATCTTCGCTATTTTCTTTGCTATGACCAGGAGTGTTGTTGTATATACTAATTCCTGTACTGTCTATAGCAATTTCGATATCTTCCATATTATTTTCTGCAATCATTGATCTTAATATTGAGTTTCTTAAACCTTCTTGATGATTGTGAATAGCTGATAACTTGCAAATTTTTCCCAATTTGCTCAAGGTATCCTGCTATAAACCCAACTGTTTGCCTCAGGCCTATTCTAAATAAACAAGTTATTATGTGCACCAAAATTACAACTTTATCGCTATAAATATTGTTGCCACCTGGTATTTTTGGACCATTCTCGTACCACTTTTCTATGGCTTCGTTGATATAATGAAAAATATTTCCTCTTTTTTCTAGAAATTTGTTATATTCGCTATGGTTACTGACCCTCATTTTTTGTGGCATATTTTTTCTTTCAAGGTTAAATGGCTATTTTATAATGAATTTTGTCAGTAGCCACCAAATTTTTTCAGTTGCTATGCAACAAAGCCATCCCAGTGTCAGCTACTCGGATGACACCTTTCCTAGCAGAGAAATCACAATGTTCATATGGTTGTACGCATACCGCTGGGATCTAGGATTTTTCTATAGTTTAAAAACAAAAAAAGGACGTTACTCATTGAGTAACATCCTTTTGGAGAAGGTAGAAGTTTTACTTATTACACTGTTCCTGGAGTTGCTGTAGCTCTTGAGTTGACAGGTTCTGCACTAGGTTGATCTAGAGATGCGCGTCGTTTTGCCAACTTTTCTTCGAGTTCTCTGTCAAATTCTTCTTTTAAAGGAAGAACTTGTTTTCTTGTTAGCGTAGAAGAACCAGAACCCATTCCACTATCAGTAGAATTACTGTGAGTGAGAGTTCTGTTACTCAAACTATCCAGGTTTTGCTCCACAATAGGATCACTGAGAACATCTTCACTGAAAGAACTTTGTCCATTTAAGTTAGTCAATGAGGCGCTTCTAGGTAGTTCTGGTGGAGCAACTGGAGTAAGCTTAGGAGTTAAGCTACTAGATGAATTGCTTCTACGGACTGTTGCAAAGTTCTGAGAATCTGAATCAGAGACAGTAGCAGTACTTTCAGTTCCTATAGAATTTAGTGAATTGCTTTTTGACAAGCTGTTAGATTGTTCAGAGCCTTTTCTTCCCAGTGAAGAGAATGATGATGACACAGACCTAGTTAAACTTTTGACAGAAGGCCTGTTAGCTTTTTTCTCTGCTCTGTCAAACATATTGCTTACGCTTGAGTACAAATGATTTTCTCTACATTCTTTAATAACCTTCTTAATTTCATCGTAATGTTCAGAGAAAACACTGTCGATGAAATAACTACCTTTAGGTAATGACCTTTGTGTTAACAAGTTATGCAAGCTTTTTTCATTTAAATTATTAATGAATTCTTTCTGTACTTGCCATCCAGAAGTATGTTCAATCTCCCCTGATTTTGCCTTCTCTGCCATTTTTAAATCAATTTCTGACGATATTCCAGAAAGTACATTTTTCACTAACCCAGAATTATTTCCTTTATCAGCAAAAATTGCTTTCATATCATTTCTTATTTCGTCAGATTTCTTAATTGCATCTGGAGTAAACCTTTTTACCTTATCTAAATAGTCCGTCTCACCAGATGCCTTATGGAATTTATTTGCCACTCCTTCGCCTACAAAACTAGCGCCTTTTTTCAGTGAATCTACTGAATGTTCATAACCTTCTTTCACCTTATCTTTAACATGCACAGCACCATCTCTAACTTTTCCGGCAGCGTATGTTGATGCGTCCTTAACTTTCCCAGCAGTATATTTCGCCCCATCAACTGTTTTTTCTGCTGACCACTTGAGCCCTTTATATCCAGATTGAACTGTTTTTACAGCGACTTTTACAGCGAAATATAAAGCAAGACCAACTATAGCACCTGGTATAGCAAGTGTTGCACCAACTGCCAAAAGTGGTAGTACTGCCGTAAATAATCCACTTGCTGCACTTACTACAAGAATCTTATCTCCTTGTTTCATCTTAGAGAATTTTGTATCCCCTTTTAACAGGTCAGTAATTCTTTCTTTTAGCTTCTTGGGATCATTAGCAATATCTGAATTTGGTAGATTTTGCATCGTTTTATTCAAATCAAAACTATCTTCTGGTTGGTTTTGTTGAGTTCCAACAGAATTTGAATTTTTTTCATTATGTAACATTTTAAACCTCACTATTAATTAAATATATTATAATTGTATTCCTTGATTCTTAAGTTAGTGTTAAATTGATTGCCAGTATTTATTTGTCTTCAAATAATTTCGCTTGACGTGTTTTGTGGTAACATAGAAAATTAGGTCAAGAAGCTGCAGCATTTATGAAGTATAGAAAAAGAACACTCATCTTTTTGGCTGTTATAACTTTAATAATAATAGCTTTACTATTTAGGTATAATTCCCATTTTCACAAAGACGTAGTGCACTTAAAGAGTGACAACAAAGAATTCAAAAAAAAGCCAGAAAATTCCATAGAGTCGACCATATTACATAGAGAAAAGGAAGTGTACGATCATGTTTTCCATCCTGATGATTAATTTGTAAATAAAATAGCAATTTATGTTTGCATTTTCTTATTAAAGAAGTAATATTAGCGTATTAATTATAGAATCAATCATTATGTTTGATGATAATAATCCTTGGAATCTGGGAAAGAAACCGGTAGGGAACAAAACTCCTAATAATGAAGATATTTTAAGTAAAGCTGTATCTGATATAAGGTTCTTTCTTAATGGATTAACCAGAAACAGGGGCAAAAAACCTTATTTCATCATTTTCATTATTTTGCTGTTCTATGCTTGCACTGGCTTTTATATTGTCCATCCTAGTGAAGAAAGTATAGAACTTACCTTTGGTAAATATTCTAATACAGAAACACCTGGTTTGCGTTATCACTTCCCCTACCCTATTGGCAAGGTTTTTAAAGTGAACGTTAAGGAAGTAAATCGTGAAGAAATTGGGGTAAGTAGTTCTTATGGGCGAGATACAGATCGCGGTGAAGGCGTGATGCTAACTGGAGATGAAAATATAGTCAACGTTAACTTCGAGGTTCAATGGCGCGTTAGAGATGCTAAGGACTATTTATTCAAAGTGCGGGATTACAAACCCGGTTTCAGTGTTAAAAATGCTGCTGAAAGTGCCATGAGAGAAATAATAGGTAAAAATACGATCTCTTTTGCACTTGGTCAAGGCAGACCAGAAATTTCTAGAGATACTAGAATTCTATTGCAGCAGATTCTTGATGGATACCAAATGGGTATAGAGATTTTATCTGTTCAAATGAAAAAAATTGATCCACCAGAAAAAGTAATCAGTTCGTTTAGAGATGTACAAAGTGCTCGTGCAGACAAAGAGCGTACTATAAACGAAGCATATGCTTATAATAATGATATTATACCTCGAGCAAAGGGTGAAGCGATAAAGATAAAATTAGATGCACAAGCATATGAAAATGAAATAATAAATGAAGCAAAAGGTAATGCAAATCGCTTTTTATCTCTTTATGAGGAATATAGACAGAATCCTTCTCTCGTTAAGAATCGTATTTATCTTGAAACTATGGAAAATATTTTCAGTAAGGTAGACAAAGTTGTTGTAACTGATGATCTGAAAGGTATGTTTTCTTATTTACCTCTTACAAATTTAGGAAAATAACCATGAGTAGTAATATTAAAATTGTTTTTGTTTCTGTATTTGTTGTTTTATTGATTGCTTTATCTAATTCAATATTTGTTGTGCAAGAAACAAAGCAAGCGATAGTTATACAACTCGGTAAAGTTGTAAGAGATGTTAGGGAAAGTGGCTTATATTTTAAGTTACCATTCATAAATAGTGTAGAGTTTCTTGATAAAAGAGTTTTAGATTTAAGTCCTGACAAGATCCCAAGGGAAGTGATAACAGCGGATCAAAAACGTATTATAGTAGATGCGTATGCAAAATATAAAATAACAAATCCTGTTACTTTTTACCAGGCTGTGAGGAATGAATCAGGTCTGGTTAGAAGATTATATCCGGTTATAGAAGCACACATAAGAGAAAATATAGGCAGATTCTCGTTGATTAGTTTGTTGAATGAAAAAAGATCAGAGGTTATGCAATTGATTCAGCGTGGAGTTTATTCTGAAGCTGAAAAATTTGGCATAGAAATAATAGATGTAAGAATTAAGAGAGCAGATTTACCAGAAGAAAATAGTTCTGCAATATTTCGCCGTATGCAAACTGAAAGGGAAAAAGAAGCAAAAGAAATTAGAGCAGAAGGAGAGCAAGCTGGGCAGGAAGTTAGATCAAAAGCTGATAAATTAAAAAGGGAAATTATCTCCAGTGCAGTAAAAGAATCGTACGAAATAAGGGGCCGTGGTTATGCTGAAGCAACTAGAATTTATAATGAGGCATTTAAGGTTGATGAAGAGTTCTTTAACTTTTATCGCTCTATGAGCGCTTACAGTAAATCATTTGCCGAAAATAATACTAAATTTGTACTTTCACCAAACAATAACTTTTTAGATATTTTAAATAAAGGATGGAAATAATTTATGAAAAGTAAGGCATTTATTTTATCTATATTTGCATATTTTCTAATTGCGTTTTCTTCGTATGCTAATATGTTTGATTGGAATGCAAAAAAGGTCGTTGATGCTAGCACTACTGCATGCAACTGTAATCAAGGACTTGCCGATTTAGTGGAAGAACTCATTCCTGCGGTTGTAAATATTTCAAGCGAACAAATCATCAAACAAGAAAATAACAGCAGAACTAGAGTTCCATCTATGCCAGGAAATAATTTTTTTGATGATTTTAGAGAGTTTTTTGAGCATTTTGATCAGTTTTTTATGGATAGGGGCCCTAGTGTTAACAAAGAGGTGGTGTTGCTTGGTTCTGGGTTTATTATAGATAAAGGTGGAACTATAGTAACCAATTATCACGTTATTAAAAACGCCAAAGATATCACAGTTACTATGAACGATAATACTTATTTCAAAGCAGAAGTTTTAGGCTATGATGCAAGAACTGATCTTGCTGTGCTTAAGATTAATTCTGATAAAGATCTTTCTTCTGTTGCATTTGGTGATTCTGATAAAGCAAGGGTTGGTGATACGGTTATGGCAATAGGTAACCCATTTGGTTTGGGTGGCTCTGTAAGCACAGGAATTATATCTGCAAGGTCCAGGGACATTAGTATTGGCACTATGAATGAATTTATTCAAACTGATGCTGCAATTAATAGGGGTAACTCTGGAGGACCGTTATTTGATTTAAATGGAAAAGTTATAGGTATTAATACTGCTATCTATTCTCCATCTGAGTCTGGCGGCAACGTGGGTATAGGTTTTGCCATACCATCTAATTTAGCTATGTCAATTATTGACACATTAAAAAGTGGCAAAAAAATAAAACATGGTTGGCTTGGTGTGCAAGTTCAGCCTATAACGAAAGAATTTGCTGAGTCCTTGGGTTTAAAAGATATAAAAGGCGCATTGGTTGCAAGTATAGTAAAGGATAGTCCTGCAGAAAAAGGTGGGATTAAAGTAGGTGATATATTATTAGAATTTGACGGTAAAAAAATCGATAGAATGACACAATTACCTCAAATGGTTTCAAGAGCTGGACCTGAGAAAAAAGTGCAAGTTAAGTTACTTAGAAAGAGCAAAGAGGTTAATATTAAAGTTGTGATCGGAGAATCTACAAATGATGGCCAAGATAACAATCAAGAAGAAAATAAATCAACATCTGATTATGTAACCGGTTTAACTGTTTCAAATCTGCCAAAAGAATCAAAAGAAAGTAAAAATAATGTACCTACAAAAGGTGTGATAGTTACCAATGTAGATAGTAACAGTAATGCCACGCTGCGTGGTATTAAAAAAGGGGACATCATTATCCAATTGGATGGAACTGATATAGAAAATACTAACGATTTTCAAAAACAAGTTGATTTAGCAGTAAAGAAAAACGGTAAAGATTCAATAATGTTGCTCATTTACCGCAATGGAAATCAATTTTTCGCTTCAATAAAGTTAAAGAAGTAATTTTATTCACTAAATTTACAAAACAGTAGTGTTGTAAGCTCGCTACTGTAACACTTCAATCTTATAAAATAAATAAAAATCTACACTAGATTTCTTGCATAACCATATAAAAAATCAAAGGATGTCATTCCAGTGTCAGCTATAGCCTTTCTTATAATAGTCCGAATGCGATAAGATATGTGTTTATGGCTATAGCAGGCCAGTAGCATATTACGGTCTGTTCGGATTATTGTAAAAAGAGCTATACTTGCATGACGCCGTCATAAAGGAACCAGTGTCGGCCACTTGGATAACACCATAGGGGTTACTTGGGTGATACTATAGGAGGTCTAACATGAACTTTCTAAAATTCATTGAACTGTGCTTTCAAACAGTGGTGCCGGGATGTGAGTATAATGATTATCAGTACATAAAAGTCATAGCAGACAGGCTGGAAGCAGCGAATGCTGGCGAAGTAAGGCGCATAATATTCAATATGCCTCCGCGTTCAATGAAGTCCATATGTATGAGTGTTGCGTGGCCCGCATGGATACTGGGCAACTGCAAGAATAATAGTTGCAAGTTATTCTAAGTTGCTTAGTGAAAAACATTCGCTCGATACCAGGTGCATAATGCAATCTGATTGGTATAAAGAACTATTTCCAGAGGTAGAACTATCCAAAGACCAGAACACTAAATATAAATTCCAAACAGTGCAGAGAGGATACAGAATCGCAACATCAGTTGGAGGAACATTAACCGGTGAAGGTGGTGACTTTATTATTGTGGATGATCCGCTTAACCCTGCTCAAGCTTTGAGTGAAACATTTAGAAAACGTGCCACAAATTGGTTCGATCAGACTTTGGTAACGAGACTCAACGATAGAAAAAAAGGAGTAATTGTGCTTGTGATGCATAGGCTCCACCTGGAAGACTTAACTGGGCACCTCTTATCTAAGCCAAAAAACATATGGCATCACATTTGTTTGCCAATGATTTCTGAAAAAGTGGAGATAATCGACTCAATTACGACACAAGAAAAAGGTTTATATTCAAGAGAAGAGAATGAGTTATTATATCCCCTGGAGGGAGGAAGAGAAGAAGTTGAGATGATAAAAGTTGAACTCGGGAGTTACGCTTTTGCTGCTCAATATCAACAAAACCCCCTGCCGCTTTCAAGTGGTATAATAAAACAAGAGTGGTTAAAGCGCTATAAAAATTTCCCTGATAATCTCTCACATGTAACTCAAAGCTGGGACACTGCAGTTTCAACAAACGATTCCAGCGACTTTAACGTCTGCACCACCTGGGCAAAAATAGATAATAAATTCTATTTACTTGATGTATATCGAGCAAAGCTTGAGTACCCAAAGCTTAAAGAGCAAGTTCTGTCACTAGCTGCAAGATGGACGCCACACGCAATTTTGATCGAAGCAAAAACGAGTGGTCAACAATTAACACAAGAGCTAAAGGCAAATAGCGATCTACCGATTATCGAAATAATTCCACACAATGACAAACTCACTCGATTTTATCAAATTGTTCCGGTGATAGAGTCTGGCAGGGTTTTTCTGCCACAGCAAGCGGTATGGCTCAGCGATTTCGAATATGAAATTTTAATGTTCCCAGAAACTCGCCACGATGATCAAGTGGATAGTACGGTGCAATATCTGCAATGGATGAGAAAAACTAACACCAGTGCTTTCAGGGTCAGGGATTTTGGCTCCAACCCTAATAAAACACTTGGGTGGATATCTAAAAACCTAAATTTATTTTCTCAAAGCCTCTGATACAGGCTCTACCTCACACTCTTTAACCTCTGAAGGGACACTTTCCTTTGAAGGGACACTTCCCTTATGTTGCGCAGCAGGAGAACCCGTAGAACAAAAACCACTATCTCTATCAACTGCTGTTTTAGAACTAGAGTTATCAGATCTATACTCTACAGGTAGTACCTCCCCTTTCCCCGAAATAGTACCTTGTGACGGGCCTGGATCACCATCTAGAGAACTTACAGGAGAAGTCTCTTTTGAGGGTGAATTATTTTCTACTCTTACTATATCTGACAATGAAGAAAATAATCTAGACACAGATGATTTTTTAGTTACAGGAGTTTCAGGAGTACTGCGCGTTGTACCACGCCCTTCATCATGTCGCTTAAGGTTTACGTCATATTGCTTACTAAAAGTTGAAGAGAGCCATTTTTTCATTTTTTGAACACCACCCCCATGTTTCTTCGGAGATTTACTATCTTGTGACTTTGCTTCAGAACACTCATCACTAGAAACCCCAGAATTTAAGGACATTGAACTCTTCCATGCTCTAGGAGAAGAAATCGATGATGATCTACTCAAAGATAGCTGTGATTGACCACAAGTGGATTGACTTGAATCTATTTCCTCCGGCACCAACTGAAACAGCCCCCTTTTTCCTCCCTCTCTTTCTGATCCTTGCCTGGGAGGCGTCTCTAACCCTTCATCACGACTTCGCTTGGGAAACTCCCGTGTCGGTGATGGTTCAGTTAATAGCGTTCGAGGAAGCTCAGGGTCAATGGCCAGTTCATGGTCTTTGTTGATTACAGAGCTTTCTATTATTTTAGTTATCACACAGTGAGAAATGTATGGATTGGAAAAGTCTATGCTATACAGTCCATTACCTCCATTTATTGCTAATTCCCCCTGGATTCCACCATAAAGATCATTAAATACAGCACCATTAAATGCATGATTTAGTTTAAGAGCTTCTTCATTTGTCAATATCCGCTTTCTTCCGCCATTTAATACAAGAGGTATAAGAACTGAGGCCTCTTCTCTACCTAGAGGAGAAGCACATACAAAGCCAGCTATTATTATTTCCGTTGGTTGATCAATAAATTCCATTATCAACTCTTTAAATGCTTTTACATCACCACGAACTTTGCTATCAGCCTGGAGACCCATACCTTTAAGCGATGTAATATACCGTGCTACACTATCGATAAAACGAGCGTCATCAAAAACGTCCCTGATATATACACTATTGCCTTTAACCTTCAGAGGGTTCTTAAAACCATTCCTATACCCATATCTATTCTTCATCCTTGACAAAAACTCACGCTCAAATTCCTCACGTAATTGTTTATTATCAAATTCACCACACCATAAATACTTTTTCTTGTTGAATGGTACGGCTGTGCTACTAACTCGCATATCTTCTAGAACACCCTTTGCAAGTGAAGCAGCCAAATGAGACTTTAAATTAAAAATTACACCTTGATCTACAGGTGCTACAAACTCAATTCTACCTTGCTTATCTACGGACCAGTCCCCTTTATAGATATAGTTAAATGGAAAAGACGTAACATCAAAATCTTTCTTGGCTGTATCCAATATTTCTTTATCATTACTTTCTTCAATGCCATAGAATTCACGTATTATCTTCCTTTTTATACTGTCCAGATATTCGCTACACTGATAATCCTTCATACCCTTATCAAATGAGACTACAATATAGTCCTCCCCGCCCCTGCTTTGCAGCGTAAAATTAGTTTTAACTGTATTACGAGCATAATTATGTACATTAAAAGCACTAACCAACGCTCTCACTATTTTTCTACCATACATACCAACCTCCCCATTTTTAAATTACAACAACTACCTTTCACTTAACGTTTCATAGAACTACCAGGTTCGTTTTTTTTCTGCTCAGACTGACGCCTCCTTTCTAGTAGCTCCTTGGCTTTATCACTATGATCATCATACCTCATTCCTCTTGCTCCCTGCACTATACCACCACCTGGTGCTGTATTATCACGCTTCCACTTTTCAGCATCAAAACCTTTTTTATCATTACCACTATGCATATTGACCCCTAAGTAAAAATATTATGCAATTAATATACTAAAAATAAAATTAAGTGCAAGCACTTTTTTATATTTTTTTTCAAAAAATTTTATTCACTCTTTTTCATAAAATTCAATTTTCTAGATTCCGCTAACACGTAGCGGAATGACGAACTGTCGACACCTATCTATATGCCCCTGGATTCCAGCGTCACGCACTGGAATGACAAGGTTATGGGTGTCATCCCAGTGCCCAGACACTGGGATCTAACTACCTTCATTATGGCGCCTTTCCTACTGACGG
Source organism: Wolbachia endosymbiont (group A) of Pherbina coryleti (assembly GCF_964026875.1). NCBI lineage: Bacteria > Pseudomonadati > Pseudomonadota > Alphaproteobacteria > Rickettsiales > Anaplasmataceae > Wolbachia > Wolbachia endosymbiont (group A) of Pherbina coryleti. Next base: position 1,330,848 of record NZ_OZ034706.1, read on the forward strand.
ACCTTCTACACATTTCTCAACTTTTACATCATTAGTCAATTCTTTTGGTGGTTGAACATCACCCACAGAACCTTCATGCTCAGCACCGTTCCAAGTACCTATATTAAAATCAAATTCACAATCAGCAACAGAACTTTTAATGGATTGCTTTGTTGCAGATTCCCGAACAGGTTTTCCTGGAGCACTTCCGTTAAGTTGCCCTGGGTTAGAGACAGGACTCTTAGCAGATTGATTCGAAGCTTCTTTGCTGAAAATAAAGTTTGGAGCAGATTGGTTTGAACCTAAGTCGCTATCACTTCTCCAACCACTATTGCATCCATAACTATGCTTTATTTGTTCCTGCCCCGTCTCCGTTGCAGGCTTCTTCGGTGGACACACCTGTTTCTTCGGTCCCTCCGGCTTCGCTTTTTTCTCTTCTTCCACTTTTGGTTTTGTTTCTTTTACCTCGCGGTTCTCATTGTTTATAACCTCTTTAAATATAGGAGGCATTATAGGTTTTGGTAAAAGATCAAGTTCTGGTTTGCTCAGAACAACCGGTCTTACAAATCCTGGTGAAACTTCAAAAAGGAAAACTGGCACTTTAGGTTTTTCTCTTTCATCCACTTTCATTTCTACGTTTTCGCAAACTTCTTTATTTTCTTCCTTTAATGATGTTTTTTCTGCTTTTTTATCTTCTTTTTCTGTAGATGCCTCTACCGCAGCCGCCAACTCAACTCCAAACATCTCTGCGAACATTGTAACAATCCATCCGACAACGGCCATTTGTAACCTGAGTTTCAGATCTTGCAATGCAGTTAATCTTTCTAACGCCCTTGCAAACTCTTCTTCTGATAACTCACCACTGCCTAATTTCTCCTGCAATTCTTTTATCTCTTTGTCCAACCTCTGATTGAAACTTAAATCGCGTGCAAAAATCTTCTTGATTAACTCCTTAAGCTTGTCACGCATAAATTTAATTATCGAAAGAAGCCAATTTTTTTCTTTCTTCTCCTTGAGCATTTGGTAGATTTTCGGATCATCTACATCTACTTCAAAAAGGGTAAAGAGAGATTCAAAGAAATTCCAGAAATCTCCGAGTACTCTTCCTTTTTCACCAGTGAAGTAATCCTCATCATCACCTTCTCCGATATGTAGCTCTGCTTGAGATGATATTTCATCGATACAACTAGAATCCTGACGCTCACACTCGAGCCTCCTGAGCAAATCTTGTCTGGTGAGCTCCTCTATGGCTGCTTTTAGTTCATTTAGCTTCTGCTCTGCAGAGGAATCTTGCTCCCTGATTTTTCCTTGGAAGATCGAGCTACCGTTTCCGTTATTATCTGAAAAATTTTCCATTATTTTTGCCTCCTCAATAAAATTACTGCCTTTGTTGTTACCTGAAAAGCTTTCCACCATTTTTACTTCCTTCATAAAACTTAATAATTTAATTCTACAGTACTAAATATTTAAGAACTATTAATGTAAAGATGTCAATAAAATTATTTACATTTTTACACTATATATATATTATATCATGTGCTATTTAACCTTTCAATAATATTTTTTATTTTTACTGCTTCTTCAAACTCTAGCATGCACTTTTCTTAAATTATCCTTATTAATATTTGCTTTTGCCTCTATCCCACTTTTTCTTGTAAAGTATTTGATATAGATTTTATTATACTCTTTGGCATAACATTTGCAACATACTTTATCTATAAATGGAAATTATTATACTTGCAGCTAGACACAATTTGAAATAATTTACACTATAAAGTTAAGGAACGAGATCCCAGTGTCACGCACTGGGATGACAGCAGTCCTACGTCATACCGCGATTCATTCGCGGTATAGATTCCGCTAACAAGTAGCGGAATGACGAATTTTTGTTTTTCAAATTATCGTAAGTCACTTTAGCTATATCAGAGCAATAGAGGCAGTGCGTAGAGGAGCTCACCAGACAAGATTTGCTCAGGAGGCTCGAGTGTGAGCGTCAGGATTCTAGTTGTATCGATGAAATATCATCTCAAGCAGAGCTACATATCGGAGAAGGTGATGATGAGGATTACTTCACTGGTGAAAAAGGAAGAGTACTCGGAGATTTCTGGAATTTCTTTGAATCTCTCTTTACCCTTTTTGAAGTAGATGTAGATGATCCGAAAATCTACCAAATGCTCAAGGAGAAGAAAGAAAAAAATTGGCTTCTTTCGATAATTAAATTTATGCGTGACAAGCTTAAGGAGTTAATCAAGAAGATTTTTGCACGCGATTTAAGTTTCAATCAGAGGTTGGACAAAGAGATAAAAGAATTGCAGGAGAAATTAGGCAGTGGTGAGTTATCAGAAGAAGAGTTTGCAAGGGCGTTAGAAAGATTAACTGCATTGCAAGATCTGAAACTCAGGTTACAAATGGCCGTTGTCGGATGGATTGTTACAATGTTCGCAGAGATGTTTGGAGTTGAGTTGGCGGCTGCGGTAGAGGCATCTACAGAAAAAGAAGATAAAAAAGCAGAAAAAACATCATTAAAGGAAGAAAATAAAGAAGTTTGCGAAAACGTAGAAATCAAGTTAGACGAAAGAGAAAAGCCTAAAGTGCCAGTTTTCCTTTTTGAAATTTCACCCGGATTTGTAAGGCCAGTCCCTCTGAGCAAACCAGAGCTTGATCTTTTACCAAAACCTATGAAAGAACTAATACTTAAAGAGGTTATAAAGGAGGAGATCCGCGAGGTAAAAGAAACAAAACCAAAAGTGGAAGAAGAGAAAAAAGCGAAGCCGGAGGGACCGAAGAAAGAGGTGTGTCCACCGGAACCTACAGGGCAGACGCCGAAGAGAGATCAGCAAAAAAGAGGTGGAAAGTTTAAACTCGATAGTACACAGTCAAGAAGGATAAATTTGAGTAATAATAATCAACGGAATATTCCATCTGACAATCAGCAAGAACAAGCTTCTAATGGAAAGTCTAATGCTAGCACTGCTCAACCACCAAAAAGATTGATTGATGATGTAAAAGTTAATAATCATGTGGATTCAATAGGAAAGGCACCAGAAAAAGCACCATCGAGGGGATAGCTAGTGTTAGCTTTAGATGACAAAAAAGACTGGATCCCAGTGTCTGGGCACTGGGATGACAAGAAAAAGAGGTACTGGTATGACATTAAAGAGTAGGGATTGATGGCAAAGAGAAATACAGGTGTCATTCCAGCGCGTGACGCTGGAATCTAGAAAACTGAATTTTATGAAAAAGAGTGAATAAAATTTTTTAAAAAAAAATATAAAAAAGTGCTTGCACTTAATTTTATTTTTAGTATACTAGTTACATAATATTTTTACTGGAGGTTAATATGCATAGTAATAATGGCTCAGGCAAAAGGCAATTTGATAATACTGCACCAGGAGGAGGGAGAGTTGATATAACTAAATTAGATCAGAAAAAGCTAGAGAATTTTGGTGAAAGGTTTAAGCGTGAAGATGAAGAGAGGAAAAGAAGGGATGAATCCAATAAAAGTAAAAGTAGTGGTCAAGGCAGTTCAAGATTTTAAGGTATATTAAAAGTAGGGAGGGTATTATATTTAGTGCGAGTGAAATGAATCAAGCATTAGTAAAGGCATTTAATATTAGTGTTTGTTATAACAATATTATTAATACTAATCTAAAAGTACAAAATGTACATCGAGGTTTACGTAACAAGGATCATATTGTTATCTCATTTGATAAAAGTATGGATGCTGATCAATGCATGAAGTATTTAGACAATATGAAAGGAAGGATAGTAGAAACATTCTGTGGAAATGAAAGTACTGCTAGTTTATCTTTTGATATGAAATCTTTTCCTTTTAATTTCAATCGGAGCCAATTGGTAGATAGTAATGGAAAGTATAGATTTTCAGTGCCGATAGGTCAAAGTATAGTTTTCAATCTAAAATGTTTGCTAGCTAATGGGCTTGCGAGAGACATCACAGGTGCTATGGGAAGAAATTTTGGTTTAGAACATGTAGAAGAGTATACATCTGATGAAAGCTTTGACAGGAAATCTTATCTATATTGTATGCGTTTCTATGATAAAAGGTTACAAGAGTATTTTATAGAGTCATTCTCAGCGACAGTAAAAGGTTATAAAAATAGTCCTAAAAGAACTGATGATTTCTTGAAAGTCAAGGACAATTGTGTATATATAAAGAAAAGCCTCTTTGATAAAACTAAGTTCATTAATGAGATAGAAGAAAGTCAAGCATGTTTGATAGGACGTGATCTTCAAACTTCTAGCTCAGATGATCCAGCTATTGAGAAGATTAAGTATTTAATAACTGGCTTCATTCGTAAAGCATGCCCTCCTCTTTATTATGTCTTTCATACTTCTTATTCAGGAAATAATGAGGATTCAATTTTAGTTCCTATTGTAAGTTATGATAACTATTATAGATTTTTAACCAAAGAAGAAGTAGATAGTATTAATAGTAGCTTTGGTATGGTTGTGTTAAATAATATTGAAAGTTACACTTCACCAAAACACCTACCAGTATTTGGTAGTAGAGGAATATACGGTATAGACTTTTCTAATAAAGAAATTTCTCACTGTGTGATAACCAAAATAATAAAAAACTCTGTAATCAACAAAGACCATGAACTGGCCATTGACCCTGAGCTTCCTCGAACGCTATTAGCTGAAGCATCACAGACACAGGAGTTTCCCAAGCGAAGTCGTGATGAAGGGTTAGAGAGGCCTCCCAGGCAAGGATCAGAAAGAGAGGGAGGAAAAAGGGGGCTGTTTCAGTTGGTGCCGGAGGAAATAGATTCAAGTCAATCCACTTGTGGTCAATCACAGCTATCTTCCGGAGAAATAGGTCCAAGTCAATCCACTTGTGGTCAATTACAGCTATCTTTGACCTGTGGATCATCATCGATTCCTTCTCTTAGAGCATGGGATAGTTCAACATTCTTAAATCTTGAGGTTTCTAATGAGGAATCTGAAAAACAGCAAGTTACTGATGAAAGTGATCGAAAAAGTAGTGATGAGTGTTCTAAAGCGAAGCCACAAAAGCAAGAACGTGATTCGGTGTATTCAAGTGCAAGTACTCCTGAGGGTTCTGTAAGTAAAAAACCATCTTTAAGTAATCCACCCTCAGGAGTGACTTCTCCTGTTACTGAACCAGATGATGGCGGATTTCTCAATAGACCAAAAATACGAGCATTACGTTCTAAAACGAATGGTGGTATTCCAGAACCCTTGCCACAAGATGCCGTAAGCAAGCCAAATGTGCCCGGGGACCGTAATTCTAAAATTTCTAAAGATAGTGGTTTCGAGTCGCTTGAGCGGCCACAGTCGAATTCTTCTATCACTACTAGTACTGTTCCAGGGATATCTGAATCAAGGAAAGATCTAAATCCTCCCGTAGACAATAAGCGGCCACAGTCACTGCCACTTGCGGGTTTTTCTACTTGTGCTAGTAATGAAACAGTAAAAGCTTTTTTGTGTTTTCTAGATTATTTTTCTTCTTCTGAAGGGAAGAAGCAACTACCCTCACTTCTTTCTTCTGAGGCGGGAAAGCAGTTATCCTCGATTTCTGATCCTTGTGAACAGGAAAACCTACTAGACTTTCTTTTTTCTATTGAGAGGAGTAAGCAACTATGCTCGCTTCTTTCTTCTGAGAATAAACAACAACTGCATTCACTTTTTTCTCTTAAGGGAAAAGAGCTACTGTTTTCACCTTCTCCTGAGGGGCAAAAGCTGATACCTTTAGTTCTTTCTCCTAAAGGGAAAGAGAAACTACCCTTACTTTTGTCTCCTGAGGGAGAGCGAATATTAAAACCTTTCTCTCCTGAGGCAGGCAATATAATATCCTTACTTATTTATTCTCGTGTAGAACCTAAAAATATGTCACACCGTTCATTTCGTGACAAATTAGCAAAATGGCTTCACCGTAATTCTTCACTCTCAAAAGTGGCTTCTCCTCAAGAAAAACCTCTTACTAATGACGAGAAGAAGGAACTACGCCCATTTCTTTGTCCTAAGCTGCAGAAGAAACTAGATTCCAACTCTCTTGAGGATGCACAGTTAAAATACTTGCTGTATACTCCTGGTGGGAAAGAGAAGCTAGACTTACTCCTTTCTTCTCCTGAGAAAGAGGAGAAGCAACTACTCTCAGATTTACAAAAAGTTGGTGGTAACGCTTCTACAAGTTTTGCAGATAGTGGTTGTTATTCAGGATCGTCTTCACAAAAATCGACTAGTGATACTGGAAGTGATGAAGATGAACTAGAAGCTAGTGGTAGGTCGTCAGTCTCATCGAACTCCAGTACTTCCACTGTTAGAACTAAAATGGATGCTACTAAGATCGAGCAATACTTGCAGGAGAAAAAAGTTAACAGTCGTACCTAATCCACTGCTCTCAGCCACCTAAGTGTTTTATTAGCTGACCCTGAGAGCACTGGTGTTGGTTTTTCTTGTCCATTGTAAGTATTGCATGGTACTAAATGTTTAAAAAGTATTAATATAAAGATATCAATAAAATTATTTACACTTTCATGCTATGCCCATAGCATCATATATTACTTAACCTTACAATAATTTTTTTATTCTTGCTGCTTCTTCAAACTCCAAATTTTTAGCATGCTCTATCATTTGCTTTCTCAAATCATCCTTATTAGTATTTACTTTCGGTTCTGCTATTGCCCTCTCCTGTAAGGTGTTTGATATAGGTTTTATTATAGTCTTCGGGATAATATTGTGCAATATATTATGTTCTTCTTGTTTTTTTCTTCTTCTTTCGGTCTCTCTCAATGCACGATCTAAAGAACCAGTGATTTTATCTGCATACAAAATTACTCTACCTTCAGCATTACGTGCAGCACGACCAATCGTTTGAATTAATGAAGTTTCCGATCGCAAAAATCCTTCTTTATCAGCATCCAAAATTGCAACCAACCCACACTCTGGAATATCAAGACCTTCCCTCAGCAAGTTAACACCTACTAAAACATCGATTTCTTTAGATCTCAATTTGTATATAATTTCTATTCTCTCCAGCGCAGCAATATCAGAATGCAAATAACTCACTCTCATATTCAATTCACTCATATATTCAGCTAAATTTTCAGCCATTTTTTTCGTCAATGTAGTGATTAAAACACAAAATCCCTTCCCTATTGTCACTTGTGCCTCATGAATTACATCATCAATTTGACTCTCTATTGGTTTTACAATGCAGATTGGGTCCGTAAGCCCTGTTGGACGGATAACTTGCTCTATAAATACATTACTGGTCTTTGCCAACTCATACTTTCCGGGAGTGGCTGAAATGTAAACAGTCTGCGGCCTAACTCCCTCCCACTCTTCAAATTTTAATGGACGATTATCAAAAGCGGAAGGGAGCCTGAAGCCATAGTCAATCAATTTCTTTTTACGCGCCTCATTACCACTGTACATCGCACCAACCTGAGGAACGGTGACATGACTCTCATCAACAAATAAAATTACGTCTTTGGGTAAATATTCAAACAAAGTAGGTGGTGGATCCCCAGCTTCCATTCCATAGAGATAACGCGAATAATTTTCAATACCTTTACATATTCCTGTTGTTCTCATCATTTCGATATCAAAATTAGTGCGTTGCTCGAGGCGCTTTGCTTCAACAATCTTGTTTTGCGAGTAGTAATAATCCAAGCGTTCATGCAGCTCTTTTTTGACTAGTTCAATTGCCTGCAACAAAGCCTCACGCGGGGTTATGTAATAGCTATTTGGAAAAATGGTGATTTTATTTACGCCTTTGGTAACATTGCCCGTTATAGCATCAACTTCAGAAATTTCTTCTATTTCATCGCCAAATAACGATAAACGCCAAGCTTTATTTTCATAATGGGAAGGAAATATATCAATAATATCGCCGCGCACTCTGAAATATCCTCTCTCAAACCTGGCATCAGAGCGCTTGTATTGAAGATCAGTTAAGTTGCTCAGGAAATCATTAATACGAATTTTATTTCCAACACTAAGCGGTATGATCATGCTGCGGTAGCTCTCAGGCGAACCAAGACCGTATATGCAGGAAACACTGGCAACTACGATCGTATCCCTGCGCTCCAAAAGGGAGCAGACGGTGGAATAACGCAGCATCTCAATTCTTTCGTTAATTGCAGAATCTTTTTCGATATAAGTATCAGTTTGTGGTAAATAGGCTTCAGGTTGATAATAATCATAATAAGAAATGAAGTATTCAACAGCATTATGGGGAAACAATCCTTTCATTTCCTCATAAAGCTGTCCTGCTAAAGTTTTATTGTGTGCCATAATTAATGCAGGCCTGTTTGTCCTTGCAATAACATTTGCCATAGTAAAAGTTTTCCCAGAACCAGTAACTCCAAGCAAAACCTGATCTCTTTTATTGCTATTTAGCCCTGCAATTAAGCTATCGATTGCCTGTGGTTGATCCCCAGCCGGTTGAAAATGTGTAGCGATTTGAAATTCCATAGACTTTACTTACTATCTTTGATTCATTGTATAGTAAACACTATATTGCTTTTAAGATAAGTTGTATAGCTATCGTAAAGCCATAAAACATTAACCAACAATGTCATGCAAGTAGCTGACACTGGAATCTTGTTTCAATGTTAAACAAAATACCATAGAATTCAAGAAGACAATTCCTAAAAAATCCCTACATCCAAAAAAAGGCAAAATGCTGCTTGAATAAGCTAAATTTTTTTAGATGCAAAAACAATAAAACATAGTTGATACTAAAGTTATAGTACTCCTATGACAACGTTACAAAAATTAAGGAAATGGATAGCTCTGATCAATTGGAATAGTATTTTCAGGTACCGGTGGTCAATATGACATTTTTAAAATAAAGATTTAGAACCTGTTTAAAATCTTCTCAATAGAAGAGAAATGAAGGAAAGAACGACCATTTGTAGGCTAGTGTTAAGTTTTCGCTCGCAATTTTTCCACAATCGTCTGCATTTTTCTAACCAAGCGAAAGATCGCTCTACAACCCATCTTTGTGGCAATACAGCAAAGGAATGTAATTCACTTCGTTTTATTACTTCTACAGTTGCTCCAATAATCGTTTTTATTTGAGTTGCAAAATTTTCTCCTGTATAACCTGCATCGACCAGTATATTTTTAACTTCCGAGAGGTTTTCTTTTGCGCTTTCAACCATTCTCACAGCACTGCTAACCCCAGTTGTAAATTAGAAAAAATAGAAAAGGTAAGGAAATAGGGTAAACTCCAAGGTATTTGATATTCATTCCTAAAATAGGAGGTTACCAATGAAAGAGAAAGTAACAGAAATCTTTTGTATAGTCGATGATTTTTGCAATACAGTCGATGAAAATTTTGCAGAAAAACTTCTACCAAGTGGCAAAAAACCAACCAGGACGCCAGAGATTACGCATTCAGAGATTTTTACCATAATATTGCTATATCAAGTGCGACAATTTTAAAATTTTCTATGTGCATTATTTGAAATTATTATACGAATCAGCGTTTCCAAAATTGCCATCCTATAGTAGGTTTATCAGGTTAAAATCGCGGGTTTTATGGTATTTAGCGCTCTTAATGCAATGGTTTTGCGAACAGTCAAAAGTGACAGGGATTTCGTACATAGATGCAACATCTATCGCTGTTTGCCATCCAAAAAGGACCTCGAGAAACAAAGTTTTCAAAGGGTTGGCAAAGATTGGAAAGACTACTTATGGGTGGTTTTTCGGTACATCTAGTAATCAATGAAACTGGCGAAATTCAAGGGGTTACGGTGATAAAAGGCAACGTTGATACCTGTGCCAAATTTAACTAAGAAATTGACTGGATTATTGTTTGGAGATAAAGGATATATCAAAAAAGATCTTTTTCACGAATTATTCGATAGAGGGTTAAAGCTTGTAACCAGTATAAAAAAGGGTATGAAAAACTCATTAATGGCGCTAAATGAGAAGATTTTGTTAAGAAAAAGATCGATTATTGAGACAGTTTTTGGCTCTCTGAAAAACAAATTTGAGATTGAGCATACTCGCCACAGATCACCGATAAATTTTTTGGTACACATTTTTTCTACGCTTGTTTCATATTCCATACAGCCGCTGCATTTCTAAGCTTTACTTCGTTGGCTAATCCGCAACTGGGGTATATAGGGTTGACACCAAGGCAATATTCTTCTGGAGAAGTTGATCGGCATGGCAGCATATCAAAGATGGGACCAGCGGAATGTAGAAGTATGTTATATGAAGCTGCACAAACAATGCTTACAGTTACCAAGAGGACATTTAAATTAAAAAACTGGGGTTGCGAAGAAAAAAGGAATGAAAAAAGCAATTGTAGCAGTAGCAAGAAAATTAGCTGTAATTATGCATAGGATGTTGGTTGATAAAACAGAATTTTATTATCAATAAACATCAAAAGAGCATAGGACAATAATTTTATTGAAAATAAAGATAGCAATGCCGATGGAAGGGACAAGCAAGAACTTAGTTAGACTTCGTGGTAAACATGTTGCCGTCCACTTCCGCCTAACAAGTATGATGCGGCTTGACAAATTTATTGTCATCTCAGACCGCGGAGAGAACCATATGCTACTTTTAACTTATGTAAAATTACCAAGGATTATGGAGAAGATATGCTGTTTTGATTTGTGTGAAAATTATTGTTGACTTATGTGCAATTAGAGAACCTAAGTCACTTTAGCTATATATAAAAGGTTTAAGTGGTTGTATTGATGTATCTTTGTATTAAAAAACACCCAATAAGCAGAGTTGTAAGTGGAATAAACCACAAAATGTAAGTGCTAGATTTTATAGGTGGTACGATTATAATTGAATTGCCGTAAGAATTTTTTAACTCTGAGATTATCTCTTCATCTGTGTATCCATCATTGATTTTTTTACGAATTGCTTCTCGCATATCATACGCGATCTGAGATCCAGATTCAGACAATGATTCGCCAGAACATATTGGACACCTTATTATTTCAAATAAACTGGTTGCTCGTTTTTCCATGCTTTTATCTCTGAGTTTATTATCCAGAGTAAAAGCGTTTACGCCTGAGTGGAATATCAATATGAAAAGTAAGCTAATTACTATTCTCATTCTTGGTTAATTGGATTATTTTACTGAGTTGGTTCATAAAATCAGTGATGGATAACTTTCCAATAAAGCTTGACCCTACATCATCATCGTACTTTATTGAAAATTGAATGCCATTATCAGTTGTTTTTTCTGATAAGGAAGGTACTAATTTTTCGAACGCATCTGAAGTTTTTGAGTCACCAATCATAAACGCGATTAATTCTTTATAATTTGATATAGCCACGTTGATTTTGTCTTTAAATGAATATGTAACTAAGTTGTAATTGTTTACCCCACCATCTGCAGCAAAAGAAAAATTATTACTTTGAATCAAAAATTTCTCTATATTGAAATTAATTCTGGAAGCTGAGATGTCGTTTACAAATTCATAATCAAATTTAGTGTCGATACTAAGGTAACTTTCAGGACTTGCAGTATTTTTATACCGATAAGTATACAAATCAAATCCTAGCTTAGCATTTCCACTCAGTTCTTTATCGAGGTAAAATTGAATGTAATTACTTTTATCATTCACTTCAGTTATAACACTTTGCTGATTTTCTGAAACATCACATTTTAATCCATAATCTTCGTAACGAAGTGTATCTATATAGTCTATCACGGTACTATTTTTGTTGAATCGCAATGAAGATGGTAAATCGTTTAGTCTAACAACAAAGCGGCTGCTATCGTTTGTGTGGCATTTTATATTCTTTTTCTCATCACCATGAACAGCAATATTGACTTCATTGCTTGGTATGTAGATATATACTGATTTATCAAACAATCTATTTTTTATCAATAAAGCATCAGATGAGATGGTTAATTGCTCATTGGAAAATTTTGGGTTTGTCACACGGAAAATTAGGTTAGAAGGAAATCCACTAAAATCATGTGAAATATCAAATTTTTCGTCGTTAATGTATAGTATTGTTTCAGCTAAAAGATTTTTTACCTTACATGCAGAAAAATACCAAAAACCACTATACGCTACAGGAATAAACAAAAGTAAAGAGACGATAATATAGATAAAAATCTTACGCATGATTCCCCTGTTTATCTAATGATATGTTTCTTGTACCCCTTGGTATGGTTACACACAAGCCGTCGATATCTTTTGTGATTTTTATTTGGCATCCAAGCCTCGACGTCTCTGTTAAGCCGAAAGCTAGGTCTAACATATCATTTTCCTCATCAGATATAGGGTTATGTATTTCTACAGCATTATAAAACTTTGGATCAACAATTACATGGCATGTAGAGCAAGCAAGAGAACCTTCACATGCACCTTCAAGCAGATCTGGATCACTTCTGTGGGCTAAATTGAGCAGAGTTTCTCCCTCTGCAGCTTCATAGCTTTTCTTACTCCCATCAGGTAAAATAAAAGTAACAGATGGCATATTATTCCTATTAAAATCCTTACTAATTTCTCTATATCCTACAGGTAATAACTAATATTTGCAAACTCTTTGCAATTCCAGTGCCTATATTTCTTGTTATCCAAGTAGCTCTTTGTTGTCATCCGAGTAGCTGACACTGGTTCCTTTATGACAGCAGTGCCCTCTTCTTGTCATCCCAGTGCCCTGATTACTTGGATCCAGAAAAAAGAATGGTGTCATGCAAGTAGCCTCCTTCTCCTGTCATCCGAGTAGCTGACACTGGGATGACACCCCACTTAACCGTCATACTGCCGCGGTATCTCTTAGCCGCTAACAAGCAGCGGGATAACGAGCTTATCGTCACGCCGTCGCGAACCGTCATACCGCCGCGAACCGTCATACCGCGATTCATTCGCGGTATCTCAGCCGCTAACAAGAGATCCCGCTAACAAGCAGCGGGATGACGATTGTCGTTTAGCCATAAATATTAAGAAATTTACCAAATGAAAAAAAAGGCAAAAGAAACCCCGTGGTGGTTGGCTATTTACCATGTACTAAAATATCGGCGTTTTTTTATTCTAAAACGCTTGATTAAGAGCGATTTAGCTGCTTTTAACTTGCAACTAACCTACACCGCAAGTGTTTAAGAAATTTACTAAGCAGGAAAAAAGGCAAAGAAACCCCGTAGTAGCTAGCATTCAAATTCTCCCTTGTCAATTTGACGTTTTTTGCTGTCTTAAACGCTTTGTAAGCGCGTTTCGGCTTATATAGGTAAAAACCCAGAAATTTTTAAAGACATGCGATGCACGTAGTGCGAAAAATTAAACATGAGACGCCAAATACCCTAAGTTTTTTGTCATTAACCTGCACAGATTGCGAAGATAAATAAATAGCTTCAGTTTCATGATAAGGGGGCTGGCGGAGTTTGTCAAGGAAGTTTTTTGTTTCTATTGAATGACAGTTGTAACCTACGAAAGAAGTCTGTTGTAATTTGTACGATATCTTTATAAAATGGTTCGCATAAGTTATCTAGCAGTGCAACTAAACAAATATAAAAATCAAAACGTCGCGGTTTTTGGTCTTGGTAAAACTGGTTTATCCGCCATTAACGCTCTAACAAAGAGTGGTGCAAGAATATATGCATGGGATGATCATGAAGAGCAAATAGCAAATGCAAAAATGATGTATAAAAAATGTAATTTTATTCATCCCAAGGAATACAATTGGCATGAGATCAGTGCATTGGTTTTAAGCCCTGGAGTGCCAACAGAGCCACATTGGATAGTAAAACTTGCAAGGAGATTTGATTGCAAAATAAAATCAGACATTGAGCTATTTCTTGAAGCTAAAACTACGAACCAGAAGGTAATAGGCGTCACAGGAACAAATGGTAAATCAACCACTACATCACTAATAGGGCACATATTAAAATCTGCAGGGAAAAAAGTAGCTATTGGTGGAAATTTAGGCGTTCCTGTTTTGGATCTAGAAAGAGATGCAGAAATTTATGTAATCGAACTCTCCTCTTTTCAATTGGAGTTGATGAATGAAATTAACGTGGACATTTCAGCACTGCTCAATATTACACCAGATCACATAGATAGGCATGGAAGTATGGAGAACTACATAGCAACTAAATTAAAACTGATAAACGGTAGTGAGGTTGCCGTAATAGGATGTGACAATGAGATTACTGCTGATATATTCAACAAATTCACTGGAGACAAAATTCCAATCTCAGTAACATATTCCCCGATGTCATTCCAGCGCGTGACGCTGGAATCCAGAAAAGAAAAACCATTGCCAACTACTCAGATGACAGAGGGTGGTGCAAGAGATCTAATATCATTGGCAGGTAACAATTTGCTTGATTATAGTGAACAGATTACTGGTATAGATCGAAATTATCTGGATCCCAGTGTCAGCTACTTGGATGACAAAAGGGGCACTGGGATCCAGAAGATCTCGTTAAAACTAGAGAATCATAGCTTATCAGTAAGCGACGTGAAAATAAACCTAATATCCAACGCAGAAAACATAGCAGCCACATATGCCGTATGTAAGGTACTTGGAGTAGATAGCAACACTATTATCAATGGAATCAAGTCCTTTTCAGGACTGAGGCATAGGAATGAACTGCTTGGCAAAATAAGAAATGTGTTTTTCGTGAACGATAGCAAAGCAACTAATGCAAAATCGAGCGAAAAGGCGATCTTATCTTATGAAAACATAAATTGGATCGCTGGTGGAAGAAGCAAAAAAGGTGGAATAGAATCATTAAGCAAGCATTTTACAAGGGTTAGAAAAGCTTTTCTTATTGGAGAATCAACCGAAGCTTTTGCAAATGTTATGGAGAATAAAGTAGATTATGTTAAATGTTGCAATCTAGAAGATGCATTCAGATTGGCTTTTGAAGAGGCCTTAAATAGCGCAGAAGAAGTAACAATATTACTTTCTCCCGCGTGTGCTTCTTTTGATCAATGGAAAAATTTCGAGGAACGTGGTGAAGCATTTTGTAGAATGTTTGAAAATCTCAGGTACAATCACACATGCTGTTTAGTATGATGTTGCGTGGAACAAAAGTTAATAATAGATAAGCTAATTAGGGTTATTCCATTTGAAGGGATAAGCGATGAAACCCTATTAAAGGTGTGCACTGACCTTAATCTAGCTAATAGCTTTTGCAAATTTCAGAATGGAATATATAGCGCTTTGGAGCACATAGCAGAGGACTTAAATAGCTCAATGGAAGCTGAATTAAGAAATTCTAATTTAGAAGATATGAAAGTGCGAGAGCGAGTAAAGTTAGCTATTCAAATACACCTTTCAAACTATGCTAAGCTACCGAATTATAGAGAACTTTTAAAAAATGTTTTATCATTCTCCGTATCACCAAAAAATACATATTTTTCTAGTAAACTTTTATACAGAACTATTAGTGCGATTTGGTATGGCATTCATGACCAATCAACAGATTTTAACTACTATACAAAAAGAGCAATATTAGCTGGAGTGTACTTAAGTACGATACTTTTTTTTATCAATGATTATTCAGAAGATTTTGTGGATACTTTATCGTTTCTTGATAACCGTATCAACAATGTCATGACATTTCAAAAATTCAAAACTCGCTTAAAAGGAATCATAGGAAATTTCTTATAAGCTATTGATTGTTGGTAGAAAAGTACTTGAGCACGATCCTGAAAAGGTTTGTGAAAATAAAAATATTCATGCTGATCATAAAGAACATTTAGTTTATCGTGAGGATAATAATGGTATAGCCTTTCTTATAATAGTCCGAATGCGATAAGATATGTGTTTATGGCTATAGCAGGCCAGTAGCATATTACGGTCTGTTCGGATTATTGTAAAAAGAGCTATACAACAAAATACACCAGTTACGAAGAAAAAGAAAATAAATTTATTGAAGAAGCACATGAATATTTAATAGACTCTGAATTTAATAAAAATTTTGATCTAGGGCAGTACAGAATAAGTATAGCACTTCTCGCAATAGTCCGAATAGGATAAGATATGTGCTTATGGCTATGGTAGAGCAGTAGCATATTATGATCTGTTCGGATTATTGTAAAAAGAGCTATAATTTCTCCGGAAACTTGACGAAAATAGAACTGGAACTCATCAATGAAAAGTATATGCAAGTTCAAGTTAATAGAGAAAGAAAAATTATTCTCGCTATACCGTAGGTGCGTTCCAAGATTATACTGAAGTTTTTATTGCACTCAAAATCTTCGTTTTTCCTAATCTCTAGAATTATCAATGCATCATCACTTAACCAGCCTGAGTGAGCTAGTCCATTCAACGTTGATTCAACTAGATTGCTATTGTAAGGTGGGTCTATAAAAACTATGTCACATTTTGAAATAGGTTGTGGTAAGCAGTTAGCACTGCAGCAAATTAGCGTAACATTGTCCGTAATTCCAAAATCTTTTGCTGTTTTTTTAGGCAATTGCAAATTGTAATAATCTGAATCTACCATAAATGCATGTTTAGCGCCGCGAGAAAGCGCTTCAAATGAAAAAGAACCACTACCACAGAATAAATCAAGTACATTCAAGTTATAAATAGGTTTTCTTGAGGAAAGCATATTAAATATTGCTTCTCGGACAATACTCATAGTTGGCCGTGCAGCTAAATGCTTACCTGTAGTTATTTTTCTTCCGCGATATTTGCCTGCAATGATGCGTAGCATATTAAATAAGCTCCAAAATAATTAATTATTTATACTATATGATTAATGTCAATATGGCTTTAGCAGTTTAATAGAGAGAATCTATCGAGTCGCTTGTAAGAAAAACACAAACACAAGACTCATCAGTTATCTTTTTCTGATTTGCCTGCTGCATTAATTGCTTGACCAATCTCATCTTGTAAATCATCATGATCATTTTTTTCATCATGATTTAGCCCTTCAATTCTGCTTTCTAACTCTAACTTAATTATAGTATTGATTTTATCTATATTATCAAGAAAGCCTCTACATTCTTCTTCACTATACTCTTCACCAGATGCTTTTTTTTCAATAAATAGGTTTTTAAATCCTGCTAGATCAGAATTCTGATCGGTATTTAGTACAACATTTCTCTCTATGAAGCTAAGATCTGACAGCAGTAAGCTAACCTCTAACAGATCTTCACTTTTCACGCTTTTAAGGTCTTCAAGACTTTCTAAAATACTAAACACCTTAATCCTTTCTTGTACAATCTCTTTGTCTTCCTTATCAAATTCAGACAATAAACTATGATTATCTACAAATTTCTCACTCAAAGCTTTATTCAATTTAGCAAAATTGACATCCTTGTCAAGTGATGTGTTATCCCGCAACAAGTCTACCCTTGCCCTACGCGCATTTAAAATGTCGTCGTAGTCATTTAACTTTATGTTGCCATCTTTGTCTTGCTGCAATTTATAATAATCAAGGCCTTTGAAATTTTTATTAGTCTTCATCTTCAATCCTCTTCTCATCTCCTTTTGCATCTGGTTTCCTCATTGGTTCCGGTAATTTCCTTTTACTGTCTTCTCGATTTCTTTTTTCCTCTCTTTCAGCACGTTTTTTTATAGCTTCCTGGGTATTCATTTCAAAAAGTGCCTTAACGTACTCTTCTGGATTTTTTGGTTCTTTAAATAAAGGCTTAAGATTATAAACTTCGTCTTTTCGATCTCTTTCTTCTTTTCTTCTAGCTCTTTCAGCACGTTTTTCTACAGCTTCTGGAGTGTTCATTTCAAAAAGTGGTGAGAGGTTGTAAACTTTATCTTGATTTCTTCTGCCTTCTCTTTCAGCACGTTTTTCCATACCTTCAAAAGCAGATCCAAAATCATCAATTTCATCTGAACCTTTTGGTTCCGTGCCTAAATTTCGTGTCACTTCATTTGATTGATCAGGCTTATCTTCTTCTGTTGGCTGATCATACTGTAGTTGATTAGGCTTGTCTTCTTGTTCTGTGCTTAGTTCTCGTACTACCTTATCTGGCTGACTTCCCCCTCGTAGTCGAAGAGGGTCGCCTTCTTCTAGTGGCTGATCATGGTTATCTCTTACTAGTTCCGTGCCTAACTCTCGTTCTACCTTATTTGATTGATCAGGATTGTCTTTTTCTGGTTCTCTCTTACGGCCTATGGTGTCATCATGAAGCTTATTCAAGAAATCTTGCCTATGCGATTTTGCTCTAAAAAGTAAGTTATTTGGATAACCATCTTTTTCTCCTGTACGGCGGCTAACTCCTATAGAATCAAGGCCATGCTCCCAAGTAAACTTCATAGCATCTTCTATTGTATAGCCCAAATGTGATCCTACATACCCTTTGTAATATTCTAAATATCTATCAATTCTTCTATGCACAATATCTTCTTTATCAACTCCAAATGCCCTGTAGATCTTTTCCTCAAGTTTATCAACGTCATTTTTAGGTGATGTTGCAAATTTTGTTGCTTCAATAGTAGCACCTACAAATTTACGTGGCACATCAATAGCGTATTTCAGCACTCCTCCAACTCTTGGTACTCTCCCCAGCAGATTAGCTGCACCTCCGGCTAATCTATCCGGTAAATGAGTAGCCCAACTGCCTAAAGACTCAAGTCCTCTACCAGCAAAATTTTGCCACTGCTGTTTGAATCCTTCCATTATGCCAGTCAAAGGCGATGCCTGATACATACTAGATATATTGTAAACGCTGAATCCACCACCAGCGATACTTGAGCCCATTTGTTGTACGAACGTGCGTAAGGAGAACATTAAAAATGAAAGCAAGAATAGTATAAAGATTTCCCCTGCATTGATTAAATAACCTCTCTGTATGTCTTGCACCCTTTGGTAATCGCTATTTTCTTGATAATTTTTGCAATCCTCACAATCTTTACATTTCTGACAGTATTCACTGTTGGGATCCTTATATAAATCATGAAGTTTCAGTATTCTACAACCTTGTTTTTCTACCGCACTCCGCACTAAAGATCTTATTTCATTAATTATTTCCCTATAACTATTGCATTTATTTATATCTTGACAGTAGCGTTTTATTATTTCACTAACATCACCTATCCTTTTCTCTATATTGTTGATCAGTAATATAATGTCAGCCCTCTCTGATGCATGGGATAAACTATTTGTTAAGCGTACTAGATCTTTTGCACTGCAGCCATTACTAACTACCATATCACTTTCTGCAATATAGTGGTCTGCTGGATTATCTTTAGTTCCAGGCATTGGATTAAAGAAAGGATAATCTATATAACGAAACCCTTTTATATGTTCACCATTTTTATCTTTAGGGTAATCCGGTGGAAGCGGGATATATCCAGCGCCTCCAGTAAATTTTATTGTACCACCTTCTCTGCTTATCTTTTCTATACCTTCTATACTTTTATCTATGTTAAGAGAAGAAGCTTCTCCAAGAGTGTAAGGTACAAAAATTTGCCCTGGGGTCCAACCAAAGTACTGCTTATCAACGATACAAAAACCACCAAACACCCATTTTGGAGCACATAACCTTACCTCAAACCATTTATTGTAGCATACAGTAAAACCTAACTGCCTATAAAAGGTATTCATTATAATGGAAGCCAGTAATGACAAGAGAGCAAATATCATAATCGACTGTAAACAAAAGCTGATGCAGAATTTTATCCAACCTTCAAATAGACTTTTCAGCGGTGAAAATAAAATAGAAATTAGAAACAGTGGCATAATGGCTATAAGAAAAGCTATACCCATAAAACCAGAGAGAAATATTATGTAAGCATATAAGCACAGCAAGAAGTATAGCACAATCCCTATGAAAATTGCCGGTATCATAAGAAGGCTTGCCCACATTTGGTAATGTAAAAACGCTGCAAACTTTTTCCAAACAGAATAAGCAAAAAATTTATTGAACATGTCCTCCATGAAGCTAAACAACTTAGCTTCATCTCCTTGAGCAATACTTCCGGTGTTCATGTTGGGAGCAAAGTTAGTAATTACACTTATTAATTGTTCAAGACCTTTAACGAATAAAACAAGAAAATGATCATAGAAAAATCTAAAACTTCCAGGAGATATAAGCACTATTACTAGAGTGATTTTCATCATTCTGATGAGCATATCATGCTTAGTTTCTCGTATCATGCCAAAAAGATAAAGAAGCGATGAAATCATTACAAATAGAACAAGCAAGGAAAGAACAAAATTGTGAAAGCTCGTACTTTTTTCAGCTATATTTTCGAACATAGCTTGTGCAACTGCAGGATCATTGCTATTAAAATGTTCTTTGCAATTTTCGTTAATCAATAATACACATTTTAGATAGTTATAAATGTAATCAAAAAACCCAAAACTACTTGGCTGCTGCACTCCACTTAAGAACTCAAAAGAGTAGCCACCTACATTATCTAAGTAATATCTATCTAATATTTTTACATATATTTTCCATCCCTTTTTTAATTTCACCGGGTTACAATTTCTGTCTTTTAATTTAGTGCTATCTCTGTCTAAAGTAAAAAGACCGCTCCCATTTTCTGCCACGGAGTTGTAACCTAGATGTACAGTAGGATATTGAGGATCGCGCATTAACTTTAGATTTTCGTTAGGATCATCTTTCCCCGTTTGAAACAAAAGATAAGCACCATGACCATTGGTAAACCAACATGGAGCACCACGTGATACTGTATTTGCGCTATCATCTTCATTAATGCACTTGCAATTTACAGTGCAACTTGTATCAGACTTACTTGAAAATTTTTGTATGCTAGGTTTATAATCATTACAAACTAAGTGAAAATTAGGTAAACTATTATCACTTTGTTTACCTTCAAATTTAGTTGCATATTTTAACTGCTCCAAGCTTTGTAAGGTATAACTGCCTTTTTTAGATTCCTTCTTGTTATTATTACTCCAAGATGTCCATGCACCATTTACTCGCACTATTAAGCTATCTCCATTGGTTTCTAATCCAGTATCTTTCCACTTCACCACTTGGTTATGGTGAAAACCAGAATTAATTTCACCAGTGTCAGGATCAATAACGCTTTCATCTTCACCTTCTGGAATAAAAGCATCATGATCGCTTGAAAAATGAGCGCTTACTGCAATAGGTTCAGGACCAAAATAGTCAGCAGATATGCACCTTGGAAAAGGCATATCGTTCTTACTACAACCTGTGATCAGCACATAAGCTGCAAGAAGTAATACCCTAAACCAACATTTGCCTAAACGTGATTGCATATCTAAACTTTTTCCAAATACAGAATAAATTTCTAAAACTTTACTTAAAATATCTTTTTAATTAGTTACTCCATAACATCATTCATATCTTACTCCTCTCCATTTTCTTCCTTGTTTTTAGCTTTAGCACTAGGATCACTTCTTATTGTTTCATCAGAATTTTTTTGCTGATCTGATTGTTTTAATGTTTTAGGTCTATCACTCGTTGTTTTATCAGAACTTCCTTTAGAATCTTCTTTTTTGTCTGGTTGCTTTGGTGTGTTAGGTAATTTAGCCTCAATTTTTCCCCGATCTTTACTCATTTTCTGCTTGATACTCTGTATCATACTTTGGGTCTTATCATCAAGGCCAACGGTTGACAGCATAGCTTGCGATGCGCTCTTAGCAACTGTACCAACACCGCCAGTAACTCCATAACCAGAGCTAAATAGTGTTTGTACCATAGTTTCCGATATAGAAACAAAAGCTTCCATTGCACCGGCAATAATGAGGTATATAAACGCCTGGATTAGGTCTATAGGTAATGCTGCAAAGTGTCCACCAGCCCTTTCTCCGGTACTGAGTGCAACATCAACGCTAGTGCCAGGACTGTATCCAAGAGGCAGTATTGATTTCATCAAGCACAGATCATACGATAAGAAATTTACGCTAATTAAACATTGATAGCATGCAGAAAAATTTGTGAGGTTATATAAAACTGAATACATCAACTGATTTAAAAGAGATAAAAATGAAAATAAAATGACTGGTTCTAATGAAACATGAGCCAACGTTTTTATCCAATTATCAAACAAGGGTTTAGTCTTTTGAAATAGAATAAATACGATAAATAAAGGTGTTAATGACAGTAAAAACGCCACTAGAACAGTAGATATTACATATTTAAACGTAGCGCTAATAATGCATTTTAAAAACGCATAAGTAGCGCAGAATATTACCCAAAATGCAATAAAGCCAAAAGGACCAGAGAGCATCAATGATAAAAACTTTAACCAAGTTTCTGCTGTGAATAATACTCCTGCTGTCAAGTCTAAGAATGCAAATTTTCTCTCCCCTTCTCCTACATAGCCAGAAAAACTATCAACTAAATAAATGCTACCATCTACAAAAAGTCTGGATAAAGTTGTACCAAAGAGTTCCCAGCTTCTATCGCTAAAGGCAAAAGCTATAAATGCTATCTTGAACATCCTTACAATGAAATCAAATTTACTTAGCTGTATTGTTCCAAGCATATAGCCAATGACAGTAAATATAACGTATAGAGTAAGCAAAGCTCTTACTCCCTGAAGAAGACCTTTTATATATCCTTTGTATGAATCTTTAACGCTGTCACCAATTACTTCTTTTTTCATAAAATCAAATATCTTGTTTATATTCGATGAAATAAAATCATTAATTTTTCTTTTGACAAATAAAGTTACACTATACTTATTGTTTTCGTAATATTTGCCATTTTTGTCCGTAATGTCATCTTTCTCTACGTTGCTTACATTGATACCGAAATATATCTTCTTAGGTTTGCATTCATCTGTTATAGGTTTTTTGTCTTTGCATTCATCTGTTAAAAGACCTCCATCTATTATATAATATACCTTATCCTTTGTTTTATCTAAGTTCTCTACTTTTTTGAAATCATTAGTCTTTGGAGCAGATGGATCCCCTGG
The DNA here is from genome assembly GCF_964026875.1 of Wolbachia endosymbiont (group A) of Pherbina coryleti. NCBI lineage: Bacteria > Pseudomonadati > Pseudomonadota > Alphaproteobacteria > Rickettsiales > Anaplasmataceae > Wolbachia > Wolbachia endosymbiont (group A) of Pherbina coryleti. The sequence continues at coordinate 1,353,639 of NZ_OZ034706.1, forward strand.
AGGGTTATCACCCAAATACACATACAGTTTTTTGCCATTGATATATTCACACGATCTAGTCACTTTAACATGGTACCCACCTCTATTAGCTCCATAGTGACCATAATCTGCAATGGCAAGCATCACACTGCTACCGGGCGTTACCTCGTCATTTACTGGATAATCATTGTTCAATTCCAGAGAAAAATCCTCGAATTTATTGTTATCGCCAATTTGCGAACACATATTATCCCCTTTTGCACCCTCTTTCTTTGGAAGACATTGAATACCTTTAGCGGTATTTTTATCATCAGGATCACCAATTTTTGCAACAAGAGCCTCAGCCCAAGATTTATCATCTTCAGTAAAACTACCTGCTTTAACATTCCCTTCCATTTTTTCTAGATAAGAATACATATCACATTTATTTCCTTTATCGTACTTCTTATACCTTATAGAGGAGACACAGTTCCGTTCTCCTGCTTGACCTAAACCATAGTTCCATATACCCTTCTCAGTATAGCATATATTTTGATGGTAACAGTTAAGCTCATAGGAGGAGTACTTTTTTCTCTCATCAAGACTACAGTTTTTTCCATCACATAACTCGTTCAATCCTATTTTAGCGCTGCGTAAATCAAGTAGTGAACCATATACCCATGGTTCGTTGTCTTGAATATAACCTTTATTAAAATGCACCTTATTATCATATGGGGTATACCCATTGCCAACTAGCACTTTGCTTTCCTTTGCTTTTGTTTTATCAAGAGGTAAAAATTGTATTTTATTTTTTGTACCATCTTTACCATCACAAAAAAACTCTCCCCCCTGATGTACTTCACTCACTGTAGCTTTCTTATATACAGTTTCCTTACGATCATTTTCTACAGCTTTATAACAATTGTCATCAAAATTGATGCCTTTCCCTTCTGGATTGTCGTAATCAATTGTTATTTTTCTGGGAACTAAGCTGAAGCTTAACTTGTCACCAGGATTTACTTTAATTCCAGTGTCCACATAACGTCTATTGCTGCCAAATCCTTTGCCACCACATAGTTCGTTTTTACTTTCATTAACACCATAATTGTTAGGTACACTATTAATATCCGCAGCCTTACTATAATTTGGTTCTGAGCCATCAGCACAAAAGCTAGCTGGCACAAGTACTTTCCTTGGATTTTTGTCTTCTTTAAAAGGGCAAAAATTTACTGATCCATCGAGGGTGAATTTGATTTTCTCACCCTGACTAATTACCTGACCAGAATCAACCCAATGAATTTTATCGGCTTTACGAACTGGAACATCCACATTAACGCTGGTGTTTTTGCTCTGCAACCCAGGCTCGACACAATCCATATTACAACCAGTGATTGCAAGACACAGTATCAATAATAGTGATCTTTTACTTATCATTGCTGTCTTCCTGGTTGTGGTATCTGAGGCGTTGACCTTTGAGTCCCTTGTGGTATTTGAGGTCTTGACGTACCTGATTGTTGAGAGGCATCTCCTCTTTCTCTTCTTTGAACGCTTTGTTCATCTAACCCTACTGTTCCCATTAAGCTTTGTTGATACTGTCTTCCAGGTTCGCTTGCTACATAAGCACCAAACAACGAGTCAGATATTGCCGAAGAAGCTTCAACTAAAGCTTTCATAGCGTGTCCCAAAATAACAAAAGCCATCATAGCGGTAATATTAGGTGTATATTTGGAAGCATAACCATAAAAAATACAAGGGTTAAAAATCTTTAGGTTAATATTAAGTATACATGTAGAGCAGACCTCAAAATCAAATACTGAATACACAATATAATCCATAACCTGACTTATCAGTGATATAAAAATTAAAAGGACCACTGGATGAATTGCAAATCTTGCTAAATTTTTAACCCAGTTTTGAAACATCTGCCTAGTATACGCAAATAAAAGACAAATAATAAAAATAGGTGCTAAAGAAAGTAATAACGCAACTATTGCTATAGATGTAATAAAAGAAAATAAGGCATTAAAAATAGATAAGCTCACTGTGATTAAACCCCAAATCACCAAGCAAAAAGATACAATGCCCAAAGGGCCAGAAAATATAAGAGATACTATTAACAATACTGAATGCGATGACAAGAACCTATTGAGCGGCAAATCAAGAAACTCAAAAACATTTGAAGTAGTGCCTCTAAAATTTGCTATTTCTATTAGTTGTTTTGGAGTGTTAATAAATATAGAGAATGCGTTGTTATAAAAAAAGTCCCAGCTATTATCCTGCAATAGCTGGGCGATGATTCCTATCTTTACGCATATAATTAAAAACTCATATATAGAAATATGAGTTAATCCAAAAAAGTAATAAAGAGTATATAAGATTATATATAGTACTAATAGTGATATTATAGTAGATCTAATGGTATTTGTTCTGCTTGATTTTATAAAACTTTCGTAAAGAGACTTTACAGGACTAGTATCAGAGTGAATTGCGTTAGGGTCTTTATAATTAGAGCCGAAAAATGCAGTTTTCACTTTTTCATCAAAGAAATTATATATTGCACTAAAAGTTTTTGTAGGTGGCTCTTGAGTTGTTAGGTTAATGCTAAACTGACCTTCATTTTTGTAATCGCAGCCATGGTCTCTTATTCCGTAATATATGGTGCCTGTTTTGTCTTTTAATTTTCCTTTCAAGTTTTCCATGTCATGAACTTTGCTGATATCTACAGATATATCCGCTTGATTTTCACCAGGCTTATGCTCAGGGAATTTATCGGAAACACTTATATACAAGCTATTTTCCAGACTATGGTTCTTCGTTACTCTTATGTTGAACCCGCCTTTGTCATTTGTATTGTAGCAGCTCTTGTCATTTCTGCTACATAGACTAAAAGTTAAACTTGGTATTTGATGGTCATTCTCCATCTTATGATCACAACTAGTACATAAACCACCACCTGGAATGTGTTCAAGAGTTTCATTATCCATACCAACTTTTAGAAATGTAATGTCAGTTTTTACCTGTTTTCCCTTTAATACGTTACTAATAATTTCAGCAACAACAGATTCACCACTAGAATTTAAAGCATTGAATAGCTCAATTTCTATATTATTATATTCAATATACACGCAATCCTCGCCTCTACGACCAGAAGAAAATTTACATATACGTCTACAGAGTGAATTTAAAATGTGCGTATCTATCTTACTTGCACTGCCCTCTGAAAGCTTGCTGCAATCTATATTCTCTCCTTGTTTTATAGAGTTAATAATATTTTCAATTTCCTTTTTTCTTTCATCTTGATCTAACTTCGAAAACCAGTACTCTCTTCCACTCAACCATTGCGCATCGCCTATTATATATTTATTAGGACATATCCCATCCTTGCCACCTTGGCATTTCTCTTGATTTAAAACATGTGCAAAATGTTCCGTTTCTTGCTCGCTACACTTTTCGTCGATTTTCAAATACCTGATTTTTGTCTCACTCTCTTTATCTTTACACACTTTACTTCCAATCACACTAAAGCTTATCGTATCGCCTTTTTTAAGTGCAAATGGTAATGCAACGTCATTTCTCCCAGGCCCAATTGCAAAATCTGCATACTGCTTAGGACAAAAATTAACCTTACTAGGCACTATATCAATCTCTGTTACTCTTATTCTATCTGAGATATTAACACCAGAATCAACCCATTTCTGCTCTGTTGACACTATATCTAGTTTTTCACGCAAACCTGATAAATTTTCTGGCTTAATACAGTGATGTTCCCCGCAGCCTGACAGAAAAAAAAACGGTATTATCAGCAAAAATTTTAGCATAAATCCAACTCATTCAGTGCTTTTGTTAACACTCTCGGAGCTACTAGAACCAGAACCTCGAGATTTACTCTTGTCTCCACCACTCAACTTCTTAGCAGCAGCACCAGCAACTCCAGCAACACCCCCAGCAGCAGCTTTGGCAGCAGATAAAGCTTTGCCCACCATTTGTCCAGGTGTCTGACCTGAGCCAAGTGCTGCTCTATGGTTACCAGCAAGTTCAGCAGCCATGCCAGGAAGAATGTTTAAAAAGTGGTAAAAGAGGAATAATACTAAACACAATTTTAATAATTCTCCGATGAGAGAGCTGCCAAACTCCATGTATGTAAAGTCGAATAGACCAAGTATGCTGCTCTTTTTAAAGCTATAATTTTGCATCATACATGCAAGAGTAGTTTCATTTTTATCACATTCCCCATCTTTCAATTTAAACCACTGTTTTTTCTTACTATATGAGATTTCTGCTTGTTTCTTTTCATATGACTTGTCCGGTTGTTCATTTTTATATGACTCGTCCAGTTCAAAATTTAAATTTTTAAAATAGATTTTATCACATGCTATGAACATAAAGGACAAAAACGCAAAAAGGATAACCGGGTATAAGCTATAGGTAATCAACTCTTTCACCCAGCCTTCAAAATATCCTTTGGTGTGTTGGAATAAAACCATAGGAATGAACAAAGGTGATAAAATGATGATTACACTTAAAGCAACTAGAGATAAAATAAATACATAGCACAGCCACAAAATAACCATCATCATCAGAACGGCCATAAATATACAGACAAGAGCTACTAAAATTTGTCCACCAGCAAAAATAATACCGATTACCGAACCTGCAACTAATAAGACAGGAGCAGCACCAAGCAAGACTGCTAACGTTGCAACACCTCCAGTACCAATTTTGCCACCAATTCCATCTAAAGGGGCACCTAAATAAAATAAAATTCTACAATCAAGCCTATCCCAAGGTGCAAGATAACTGTAAGATACCCTCTTTCCTGCACGAGTATATTCATAATCTGTACCTGCTTTATAATTACATATGCCTTTACTTTCAGATGATGCTTTTAGCACTATCTCTGACAAACCATTTGAGAGACGAGTTAATTCTCCATAATAATGAGACATGGTACTGCCTGTTGTGAAGTAAATCACTAAAGCGAATTTTATGATCAACATATACATTTCTTGAGGCCTCTGAACTCCACCAGACATGGCTTTTATAGAGAACAGTATTAAAGCTAAAACTAAAACAGCAGTTACAGTGTTTTTCAGCCTTTTCTGTGCTACAGATATAAAACTCTCACCATTTGGTGCACCTTTACCTGCAACTAAATTATCTAACGATTCCTTAATGCATTGCACTATCATAGAAGTTACGGGAATAGGAGCTAATGATTTACTCCCTGCCTGGTTATAACAAGCTTCAGAAACATACGAGCTAAAACAGCCAGCATTATCATAACCTACAAAAATTTTCCCCCCTTGTCCGTTGAGTCTTTTTTCTTTAGATCTGATAATAGTTTTATAGTCATCATTATTACCAATAGGAACTTTTTCCTCTCCTGTACCATCTTTATTTTTGAATATCATCACAGATTTTTCACACATAGGAGCAAGTGGGTCAGGTGGCAATTCCGTGCACCCCATATCAACCCCTTGCGGCCAAGGAGTCATTTCGATACCAAGCATGCTAACACTGGCTAACTCCACACATAATCTGCCCGTTTTTCTCACTGCTTTGAATGTAGCTCCATGTATGGGTTCGCTCTGTCCTGCTTTGAGAACTCTACATTCCAGACCACCATCAACCTTCGAGGACCATGACCCATCTACGTATCCAGTGTCTTTCTCCCTGACATCAAAGTCTATGTATCCAGGTTTTCCTCTGGAATTAAAGTCTACCTTATTAAAAAGATTACCAAAAGTTAAAGGGTTTCGATGACATACTTCTATATATTCACTGTATTGCACACCATTTTTTGGCCAGTAATAACTCTCTGTACTCTCCTGAACGTTAGAATTTAAGGCTTCTTTTTCTGCTCTTTTCCCGTCATAATCTTTTTTGTTCACGTCTTCCCGAGCTTTATTTTGCAAACAAGAAAAATATTCCTCTTCTGTTTGGTAATTTTCATTGGTGCAGCCACTATAACCTGTGTCTTCTAATTTAAAATTTTTGTATTTTCCATCATGATCACGTGCAACTGGGTGTTTAACAAAACTATGTTCACAAACAACAAGCCCTCCTATCGCTTTCCAGACTCCAACAATTGCAGCTATCATTCCAACAATAACAAGAGCGGTAAACAAACCAGCAGAAGAAACGATCAAAACAATGCCAGTAAATATTGCGCCAACAGCAATCGCTATTCCAGCAAGTGCTGCAGCTGTTTTAAACGCTCCACAATCAGGATTAGAGGCACGACTAAAACTGCCAGTGGAATTAAATCTGCTAACAAATTCTGTCTTGTCAGTACCACTTACTCCATCTGCAAGCACTGGATATGAGAGTAAAAAGTCTATATTTAGTAAAAATATCGCAATTAATAGCAATGACAGCTTAGTCTTAAACATTTTTTACCTTCTGATAAAATATAGGCAACCATACTTTTGGGTTGTCCCCAACTTCATTTAATATATCGTGTAACAATAGAACACTTTCTGCACGTCCGGATAATACGTTGATTATATCATCCAGGCCTTTTAAGTCTATTCTAGCTACTACAGCATTGACTCCTTGTTTCACCAAAAAGAATCTAGTACTCGGATCTGTGTGCTTAATTAATATATATTCACGTTCAGTTAACATAAAAACATCCCGATAGACACTAGTAGCTTTCAGATTTGGTAAAAAAATCTGTGTCGCTGTTTGTTGTACAAGCGTATCGCTAATAGTACTTTTACTTGCATCCTCAACACTCTGAGTAGCAAAAATCACAAAAGCATTTAGTTTTCTCAGTACCTTCAACCAGTCTTTTATCTTGGGTGCAAAAACTGGATTATCTATTAACGCCCATGCCTCATCAAGAACGATAATAGATGGAGTGCCATCAAGAGATATACTAATCCTATGAAATAAATAAATCAAGACCGGTCCAAGAGCAACAGGATCTTTGAGCAAGCTAGCCATCTCAAAACCAAATACTCTTGCTCGTGAAAAATCTAGCAAATCTTCTTTATTGTCAAATATTGCAGCATGAGAACCATTATCATGCCACATAGATATTGCCCCAGCTAGAGTATCAGGACCTGCAAGCCCTAAAAACGGTACGAGGTTTCTCAAGAATCTGTCTTCTTTTCTTAATTTAAAATTTCCTTCAATTGCATCATTAATTCGTGCAATATCTTCTGAAGTAAATTTATCATTATATACCGAAATTAAAGACTTTATCCACTCCATTAAAAATGTTCTATTATCAGAGGTATCATCAAGTTGTAAAGGATTAAAATTTGTTTTAGTTCTTGGTTCTATTACAGTATAGATACCACTAAGTGCTCTTAAGAAAATCTCTGCACCGCGATCTTTATCAAAAAAGAATATCCTTGGAGAAAACTTCATCGCTTGGGCACACAGGAAATTCATTAAAACAGTTTTACCAGCACCAGTTGGGCCAATTATCATAGTGTGTCCAACATCCCTTATATGAAAGTTGAAAAAAAATGGAGTACCAGATGTCGTGTCAAAAACTGTAACGGCATCTCCCCAGTGGTTATTGAATTTATTACCAGTAGGATAATTATGTTGAGATGCAAATCCAGCCAAATTAAGACTACTTATTGTAGCTTTTCTCACTATATAATCGAAATTACCAGGAATTTGCGCCCAAAATGCTGGTTCAAGGTTAACTCTCTCACGTATAGGGTAAACACCGCAATTAGAAAGCTCTGATTCTACCAACGACAGAGCGTTATCCAATGATTTAGGACTTTTTTCTATACATAAAATAGTCAGGTGATGTTGACCAAACGCAATCTTACCACTCATTGCGTCATCAAGCGCTTGAGAAATTTCTGCTATTTGAGAAATAGCTTTATCTGCAGACTGTATCATTCGATTTTGCTGTATCTGCATTTTTCCAATCGCCATTTGCCTGTTTATAAATTGAAAAGATTGCGTAATTATAAACTCGTAAGGAAGTTGTAAAAACGAATCAAGCATTCCTGCAGAAGTATGATTTCCATATTCTTTGATACTAATTATTCCAGCATATTTACTCTCATTATGAGTCACAACCTGTATCATCTTAAGGCCAAAGAATAACCTATGTACTGGTAAGTATCTTGATATTTCAGTTCTTAGCGGAAAAAGCGTATTTGTAACGAAGCCACAATTTACGATTCTAGATAGAAACTCCATTATTTCGCAGAACAAACCATCTGGAGTTTCTTTTACTCCAAGAATTTTAGGCGAATAATTTCTAAGGCTTGTCACTACACGATTTGTCGTTTCCTCTAAATCTTCATACGTGGCACGTATATCACTTTCCCAAGCATGTTTTGAAGTTACATGTCCGAATTTTTTTAGTAGATGTGACAAAAATTCTACTCCTTTTGTGTCCGCTCTACGGATAATCGTAATGTATAGGTCATTAATAAATGATTGCCTTGTTGCGTGTTTTTCTCTCCATTTTAGATTTACGTGATTAGCGAAAAAATTCGGCAAACCTTGACTTGCAAATTCATCAGAAAAAATATTTTTCTTACGTCTGATAGTATGAAAATACAAACTAAATGCCGGAGATGAAATGCTTCTTAGCATCTGATTCCTGATGTTGTTCTGTATGACTAAATCCTCGTCATCGGCAGTTTCAAATGCAAAACCACTTAATTTTATAACCTTAACCAACCAATTTTCTTTTGTCATCAAGGTTGTGCTATTCCAATAGCAAGAATAAGGAATAAATTCAGCAGCGTGAACTTCCCTGTTCAGAGTAGATTTATTCTTTGATTGAATAGCCCTAAACCTCAGCATCACACAACGTTAAGCAATATCATAAGAATTGGCTCCATGGTAAAAACGATTTAAACATTTCGAGCACTTTCCCAATTTTACCATAAATAATTCAATAAACAACGGTTCTTTTGCAGAAGCTATATAACCAAGTCCATGTATACCTGGTAACATTAAGAGAATCACTCTTAAATCATTTGAATTAATGAAAATTAGCATGCAAATCAGGACGTTTAATATTGCAAACATATAACTCACACCAAAGAGCATTGCAGGTCTTGTAAGACCTTTAAATAATTGATCTGTTTGTATACTACCTGTGGACATATCTTTAACCTTCTAATAATAGCTCTAACACTAATACTATATCATTATATTAAAAATCCATTGAAACTAGTAGCACTTTAAGTTAAGATACATTATTTAATCCCGATAATGACAAATTGGCCATTTCAAGAAGCAGAAAAAGTATTGCAAGAGTTTCCTAATAAAAAAGAAATAATATTTGAAACTGGTTATGGACCCTCTGGTTTACCCCACATAGGAACCTTTGGAGAGGTTTTCCGCACTACAGTTGTTGTAAATGCATTAAAAAAAATAGCTCCTGGTATAAAAACCAAAATCATTGCAATTTCAGATGATATGGATGGTTTGCGAAAAATACCAGATAATGTGCCAAATCAAGAGATGCTAAGAGAGCACTTAAATAAACCATTGACTATGATACCTGATCCATTTGGCACTCATCAGAGTTATGGTCATCACATGAATTCATTGTTGTGTAAATTTCTTGATTTGTTTGAATTTGAATACGAGTTCAGGAGTGCAACAGAGTGTTATAAATCTGGCGTTTACGATGAAAAACTTTTACTACTGCTGAAAAATTATGATAAAGTGATGGACGTAATGCTTCCATCATTTCGGGAAGAAAGGCAGCAGACTTATAGTCCATTCTTGCCAATATGCCCAAAAACTTCTCAAGTTTTACAAGTTCCAGTAATTGAAACAAATACAGAGAAAGGAACAATCACATATGAAGACCCAAACGGGGAAAAAATAGAAGTTCCAGTGACAAAAGGAAAATGTAAACTGCAATGGAAACCTGATTGGGGAATGAGGTGGGCCGCATTTGGAGTAAATTACGAAGCTCACGGAAAAGATTTAACTCCATCTGCTGTGCTTTCAAGTCAAATATGTGAAATACTTGGAGAAAAGCCACCACTTCTGTTTTGCTACGAGCTTTTTCTTGATAAAGAAGGAAAGAAAATATCAAAATCAAAAGGAAATGGCATTTCAATTGAAGAGTGGCTAACTTACGCACCAACAGAGAGCTTAGCATTGTACATTTTTCAGAGTCCTAAAAAAGCTAAACGTTTATATTTTGATGTGATACCAAAATCAACTGATGAATATTTAGAATTTGTAAAGCGTTATCATGAGAACAAAGAAAAGGATATAAATAATCCTGCTTGGCACATTCACCAGGGCAATGTTCCCAGTATAGAAACTTCAGGCATAAATTTCTCACTACTTTTAAACCTAGCAGCAGCTTGTAATGCTGAAAACAAAGAGATCCTATGGGGTTTTATATCCTCTTATGCACCAAACGTTACACCAGAAAATAATAAAATGCTTGATAGACTTTCAGACTTTGCAGTAAAGTATTATCACGATTTTATCAAGCCAACAAAATCATATAAAACTCCAAATGAAAAAGAAAAAGCAGCGTTACTAGATTTGAAGGACACTTTACATTCTCTATCTACAACTGCTACTGCTGAAGAAATTCAATCTCAGGTATTTTCTATTGGAAAAAAATATGATTACACCAACTTACGTGACTGGTTTCAGCTATTATATGAAACGTTACTTGGCCAAAAAACCGGTCCAAGAATGGGATCTTTCATAAAGCTTTACGGAATAGGTAATACGATTTCTCTCATAGAAAGCGCTACTAAATGTATACTTTAGAGTTTACCTCCTTTCATTTGAGCTCTTTAGTTTTAATAAGAATTCCTTGACAAACTCCGCTAGCCCCCTTATCATGAAACTGAAGCTATTGTATTTGCTTTCGCCAATCTGCAGATTAAAAGGTAAGGATTACTTAATGTATCGGCGTCTTATGTTCAATTTTTTGCAGTATATAGATACTGTATGTCTTTACAAAACTTCATCTACATCTAGATTTTTATCTAAATAAGCTGAACGCGCTTATAAAGCGTTACAAGACATCAAAAAATGCCAATACTCGACAGAGATAGTAAAAGACTAGCTAACTCGGGGATTCTTTGTCTTTTTTTCTGCTTAGTAAATTTCTTAAACGTTTGCAGCGTAAGTTAGTTGCAATTAAAAGCAGCTGAATTTCGCTTGTCAAGCGTTTAAAACATAAAAAACGCCAATATTTTAAAGCGGATAATAACCACGGGGCTTCTTTTGCCTTTTTTTTCATTTGGTAAATTTCTTAATGTTTGTGGCTGAACGACAACCGTCATCCCGCTACTTGTTAGCGGGATCTCTTGTTAGCGGCTGAGATACCGCGAATGAATCGCGGTATGACGGTTCGCGGCGGCATGACGATAAGGTTTATACCTTGTCATCCCAGTGCTTGACATTGGGATCCAGCTTTCTTTATAAATTCACCAAAAGTGCTTCATTCTATAACGCAAAACCCATACTCACCAAATCCAATGCATTACTTGCAATTAAGTTTCCTGGATCCCAGTGTCTGGGCACTGGGATGACACCATCATAAAGGAATCAGTGTCAGCTACTTTCATGACACCATTCTTTTTCCTGGATCCAAGTAGTCGAGCTACTTGGATGACAGCTAGCCTGACAACCGTCATCCCGCTACCTGTTAGCGGGATCTACGCTAAGAGATACCGCGAATGAATCGCGGTATGACGGTTTGCAACGGTATGACGGTTCGCGGCGGCATAGTAATTCGTTATCCCGCTGCTTGTTAGCGGGATCTCTTGTTAGCGGCTAAGAGATACCGCGAATGAATCGCGGTATGACGGTGTAGACGATGGTTAAGTATCCCGCTGCTTGTTAGCGCCGCGGCGGTATGACGGTTCGTGGTGGTATGACGTAGAGTGCTTAGAAGCTGCTATTTTGCTATAAATGGCTGTAATGGCATCATCTATTTTATTGCTATCACAGCCTGTTTGTGCAAATTCAGCATTCCCACCACAGTTCTTTTCAACTGCTATGGATATTAGTTCTTTTGCGCTAATCTTATTGATTAAGTCTTTACTTACTTTAATAATCAAGACTGTTTTATCTTTTTCTGTTGCCGTGAAAGCTATTATCGTTTTTGGTTTTTGTTGCTGCAAAACAAACTCTCTTATTACATTTGCTGGAATATCAGTGAAAGTGTGGCTTATAAAATTTATTCCATTTATTTCGGTGCTTTTTATATTCTCTGCACTCACAAGCTTTTTATATAGGTTTTTTATTTTGGTTTCGGATTTTTTGTGTTCTTGACTTAAAATACTTAATCTGCTTGTTATTTCACTCACTGGCGCTTTTACGAATTCTGCAACTTTTTTTAAGTTAATTTCATTATCACGTACATAATTGATTGCTTCCTGACCAGTTAAAGCTTCAATTCTCCTCACTCCAAAAGCAACAGAACTCTCTGTTACTATCTTAAATAAACCGATTTCTCCAGTATGTTCAACGTGCGTGCCACCACACAGTTCCCTTGAATCTCCAATCTTCACTACTCTTACTTGATCGCTATATTTTTCGCCGAATAACGCCATAGCTCCTTCGTCTATTGCCTGATTCATGCTTTGAATTTTTGTAGATGCGGAAAGATTTTCTCTGATTAGAGAGTTTACCATATCCTCTACCCAAAACAACTGATCTTGAGTCATTTGAGTGTTATGGCTGAAGTCGAATCTCAGTCTATCTGGTGCAACTAGGGAACCTTTTTGAGTGACATGATCACCTAGAATTTTTCTGAGTGTAAAGTGCAGAAGATGTGTAGCTGAATGATTTCTTCTTAAGGTTTGCCTTCTTTCCTTGTCAATGCTTGCTGCAACTGTGTTACCTTTACAAATTGAACCGAACTTAACTATGCATCTGTGCAAATATAGGTCATTAACCTTATTGGTATTCTCGACTATAATAATACTTCTATCAGATTTGATCAGACTGCCAGTATCTCCCACTTGTCCACCTGACTCGCCATAAAAAGGTGTTTTATCAAGTATAATGGTTATCTTTTCTCCCTCCTTTGCAGAATCAATTACTTCATTTTTAGAGGAAACTATAGCTAGTATTTTCGCATCACTTACTTCATTGAACTCATAACCAACAAATTTTGTTTTGCCAAATTTATTGATCAAATCAAACCATACTTGCTCAACAGATTTTTCACCAGATCCAGCCCATTTAGCACGTGCTCTCTCTTTTTGTTCTCCCATTGCATCATCAAAACCCTTCTGGTCAAAATTTATTTTTTTCTCTTTTAAAATATCAAGTGTAATATCCAAAGGAAATCCGTAGGTGTCATATAGCTTAAACGCTGATTCTCCAGGCAAAGTATCGCCCGATTTTAAATCTGTAGTGAATTTCTCCAGGAGATTGATACCTTTCATCAAAGTGTCTTTAAAGTTTTCTTCCTCTGATTTTAACGTCGTTTCTATTAAGCTTTTAGCTCTGACTAATTCAGCTCCCATATAAGCCGAACTCGTGCTATCTATCAACACTGGAAAAATACGATGGAGTAGGGAATCATTATATCCAAGCAGGTGAATATAACGTGTGGCTCTCCTAATTAATCTGCGTAATACGTAATTCCTGCCCTCATTTCCAGGAAGCACTCCTTCTGCGATGAGAAATGCAGCCGCGCGAAGATGATCTGCTATGATCTTATGCGCTATTTTATTTTCCGTTCTTCCACAGTACTCTTGTGATTTACTTATCAGAGCAGAAAATAGATCAATATCATAGTTATCATGGACGTTTTGCATAACAGCCGCTATTCTTTCAAGGCCCATTCCAGTATCGATGCATTTTTTTGGCAATTTGTGTAAATTACCTTCTTCATCTTTGTTAAACTCCATGAATACCAGATTCCAGATTTCAACAATTCTATCGCCCTCTTGTAAATTAGGACTCCCATGGTCATAAAAAATTTCAGAACATGGACCGCACGGACCAGTGCTTCCCATACTCCAAAAGTTATCATCCGTTGTAATTCTTATGATTTTATCACTTGAAAAGCCACTTATCTTACGCCAAATCTCGTACGCCTCATCATCAGTATGGTAGACGGTTATGGATAGTCTGTTTTTATCAAGAGATAACTCTTTAGTGATAAATTCCCACGCAAATTCTATCGCAGTTTCCTTAAAGTAATCACCGAAGCTAAAATTTCCGAGCATTTCAAAAAATGTGTGATGCCGAGTTGTATAGCCAACATTTTCCAGATCATTGTGTTTACCGCCTGCTCTTAGGCACTTTTGACTTGAGACAGCACGTTTCATTTCAGTTTTTTGAGCACCAGTAAAAATATTTTTAAACTGCACCATACCAGCATTTGTGAACATGAGCGTTGGGTCATGTTCTGGAATCAAAGGAGAAGAAGAAACCTGCTCGTGGTCATTATTTACAAAAAATTTTATAAATCTTTCTCTGATTTCGTTTAGCTTCATCGTTTTTATTGAGGTTATCTATAAATAATAAGTTGTAATGGAAATAAAATCAATACCACTCTCTAGATCTCAGAACTTCTAGTGACATGCACCTTGTGGTAAGAAAAAATCAATATATTCACGATAAATTTACCTCATATCTGTGTTTTATATGTGGAAATTGGAATGGAAATTTATGTAGGCAAAGAAAAAAGAATAGCAAATGTGGTGACTCAACACTGGAATGACATAAAAGGATCAGACAGAGATTGGCCAGAAAGGCATGAAATAGACACTGCAGAAATAATGGAATCATGGCAGCATTGTTTTGTCATTGAAGTCAAGGATCAAGGTTATATTTGTGAAAATGCAGGAGAAAAGGCTGTTGAATTCTATGGTTTTGAGAAAAAGACGCGCATTGATAATAAGTATGCAATTGATGCACCATTTTTGCGACTATATAAAATAGATGCAGTTATTGATAAACTTGATACTGTAATAGAGAGTAAATGCCCGATCAATGAAGAGGAAGAAAGTGAAAGTGTTAAAATGAGGCAAGTATTGTTGCCACTTGGGAATAAAGAAGGTATAACACACATATTGGGCGTAATTACTTTTAAACTCCTTTAATATACAATTTTAATTTGATTCTTTAATAAAATTATTTATACTAATGCTTAATTACTATTAAAGAACTCAATAGTAGTGCTTGTAAATTTATTTGGAATATGAAGAAAATAAAATTAAAAACCAAATCTTCTGTGAAAAAGCGCTTTCACCTTACAGCTAAGGGTAAAGTTATTTCTACTCAGTCAGGCAAAAGGCATGGCATGGTAAAGAGAAGTAAATCTAATATTCGTAATCAGCGCGGTACAACGATTCTTGGTAAATCTGACTCGCGTATAGTTAAGCTTCATATGCCTTACGGTATTTAACAAAATGGAGGTAAAATAAAATGGCTCGGGTAAAACGTGGAGTCACTACTCACGCTCGTCATAAAAAAATATTGAAACTGGCAAAGGGTTATAGAGGGCGCGCAAAAAGTTGTTATAGAATTGCATTACAAAGAGTTGAAAAAGCACTGCAATATGCTTATAGAGACAGAAGAACCCGTAAACGTGATTTCCGTAGCTTATGGATAATACGTATTAATGCAGCAGCAAGAGAGCATGGGCTTACTTATGGTAGGTTTATGCATGGTCTTACACTTGCCGGCATTGATTTAAATAGAAAAATTCTTGCTGAGATGGCCGTTAATTATAAGGATGATTTTGCCAAATTAGTAGAAGCTGTAAGTGGTAAATTAGCAGAGAATTCTTAAAGCAAAGACACCATGAGAATTATTTTCATGGGGTCACCAGGATTTGCTGTTAATTCTCTGAGCTTGTTACTGAAATCAAAGAGCGAAGTGGTGGCAGTATACACCAAGGCTCCAAAACCTTCGGGGCGTGGACAGAAGCCAACGAAATCTCCAGTACATGTTATCGCTGAAGAAAGTAACATAGAGGTATGTACTCCTATCTCTCTAAAGTTTTCGGCAGAGCAAGAAAAATTTAGAAATTTCAAACCAGACGTTGCAGTTGTAGCCGCGTATGGGTTGATACTTCCAAGAGAAATTTTGAATATTCCAAAATATGGTTGTATTAATATTCATCCTTCATTACTACCAAGGTGGCGTAGTGCAGCCCCGATACAGCACACAATTTTAGCAGGAGATCAAGAAACCGGGGTTAGCATTATGCAATTGGATGAAGGATTAGATTCCGGCCCTATTTTAAAACAGGAAAAATTTCTTATCGAAAAGAACGATAATTACAAGACATTGCATGATAAATTATCTAAGCTAGGCAGTGATTTACTGCTGAAAGTGCTAAACGAAATTGAAAAACAGCTTCCCTTAAAACAGAACGATAACAATGCATGTTACGCTGACAAAGTGGAAGACTATAAAATTTATGCAAGTGATGCCTGTGAAGTTGCTTATAGAAAGGTTAAAGCGTTTTACCCAAAAGCATTCATTAAGATAGAAAGTAAACGTATCAGGATACTTGATGCTGACTTTGAAGCTCTCGCTTCAGAACAAGGTAAGATTGTTAACGATAATATGCACATAAGTTTAAAAGGTGGCACTTTAATTCCTAAAGTTGTACAAATGGAAGGGAGAAATCCTTGCAGTATTGAAGATTTTATTCGTGGCTTGAAATCAAGCATGGTAAAAAAATTTATAGAATAGACTGCTTTAAATTAGTGTAGAAATGTAATAGCTAAATTTCCTTTTCTTAGATATAATCTTAAAAAACTTTCCATATAAAAATGAAAATAAAAAGAGCTTTAATATCAGTATACGATAAAACGAATATAATTGATCTTGCATCGTTTTTAACGCAGCAACAAATAGAAATTCTTTCAACGGGCAATACTTATAAAGTGCTATCTAGTGCAGGAATAAAAACACAAGAGGTCTCAGATTACACACAATTTCCAGAGATACTGGGTGGTAGAGTGAAAACTTTACACCCTAAAATTCATGGAGGAATACTTTATGATCGAGAAAAGCATAAAAAGGAAGTGCAAGATCTAGGTATTGAGCCAATAGACCTGCTTATAACTAACCTATACCCATTTTGGGAGACAGTAAGTAGCGGCTCAAATGAAGAGCAAATTATAGAACAAATTGATATCGGCGGAGTGGCGTTAATTAGAGCTGCAGCAAAAAACTTTCGTTTTACTTCAGTTATTTCTAGCATTCAAGACTACGAAGCACTAAAAGCTGAGATGATAAAAAATAACAATGAAACAACATTGGAATATAGAAAACACTTAGCAACCAAAGCATTTGCTCTCACTGCACACTACGATTCTAATATTCACAGTTGGTTTTTATCCCAGAGTAAAAATAATGAGTTACCAGAGTTTTTCGCACTATATGGGCATAAAGCACAAGAATTAAGGTATGGTGAAAACCCTCATCAAAAAGCTGCATTTTATAGCAATCAATTCACCAAATATCCGCTGGAAAAAATACATGGAAAAGAGTTGAGTTATAATAATATAGTAGATATAGAGTCCGCACTTAACATAACTTCTGAATTCGAAGAACCTGCAGCAGTGATAATCAAGCATAATAACCCATGTGGCGCTGCTATTGGTAATAATGCTTTGGAGGCATATGAAAAAGCTCTATCGTGCGATGAAGTAAGCAGTTTTGGTGGTATAGTTGCCTTAAACCGGGAGATAGATTTAAAGCTAGCAGAAAAATTAAACGAGATATTTTTGGAAGTAGTGATAGCACCATCGGTAAACAATGAGGCACTAAAAATTTTACAAAGAAAGAAAAATTTAAGAGTGATTATTCATAAATCTTTTCAACAAAATGTGAAATACCAAACTAAAAATGTTGTTGGTGGGTTTTTGGTGCAAGAAAATAATGACCACACAATAAAAGCAGAACAAGTAACAGAATGCACTGCAACAGACAAAGAAAAAAAAGATCTTATTTTTGCCTGGAAAATATGTAAGCATGTGAAATCCAACGCAATAGTTATAGCAAAAGATGGTTGTGCTATTGGCATCGGTGCAGGGCAAACAAGCAGAATAGATAGTGTGAACATTGCAGTGAAAAAAGCAGGTGAAAAATGTAAAGGTGCAGTGCTTGCTTCAGATGCATTTTTTCCATTCCCAGATAGCATAGTAGAAAGCGCAAAACATGGAATTACAGCTATAATTCAGCCCGGTGGCTCGCTGAAAGATCAAGATGTGATAAAAGCTGCAAATGAAAATAAAATTGCTATGTTTTTCACCGGCATTCGTAGCTTTTTTCATTAGGCTTGTATCTCATGTCAATGTACACTTTTTCGCGCATTTAACATTGTTTTGATCATAATTGTATACAAAAACCATTTACAATCAGCGCTCAATATGATAAATTGAAACCAGTTTATTCCTCGGTAGCTCAGTGGTAGAGCAGTTGGCTGTTAACCAATTGGTCGCTGGTTCGAATCCGGCTCGGGGAGCTCTTCTCTGTGAAATTCTAGTATTGATTTTGTATGAACATTAAATCAGTCGTTTTATGTATACTAGATGGCTGGGGAAATGGAGTAGAAAGCAGTAAATACAATGCTATTAGCAACGCAAATCCACCCTGTTGGCAATATATTAGCTCTAATTATCCAAAATGCAGTTTATCCGCCTGTGGAGCTGATGTGGGGTTACCTGGTGGTCAAATAGGTAATTCAGAAGTTGGCCACATGAATATTGGCAGTGGTAGAGTAGTAATGCAAAGCCTTCAGCGCATTAATCAAGAAATTGGAACAATAGAAAACAATGCAAATCTACAAAGTTTTATTAGTAATCTAAAAAGTAAGAACGGAGTATGCCATATAATGGGATTAGTGTCAGATGGCGGTGTTCATTCGCATCAAAAGCATATTTCAACTTTAGCAAATAAAATATCACAGCATGGAATAAAAGTGGTGATACATGCATTTTTAGATGGCAGAGACACATTGCCAAATTCAGGAAAAAAATGCATTCAAGAATTTACAAAGAGTATAAAGGGAAATGACACAAGAATTGCTACTGTTTCTGGGCGTTACTATGCTATGGACCGTGACAACAGGTGGAAGAGAACAATCGAAGCTTATGAGGCTATCGCATTTGCAAAGGCACCTTGTCATGATAATGCAGTATCGTTAATTGAGAATAACTATCAAAATAACATAACTGATGAGTTTATCAGGCCCGCAGTAATAGGTGATTATCAAGGTATAAAACCAGAAGATGGAGTGCTGTTGGCTAACTTTCGTGCTGATCGAATGATACAATTAGCAAGTATTTTGCTTGGCAAAACAGATTACGCTAAGGTAGCAAAATTCTCTTCAATTTTAAGTATGATGAAGTATAAAGAAGATCTCAAAATTCCTTATATTTTTCCTCCTACTTCTTTCGCTGATACTCTAGGACAAACAATAGAAGACAATAAATTACGACAATTACGTATCGCCGAAACCGAGAAATACGCTCATGTGACTTTCTTTTTCAATTGTGGAAAAGAAGAACCTTTCTCTGGTGAAGAAAGAATACTCATTCCCTCACCAAAAGTTCAAACTTACGATTTGCAGCCCGAAATGTCAGCCTTCGAGCTCACAGAAAAGCTTGTAGAAAAAATTCACTCCCAAGAATTCGCACTGATAGTTGTAAATTACGCTAATCCTGATATGGTAGGACATACAGGTAATATAAAAGCAGCCGAGAAAGCTGTGCTAGCTGTAGATGATTGTCTTGCAAAAGTGCTGAGTGCTGTTAAAAAGTCAAGCAACACCGCGTTAATTGTCACTGCAGACCATGGTAATGTGGAATGTATGTTCGATGAAGAAAATAATACACCTCATACAGCACACACTCTAAATAAAGTGCCATTTATTGTGTCTTGCAATAATCTAAAACTAAGAGACGGAAGGTTATCTGACATTGCCCCTACTATTTTACAGCTACTTGGAATTAAAAAACCAAACGAAATGACAGGCAGTTCGTTGATTTCTTGCATTACCCTCTGTCATTCCAGCTAGGCAGCGTTATGCACCGGAATGACATCAAATAGATGTGTTTTAACTTAATCCAACTTTTAAATTTTTCGCTGTTAGTACTAATGATTCATTAAAGAAGCTGTCAATATCACCAATACTATCTATATTTTTTGTACTGATAGATTGGTCAATTCTTTTGACCAAATTAGATAAAACTTTATTAGGGCCAATTTCAACAAATTTGTTAATGCCACGGCTTGACATATACAAAACCATTTCTCTCCATTTCACTCTGCTTACAACTTGCTTGGCGAGTAAAGTTTTTATAACTTTGGGATCACTCTCCTCTTTAGCTGTAACATTTGATATCAAAGGAACTATAGGACGGGTTATTTTAATACCCTTCAAAAACTCCAAAACTTTTTCATCAGCAGGTTTCATAAGAGATGAATGAAAAGGCCCACTAACCTGTAATTTAATTAGTTTCCTCACACTCGAGTTTTTGAATAAATCGGGTAACATTTCAAGAGCTTCTCTAGTGCCACTTATAACCACTTGTCCGCCACCGTTATCGTTTGCAATTTCACAAATTCCGTCAATTTGAACTGATTTCAATATATCTTCCACTTCATTTATCTCTGCTCCAAGCAACGCAACCATTCCGCCTTTACATTTCAGTGAAGCTTCATGCATTGCTTCGCTGCGAACTTTCAGCAGCTTGATTGCAGACTCAAGCGTTAACGCTCCTGCAGCACACAGCGCTGTATATTCGCCAACTGAATGCCCACAAACATATTTAACATTGTGATCAGTGAAAAGAGATTTGCCAAACACATGCTCCATAACACGTAGCATTGCAATTGATACTGCCATTATAGCTGGCTGAGCGTTTTCTGTAATGGTTAATTCTTCAATAGGACCGTTGAAGATTAAATGAGACAGCTTTCTATCCAATATGCTATCTACTTCATTAAATACTTGTCTTGCAACGGAAAACTCACTATATAAGCTCTTTCCCATTCCTACAAACTGAGAGCCCTGACCAGGGAAAGCGAAAATCATGATAATTATTACTTATTCCTTATTAAGTATAAGATTTTATTTATTTTTTGTCAATATTTTAGAATAATGATTGACTTAGTGAATTAAGTTCACTAGAATGTTAACTGACTAAAAGTTTATAAACAACAATGAATTATCATAAAATTATTATAGTTATGACAGACGGTCAAGAGTTTGAAACTCGTTCCACTTATGGAAAGGAGGGAGATAGGGTAAAACTTGATAGAGATCCTCTTACTCACCCTGCATGGACTGGAAGTTTGACAAGCGGGTTAGCAAGTAAAACTAGCAAATTAGCTAAGTTTAACGATAAATATGGAAGCATTTTCTAATTCTCCTCCTCTTTAAGTTTTAGAGAGTTTACTGAAGCATGCATAAATACAAAAATATAGGCTATGTTGCTTCTCCATCACCAAAATCGCAGGAAGTATCTAAACTATTAAAGAAACTTAATTTTATCAATATAACAGAAGAAAATAAGTCCGAAATCGATCTATTGATAGTTGTTGGCGGTGATGGCTTTATGCTACGCACTTTGCACAATTACGTCATAGAAAATAAAAACATGCATGTGTATGGGATAAACACTGGCAATGTTGGGTTTTTGATGAATAAATGCTTTAGCTGCAGTGAAGATTTAATTGATCATATAGAGCATGCAACTTCAACTCAGTTAACTTTGCTAAAAATGGAAGCAACAGACACAAGTGGCAAGAGATATCATTACATAGCAGTAAACGAAGTATATGTTTTTAGAAAAGCAAACCAAATAGTAGAAATGAATATCACTATTAATGATAAGCTAAAAGTAGAAAAATTTAGAGGGGACGGAGTAATATTATCTACTCCCACAGGTAGCACTGCATATAACTTCTCTGCCGGTGGCCCAATCTTGCCGCTAAATTCAAATTTACTTGCATTAACCTCTATCAATAGCTATTACCCAAGGCATTGGAATGGAGCGTTAATATCAAACGATACAATCGTACAAATTGACATTAACGACACAAAAAACCGTCCAGCACTTGTAGTATCAGATTACAAAGAATTTCATGATATATCACAGATAAAAATACAAAAAGACCATGAGAACACAATCACTTTGCTTTTTGACAAAGATTACCCTCTGAATGAAAGAATCTTTGATAGACAATTTCTATACTAATAATTATCCGTAAATTGGTATTTACTATATCTTAATAACTATAGCGTAATCAATGCAGCATAGTAATTAATTTTGGAGTGAATATGCCTGGACCAGTAAATGAAGAACAAACAGTAACATTAATTTCTTCCACATCAATAAGTGAAGATGGCGAGATAACACCAGGAATTTTACCAATACCAGCACTTAGGACAAGTACTCCGAAAAAAAATGATGAAAATACAGCTTTAGAAGCTTTGTTAGAGGAAGAATTTAAAGAGAAAAAAAACAGCAATGCTAATTCAAGAGATCCGTTAACTCTTGAGACTCAAGTATCACCTCCTTCCCTAGAAGAAACAAAAGGTGAAGAAACTCATGTTGACGTGCCACAAAATTCAACTCTAAGCAGATCACCTTCTCAAGAGACAGTATTTATTCCACCTTGGAATAGTGAAATATTAGAAGATTTACAAAGAACTAACAGCTCAAGTATACCTCCAACTGGCTCACTACCATCATACACAAGCGCAGCAGATGGCTCTAAAAAGTCTTTGCTTACAAATAGTAAATTTAACATAAATGACGATGCAATTTTAAAAAATAAAAAAACAAACAGATTCTTGCCAAGAGCAAAGTATGCCATGCAGCAGAAGGGTTTTATAATTTTTGGTGCAAGTGCTATTATACTCAGTATATCTGCAGCTTTATTATATTTACAAGATAAAGCAAAATTTATTGCATTTTTTACAAACAGCCCAAAATATATCACTATACCAGTTATCGCACTTGCTGCATTGCTTGCAATTGGTCCAATATTTTTTGCAACAAGGCAATTTATAGATACTGAAGAACATTCCATTCAAAAAAAAGATGCGGATAAAATTTTAGCTGAGGTGTTGGAGCACCAGCCAAAAGATAAAGCTATAAAATCTGTAAGACTGGAATATAGCAATGGCACTCATTCAAATTTTGTACTTAATGCTTGGGAAGCTAAACAAGGCTTCACTAACATTGACGAAAAAGTAATTACTAGAACTAATAAAATAAAATCAGTAATTAACGACAGACCAATATTTACTGCATTATTTACTGGTGTAGTTGCTGCAAATATAGCGTTTCCTCTAGGGCTACTTGCAACACATGGTGTTAATGGTGTACAAAAATTTTACCAAAACCCTTTGACTAATAACATAGGATTATCATTACTTATAGGTTCTGGTATACTTGCATTATCAATTATATGTCTTGGCGTGCATTATTATAGAAAAACAAATTGCACTAACCTTATATATTCTGAAGAAGAGATTGATCCTAAAGATGTTAATGGGAAATTCATTGAGGAAATAAAACGAGAAAGAACAAATGTTCTTGGGGAAAATCACAGTAAAGACGCTAAACGCAGCAGCTTAACGCTTGAGCAAGTTGTGGTTCAATCTCATAATTGTAAGGATATTGTTTATAGTGTCGGTTAATAAAATGCATGATATAGCTAGTGCAGCCCTACGTCATACCGCTGCAGACCGTCATACCGCGATTCATTCGCGGTATCTCTAGATCCCGCTAACACGTAGCGGGATGACGATTGTCAGGGTAGCACCTCCCTCCCCTGTCATCCAAGTAGCTGACTGACCTTACCCAGAAAAAGTGGAGAGAAAGTTTGGAATGTTTTTCACAAAGAGAATGATGAATCAAAATGCTCAGGAATGCAATAGTTAATAGTGACGTTGTTTGTTATAAAAAATTTCTATGTATTCAAATATTGCAGTTCTAGTTTGTTGAGCAGAGTGTTGTGAAGTATCAATAAGTATTTCTCTTTTCAATGAGCTAAAGAAGCTTTCCACAACAGAATTGTCGTAACAACAACCTTTATAACTCATCTATGTTTTTTATGGATAAGAGATATTGATAACCTTGCGAAGTATATTGTGAACCTTGATCACTATGTATAGCCTTTCTTATAATAGTCCGAATGCGATAAGATATGTGTTTATGGCTATAGCAGGCCAGTAGCATATTACGGTCTGTTCGGATTATTGTAAAAAGAGCTATAATAGTAGATTTTTGGCAGGTTTACGCTTGTTAACGGCCATTAATAAAGAGTCCATAACCAATTGTTTATTTATTGAACTGCTCATTAACTACCATGCGTGAATATAGATCGATTATTGTTGCCAAATATAGCCATCCTTCTTTGGTTTTTATATAAGTAATCCCATACTTTATTTGGTTGATCGACAATAAAGTTTTGGTCTAATATATTGGGAGCTACTGTCCGTTTGTTGTTTCTTAATTTTAAATTTTCTTCTCAATATAGCCTGAATACCATTTTTCTGCATAATACTTTGCACTGTTTTTAAGTTGCAACTTTTACCCAAAGCCTTTAATTCAGCATGAATTTTAGGAGCTCCATATCTACATTTAGAAGCTTGATATATTTTTTGAATATCTGCTAATAACTCTTTATTTGCTGATTCTCTACTGCTTATTTTCCTTGTAGTCCACTTATAGTAGCCACTAGCAGAAAACCCTACATAATTCCTGCACTTTATAGTGTTTACTATGCTCTTTTATGAAAAAATATTTTACTCTTTTTGACTGGCCAGGGCTTTTTTTAAAATGTCTCTTTCTCTTGTTACTTTTGCTAACTCTTTCTGTAAATCAAATCTCTCTTTGTCATAAGGTGCTACATCTGGAAATGCATTTGCCGCTGACTTTTTTTCGTTATATTTCTTCATCCATTTTCCTAATACACTATCCCTTATTCCTAGATCTCTTGCTACTTTTGCAACTGGTTGACCTACCTTTCTTTGTTCATTTGCCAGCTTAACAGCTTCCAATTTGAATTCTGCCGTATATTCTCTTGCCATTTCTAATCCTCCAAAATTTTATTTTACCCGAAAAAACTCCTTTCTTTCTCTCCACTTTTTCTGGGTAAGGTCAGTCTGTCCAGGTTCCAAGATCCATACGCGTCAAGTTAAGAGATTGTGAGCAAATTTAGAGAGGTTAAAGTGGATACTCTAGCCCTTCTACGTTTGTCTTTTAATGAAAATCGCGACCAAGTTATAGTGAGTTTTTTAAGAAATGCTTTTAAACTATTAATTTTGGTTAATACTAAAAATAACTCTCTAACCCGCCTTTTTAGCTCAATAAATGCCTTTGTTAAGCTAAGTTCTGTATTCTTTTTCACTTCTGTGCAACCAACTATGCCGTGAAATATAAGAATTGCGCACAATTTAGCATATAGTTCACATAATACTCTGCATGGCTTTCCTTTTAGCTTATCAAGCCTGATATGGCTTTTATACAATTTAAATAATAACTCAATTTGCCACCTTACTCTGTAAATCGTTAATACTTGCTCAGCACTAATTTTATTTTCTGGAACATTAGTTATAAATATTGACCAGTTCAACAATTTTTGATTTCTTTTAGAGGATCTGCGATCTTGCTAATCTATTAGCTTTCCTTCTTCTGCCCATAGACTGTTCTTCAGTTAGTTTCTGACATATAATTCTTACTCTAATTTTTGCTTCTTTTCCTAACAATACCTCGTTTTCTAAAAATAACTTATCCTCTCAACATTCTAATAACTCCATTTTTTGATTTGTTTCTACATCATATATGTTGGTATCGACGACTTATGAAATAAGCTCCTATTTCATTGATTTGTTTAAAAGAACTTGGCACAAAATAACCGAGATCAGATATTAGCAAATCATTGCTTAATATATTACTTAAATGTTTCCTATATCCCTGGTCTGATCTTACCCCCTCCGTTAAATTAAGTTGGTCTATTATCTGATTCATGTAGTCGAAAACTAATTGTAACTTTATTCCAGACTTAGTATTGCTTTCATAGCCACTGTAGCTAGTACCATAACCTTTATACATCTCTTCCATACTGTTAGGTAGAGTAATATAGCTACTGTCCAATAATTTAACACTATTAAATTGCTGTAAGATTTTGCAATCAACTTGCAAGATATTTTTAAAGAGAATCACAGATTCATTATACATCCTTTTCATAAATTCCACTGCTTCTTCAGTAAATCTAAAATCCAAACCTTGTTTTGTTATATCTATCGAGTCCTCGTTTAGTAATTGACACATTGTTTCTACGCTACAATTATCAACTCCTATATTACCCAAGACCATGGCTTTTACGAATGATGAACCTTTTAGCTTTCTCTTTCTTTTTATAAACCTTGTTGTAATTGAGATTTTCTCTGCTTTTTCATTAAAAAATTCTTTGAGCTTTTTTGATAAGCAAGTTATTTTATTCATTGGTTCTCTCACTAAAAGTATATCTGGGAGAACTTATACCTTATTATTCTATCTCTTTCATACCTTTATTTCCTTAACTTGACGCGTATGGGAATGACAGCAGTCCTACGTCATACCGCCGCGGTATTTCCAGATCCCGCTAACACGTAGCGGGATGATGGTTGTCAGGGTGTTGTCCAAGTAGCCTCCTTCTTCTGTTATCCAAGTAGCCTCTTTCTTGTCATCCCAGTGCTCCTTTCTTGTCATCCCAGTGCCCAGACACTGGGATCCAGGAAACTTAACTTTACACCAGGTAATAAGAACTGGATTCCAGCGTCACGCGCTGGAATGACAGCAGTCCTACGTCATACCGCGATTCATTCGCGGTATCTCAGCCGCTAACAAGAGATCCCGCTAACAAGTAGCGGGATGACGGTTGTCGTTCAGCCACAAACATTAAGAAATTTACCAAATGAAAAAAAAGGCAAAAGAAGCCCCGTGGTTATTATCCGCTTTAAAATATTGGCGTTTTTTATGTTTTAAACGCTTGACAAGCGAAATTCAGCTGCTTTTAATTGCAACTAACTTACGCTGCAAACGTTTAAGAAATTTACTAAGCAGAAAAAAAGACAAAGAATCCCCGAGTTAGCTAGTCTTTTACTATCTCTGTCGAGTATTGGCATTTTTTGATGTCTTGTAACGCTTTATAAGCGCGTTCAGCTTATTTAGATAAAAATCTAGATGTAGATGAAGTTTTGTAAAGACATACAGTATCTATATACTGCAAAAAATTGAACATAAGACGCCGATACATTAAGTAATCCTTACCTTTTAATCTGCAGATTGGCGAAAGCAAATACAATAGCTTCAGTTTCATGATAAGGGGGCTAGCGGAGTTTGTCAAGGGATTTTTGACGAAATGATTTTGAAAGCAAAGAGCGGGAGAAGGGGTTCGAACCCTCGACCTCAACCTTGGCAAGGTTGCGCTCTACCAACTGAGCTACTCCCGCAATTAAATTAACCTAAATTTACTTAATTATAGGCATATACAGCGATTTGTAAACCCCGTGTACATGAAAAATGTGAGAGCCCATAAATTTGCGTGGTTCCTTCTATGATCTTTTCGTATACTTAAGGCTCATTTTTGATTATCATAAGTTTTTAATTATTCCACAAAGCTTTATGGGAATATTTTTATATAAAGACGACTTGCCAGCTAGTTCAATACCAGATGATGTAAGGTCTATAGCTGTTGATACCGAGGCAATGGGGCTACTTCATAGCAGAGATAGATTATGCCTTGTGCAGCTCTCTTTTAATGATGGCAACGCTCACTTAGTTCAACTCAAGAACGATTATACAGCGCCAAATTTGAGAAAAATATTAGAGGATAAAAATATAACTAAAATATTTCACTTCGCGCGATTTGATGTGAGCATAATACGTTATTACTTGGAAACTTGGGCACTTCCGTGCTATTGCACAAAGATAGCTTCACGTTTAGTTCGCACTTACACAGATAATCATAGCTTAAAAGAGTTGTGCTTAGAGCTGCTTGATACCAAACTAAATAAGCAGCAGCAATCTTCTGATTGGGGAAATGAAAATTTAACAGACAAACAAAAAAGTTATGCTGCATCTGATGTTTTGTATCTCCACAGGATAAAGGAAAAGCTAGACTTAATGCTGGAACGTGAAAATAGAAAAGAATTGGCCCAAAAGTGCTTTGAATTTCTTCCTACTCGTATTGAGTTAGACTTAATGGGTTGGGAAAACGTGGATATCTTTAACCACCAGATGTAATAGAAGTTTTTTGTTTGTGCAAAACACTTTAGGGCAATTTTTCAAGCTCTGCGGTAAGAATTTAGTTGATTAACTGCTAATAGATACGCTATATTTTACAAAAATTTAGGTATTTTATGAGTGATGATATTACATCGGTAAATGATCAAAATTTCAAATCTGAAGTCACTGACTATAAAGGGTTCGTGCTGGTAGATTTTTGGGCAGAATGGTGTGGGCCATGCAAAAGTCTAATGCCACGTATAGAACAATTGGCTAAGGATAGAAAAGGCAAGATTAAGATCTGCAAATTCGACATAGATGAAGGGACTGAAGTGCCAAGTAAGTATGGAGTGCAATCTATACCCACTTTAATCATATTTCAAGATGGTAAGGAAATTGCACGCAAAATTGGTGCAACAAATGATTTGTCAAGTTGGGTTGATAGTGAAATAAGCTAATAGACAAATTTGCTTTTGTGTGTATTATAAATATTGATAAAAGGGATTGTAGCTCAGTCGGTTAGAGCAGTTCGCTCATAACGAATTGGCCGTAGGTTCGAGTCCTACCAATCCCACCATTGTATTGATCTTAGCATGATCGTAACAATGAGAAAACTATAGTATATGAACTATATATTAATGTAATGGGGGAAATGATGGAATTTACTAAGTCTCTAAATAACAAGTTAGATGAATTGCACTTACTAAATCATCCATTTTACCAGTCATGGAATACAGGAAGCTTAAGCTTGCAAGCTTTACAAACCTATGCTAAAGAATATTATCACTACGTTGCTGCGTTTCCTCGTTACATCAGTGGTATACATTTTTTGTGCCCAGATCTAAAAATGCGACAGGTTTTACTTGGTAATTTAATAGAAGAGGAACAAGGTGATGAAAATCATCCAGAATTATGGCAACGTTTTGCTGAAGGGCTTGGCGTTGCGCGATCTGATCTTCGTGAAAGTGCACAGATTAAAGAGACACAGGAGTTAGTTGATGGTTACTTTGATATTGTAAGATCAGGTTTTGCGGCAGGTCTTGGAGCCTTGTACGCTTACGAACGTCAAACTCCAGAGGTTTCCAAGTCTAAAATTGAAGGTTTAAAAAAACACTATTCAATAAGTGATGAGCGTTCTCTTCAATTTTTTACGGTCCATATGCATGCTGATGAATGGCATTCTGAGGAATGTGCAAATCTTATTGAAGATCTAGATGAAAAAGAGCAAGATAAAGTTATGCAGGGTGCTCAAAAGGGAGCAAGGCTCTTGTGGGGTTTTCTTGATGGAATGATGAATGCTAGCGTGTGTTAGTAGTTGTAAGTAGCTTAAACTCAGTGATGTTGGAATGCAATGTCTGCATGTAATCTTCTTATATCTGACTTACGGCTTTGGGTTCATTTAGGCTATAGTGCAGAAGAGAAGTATCATTCTCAATTAGTTAGTGTTAATATTGATTTTACCTTTAAATCCCCCCCTTTAGGACTTACAACTGACCGGCTTGAGGATACTATATGCTACTTGGAGGTAGTTCAGAGTATTCAATCTCTCGTTCAAAGCAAGCAATTCAACTTAATCGAGCATTTAACTCATGATATATACAGGACCATTAATAACCTTGTGATGCAAAAAAAGCTTATTATTTCTTCTATAGGCGTAACTATTCACAAAGTTGCACCACCTGTCCCCAGTGTGCATGGAGGTGTTTTCTTTACTTATCGTAATGCGTTGCAAGAATGATTTACATTTCTATTGGCTCAAATATGGGGAATCGCTTTTCCCATTTACAAAAGGCTGCTCAGTTACTGCAGGAACGCTATTTTAAAAATTTAAAATCTTCAATTATTCTGGAAACTAAGGCTATTTTACCAAATGATGCTTCACCTGGGTGGGACAGGCCATTTCTAAATATGGTTGTGTATGGAAGTTGTTCTTCTTCTCCTGAAGAGCTGTTAAAGGGCCTTAAACAAATTGAATGTGACATTGGCCGTCTGCAGGTCTATGAAAAATGGGCACCTCGCGTTATTGATTTGGATATTTTGTTATGGGATGACCTGACACTTGATACACCCTACCTTAAGATTCCTCACCCAGAATTGATAAACAGACCATTTTTGCTTCACTTGATGACAATGCTGAACCCTATGGCAGTAGTTAACAAAACGTTTGGTACTGTTAACCCTAACCATACGCGTCAAGTTAAGGAAATATCGTGAAATATAGCAACATTTGAGATGGGCATTTTATTTGTTACATTTATTTTTTTAGGGAGTTCTTATCTAGAAGAAGATAATTTTTTCAGAAGAATCTATAAATTAATAACTTTATTACTTAATATATAAAATAGTTTTTTCGTTTCCTTTCTTCCTTATACCACTTTTCCTTAACTTGACGCGTATGAGATCAAGCAACCAAGCAGGCACTGCGGCTGTTATCAGATGGTGCAAGCATAGTTGAACTTGGTGCTCAATCAACAAGACCTGGCTCCTCAATACAAACTCCAAAAGCAGAATATGCACGCTTAAAACCAGTGCTTGATAATCTCAATCAGTATATGAAAGTTGGTGACATTAAAGTCAGCATTGATAGTTTCTGGCCAGATGTTATTTTGAATGTTTTGGAGCACTACAACATTGCCTGGGTAAACGATCAGAAGGGAGATCTAGATGATAATACCTTAAAAGCGATTGCTAGCAGTGGATGTAGTATCGTTATTATGCATTCACTCTCCATACCACCACATAGTGACAACATTATCCCAAGTGACATTGATCCAATTGATACCATAAATAATTGGGCAGAAAGGAACATTAATAGATTACTAGCTCTAGGTTTTGATCAAAGCTCGATCATTATTGATCCTGGTATTGGTTTTGGCAAATCTATGTACCAGAATATCCAGATTTTACGCAGTATAGAAACGTTACAAAATTTTGGCTGCAAAGTTCTGGTTGGCCATTCTAGAAAGTCATTTATTTCTTCTTTTTCTACAGAACCTGTCTTTAACCGAGATTTAGAAACAATTGCTACATCATCTGTATTACACAACAAGGTTGATTTCCTTCGAGTGCATAATGTGCGTGATCACATGCGATTTTTTGTAGCTCAAGCTGCTTTACAGGGATGATAGTTATCGGAATTATGGCTGTTGATCCCAAGGGGGTAATTGGAATAAATAATGGATTGCCCTGGCATTATCCAAGTGAGTTAGATCATTTTCGTCAGGTGACTGACAAACAAGTTATTGTTATGGGGAGAAAGACATTTGAAACTATGCCTCAAGACATATTAGGGAATCGTATCCCTGTTGTTTTTTCTCGTGACAAATTAAATTCTTGTTTTAACAGAGGAGTAAAATGCACTATTATTTCTTCTATGCAAGAGTTTTTGTCAATCCAAAGTAATTCTAAAGTCTTCATGATTGGTGGAGCACAAATAGCGCATCTTTTTTTGGAGTATGATCTAATCTCAGAATTTATCATAACAGAAATTCACAAACCCTATAAAGGTGATGTATATTTCAACTTAACACTTCTTGATGGATGGCATAAAACTATTCTCACCAAAACGAAAGATTATACTATATGTAGGCTAATACGTTAATATGCATGTTAAAGCAATTTATACCCACCGCATTGAATGTGGGGAAGTATTAGAGCAGGTTCTTGATCGCTATGTTTCAGAGTTGCTAGGAGAGGAAGTTGTTCTTGCTATCACATCAAAAATCATTTCTATTTGTCAAAAACAAGTGGTTTGCAAAACTGCTTGTTCTAAAGAAGAGCTAATCAAAAGAGAAGCTGATGCAATTGTTGATGTAGACCATAATTCTTACGGCATCTATTTAACAATCAAAGACAATATCTTAATTCCATCTGCTGGTATTGATGAATCAAATGGTAATGAAATGTATATTTTATACCCAAAGGATGTTCAGAAAACAGCTCTATCAATATGGAACTATCTCAAGACAAAACACTGCATAAAACATCTTGGTATTTTGATTACAGATAGTAACATAACACCTATGCGCCTTGGGGTTACGGGCGTTGCTCTTGGTTGGTGTGGATTTGAACCATTTTATTCCTATATAGGCAAGCCAGATCTTTATGATCAACCACTGCAAGTAACACAAGTCAATCTTCTTGATGCGCTGGCAACGTCTGCTGTTTTAGTTATGGGAGAAGGGGCGGAGCAAACACCAATGGCAATAATTAGTGGCGCACCAAAGATTCACTTTCTTACTCGTCTGCCAACTACAGAAGAAGAAAAAAGTGTGAAGATATCTATGGAAGAGGACCTTTACTCTCCTCTCCTCATGCGAGCCCGCTGGTTAAAGAGTTAAAGAGGAACTTAAAAATTTGCTATTAGACTTCTTATACCAATTCCCGCTACACAAGTAACGGATAGACAATAATAGAAAAAAAGCCATACTGAAGTAAGTAAAGTAGCGAGGTTTAAATGGCATTAAGATCAAAATTATTGGATGAAAAAGTGGTGGAATCAGCAAAAGAAATGCTGAAGAAAGTAAGAAATAACGCATATGTTGCAAAAAAACTAAATGCTGTAATTGCAGCAAAAAAGCACAGTATAACAGCCGTAGCAAAGATATGCTGCATTTCAAGAAAGGCACTTACTGCATGACCTAAAATTTGGCAGAGAAGAAAAATTATTTGCTCCGCCTCAACGCCGTAGAAAAACTATATTGAATCAAAGTCAACGTGAACAAGTTGAGGTGTGGATAGAGGAAAACCCCAATATTACTATAAAAGAAATGAAAATAAGAATTCAAGAAAAGTTTGGTTTGAATATCAGCAAATCTACAGTACACCGTAATATGCAAAGAATGAAATTCTCATATATCACACCAAGACCAGTGCATAACAGACAAGATAAAAGTAAACAAGAGGAATTTAAAAAAAAATCTTAATGAAACTATTGTCATGTATCCTGAAAAAGAGCTATTTTTCTTCGATGAATCGCGGTTTGGCACACATTCAAAGATTGGACACGGGTGGTTTAAAAAAGGCATTAGGACACAGGTTAAGGTAAAACTAGGTAGGCAAAATTTTTATCTCTATAGTGCAGTTAATCCCAGAAATGGAGAAAGTTCTAGCTCAAACGTCAATACTGATTGTATGAATATATTCCTTGAGCAGATGTCACAATATTTAGGAACAAGGGAGGCATTTCTTATCATGGATTGTGCTAGTTGGCATAAGTCAAAAAATTTAAAAGTACCTAAAAATATCGACATTATATACCTACCACCATACTCACCTGACCTCAATCCTGTTGAGAGGTTTTGGTTATATATAAAACAGAACATTTTGCGTAACAAAATCTACGACACAATTGCTTTGCTTGAGAGCGCTTTGTGCAAATTTATTACCTCTCTTTCTCACTCCACAATTAAAAAACTCTGCAATGCCGCTTATTTGATTCACTAGTAATGAGAATTGGTATTACATAACCATATAACATTGGGAATAGAAACAAAAAACTTGCTTGACACCCTTCGCCAGCCCCCTTATCATAAAACTGAAGCTATTGTATTTGCTTTCGCCAATCTGCAGATTAAAAGGTAAGGATTACTTAATGTATCGGCGTCTTATGTTTAATTTTTTGCAGTACATAGATACTGTATGTCTTTACAAAACTTCATCTACATCTAGATTTTTATCTAAATAAGCTGAACGCGCTTATAAAGCGTTACAAGACATCAAAAAATGCCAATACTCGACAGAGATAGTAAAAGACTAGCTAACTCGCGGATTCTTTGTCTTTTTTTCTGCTTAGTAAACTTCTTAAATATTTGCAGCGTAAGTTAGTTGCAATTAAAAGCAGCTTAATCTTGCTTGTCAAGCGTTTAAAACATAAAAAACGCCAATATTTTAAAGCGGATAATAACCCCAGGGCTTCTTTTGCCTTTTTTTTCATTTGGTAAATTTCTTAACGTTTGTAGCTAAACGACAACCGTCATCCCGCTACGTGTTAGCGGCTAAGAGATACCGCGGCGGTATGACGGTTTGCGGCGGCATGACCTCGTCATTCCCCTACGTGTTAGCGGGATCTAGAGATACCGTGACGGTATGACGGTTCGCGCGGTGGCATGACCTCGTCATCCCGCTACGTGTTAGCGGGATCTATGCTTTGAGATACCGCGAATGAATCGCGGTATGATATAGGGAACCCTTTCTTGGGTTAGCTATAGATTTACTTCGCATATTCAGCTAATTTTTATTACAATTACAACAAAATAATTTTGGCTTTGATGAAAACTGTATATGTATGTCAATTCTGTGGTCATAGCACTGGTAGGTGGGTAGGGAAGTGCATTGCATGTGACAATTGGGATACAATTGTTGAGGAAATAGCAGTAAAAACGGGCAAAAGAAGTATATCTGCGCCAATTTTAATAAAGACGTTATCGGGTAGCGAAATTATCACTCCAAGTCGTTTTCTAACAGGAATAGAAGAATTAGATAGAGTTTTTGGTGGGGGTATCGTTCAAGGTGCTAGCATTTTAATTGGAGGCGAACCTGGTATTGGAAAATCCACCCTTTTGCTTAGAATTGCAGCTAATGTTGTGCAACTTTCCTCTTTTGAATGTCTTTATGTATCTGGCGAGGAATCTTTAGAGCAAGTGAGTCTCAGAGCAAAGCGTCTTAAGATAAATGAACCTAAAATTAAGCTTTTGTCTACAGTGTCTTTAACTGATGTAGTAGCAACAATAAAGGAAAACAAAAGTATTAAATTCTTAGTAATTGACTCTATACAAACAATGTATGATAGCAGAATTACATCAGCACCAGGCACTGTAACTCAGGTCCGCACTTGCGCTCATGAATTAACCATTCTTGCGAAACAATATGGTGTTTCTCTTTTAATAGTTGGTCATATAACTAAGGATGGACAAATAGCTGGACCTAAAACTTTGGAGCATATGGTGGATACGGTATTATATTTTGAAGGTGAAAATAGCAATCAATACCGCATTTTACGCACTATTAAAAATAGATTTGGCCCTGCAAATGAAATTGGTGTTTTTGAGATGTCTGAAGCAGGACTTGTGCCTGTTGATAACCCATCATCATTGTTTCTGATGGCCCATGACAGAGAAGTAGTTGGCAGCGCCGTATTTGCAGGAATTGAAGGTTCAAGACCAATTTTAATGGAAGTTCAAGCGTTAATAGCAGGAACTAATATGGCAACCCCAAGAAGGGCAGTAGTTGGGTGGGATATTAATAGATTGGCTATGATCATCGCGGTGCTAAATGCTCGTTGCAAAATGTTTTTGCATGATAAAGAGGTATACCTAAACATTGCAGGGGGACTCAAAATACAGGAACCATCGGCTGATCTTGCTGTTGCTGCTTCCCTTATTTCAAGTGTAGTAAATTTACCGCTGCCAACTTCTTCAATAATCTGCGGTGAAGTTGCACTTTCAGGAGAAATTAGGAATGTCTCGCATGCTGATCTCAGACTAAAAGAAGCACAAAAGTTAGGATTCAAAAAAGCAATTATGCCTAAAAATGGTAATTACTCTTCTCACGATATTGAGATAATTAAGCTTGGTCACGTAAGGGAATTAAGAGAAATTTTTAATTACAATTAAATAACGCTTCAGCAAATTCTTTGCTAGTAAACTCCCTTAAGTCCTCTATACTTTCGCCAATTCCTATAGCATGTAACTTTATCTTATAAGCTTCTGCAAGTCCAATTACCACTCCGCCCTTAGCAGTGCCATCTAACTTTGTTACGATTAGCCCGGTAACATTAACCATTTTGCTAAATGCTTCTAATTGGCTATAAGCATTTTGGCCGGTAGTTGCATCAAGAACTAAAATAACGTCATGAGGGGCAGTATCATCCAATTTCTTTATCGTTCTATATATTTTTGATAACTCCTCCATAAGGTTCACATTATTTTGCAGCCTTCCTGCTGTGTCAATTAGAACAACATCAATGTTATCTTTTATAGCTTGACTTACAGCTCTATATGCCACACTTGCAGAGTCGCTACCATACTCTCCAGTAACAATCAAGCAATCAGAACGTTCTGCCCAAATGTTTAATTGCTCACTAGCAGCAGCTCTAAATGTGTCGCATGCAACAAGCATAACGGATTTTCCCATTTCCTTATATTTATATGCAAGCTTACCTATAGTTGTGGTTTTACCGTTACCGTTTACTCCACATACCATTATTATATGTGGTTTTTTATTTAAAATTAACGGCTGTACAACTGGGCTCAATATAGCTTCTATTTCGTTCATTAACTGCTGTGTGATAATGTTATGTTCAACTTCCTTGTCAAATTTGATGCTTGTGAGCCTGTCAATAATTAATTTGGAAGTTTTATGACCAATGTCCATGCTAATTAGCAATTCTTCTAGCTCATCTAAAAGCGACTGATCTAATTTTTTTTTGTCAGAGAAAATACTTTTCACCCCGTCGCTAAAGCGAGAAGAAGTTTTTAACAGGCCTTTATAAAGATTACCAAATAAACTCAAGGGAATACTCCTTTTAAATTATAAACTTAACGACAACATAGAGACGCTGGTTGTAAAGAAATACACGTATTATGTGTATTTGTAAAGTTAAATAGTCGTTTTACGGGAATTTTGAAAGTAAAATTCCCGTGATACTAGTGTATTTTACTTTAGTTTTTAACCTAAATATGTTATAATGTAGAATAGCGGTTTACAGGTAATTTTATGAGTTATAATGAGAAAATTTTAGATCATTACGAAAATCCAAGGAATGTTGGCTCTCTGGATAAAAATGATCCAAGTGTTGGCACTGGTTTAGTTGGTGCACCATCGTGCGGTGATGTAATGAAATTGCAGATAAAGGTCAATGACAAAGGTGTTATTGAAGATGCAAAATTTAAAACTTTTGGCTGCGGTTCTGCCATTGCTTCAAGTTCCTTGTTAACAGAGATGATAAAGGGAAGAACCATCAGTGACGTTACACAGATAAAGAATACTCAAATAGTGGAAGAATTGTCTTTACCTCCAGTGAAGATACACTGTTCGGTACTTGCTGAAGATGCTATAAAAGCCGCTATTCATGATTATCAAAGTAAGCAAAAGAATTAAGAAGCATGAGTGAATATCAAGAAGTAGGCGGAGGTGAAACTGTAAAAAAGAATAAAAAACTTATCACTATAACTGCGGAAGCAGTAGAAAGGATAAGGTATTTATTGGACCAAAAGAAGCATACTAACCTTGAGAAACCGGAAGAAGCAATAGGAATAAGAGTGCTAATTAAGCAAAAAGGATGTTCTGGTTTAAAATATGATATTGAATATGCATATGATACTCGTCCTTTAGAGTCGGTAATTGAAGAAAACTGTAGTGATGGCCAAAAAGTTAAAGTGTTGATCGACCCAAAATCCGTCATGTTTATTCTTGGCTCTGAAATGGATTATGTAGAAGAAAAATTTTCATCGGGTTTTGTTTTCAAAAATCCTAATGAGAAAGGAAAATGTGGTTGTGGAGAGAGTTTTCATGTCTAGCAACTATTTTGCATTGTTTGAAATTGAACCAGCTTTCAATATCAGCTTTGATGAGTTAGAGAAAAAATATATTGAGCTAAGCAGGACTGATATAAATGAAAGACAGTCCCAAAACATGGAAAATATTAACAGAGCTTATCAGATACTAAAGTCACCGCTAAAACGTGCTGAGCATTTGCTGGATTTTTTTAATGTGAAAAGCCAAAAGGACCACTTAAATTCTGAAATATTAAGTGAATCAATGGAAATAAGAGAGTACTTACTAGACTGCGACGATCTACAATTTGCAAGCAGGATGATTGATGAAAAAATAAAAGATTGCGTTAAAAACCTAATTAACACTTTTGCTGTAAAGAATTTTGATAGAGCTGCTACACAAGTCTTAAGATTGAAATATTTATATAAGTCATTTGAGGAGGTGAAGAAAAATGCAACCAATTCAAATTTCTGAACCAAATTCAAATGAAGTAGTTTTTGGTATAGACCTTGGCACCACCAATTCTTTGATTGCTATGGTGAATAAAGCTGGCAACGTGGAGATATTTAAAGATGAACAAGGAAGAGAACTGCTGCCTTCTGCTCTTTCATATGAAAATAATACATTGAAAACTGGCTACGATGTCGGTCAAAATGCAATCTACTCAATAAAGCGTTTAATGGGTAAAAGTGTTGAAGAATTAAATAAAGAAGGCGTCAATTTTGAAATAGATCATGAAAGCGAAAAAGTTATTAGAATAAAATGCGCAGAGGAAAAGTATCTGACTCCTGTTGAGATTTCTGCTGAGATATTAAAAGCTTTACGTGAGAGGGTAAAAAAGTCTAAGGGGCTGGAAGTAAAAAAAGCAGTGATTACTGTGCCAGCTTACTTTGACGATTCAGCACGTAACGCAACTAAATATGCGGCAAAATTAGCTGGCATAGAAGTTCTTCGCCTCGTTAACGAGCCAACCGCTGCAGCGCTTTCTTACTCCATTGAAAAGAACAATAGCAGTGGAATATATGCAGTGTATGACCTTGGTGGCGGAACGTTCGATATTTCGATATTGAAATTGCACCAAGGAGTGTTTCAAGTCCTTGCGGTTGGTGGTGACACCAACCTCGGCGGTGATGATTTTGATCATTTGCTGAGTTCAATTGTGATTGATAAGTATAGAGAAAAGACGGCTAAGCAACTAAATTCCTTACTTATCGAATCACGCTCTGTGAAAGAGTACCTAAGCAATCACACTATAGGTATCTTCGAATTTAATGTTAACGGCAAGCCATTTGAGTGCGAAATTACCAGAGAAGAATTCGAGCAGGCAATCAGTTCTTTGGTCAATAAGACTATCAATATAGTCACTCGTACTATAAGTGATATAGATCTTAAAATTGATGATATAAAAGGAGTAATTTTAGTTGGTGGTGCAACTAGAACACCATTGGTTCAAAATTCACTAGTCAAACTCTTTGGAAATAAAGTACTAAATGACGTGGATCCAGATAAAGCAGTTGCCATTGGGGCAGCTCTGCAGGCTCATGATTTAACTTCGAGCTCAAAAGATAGGAATATTCTCCTGGATGTTTTACCTCTATCACTTGGCATAGAAACTATGGGAGGCATAGTTGAAAAAATCATACCAAGAAATACGCCACTGCCAGTTTCAGAAACAAAAGAGTTTACAACTTATATTGATGGGCAAACAGCAATGAAAATTCATGTTTGTCAGGGAGAACGTGAAATGATAGAGGATAACAAATCTCTAGCGCAGTTTGAACTAAAAGGTATACCGCCACTGCCTGCAGGTTCTGCAAGAGTTGAAATAGAATTTACAGTTAACGTTGACGGAATCTTGACTGTTACTGCAAGAGAAAAAACTACTGGAATTGAGCAGACAGTTAAAGTAAATTCAAGTTTTGGCTTGAGTGAAGCTGATGTTCAAAATATGGTTAACCAGTCAATAAACAGTTTTGACGAAGATATGAAGGCTCGTTCCCTTGCAGGTGCTAAAATTAATGGAAATAAACTCATACACTTGGTTGAAAACAATAATAACCTTTCCACTGATCAAAAGTTGAAAAACCTATTACAAAATGCAAAAAACGCTTTACAAGGCAATGACTTGAATGAAATTAACAACACTATCGCCGAGTTAGAAAATTCTTCTTTAGAGTTGTGTGAATTAACAAATAGGTAGAAAAAGCTTACACAACCTTGTGCAATACCCTATTTAATCTCAAAGCAACAGGTAACCTGAAATTAAATGGTAACCAATCGACCTTTCCTAATTTAAATGATAAACCAACTATGCTTACACGCCCAATGATATTTTCCATTGGTACAAAACCAACTTCAGGAAACCTACTATCTAAAGAATTATTTCTATTGTCTCCCATAACGAAAAATTGATCGTTAGGTACATAATAAACCGGAGTGTTATATGATAGCTTATTAGAAATGTCATCTACCAAAATCTCATGTTCCTTGCCACTTAAAAGCGTTTCTATATATCTTGGTATGTTACGATTTGACTCATAATCAAAAAAACTTTCAATTTGCCTTCGCTCTACTTTCTGATCATTTAGGTATAATTCTCCCTCTATCATTTGCACTTTGTCACCTGGTGTTCCTATTACTCGCTTAACAAACCTGATGCTGTCATTTCTTGTGGGTTTGAAAACTACTATGTCGCCACGCTTTGGAGGGGTATAAAAAATCCTGCCGCTAAAAATGTTTGGAGAAAATGGAAATGAGTGTTTACTGTAACCGTATGAATATTTACTAGTAAAAATGTAATCCCCTTCAAGTAGGGTGCTTTTCATTGAACCAGAAGGTATATGAAATGGCTCGAATAAAAAACTACGTATTGACAGCGCAATCAACAGTAAAAAAAACAATGAAGATAAAAATCTTCCCGTTCTTATCACCCAGTTTTTGCTTAGTTCTTCCAACTTTGTTTTTCTTATAGATTAAGCTTATTATAATACATAAATTAAAAAATGGTAATATGAAATTTTACTTGTGAATGTTATTCCTCTATTCAAAACGATTTTGAAAAGGCGGTTCATTTCTTTCAACGGTGTCATCCAAGTAGCGTGACACATAACTGTACGAACATTGCAATTTGCAGGTGGCAGATGAAAGTAGCTGATGCACATCTGTACGAACATTTGCTTTTGTTAAGGTAATATGGTGTTATGAAAGTAGCTGACACTGGAATGGCTTTGTTGCATCGCTACTTATGAAAGGCTAACTATAGTTAGGATTATAAGCAACCTATTGAAAATCTTGTTTTTTTGCAATCAATCTGATCAAATTTAAGAATAGTAATTTGTTATTTATATTAATAAATTTAATTCTATTGAAAATAGCTAAAGCATTGAAATTCTTGAATTTTAGCCGGATTGGTAAATGGTAGTGAAATTTCTTTTACTCAAATTTAGGTATTCATTGACCGTTGACTGCTAGTACAACATTGCATAATTCTATTATGCCTATTTTGATCAAAATTTGCAAGACTTTTTATGCGAAACACTATATACAAGTGATTGTGATTGATTTCAATTTGATGAATTAACATTCTAATAATATTTTGCTTAGTCTGCCAATCTACCAGATCAAGTTTTGATTCAACACTTGAGGAAAAGTTTTTCAAGCTATCTGTAACAAGGCTCAATTCTTGTTGTAATTTCTTTTGATCAAGTACTTTTTCTTTTTCCTCCTCAATTTCTTTCAAATGCTGTTTCATTGTTGTAATTCTTGGTTCAAATTCTTCTTGGCTTATAAACCCTTTAGCATAGCTATCAATAAATTTTTTGATACTTAATCTTAACTTACTTTCTTGCTTTTCACGTGTTTGATTATGTAAAGGTTTTTTGTTCTCTGATAATCTACGTTGATATTCATTTGCAATCCTATCTGGCTCTTTCAAGATACTCTTGACTTCTTCCCATATAACTCCATCTAATATATCAGTGCGTATTGATTTATTATCGCAGATTTTATTGCCATTGAATTTGCTAGAGTTTGTACCAGAGCAACGATAGTAATAATATGTCGACTTTTTATGAACGTGGTTTGTACCACAATAAG
The DNA here is from genome assembly GCF_964026875.1 of Wolbachia endosymbiont (group A) of Pherbina coryleti. NCBI lineage: Bacteria > Pseudomonadati > Pseudomonadota > Alphaproteobacteria > Rickettsiales > Anaplasmataceae > Wolbachia > Wolbachia endosymbiont (group A) of Pherbina coryleti. The sequence goes on from NZ_OZ034706.1 coordinate 1,395,380, forward strand.
TATAGCCTTTCTTATAATAGTCCGAATGCGATAAGATATGTGTTTATGGCTATAGCAGGCCAGTAGCATATTACGGTCTGTTCGGATTATTGTAAAAAGAGCTATAGTTCACATATAGCCTTTCTTATAATAGTCCGAATGCGATAAGATATGTGTTTATGGCTATAGCAGGCCAGTAGCATATTACGGTCTGTTCGGATTATTGTAAAAAGAGCTATATATTGACAACGTTGACATACCATTAAACCTTGCAATAAATATGTTTCTCTTCTTTGTCGTACTCTTGCTCTTTGTCTATTTTCAGCTAATTGTGTTTGCACTGAATCAAATAAATTTTCATTGATTATTTTTGGTACTGGAATATAAGTCCAGTTCTCTTTATCACTATTAAAGCGACCACTTTTAAGTTTACCACAAGTTCCTTTTTTTGATTTTTTTACTTGTGGTTTTGAGCATGTTCTAGTTTTACCATAAGCTGCTTGTCCTATATAAGCAGGATTTTTTAACATGTTCCAAATAGTGCTCCTTTTCCAATACCTTTTTCCTGTTCGTGTTATTACCGGTATCTTATTCAGTTCATTTACAACTTCTCCTATACTTGCTCTTTCTTGGCCAACCCGACTAAATATTTTACGCACTATATTTGCCTCTTCTTCATCAACCTCAAATTGAGCACTTCCTTCACCTACATGTTTTGCTATGTAGCGATAACCGTAAGGCGCCCTACCCATCACACTTATACACCCAGCTTTGGCCGCATGAAGTTTACCTCTACGGTTTCGTTCCATAATCTTTGCACGTTCATACTCTGCTATTGCTCCCTGAATCTGTAGAAATAAATGGGAATCAGGATTATCATCAAACTTATGATTCAAAAATACTATTTCAGATCCAGCCTTTTTAAACTCTTCGAGTAAGATCATTTGATATGAAAATTTACGTGATAGCCGATCAGGTGAATGAATGTATATCTTATCAATCTTACCTTCTGCTACTCTATCACGTAAACTCTCTAAGCCAGGACGTTCTAAATTTGATCCACTGTAACCATTATCGATGAACCTATGCTCATCTAACAATTCATGTCCATCACTACTAATGCGACGCTCCAATTCTACAATCTGACTCTCTATCGTATTCTCCTGTGCCTGTTGTCTTGATGAAACTCTTGCATACAAGCTTACGGTTGTCATTTTCTTTCACCTCCTTTATTTTATATTTCAATAATTGTTCATAAGCATCTGCCAAATATGTATCCGCCAACCTATGAGGTTCATAACGGCAATTAATAGTTAATTCCCCTTTTTGCATGTTTTTCTTCCTGTGAAATTTTTTATAGGTTAGGAGACTTCTATTAAACTAAACCAATGCACACCTTATTTAAGAAAGCTATCTAGTTTACACAAATTCTCCCTAATTAAATATACAAGATTTGAAAAAATTATGTCCAAAAAATCTTTGCTTGAATTATCATATTATGTATAATATAGCTTATTTTATGTAATATGAATGTTCATCCAAGCCATGAATTTTGGGAAAGCGATTTAGAAGTTCCTGTTAACCTTTTATTAGATCGTTTTCAGGATTCTAATATACGTCAATCTTGGTTAGATTCCCTTTCTGGTAAACAACTGAGCATCATTTTTCAGCATTGCTTTAAAAATCATTTGAATGGGCAACTTTTTCAGGACGGAGATTATGATGATAGATCCACTCAGCAAAAACGTAAGATACTTACCAGTTATTCTGACTCTCTTTTCAACTATTTTCTCATTAGCTACTTTGATCGTACAAAACTTGAGGCTACAGTTAGTGAAGTAGCAAGATTTGCTCTGACTGAGAAGTTAATGAGATCGTACCTGATAAAAAATAATACTAAGTATGACAAAAGATCATTATTGTTTTTACTGTTTCACATAAATTGCAAACTTTTAAAATCTGTTTATCACTTTGATAAAGTGCAAAAGAAAGGTTTCGTATCGTTTGCTCTACAGAAATCACCAAGACAAATAAATACTTCATTCAAGGAATTTATGTCACGAGAAGCCGTAGAGCAGATACTAAAGTTTGAAAACCAATTGCAGGGTTTTTTTCATCACCAAGACCGAATATATATGTTTATAAGGCGAGGAAGTGACATGGATTTACTACTTAATTCAAACAAGGTTGTTCATGGCCATAAACCTGAGTGGATGATTTTAGATTTTTCGCTTGATGGTACAAAGGTTAATCTCTGTGCTAAAAATACTAATAAAGCTGTAGAAATAGCAAATAGCATTATAAGTGGGTATTTTAACTGCGAATGTACTTTTGTAAATATACAAGATAAGAACTTTCCACTACAAGTGCACAAGTTTCTTCAAACATGTATAGAGGGTTCTGACCCTAATATTTGTATATTTGAGTTAAATTTTAAGTCAGATTATTTTAAAAATAGCAATACATATCTTACTCTAACCGTAAAGCCATATGATCCTATTGCACCAGAGTTACATATTTTGAAGCCATCTATTGGCAACGTACTACAATCTATTCAATCAGCTAAAGTAATGTTCCAAAACAAAAAGGTAACATTTTCTTTCAAAGCAAGTGGGGAAATTTATTATTCAGAGCATCCGCTCAATAAAAAAGAAAGAGAGGACCTGAAGAAACATATGGAACAATCTTATGGTCTTAAAATCCTTTCACGAGCAAATTGCTGATCTTTTAAGTTCAAATAGTTCTTGGGTCAATCCAAGTCAAAATCACATTAAAGCAGCAAGATACTTATTTGATCTTGGATTGATAAAAATGCAAAAAAGGTACTATATTGTTTGCTCTCGTGAAAAAGATCATCTTGATTGGCCAAATGTAATTGATCCAAGTTGTAGCAATGAGATTTTCATCGATTCAGACTTTGATGAAGCATGTGATGATGCTATTTGTGAAAACTGTTCTCGTCATATTTTACCTAATACTTATCAAAAACAGAGATTTCATCTCTTATCCATATACTTAAATATAGAGAGAATCATAGAATGGTTTGAAATAAAGTTGAATGATTCAAGACTTATGTGGGAAAAAGTGGAAAAAGGAGTTTATTATGTTTGTAATCAAGGTCGTACTGTAAATCTAATAATCCTTGATTTTTGTACTGATGCAATATTTCTAACTATAGATAAACTTAGAGTCCATCCAACAGTTCTCATTACTCTAAAAAAAGATATACCGAATCTATTATTGAGCCTATATGTAGTGCGAATGGTAGAACTTTTTTGTCAGCTTAAGACTTTAACTGAGATATTTCAAGAAGCAGCTAAAAGAGGAGTACCAGAGGTAGTAGAAAATACTTCTTTGCAAGTTTTACCAGCTTCATATATTTCGCTTAAACGTGTTGAACCAATTATACCAACAAAGCTTTTGGAGTTACAGGTAGTTATAGCCTTTCTTATAATAGTCCGAATGCGATAAGATATGTGTTTATGGCTATAGCAGGCCAGTAGCATATTACGGTCTGTTCGGATTATTGTAAAAAGAGCTATAAAGGTATGGTATATGTTAATAGCGTTGAAGTTATAAATAAAAAAGCTGTGTCATGTCTTAATATTTTTCGAATATTGTTCAAGCAATTTTTACATGACTGTGAAAAAGAATTACCACCTGAAAAACATACACTTCTCAATATTAATCAGTTAGAAAAACTCTTGGGACTTAGTTTAGAAGCAGATTTAGAACATCAAATCAGAAAACCATTAAATAAAATGCAAAGAACAATCAAAACTACACTTGCTGAGAGATTAGGATTAAGTATTGAACGTGATGATGTGATACAAACCCTTGGTTGGCAAAGATCATCACATGGTTATCGGATTAACCCTTTTACTTTGACTATAAAAAAATAGAATTTCCTGATTTTAAAAATTTTCAGCTCCATGAGTAAATTTTCCAACTCCACGTGCAAATGGTCCTGTTTTTACATCAAGCCATTTATCTTCTTTTGAACCATTAGCCATTCCTTTAACTATTTGCTTTGCTTGTAAAAGCTCTTGAACTATACGCTCTAGTCTATCCCTTCCCATACTATGAAAAACTTCAGGCAGTCTATGTCGTTGTTTATGTATTCCTGCACTTCCTGTGTGAGTAAATGGATGTCCTGAAATAGCAGCTCGCGCAATTGAATCAATAAGATATATTTTAAGATCCTTATCACTAGTATTTTGAGCTTTTAATTGTTCAGTGATGTCTTCTAATAGCCCTGTTTCTTCATTTCTTAGGTAAGTGCGTATGGTACGATCAGCCAGGCCATTTGCCTTAACAACAGCTCCATAAAATAGTGCATTTTGTCTTGGGATTTTTCCAATTGACCTAAAAATCATTGGTTTAGTCATATCTTCAACAGGCCAAAAAGCAAAAGAACACCTGACTCCATTTACGAGAGCAGAAGTGCCTCGAATAGCATCTCGTGCTTGCTCTACGGTTGATATAGGTTTTTCTCCCTTTAATTTCCTCATATGATGTGCAGTAATGATTGAAGCCCCAGTGCTGCACGCTAAATCAGATAACAAACACATGAGATAATCCCCTACTGCTGGATCAGCATTTAAATCTGCATGAATGAAAGAAGCAAGGGGATCAAATATAATGAGCTTTAAATCCTTTATTCTGCTCAGCTGCTTCATTACCGACTCAAATTCTGGAGAGATTTCTACAACTTTACCGCGAACGTTCTTAAGTATGGTAAGAGATCCTCCGATGTTTGGTAATGGTACAATAAATAGCCTACCTTTATATTTCAATCTCTCGCATTTTGGATCAAGTCGTTCTAAGCGACGATGTATTTCATTTGTATCATCCTCCGCAGAAAATACCACCACAGATCCATGTTCAGTAACAAGTGGACCAAATCCGCATACCTGATCTATGCTACCTGCAACCTTGAGGGCTAGGTCAAGAAGTAGCATACCTTTGCCTGTATCTCCCATTGCAGCCAAAATGGAGGTTACACCCAAAGGAAATAATCCTTCAACCAAGAATCTTTGCTTTGGTACTGGGCCTACAAAACGCTCTACGCTCCAGCTAAAAATATCAAGTGGTGGTTTAATAATTATTTTTCTTGAGTTTTTTTCGATAAATTCTTCAATATTTATTCCCTCTAACACACAATCAGCAGCATCCCAACTCTTTGGTTTATTCGGTGGAATCTTAAGCGTAGCAAGTGATGCAACACCAAGTTCTAAAAGTCTCTTTTCAGCGTTTTTGGTATATTTATTACCTGCTTCATCGTTGTCTGGCCAAATAATAATATGCTTGCCCTTAAGCGGAGTCCAATCTGTTTTATCAATAGGCGCATTTGCTCCAAACATTGCTGTTGTTGCAGTTATTCCTTTCTCTATAAGTGCTTCTGCGCATTTTTCTCCTTCAACCAGAACAACCTTATCAGATTTTAAAATACCTGGAATGTTGTAGAGTGGCCTTATTTCTGGCTCTTTGAATCTTTGTTTTTTAACATCAAATGGTTTAAACTGTTTTTTCTCTAAAGGAGGATCATAACGGTAGACTATTACAATCAATTGGTTATTTTCATCGTAGTAGTTCCAACTACAAGTTAAGTATTGTTCTAAATTTCTCTGTTCTTTGAAGTTGGTTTTTCCAAGCCATTCACTTATTGAGAGCATTACTTCAGGAAACTCTATTCTCGCATTCTTCCCGTGTACCGTTGCCCAAAGATCAATAATGTCACCACCTTCTCCAGTTGCAAAATCTTTCCATAATCCGGCTCTTTCGCCTGTTAACTCTATTACAGTACTTTTGCCCTTGTTACCCTGTACATCACCTACATAAAACTTATCACCACGAAATGTCCCTCTTGGTAAAAGATGAAAAAGACAAGATCTGATGTTTTGCAAAAGCTGAGTTTTTAGCTCTAGCATAGTGTCGGTTTTTGTGGATAAATTAAGCCGTAGCTATAACTTTAGAGTTCTGCCAACGCCCATTTACTCTGCTAATGAATTTTGCTGGTATTGATTTACCGTTTCTTAGCTCATATACTACTTGCAAGACATTTGCACGTTTATTTGGTTGAAACATTACCATACCAGATGTATAAAAACTTCTTAAAGCATTAGCACCAATTAAAGCTTGAAAAGGACTTTTTGCGAGTGTAGCTGTGGATACTTTTCTGGTATGACGTGTAATAATGATTCCAGCCATAGGATTAATTACAGAACGTAGTTTTTCTACTCTGCTTTGCAGGCCAGAAAACATATTTTCATAGTCAAGAGAATCCAAAACGATAAGATCTATCGTTTTAAATTTTTCTCCTATTATATCTTTTATTCTCTCTATACCTTCATCATTTAAAGTTAATCTCATCTTTGTAGTAACAATCAAGTTTTCCTCTGCTAGATTTGGCAGCCTTTGATTAGTTATGATTTGTTGTATGCGTTCCCTGATATAATTGTACTCCATCTCATTTTGCAGATAGATTATTTTTAGTGGCCTTGCTGATTTCATCTTAAGAAACGACACTCCTGCTGCAAGATGTGCAAGCAAAGAGAGAAGAAAATAACTTTTGCCAACCTTTGGCGTACCACCAATGACTAAAAGACCACCTGGAGTGAGAATTCGTGGAGCTATTATGTCTTCTGGTATTGGTGATTGATCACTTAAGTACTGCTTTACAGAAAATATTTTTTCTTCTCTTTTTCCCCCCTTTTTTTCTCCACTCTTTGATTTTTTATTGAGCCATTTCCTAGCAGAATATATATCACCTTTAATTAAAACCCAAAGATCAATAATATCACCGCTAGTACCTTCAGTAAAATTACGCCAATCACCAGCTTCCTTACCTACTATTTTAACTGTAATTGTATTTCCATTTAAGTCTCCAATATAAGTTTTATCTCGGTAAAACTCACCATTTGGAAGTAGGTAAGAAACACACTCCTTGATATTATCAATCAATAACATCTTTAACTCTTTTTGCTTTTTAGACATAAAATTCCCATACATATTTTTTATACGTTTAAAGTTGAGATTAGCTAGCTCGCAAACAGTTTCAAAAGATTTTGAATTCAGCCAATGAATTGCTTCTTCTCTTAGCTTTGGGTTTTTTCCTACTGCGTCCTGAATACCTCTAGTAACGACAGCAGACCAAAGCTTTTCCTCGTCGTACTTCAAAATGGTACTCTGTCAATTTCATAATTTTTACGGTATTCCGGAGTAACTATTGAAGCAATTTTGTTCTTTTCTCCATATTCATCAGTTATAACACCTACCTTTACTGTAAACTCTAACCCATTTAATTCTGCAACTGAATTTAGCTTACGAGCAAGGATTGCACCTTCTGAGTTATCATGTGGATGAATGTCACGTGCTGATTCCAAGATACTGCGAAGCATAGAGCGACCCATTTCTCCCCAAGTATCTTCTGCTTTATTACTTTTAATACCAATTATTTGGTAAATCTTGTGCTTTTCATATAGACCTTCAATAACGGTAAATTCTGTATTTAAATAAATGCTACCGGTAGTGGGGCTTTTAGTAAACCAATGCTCATAACCTCCAGGCTTGATTGTCATTTTTACCTTTACTATTGTACCTTTTGGTATCAATCTACTTTGCGGTTTTACAGTGTTAAAATCAGTTAATAGGTTTTGTAACATATATCACTCTCCATGTTTAAATTTTAAAACTTGCTTTTAATCTTTGTAAGCAGCTTGCCTAAATGCGGTTCTTCAACCATACTCAGGCGTCCACTGCGGTCTTTAGCTGGGTATCCCCAAGGGTTTAAAGTGTGGCAAACAAAAGAGCGTTTCTCCGTTCCATCATCTTTCTTGATTCCAACCATACTGATTACTTCGTCAACTATCCCAGGAATTTCACTAGCAGTTTTAGTTCCTTCGCATTGAGGTAGCCAAATTGGACGATTGAAGTCATCGAGATATTGACCTAAAGTGCCAACTATGATGATGTCTTTGTCTCTGATGTGTTGAAATTGATTGAGCCAAGCCATCATTTCTTGAGCAAGTAATCCATACGCAGCTCTCATATCCTGCTTTCCCGATCTCTCAGAAAAAGCTTCAGGTTGCATTTTTGCCCATAATAGACATAAACGTGAAGCAACGGTTATACTATCTACAAAGATGCATTGGTATTTAGAAAACTCAGAGAAAAGATCTTTGTACTTACCAGATAAATGTTCATGGTGTCTTTGGCTATATGCTTGATCAGACTTCAGCGCAGGATTAGGCCCCCCTATAAGACAAGCAATATCTCTAGCTTCATTCCAAGTGCGAAGACTAATTGAATCTCCTTGCCAATCTTGAACAGCAAGAAGTCCTGCTTCAAAATCAAGGCAAAGTGTTGGTTCATCTATGGTCTTTAGGAGACTTGTTTTACCAATACCATAAGGACCAAAGATGACCATTTTTACAGTTGATATTGTTTGCAATCTTTCATTATTATTCAAAATTTTAAGAACCATTATTTATCCATGCTACGATGTATATATATACAAGAAAGGCAAAAATTTTGTTCAATTTTTCTTTTTGCCTTCGTAGTAAATAGGAGAAAGTTTGGCACGTATCTTCTTGATAATATTGTTTAAAGTAGTTCTTGAAACGTTGTTCATTTTGGCAACTTCATGTAAATTAAAAAATTTGAGTTGCTCACATATATTTTGCCATTTTTCTGGTAAAATCGAGATCATGCAGTCTACATCAATGCGTTTTGTTATTTTATCCTCAAGTAGCTCTGTTACATCGATACTAATGTAGTTATTGATATCACGTTTTGCACATTGCTGTTTCTTTAACAGGTTAATAGCTTTATTTTCAGTTAATCTTGCTACAAAGGTATTAAAGCTACTTTTATCTTCATCATACTGATCAAGACATGGCCAAATTTCGCAGAAGAGTTCTTGTTCAAGGTCTTCATGACTCTCATCAATAAAGCACTTAGCAAGTTTCAGTCTATAAGCTTGATATTTTACATTTTTAATAACTATATGGTAGTTTTGTAATTTCATAACTTTCCTTAAAAACAAATTGATGCTTTTAAGGATGAGAGTTATTAATGCCGTTATGTAGGACAGGAGCAAAAATAAATAATACTGATGCGATTTTTAATCTATTGATATTCTGTTATTTTTTTTTTAGAATAATACTGATGCAATTTAAAATAATACAGTTCAGGTTTTTGGAACCTATTTTGAGAAGTTTAGTTCAAGCTCTCACACTTTAGAATTTAAGATCACCTAAACAGAGTAAGAACTTGTTTTAAAAGCACTTAATTTAGTAAATATATAAGTAGTTATATTAATTAGGCTAAGTAATATTTGCACAGAAATTTTAGTAAAATGTGTAGACAAAAACATTTACTTTGCTATTTATAGAATATACTCTGAGTAGCATGTACATTAGTCAATTTTAGAGGTGTAAAATGATAGAAAAATTACAAATTAATGAATTTGAAGGATCAGGAAGAGGACCTGGCTACGGAGTTTTTGAAGACACAGAGAGCCCTAATAAGGAAATAACGCCACCTGATTATGACATTATAACAGAAATGCCTAATCTTAGTCAAAAGAACATAGATGTAGACATAACTGACAATATAATTCCTCTTGTTCTAGTAGGAGCATTTGTGCTTTGTGCAATTATTGCAGGATGGGTACATTTGCGCAGTAAAAATAGTGAAAAAGACATCGAGGATTCAAAAGAAGTGAATAAGAAAGTTAACCCTTTTCTTGAAAATGTGGATGTTGCTTCTCAATTAATGAAGCATCAGTCCTCTCGATAATAACTATATAAAGGCCTACATTTTATTTGCATGCTTTAGAACATGTTTTGATTTCTTTTTAAGACATGTTCTGAGAACTAAAAAATATGAATTTCATTGTTAAAAAAATCGCTTAAATTTTTAAGAGAAAGATAACTAAAAAATGTGCTTCTACAACTGTAAGTTCCGTTCCTAATTACTGGCTTCCTAAATCAGGAATTAGGAAGCAGGAATCTAGAATTAGCCTGTATGGCAGGTTTTCACCATGCGTTCCTAAAACCGTTCCTAGGAACGGCATATCTGAAGTCCGCCAATATGGAGGATTCTAGCTTCCTGAAACCCTTATATATAATATATATATATAATACATATATAAAAATATACACATATATAAAAACATATAAAATATAAGAGTAGAATAATAAAAACCTCTAAAAGTAGAGAAACCCGTTTGAAAGGTCTTCAAATTCAAGAATTATAAAAAAAATTCCTAAAAATTTGAAGATTTTTTGGACGAAAATTTTTCAAATCTTGTATATATATGTACACAACAATTGAAAGGCTTGGTAAACAAACTGGCTGTAAAAGAGTTTTTATGTTAGTTGTTAAATTTCGAAAATTAAAGATTTTTTGGACGTAATTTTTTCAAATCTTGTATATATATGTACTCGGCAATTGAAAGGAAATGCTCACCCTAGATCTTGGCAAACAAACCGGCTGGACTATTTTAAATGATGGAATAGTGCAAAGTGGAAGTAAGAGTTTTCATGTTAGCAGGTTTAGTGGTGGTGGAATGCAGTTTTTAAATTTTCGTAATTGGCTTAATTCACTTAAGTATAAATTTCCAGGCATTGAAGTTGTATACTTTGAAGAAGTGAGAAGACACTTGGGTGCACATATCTATGGAGGGTTTTTAGCACACCTTTCTGCTTGGTGTGAAGAAAGTAATATTCCCTATCAAGGTGTTTCGGTTAAGACTATTAAACGTTTTATAACTGGCAAGGGCAATGCAAGTAAAGCTGATGTAATTGAAGCAGTGCAGGAAAAGGGTTTTTGTCCAACAGATGATAATGAAGCAGATTCTTTAGCATTAATGTTCTATGTTATGAATTTTAGTAAAGATTTTAATGCATTAAAAATATCATAAAAAGTGGGTCCTTTTGGCCAGAATGGAGGACTTGGTGGTCCTGACCTCAGGCCTTCTTTAGCGTTAGACATATTTCAAATGTTAACTACTTACGAAATTATAGCTGAGCAGTGCTAAAAAGGAGAAAAAAAGGTGAGAATTACGCAAGCAGAGTGGGCAAGGGAAAAAGGGTTTTCGAGGCAATATGTCTGTTCTTTGGTAAAGAAAGGAATTGTTGAACTCAAAGATGGGCTCATTGACCGAGAACAAGCAAATGAAGCGGTGGCAGCAATAAGAGATCCAAGCCAGCCGCTGAGAAGAAAGGAGAGCGGAGAAAAGCTTTCCACGATGTTGCTAAAAACGCGAATAAAAAATGAAACGGAGCGTGGTAAACTTTTGGAAGCTAGAGTGAAAGCTGAAGTAGGCAAATTTGTGTCAATCGAAGAAGTAAAAAATGAAGCATTTAATGTAGCAAGGGTTGTCCGTAATAATTTACTTAATATTCCAAATAGAGTTTCAGCGCTGCTTGCATCACTGAGTGACACTGAAAAGATTCATATGGCGCTAACTGAAGAGATTACAAACTCATTACAAGAATTATCTAATACTAAATTTCAAATATAAAAAAGATTTTGAATATAAAATGGCTGATAACTTAAGTTTGGAGTTAATAAAGTGTCTCATCAATCAACCTGGATTAGATGTTAATGTTAGAGGATTAAATGGAAAGACACCACTACATTGTGCTATAGAATTTGATGAATTAAGCATGGTGGATTTGTTACTCACGAAGAAGAATATTAATCCTTTTGTGGAAGATAATGAAGGTAAAACATCTCTTGATTACGCCAAAGAAGGGAAAAAAGCAGAAATATTACAAGCGCTAATTAATAACAAGTACGGGTCAGAACAAGATAGCTTACTTCATTTAGCTGCAATGATAGGTGAAGTTAATGCAGTTAGATATTTGATAGGAAAAGGTATTGACGTTAATGTACAAAATGCTTTGCACCATACTCCATTACATCTAGCAGCAGGCATAGGACATGCAGAAGTTGTAAAGATTTTGATAAGAGAAGGAAATGCTGAAATCGAGGTTTTTGATGCACGAAATCAGACACCGATGCACTATGCAGTTAACAACAAAAAATTGGAGATAGTAAAGTTATTACTGGAGCTAGGAGCAGATGTAAATAGCGCACGTGTAGGACAAAACTCGATGAAATTATCACCTATTCATATAGCTGTAAGTAATACTAATTACGATGAAAGAGACTTATGTCTTGATATCCTCAAATGCTTAATAAAGGAGCCTAATGCTCAAGTGAATCTACAAGACTACGAAAATAAAACACCTCTACATTACGCTGAAAGACTTAAAACAATAGAGGTCTTACTAACGCGAGAAGATATAGATCCTCTGGTAAAAGACGATAGCGGCAAGACACCATTTGATTACGCTAAACCTGAGATAAAGAAGATCTTGATGAACAATAAGTATGGTCCTGAAAAGAACAGTCTACTCCATTTAGCTGCACAAAAAGGAGTTGTAGAGTCTATTTTAAAAGAAGAAATTGATATTGATATTTCAAATAATAAAGGTCTATCACCGATTTACCTTGCTGCAGAAAAAGGTCATTTACATGTGGTAAAGTTATTGCTGAAAAAAGGAGCAAACTATACACCTGTTTTGCACTTAGCAATCAAGTCAAATAATTTAGAATTACTTAAAGTTTTATTCAATGAAAAAAATGGAGCGTTACTCTGCAGAGATACCGTTGTTAATTTTCCAACCCTTCATAATAAATATATAGCACAGAGAGAAATAGCAGATAAAAGGATGAAAAAACATAATAATATTATCTGCATCTGTATTACAGTTAGCGCAGTAGCAATGGCAGCATATATAGGTTTAACGGTAACAGCAATAAGCAGTGCAATCATTTTTGCAACAATAACAGGGGTATTTGCGCTTGTTATAGCAATAATGATAAGTGAGATGAGCAAAAGATATATAGAAAAAGAGTTTCAGAAAAAGATGTTTATGGAACTGGAAGAGTGTAGTTCTACTGTTAATGATGTTGAAATAGAACCAATTATGAGTAGATGCAGACAATGATATACGCTAGAGCTTTTTCTGAAGGTTTAAGACCAGATCCCCAGCTTAAAGTATCAGAGTGGGCGAATGAGTATCGAGTTCTATCCCCAACTGCAGCATCAGAGCCAGGTAAATGGAGAACGGAAAGAACTCCTTATTTAAAAGAAATCATGGATTCACTTTCTCCGTCCTCACCAACAGAAAAAGTAGTATTCATGAAAGGAGCGCAGATTGGGGGAACAGAAGCTGGTAACAATTGGATTGGCTACATCATAGATCAGACTCCTGGTCCAATGCTGGTAGTACAGCCAACAGTTGAAATGGGAAAACGTTGGTCAAAAGGAAGATTTGCACCGTTAATAGAGAGTACGCCATGTTTAAAAAGTAAAGTAAAAGACCCAAGATCAAGAGATTCAGGCAATACTGTACAAAGTAAGGAGTTTCCAGGTGGAATAGTAGTAATAACTGGAGCAAATAGCAGTGTAGGACTTCGTTCTATGCCAGTAAAATATCTCTTTCTTGATGAAATAGATGCCTATCCAGGAGATTCAGGTGGTGAAGGAGATCCAGTGCTGCTCAGTATTGCTCGAACTAACACTTTTGCACGGCGAAAGATTTTTTTAGTATCAACACCAACGATTCATGGAATAAGCAGAATTGAGAAAGAATTTGAAGCAACAGATAAGAGATATTTTTTTGTACCATGTCCGCATTGTAATTACTATCAAGTTCTAAAGTGGTCACAAATAAAATGGGAAGATAAAAATCCAAATACAGCACATTATGTCTGCACTGAATGTAGCGGCAAAATAGAAAATCATCAAAAGACAGAGATGCTTGAACGTGGAGAATGGAGACCTACTAATAGAGTAAAAGGTGAGAAAAAAGGATTTCATCTTTCAAGTCTTTATAGTCCAGTTGGCTGGTATAGTTGGCAACAAGCAGTAGAGGATTTTCTCCATGCAAAAGAAAGTGAACAATTACTGAAAGTTTGGATAAATACCACTTTAGGAGAAACTTGGGTAGATAAAGGAGAAGTACCAGACTGGAAGCAATTATTTAACAGGAGAGAATTTTTTCCCGTAGGCACAGTACCTAGGAGAGAAGTGGTACTTACTGCAGGAGTAGATGTCCAAAAAGATCGTTTGGAAGTAGAAGTTGTAGCATGGGGAAAAAGTCGTGAAAGTTGGTCAATAGACTACCGAGTATTTGAAGGAGATACTGGAAGTGGAGAAGTATGGGGAAAACTTTCGGAGCTCCTCAATCATCATTTTATCGGTGAAAATGGGCTTGAATACATGATAAGTATGATGGCGGTTGATGCAGGGTATGCAACGCAAGAAGTATACAACTGGGTAAGAGGTCATCAAGGATCTGGAAGAGTAATGGCAGTGAAAGGTGTAAATAAAGCACTAGTGCCGCTGAGCAGCCCAAGTAGAGTAGATATAACAGTTGGAGGGCAAAAGCTGAAAAGAGGAATAAAGCTATGGCCAGTCGGAGTATCGATATTAAAGTCAGAGCTTTTTCAATTACTTAATATTTTAAAAGAAGGTGAAGAAACACCGCCAGGATATTGTCATTTTCCGGAGTATGCACCTGAATATTTTAAGCAGCTAACGGCAGAGCAATTAGTCAGCAAAGTAGTAAAAGGATATACCAAACAAGAGTGGCAAAAGGTAAGAGAAAGAAATGAAGTACTAGATTGCCGAATTTATGCAAGAGCAGCATCGATAGCACTGGGAATAGACAGATGGCCAGAGAGTAAATGGAATAGTTTAAGTGAAAAACCGGAAAGTAAAAAATCAAAGAAAATAGTCAAAAGCAAATGGATCAGCAAGTAATAAATGTATAACGAAGATTATTTAATTCAAGTCGAAGAAGCGATAAAGAAGCTGCAAAACGGAGAGCGAGTAGTATCAATTGCATATGGTGATCATGTGGTAAGATATGCAGAAGTAGATATAAATGATTTACTAAACTTAAGACAACGAATTAAAGCTGAGCTAAAGATTGCTGGAGTGGAGCCAAAGAGGAAAATTATTTTTTCAACGAGTAAAGGAATTTTATAAATGCTACTAAAAACCTTCAAACAATTATTCAACAAGCCAAAAATCAAAAGTTCAGCCTGGGATGCAGCAGGCTCAGGAAGAAGATTTTTTCACTTTCAACCAGAGTTAGGAAGTATAAACAATTTGCTGTCTCAAAGCCTTGAAACTTTACGTAGTAGATCACGTGATATGGTGAGAAAAAATCCATATGCAGCAAATATCATTGATACAATAGTAAGTAACTCTATTGGAACAGGAATAAAACCGCAATCAAAAGCAAGGGATGGAGAATTTCGAAAGAAAGTACAAGAATTATGGCTAAGATGGACAGATGAAGCAGATAGTAACGGAGTAAGTGATTTTTATGGATTACAAGCTCTAGTATGCAGAAGTATGATAGAGGGAGGAGAATGTTTTGTACGCCTCCGAAATCGTAAACTCGAAGATGGATTTTCTGTACCATTACAACTGCAAGTACTTGAGTCTGAACATTTAGATAATAAAACAAATCAAACTTTAGGAAATGGTAATGTAATAAGAAACGGGATTGAGTTTAACAGGCTTGGGCAAAGAGAAGCATACTACCTATTTAAAGAACACCCTGGTGAAAGTATGTTTGGAGAATCAGTGAGAGTGCCAGCAAATGATGTTTTACATATTTATAGACCATTAAGACCTGGGCAAATCAGAGGGGAGCCTTGGCTTTCTAATATACTGCTGAAGCTTTATGAGCTTGATCAATATGATGATGCAGAGCTGGTGAGAAAGAAAACTGCAGCAATGTTTGCAGGGTTTATTACGAGACTTGATCCTGAAGCAAATATTTTAGGAGAAAGTGAAAGTAATGAGCAAGGAGTAGCACTATCTGGTTTAGAGCCAGGAACAATGCAGCTTTTAGACCCAGGAGAAGACATAAAATTTTCAGAGCCGTCAGATGTAGGAGGAAGTTATGAAGCGTTTATGAAACAGCAACTCAGGGCAATAGCGATTGGTACAGGGATAACATATGAGAAACTAACAGGAGATTTAACCGGTGTTAATTATTCATCAATTAGAGCAGGATTAATAGAGTTTCGTAGGAGATGTACAATGTTACAGCATAACATAATGGTATTTCAGTTTTGCCGTCCTGTATGGGATAGGTGGTTAGAGTTAGCACTACTTTCTGGAGAGCTAGACATAGGTGAAGAATGGACAAAGGGAAAAGAAGGAGCAAAAAAAGAAGTAAAATGGATACCACAGGGATTTGATTGGGTCGATCCGCTAAAAGATCAGCAAGCACAGCAAATGGCAGTAAGAAATGGATTAAAGAGTCGAGCGGAAGTAGTATCAGAAATGGGTTATGATGTAGAAGAAATTGACCAAGAAATAGCAGAAGATCAAAGACGTGCAAGTGAACTGGGCTTAAGTTTTGATTCTGACGTTACGGCCAATCAAGAGGTGATATGAAACAACAATGGCTAAACAGATGTGTAATGGTAGAACCAAGGAGTTTTGAGTTACTGTCACTACAAACAGGAAAGCAGCCTATCTTTAAAAATATAAAACATGCAGTAAGAAATAGTGAAAGAGGAATAATACCGATACATGGCATTTTAACTAAAAAACCTGGTGCATTTGATGAAATGCTCGGAATGACATCATATGAGCAAATAGAAGAACAAATTACACAAGCATTAGCAGATAGTAGCATAGAGACAATTATACTGGAAATAGATAGCCCCGGAGGAGAGGTAAACGGTATATTTGACCTAGCTGATTTTGTCTATAGTGCAAGAGGAAAAAAGAGGATAATAGCGATAGCAAATGATGATGCGTATTCTGCTGCGTATGCAATTGCTTCTAGTGCTGAAAAGGTTTTTGTGAGTAGAACCTCTGGTGTTGGCAGTATTGGAGTAATAGCAAGTCATATAGATCAAAGTGGATTTGATGAAAAATGTGGAATAAAATATACCACAGTGTTTGCAGGAAGTAGAAAAAATGATTTAAATCCACATGAACCAATAACTTCTGAGAGTTTAGAAAATCTAAAAAGCGAAGTGAATCGTTTATATGAAATGCTGGTTGAGCTAATAGCACGGAATAGAAACCTCTCTGTAGAGGCAATAAAAAATACTGAAGCAGGGCTTTATTTTGGTGAAAATGCAGTAGAGATAGGTCTTGCAGACGGAATTACAATTCTTTCAGAGTTTAAATATATTAATAAAAACAGGAGTATTACTATGAACGAACAAACTATAACTGACCTAAAAGAAGAAACTAATAATTTAACTAAGTATCGTACTGAAGTTCTTGAATTAATACGTTTATGTAATATATCAAAGATGCCAGAGAAAATAGGAGAATTTATTGAGCAGAGTGTAAGTGTTGAGCAAGCAAGGGAAGTTTTAATGGAATTACTTGCAGAAAGAACAAAGAAGACAGAGATAATAAGTACAATACCACAGAATTCAGGAGAAAAGTTGATGATGCAGGTAGCGAAAAGTCGTAGGCATTTAAAATATATAACAAAAGGAGAAAAGCAAAATGAGTAGTATAACAGAACAAAATAACCTTGGTGATCTTCTAAAATATGAAGCATCAAATTTATATTCACGAGATCAAATAACTGTTGCCAAAGGACAGAATCTCAAGCTTGGTGCAGTAGTTGCTAAAAAGACTGAAGATGGTTTTATTAGGGTCTTAAATCTAACAGCAACCGATGGCACACAAACGGCAATAGGAGTAATTTCAAGTGATGTAAACGCAAAGGAAAATGCTAAAGGAGTAATTATTGCTCGCGGTGCAATGCTAGCAGATCATGCAGTTGTATGGCCAGCAAATATCACTGAAGAGCAGAAAAATGCAGCAATAAAGCAACTTGAAACACGAGGGATCATTATCCGTAAAGCAGTCTAAAGCTATATTAAACAATAAAAAACACAAAGGGGGAAAAGAAAAAATGCAAAATCCATTTACAAATACAGCATTTAGTATGACGGCACTAACTAATGCGATGAATATATTGCCGATAAATTATGGACGGGTTGAAAATTTAAATTTATTTCCAAGTAGGTCAGTAAGATTTAGACATATTACCATAGAAGAGCAAAATGGAGTATTAAGTTTACTACCAACGCAAGTACCCGGAGCACCAGCAACAGTAGGAAAAAGAGGAAAAAGAAAGGTAAGGACATTTACGATTCCACATATTCCGCATGATGATGTAGTGTTACCAGAAGAAGTACAGGGAATAAGAGCATTTGGATCAGAAAGTGAACTTAAAGCGCTGGCAGATGTAATAACTGACCATTTGCAGCTAATGAGAAATAAACATGCAATAACGTTGGAGCATTTGCGTATGGGAGCGCTGAAAGGAATAATTCTGGACGCAGATGGCAGTGAATTGTTAAATCTGTACAACGAATTTGAAATAACACCAAAAGTAGTAAATTTTGCACTGGGAGCAGCGATAACTGATGTAAAACGTAAGTGTCTGGAAGTATTGAGGCACATAGAAGATAATCTAAGTGGTGAATATATGACAGGAATTCATGCTTTAGTAAGCCCTGAGTTTTTTGATGCACTTACTTCTCATGCTAAAGTGAAAGAAGCATATGAGAGATGGCAAGAAGGAGCAGCGCTAAGAAATGATATGAGGTCAGGATTTACGTTCTGTGGAATAACGTTTGAGGAATATAGAGGACAAGCAACTGATCCTGAAGGAACCGTGAGAAGATTTATAGAAAGGGATACGGGGCACTGTTTTCCAGTAGGAACAGCAAGCACATTTACAACATATTTTGCACCAGCAGATTTTAATGAAACAGTGAATACTCTTGGACAGCCACTCTATGCAAAACAAGAGCCAAGAAGATTTGATAGAGGGACTGATTTGCATACGCAGTCAAACCCTCTGCCAATGTGCCACCGTCCAGCAATACTAGTCAAGATCGTTGCAACATAGGTAGAGCAAATATAAAGCGGTGTGAGGCAGAAGAATGCTTTACCTCTTCTTAGCATATAAATGTTAGTATATAGCGGAGAAATGTGCAAGAGAATATTAAGAGATTATTTAAAGATTGTTTTGCTCATTTAGGAAAAGTAGCTTTGTATGAATCAAAGGATAAGTCATATATGGTACAAGTACTAAAGCAACAGCCAGATAAATTATACGAGATTGGTGAAGGACAATTTGTGGGAGAGATGCTTTTTCTTGAGGTAAATGTTTTTGATGTACTGAGGCCAATGGTGGGAGATATTTTTGTTATTGATGGTCGTAAATATAAAGTATATTCTCCACCACTGCGAGATAATTCAGGAATAGTTTGGAATATAAACTGTACAGTACTTGGAGAGAAAGATGTTTAAAATTGAAGTTAATGAAAACATTGAGAGAATTACTCACGACATTGATGCTAACAAAGCTAAAGTAGAGTTGGCAGCGGTAAGAGCGCTAAACAAAACGGCACTATGGTTAAAATCTCAGGCTGTCCGAGAAATCAGTGAAGAAAAGCAAATTAGGCTGAAAGTAATTAGAAAAAGACTAAGAATCATCAAGTCAAGAAAAAGCACTTTGAAAGTTTTAATTAGAGCATATCTGTATGATATAAATATAAAACAAGCAAAAATAAGAACAGCATTTAATGATGAATTTATGGCAACAATGCCAAGAGGCTATCGTGGTATTTTTAAACGTGTAGGAAGAACAGCACTACCGATACAGGAGGTTAAACTACCACTTGAACCTGAGGCTTCAAGGATAATAGAAAATCTTGTTAATTATGAAGTTGAAAGGATATTTGAAAAATATTTTACACATGAGTTATTTTATGACGGCATTTTGGACTAATTTACATGAGGCAATTTGTAATACGCTAAAGGCAGAGATACCAGCAATTCAAACTTGTGAGGTTTATCCAGCAATCAGGAAAGAATTGATAGCACCAGCAGTATTTATAGAACTTAGTGGCTTTGAAAAAGGACATGATCCAGGAACAGAAGAATTAGCGCTGAGAGCAAAATTTGAAGCACGAATTGTGATTGATAGCACAATAGAAAATGCACCTATTATTGTCAGAGCATTGGCGGCAGAAGTAGCAAGAGTGGTAAATAAAAACACTTGGAAAGTGGAGAAAATTTCACCAGGAGAATTTATCTCAGGAGGAGGAGATGATTTTAGGCCAGAGCTCGATGCATATTTAGTGTGGATGGTAGAGTGGGTGCATGAAGTACATCTTGGTGATTCAGTATGGGCAGAGAGTAGTATTCCGCCGAGTACTGTTTACATTGGGTTTACGCCTGATATTGGAGTTGCTAATAAGCATAAATATGTAAAGGTTGGCAAAAATGATGAATAGTTTTGAAGATGCGAACTTACTAATAAAACTTAATAACTTGATTAGAGTTGGCACAGTCGAAGAAGTAGGCTGTGGAACGGCTAAGGTACGTGTAAAAATGATAGGTAATATATTAACAGACTGGTTGCCATGGGTAACAGCAAGAGCTGGAGAAGACAGAAG
Source organism: Wolbachia endosymbiont (group A) of Pherbina coryleti (assembly GCF_964026875.1). Classification (NCBI taxonomy): domain Bacteria; kingdom Pseudomonadati; phylum Pseudomonadota; class Alphaproteobacteria; order Rickettsiales; family Anaplasmataceae; genus Wolbachia; species Wolbachia endosymbiont (group A) of Pherbina coryleti. The sequence goes on from NZ_OZ034706.1 coordinate 1,415,912, forward strand.
TTGGTCTGCACCAAGTATTGGAGAACGGGTGATAGTACTTTCGCCATCTGGTGAAATTGCCAAAGGGATTGTCTTACCTGCAATTTATTATAAAAAATATCCTATTCCAGAAGGAAGTAAGGAAGAAGTAAGCGGTTTTGTTTTTAAGGATGGAACAATTATTTACTATGACCGCAATTACTATAAGTTTACAGTTTCTGTCAAAGAAGAAGGAACTCTTGTTTTTGCAGTGAAAGAAACGCAAATGGAAGTAACTAGTAAGGAAGTTATTTTAAAAACGGGAAAATCAAGTTCAAATATAACTGATGAAAAGATTGTCTTACAGGTTGGGAACTCAAGTCTAGAGATTACTGAGAGTGGCATTAAGTTAAATGCGAAAAAAATAGATTTAAACTAGCCGGAGAAAAATGTTAGAGTTAATAATGATAAGGGTATTATGATTGGTGATATTGAGTATACCTCTCAAACATCAGAATTAAGTGGATATGAATCAGGATGTGAAGATGAGTCAAGAAGAGAGGAGGAAACAAGAGGTTCATTGTTAGGGCAAAAACGACTTTCAGAATCAGACAAAGATTTAAGTTTGGCAAAACAGGGAAAAGTTGTTCGTTTTGGTGATATGTGTAACCAACATGGAGATTATTTACAAAGCCCTGGCATAGGAGGAAGCAGTAATGTGTTTGTAAATGGTAGGCCTGTGCATCGTCAAGGAGATGAATGGTCACAACATGCATCAACAGACCCTTATAAACCACCACATACTAGTCAATCCCTTCTTGAGGGGTCAGATTCAGTGTTTGTAAATGGCAAAGCCATTGCTCGTACTGGTGACCTAATTTCCTGTGGAGCAGTGGCAGAACAAGGAAGCAATGATGTCTTTGCAGGGTAAGTGATATGCGTGGTATGAATTCTGAAACTGGTAAAACAATAAGTGGTATAGAGCATTTAAAACAATCAATAGTTGATATTTTAACTACACCAATTGGTGCTCGTGTTATGCGCCGAGATTATGGATCAAGGTTATTTGAGCTGATTGATCATCCAATTGTACCTGGTTTTGCACAAGAGCTTTATGCAGCAGTTGCAGAAGCATTAGAAAAGTGGGAGCGTCGATTTAAGCTTAAACGTGTACAAATAACAGAAATAAAAGAAGGTAAAGTAACTCTCATTTTAGAAGGAATCTATCTGCCAAATGGAAAGCCGATCCGCCTTGATGGTATTATAGTATAAGGTAGTAGGATGAAAACACCAAATATTGTCGAAACATTAAAATTTGAGGAAATCTTTTCGCGAATGAAAGAAGAGTTAGTGCGTCGGAATGCAAGTTTTTCTGCACTAACTGAGAGTGATCCAGCAATAAAGATACTGGAAGTAGCAGCCTGGCGTGAACTTTTGCTTAGGCAAAGGATTAATGATGCAGCACAGGCAAATTTACTTGCTTTTGCAAGAGGTAATGACCTTGATCACTTGGCTGAATTTTATGGTGTGCTGAGAAAGGAGTCAGAGAATGATGAATCCTTAAGGAAGCGGGTAAAAGCCAAAATTGTTGGTTGGTCAACAGCAGGGAGTAAAGAGCATTATCGCTATCATGCATTATCTGCTGACACGAGAGTAAAAGATGCGCAAGTGGTATCACCTATACCAGGAAGTGTACAGATTTCAATACTTTCCACAGAAAATGGTGGAGTACCTTCAGAAGAATTGCTAGAGATCGTCAGAAATCACGTTATTCGCGATGATATTCGTGTATTAACAGATACGCTTACAGTTATTGGCTGTGGTATTATTCCCATTACTATTCATGCTAAAGTGCATATTTACCCTACTGCATCAAAAGATGTTATCGAAGCTGCAAAGGAACAATTTATCAAAGGTCTTGAGTCTACTAAAGGTTTAGGGTGGAATGTAACCAGGTCCTGGATTATTGCTCATCTTTTTACAGAAGGTATACAAAATATAGAGCTTACAGAGCCAATAGAAGACATAATTGTACAAAATAATGAATGCGTTGCTTTAAGTGATTTAAGTGTTAGGTAAAAATTGGTGATACTTCCTCCAAATGCTTCAAAGCAAGAGCAAATACTTACAGACATAATTAATTATTCTCTTGATGCAAATTCTCTACGGGGATTTAAATTTAACCCACAGACTGAAATGTTGCCGTGGCTAGTAGCGGAATACGGCTTGGGAGAAATTTTATCCTGGGGTAAGAAAGCTACTAAGAGTGCATTAAAAGAATGGGTCTTAGCTAAGCAAAACGGAATAAGATTTCAACGTTTGCGCGGTACACCACAGTCACTGAAGATGGCGCTGAAATGGGCAAACATTGATAATATTACCATTCAAGAAGAACCACCAGGAGAGCATTTTGCTGAATTTCAAATTGGCATCTCTGATGTTCCTAATGACTTTTTTGTCGATAGTGTAATTGCTCTGGCAAAACTTTCTGCACCGGCAAGATCTCGATTAATGCGAATATTCAATGATTATTACAATGCTCAGCGGTTTATGTTAGATGAAAGTATTTTTGGAGATCTTCTTTCAGACTACTCGGGTGTAAGAATAGCAAAAGAAGGGCCAGTATTATCGTTTGGAAGAAAAAACTCATTTGAGCTAAAAATAGGAAATCCAAGATTTAAATTTAGCACTTTTAGATCACATTATGATAGAAGTTACAGTAATGATTTATATAGGTTGGATGTTGCAGTATTAGGAGAGACAGAGCCTCACACCAAGAATTACAACGGTATATATGAAAGAAGTCACGAGTGGTATAACTTAAAAGCACTATATCCTCTACCACAGGGTTTATTGCCAGAAATTAAGTTTGCTAAAGCGTTGATAGTATTATCAGATAGTTGGAATTTGGGAGATATCAATGCTTGTTTTGCACCAACTGCTTATAAAGAAATAGAGCATACATTTTACTTAAGTGAAGATAAACTCTCTGAGCAGATTTGGAATTTTCGACGTACACCAATTTTAGAGCGGTTTAGTATAACTTATTACTACGAAGCAAAGAGTTTTACTGATCAAAGAATAATAGAGTCTAATTTAAGGGAATATCATATTGATTGTCAAAATGACTCAGATTTAAAACAGAAAGATCCTATTCATGAGCTAGAAAATTACGTAGCAGTATTTTACCCAGGTATGGTCACTTGGCATGAACATCGCCACTTAAATCGCCCTTGGAAAAATTTTGAGCCCATTATTACAAAAAAATTGGACGTTTTTTCTACGAATCTTGTATATATATAATATCAATCACGCAATCAGACATGTCAATACTGACACAATCAGGCAGAGCAGCTATTGCTGCGAGCATAAAAGAGCAACCAATACATCTTGCTTGGGAATCTGGAGATTCTACCTGGGAAAGCAGCTACAAAGTTGAAAAAACTTTTACAGCAGGCGGCAAGATAAGTTTAGATCACCACACTATTAAAGATGTAAAAGTTTATACAGGGCAAACAATTTATCAGTCAAGCATAGATTATATAGTTGATGGTAGCTCAGGCGCTATTGAGCGTGTAGAAAATGGTGCAATTATAGCAGATAGCGTAATCACTATAGAGTATACTCAAGACACACCACCGGAACTAATTACTTCTGCAACATTAATTAAGGAAGTTGGACGTCGTGTTGTTGATGAGGTGCTCTTTTGCAGTGGTGATGAGAATGGAGAACTTGTGACTCCATCTGGAAGGTTTAAACCATCGAATGTACCAATCAATAATCTGTATCTTAAATTTACTTTCGATTTCACGGACGCAGCAAATCAAGTAATAAGAGAGCTTGGAGTTATGGTTGGTACAAAGGTGGTAGAAAAATTGCCTCCTGGACAGAGATATTTTGAACCAAAAGATATAGAAGACCATGGAATCTTGCTGATTTTAGAACACACTGTACCACTTATCAGAACTGCTGCCACAAGAGAGACTTTTTCATTTGTTGTAACCTTTTAGAATAAAATGACTTTAAACACCTATTATAACCGCTTTAATCCTGACAAAGAATACGAAAAAAGCTTATTTCTTGCTGGAAGAGGTTTGCAATCTGCAGAATTAAACGAGACTCAGGAGTATGCTCTCTCTAAGCTTAAAGGCATAGGCGATGCAATATTTCGTGATGGTGATGTTATAATAGGAAGCAATTGTATTATAGATAGAGAAACTGGTAAAGTTACACTTGAAGCAGGAAAAATCTATCTTCGTGGAGCAGTTAGAAAAGTCGAAAAAGAAGAATTTATTATTCCACTGAGTACCACAGTGCGTATAGGTGTTTATTATGTAGAATCTACCATTACAGAACTTGAGGATGAAAATCTTCGTGATCCTGCTGTTGGTACAAGAAACTATCAGGAAGTAGGAGCTGCAAGACTTAAAGTTTCTACCATTTGGGGATACCAAGTAGAAAGTGTTACTGTTATAGCTCTTTTTACAATAATCCGAACAGACCGTAATATGCTACTGGCCTGCTATAGCCATAAACACATATCTTATCGCATTCGGACTATTATAAGAAAGGCTATAACTCTACAAATGGCGAATTTTACCCAATTTACCATATTGAAAATGGAGTATTGATAGAACATTCACTGCCACCACAAGCAAATATAGTAACTACAGCTCTTGCTCGTTATGACAAAGAAGCCAATGGTTCCTATGTCGTAAATGGTCTTGAAGTAATGTTCCTGCAAAAGGAAGAGGGAGAAGGAGGAAAAAAAATATTTGTGATTAATGAGGGCAAAGCTCATGTTGATGGCTATGAGATTGAACTTCCTCACAGTATTCGTGTTTCTTTTGATGAAGATCCGGATATAAAATCAGTTGAATCAGAACCACATACTTTTCAGCCAAATAGCCAAAGAGTAATGGAACTGAAGGTTAATGATTTTCCAATAAGTGAAATTAAAAAAGTAGATATAACTATTCAAAAAACTATTACCATTACTCACGGTTCATATTCTGGAGCTATTGATCCTATACCTGATTCTGCAGTACTTGAGATTATTCAAGTTAAACAAGGTAATGTTATTTATGAAAATAGTATAGACTATAAGTTAAACGCAGGAAACGTCGATTGGTCATTACCTAGTAAAGAGCCAGCTCCTGGGAGTAGTTACCTAATAACCTATCGCTGCCGCACTCATGTAAGCCCTGAAGATATAAATGAAAAGGGATGTAAAGTAAAAGGAGCAGTTGATAACAGCTTGGTTTTGATAGATTATACCTGGAAAATGCCGCGTTATGATTTAATCACTATAAATGCAAAAGGCGCAATAAGAAGGATAAAAGGCATAGCTCACCCTTGGCGACCATCAATGCCTAGAGCGCCTAGTGGACAACTTTTGCTTTGCTACATTCATCAGACGTGGAAAAAAGGCGAAGGGGTAAAAATAGTGAATAATGCTATTCATGCTGTACCGATGAATGAGCTTGAAGCAATGAAAAAAGGAATAAATGATCTTTATGCTCTTGTTGCACAGGAACGTCTACGTAGTGATGCAAATTCAAGAGAGCCAACCACGAAAAAAGGAGTATTTGTTGATTCGTTCTTCGATGATGATATGCGTGATCAAGGAATTTTGCAGTCTGCAGCAATAGTAAACAAGGAATTAATTTTACCAATAGATGTAACGATTGCTGATATTGATGGAGGAGAAAAAACTTATTTGTTGCCGTATGAACTTGAACCGGTACTGGAGCAGCTTTTACAGACCAAAGGAGAAAAGATCAATCCATATCAAGCTTTTGATCCAGTCCCGGCACAAATTACTCTAAATAAAAATATTGATCACTGGACAGAGGTTACCACGAATTGGAAAAGTCCAGTAACCAGAGTATTTAATGTTAAAGAAACAACAGAGCTGCTGTCAAGCACCTCATACGAAACTGAATTTATGCGAGAAGCAACTCAAAATTTTGAGATTGAAGGTTTTGCAACTGGTGAAAAGCTTAAGGAATTAAAGTTTGATGGAATTTTTATTCAACCTAAAGCATAGAAAATATTTGAAAGAAAAACATGATCGCAACATTTATTGCTGATAACAGAGGAAAAATAAAAGGAAGATTTACTGTACCAAGAAACATTCCTGCTGGGACTAAGTTAGTGCAGTTCTTCGGTGATAAAGGCAGTTATGGAGAAGCAACTTATACTGGTAAAAAAACAATTACCATAGAGGAAAGAAGAAGAGTTATCGCAGCAAGAAGAGTTGATCCTTTAGCGCAAACATTTACTCTAAATGAAAGTAGGCACATAGGAGGCGTGGAACTATGGTTTGTAAATAAAGGCAAAAAACGTGTTGTTGTGCAGATTAGAGAAACAGCAGTGGGAGTGCCCTCGCAAACTGTCATTGCTGAAAGCTATATTGAGCCAAAAGATATAAAGATAGATGGCACAGCAACACGTATAGAGTGGTCACCAGTGTTTTGCCATGCAGGAGAGGAGTATGCAATAGTACTACTTACTGATGATGCAGATACTGCAGTAAAAATAGCAGAACTTGGCAAATATGATGCAGTAAATAGCCGTTGGGTAACAAGCCAGCCATATCAAGTAGGAGTATTACTTTCATCAAGCAATGCAAGCACCTGGACTCCACATCAAAATTTAGATTTAACGTTTCGGCTTTTGGCTGCAAAATTTAGCGAAAATTCTCACGTTATTGATCTGGGAAAAGTTACAGCAACCAATACTTCAGATTTAATTGTTTTGACGAACGTCGAAAAAGTAGCATTTGATACCAATGTGGAATTTATCTTAACAGATGAAGAGGGAAAAGAGAACTTTTTGTCTGATAATTTGCCACTTGCACTGCGTGAAAGACTATCTGGAGAGCTAACAGTAAAGGCAAGACTAAAAGGAGGGCGAGAAAAAAGTCCAGTGCTATATCCTGGGTTACAGCTAGTTATGGGTAATATAGGGGAAAAAGGAGATTATGTTACAAGAAGTATTACAGCAGGAGCTAATACTAAAATCACCATAACGTACGATGCGCTGATACCTGGCACTGCAGATGTTAAAGCTTATGTACAAAAAAGCAACAGTGATTGGCAATTAGTAAATTTAACATCAGGAAAACCAATTGGAGAAAATTGGGTAGAGAGAACTCATGTGCTGACAAATTTTAATGCTAATGAGACAAGGATAAAATTAGTTTTAAGTGGAACGGTTATTTATCGTCCTAAAGTCAAAAATCTCAGAGTAATAGTAACATAAAATTTAAATGACTTTTGATCAAACCAAACGAGGATATCCTTTGCCGCATCCAGAGAACATAGCTGTAGAAGATGTAGTACGTATTCGCAGAGCCATAGAAAAGATAGATGAAGATATGAGTGAAAGAGAAGATGAACTTAAAAATAATTTTGAACGATTTAGATTTGAAACTTTTTTGAATTTTTGGGAATGAAAGAAGCAATATACCAAAGGATAAAGGATTTAGCAGCAAATAGCACGGCTGATCAACTGGCATATCTTGCAAAATCGCTGGAATTGATAGCAGATAAAAAAGCTATTGCTGACATTGTACAAATATAGCCTTTCTTATAATAGTCCGAATGCGATAAGATATGTGTTTATGGCTATAGCAGGCCAGTAGCATATTACGGTCTGTTCGGATTATTGTAAAAAGAGCTATAACTGAAGTAAAAGAGATAATTGATGCACTACAGAGAAGGCTTAAAGATTTAGCAGGAAGTAGTACACCAGATCAACTAGCATATCTTGCTAAAGCACTGGAATCAATAATCGACAAAAGTGCGGTTTCTGAAATTGTACAGATGACAGATGGTAAGTTAAAAGAACTCTTGAGCGCTGCAAGGACGCACTTAAGTGACATAAATAGCAATAAGGAAAATTCAATATCTGCAATAACTGAAGCGAAAACAGATTCTGTCAATGAAATTAACAAGCTTAGGGATAATTCCTTAAATACTTTAAAAGCATCATCAGATTCGCATATATCGCTACTTGATACGAGAAAGAATGCCAATATTGCAGCAATAAATAGCATTAGTAACAGTCATAAAGATGGTCTTAAAGGTTTAGTAGAAGATTTTCGTGCTGTTAATAATGTACCATCTGGCTCATCAATTATTAGGGAAATAGAAACTCGTGATAACCAATTAAAAACATCCCTGATAAATGAGGTAAAAACTCGGGATGAACAGTTAAAAGTGTCTCTTATAAATGAAATAAGAAAGCGCAACATGGTTGAACCAGGGTCATTACCTTTCTTATTTGGTGTACTTGGAAGAAAAAATAATTATTTTGGCCACGGAACTTTTACGACAGAGCTTGGAAAGTGGAGTAGTGATATAACAAAAACTGACTATATGTTACAACTACTAGCAGGTAGCCATACGTACAATACAGATTACGTTAGTTTTTATCGGCCAAGACAACTAAGTTTTATAGAGGGAAGTAAAGGAACATTTATTTACGGAGAGTTATGCACAAAAAGTTTTTCGGGTAGTTATGATGAGATATACTATTACCCGTATGCTGCACTTGGAGTAGTATTTGTAAAAAATACAACCAATGTGAACATAAATAAGACAATGGAATTTGTTGGATCATCGTATTCGAGTACGGAGTATGGGGGTGCAGGATTATTTGTGGGAACACCAGATAATACCAATTCTAATAAATCAAGAATTTCAAGAATAATATGGAAAAATGTTTACCAATACACGAGTTCTGATAGCAAATTAGCTGGATCTGGTAATGTGGAGATTCCAGCAGGAAAAACAGTTGCAATATTACTTTACACATCATCTTACCTGTATTCCAGAACACAAGTTAGTCAAGGTATGCTTGCATCAAATTATGTACACAACTATGGTCAATTTATTCAGTGGGGGATTTATAACATACGTAGCAATGTTCTAACTACAGGACTTGAAGTAGATGTGGAGAGAACGCTAAAAGCTTGGCAATGTCCAGGATTATCTAACACGTATGAGATTTGGAGGTAACAAACAATGTCTATCTACATTAGATTTGAAAATGATAAACAAGTAGAAACAACAACACTTGAAAGCAAGCCAACTGAAAATGATTGGTATGAAGCACCAGAAGATTTTGATTGGCAAAAAAGCTATTGTTTAACAGAAGGAGGCAAAATTGCTCAGCGGAATCAAGAAGATATTGAATTGGAGTTACTACAAAATGCGAAGTTTTCTGCACTTTCTAATCTTCATGCTTATTATGATAACTATACTCACCAATACGCAGGATATTCTCATCAGAAGTCTAAGTCGTACGAAATACAAGCAAAAGCCGCAGAGAACATTTTAGCAGCACCAGAATCTATAGACAAAAAAGATGCAGAAATTATAGAGCCATTAGCAAAAGTCCGTGGTATTACGGTTATTGAAATGGCAAGAATAATTGAAGAAAAAGCAAAAAAAGCAGTAAAAGAAATAATTAAATGTGAAGAGTTGGAAGACATTACCAAGAAGAAAATTGCAGAAGCCAAAAGTGTAGAGAACTTACTAAACGATTTTAAACAAAAGATACAAAGAAATGGCTGAAGAATTTTTACACGGAGTAAAGGTTATTGAGGTAACCTCAGGAGCAAGATCAGTACGTACAGCTAAATCATCAGTGATAGGTGTAATTGGTACTGCCCCTGAAGCTGATGAGCAAAAATTTCCACTCAATAGTCCAGTATTAATAGCAGGAAGCTTAAAGGAAGCAGCAAAGCTTGGGAAAAGTGGAACACTACCTTCTGCAACAAACGGAATATTTTCCCAAATTGGTGCAACAGTAGTAGTTATTCGAGTTAAAGAAAGTGAAAACAGCGATTCAAAGCTCAAAGAAAGTGAAACTATCCAAAATATAATTGGCGGTGTTGATAAAGAGACTGGAGAGTATCAGGGGATAGAGGCATTCCTCAGTAGTGAAAGCATAGTTCATATTGCTCCAAAAATATTAATTGCACCTCAGTTTACTCATCAGTTACCTGAAATAGATGGAGTAAATCCAGTAGTGAGTGCTTTAATTTCCATAGCAGAAAAATTAAGAGCAATTATTGTTGCAGATGGACCAAATACTAATGATGAAGAAGCAATAAAATGGAGAAAAAGTGTAGGCAGCTCAAGAGTTTACGTAGTTGACCCTTGGGTTAAGGTATTTATTGAAGGAAAAGAAGGAACCTTGCCAGCAAGCCCATTTGTAGCTGGTTTAATAGCAAAAGTAGATAGCGAACAAGGATTTTGGCACTCACCTTCAAATAAAGAGATAAATGGTATTGTTGGAACAAGCAGGCCTATTGATTTTACGCTCGGTAATACAAATTGTAGAGCAAACCATTTAAATGAAAATGAAGTAACAACGATAATTCATCAAAATGGCTATAGGCTTTGGGGAAATAGAACATGTTCAAACGATTCGAAATGGGCTTTTCTATCAGTAAGGCGCACTGCAGATTTAATTAACGATAGTTTACTTCGAGCTCATCTCTGGGCAGTTGATCGCAATATCACAAAAACTTATATAGATGATGTGATTGAGGGGGTGAATTCTTACCTTGCAAGTTTAAAAGCGCAAGGAGCAATTATCAGTGGAAAATGTTATGCAACTCCCGAACTCAATACACCGGCAAATATTGCAAGTGGAAAAGTATACTTTGACTTTGAGTTTACACCACCATATCCGGCAGAACAAATAATATTCAGGTCTCATCTCGTAAATATAAGTTAGGAGAAAGCAAAGTGTTACCGAAAATACTGAGAAATTTTAACGTATTCGTTGATGGTCGTGGTTATGCAGGAAAAATAGATGAAATAACCTTGCCAAAACTTACCATAAAAACAGAGGAATACAGAGCTGGTGGTATGGATATTCCAATAAATATTGATATGGGCATGGAGAAGCTTGAAGCAGATTTCACTTTTTCTGAATACGATACAGAGCTCTTTCGGCTATTTGGGTTGATAAATGGAAATTCAGTAGCTTTGACGCTAAGGGGCGGATTACAAGGCAGCGGAAACAATGATATTGAAGGAGTAATAATCAATTTAAGAGGCATTTTTAAAGAGTTTGACTTTGGTAACTGGAAACCTGCTGAAAAAGCAACGCTGAAGTGTACTGTAGCTGCTCATTACTATAAACTTACTATAGGTGGTAATGAGTTAATAGAAATCGATGCTGAAAATATGATTAGAAAGATAAATGGTGTTGATCAAATGGCACTACTTCAAACGGTGCTTGGAATATGAAGATTTTTAGAATTCTATTTTTTAGATGTTGATCAAATAGTTACAACATTTTACAAGATTTTATTTTTTATAGGAGAATTTTATGCAAACTATAACACTAAACAACCCAATTACAGTTGATGGTATTTCTGTCTCAGAACTTACCGTTAGACGTCCAAAAGTTAGAGATTATCTAGCTATTGAGAGACTTAGTGGTAGTGATCTAAGTAAGGAAGTAACTTTGACTGCCAATTTGACATCAGTTGCAAAAGAAGCGATTGAAGAGTTAGATATTGCTGATTATGTAAAAGTACAAGAGGTATTAAAGGATTTTTTTTCACCGATTATCCAAAAAACTTGAGATTAGAAATACTAGTGCTTGGCTCTATCATAGGTGGTGGAGTTGAGCACATTCTTGATATGGAGATTAGTGAATTTATCTTATGGCATAAAGCAGTGAGGAAGGTACAATGTCAACATTATCTATAAAAATCGGAGCAGTTTTAGATGGAAGTTTTAATACTGTAATAAAAGGAAGTAGTAGTCAACTTACCCGTCTTGGTGAGAATATAAGAAAGCTTGACTCATCTTTAAAATCAGTATCAAAGTTTAAGCAGTTGGGTCATGATGTTTTAACTAGCAGAAGGTCATGGAAGGGCTTTGAAGATCAAGTAAAATCTTTAGCTAAACAAATGAAAGCAATAGAGAAACCGAGCAAAACTTTAAAAGCAGAATTTGACAAGGCCAAAACCTCCGCAACAAAAGCAAAAGAAGCATATTTGAAAAAGAGAGATGCTTTACATTCATTCAATGAAGAAGTAAGGAAAAGTGGAAGAAATATTAAGTACTTAGTAAGTGACCAACATAAACTTGGCTCTTCTATTGAAGTATTAAAAGGTAAGTATGGTAAGCTTGGATCTGCAATACGTAGTCACCAAAGTTTTTTAGCAAGCAAAGCACATTTTAAGTCACAAATAATAGAAACAATTGGGCTTGGATTAACGCTTGCAGCTCCAGTTAAAGTTGCAATTGATTTTGAATCGGCTATGGCTGATGTAAAGAAAGTAGTAAGGTTTGATAGTAAAAAAGATGAAGCTAATAAATTTGCTCAAGAGCTCAAAAAGTTGTCTCGTGAAATACCCTTGTCAGCTGCAGAATTAGCACAAATAGCTGCAAGTGGTGGTCAACTTGGTATTGACAAAAATGATCTTATAAAGTTTACAACAGTAGTTGCCAAAATGACCACAGCGTTTGATATGTCGGCAGAAGAAGCTGGTAATGCTATTGCAAAAATATCCAATGTCTATGGAATTAAAGTTGATGGCATGGAAAATGTAGGTAACATAATAAACCATCTTTCAGATAATACTGCTGCCAAAGCTAAGGAAATGGTTCTTACACTGAATAGAATTGGTGGTAATGCTAAACAGTTTGGTTTAGAAATTGATCAAGCAAGTAGCTTAGCAAGTGCGTTCATAAGTTTAGGTAAACAACCCGAAAAAGCAGCAACTGCTATAAATAACTTTCTTAGTAAATTACAGACCGCAAGAGAGCAAAGTCCTGAATTTCACGATGCATTAGATGAGATGGGAACAAGTATAGAAGAGCTCGAACAAACTATTAAAAAAAATCCTCAAGAGGCAATATTGCAATTTCTTGAAACTTTAAAAAAAATAGATGACCAAGAGCGTGCCGGTATTCTTATGAATCTATTTGGCGCTGGGTTTCAAGATGACATTGCTCTTTTAGTAGGAAGCTTAGACATTTACAAGAAAGCTATTGAACATTTAGCTGATAAAGAAAAATATAACGCTTCAATGCAGGACGAATTTAACAATCGGGCAAATACTACAGCTAATAAATTACAATTACTTAAAAATGCAGTATTTGAAGCTGGCATGAATCTAGGGTCAGTAATGTTACCTACTTTAAATTATGTAGCTGGAAGTTTGAAAGCAATAACAGAGCGTATAGCTTCTTTTGCAGAAAAATATCCAACTTTAACTACAGCAATCATGAGTACTTTAGCAGCCTTGATAAGTTTGAAAGTCTTAGTAGTGGGAGTAGGCTATGGAATTACTTTATTAGGAAGTACAATTTTTGGTCTTAAAGCAACGATACTGACAACATTTTCATCTTTATCAAGTATAGTTTTTCCTGCAGTAATAACAGGGCTAAGAGCAATAACACTAGCTGTAATGACTAACCCAATTGGACTTTTAATAGCGAGTCTTGTTACTGGTGCAGCTCTTGTTATCACTAACTGGCAAAAGGTAAAAGACTTTTTCTCTAACTTTTGGGAATACATAAAATCACTCATTAAACCCATAGGAGAAACTTTTTCATGGATAGGAAATAAAGTTAGTAGCATATTTGCTGAGAATAGTCCGATTAGAAAATTTGAAAATAATGGAAATGTTGTTAATAGGCTTTCTAAAAATAGCATTTTCAGTAACGGAACCCCATTGACAAGTAATAGTGCTATTAAACAATTTTCAGAAAATAGTAAAGGCAATTTTGAGAGTTTTAAAGTTAAAGGTGTTATAGAAGAAAAAAGAGCTATAGAACAAGAAGAAGTTGAGAAAGCATTCAAGAAAAGTAGATATGAAAATAGGGAATCTAAAGTATATAACCAAGCATTCTATCAAACGTTTAATATCAACATTAAGTCTGAAGATGTCCGCAGCGTTGCTGATGCAGTAATAGAACGATTTAGAGAACAAGCACGTGGGGCACTTTTTGATATAGTTGAAGAGTTACATTGATGTTGCTTGGAAAATGTAAGCTTGAACCAATAAGCCTAAGATACAGTAAAGAAAAAAGGTGGTATACAATTGAATGTATTGAAAAAACGTTGCTACAAAACATTGGCTCAGGAATTGAATGTATTGATCTGACAGGAGTGATTTATCCGCGTTATCAGAGTAACGGCTTAGAACAGCTAAAAAATATACGCGATACTCAAGAACCGCACGTTCTGGTTGATAATTCAGGAAATATACTTGGAAATTTTGTCATTACTAATGTAGAAGAAAAACAGATATTATTTTTTCCTGATGGAAAACCGAGAAAAGTTGAGTTTATTTTGAAGTTAAAAGGTTACAGTAAGTGATTTATTATTACACGAAAGAAAACGAAATGTTAGATGAAATTTGCTGGAAACATTATGGATACAGTAGTGGAGCAGTGGAGGAAGTATTGCTTGAAAATCCAGGCCTTGCAGAACATGGAAGTTTTTTGCCCGCTGGATTAAGAATTAAGCTTCCTAAAATTCAAAAAATACTGAAAGAATCTGTTATAAATATTTTAGATGAATGACACCAGATTTTGATATAGTAGCAAAAAATAACCCAGTAACAGAGGTTTTAAAAAAGAGTTTAATATTACTACGTGTAACTGATGGATCCGGTACTACAAGTGACGAAGCTGAGATATGCATTAATTATAGCTCTAGCGCTTTAGAACTTAAGGGTAATTTACAGGTTTTTCTAGGATATAAAGAAACAGGTTTATTACCTATGGGGGTATATAAGGCAAATCAAATTACAATACAAAGTCCACCGCAAACTTTAAGAATAAAATGTGATGCTGCAAGTTTAAGAGGATCATTAAAGGAAAGAAAATCAAAGGAATGGAAAGACATTACCTTGGGAGATTTGATTAAAGAAATAGCACAAGAACATGGGTATGAAGGTAAAGTCGCTGAAAGATTTGAAAATATATTTATACCACATACCATTCAAGCAGAAGAAAGCGACATGAGTTTTTTGGAAGGATTAGGCAAAAAATATGATGCGTTAGTAAAACCAGCAGGAGGATATATAATTTTTATTCCAAAGGGAGAAGCAAGATCAGCGACTGGAAAGATGTTAGGTACAACAGTATTAACACCTAAAGATATTATAAATTGGGAGGTAAATTTTAATGTGCGTAACAAATATGGATCTGTTATTGCAAAATGGCACAGTTATGAAAAGGGAGAAACTATAGAAGAGAAAGTGGGAAATGAGGGTCCAAGTTATACCCTGCAAACGCTTTACTCTACCGCAGAATCAGCAATTAGTGCAGCAGCAGCCAAGTTAAAACAACTAAAACGTAGTACATCAAGTTTAAATGTAACTGTTCCTGGTAATCCAGAATTATTTGCAGAAGCTAAGATCAGCCTTTCAGGATTTTGTCAGGAAATTGAAGGTGAATGGGTAATTAGCAAGGCAGAACATATTCTGAATAATAGAGGATATCAAACTATAGTAGAGGCAAAAGTGAGCAAAGCTATTTAAATGAAACTTAAGCAAATGATTATTTAATTCTAAAAAAATGTTAGACATGAACAAAATAAGTAAGAACATAAAGAATAAGATAAATTTTCTATGGCTTATGATAACAATTATATGTGTTGTTGTTACATGTTGCTATACAAAGAGTAAAGCTGTGAGTAATTATAAAACAGTACTACAAATTGCTTCTGAAAATTGTAACTTAGAGGTTGTAAAACTTTTGGTAGAAAATCTATTAGATGTTATAGCTCTTTTTACAATAATCCGAACAGACCGTAATATGCTACTGGCCTGCTATAGCCATAAACACATATCTTATCGCATTCGGACTATTATAAGAAAGGCTATAATGTGCAGGTTCCTAAATTAACAGCATTACATTATGCTTCAGAGGCAGGTTGTTTAGAAGTTGTGGATTTTCTAGTGCAAAAAGGAGCTGATATAGGCGCTTCTGGTGGGTATGAGGGATGGACACCGCTGCATTATGCTGCAGATCAAGGACGTTTGGAAATTGTTAAATTTTTATTAGACAAAGGAGCAGATCCTATTGCTGTAGCTAAAGATGGAAGAACACCTAGAAGCATGGCTGTAATATCAGAAGAACGTAATAAAGATAAAAACAAGCAATACAGAGAAGTAATAAAACTACTTTCCAATGCAGAAGGCTCGCTCAAAAATAGCAAATAATATCAAAGATATATTGGAGTCATAAGGATCTGCAGAAGAGCAATACGAATTCAAATAGTGACTACCACAGCAAAATATAGAAACTGAACATATTTCTTCTTTTATCAGTAATTTGCAATTATTTTATAACCAGTAAAAAATATGCTAAAAAAAATCCCAATTACAGTAATTATTACCATATTAATCCAAACCGTAGCAATCATATGGTGGTTATCCAAGCTAGACTCAAGGGTACAATTTCACGATAAACTTATTGAATATGGTTTAATGGAAAAAGTATTAGTACTTGAGGAAAGGGTAAAAAATCTTTCTGAGGAATTGGATGAGCTTAAAGCTGATTTAAAGTAATTATTCTTCTACTTTTGGTGTATAAGGATCAGATTGAGATTGACGATCCTTCCAGTTTTCGATGTATTGCTCAACTAATGTAGGGTCTCCTGTTATA
This sequence comes from Wolbachia endosymbiont (group A) of Pherbina coryleti, assembly GCF_964026875.1. Classification (NCBI taxonomy): domain Bacteria; kingdom Pseudomonadati; phylum Pseudomonadota; class Alphaproteobacteria; order Rickettsiales; family Anaplasmataceae; genus Wolbachia; species Wolbachia endosymbiont (group A) of Pherbina coryleti. The sequence continues at coordinate 1,432,531 of NZ_OZ034706.1, forward strand.
ATCAGTAGATTCTCAGCGTTTTTTTTCTGCGCGGCGTCAGAGAAATTGAAAGATCCAGTTATGATTTTTTGCTCATCAATAATCATAATTTTACTGTGTGAAATTGCAGACGCCGTCTTGTCAGTCAACAAAAAAATTATAAAAATTGTCTCATTGCCTAGGCTGTATTGTAAAACTAAAAAATACTTCCAACTCACATCCTGTATAGCGGATACAGATTATAGTTATGTTGATAAGTAAATTTCTGCTGTCTTGTATATATAAAACTAATTTACTTATCAACATACTAATTACATTCAATGAATTTGTGTAAGATGCCATTTTACGTAAGATAGAATGGAAGCATTTTTTGATTTTAAAGTACTAAACCTTCAGTTAACCTCCTGGCCCTGTAGTTTTTGATATGGTCAGGATCAAAAGCCTTTTTTGATCTTAAAATACCAAAAACAATATGAAGTAACTTACGCATTGCAGACCCAACTATGGCCATATTATGCTTACCCTTTTCCTTTAATCTCTGGCAAAAGCTCATAATAATAGGATTGTGATTCTTAGCTACTATGGCAGGAAAGAAAAGTGCCTTACGTAATGGTTGTGAACCGGATTTACTTAATCTGGGTTTGGCATATACAGATGAACCTGATGTTATATTTCTCGGTATAACTCCTGCATATGCTGCCAATTGTCTGGCATTTCTAAAAACTTCTATGTCAGGAACCTCAGCTAAAATAGCTACTGCTGATTCCTCTCCTATTCCTGGAATAGTCAGTAGAAGTTGAAAATTTTCCAACAACTCTTTGTGTTGCTTTAATAGTTCACGTACGGAGTTTTTTATTGTTTCTATTTTTTGAGCTATATTCATTGCAAGGTCTTCCCAAGCATTTGCAACTTCTTTGGGCAGTCTCTCTTTTTTTTCTAAGTGGTTATTTACTAATATCAATTCATCTTTTAACGCAACCGAGCAACGATAAAGATGTTTTAATTTTTTCAGTTCAGGAGAAGGTGGTGTCCAACGAGTAGGTTCCTGTCTTTGGCAACAATCAGCAATAATTTCTGCATCAGTCTGATCATTTTTTTGCCGTGTAAGCTTACTTCTTGCGTAGGATTTTATGCAATAAGGATTTACAACACTAACAAAATGTCCAGTATTGTGTAGAAATTCAGCCAAAGCTTCACTATAACAACCGGTAGCTTCCATGCAGGCTTTTACTTGTTCTACATTATGTTTTTGTAGAAAGCTCAGTAAACCTTGAAACCCATGATCATCGTTCTTAAAGCTCCTTTTCCTAGTTTCACGTTTTCCTTTTTTACTTATAAATGAGAGAAAAACATCAAAGCGATCTTTTGATACATCTATGCCAAGAAAGTTGTTGATCATATATAACCCCATACGTTACCATTAAAAATGAAAAGTAAGGCTAACCTTGTTAATACAGAATTAGAACCATTTAGGTCTTTCTAAGACGCCGTCCAGCCTATACTTTTGAGAGGGAGCTCTTATCTGCAAAACAGATTTTATATCTAAGGTTTATATCAGAGTTCCTCCCTTCTCCAACTAATGCTTAAGCTTAAAACATTAGATGCTTTTTTCAAGATACAAGGTTTATAGTCTATGTATATTGGGATTTTTTGATGAAACAGTTCATTAATAACACTATACTTTGAGCTAACTTGCGATTCGTCGAGAATAACCATGACATCAACTCCACGCTTTTTAGCTTGAACTAAGGATTCAGCAATAGGCTTTGAGGTAAATTGGTATGCCTGAACCAACACGGATTTTTTAGCATGATCCACGGAATCAATTATTAGGTTGGTGCAATTTTCTCTAGGAGTGAAACATACAGTAGTACTTGGACAAGAAACACAACCTGATAAAAGCAAACAAGTTAAAAAAATCAATAAATATCTAAACATGATTAAATATATCCTTTCAGTTGACGGAGGAGGCATAAGGGGCATAATACCAGCCATAATATTAGCAGAAATAGAAAAAAGAACAAGAAGAACTATAGCTGAAATCTTTGACTTAATGGCAGGAACCTCAACCGGTGGAATTGTTGTAGCAGGGTTATGCAAGAAAGATAATCAAGGAAATCCCCAATATTCAGCCAATGATTTAGTTGAGCTTTACCAAGAGTACGGAGCATATATTTTTAAGTCTTCATTTTTTAGGCGATCAATACTATCTTGGTTTAACTATGCACAATACCCCAGTAAAAATATTGAGTATGTACTTCATAAATATTTTGGCGATGATATCCTTAAAAACACTTTAAGTAACGTGTTGATTACGAGTTACGATATTCAGAATAATTGCCCATTTTTCTTCAAAAGCTGGAAAGAAGGTAATATTAAGCTGAGAGATGCACTCAGAGCTGCAACGGCTGCACCTACTTACTTTGCACCTAAATATCTTAAAATCAACCAAAAGGAAATGGTATTAGTGGATGGAGGGGTATTTGCAAATAATCCAGCGGCTTGTGCATATGCAAGTGGTAAGAGGTTATTTCCAAATAATGATATTCTACTGTTATCGATAGGTACTGGAAGAACAGATAGAAGCATAGAGTATGCCAATTCAAAGAGACTTGGAAAAATAGGCTGGATAAAACCACTATTACATGTGATGTTTGCCTCAAGTTTAGATTCAGTAAATTACCAACTTGATCAAGTTATAGGTGATAAATATATACGTATACAATCGCGATTAAAAATAGCATCACCTGACATGGATAATATTACATCAAAAAATATCAAATCTCTTCAGGAGGAGGCAAAGGCAATGATAGAAAACAATCAGAAAGTGATAGAGAAATTCTGCATAGAAGTGTTAAATATATAACTATCTTTACTTATATCTTAATATATTATTTAACACTCCCAACCGTCTTTAACACAATTCAATTTTCACACTCATCAGCAGTTAGGCGACTTGCTCGCACAATAATATCAATAGCAACACCTGCCTTTGCTAGATTTTTTACAACCTTGATTTTCTCCGCTTTTTTAACTTTTTCCTTGCCGCTTTTCATATCTTCAGATAGAGATTTGACTAACGCATCTAATGATTCTTGTTCTCTGTACTCGTCTATTAAACTCAATAGCCTATTTTCTTCTTTACTTTCTCTCGTTTCAGGTAGCAAAACTTTAATATTCACTGATAATGCTCTTGCTATTTCATATAATTTATCAAATGAGATGGCAGTACATCCTTTTTCATATTCGTGTATTTCCTTGAGCGTTAAATCAACTTTATCCGCCAAATCTTTTTGAGTATATCTCCTCATCAACCTCCATTCTCTTATTCTTTGCCCTACTCTGTAGTATATAGAATCAGTGCAGACTTCTTTCTCTGTATTATCATACTCGTAAATAGATAAGCCGGTTGCTTGGGAAATTATGTCAACTGAAACTCCTTCTTTTACTAGATTTTTTGCTACCTCTAATCTTGCCTCCTCTTGATTGATTTTCTCGCTAATATGAACAAACCTGACTAATGAAGGTACTATTTTGCCTAACTTTTGATTCTCATATATTTTCGTTAGATAGAATATTTCTTCGTCTTCATCTTCATACTCTCTTACTGTTATTGGTTTAGGTAATAGATCTACAACATTAACTGACAGTACTCTTGCTATTACATATAGTACTTCAATCGGAATATGAATATACCCATTTTCATAATTGGTTACTTCTTTATATGCTAATCCGATTTTACTTGCTAACTCTGCTTGAGTACACCTTTGCATTAATCTACAATCTTCTATTTTTTGCCCTATTTTGTAGTGTATAGAACTAACATCTCTTACAGAAACAAACATATATACCTTACTTAGAAATAAATTTTCATGCAATTTGATCAGCGGATAAACCAACTATTTGCAAAATAATATCAATAGAAATTCCCCCTTTTACTAAATCCTTTGCAACTTTGATCCTTTCCGCTTTCCTCACTTTTTCTTCGCAAATATGCATCCCTTCAAACAAAGATTTTATTAATGCATTACGTAGTTCTTGGCTCTCAATTTCTTTGTATTCTTTAATCAAATCAGGTAGCTCATTTTTCACTTTACTCCCTTCCTCTATTAGTAGATCCGTAATATTAATCGATAATGCTTCTGCCATTTCATATAATTTATCAAGTGGAACAGCAGTCCTTCCTTGTTCATAGTTGCTTATTTCGTCACGTGTTGTATTCATTTTCTCTCCTAAATCTTTTTGAGTATACTCTCTCACTAGCCTCCATTCTTTTATCTTCTTTCCTATTTGGCAGTATATAGAACCAACTTTTTCTTCAACACATTCATCAGCAGAGAGGCCAATTATTTGTGAAACAATATCAACAGAAATTCCTGCTTTAACCAAGCGCTTTGCTATTTCCGCTTTCTCTGCTTTCCTGCTACTTTTCTCACTAACTTGAACAAATTTGGTTAGTAAACAAAACATCTTACGTAACTCTTGGTCATTAATCTTTTTATATTCTCTTACTAGATTCAATATTTCTTCTCCCTCATCTTCAAGACAGCTTTTTGATACAGGAATTAGATCCGTAATACTGATTGATAATGCCTCAGCTATAGCATACAACCTTTCAATTGGAACTCTACGATTCCCTTTCTCATATTGCAGTATCACCCAATACTTTACACCAATTTTCTCTGCTAAATCTTTCTGAGTATACCCTCTCTCTAACCTCCAACTTTTTAATTTTTCTCCCACTTTATAATCTAGACTTTTTTCCACAAAAAGAACCATACATATAATATTTTATACTATAGCTCAAAGGCTCCAGATATAATAGCTAGACTCTGGAACCTTTAAATTAAAGTGCCCTACAAGTTTCTTTACTATTTTCACGTACTTTGTCTACCCATGAAAACAATTTTTCACTTACTTCCTTCTGCTTTTCACTCCATATGCCACATCTAGTGAAATTACCTCTTTCTACCACTTCCTTAAGTTTCACTCCCCCAAAGAGGCAATTTTTTCCAATTTCTTCGCCTCTTTTTTGTAACTCAGCCCACATTTCCTTATTTGCTACTCTCACTTGCACCTGATCTGCCTCTTGGTACAATATAATATTTAGCTTACCAACGCTCGTAGGAAATTCTAATACAATAGAGCTTCCATCTGACATATCAGTGTAGTTTCTTATACCTCCCTTCTCACTTTTAACTTCAACTGCATTATTGCCAATTTTTAAAATATTACTTCCTAACTCTCTGTTTGCTTTCAGTACTTTGGCAACTTCTACCTTGCTGTCCTCAGAGAATTCCACAAAAAACGTCCTATTATCTATTTCTAGATCTATTAAAGCTCCTTCCTGAACAGCACTTTCACCAGCTTTTCCTAGTTCTTCTAGTTGCTTATCTATCTGTGGCTGAATTTCTGGTTGTAGCTCATTATAGATTTCACCTATCAGTTTATTCTGTAGTAGAGTATCATGAAACTCTGCACCGCTTAACATTAATTTACGTATTACCTTTTTACGATCAACCTTATCAAATTTATGAAAATGTGTACCTAATACTACATACTCTGCGAAACTCCATTCCCCATCATTACATGCATTTAGCCTTGCTCCATCATCTATTACTTCATCTATAACTTTATTCATCTCTTTTAAACTTTTTGCTCTTACCACAGCACTTTTAAACCAGCTCAATTTTTCGCTTTCGCTTATACTTGGCTTTATTTTTTGCAAGGCAGAGGTAAATGGATTTTTATCTTCTTGATCACTTATAGGTTTTGTGCCATATATGTAATCAAGTCCCTTTCCGTAGTTGATTTGAACGTCTCTATTAGGGAAGGGCACTTCTCCAGGTTTTTTAGCCTTATTAGTTTTGCTTACAAAGGTGGACTGCTGGTTAACACGACCAATTCCTATAATAGCATTTAACATCTCACCTTCTGATAATTTATCAAGATCAACGTTTAATTCATAAGTACCTCCTTTCTTATCATCAAAAGGTACAATTATTTTATTACCCATATTATCCTCACTATTAAAAATACTTTTTAAGCGTACAATAAACTTTATTATTATACATTCTATTACTCATTATAAATTATAATGAGTAGATTTGCAAATATTTTCTGCTATAACAATCCGTTTTCTCGAAAGCTGAAATAGCCTCCACTTGTGATGATAATATGGTCAAACAATTTTACGCTTACAGTACTACATGCTGCTGCTAAGCTCTTCGTTACTGCTTGATCTTCTTCTGACGGCTCTAAGCTTCCTCCAGGATGGTTATGTGACATTATTATTAATGTTGCATTTTTTATTAATGCTTTTTTTATAATCTCCTTTATGTATACCGGTGCTTTTTCCATTTCACCAATATAGGATTCTTCTCCAATTAGTTGGCGCCTCTTATTCAAGTACAGTATTTTTACACATTCCCTTTCTGAGTGGCCTATACTTACGTTTAAGTACTCTACTAGCCCTTGTAAGTCCATTATTGGCTCACTCTTGAGCTTTTCTCTCAGTACCCTTTCTAGTGTTTCCTTAACGCACATAATCATTGCTACTGCAGAATCAGTCACTCCTTCTATAACTTTCAGGTCATCCATTTCTCTACCTAAAATCCTTCCTACTCCCGTATAGCTATTCACTAGATTTTTAGCAATTTCTTGAGCCTGTGGCCTTTCATGCACTGCACTTAAAAATGTTTCCATTATTTCACGATCAAGTAGTGCTTTGCCTTTGCTTTCTATAGCTCTTTTTACAATAATCCGAACAGACCGTAATATGCTACTGGCCTGCTATAGCCATAAACACATATCTTATCGCATTCGGACTATTATAAGAAAGGCTATAATATTCTGAACTCTATTTCCTCTTTACTTTTATTCATATAATTTACCCTTCACTAACAACAAACTTTTTTTAAATATTTACTGCTGTTTTTTTATCAGCATTGGCATAGAGCCATAGCTTCCGAGTGAAGTCAAATCAATTTTTCAATCTTTTTTACTTATTTTTTTATCAAGAGGTAAAGATATTAATACATGGTGATTTTTTTATTTTAAACTTGTTGAATTTCGCCTAAAGAGAGGCCTGTTATTTGCAAAATAATATCGGTAGAAATTCCTTTTTTAACTAAGTTCTTTGCAATTTTGATTCTTTCTTCTTCTCTAATTTTCTCCTCACAAATCCGTATGCCTTCAAGCAGAGATTTTATTAGCACATACCGTAATTCTTGACTCTCAATTTCTTTGTATTCTTCAATTAAATTCGGTAATTCATTTTCCACTTTATCATCTGCATCCTCTGTTAGTTCAAGTAGGTCCATGATATTAATCGATAATGTTTCCGCTATTGCATACAATTTTTCCAGTGGAATAGCCACACATCCTTGTTCATAGTTGCTTATTTCGTCACGTGTTGTACTCATTTTCTCTGCTAAATCTTTTTGAGTATACCCTCTCACTATCCTCCACTCTTTTATCTTCTTTCCTATTTGGCAGTATATAGAACCAACCTTTTCTTCAACACACTCATCAGCAGAGAGACCAATTGTTTTTGAAACAGTATCAACAGAAATTCCTGCTTTAACCAGACCCTTTGCAATTTTTACTTTCTCTGATTTTTTACTACTTTTCTCAACAACTTGGGCAAACTTGGTTAATAAACAAAACATTTTACGTAGCTCCTGACCGCTAATCTTTTTGTATTCTCTTATTAAATTTAGTATCTCTTCTTCCTTATTTTTAAGGCAGACTTTTTCACTTGATACAGGAATAAGATCCATAATATTAATTGATAATACCTCTGCTATAGCGTACAACTTCTCAATCGAAATTTTACGTGTTCCTTTTTCATATTGTAGTACTATTTGATATGTTACGCCGATTTTTTTTGCTAAATCTTTTTGAGTATAACCTCGCTTTAACCTCCAGCTCCTTACTTTTTGTGCTATCTGATACCTTATAGAGATATTTGCCATAAATATTATACAGTTTAATACTACCAAATAAAGATATACAAAATGTTTGCATTTTAGTTGAATATTTCTTCAGAATTGTGTATGATTACTGATGCTTTTTATCTTACTTTCTCATGGCTCTTTCTAAATTTTTAGATCCTAAGCTAGATTTGACATTCAAAAAAATATTCGGCACTGAAAAAAAATAAGAATATCCTTATCCACTTTTTAAATGACATCTTAGGCTTTGCTGGTGCTAACGCAATACAAGAAGTTGAGTTCCTTAGCACCATCATGAATCCTGAAATTGCTTCTGATAAACAAAGTATAGTCGATGTTCTCTGCAAAGATTCCCATGGAAATAGATATATTGCGGAGATGCAGCTCGCTAAGGACAAGAGCTTTGAAAAACGTGCTCAACTATATGCTGCCAAAGCTTACTCAAGACAATCTGGCAATTACGTTGATTTTAAGAAAGTATTCTTTATTGCTATTTCCAATAGTACGCTATTTCCTACAGAGGTTGAGTATATTTCTACTCATAATACGAGAGATAAAAACCAACGGACATTATCTAAAAGATTTTCAATTCGTTTTCATTGAGTTGCCTAAATTTACAAAAAATAGAGTAGAGCAACTAGAGAGCACAGTAGAAAGGTGGGTTTTCTTTTTTCGTGCGACCCGGAAGGTCATGATTTTGTGGTGGTTAAATTCCATCTTCCCAGACATCAGGGATAATGTATATCTCACATTTCAAAGAGTGGCAACCTTTGGGATGCAAGCATGAGATAAAAGCAGGTAACACTAAACCTCGTGGTGAATCCCTGCAAACAGAGTTGGATATGATTACGAGAGAAACTTACGTCTGAATTGTCGTCAAAGCACAATATGCGAAAGGAGGTTGGATTACGCATAGACCAAAACGGTACGAAGCACAAAGGGGAACTAAAGATTGAAAACTTTAGTTACTGATGTTCTCAGCTTCCGGCAAACAGTAGGAATCTAAGTCCAACGTGAAACAAGATCATGGAACGGAGTAACCACATAAATGCTCTTATATTTATATAAATATAAGTAGGTAGTCAGCCGCAAGTATTTATGTTGGAGGGATTGTTTAAGAAGCTAATGCCCAAAGTAATATTTGGGATATGCAGACGTAAACACTGTAATTTGGAAGGTAAAGTTGTGAATAATAGTGAACATGTTATGAACCAACAAAAAGTTAGGTATGAATGGAATGAAATTCCTTGGCGGAAGCTGAAGAAATCCTCATTTAAGCTACAAAAACGAATTTACCGAGCTTCTACATGTAATGATATCAAAAAGGTGCATAATCTTCAGAGATTATTACAAAAATCAACAAGTGCAAGAATACTCGCAGTTAGAAGAGTAACACAGGACAATAGAGGGAAAAAGACAGCAGGTATCGATGGAAAAGCGAGTCTCAACCAAAAAGAAAGAATGCAATTAGCATATTCTATGGATTTGAAGGAAAAAGCAAAACCATCGAGACGAGTTTGGATCCCAAAACCTGGTAAGCCATTGGAGCGTCGCCCCCTTGGAATACCCACTATATCGTGTCGAGCAAAACAAACACTTGTAAAAATGGCTTTAGAACCAGAGTGGGAGGCAAAATTTGAGCCAAACACATACGGTTTTAGACCTGGTAGATCTTGTCATGATGCAATTGAAGCCATATTTGATGTGCTTAAACAGAAAACAGCATACATTTTAGATGCCGATATTTCTGGATGCTTTGACAAAATTGACCACAACACTCTGTTGGAAAAACTTAATACCACACCAACTATTAGGAAAATAATAAAAGGATGGTTAAGAGCAGGTGTTATGGATGATGAAAAATTTCAATCTACAAAATGTGGCACAATTCAAGGAGGGACGATCTCACCGTTACTTGCTTGTATTGCATTACATGGATTAGAACAGCATATAAAAAAGACATTAACAAATGAACTTTTTCAACACACGAAAAGGAAATATGGAAAAATATCACATAAAAAGGCACAAAAAACCATAAGTGTTATATTTTATGCTGATGACTTTGTCATCATACATGAAAGTAAAGAGATTATTCTTAAGGCAAAAATTTTAGTTGAAGAGTGGTTAAAAACCATCGGACTAGAATTAAAGCCCTCTAAAACAAAAGTTTATCATTCACTAAGAACCAGTAATGGAACAAAACCAGGATTCGATTTTCTTGGATTTTCAATAAGACAATATCCAACAAAAGAAAGTAAGAAAGGTTACAAGTTATTAATCAAACCAAGTCGTAATTCTATAAAACAGCATACACTAGCTATTATAGCTCTTTTTACAATAATCCGAACAGACCGTAATATGCTACTGGCCTGCTATAGCCATAAACACATATCTTATCGCATTCGGACTATTATAAGAAAGGCTATAAACATAAGCTCAGAGAAATGCGTGGAGCACCACAAGAACGGGTGATAAAGGATCTCAATCCAATAAATAGAGGATGGAGTCAATATTACTCCTCGGTAGTTTCATGTAAAATCTTTAGTTCATTGGATAATATTATGCATAGAAAACTCTGGAGATGGGCAGTTTTTAGGCACCCAAACAAAGGGAGATGCTGGATAAAAAGAAAATACTTTAAGAAGTATAATAACGAAAACTGGCGCTTTATGACAAGTAACAAGATACGTCTTACTATACACAGCGATCATGTTATCAAACGACATATCAAAGTGCAAAAAACCAGATCTCCATATGATGGTGATTGGGTTTATTGGGGTAATCGTCTTAGAGAAATACCAGATAAGCCATCAAGAGTAATAAAATTATTGAAGTTACAACAAAATAAATGCGATAATTGTCGACTATGGTTTGAAAGTGATGATATAATAGAAATACATCATAAAGACCGGAATAGACGAAACAATATGATCAAAAATTTATCTTTGTTACATGGGCATTGTCACGATGAATTACACAGGAGGTGTGCATGACAAGCACCAAATTAGAGAGAAGCCGTATGAGGCGCAAAGTCTCACGTACGGTTTTGAAGTCGAGTGAGGAGGGGCGACCTTCTTCACTTAGACAACGATATGCAGACGAAACTAGTGAAGAAGAGCTAGAGAGAATAATAGGAAGTGATCTAATAATTAAAAGAGCATATGAAGAACTAAATAGATTCAACTGGTCAGAAAAAGAATTTATTGCCTATGAACAAGAGATAAAGCGTATTCGTGATGAACAGGCTGTCCTTGCTCAAAAACTCGATGATGCCACTCAAAAAGGTAGACAAGAAGGTAGACAAGAAGGTATCCTCATCGGCGAAGAAAAGGGCAGAAAAGCAGAAAAAATCGAAGTTGCAAAAAACCTACTTAAGGCTGGCATTTCTATTAATGTTATTTCCCAGACAACTGGCCTTCCTCAAGCTGACATTGCACAACTTCAGGAAGAAACTTTTTAGTCCACTACCTTCTTCCAGCGACTATAGCCCTTCTCATAATAGTCCAAAGAGGTCATAAGAAGGAAGAATCGACAGCATGATGAAAAGATTTGAATAGAGAAATGTTTTTCCTGATTCTGTTTTTTATAGCAAACCAATTATGCTCAATTTTATTAAAATCTGGAGAATACGGAGGCAGATATAAAATTTCTGCACCAACCCCTTTAGCAAGTTCGGTAATCTTATTAGACTTATGGAAAGTAGCATTATCAAGGATAACAGTTTGTCCAGGTTCCAAGATCGGTATCAAAAATTGCTCAAACCATCCATTAAAAATATTCATATTGCAGTGGCCTTCAAAGGTTAACGGAGCAACTACCTTTCTTCCACTTAAGGCTGCAATCATACTGATTCGTTGAGTTTTCTTACCAGATTTTAGAGCATAAAACCGCTTTCCCTTCTGACAATATCCATAAGGGTAGTCTTCAGTGCTATCAATGCCAGACTCATCTATATACACTAATTCTTTAAGTTCTTTTGTCGCTATAACCTTTGCAAATTGAGCTCGCTTTTCCTCATTTCTTTCTTTGTATCCATAGGTCTTTTTTTTCTTGTGAATCCTATGTTTTTAAGTGCTCGATGAATTGTTTGTCTACTAATATTGCCCCAAAGCTTAGCCATCTCTGACTGAGTTTTACCACCTTGCTCATTTGCAAATTCGGCAAATGCATTCCAGTCGGTAATTTTATGCCATGCTTCCAGGCTTTTTTGACTGAAAATCTCCCGTTTTCTCACGTCTTTTCTTCCACTCATATAAAGTTGTTTTTCCGATCTTAAATCTCTTGGCAACAGTTTCTCCACTTTCTCCTTCATCCAACGCTTCCATTACCTTTTTCCTTAAGTCATAACTATATGCTACTGGCATCCTTACCTTCACTACTATAAATCCATATCTTACTCTTTTTGGACTATTATGAGAAGGGCTATAATTCTCTGGGATTGCCCACAATCAATACATCATCTAACCTAGTTCTAGGTCCAGATAAACCTAAGCTTTGCGATTCTTTTATATTATCCATTTTTAGTACGTTATTTTCATTATGTAGCATTTGGTGTATTGATTGATTTAGTACAACATTTAGCCTGCTATTAAATTCTAGCATAAACTTGTCAAACTTTTTCAAACTTAACTTACCAGGACATCCAGCTTCTCCACCGGGACATGCTTTCTCTATTTGTGATTTTACAATCCCTGAAATCTCATTAAATTTACCACCCATAATTTTTTTAGTATAGCTCTTTTTACAATAATCCGAACAGACCGTAATATGCTACTGGCCTGCTATAGCCATAAACACATATCTTATCGCATTCGGACTATTATAAGAAAGGCTATAACTTCTTTCTATATTCCAACACAATCAATATTTAATCAATATTTTGCTATCCTTTGCAGCTTGTTCTACTATAACCTTTCTTATAATAGTCCGAACATGATAAGATATGTATTTATCGCTATCGTAGGACAGTAGGGTATTATGATCCGTTCGGATTATTATAAAAGAGCTATACAATTTGAGTTGTCCATATGAGTTATGCAAGAGTTCTATTCTCATAAACTGGGCAGGAAGGAAGCTAAACTTGTTTAATTTCATCAAATTTGATCTTTAGTCCATAAGCACTATTTTCTGAATCATCCTTTTTCTCAAGAACTTTTTGCTTAACAAGCTCTGCTAAAATTTTTCAGCTTCACTTTTAGTGATATTTATAGCTCTTTTTACAATAATCCGAACAGACCGTAATATGCTACTGGCCTGCTATAGCCATAAACACATATCTTATCGCATTCGGACTATTATAAGAAAGGCTATACTTGAGTAAAGTCTTCCAGAGTAATAGAATCGCAACAAGAAAAAGTTATAGTTCAATTTTACTTTGCTCTATGCGCGCTTTTCTGTTAAATGAAAGTATTCCTCTCCCTTTTAATACTTTATATTTGTCTTTGCCTATAATCTTTATAAAGTCATCCTTTTTAAAAATATTACCTTTATTTTTTTGTTGTGTAACCTATTCTGCGTTTAAAAGAATCTGTTCATTATTGAGCCCTAGAATTTGCTTTTCTAACTCTTTTTGGTTTGTTTTTCTATTCCAAATAGTCCAACAATGAAGGATCTATTTCTTTCAATTGTTCATTACTAACTACAACATACTTAACTTTTTCACTTAGAACTTCCCCTTGAATAAGGAATATACACAACGCTTTCCGTCAGCATTGAGCTTGGATCTTGCTTATCTTTTGATTGGTTGCTTAATTCATTCATTGTATCACTTAGCAAATTCTTAATTTTTTCTAAGTCTTTATTTTCTGGATTTTTATCTAATCCCTCTTGAACTAAATCCAATGGAGCTTTTCCATTATTATCTTGAATATTAGGATCTGCTTGTCTTTCTAGTAGTAGTTGTACAAATTCTTGATAATCACCTTTAGCAGCCCGATGTAATGCTGATTCACCACGACTATTTTGGGCATTAACATTAGCCCCATACTCAAGAAGTACTTTGGTTGCATTAACTTTTTGGCCATGAACAGCCCACATTAATGGAGTATCACCTTCAGCATCCTCAGCATCTATGTGTTTAGAGAAGTTTTGCGGATCTTTTTCCTTAATTATATCCAAAATAAACCTGATTAACTCTATATTATTACTGACTACTGCTAGGTACAATACAGTACCGCAGTCATTCCTTGCAAAAATATCAGCTTTCTTGTTCAATATAGCCTCTACTACCTCTTTGTGACCGTTGTGTACTGCTAAGTGTAATGGTGTCCAACTTTTATCAGTATTAATATTAGCATTAACTTTATTCAAAAAATCCATCTTCATCTTTTCTTTAACATTAGCCCCTATGCCTTCTACCTCAAATATATGGGCTAAAGAATTAATCAAGTCATTTTCACCACTTTGCGTTAAGTGTAATGGTGTTGTACCTTTAGCATTAACCTCTATACCATCTACCTCCAATAAATCATCAACCACGTCCTTGTGACCATTTTGTGCTGCATAGTGTAATGGTATCCAACTTTTATCGGTAGTTTTAGCATTGACCTCTATACCCTCTGCCTTTAATAAAGAATCAACCACATTCTTGTGACCATTTTGTGCTGCATAGTGTAGTGGTGTACATTTATTCTTATCTTTAGCATTGACCTCTATATCCTTTGCCTTTAATAAAGAATCAACCACGTCCTTGCGACCATTTTGTGCTGCTAAGTGTAATGGAGTTACGTTTTCGCCAGTAGTCTTAACATTAATCTCTATACCATCTACCTTCAATAAAGCATCAACCACGTCTCTGTGACCACTTTGTGCCGCAACGTGTAATGGTGTCCAATGTGTATCACCTTTAGCATTAACCTCTATATCAGTGACCTTAAGTAAAGCATTAACCACGTCTTTGTGACCATTTTGTGCTGCTAAGTGTAATGGCGTCCAACCTGTATCAGTAGTTCTAGCATTGACCTCTATACCCTTTGCCTTTAATAAAGAATCAACCACGTCCTTGTGACCATTTTGTGCTGCTAAGTGTAATGGTGTTACGTTTTCGTCAGTAGTCTTAACATTAATCTCTATACCATCTACCTTCAATAAAGCATCAACCACGTCCTTGTGACCATTTTGTGCTGCTAAGTGTAATGGTGTTCTACCTTTATCAGTAGTTTTAGCATTAACCTCTATACCATCTACCTCCAATAAAGAATCAACCACATTCTTGTGACCACTTTGTGCTGCTACGTGCAATGGTGTCATACCTTTATCAGTAGTTTTAGCGTTAACCTCTATACCATCTACCTCCAATAAAGCATCAACCACGTCCTTGTGACCAATCTGCGCTGCTACGTGTAATGGTGTTATACCTTTATCAGTAGTTTCATTAACCTCTATACCATTTACCTTTAATAAAGAATCAACCACGTCCTTGTGACCATTTTGTGCTGCTAAGTGTAATGGCGTTGCACCTTTATTAGTATTATCAGTAGTCTGAGCGTTAACCTCTATACCATTTACCTCCAATAAAGCATCAACCACGTCCTTGTGACCATTTTGTGCTGCTAAGTGTAATGGTGTCCAACCTGTATCAGTAGTTTTAGCATTGACCTCTATACCATCTACCTCCAATAAAGCATCAACCACGTCCTTGTGACCATTTTGTGCTGCTAAGTGTAATGGCGTTACATCTTCATCAGTAGTTTCATTAACCTCTATACCATTTACCTCCAATAAATCATCAACCACGTCCTTGTGACCATTTTGTGCTGCCAAGTGTAATGGCGTCCAATGCATATCATTTTTAGCATTAACCTCTATACCATTTACCTTTAATAAAGCATCAACCACACCCTTGTGACCATTTTGTGCTGCTAAGTGTAATGGAACATCTTCATCAGTAGTCTTAGCATTAACTTCTATACCATCTACCTCCAATAAAGCATCAACCACATCCTTGTGACCATTTTGTGCTGCATAATGTAATGGCATCCAACCTTTATCAGTAGTTTTAGTATTAACCTCTATACCATTTACCTTTAATAAAGCGTTAACCACGTCCTTGTGACCATTTTCCGCTGCAAAGTGCAATGATACTCCACCCATATCAGTAGGCTTATTAACATCCGCTCCTTTTTTACTCAGTAAAATATCAACTATTTCTTTATAACCATTTCCTGCTGCTAAGCATAACAAATGATTAACGTCTAGATCTTTATATTTCACAAAAAACCCTATAATTCCTTTACTGCCAAAACAAGCAGCAATATGTAGCGGTGTTTCTCCTTTATTATTCTTAGTATCAATACTTAAATTTTGACCCAGAAAAAACTTAGTAACATTTATCTTATCTCCACGAGCAGCATAATGAAGTGCATTCCATCCATTAATATCCCTAGCATTAACGTCTGCTCCCTTTCTTATACAATCTTTCACTTCGTCAATATTACCTTCTTCTGCAGCAGAAAACATCTTCTTTTGAATATTTAAGATTTCAAGATTTTGTTTGTGCTGTTCTTCTAACGAAAAAGGATCATCCTCTATTACTTGACCTATTAACTTTTTACCTCCAATTGTTATATCCTTTTTTTCTACGAAGGTTCTTGCATTAGAAATAATTGACATTAGAGTATCAAATGACAATGCATTAATTAAAGGATCTCCATGTGCCAAATAGTTTCGTAACTGTTTTCCAATTAAAATAGAAGATGTTTTGTCTAAAAAATACCTATTTTCTGTTAAAAGTCTTTTTGCGTTTAAAACTTCTGTTATGTCAAGCACAAGCATCTCTACTATAGCCTGTAACTTTCGATTCACCTTATAAGAAGAAAATTTTTCAATTAATTTGCTGTTTAATTCGTTTTCATCTAGAATACTTTCAAGCTCAGATAACTTCTGACTTATTACTGAGCTACTCTTTAAATTCTCTTCTATCTCCCCCTTAAAACTTTTATTCAAATTTTCTTTCTGATTGCTTTCCATGGTTAATGACCGAGAAAATTTATTGAATAGCTGAGAAACTTTATTAATGGAGTCTTGATTTATATGATCAATCAACCCCAAAAATTCTTCATACTCACTATCTAAATTCTCTATCCTGTCTTTTCCGCTATTCCAGTTATTACTCTCATAATCACCTGCGATCAATGCTTTATTACCTTTTTTTAATTCATCTAATAGACCCTCAAATTCTTCTCGTTTTTCTTTAGCTTTTTGTCCTACTCTTCCTTTATTCTTTTCTCCCTCAGTAATTAGTGCTTCAAAAATATCTGTTATTTTTGACTGAATATTTGAATCAGTGATTTTTTCACATAAATGCTTTATATTTTCTTTTCTTTTTATTAATTGGCCTAACTTTTTTGTTTTTGTTAGAGACCCTTTTAGCATCTCTTTTTCCTGTCTTTCTAGCCCTGATTTATCAATTGAACTCTCATATCCTTCTTCTTTATATCTTGCACGTATTTTTGATTTTATTTCTTCTTCTCCTTGACTTTCTTCACTAGCAAGTTCATTAAGAATTAAGAGTAATTTTTCTTTAGTAGCAGAAAATTGCTCTTGATCTTCCCTACCTTTATTTTTTAATTCTTTTATTATCTCTACTACCTTATCTTCTTGTAAGTTTAGTTTTTCTCTTAATATCTTACCAAAAATGCCATCTAACTTTGCTTGCTTTTCTTCAATAGTGGCACGCCTAGTACCTTTATTACCTTCCCTTTTTAACTTTTCATGAAATTCTTCAATTAAACTAGTACTTCCTAGCGCAAACTGATCAGTATAAAAAACGTTGTACACTAGCTCATTAACTAAACTACTGTGTGTTTTGCTATTTGCAATCCTGACCACTAAATCCGCAATTTTTTCCTGTTTATCCTGATCTCTTTTTAGAAAGTTTTTTAAATCACGTTGAACTAAGGTTTTCATTGTTTTAATATTGCCACTGCGAACCATACTTACAACTTCTTCTAGGGTGTAAAGTTTGTTTAAATACTCGACTTTAGCATTTGTTAATTTACTTTCTTCCAACTTAAGAATCTCACTAATTTTATCGAACAATTCTTTTTGATAATCTGTCTTATCTTTAATACAATTATTCAAATCTCCTATTAACCTCTTGACATTTTCATGTTCTTTTATCTTAATTTTCTCTAAGTTTATTTCATCAAATTGCACATCTTCTAGTACTTTAGCTATTTTTTTCATCTCATCTAAGCTGTTACTATTTGCAATTTTGCTTAGAAGTGTGCTGATCGCTTCCACTTTATTTTTGTAAAAAATATCAATAATTTTCTCACCAATTTTCTTTAAATCATTTTGAACATTAGAAAGAAACTCAGGACTTCGACTTGCTGCAATTTTCATCCGACTTGCTAAAGAATAAGAGTGCGACAAGGAATCCCGTAAACTTGTAAGAATTTTACTTGTGCTTTCTGATACAGATTGAATTATCAGCTCACTCAAAGTACTAGACATATTAGGTGATGTCAAAGTACTTTTTAAATACTCCCCAGTTACCTGTAGAGCGCGTTCAATAACATGCTGTTTTATTTCTCCTTCTATATTGTCTGACAATACTATATTTATGTAGTGTTCTATTTGTTTTAATGAATAAATATCTCTCATTTGTTCATAATCATCGTATAGCCCACTAAAAGTAGGATTACAACAAATAATGTTATCTATAATATTCCTTCGTTGAGTGCTTGGTAATTCTCTGTCAAGATCTTGATCTCGTAGGGTATCTTTCTTCTCACTAAGCGTATCTTTAAATATACTCAAGTAATCCAATAGCTTTTGCTTATCCAGTATTGTCTTAAATACAAAATTGATCTCTTGATCTTTCGTATAAGAAGAAACAAAACTTGTTAAGCTAAACTCAATTTCTTCCCATGGCAGCTTATCATAGGTAAATGGTAATTGCCGTTTTAATATTCTAATATTTTTTACAATAAATGTACTGGTATATAAGAACTTTCCATCTACTTCTTTTGTACCTGAATACTCTTGTCCTAAGGAATTTATACCTTCGATTACTATATCTATTCGCTTCTTTATATTATCAAGTAAAGTTTGGCTTTCATTAACACTGCGACTGTCACTTCTTTCAGAAAAAAAGCGCAGATTTATCAATTTATCTTGAATAAAAACTTCTATTCCTTCTGATAACGGTACGTTTTTTAACTTTAGCTCATCGTAAGCCTTTGAAAGAAGATCATCCAGCTCTTGTAACTTAGTAGGATTATTAAAGTAATTGCCTTGCCACTTATTTATGAGTGTATTAAGAAGTTCAACATTCCCTGAACGTATTGCATAATAAAATGCATTATGACCTTTACTATCCATATCATCTGGGTTAACGTCTTTTTTTATATCGTTTGACAAACTACTTAATATTTTATTCTGCCCATCAAACAAGTATTTCAGAGCTTCAAGATTATTGTACTCACATGCCAATATAACTAAATTGGTATCTTTGATAGAATTACTATTGTCTTGATAGAAAGATAAAAATACGTTCTTATGACTATCTTTCTTCTCTATTTCTCCTATTTTGCTAATTAGCTCAGCAAACTTTTGAAATTTATTAGTGTTGCCTTTTTGTATTGAATCTTTAATTTTAGATAAAACATCAAGATATAAATTTTTTCTTTTTTTCAGATTAATCTTACTTTCTTCCATATAAACTTTTCCTCCGCCATCTTTGTAATAAAATTTATTTCTTCTCTGATCATAATGAATAGGTTTATCCTTATCTGAATAAAGCTTTCGATATTCAGTTTCAAATTTGTCTTCAGGCAAATGAAAACAAACAAAAGATAAATATTGATCTAGGCTAAGTTCATCTAATCTTGCACCTCTATTAAATAAAACTAATGCTGTTTCCCAATGATCACCTTTGGCTGCTAAGTTTAATGCAGTTTCACCTTTATCATTCTTAAATACAATATCTGCTTCACGTCTCAGAAGTTCTCTAACTGCCTTAACCCTACCTTTTCGCGCAGCCCACATTAATGGAGTCTTTTTAGGGGTTTTAGCATTAATATCGGCTTTTCCTTTTTTACCGAGCAGAGCCTTAATAACTTCTATATGATCACCTTCTGCTGCTAGATGTAATGGAGTAATCTTGTATTCAACATCAAAATTTTCAACTTTTGCTCCTTTATCCAGTAATGCATTAACAACTTCCAGATGACCATTTTGTGCTGCAAAATGCAATGGTGTAAACTTCTGTTTGGTTTGAGCGTTAATATTAGCTTTTTTTGCTAATAAAGCATTAATAATATCCAAATGATTCTCTTTTGCTGCAAGGTGTAGCGGTGTAAACTTCTGTTGAGTTTCAGAATTAACTTTAGCCTCACTATCTAATAAAATATTAACAACCCCTAGATAACCTTTTTTTGCAGCTAAATGTAGAGGTGTATTACCTATCTGATCACGTGCATCTATGCTAGCTTCTTTGTTTATAAGTAAACGTACTATTGATTTATTACCACCTAAAGCTGCACAATGTAGTAGTGTTTTCTGATCTTTCTTTTTTACGTTAATAATTTGCTCAAGCTTATCATGGCTTATACTGTTTAATACTTTACCAGCAACATCATTGCTACTCTTTTCTACAATCAGATGAAGATATGTTGTAAAATCTGATTCATTATAATTAGCATTAGTAATGAAATTTTCTATCAACTTATCGTGCTTACTTGCATAATTCCAAACTGATACAATATGCGGTTTATAGTGCTCTACGCTATCGGACTCTTTCATATAATCTTTAAACAAATTGAGAGCCTGCTTTAAAGTTTCTTCTTCTAATGGTTGATTTTGTAATTCTGATCTTACTATTTGCTGTACTAATTCGTGCATATTTATACTCCCTTGTTTAAGTATTGAATATTGTTGTAATAGGCCAATTTCATCATCCAAGTTAGAAAATATTCCTTTTGGTAAATTTTGAGAAGCACAATAAGCCATTACATGTGCTATTTTTAAAGCTCTTTCTCCATATTCTTCTTGTCTTATTTGATCAAGCCTAATCCTTAAAAGCTCAGCAAGAACATCATTATGAGGTGTCGGACCAAGATTAAGACGTTCAATATATTCATCGATTATAGAGTTATAATTACTGATCTTAAAATTTTGGTTGCCTTCTTGATATCTTTTAATATCTCTGACTGCATATTCCAAAAGGAGGGGAAAATGGTATAATTTATTTGCAAGATCTTTTATACTTTTACCTTGCGAATCATCACTTACCCCCAGAGACGTTTTAATAAATTTTATGGATTCTGACTCTTGAAATTTATCTAATTCTTCTATTTTCACTTTTGAACTAGGCCACTCTAACTTGTTTAGGTTATCAGAAGTAATTAAAACCAAAGGCTTACTGGCACCAGGTGGTAATCTAAGTGGCAAAAATTTTTTAATATCAATATACCTTTGAGCATTATCAAAAATGAAAAGACTTCTTTTGTTGCTAAAGTAGTCATACACATCATCTACCATTGAATTTATAGTTTTTTCCCCTCCATCTATATCTTTGCAGCTAATCTTTAGCTTATCTTTAGCTAATATACGAAATGAATTTTCCGCATCTTTAGCGTCTATCAATATTGCACTACCTTGTTCATTTTCACTGTATTTACCACGGGCAAATTGTATGGCTAATTCTGTCTTACCTACTCCTCTTAAACCACTAATAACAACTACTCCCTCTTGTATGCTACTAGCTATTTGTTCTAATTTTTCTTGTCTTCCAGGGGTGAGAGCAATAAATGGTCTCACCAAATCTTCAACACCAAACCAAACCGGCTCTCTATCTTTGACTTGCTGATTACTCGCTCCTGCAATTTTTTTAGATAATTTTTCTATTTTATCTTGCATCTCTCCTTGTTCTACTTTTAATTCATCTATTCCCTCTTGAGTTTTTTTATGTTCTCTCTTATTATCATCATGATGAATATCTTGCTTCTGGCTCAATTGATTGAAATTTTCTCTACTCTCTTCTCGGCTTGCTTCAATAGATTTTGCTATTTTTTGACGTTCCTGTTTAGCTTCTTCAAAGTATTGCTTAAACTTTTTCAAGTATTCATCTACCTTCAAGTCTTTTAGATTAGCTTCTATATCTTTTAATATCTTATGATCCTCTGTATATTCATGGCTTTGTTCCTTTAAAGTATTTATTTCTTTTATAATATCATCTTTAACCTCTTCTAGTACTTTCCTCACTCTTTCTTCTGTTAAATCTTTATCATCTGAATTAATTTTTTCGAGTATATTTGTTACCTTCGATTTCAAATTTTCCAGGTTTAAAATGTACTGATAGTCTGTAAATTGACCACTTTTTACAACATCAGAAAGTCTACATTCATTTTCTAATTTATTCCAATCCTCTGATGTAAAGAGTCGACGATAACCATATTTATCAGTCCTGCTCTTCCCATCTTTCTTTTCATAGTAGCTGGGACTCTTTTTCTCTAATACCAACCCTACTTTTTCGTATAGACTTGCAGTAACCCACTCTTTCTCAGATGATTTATATTTATAATTTACCTTAAACCCAGGTGTCTTAGTTTTAGAGGTAGCAATAGGTACTCCCAAAACTGGCTCTATTTTAGATTCACCTAAAACAACACCTTCAGTTATTAAAGCATCTTCTTTTTGCATATAATAGCTTATTGCCCTATTTGTAGCATCTTCTGCTAATTTCCTCATTGCTCCTTCATGTCCTTGATCTGTGGTAACTCTCATGAATTGCATCTCAAAGCTTTGAAAAATATCAAATCCAGCTTCAACTAACATCCTTCTCACATTAGCTTTATTTTTCTTAGAATAATATACTAACTCTGATAAGCTAATGACTTTTTTTCTATGATGTTCTTCACCTAATTTACCTCCTAATGCTCCACCTACTCCTTCTCCTAATGCAGCCCCTCCTGTTACTCCTGCTCTTAATGCTGCTGACCCCATAAAAGGTACAAGCAATAACCCGAAACCTCCTCCTATAACTCCTCCTGTTCCTTTTCCTACCTTTCTTGAAAATGTATCTGAAAATTTCCCTGCTTTTTTCACTTCTCCTTCTAGAATCATATGATAGGCATGTAATTTAGCCTCAAATTCTTTAACAAAATACTTAACAAACTCTTCTAAGTTAGAATTTACTTTATCATAATCATTGCTTTGTTGTCTTCCACTTACCTGAAAACTAGAGCTCGGCTGAAGATCATTACCAAATCCTTTATGTTGCTCTACCCTTAGCATTAAACCCCCTGCCTATTTTATATGATTGTACTAAATTTGATTATATACTAATAAATAAAATTGGCAATGCAAATAATTTTATGTATATCTTGATATTTTATCTTCAGGCTGTTCTATTTAAGCTTTTGAGTTGAGCTTGTAGAAGAGCTTCATTCCATCTTTAAATTTCGTTTTTGCTGTAAATTACCTCAGTTTTCCCTTGTTATTACAAAATAAATTAGTATTAATCTAGCAATATACTTCACTAATAACTTAAATAATCTAACCATTTCCAGCACTCAAAACCAGCTAGTGAGAGAAGAGTTTGTTTTGGGATGTGTTGGTCTACCATGTGTACCGTACGAACTTTTTTATACGGTAATTTTATTATACGCTAAAACTAACCACATTAGCCCATTTCACCCACATCTACATACGAACTATTTTGCCTAACTTTATTGCAAAGATTTCAAACTTCTATTTTTATAACCTTATTTTTAAGCTGCTTGTTCTCACAAAGATACGCCCTTTTTTGAAGGAGTAAACAATTGAATTTTTTATAACACTAACTAGCATGGTACTTTCACTAAAATATGTTTTGAAAAAGTTAGTTGACCTGTAAATAGTTCTCTACTAATATTGGCATGTATTTGTTTATTCTGCTGAAGTTGCTCTATACAGGTTTGCTGTAAAAACTTCAGCAGTTTCCGTACTCCTTTAAAGCATCATATTCCTATATATTCAATATAGCTGGTGTTCTCAATTTTGTTGATCTATAGTAAAATTGGCTAAAACTTCCAGTAATAAACAACTTTTAACCTATCTACATACTCCATTGTTACTCACCATAAAAACTTAACAAAAATATGAGTAGTAAAAAGATTGTGTTGAAATTAGCTTGACCAATATTATATATTGTACATAATATATTCTATATCTAGGCTAGGAGGTAGTATGGTTACAGAGTCAGTAAAATATGTTGTAGAATCTATCAGTGAACAAAAGCTAGGAGAGGAATTAAATACTGAGCCATGGCATTCAAAAATTGAGCGTAATAGCAATGAGGGACCAACTCCTGAAAATGACGTAGCAGATTTAGGTGATTATAGTTTGTTTTTCCAAGGAATAAGTAATCGTTCGGAATGTTATGACCTTGATCAGAGACATGAAACTAGGGAGGCTGTTGACACATGTGTAAAACATACATTGTCGTATCAGAGTGAAACTGATGATAGTGATTTATATTGGAAAAATTACTCTATTAGTCCAAGAGACTCTGCTTTAATTAAGTTAGATCTACTACTGACTGAAAGTGAGAGAAGTCTAATTGATGAATTTCGTAAAGAGTTAAAAGATGTAGTAACAAAAAATGATCAAGGTTATAGGGATAAGCATGAAAATTTTACAAACACTGCTTTAGAGCGTATAGAGTGCATAACAAATAAATATTTGCAAAAAGGGATAAGACTCAATTCAAAATATAACGATGATAAGTATACTATAACAAGTTTAATTTTTAAGGAAATAAGAAATATCCCTGATAGAATACGACAGCATAAGGGATTACCACCTTATGAGAGTTTATCAGACGATAGTGAGACTATAACAAGTTTAGTTTCTAAGGGAATAAGAGATATTCCTGCCTACGAGGGTGTATCAGATGATAAAAATATAGGTATTATACGCAATATCATGAGTAATTTACTATTAAAAGGTGGAAGAGTAAAATGCAGTTCCTTTTATGATGATAAGTTATTGTATGCAACTTATGGGTTCAGTTATGAGATTTTTGCAGAATGTGAAGAAATCGATAACAAGCTAAAAAGTGTAGCAGATGAAGGTATTATAAACAGTAGTGCCCAAGGCAAAGCTTTACACGTAGAAATGGATAATGGATATTTTTATGTAAAATATTCGCAAGATAGCACTGTTGAGGTTGCAAAAGTTATAAATAATCCAAAAGTGAAAGATTTAAGTTTTAGACATCATATATTTCATGTTGGAAAGAGTATAGTAAGAGTTGAAAATGTAGGAGGAAAAAGAAATTATACAGACGTTTTAGAAGGTGGCATTGAAATGTCTTTTACTACTGAAGTAGGAAAGATTAGTATTCATCTACGTTCTAGTGATAAAGACAACAATAAAATTGAAGTAAAGATAAGTGACGATGACAAGAAGAAACTTGATCAATTAAAAGATAAGGAAGAAATAGGAGAAAATTGCTTACTTGGTGGATATTCAGTACATGATGCGATTAAACGAGGATATTTTGAAAAACATGAAACACTACGTCAATCTTCTGAAAAAATTACCTTATCTAATGAAAAGAAAAAAAATAGTTGGTGTGAGATAGTAACAAATTCAAAACAGACAACAAGCCGTACTGTAGGGTAAATGCTAAACTGCTTGATTGTCTAAAGATCTTATATTACTCACCATAAAAACTTAACAAACGACATAAGTAGTAAAAAGATTATGGTTATTGACTTAATGTTACATATCGCATACAATGTATCATATATCTTAGCTTAGAGGGATAAGTATGGGTGAGTCTACTGGGATAGTAAAATCTATTATCAATCTACTAAAACCAAAATCCAAACCAGAGCCATCTGATTTTGAATATGAATCAATTATAGAACATCTATCATCTAAAGAGCATTTATTAAATGAGCTGATGAATGATATGTGGTACTCAGGAGACTTACCATCAGTCAGAAACTATAATGAACCATTATCTTTGATAGATAGCAAACTTGGATTAAGTGAACAGATTTGTGTTTGGTTTGCTCTAGATCATGACCTTACACCAAGTCAAAAAAATTTAAACAAAAAGTTACTTAGTGCTCTAAAATGTTTAACTTCTAACTGTGGTTCATTTGATAATACTGAGCCCCTTGAAGAATTTTTACATGATAATAGAAACAATAAAGATTTAAAAGTAATTCTTAACCTAAGAAGAGGAGAATCTCAATCAACAGTATTGCATGCGATTGCAGGAGCAAACATTGGTGGATTTCGTCGCACAGGAAATCAGGCTATAGATTTACTCTTAGAAGCAGGTGCAGATCCTAACATACAAGATAATAAAGGAAAAACACCACTATACCTTGCTGCTGCTAAAGGTCATTACGATAATGCAAACTCTCTTCTCTTGAAAGGAGCTAACCCTAATATAACAAGTAGAAAGGGGAGAACTCCACAACAAATAGCAACTAATAAACTCTGCTATAATATAGAAGAATTATTTCTAACTGATAAACAGAAAAAGTTAAATGCAGAATTGTATGACTTACTTGTACTCGATTCAGACTGCACTAAAAATTTAAAGGAGTTTTTAAGTAAGCATAAAAGAGATTCAGACCTAAAAGTAGTGCTAAATATTAGGCAAGGAATGGGTGAATCAAAAGTGTTTTCGTATGTTGATCGTTTTGCTTGGGATAATGAAGATCTTGCTCAAGAGTTAAGAAAAATATTTCTAGAAGCAGGAGCATTAGATTATGGTATAAATATTTATCGTCAGCAAAAGAAAGGACAGGTCAGTAAATTACTCGTTAATTTAACCTCAAATCAAAAGGAAAAGTTAAATGAGTTTTCTGATAAGGTGTTTCAGGCTCAAAACATGGCTGAACTTGAAGAGATTGTAAACGATGCTATAAAGTCTGGTGTACGATTAAACTATTCTCTTTCACAAGATTTCTTTTCAGGTAATGAGTACACTTTTACCGATTATGTGATGAAAAAAATCAGTGAATTAGAAAAGAATCCTAAAGTTGCTAGTAATATAATATGTCAATTAGTATCAAAAGGGGCAGTGTTTGGTAATACAGTTGATGCTAACACACTGACATCAGAATTTAAAGAGCATAAAACTAACCTAAAAAAAGCTTATAGAGATTATATTAGCAATTCTCATAAGTTTATTGAAATCGCAAAAAGTGCAACCAATAGCGAGCTAAAAGATGCAAGAGTAGACAACTCCGTTTTTTACTTAGAATATTCTAAAGATAGTAAAATAGACATTATAAAGATAACAGATGGGGCAAGGGATTTAGGTCTAACAGATGGAGATGTAAAGTGTGGAAGAAATATAGTAAAGATCGGTAATAGTGAAGTAGAAATTAAAATTGAAGATGGCATAAGGAATTACACAGATCTTACAGAAGGTAGCAGTATAGCATTAACTTTTTATACTAGTTTAGGAGAATTAGAAGTTAGATTATATCCTGATGAGAAAAATAAAAATTGGATAAAAGTAGAGGTGAGTGAAGAAGGCCTACTTCTACTTGATAAAATAGAAAGTTATAATGAAGCAATAGAAGATTGTAATGAGGGAATAGAAAATTATGAAGAAATAGGACAAAATTGCTTACTGGGAGGTTTATCAGTCATTGAAGCCATAGACCGAGGTGTTTTTGCTAGATCTGGTGGGTTAATGCGTCCTGAATTAATAAGCGAATCCAATAAGCAGAAGGGTTCATGGGTAAAACGTGAAGAATTAAGAAGAGTTTCTGATTCTAGGGAAAAAATTGCTAATTTACCATAAAAGTTGAAAATTATTATTTAAATATAAATTACTACAGTTAATAAATTATTGCAAAGGAGTCGAATCGATATCAATAATCTTTTAAGAATACTCTTTTATGTTGTTTTTCAGGAAAATGAGATGTCATTGTACAGGAGCTGGCCACAAGGTGTATTTTCAGGATATGAGACTGTATTAAAACACGATTGGCTGAGCCGACCTTTTACAGAATTTTTTTTCCAGATCTATAGCTCTTTTCACAATAATCCAAATAAATCATAATATGCTACTGGCCTACTATAGCCATAAACACATATCTTACCCTGTTCGGACTACTATAAGAAAAGCTATACTATTAAAATATGCAGCTAAATTGTATACATTGTCTACCACTGTTGCATCTAGTATGCTAAAATCTTCATCATCTATATTAATATTTTCGCATAATTGATTTTGTAACATCGACTTACATCAATCTCAATATCTTTTGGCATGGCCCTTTGTAGCAGCTCCTTCTTGCACATACTCTTTTCAATCTCCCGTTGCTTTTGTAAATTAAGATGCTAATCCATAAAATTTCTCTAATTGCTCGCTCCACAACATCGGTATTTCTTTCAAATCAGATAGCTTCAAACCTCTTGGCTGTCTCCCATTTACTATGTCTTCCTTAATCTTTGGTGCTAAATAATTCAACCTTAAAATTTGCTGTATACGTCTTGTACCTATATTAATTTTAATGCTCAGCTCCTTCACACTCCCATATTTTCCTTCCTCTAGTTGACGTTTCCAGGAATGGGCTCTCACCACTGCTTTCAGTAGCGCATTATTTGTTTTTCCTTCTGGCTCTACTACTGTGCATTTGTTTCCTTTCTTCTTCATTGGTATAAATTTTTCCTCTGATTCAGAACATACTTCTATTCCATCTTCTTTTACCATTACTCCCTTTATTAACTTTTTCACTACTTCTTTCTGTTCTCTGAAACTTAAATTTTTCCATTCTTCTCCCCATTTTTCATATAGCTGCTCTGTCTTTCTCATTACTTCTTTTTCCACCTCTCCCGCTACTATAGTTCTGTTTATTGATTCACAACCTTTTCCCCTTAAATGGTTATTGCACACGTAATATCGGTACCTTTTATTTTCTTTTTTTGCATACGTTAGTGTCATATTTACACCACAGCTCTTGCACTTAATTATTCCCCTAAGCAATGCTTCCTCATATTTTGCTTTTCTATATGGTTGATTCTTTATCAATTCCTGCGCTTTTTGCCATTTTTCTTCCTCTATTATTGCTTCATGCTTTCCTTCATACTCTTTCTCATAATGTCTTATCTTTCCCATATATATTGGATTTGTTATTATTCTTCTCACCGTCGCTTTCTTAAAGATATCTGATTTTGTTCTGTAACCTTCTCTATTTAACTCTCTTGCCAACTCTGCCATTGACTTCAACTCCAAATATCTTTCAAATATGTGCCCTACTATTTTCGCTTCTTTTTCATTTATTATTAATTCTTTATCTTTTACATCATATCCAAGCGGCAAAGTTCCTCCCATCCATAGTCCGTGTTCTTTTGATGTTGCTATTTTATTTTTTACTCTCTCTACTATCATCTCTCTTTCTAACTGTGCTGCTCCTGATAATACTGTCTGTACGAATTTTCCCATTGGCGTATTATTGTCAAATATCTGCGTTACTGCTATAAAATTTACTCTATGTCTTCTAAAAAATGACGTTACTTCGATGCTGTCTTTTGTTTCCCTTGACAGCCTATCTAGCGTATATACTACCACACAGTCCACTTCTCCTGCCTTTACATCTTCAAATAACTCCTTTATTGCTGGTCTTTCTAAGTTTTTTCCTGAATAACCGCCATCATCGTACCTTTTGGCCAATGCTACCCAGCCTTCTTTGCTCTTTATGTACTTCTCACATGCTACTCGTTGCGCATCTAAACTGTTAAACTTCTGCTCTAGACCGTCTTCATTTGACTTTCTCGTATATATTCCACATCTTATCCCTTTACACATTTTCCCTTCCCTTTTGATCACGCAAACCAAATAGGAGCGGCCCATTGTAACTCATTCCCATTATTTTTCCTGCTACTGCTGATAATGATGTGAAAAATTCTTCTCTGTAGATTAAACCCTTATCTGTTACCATTACTGCGTGAGTCTCTTCCCCTCTCTCTAATATTAGCTCTGTTCCCTCTACTGGCAGTTTATCGCTACTTATTCTTTTTCCCTTCTCTAGCCGATCTGCCAGATACTCTAGTCTTTTTGTCCCCTTTCTTGACATTTCTCCATACGCTTTTTCCTGCATCCTATAAGCTAATCTTGGTATCAGATATTTCTTTGAGTATCTAGGCGCTTCTTCTCCATATACCTTCTTCCACATTCTCCTTAGCTCTTCTAACGTTTTTTTCTCTAAATTCATCACTTTCTTTTCTGTTTCTTCCTCCATATTTTCTATCCTCTCATAAATAACTTTTCAATTCTGTCTGTTTCTTTCTTTAATACTTCAGTTACTTCTTTACTGTTTTTCGCATAATCCATTGCTGTCATTCCAAATGTATCCTCTTGTTCTATTTCTCCTCCTGCTTCCACTAACTCTTTTACTATTTCTACTTTCCCCACCATACATGCAAGGTGCAATGGAGTGCATTTATTGCCATACTCTTCAGCATTTACATTTGCTCCTGACTTTATCAATTCTCTCACGGTTTCTATGCGTTTCTCCGTTACCGCTAGATGCAGTGCTGTATATCCTCTTGCATCTGCTGCATTCACATTCGCTCCTTTTTCGACTAACAACTCCACTGTTTTTACTTCTACTGCATAATGTAGAGCTGTTCTTCCTTTTTCGTCTCTTGCATAAATACTTTTAAATGAGTTCTCTAATAATTCTTTTGCTGACTTATTAAATTTGCCAAGCTTTAACATAATCCACCCCACCTTTTCTTTAAATTTAAATCCCTCTTTTAAGCATTCCTTTTCGCTACCTCATCTATCATTTCACTTACTTGGCTCATTATTTTGCTTGCTAAATTTTCACATTCTTCCTTGATTAGTAATTTGTCTCTCTTCCTTATTTCTCCTATCTCTATTATTTTTAAATCCGGTAAATAACTCCTACTCAACATGTCTGCTATTTCTCCCACTAGCCTCTCTATTCCATAGCAGGTCAGTTCTCTACTTTTTGTTATTCCTCCTTGTTCTCTCAGAAATTTACTCGCCTCTTCACTCTCTTTGCTATCACATAGACGATACTTTTCACTTTCCCAGATGTAATACATTGGTGTTGCACCGTACTTATTCAGTTGATTAACTGTAGCTCCCGCTTTTACTAGCTCTTTTATTATTTCAACTTTTGCTGCTATCTTGCATGCAGAGTGCAGTGGCGTACATCCGCTAATGTATTGAGTGGCGTTTACTTCTGCTCCCGACCTTAGCAGCACTTTTACATTTTCTAAACTTTTTGCGAATACTGCACAGTGCAGAGGTGTATAACCATTTTTATCTCTTGCATTTACCTCTGCTCCTTTTTTTATTAATAATCTCACTGTTTTGTAATCAGAGATTTCTACTGCTTGATGCAAGATCGTCTCTCCTTCTTCATTTCTTTTATTAATATCGTTACTTGATACTTCTTTAAAAAACTTACTAAAAGATTCTTTGCTAAACTTCATACTTACCTCACAAAATTAGCTTTTCTAGCGCCAGACAAATTTCTTATATTTACCTGCTGCTATTCAAGTCATGTACTTTTTAGCATGAGAAAGCAAGTCTTTTTCTTTTTATTTCATATACTTTTACCTATTATTAATATAATATATGAGTATCTAAATATAAGTACTTAACTTATTAGAGATATTATTCGACTATCTTTCCAACTTCTGTGCAAATGTCGATGTTCATGCCACTTCAGTACTCCCAGGTAAAATACTAAAATGTAATTTTCTAATTCGTGTATCGAATCTTTTTGCTCTAAATCGTTTTCATACTTAATATTGTGTTCTGCTAAACCATATTTTGTAATCTTCTGATCTGTATAGTTTTCTACTTTGTAATTGTGAGTAATGCTAAACCTTTCTAAAATTGGCTTGTGTTTTAAATTCCAACGTTGCCCTGAAAGTTTATCGTTTCCCAATACAAATTTATTTCCTTCTTCTTCTATTCTACCAACCGGAAAACAGCTATTTATTTCTCCTAATTTCCAGCTATCTGACAGTACAATCTGCGCTTTTGCAAATTTAATCGATGGTAATAAGCTTTGAGTTAGAGGATACAGGGCTTTTAAGTTATACCACTGATGACTTCTTTCATAAATACCGTTATAATTCTTTGTGTGAGGCTCGGTTTCTCCAAGGATTGCTACATCTAGGCGATATATATCATTGCTTAAAGCTCGTTCATAATGATCGCGTAGATAGTTTTCTATAATCCTAATAACTGGACCACTAGACCTGAAAAAATTTACTCTTCCAAACGATAATACTGGTCCATCAACTATGTTTTTTAAAATTTTTTGAATTTAGTTTCATTACAACTTTTGTTTGTAATTTTGTTTTTTATTCGAGTAAAAAGTGCATTTTTGACAATAAAAACCCTAACTTAATCATAGAAAAATTTTGTATCAAACAACAGTTACTGCTTAGATCTTATGGTTAACGAATATGTGTATAAATACTTTAAATGTGTGTAGACGTATTTATCCACATATTCGTTAACCTATTTTCTATGCAGATTTTTTTAATTCACATTGACTGCTTCTTTAAGCCTCGCATTGGCAATTACTATGATTTTACGCATTAGAGCTGTCATAGCCACCATCTTCTTTTTACCTTTACCAACAAGCCTTGAATAGAAGGCACCAAGCGCAGACTTAGACCTTGAAGCAGACATCGCAGCTGTAAAAAGCTTTTCACGAACGTTGCTTCTGCCACCACTTATTCTGCGATAACCAATAGTTTTACCACTTTCTTTCGGATGAGGTGCAACTCCAGCAAGACTTGCAATTTCTCCCCTACTTACATAACCAAGTTCTGGCATTAGACACAGAAAATCTTGAGATAATTTTGCACCTATTCCTGGAACTGTTTTAAGGATTTTTTGGCGCTTTTGTAACTCTGGATTCTCATCAATAATTTTTTGTATGGTATTGTTGAGCTCATCTATCTGGCTATTAAAGAATTCAATAGTTTTCTGACAGCTTTCTTTTATATGGTCGTTTTCAGGTGCTGCAAGCCTAGATTTCTCTTGAGCTCTCATTTTTGTAATGTCATCACGACGTTGACAAAGTGCAACTAAGGTTGTTTGTTCTTTTGACATAGGTGCAAATAGAGATAGAGTACTATAGCGTTCAAACCCATACTGAGCAAGGGCTCTTGCATCTGATTGATCAGACTTTGCTAAAGTTCCATGAGATAGAACAAAGCTTTTTACTTTGCGAGTATTAGCTCGATGTACAGCAATATCTTTATCAACAAGAAAATGTGCTAAGCCAAGCTCATATTTTCCAGTGTTTTCCAGAGTTACTAAAGAATTAGGTAAGATATTTGAAAAATCTTGAAACAATTGTTGCCAGCCAGCAGTATCATTGTCGAATTCGACAGCGTTCTTCTGTTTGTGAACTGCAACAACATTTTTAAATTTTCCAATATCAATGCCAATAAAATTTTGATAAGATGTAATCATAATAACCTCGATTAGTTTTAATTAATTTAAGATTGTAAACGGGTGCATACATATGTCCCATGCAACTATTCAAACGTATCGAGAGATGGGCTAGTGTACCTTGATCCGAACGGTTATAATACCAACAGTTGGTCGGTCGCACACGCCCGTGATAACTCTATTCCTATAGTGAGTAGGGTTATCTTCCCTCTTATCTCCTTTATATCATATTTTTAACTTACAACTTTTTTGAAAAAGTATTTTACAATAAATAAGAAATATGATAGAATAAGCTGAGGTTTTTTGTAGCAAGTAAAAGTTTAAGGTAAAAGATAATTTAGAAATGCCTCATAATCGAGTTTTAAGCTGCCTTACATAAGTAACTTAGTTCTTGGTAGTATAATTGTACCCTGGAGTCGTATAATCACTTTAAATTCGCACTAAATGCAATTGCCTCAAGGTTGTATTTTTTTCATTAAATTTAAGTAATGTTTTGTGGTAATCTCTCTAGGTCTTCTTCATTTCTATTTATCCAATATATTTTATATTTATTATTACTGTTATTATTTATTACTATTATATATATATAATATATAAGGGTTTTAGGAAGCTAGAATCCGCCTCACTGGCTGACTTTAGACATGTGGTTTCTAGGAACGCTTTTAGGAACGTAGGCAAAAAAGCTAGCTCTCACGCAGAATTTAGATTCCTGATTTCTAATTACTGATTTAGGAACCTAGGAATTAGGAATGTAATACAATCATTGATGGTGCTATTTCTTAAGTGCTAAGTTCTAGTTGAGTGGATGTAAATTGATAGTAGCTATATAGATTGAAATGGCAATAGAGAAAACTGGGTAAACTCTAAAATATTTTTACCCATAAAAAAAGACTTATCCTAACATTAAATTTTCCCTATAGCTAAAATCTTCAGCTCCAAGAGTGAATTTTCCTATACCACAAGCAAATGGTCCAGTTGGAATGTCAAGCCACTTATCCTCTCTTGAACCTGTAGACATCACTTTAACTAACTGCTTTACCTGCAAAAGTTCCTGTACCATACGCTCTAGTCTATCCCTTCCCATGCTGTGAAAAACTTCAGGTAGTCTATGGCGTTGCTTATATACTCCTGTGCTTCCTGTGTGAGTAAATGGATGCCCTGAAGCAGCAGATCGTGTAACTGCATCGATAAGACATATTTTAAGGTCTTTTTCACTAGCATTTTTAACTGTTAGTTGTATTGTTATATCTTCTAGTAGCCCTGTTTCCTGATTTCTTAGGTAAGTTCTTACAGTACGATCAGCTAACCCATTGGCCTTCACAACTGCCCCATGAAATAAAGCATTCTGTCTTGGTGTTTCTCCTACTGCCTTAAAGATCTCTAGCCTAGCTGTATTTTCTATTGGCCAAAAAGCGTATGAGCATCTAACACCATTAACAAGAGCAGAGGTACCTCTTATTGCATCTCTTGCTTGTTCAACAGTTAGTATAGGTTTTTCTCCTTTTGGTTTTCTCATGTGGTGAGCAGTAACAATTGAAGCTCCAGTACTATTTGCTAGATCAGACAATAGACACATCAGATAATCCCCTACAGCTGGGTCAGCATTTATATCTGCATGGATAAATGAAGCAAGTGGATCAAATACTATCAATTTCAGATCTTTAATTTTCTCGAGCTGTTTTATTATAGATTCGAATTCAGGAGAAACTTCGACAACTTTACCACGAACGTTTCTTAGTATTGTAAGTGATCCTCTGACGTTTGGCAGTGGTACAATAAATAGTTTGTCTTTATATTTTAATCTTTCACATTTAGGGTCAAGTCGTTCTAAGCGGCGATGTACTTCACCTGCATCATCTTCTGCTAAAAAGACTACCACTGATCCATGTTCAGTCACAAGCGAACCAAAACCATATATTTGATCTGTATCATTTACAACTTTGAGAGCCAAATCAAGTAGCAGCATTCCTTTTCCTGTGTCTCCCATAGCAGCAACTATTGAAGTAACGCCCAAAGGAAATATCCCTTCAACAAGAAATTTTTGCTCTGGTACTGGACCTACAAAGCGCTCTGCACTCCAATCTAAAATATTAAGTGGCTGTTTTATGGGTCTTTCTAAACTTTTCATATTTGAAGTATCAGTAGTTGGAATATCAGTAGCAGGTAAATTTATACATGGAGTTGAAGTTAAAAACTCTTTGACATCTATACCTTCCTCTACACAATCAGCAGCATCCCAGCCTTTTGTTTTATTTTGTGGAATATTAAGAACAACAAGTGATTCAACTCCGATTTCTAAAAGCTTTTTTTCAGCATTTTTTGCGTATTTCTTACCTGCTTCATCATTATCTGGCCATATAATAATGTGTTTACCTTTTAGCGGAGTCCAATCAGTTTTCTCAATAGGTGCATTTGCTCCAGACATCGCTGTTGTTGCAGTTATTCCCTTCTCTATCAGCGCTTCTGGTTGGTAGAAGTCATAGTCCTATCCCCCTTGTTTGAGTTTTATTATTATGACTCCCCCATAAGAACCGTGCTTGCAGTTTTCCCGCACACGGCTCCACAATAATAGCGTTCACGATATACCTCCTATATATAAAGAAAAACATATTTTTGGCTTTGGTAGTGGATTGACTTGTTTGTAGTTCATGAATTGTTCCCAAGTCATACTCTTTTTCTGACTACGACGGTTTATCCACTTAAACGTTAGCTTATTTACCGCCCACTCAAACTTACTGAGCCATCGGTAATTTCCACTAATCCCGAAGTAGTTATAGTGCCCTCTTAGTTTAGCTTTTAGTATTTGCCACCAATCTTTGAGACAAATCCGGTTACGTGTCGTTTTCAACCATTCTTTGATTTCTTTAAGTTTCCTAGCTAGGTTTATTTTTGAGGTTTTATGCCCCATAATTAGCCTGCCATTACGACTTTTTGCACAGTAGTGCGTAAATCCTAGAAAGTTGAAACTTTCCATTTTCTTCTTTTCTCTCTTTGCTTGGTACCATCCTTTCTTGCCAAACTTTACTATCCTCGTTTTGTTTTCAGATATTTCCAAACCAAACTTGGCTAATCTCTGTTTCAGTGATCCTAGAAATTCCTTAGCATCTTCCTCATTTTCACAGCACACCACAAGGTCATCTGCGTACCTGACTAGCTCCATATATCCTTTAGATTTGGGTTTTACTTTCTTTTCAAACCATAGATCTAGCACATAGTGTAAATATATATTGGCTAATACTGGGCTTACTATTCCTCCTTGAGGTGCTCCTTGTGTGGTTGCTTTATAATATCCAGCTTCCATGACTCCAGCTTTAAGGAATTTCTTTACTAACCACAATAAATTTGGGTCAGATATTCTTTCCTTTAAGCACCTAATTAGCCATTTATGCTGAATATTATCGTAGAACCTCTTTATGTCCACTTCCACAATATAGTTTGTTGGTTTGTACATAACTGTTTTATTTAATGCTTTAACCGCTTGGTGGCAGCTTCTATCAGGTCGAAACCCGTATGATTGGTCTAGGAAATTTGCTTCATAGATATTTTCCAATATCTTCTTTAGCATTATCTGCACCAGCTTATCCTCTGTCGATGGTATTCCAAGTCCGCGTTTCTCTTTGCTTCCGGCTTTTGGTATATATACCCTTTTTACCGGTTGCGGTTGATATTGCTTTCTCTTCATACTATCTATTAGAGTTTTAAGCTTCTCATCGAGGCTTTCTCCGTAAGCTTCTACTGTCACCTGGTCTATACCGCAAGCCTTGTTGCGTTTTAGTTCCTTATAACACTCCGCTAGATTTTCTGCATTAATTAGATGCACCAGCGATGTAAATTTTAACCGCTTGTCTCGCTTTGTTCTTATCGCTATCTGGTTTAGTTTCTTTTGCATATTCCTCCAATCTCTGTTGTATTAGTCTTGCAATCCCTATCCCAGTTGCTATATTGCTGATCGCTTCCCCTTGTATGTGGCTTTCCCACACTCTGAGTATTATCAATCAGTCCGACTTCCTTTGTATCTTTCGTCAGTCCTCGCCTTTGTTGGCTTGTTCTAACGTACCTAAATAGGAATACAAAGGATCTCCCAAGTTCATTTAGAACCCATCTCAATACATGATACGGCCTTAGATCCCGATAGAGTGAGTGATAACTTGCCTTATCGTTATCCTTCATGCTGTCTTCCACTAAAATGCACAATGTCGACCTCTATGATGTCGGAAATTTCGGGACTCAATACCTTCACTTTCGTTGCACCCTGTATTGTCCGTTCCATTAGCTTTACTACGTTCGTTACCTTACGCAGCATAATGGTTCGTTTTAGGCTATTGGCTAGACTTTGCCTAAGTCGGATTTTCACCAACTGTGTTCTAAACGCTTCTCTTGGCGCACGCATTCTTTTTCCCCCTTATTAATTTAAGTTACACTCCCTTGCGGACAATGATCCCTCGTCCTTCAAGTTGCTTTATTGCTGCAGCTTTTTGCTCTTCAGTGATACCTGTTGGCCACACAATTGCATGATCTGCTAGCATTGCTATACGTGTAATGATTACTGCTTTGGCATTTTCTGTCGCATTTACATCACTTACTATCGCACCTATTGCTGTTTGTGTACCATCTGTTGCAGTTGGATTTATTATCTTAATCATGTTATCCTTATCACTACCAACAACTGTACCAAGTTTAAGATTTTGTCCCTTGGCTACCGTTATTTGGTCTCTTGAATATAGACTTGATGCCTCATACTTTAATAAGTCACCTAGATTATTTTGTTCGATTATACAACTCATAAAATTTCCTCATTTATTTTCCCCTTTAGTTTTACCGCCATGTTTGTAATTGTTGTACGCGGCGGTTATAAAAAAACTTAAATACTTGATTGCGCTCTAGTCCTTGCTACCTCCATCATCAACTCTTCTCCTGAATTCTGCGGTATTGCACTCAGTATCTCTGTCTTTTTCGTTCTCTCTGCAAGTAATTCCATTAAAACTTCCCTGGCTTGCTCAATACTTACGCCTTGCTCTATAAATTCTTCTATTTTCTCTGGCATTCGTGATAAGTTACATAAACGTATTAATTCAAGAACTTCAGTACGATACTTAGTTAAATTATCAGTTTCTAGGTCAGTTGTAGTTTGTTCATTCATAGTAATACTCCTGTTTTTATTAATAGATGAAAGAATTGTAATTCCATCTGCAAGACCTATTTCTATTGCTCTCTCGCCAAAATATAGCCCTGCCTCCGTTGATCGAATCTTTTCAATTGAAAGACCTCTGTTCCTCGCTATTAGCTGCACAAACATTTCATATAGTCGGTCTACTTCTTTTTGTAAGCTTTCCAGACTTTCAGACGTCATTGGCTCATGTGGATTTAAATCATTTTTTCTACTTCCTGCAAATACTGTGGTATATTTTATTCCACATTTTTCATTAAATCCACTTTGATCTATATGACTTGCAATTACCCCTATGCTTCCTACTCCTGAGGTTCTGCTCACAAATACCTTTTCAGCGCTAGAGGCTATAGCGTACGCAGCAGAATATGCATCATCATTTGCTATCGCTATTATCCTCTTTTTTGCTCTTGATTCATAAATAAAGTCAGCTAGGTCAAATATACCGTTTACCTCTCCTCCGGGGCTATCTATTTCCAGTATAATTGTCTCTATGCTACTATCTGCTAATGCTTGTGTAATTTGTTCTTCTATTTGCTCATATGATGTCATTCCGAGCATTTCATCAAATGCACCAGGTTTTTTAGTTAAAATGCCATGTATCGGTATTATTCCTCTTTCACTATTTCTTACTGCATGTTTTATATTTTTAAAGATAGGCTGCTTTCCTGTTTGTAGTGACAGTAACTCAAAACTCCTTGGTTCTACCATTACACATCTGTTTAGCCATTGTTGTTTCATATCACCTCTTGATTTGCAGTAACCTCAGAATCAAAACTTAAGCCCAGTTCGCTTGCACGTCTTTGATCTTCTGCTATTTCTTGGTCAATTTCTTCAACATCGTAACCCATTTCTGATACTACTTCCGATCGACTCTTAAATCCATTTCTTACTGCCATTTGTTGTGCTTGCTGATCTTTCAGTGGATCCACCCAATCAAATCCCTGTGGTATCCATTTTACTTCTTCTTTCGCTGCTTTTACTACTTTTTCATCTATACTCAGTTCTCCACAAAGCACTGCTAATTCTAGCCATCTATTCCAAATAGGTCTACAAAACTGGAACACTATCACGTTATGCTGTAACATTCCACACCTTCTGCGAAACTCTATCAGCCCTGCTCGAATGGATGAATAATTAACACCTGTTATAGCCTTTCTTATAATAGTCCGAATGCGATAAGATATGTGTTTATGGCTATAGCAGGCCAGTAGCATATTACGGTCTGTTCGGATTATTGTAAAAAGAGCTATAAATCTCCTGTTAGCTGCTCATATGTTATTCCTGTACCTATTGCTATTGCCCTCAGTTGCTGTCTCATGAATGCTTCATAACTTCCTCCAACATCTGATGGCTCTGAAAATTTTATGTCCTCTCCTGGGTCTAAAAGCTGCATTGTT
This sequence comes from Wolbachia endosymbiont (group A) of Pherbina coryleti, assembly GCF_964026875.1. Lineage (NCBI taxonomy): Bacteria > Pseudomonadati > Pseudomonadota > Alphaproteobacteria > Rickettsiales > Anaplasmataceae > Wolbachia > Wolbachia endosymbiont (group A) of Pherbina coryleti. The sequence goes on from NZ_OZ034706.1 coordinate 1,472,452, forward strand.
CCAGGTTCCAGGCCAGATAGTGCTACTCCTTGCTCACTTGCTTCACCTTCTCCCATGATATTTGCTTCTGGATCGAGTCTCGTAATAAATCCAGCAAACATTGCTGCAGTTTTCTTTCTCACCAGCTCTGCATCATCATATTGATCAAGCTCATAAAGCTTCAGCAGTATATTAGAAAGCCAAGGCTCCCCTCTGATTTGCCCAGGTCTTAATGGTCTATAAATATGTAAAACATCATTTGCTGGCACTCTCACTGATTCACCAAACGAGCCTTCACCAGGGTGTTCTTTAAATAGGTAATATGCTTCTCTTTGCCCAAGCTTGTTAAACTCAATCCCGTTTCTTATTACATTACCATTTCCTAAAGTTTGATTTGTTTTATTATCTAAATGTTCAGACTCAAGTACTTGCAGTTGTAATGGCACAGAAAATCTATCTTCCAGCTTTCTCGTTCTTAAACGTACAAAACATTCTCCTCCCTCTATCATACTTCTGCATACTAGAGCTTGTAATCCATAAAAATCACTTATTCCACAGCTATCTGCTTCATCTGTCCATTTTAGCCATAATTCTTGGACTTTCTTTCGAAATTCTCCATCTCTTGCTTTTGATTGTGGTTTTATTCCTGTTCCAATAGAGTTACTTACTATTGTATCAATGATATTTGCTGCATATGGATTTTTTCTTACCATATCCCGAGAGCGGCTACGTAAGTGCCCAAGGCTCTGAGAAAGTAAATTATTTATGCTTCCTGTTTCTCCTTGCCAATACATCACTCTTCTTCCTGAGCCTGACGCATCCCATGCAGAACTTTTGATTTTTGGCTTACTAAATAGTTGTTTGAAATTTTTCAGCATCATACTAACCAAAATTCTCTTAATTCTTTCAAAGTTCCGTTAAATTTATTTCTGTCACATTTTCCGATTCCTTCTACTTCATGTGGCTCTGGATTTGTTTTACCGTCAGTATATTGCCATAAAATCCAATCATTCCAGCCTTTTGGTAATGTGAGCTCTTTTCTCCAGCTTGCTATCCATAATGGACATTTTGTCAAAGTTGGCGTGGCAAAATCCTTAAGAAAATAGCTACTGCCATAAATTAGGGGTAATCTTCCTGTTACTTCTTCAACTCTCTTTACAAATTCCTCAGCTTGCTTAACTGCAATATTTTTGCCACTTTTGTTTTCTTCAATATCCAGCGCAAGTATGGTATTTTTGCTTTCGCCTACCGTTTTTAGAAAATGATCAGCTTGATTCTTGCCGTTTCCTTCTGTGCCAAAATGATATGCTCCCCAGAGTAATCCTTCTTCTTCAGCTTTCTTTCTTCTCTTCGCATACTTTGAATCCACATATTTTAGCCCTTGTGTTGCCTTGTGAATTACTCCAACTATACCATTCTCTTTGTCTAGCTTAAAATTCACATTTTCTTGCCAATGTGACAAATCTATTATTCCATTTACTGGACTCTCTCTATTCTCCCATAGTTTTATAAAAGTTTTTAATTGCTCTAAAAATTCAGAATATTCCTCTTTTACAACTTTTCTCAGAAAATTTTCCCTCATATAACTCCTTTATTTGTTGCAAAAATAATCTTTCGTTTAGGCTTCATTTCAGGAATCTTTAGTTCACCTTTGATGCGTTGTCTGAGGCTGAGCAAATCATTTATCTGAACTTCAGCATATCTCACCACATGGTCACCATATGCAATTGATACCACTCTTTCGCCACTCTGAAGCTTCTTTATTGCTTGTTCAACTTGAATTAGATAATCTTCGTTATACATTTACTACTCGCTGATCCATTTGCTTTTCACTATTTTCTTTGATTTTTTACTTTCTGGTTTTTCACTTAAACTATTCCATTTACTCTCTGGCCATCTATCTATTCCCAGTGCTATCGATGCTGCTCTTGCATAAATCCTACAGTCTAATACTTCATTTCTTTCTCTTACCTTTTGCCACTCTTGTTTGGTATAACCTTTTACTACTTTGCTGACTAATTGCTCTGCCGTTAGCTGCTTAAAATATTCAGGTGCATACTCGGGAAAATGACAGTATCCTGCTGGAGTTTCTTCACCGTCCTTTAAAACATTAAGTAATTGAAAAAGTTCTGACTTTAAAATCGATACTCCCACTGGCCAGAGCTTTATTCCTCTTTTTAGCTTTTGACCACCAACTGTTATATCTACTCTACTTGGGCTGCTAAGTGGTACTAGAGCTTTATTTACACCTTTCACTGCCATTACTCTTCCAGAGCCTTGATGACCTCTTACCCAATTGTATACTTCTTGTGTCGCATACCCAGCATCAACCGCCATCATACTTATCATGTATTCAAGACCATTTTCACCGATAAAATGATGATTTAAGAGCTCAGAGAGTTTTCCCCATACTTCTCCTCTTCCAGTATCACCTTCAAATACTCGGTATTCTATTGACCAACTTTCGCGGCTTTTTCCCCATGCTACAACTTCTACTTCTAAACGATCTTTTTGGACATCTACTCCTGCAGTAAGCACCACTTCTCTCCTAGGTACTGTGCCTACGGGAAAAAATTCTCTCCTGTTAAATAATTGCTTCCAATCTGGTACTTCTCCTTTGTCTACCCAGGTTTCTCCAAGCGTAGTATTTATCCATACTTTTAGTAATTGTTCACTTTCTTTTGCATGAAGAAAATCTTCTACTGCTTGAGTCCAGCTATACCAGCCTACTGGACTATAAAGACTTGAAAGATGAAATCCTTTTTTCTCACCTTTTACTCTATTAGTAGGTCTCCATTCTCCACGCTCAAGCATCTCTGTCTTTTGATGATTTTCTATTTTGCCGCTACATTCAGTGCAGACATAATGTGCTGTTCTTGAGTCGTTGTTTTCCCATTTAATTTGTGACCATTTTAGAACTTGATAGTAATTACAATACGGACATGGTACAAAAAAGTACTGCTTATCTGTTGCTTCAAATTCTTTCTCAATTCTGCTTATTCCATGAATCGTTGGTGTTGATACTAAAAAAATCTTTCGCCGTGCAAATGTATTAGTTCGAGCAATACTGAGCAGCACTGGATCTCCTTCACCACCTGAATCTCCTGGATAGGCGTCTATTTCATCAAGAAAGAGATATTTTACTGGCATAGACCTCAGTCCTACACTGCTGTTTGCTCCAGTTATTACTACTATTCCACCTGGAAATTCCTTACTTTGTACAGTATTGCCTGAGTCTCTTGACCTTGGGTCTTTTACTTTACTCTTTAAACATGGCGTACTCTCTATTAACGGCGCAAATCTTCCTTTTGACCAACGTTTTCCCATTTCAACTGTTGGCTGCACAACTAACATTGGACCAGGAGTCTGATCTATAATATAGCCTATCCAATTGTTACCAGCTTCTGTTCCTCCAATCTGCGCTCCTTTCATGAATACTACTTTTTCTGCTGGTGAGGACGGAGAAAGTGAATCCATGATTTCTTTTAAATAAGGAGTTCTTTCTGTTCTCCATTTACCTGGCTCTGATGCTGCAGTTGGCGCTAAAACTCGATACTCATTTGCCCACTCTGATACTTTAAGCTCTGGATCTGGTTTTAAACCTTCAGAAAAAGATGTGGCGTATATCATTGTCTGCATCTACTCATAATTGGTTCTATCTCAACATCATTAACAGTAGAACTACACTCTTCCAATTCCATAAACATCTTTTTCTGAAATTCCTTTTCTATATATCTTTTGCTCATCTCACTTATCATTAGTGCTATAATAAGCGCAAATATCCCTGTTGTTGTTGCAAAAATGATTGCACTGCTTATTGTTGTTGCTGTTAAACCTATATATGCTGCCATTGCTACTGCGCTAACTGTAATACAGATGCAGATAATATTATTATGTTTTTTCATCCTTTTATCTGCTATTTCTCTCTGTGCTATATATTTATTATGAAGGGTTGGAAAATTAATAACGGTATCTCTGCAGAGCAATGCACCATTTTTTTCAGTAAATAAAACTTTAAGTAACTCTAAATTGTTTGATTTAATTGCTAAATGTAAAACAGGTGTATAATTTGCTCCTTTTTTCAGCAATAACTTTACTACATGTAAATGCCCTTTTTCCGCAGCAAGGTAAACTGGTGATAAACCTTTATTATTTGAAATATCAATATCGATTTCTTCTTTTAAGATAGACTCTACAAGCTCAATTTCTCCTCTTTGTGCAGCTAAATGTAGTAGACTATTCTTTTCAGAACCGTATTTATTACTCATCAAAGCCTTCTTTATCTCAGGTTTAGCGTAATCAAATGGTGTCTTACCATTATCATCCCTGATTAAAGGATCTATATCCTCTCGAGTTAGTAAAACCTCTATTGTTTTAAGTCTTTCAGCGTAATGTAGTGGCGTTTTATTTTCGTAGTCTTGCAAATTTACTTGAGCATTAGGCTCCTTTATTAAGCATTTGAGAATATCAAGACACAAATCTCTTTCATCGTAATTAGTATTACTTACAGCTATATGAACAGGCGACAATTTCATTGAGTTTTGTCCCATGCGTGCGCTATTTACATCTGCTCCAAGCTTTAGCAGTAACTTTACTATTTCCAACTTTTTGTTATTAACTGCATAGTGCATTGGTGTCTGATTTCGTGCATCAAAGACATCTATTTCAGCATTTCCTTCTTCCACTAAAATTTTGACAATATTCTCATGTCCTATTCCTGATGCTAGATGTAATGGTGTATGATGCAGAGCATTTCGTACATTAACGTCAATACCTTTTCTGATCAAATATCTAACTGCATTAACTTCACCTATCATTGCAGCTAAATGAAGTAAGCTATCTTGTTCTGATCCGTATTTGTGATTGATTAATGCTTGTAATATTTCTGCTTTTTTACCTTCTTTGGCATAATCTAAGGAGGTTTTGCCTTCATTGTCCTCAACAAAAGGATTAATGTTCTTCTTCGTGAGTAATAAATCCACCATGCTTAACTCGTCAAACTCTATAGCGCAATGTAGTGGTGTCTTTCCATTTAATCCTCTGACATTAACATCTAATCCAGGTTGATTGATGAGACATTTTATTAACTCCAAACTTAAGTTATCAGCCATTTTATATTCAAAATCTTTTTTATATTTGAAATTTAGTATTAGATAATTCTTGTAATGAGTTTGTAATCTCTTCGGTTAGCGTCTTATGAATCTTTTCAGTGTCGCTAAGTGATGCAAGCAGTGCTGAAACTCTATTTGGAATATTAAGCAAATTATTACGGACAACTCTTGCTACATTAAATGCATCGCGCTTTACTTCCTCTACTGCTACAAGTTCACCAATCCCAGCCTTAGCTTTCGCCTCAAGAAGTTTACCTCGCTCCATTTCATTTTTTATTCGCGTTTTAAGCAACATCGTGGAAAGTTTTTCTCCGCTTTCTGAATAGTTTTTTCTTCTCAGTGGTTGACTTGGATCTCTGATTGTTTCTATAGCCCTGTTTGCTTGTTCTCGGTCAATGAGTCCATCCTCCAACTCAACTATTCCTTTTTTTACTAAATAACAGACATATTGCTTTGATACTCCTATCTCTCTTGCCCATTCTGTTTGTGTGATTTTTTCCACTCTTTTCCTCCTCTCTTTTCGCTCCTTTTTACGAATTTTCTTCTTGAATTTCCGCAAAAGTTTTACCAGTACTGGCTAAAAGGGCATCTCTTCCGGTATATATTTGCCAACGTTTTATAGTTACATCTACAAATTTTGAATCTAGCTCTATTGTCCTACAAATTCTTCCTGTTCTCTCACATGCAATCAGTGTACTTCCAGAACCGCTAAATGGATCAAGTACTATGTCTCCTGATCTGCTGCTGTTTACTATTGCTCTCTCCATTAGCTCTACTGGCTTCATCGTTGGATGTAGTGTATTGTGCGTTGGCTTATCATAAAACCATAGATCACTTTGATTTCTACCCCCATGCCACTCACGTTTATTGCCGCTTTTCCATCCATAGAGCATTGCTTCGTATTGTCTTTGATAATCTGATCTTCCTAGCGTAAAGTGATTCTTTGCCCAAATGATAAATGTTGACCATTTCCCTCCCGCTTCCTCAAATACTTTTTGTAACGTTGAAAACTCTGATGATGATATGCAGATGTAAATTGCACCTTTCGTATATGCTAAAATATGGGAACAGATGTCGTAGAGAAAAAGTTCGTACTTTTCACCTTGATTATCGTTTAATATTTTTTTCTCTTCTCTTTCCTGACTGCTACCGTAATCAACGTTATATGGAGGATCACATACGGTAATATCTGCCATTTTATTATCTAATACCGCTTTATATGATTCAACTAAAGAGCTATCACCACAATAGATTCGATGATCACCTAAAATCCATAGATCAGCTGGTTTTGTTATTTCTACTTTTTTGTCATCAACAACTAAGTCAGAAAGATCTTCTTCTTCACCATCTAAATCATCAAGAAACCGTTGAACTTTTTCTAATTCAAATCCAGTCATTTTAAGATCAAACTGTAAATCTTCTAGCTCCTGAATTTCCACTTTTAAAAGCTCATCGTCCCACTTTGCCCAATTAGCTGATTGATTGGCCAGTAATCGAAAAGCTTTGGTTTGTGGTTCATTTAAATTATCACTTAAAACCACTGGAATACTCTCCATACCAAGCTTTCTTGCTGCTTTAAGTCTTAAATGACCATCAACCACAGTTCCATCGCTTTTTGCAACTATTGGTATACGAAAGCCAAATTCCCGAATAGAAGCACACATTCTGTTGACCACATCGTCATTTTTACGTGGGTTACGCTCATATTCAACTAGGTTTCGAGTAGGATAGTAGTGGATTGCTAAATTCATATCTTAATAATTAAAAAGTTAATATTCAAAATATATCTGACGCTAGAGAAGGCCTGGGGTCTGACCCACCAAACCCGCCATTATGGCCGAAAGGACCCACTTTTTATGGATTTTTCATCTTATTAATATCTTTACTGAAATCCATAACATAGAACATTAATGCTAAAGCATCAGATTCATTATCATCTTTAGGCAAAACCCCTTTTTCCTTTACAGCTTCAATAACTTCACTCTTACTTGCATTGCCTTTGCCTGTTATAAAGCGTTTTATAGTTTTAACATTAACACCTTTGTACGGCACATGATGTTCTTCACACCAAGCAGACAGAACTGCGAGAAAACCGCCATAGCAATGCGCTGCATCAGTTCCTAGATGTCTTCTTACTTCCTCAAAATACACTGCAGAAATGTCCTTCAAAGAATTAAGCCAATTACGAAAATTCAAGAAGCACATGCCACCTCCGCTAAAGCGGCTACCATGAAAGCTTTTGCTTCCACTTTCAATTACTCCATCTGTCAGAATTGCCCAGCCGGTTTGCTTGCCGAGATCTAGCGTTAAGATTGACGTACAAAAACTCCTTTGTGTAATTAAAGTTCAATGCCCTGTATAATATATATGTACGATGACTCGCAAATTCGTCCGCAATTTTGAAAAAAAATTAAAAAAAATTTCATATCCTGCCATTTGAGTTTTTTTCATCTTTACTTATCTTAATAACTATTTTACATAACTTATATTACGCCAATATTTATATTATTATATTATCATATATTATATTTTACCTGTATTTAAATATATATATAATATATATAAGACTTCAGTAATCCGTAAACCCTCTTTACTGGCCGATTTTAGCCACTTAACTTTAGAAACGGCTTTTAGGAATAGAACATAAAAAAGACAATATTATCAATAACTTAACGATCACTGCTTTCTGAAATACTAATTAGTAACTCAGAAATTAGGTATGAAATTGGTAGTTTTTTACCTATGAAAAAGTAGCTTCAGTAGTGTATCAAAACGTTTAAATCTTATTTTAATTTTTAAAGATTTTATTCTTTTAGATAAAAAAATTATTACTACTTTTTTATAATAAATTAGTCATACAAAGTCTTGGTAAAAATCTCTATTCATGAAACTTTTGGAGTTTTTATGAAGAATTCTTATCAAGGAATCGATTCTACAATTGTTAAACATGTGAGATTTCAAGCTTCGCGCCTTAAATCCAAAAGCTGTTTTATTAACGAAAGTCTCGAAGATATAGAGCAAGAGCTTTTTTGTCAGGTTTGGCAATATCTTAACCAGCACGATGAGAAAAGAAGTAGTTTTAGTACTTTCGTTGCTAGATTAGCTAATTATTGTGCTCGCAATATGTTACGCAATCAGTTATGTCTAAAACGTAATATAACTTTTGATGATATAAACGACGATATTCCAGATCATAGGAACTCGGAAATCGAAGCGATAATTCGCACTGACATAAATAATATAATTTCAACTTTGTCTGAAAAAGATAGTAATTTATGTCAATTACTTAAGGTATTTACTATTACTGAAGTTTCTGTAATAACCAAAATACCAAAGACAACTATCTATCGCACACTAGAACGAATACGCAATAAATTCTCAGTTTTAGAGAAGTTATAAGCTCTCGATTATATTTGCTCAAAATTTTTTTTTTGCAAATTGCGGACGAATTGCCTAGGTCATCGTACATATATATTTAGGTACTGGGAGAAAAATGAAAATAATGAACAGCAATGAACGGCTAAAAGTTCAAACAGGTATAAAAATGGTCATCTTTGGTCCTTATGGTATAGGTAAAACTAGTCTCTTAAAGACCATAAATGAACCAACACTTTGTCTTGATTTTGAGGCAGGTTTACTTGCTGTTCAAGATTGGCAAGGGGATTCTGTAAGTATTCGTACTTGGAATGAGGCAAGAGATATTGCATGTCTCATAGGTGGTCCTAATCCTGCGTTAAAATCTGACTCAGCATATAGCCAAAGACACTATGAGCATGTATCCAGTAAATACAAAGAGCTTTCTTCAGAGTTTCTCAAGTATCGATGTATTTTTATCGATAGTATTACAGTAGCCTCGCGTTTATGTCTATTATGGGCAAAAATGCAACCTGAAGCTTTTTCTGAGAGATCAGGAAAACAGGATATGAGAGCTGCCTATGGGTTACTTGCTCAAGAGATGATGGCTTGGCTCAATCAGTTTCAACATATTCCAAATAAAGACATCATTACAGTTGGAACTCTTGGACAATACCTCGATGATTTCAATCGCTCAACTTGGCTACCTCAATGTGAAGGAGCTAAAACTGCAAGTGAAATTCCTGGCATTGTTGATGAAGTAATTAGCATGGTTGGAATCAAGAAAGATGATGGTACAGAAATTCGTTCATTTGTCTGTCAGACGATTAATTCTTGGGGATATCCTGCTAAAGATCGAAGTGGTTGCCTTAATATGGTTGAAGAACCGCATCTAGGAAAACTTCTTACAAAAATTAAAACTAAAGCTTTTGCAATTCAACCTGTCACGCCCAACATATAGGAGGTTATTATATGCTACAAAACTTTTTAACTATTGGTCAAAAAATTCCTTTTTTCAGTGTGAAAGAATACTTGGACGATCGATCGCCAATACCAGAGGATATAATCTCACCAAGAATTCTAACTAAAAGAGGTTTGTTAGTATTTGGTGGCCCTCCTAAGATTGGCAAAAGCGACTTTTTGATCTCTTGGCTTGTTTACATGGCTGCTGGTAGATCATTTCTCGGTATGACACCAAATAGACCTTTGAAAATCTTCTACATGCAAACTGAAATTGAATATGAATATATGAAAGAACGTTTGCAACAACTTGATAATGAACTTTTGAATGTAGCTGCTAACAACTTAATCATTACGCCAAAAGTGCACTTATCATTTAATCATGATGAAATAAGTGAAATTAAGGAGATTGTAAATGAACGCTTTAAACCTGATGTTTTGGCCATAGATCCATTACGTAACATCTTTAGCAGTGAATATGGAAATGAAAATGACAATAGTGCTATGCTGTTTTTTCTGCAAAAGACTCTTGAAAAGCTACGCAGTGCTGTCAATCCAGATGCTTGTATTGTACTTACTCATCATACAAAAAAATTATCAAAAAAGATGCTCGAAGAAGATCCATTTCAAGGCCTAAGTGGTGCTGGATCTTTACGTGGATTTTACAGTACTGGTATGGTGATGTTTGCTCATGATGAAGAAAGTAGTGTACGCCAGATAGTATTTGAGCTTCGTAATGGTGAACGCGTGCAAAATAAACTTGTCGATAAGATAAATGGTCATTGGCAGCTAATGGAATAGCTAATTTTCACTTTAAAGTCAACTTATAGGAGAGCGTATGCTACAAGATTTTTTAACTGATTTTAATAACGCAAAACTGCAAAGCAGTTTAATACCAAAAGGTACAATAGTCAAGGTAAAAATGGCAATAAAGCCTGGAGGTTATGAAAATTGGTTCACTAAAAACTACACTACTGGCAGTATCTATTTAAATGTAGAATTTACCGTCACTGAAGGCCCATATGCAAAACGCAAGATTTTTCAGATTATAGGTATCAAAAATGGCAAAGCAGAAGGTGAAGAAGACATCTGGGGAGAATCTGGACGTTCTATGCTGCGTAGTATTTTGGAATCATCCAGAAATATTCATGCAAATGACACTTCAGAGAAAGCAGTTACTGCTAGAAGAATAAACTCTATAGCTGATTTCAACGATTTAGAGTTTACAGCGAAAGTAGGCGTTGAAACTAATAATACATACGGAGATAGAAATAGGATTACTACAGTTATTACTCCAGAATTACAAAAAAGTTTTCAAGATGATTGGTTGCCATTTTGAAGTATGACGAAGGAAAGTTGTGGGCTGCTGTTATTACTAGAGCTATTCAGGATGCAGCAGGAAAAAACCCTAAACTTAAAAAAGAGGCTTGCCAATGGATTCGCTCACGATCTTTTGAAACTGTTTGTGAGCTGGCTAATCTTGACTTTAAACGTCTAAAAAATATGTTGAACAAATTTGGAATAAACAAGGAGAATTTTATGGATTTTTCATCTAAAAATGCTTTAAAAATAAAATCATTATTAATTAATAATATCAAAGATTGTTTATCTTATTTGTTACCTGAAGGCAAATCTTACCAAAATAAATTCTATATTGGCAGTAGAAATGGAAATAAGATAATAGTTGAAATGGAAGGAGAAAATGCAGGAAATTGGTACAACCTGATCGAAGAAAAGAAAGGAAATATAATAGACCTTTGGACTTTAGTTAAAGGTAATATAGATTCTGCTGAAACATGGTTGAACAGTAAAGATGAAAGAAGTTCCATATTACAAGAAAAACAAAACGAAGGAAAAGCATTTTCTGTAAACCATTACTTAAATGACAAATCACCAATGCCACAAGATATAATAGGCCCAAGAATTTTGACACCAGGTGGTCTTTTGGTCATAGGTGGTACTCCAAAGATTGGCAAAAGTCATTTTCTTCTTTCTCTATTAGTACATCTGGCAGCAGGAAGATCATTTCTTGGCATGAAGCCTACAAGACCGCTAAAAATATTCTATCTACAAAACGAAATGGAATATGATTACATTAGAGAACGTATACAACAACTCAACAAACTTCCTCATTTAGCAACAGAAAACTTAATTGTGACGAACAAGATGAATTTGACCTTAAATGAAGAAGGTATAGAAAAAATAAAAAATATGGTAGAGGAAAAGTTTGATTTAGTTGTGATTGATTCTCCTTATAATTCCGTTAACTATGGTCTGCAGCATGCAATAGAAAAACTACGTTCCAAGATTAATCCTATGGCTGGAATAATCATCACAAATCACACCAAAAAAGTACCTACCTCTATATTGGAAAAGAATCCATTTCAAGCTCTCGTTGGTGCTAACGCTTTAAGAAGTTTTTATACATCTGGAATAGTAATATTTCAACCCAATAAACGTACAAATATCTTGCAAGTAGTATATGAACTTAGAAACGGTAGATCTATACCAACAAAATTCATCAATAAGATTAATGGATGTTGGAAAACTGCTAACGTTATAGCTAGAACATAAAAATTCTTCAGGTAGGTATGGATATTTATTGTTCACAAAGAAATGGACATTATAAATTATTAGGGAAGAAAGAACAGTTAAGAACTCAACTCCTATCAAATATAAGGTCATGTCTTTCTTATTTACTGCCAAGAGGAACTTTTCGTGGTGATAAGTTCTATGTAGGTGATCTAAAAGGCAATCAAGGAAAAAGTATGATAGTGGAGTTAACTGGCAGTAAAGCCGGATTATGGCATGATTTTTCTACCGGAGAAGGAGGAGATATTTTTGATCTTTGGGCTGCTGTTACTGGAAAAAATCAATTTACTGATACGATAGAAGATATTGCTAAGTGGATTGGTTATTCGGAAAAAAATAACACTCTGGGGCAACCAACGGCATCATGGAACTATTACGATGAAAGTGATCAAGTGATTGCTACAGTTTATCGTTATAACACTGATTCAGGAAAAAGATATCTTCCTTTTGATGTAAAAAGGTCTAGTTTTACTCCACCACAGATCAGGCCTTTATATAATATTTCAGGTATTATGAAATCTGATAAGGTGATTTTAGTTGAAGGTGAAAAGTGTGCAGATGCTCTGATAGAGCAAGGTATAACTGCCACAACTGCAATGTTAGGAGCAAATGCACAAATAGAAAAAACAGACTGGTCACCACTTAAGGGTAAGCATGTTATTATTTGGCCAGACAATGATGAACCAGGTAAACAATATGCTGAGAAAGTTGTGAAAAAGCTTACTTTTCTTGGTGTTTTATCACTTACTCTTCTTGAAATACCTGACAATAAACCAAAAGGATGGGATTCAGCTGATGGTATAGAAGAAAAGATGAATATTCCTGAATTCATTGAAAATAACTCGAAAAAAATCATCGTTAAGCAATTGCTTAATATTCAAGAATGGAGCGTAGAACGTTTTATAGGTCCAGTACCAGAGCAAAAGTTTCTTGTTGAAGGGTTATTTCCTTTAGGAGTAACATCTATTCTAGCTGCGATGGGAGATACTGGCAAAGGTATGCTTCTGCTTGATTTAGCACTGAAAGTTGCGAGTAGAAAAGATCAGCCATGTGGTTTTGGTCCTTTAGTTACTGAACATGGATCTGTGGTAATTTTCTCAGCAGAAGATGATATGAGTGAAATACATCGTCGTTTAGAGCGTCTTGATTCGCAATGCGAAAGATTAAAATATAAAGATAGGCTCTTTATTGTACCATTACCAAATGTTAGTGGATCACTTACAATCATAAAGAGTGTTTCAGGTAAAGTTATAGAGACTTCTCCTGAATTTGAATCTATAACAAAACAACTTAATAAAATAAAAGACTTAAAATTAATCGTATTTGATCCACTTGCATCATTTGTGCATGCTGATTTAAATACTGACCCAGCCGTAGGCGATTATTTGATGTCTTTATTATCTGATTTAGCAGGTAGCACTGGAGCATCAATAATTGCTGCCCATCATATGAGAAAGCCAAAAAGTGAAAAACCTATATCGACTGTTGAGCAAGCACGTGATGCCATTAGAGGTACATCTGCTCTTGTTAATGGTGTTAGGTGTTCATACGCTTTTTGGTCTGTGGAAGATGCAGCTAAACCGACAATTTTTAAATCAATAGGAGAATCTGTAAGACAGAACGCATTATTTTATGGAGCAATTGTTAAAGCAAACGGTTTGGCTGATCGCACTTTACGCACTTATTTAAGAAATGAAGAAACAGGATTGTTAGAGGACATAACTGAAAGATTAAGAATAAAAAATATGAACGAAAAAGATTCAAAGCAGCATCTTATAACTGCAATTACACGAGCAGCAATTTCTGGACATCCATTTACCCATACAGGAAGTACAGGAGTGTATAAACAGCGGCATAGACTACCTGAGGAGTTTCACAGTATAGGAAGAGATAGAATGGAGCGTATAGTTCAAGAGCTGTTACAAGCACGGAAGTTGGTTAAGGGAATGGCTACTGGTTCAAAAGAAGATAAATGGCTTGACATTCCTAGCGGACCATTTGCTCGCGGTGTTGGAAAGTTTAGCTGTGGAGCTGAGCTATTCTCCTAAAAAATTTTTCTGATATAAAAAAATATTTTGATTTTTGCGGACGAATTTTGAAGTCATCGTACATATATAATATATGAGGCTTAATTAAAAATGTCAATTCTCACACAGTCAGGAAGAGCAGCAATAGCAGCCAGCATAAAAAAGCAATCTATCCATCTTGCTTGGGGAACAGGTGATTCAAGTTGGAAAAGTAGCCATAAAGTAGAAAAAACTTTCGTTAAGGGTGAAATAAAATTTGATCATCAACCTATTAAAGATGTGAAGGTTGTTACAGGGCAAACAACTTATCAGCCAAGTATTGACTATACAGTTAATGGCAGTACTGATGTAATAAAACGTACGGAAAATAGCTCTATTCCAGTAAGTGATAAAGTTACTGTAGAGTATAGTGAAAGCACACCACCAGAGCTGATAACTTCTGAAAAACTGCTCAATGAACTTGGCAGACGTACTGCAGACGAAGTGCTATTCTGCACAGGTGATGAAAACGGTGAACTTATAACTCCATCTGGAAGGTTTAGGCCCTCAAATGTACCAACTAATAATCTCTATCTCAAATTTACTTTCGATTTCACAAACGCAGCAAATCAAGTTATACGGGAATTAGGGGTTATGGTTGGTACTAAAGTAAAAGAAGAATTACCTGAAGGACAGAGATATTTCGAGCCAAAAGATATAGAAGACCATGGAATCTTGCTGATTTTAGAACACACTGTACCACTTATCAGAACTGCTGCCACAAGAGAGACTTTTTCATTTGTTGTAACCTTTTAGAATAAAATGACTTTAAACACCTATTATAACCGCTTTAATCCTGACAAAGAATACGAAAAAAGCTTATTTCTTGCTGGAAGAGGTTTGCAATCTGCAGAATTAAACGAGACTCAGGAGTATGCTCTCTCTAAGCTTAAAGGCATAGGCGATGCAATATTTCGTGATGGTGATGTTATAATAGGAAGCAATTGTATTATAGATAGAGAAACTGGTAAAGTTACACTTGAAGCAGGAAAAATCTATCTTCGTGGAGCAGTTAGAAAAGTCGAAAAAGAAGAATTTATTATTCCACTGAGTACCACAGTGCGTATAGGTGTTTATTATGTAGAATCTACCATTACAGAACTTGAGGATGAAAATCTTCGTGATCCTGCTGTTGGTACAAGAAACTATCAGGAAGTAGGAGCTGCAAGACTTAAAGTTTCTACCATTTGGGGATACCAAGTAGAAAGTGTTACTGTTAACTCTACAAATGGCGAATTTTACCCAATTTACCATATTGAAAATGGAGTATTGATAGAACATTCACTGCCACCACAAGCAAATATAGTAACTACAGCTCTTGCTCGTTATGACAAAGAAGCCAATGGTTCCTATGTCGTAAATGGTCTTGAAGTAATGTTCCTGCAAAAGGAAGAGGGAGAAGGAGGAAAAAAAATATTTGTGATTAATGAGGGCAAAGCTCATGTTGATGGCTATGAGATTGAACTTCCTCACAGTATTCGTGTTTCTTTTGATGAAGATCCGGATATAAAATCAGTTGAATCAGAACCACATACTTTTCAGCCAAATAGCCAAAGAGTAATGGAACTGAAGGTTAATGATTTTCCAATAAGTGAAATTAAAAAAGTAGATATAACTATTCAAAAAACTATTACCATTACTCACGGTTCATATTCTGGAGCTATTGATCCTATACCTGATTCTGCAGTACTTGAGATTATTCAAGTTAAACAAGGTAATGTTATTTATGAAAATAGTATAGACTATAAGTTAAACGCAGGAAACGTCGATTGGTCATTACCTAGTAAAGAGCCAGCTCCTGGGAGTAGTTACCTAATAACCTATCGCTGCCGCACTCATGTAAGCCCTGAAGATATAAATGAAAAGGGATGTAAAGTAAAAGGAGCAGTTGATAACAGCTTGGTTTTGATAGATTATACCTGGAAAATGCCGCGTTATGATTTAATCACTATAAATGCAAAAGGCGCAATAAGAAGGATAAAAGGCATAGCTCACCCTTGGCGACCATCAATGCCTAGAGCGCCTAGTGGACAACTTTTGCTTTGCTACATTCATCAGACGTGGAAAAAAGGCGAAGGGGTAAAAATAGTGAATAATGCTATTCATGCTGTACCGATGAATGAGCTTGAAGCAATGAAAAAAGGAATAAATGATCTTTATGCTCTTGTTGCACAGGAACGTCTACGTAGTGATGCAAATTCAAGAGAGCCAACCACGAAAAAAGGAGTATTTGTTGATTCGTTCTTCGATGATGATATGCGTGATCAAGGAATTTTGCAGTCTGCAGCAATAGTAAACAAGGAATTAATTTTACCAATAGATGTAACGATTGCTGATATTGATGGAGGAGAAAAAACTTATTTGTTGCCGTATGAACTTGAACCGGTACTGGAGCAGCTTTTACAGACCAAAGGAGAAAAGATCAATCCATATCAAGCTTTTGATCCAGTCCCGGCACAAATTACTCTAAATAAAAATATTGATCACTGGACAGAGGTTACCACGAATTGGAAAAGTCCAGTAACCAGAGTATTTAATGTTAAAGAAACAACAGAGCTGCTGTCAAGCACCTCATACGAAACTGAATTTATGCGAGAAGCAACTCAAAATTTTGAGATTGAAGGTTTTGCAACTGGTGAAAAGCTTAAGGAATTAAAGTTTGATGGAATTTTTATTCAACCTAAAGCATAGAAAATATTTGAAAGAAAAACATGATCGCAACATTTATTGCTGATAACAGAGGAAAAATAAAAGGAAGATTTACTGTACCAAGAAACATTCCTGCTGGGACTAAGTTAGTGCAGTTCTTCGGTGATAAAGGCAGTTATGGAGAAGCAACTTATACTGGTAAAAAAACAATTACCATAGAGGAAAGAAGAAGAGTTATCGCAGCAAGAAGAGTTGATCCTTTAGCGCAAACATTTACTCTAAATGAAAGTAGGCACATAGGAGGCGTGGAACTATGGTTTGTAAATAAAGGCAAAAAACGTGTTGTTGTGCAGATTAGAGAAACAGCAGTGGGAGTGCCCTCGCAAACTGTCATTGCTGAAAGCTATATTGAGCCAAAAGATATAAAGATAGATGGCACAGCAACACGTATAGAGTGGTCACCAGTGTTTTGCCATGCAGGAGAGGAGTATGCAATAGTACTACTTACTGATGATGCAGATACTGCAGTAAAAATAGCAGAACTTGGCAAATATGATGCAGTAAATAGCCGTTGGGTAACAAGCCAGCCATATCAAGTAGGAGTATTACTTTCATCAAGCAATGCAAGCACCTGGACTCCACATCAAAATTTAGATTTAACGTTTCGGCTTTTGGCTGCAAAATTTAGCGAAAATTCTCACGTTATTGATCTGGGAAAAGTTACAGCAACCAATACTTCAGATTTAATTGTTTTGACGAACGTCGAAAAAGTAGCATTTGATACCAATGTGGAATTTATCTTAACAGATGAAGAGGGAAAAGAGAACTTTTTGTCTGATAATTTGCCACTTGCACTGCGTGAAAGACTATCTGGAGAGCTAACAGTAAAGGCAAGACTAAAAGGAGGGCGAGAAAAAAGTCCAGTGCTATATCCTGGGTTACAGCTAGTTATGGGTAATATAGGGGAAAAAGGAGATTATGTTACAAGAAGTATTACAGCAGGAGCTAATACTAAAATCACCATAACGTACGATGCGCTGATACCTGGCACTGCAGATGTTAAAGCTTATGTACAAAAAAGCAACAGTGATTGGCAATTAGTAAATTTAACATCAGGAAAACCAATTGGAGAAAATTGGGTAGAGAGAACTCATGTGCTGACAAATTTTAATGCTAATGAGACAAGGATAAAATTAGTTTTAAGTGGAACGGTTATTTATCGTCCTAAAGTCAAAAATCTCAGAGTAATAGTAACATAAAATTTAAATGACTTTTGATCAAACCAAACGAGGATATCCTTTGCCGCATCCAGAGAACATAGCTGTAGAAGATGTAGTACGTATTCGCAGAGCCATAGAAAAGATAGATGAAGATATGAGTGAAAGAGAAGATGAACTTAAAAATAATTTTGAACGATTTAGATTTGAAACTTTTTTGAATTTTTGGGAATGAAAGAAGCAATATACCAAAGGATAAAGGATTTAGCAGCAAATAGCACGGCTGATCAACTGGCATATCTTGCAAAATCGCTGGAATTGATAGCAGATAAAAAAGCTATTGCTGACATTGTACAAATATAGCCTTTCTTATAATAGTCCGAATGCGATAAGATATGTGTTTATGGCTATAGCAGGCCAGTAGCATATTACGGTCTGTTCGGATTATTGTAAAAAGAGCTATAACTGAAGTAAAAGAGATAATTGATGCACTACAGAGAAGGCTTAAAGATTTAGCAGGAAGTAGTACACCAGATCAACTAGCATATCTTGCTAAAGCACTGGAATCAATAATCGACAAAAGTGCGGTTTCTGAAATTGTACAGATGACAGATGGTAAGTTAAAAGAACTCTTGAGCGCTGCAAGGACGCACTTAAGTGACATAAATAGCAATAAGGAAAATTCAATATCTGCAATAACTGAAGCGAAAACAGATTCTGTCAATGAAATTAACAAGCTTAGGGATAATTCCTTAAATACTTTAAAAGCATCATCAGATTCGCATATATCGCTACTTGATACGAGAAAGAATGCCAATATTGCAGCAATAAATAGCATTAGTAACAGTCATAAAGATGGTCTTAAAGGTTTAGTAGAAGATTTTCGTGCTGTTAATAATGTACCATCTGGCTCATCAATTATTAGGGAAATAGAAACTCGTGATAACCAATTAAAAACATCCCTGATAAATGAGGTAAAAACTCGGGATGAACAGTTAAAAGTGTCTCTTATAAATGAAATAAGAAAGCGCAACATGGTTGAACCAGGGTCATTACCTTTCTTATTTGGTGTACTTGGAAGAAAAAATAATTATTTTGGCCACGGAACTTTTACGACAGAGCTTGGAAAGTGGAGTAGTGATATAACAAAAACTGACTATATGTTACAACTACTAGCAGGTAGCCATACGTACAATACAGATTACGTTAGTTTTTATCGGCCAAGACAACTAAGTTTTATAGAGGGAAGTAAAGGAACATTTATTTACGGAGAGTTATGCACAAAAAGTTTTTCGGGTAGTTATGATGAGATATACTATTACCCGTATGCTGCACTTGGAGTAGTATTTGTAAAAAATACAACCAATGTGAACATAAATAAGACAATGGAATTTGTTGGATCATCGTATTCGAGTACGGAGTATGGGGGTGCAGGATTATTTGTGGGAACACCAGATAATACCAATTCTAATAAATCAAGAATTTCAAGAATAATATGGAAAAATGTTTACCAATACACGAGTTCTGATAGCAAATTAGCTGGATCTGGTAATGTGGAGATTCCAGCAGGAAAAACAGTTGCAATATTACTTTACACATCATCTTACCTGTATTCCAGAACACAAGTTAGTCAAGGTATGCTTGCATCAAATTATGTACACAACTATGGTCAATTTATTCAGTGGGGGATTTATAACATACGTAGCAATGTTCTAACTACAGGACTTGAAGTAGATGTGGAGAGAACGCTAAAAGCTTGGCAATGTCCAGGATTATCTAACACGTATGAGATTTGGAGGTAACAAACAATGTCTATCTACATTAGATTTGAAAATGATAAACAAGTAGAAACAACAACACTTGAAAGCAAGCCAACTGAAAATGATTGGTATGAAGCACCAGAAGATTTTGATTGGCAAAAAAGCTATTGTTTAACAGAAGGAGGCAAAATTGCTCAGCGGAATCAAGAAGATATTGAATTGGAGTTACTACAAAATGCGAAGTTTTCTGCACTTTCTAATCTTCATGCTTATTATGATAACTATACTCACCAATACGCAGGATATTCTCATCAGAAGTCTAAGTCGTACGAAATACAAGCAAAAGCCGCAGAGAACATTTTAGCAGCACCAGAATCTATAGACAAAAAAGATGCAGAAATTATAGAGCCATTAGCAAAAGTCCGAGGAATTTCAGTAGTAGAAATGGCAAGAATAATTCAGGAAAAAGCAAAAAGAGCGAAAAAAGCAATAATCAAGTGCGAAGAATTGGTGGATATAGCTGAAAGGGAAATCGGTGAAGCTAAAAGTAAGGAAGAGCTGCAAACTTTGCTAGATAATTGTAAACAAAAAATGCAAGAAAGTTGAAAAGGGGAAAAAGAAATGACAGAACAGTTTCTACATGGAGTAAATGTTATCGAGGTTACCTCAGGAGCGAGGACAGTACGAACAGCTAAATCATCGGTAATTGGAGTAATTGGTACTGCACCTGATGCTGACGGGCAAAAGTTTCCACTAAATAAACCAATATTAATAGCAGGAAGCTTAAAAGAAGCAGCAAAACTTGGTCAATCTGGGACTTTGCCTTCAGCTATTAATGCAATTTTTTCCCAAATTGGTGCAACAGTAGTAGTTATTCGAGTTGAGGAGAAAGTAGAAGAGACGCTCAGCAATGTCATTGGTGGAGTTAACGAAGAAACTGGAGAATATCAGGGAATTCAAGCGTTCTTAAGCAGTGAAAGCATAGTTCATGTTGCGCCAAGAATACTAATTGCACCTCAGTTTACTCATCAATTATCTGGAGATGCTGGAAATCCAGTGGTTAGCGCTTTAATTCCTATAGCAGAAAAGCTAAGAGCAATAATAGTAGCAGATGGACCAAATACCAATGATGAAGAAGCAATAAAATGGAGAAAAAGTGTAGGCAGCTCAAGAGTTTATGTTGTTGATCCGTGGGTTAAGGTTTTTATTGAAGGAAAAGAAGAAATTCTCCCTCCAAGTTCATTTGTAGCTGGTTTAATAGCTAAGATAGATAGCGAGCAAGGCTTCTGGCACTCACCTTCAAATAAAGAGATAAATGGTATTGTTGGAACAAGCAGGCCTATTGATTTTACGCTCGGTAATATAAATTGTAGAGCAAACCACTTGAATGAAAATGAAGTAACAACGATAATTCATCAAAATGGCTATAGGCTTTGGGGAAATAGAACATGTTCAAATGACTCAAAATGGGCTTTTTTGTCAGTGAGAAGGACTGCAGATTTAATCAACGATAGTCTACTTCGAGCTCATTTATGGGCAGTTGATCGCAATATTACCAAAACTTATATAGATGATGTGATTGAGGGGGTAAATTCTTATCTTGCAAATTTAAAAGCGCAAGGGGCGATTATTAGCGGAAAATGTTATGCAACTCCAGAGCTCAATACACCAACAAATATTGCAAGCGGAAAAGTGTCTTTTGATTTTGAGTTCACGCCACCATATCCAGCTGAACAGATTACTTTCAGGTCACACCTTGTGAGTGGCGCAATATTGTAAAAGGAGAAAGAGAGATGTTACCAAAGATCCTAAAGAATTTTAACGTATTTGTTGATGGTCGTGGCTATGCAGGAAAAATAGATGAAGTAACCTTGCCAAAACTTACCATAAAAACAGAAGAATACAGAGCTGGTGGTATGGATATTCCAATAAATATTGATATGGGCATGGAAAAGCTTGAAGCAGATTTCACTTTTTCTGAATATGACTCTGAGCTCTTTAGACTTTTCGGATTGATAAACAATAATGCTGTTTCTCTTACTTTAAGAGGAGGTTTGCAGGGAAGTAGTGATGCCGAATCAGTAGTAATTAACTTAAGAGGGCTCTTTAAGGAACTTGATTTTGGTAACTGGAAGGCTGCTGAAAAAGCAACACTAAAATGTATAATTGCTGCCAACTATTATAAGCTTACCATTGATGGCAGAGAATTGATTGAAATTGACGCTGAGAATATGATTCGCAAGATCGATGGTGTTGATCAAATGACTTCTATGCGCACAGCTTTAGGAATTTAACTAAAAGGGTAAAACAATGCAAAAAATTAAATTAACTGAACCAATAAAAATCGATGGAATTTTAGTTTCAGAGCTAACTCTACGCCGTCCAAAAGTTCGAGATCGTTTAGCTGTTGAACGTATGGGTAATAGCGATGCAGAGAAAGAAGTAGCACTGATTGCAAATCTTGCAAGTATTTCAAGAGAAGCAGTAGAAGAATTTGATTTAGCAGACTACAATAAGATTCAAGAAACGTTACAAGGTTTTTTGTCTCAGCAGAAGAATTGAGGTTGAGCATATTATCACTTAGCTCAATGGTTGGTGGTGGAATCAATCAGTGGCTTGATATGGATATTGAAGAATTTATTACTTGGTTTGAAAGTAGCGGAAAATTATACAAATGAAGGCAATTTCTATAGTAATTGGAGCAACACTGCAAAGCAGTTTTAATAGTACGATAGCAGGTAGCACGAAGCAACTTTCTCGTATTGGTAGTACGATAAAACAACTTGAATCATCAAGTAAATCAGTATTCAAGTTTAAACAATTAAGCCACGATGCTCTGCTTGCTAGGCGTTCTTGGAATGAACTAGAAATAAAAACAAAATCTCTTGCTCAGCAGATAAAAAATACAGGAGCACCAAGTAAGAGCCTGCAAAACGAGTTTACAAGGTCTAAAACTGCAGCACTGAAAGCTAAAACAGCTTATTTACAAAAAAGAAGTGCTCTCCACCATTTACGCACGGAGTTCAGTAAAAGTGGTAGAGATATAAAATCTCTTATTGGAGATCAAGTTAAACTTGGCTCTTCTATTGAAAAGCTTAAAAATAACTATACAGCTTTAAATTCCGTAATGCAAAAACGTAAAGGAGTTTTAGCACAAAGAGCAAATTTCAAAGCTCAAATGATGGATGCTGTGGCACTTGGCCTCACCCTTGCAGCACCACTTAAGGCTGCAATTAGTTTTGAGAGTGCCATGGCTGATGTAAAGAAAGTTGTAAAGTTTGAAGATACAGATGTAAATGGCTTAACAAAACTTGGGGAAACATTAAAGGAAATGTCGCGTACAATTCCGCTATCTGCGGCAGAACTTGCGCAAATTACTGCAAGTGGTGGTCAACTTGGTATTAAAGCTAAAGATCTTACGACTTTTACAGACACTGTGGCCAAAATGGCAACTGCATTTGATATGTCAGCAGAAGAAGCAGGAGACGCTATTGCTAAACTTTCTAATATTTATCAAATTGAAATTGGTGAAATGAAAGGCATTGGTGATGCAATAAACCATATCTCTGATAACACTGCAGCAAAAGCTAAAGACATTGTTCCTGCATTAAACAGAATCGGTGGTACAGCAAGGCAATTTGGCTTAACTGCAGTAGAAGCGGGAGCTTTAGCAAGTAGCTTCATTAGTCTTGGTAAGACCCCCGAAAAAGCAGGTACAGCAATTAATGCGATGCTCAGTAAGTTGCAAACAGCAAGTAAGCAAGGTGGCAATTTTCAAAAAGCTTTTCAGCAGCTAAAAATAAATGCTAAGGAATTTGAAAAAGCAATTGGCAAGAATGCACAAGGCACATTAGTTAAGTTTTTAGAAACAATTGCAAAACTAGGTAAGCAAGAACGTTCTAGCGTTCTTTTTGATCTCTTTGGTCTTGAATATCAAGACGATATAGCACTACTCATTGGTAGTCTTGACGAGTACAAAAAATCTTTACGATTAATAAACGGGGAATATAAGGGCTCAATGCAAAGAGAGTTTGAAAATAGAGCAAATACTACAGCAAATAATCTTCAGCTACTTAAGAATTCAATAGCAGAAGTAGGAATGAATCTTGGTTCTGTATTATTACCACCTTTAAATTTTACTGTTAATCTTCTGAGGTCAGCAACTACACAAGTAGCACTTTATGCCAAGGAATATCCAGTATTGACTACAGTAATCATGAGTACTACTACAGCGTTGATTAGCATTAAAATAGCAGCTATATCTCTTGGCTATGCTTGGACTTTTGTAAAAGGTTCCTTATTCGCTTTTTTGTCTACTTGGAAAATGTTTGGATCTGTTATTACTTTAGTAAAAATAGGTCTTTCTGCAGTTTTTCCAGCAATTATTGTTGGATTTAAAGCATTGACAATTGCTTTAATGAGTAATCCTATGGGACTCGTTATTGGCGGTCTTGCTGTTGCTGCAACTTTGATAATTACCAAATGGCAAGTGGTAAAGAACTTTTTTGTTACTATCTGGGAATCAGTGAAAATTGTATGGAAGTCTTTTTCTGATTGGGTAGGAAAATTTTGGAATAATATTACTCAGCCCTTTAGAACAATCAGTAATCTGTGGAATAAAAGAAATGAGTCTAAACTAGAAGTTAAGTCTGTAAATAACGTTATAAGTGATTCTCTTAAGTACCCCATTGCGGCACACAGTAAAGCTGTAGAGAATAAAACTCAAAATAATCACTTCAGTATTAATATTCATTCAACCCCTGGGCAAGATACACGTAGCATTGCTGATGAAGTAATGGAGCGAATTAGAGAGCAATTTAGTGGCGCACTTTACGATATAAATTAAATTATGTTATCTCTTGGTCCATATAGATTTTCATTAATTGAGCAAGGCTTTACACGCAGAAGTGAATATCGCTGGCCTGCACTTGAGCGTATTGGGGAAAAGCCATTGCTTCAAAGTATTGGTCCTGGAGAGGACATTGTTGAGCTTGCAGGAGTAATCTATTCAGGAGGGCTGAAGCAAATAAATAATATGCGAAATTCATCAAAACCTCTTTTACTTATTGATGGCCAAGGTAACATTTTAGGCCATTTTGTTATTGTGAAAATAGAAGAAACGCAGAAATATTTTTTTCCAAATGGTGAACCAAGAAAGATTGAGTTTCATTTAAGTTTAAAACATTATAGCAATTTATCATCACAAAATAACACTACTGACTTTACTGCAGCTGACAATGATGTACTACAAAACTAAGGAAAATGATATGTTAGATTTAATCTGCTGGAACTACTATGGATTCAGCTCAGAAGCAGTTGAGATTGTGTTAAGAGCTAATCCTGGACTTGCAGAGTATAAAAGTCTTCCTGCAGGATTAATCATTAAACTTCCTGTTATTCAAAAAGAGACACAAAAGCAAGTAGTAAAACTATGGGATTAAAATGACACCAGACTTTAGTATTTCAGTAGAGGGCATTTCCATCACTGAATTGGTGAAAAGTCGATTGGTATCAATGCATATTACTGATGAAGCAGGAGTAATAAGTGATACTGCTGTAATTCATCTTGATGACCGTGATTCATTATTTGAGATTCCTAGAACTGGGGCAAAGCTAAATATTTTACTCGGGTATAAGGAAACTGGCATTGTGCCAATGGGAGATTATATAGTAAATGAAATTACGCTACAAGGCCCGCCACAATCACTAAAGATTAAAAGTCATGCAGCGGATCTAAAAGAGTCATTAAAGGAACAAGTGTTTAATGAGTGGCATCAAATCACCTTAAATGATTTGGTAAAAAAGATTGCAGACAAACATGGCTATCAAGCTAAAGTTGCTGCAGAGTTTGTAAATATCATGATATCACATATTGATCAAACTGCAGAGAGCGATATGCATTTTTTAACCAGGCTTGCTCAAATTTATGGAGCAATAGCAAAACCTGCAGGAGGATATTTACTGTTTGTTTCAAAAGGAAAAGCAAAATCAGTTACCGGAAAAACTTTAAGCACTATTACTTTAACACCTAGAGATATTACAAATTGGAAAGTAAAATTTAATGAGCGTAATCAATATGGCTCGGTTATTGCTTACTGGTATGATTATGAAAAAGCAGAGACAATAACGGAAAAAGTAGGTGATCAAGAACCAAGCTATATTTTGCGAGATATTTATGCAAGTAGTGATTTGGCACAAAGTGCAGCATCTGCGAAGTTGAATCAGCTGATGAGTAATGCAGCAACACTCAATGTCACAATGCCAGGAAATCCTGAATTATTTGCTGAAGCAAAGATTAATCTTTCTGGATTTCGCAAAGGAGTTTATGGTAAATGGATAATAAATAGGGCTGAGCATGTAATTGATAACCTTGGCTATCGTACTATTGTTACGGGAATAATTGATAGTTGGAAAGTAAATTGATAATTTCCTCATAGATATCTTCTTTATTATTGTTTAATTCCTCTACAGCAAGATCTAAAGGAGTTTTTTTATCTTTGTTTTTAGCAGAAGGATTTGCTCCATTTTTCAGTAGAAATTTAGCAATTTCCAGATGTCCTTTTCGTACAGCATAGTGCAGAGCTGTCCAGCTAAAAGCATCAGTAGTATTTACATCAATGCCTTCTTCAATTAGAAATTTTACGACTTCTAAACAGCCTCCGCTTGTAGCATAGTGTAATGATGTTGCACCAAAATGATGAGTAGCATTGATATCTACTACATTTTTTATTAAGGATCTTACAGTATCTAAATTACATTTTTCAGCTGCAGTAGATAATGTTTCCAGATCATTGCCACTTGCCTTACTTTTTATTGGCACATCTTTTGATAATTGGTCTGTACTAAAGTGCTGATACAGAACAATAACGCATATTATCGGTATTATTGAACTTGTTAACAATTTCCAAAAAAGGCTAGATTTCATGTTGATTATATTATTTACATCGCTTGTTTAGTGCAACTAATTAACTTTATTTTAGAAAAGATTTTTTGGACGTATTTTTGATGAATCTTGTATATGTATATATACAACTTTTCCTTTAAAAAAGATGACAAACACAGGAAAGATCCCTGTAGCAGTAATTGCTACTATGGTGATACAAACAATAGCATTGATCTGGTGGCTAGCTAAGCTCGACTTAAGAGTGCATATGCATGATAAATTTATAGAGCAAAATCAAAGGACTACAGAAATCATCTATCGCCTTGAAGAAAGGGTCAAAAACCTTGCTGAGGAAGTTAATGAACTTGAGCAGAGACAAAAATAAAAAAGTGGCAAAGTATATTTTATCTGTTGATGGAGGTGGAATCAGAGGAATAATTCCTGCCATTATTCTAGCAGAAATTGAATCTAGGACAAAAAAGCCAATTTCCCAGATTTTTGATTTAATGGCAGGCACCTCAACCGGTGGGATTATTGTTGCTGGACTTTGTAAAAGCAATAAACTTCAATACTCTGCCAATGATTTGGTTGAACTTTATCAAGAGTATGGAGCATATATCTTTCAATCATCATTTTGGAGAAAATCAATTGCTTCTTGGCTGAGTGGTTCTCAGTACTCGTATAGAAATATGGAATTTATTCTCAACAAATACTTTGGTGAAAGTACTATGGCCGATGTTGCAAGTAATCTACTACTCACCAGTTATGACATTCACAATAGTTGTGAATTTTTCTTTAAAAGTTGGAAAGAAGAAAACATTAAGTTGAAAGATGCACTCAGAGCTACAACAGCTGCTCCAACGTACTTTACACCAAAACGTCTGAAAATTAGCCAAACAGAGAGAGTGTTGATAGATGGCGGAGTGTTTGCTAATAATCCAGCAGCTTGTGCATATGCAAGTGGCAAGAGATTATTTCCAAATGATGAGATTATACTGCTATCAATAGGCACTGGTGGAACAGATAGAAGTATAAAGTATGCTAACTCAAGGAAATTTGGCAAAATAGGGTGGATCAAGCCACTACTGAATGTGATGTTCGCTTCTGGATTGGATTGCGTTGATTATCAACTAGAACAAGTAATAGATGATAAATACATAAGAATACAATCGCAATTGAAAGTAGCATCGACTGAGATGGACAATATTACACTCAGAAATATCAAATTTCTTCAGCAAGAGGCAAGTAAAATGATAGAGGATAACCAGAAAGTGATAGACAAATTCTGCAAGCAAAATCGAAAACTATAACTGAGCTAGAAAAACAAAATAAGCGAGTTTCTAGTATCTACTTTAATAAATTTACTAAAATATTTTTTTAATATTATATATTGAATACAGAAGCACAAGAATTTCATCCAGTAATGCAGATAATTATAGCTCTTTTTACAATAATCCGAACAGATCATAATATGCTACTGCTCTACCATAGCCATAAGCACATATCTTATCCTATTCGGACTATTGCGAGAAGTGCTATAATTATGTAATCACCTTTGTTGGTATTTTAATATATTGTGTAGAAATCAGTAAACTAATGTTGCTTTTAATTCAGGTTAAGTTTTGAAAGCATGATTTTCAAGTTCCTCAATAGATAAATCTGTTATTTTAGAAATAGCATTAACAGAAACGTCCAACATAAGTAGATTATTTGCAACCTTTATTGACTCTGCTTTGTAAATCAGGAATGTTGCACCAAATGTTGATATTAAACTTTATGATATGAAGTATCTTTGATGTTTTTACGCTACTAAATTCATGATATCCATCTCTTGGCGATTTAAGCCTATTTTTAGAGTATTTATAAAAAGACGATAAGACCCCTTCTACATCTAAAGCCTAAAATGCAATTCTCAGATGATCTCTGACAGACGTTTTTTTCATCAACACATTCAAAACAATAAAAAGATTGAATATTTCTTCACAATTGTGTATAATTATTAATGCTTTGGTGCACGTAACGATTATACTTTAAAAAGAATGTTGGCTACTGAGAAGAATGAAGACATCTTCATCAGAAAAAAAGGGGCAAAAACAGAGAAAATTGATGTAACTACTTAAGGCAGGTGTCTCTATTGCAGCTGAGACAGCTGATCACTCATGATCAAATAAAAAAGTTATAAGCACACAGATTGGATCACAGTATCTTTTTTAAGAAGAAGATTTATCTTGCTTAAAAACTTGTAGATACTATATTTTACATAAATTCTTCATGCGAGGCCTTTATGTTTACTAATAGAATATCTAATAATCTGGATCAGCTACAATTTTTTGTAGAGTTTTTAAACGAAAATTATGAAACTCAGAAACATCTTAGTCTTACACCACTACATTTAGCAGCAGGAAATGGTCAGTTGGATTTAGTCAACACTTTATTAGGAGAAGGTTTAGATATTAATTCAGAGATTAAGTACGATGGCTTTACGCCACTGTACTTTTCAATTGCAAAAAATCGCTTAGAGATGGTTAACTTTCTTATTGCTCATGGAGCAGATGTAAACCATAAGACCATTCTAGGCTTTACACCTTTAAGTTTTGCATCCCAGCAAGGATATTTAGATATAGTCAACACCTTGATTGCAAATGGAGCAGATCTTAGTACTAAAACAGATAAACTTAATACACCTTTACACCTAGCAGCAGAGAATGGTCATCTAGATATAGTAAATGTTTTTATTGAAAAGGGATTAGATGTTAATGCTGTAAATAATGATCGAGCAAGACCTTTGCATTCTGCAGTACAAAATGTTAACCTCGAAGTAGTTAAAGCTCTTATTTCACAAGGGTCTAATATTAACGCTGGATCTTCAGGCATAGGTAATCATAAAGTTGATGCAAACATTACACCCTTACATCTGGGAACACAAACTGGTAGGTTAGATATAGTTAAAGTTCTGCTTGAAGCGGGAGCAAACGTTAATGCAAAAACAGATGATAAGATTACACCTCTACATTTAGCGTCTCAAAATGGCTTTTTAGAGTTAGTAGACATTTTACTAAAAGCAAAATCTAATGTTAATGCTAAGGATTATGAGAATCTTACACCTCTACATTTAGCAGCAGAACGTAATCACTTTGGAGTAGTTAAGTCTCTTCTTCTCGTAAGGGGAATTGATGTTAATGCTAAGGACCACGATAATTCCACAGCTTTACATATAGGATCTCAGAATGGTCACTTAGAAGTAGTGAAGCTACTAATAGAGAAAAAAGCCAATGTTAATGCTAAAAAAAACGAAGGTTTTACACCTTTGCATCTAGCAATTCAGCAAAGTCATTTCGAGGTGAGTGATTTTTTAATTAAAAATGGAGCAAACATTAACACCGTGGATGATCAGAATTGGACTCCTTTACATAATGCAGCATATAATGGTTTTTCTTTAAAAATAGTAGAGAGCTTAATTGCAAAAGGAGCAAATATAAATGCAAAGATGGATGATGGTAGAAGAGCTCTACATTTGGCAGCAGAACATAATCGCTTGGAAATAATGAATTTCTTGATTGAAAATGGAGCAGATATTAATGCTCTAGATAACAGAAGTTGGACTCCTCTACATTGTGCAGCATATGATGGTAATTTAGAAGTTGCTAAATCTTTGCTTGATAAAGGAGCAGACATTAATGCTAAAACAGTTAAAAGTACTACACCTCTACACTTTGCAGTAGACCATGATCATTTAGAGGTGGTTGAATTGCTCTTAGAAAAGGAAGCAGATATTAATGCTTTAGATCACACAAATTGGACTCCTTTACATTTTGCAGCAGAAAAAGGTTATGATCAGATAGCAACCGTTCTATTGAAACATGGTGCTGATGTAAATGTAAAAGAAAATCAAAATAAAGGCACAGCCCTACATCTTGCAGCTCAATATGGTCATCCTAAGGTAGTTAAAACTCTTATTATAAATGGAGCGGATGTTAATGCAAAAATGGATAAAAATGCTACGCCTTTACACTTAGGGGCACAAATTGGTAATTTAGATATAGTTAGGTCTCTACTTATGAGCGGAGCATACTTTAATGCTAGAGCTGAAGGAGGTAGATATGTTTTACCATTACACTTTGCGGAAAGAAGAGGAAACCCAGAAGTAATAAAATTACTAAAATTGGTTGAGAAGTTATTTAAGGCTATAGAAGATAATAATTATTTAGGAATTGAGAGTTCCATTAGAGATGGAGCAATCATTGATTCGAAGAACGTGGATGGAAGAACGCCATTACATTATGCTGTTAATAATGGGCACATAAAAGTTGTAAATATCTTGCTAGCAAATGGAGCTGATGCTACTCAAGTTACTAACAAGGGTAATACACCATTACACACTGCTGCTTCCAAAGGTCATAAAGAAATTATTGAAGCTTTGTTACAACGTGTAAGCCACAATAAATTGAGTGATTTTATTAATGCTAAAACAATAGTTAAAGGCACTACATCGTTGCATGTTGCTACTGAAAATAGCTTTTTCGAAGCTGTAAAATCTTTGTTGAAACATGGTGCAATTTATAACATCAAGAATAAAGAAGGTAAAACACCACTTGATCTTTCTCGAGACCAGAATATTACTAACCTATTGAAATTAGTAGAAGAGCTATTTGAAAATGCAAAAAATGGTAATGTTGAAATTATCAGTAAGCTGAGAGCAATAAAACCCGATGAGCGCGTAGCTGTAACAAATGCTCGTGATGATCAAGGCAAGTCATTAGTCCAGGTTGCAGTAATCAATAAACACTCAAACCTTGCAAGTAGATTATTAGAAATATTAAAAAGTCCAGATCAGAGTTTACAAGATGTCAGCGTAGAAAATCGAGTAAAGAGTTTAAAGTTATAGCTCTCTTAAATGAAACTCTAATGAGGGTGCCAAGATCTAGAAAATATACAAAAATTTTGTTACAAAATAGTGAAATTTAGGAGGATTTTAAAAATATGCTAAATAATAATATTAACAAAGAATTAGAAAAAGCAGTCTATGAACGAAACTTAGAAAAAGTTAAAGCTCTTTTGTCTGCAGGTGCTAATGCTAACCTTAGAGTAGAAAGGAATAGAGATACGTTACTTCATACTACTAGTAGTGTAGAAATTACTAAAGAGCTTTTGTTAGGTGGTACCGAAGTCAATTCAAGAAACATGTATAGTGAAACTCCACTACATTCTGCTATAACACTGGGGAAGGAATTAGAATTAGTTAGAGAACTTCTGAAACATGGTGCTGATGTAAATGCAACAAACCGTAAAGGCAATACTGCACTGAACCATGCTGTAAAAAAAAGTGGTAAAAATCTGGAAGTAGTTAAAGAACTATTAGAATATGGAGCTGATATTAATATAAGAAATCGTGAACGACGGCTTTATGATAATTGTTCCACATCTTTAGATAACGCTGTAAGTGATCTAGCATGCGCTAAATTGTTGATTAAATTTACTTTAGTAAGGAACTTCAATAAGGATTACGGAAAAATTATTGACTTATCTCCTTATAAAGGATTCAGTAATTACAGTAAATTATCAAGTTATCTAGATGACTGTGTTTGTGAAATTCTTCAAATGAAAACAGATGAAATAAAAGATAGCCTTCCACTATATGAATTTGTTACAAATAACTTCAACATACATGTACTATATAATAATCAATTATCTGTAAGACTAGCAAAAATTGATTATTCCATACGCTATCCTATATATAATGATATCATATTAGATAAGGTAAAACCTTTTTTAGAAAGAGCAGATTTGTTAAATAAGTTAAGTAAGATACAATTTTATACTAAATTAGATGTGGCAGATCAAGATGCCAAAGAAAAGAAAATTATTCTGGATCATGATTCTACATATAATATAACTGAATATCTATCTAATGATAACTTGTTAAACTTTATAGTAGCGTTTGATGATTCCAATAAACGTACTTTTCAATCTTTAAGTTCCTTAAATAATCTCGTAGAGCCTGGTACAAGACTTTATGAAACTTCTATAAGTAATGATACCAAACGTGCAAGATTAGAATAAATACATTTTTTGTCAGTACTAGAGTTTTTTATGAACAACAATTAGTCGTATGGTTCCAGAGAGGTGATACATAAGAGATTGCTATAATGCCAAAACACTAAACTTAGTGCTTTTTTATGTAAGTTGATCATCATTTCTCTTTGTTGTTTTCAAACGGGTTATTATTAGTAGGTGTTACTAAAAATTTAAACAACCAACACATTTCCCACACCCAAAATCAAATGTTGTGAAGGCTTTTCGTCCTGAAATTGCAGGATTAGTAGATATTCTCTCAAAAATATTTTATTAACAAAAGATGCTATTTTAATTTTTGCCATATTAAGTAAACTTTGCTATTCTAATACTGGTGTAAATATATCTCAGAGAGGGTTTATGCATGTACCTAAACAACAAACCAGTTTTTATCAAGAAGATAAACAGTTTTTATCACGTTCTTACACATCAAAAGAGGAGTTTATTAGAGAATATAAAAAGCTCTACCGCAGAAAAGCAAAAGCTGAAGAACTTTATCTCCTGGTTTTAACTGAACTCGAAGAGGCAATATCAGATGGTAATGTCGACAGCTTAAAAAAATTAAGCAATTTTATTGATTACATAAGTGATGCAGAAGATCAAGTA
This sequence comes from Wolbachia endosymbiont (group A) of Pherbina coryleti, assembly GCF_964026875.1. Classification (NCBI taxonomy): domain Bacteria; kingdom Pseudomonadati; phylum Pseudomonadota; class Alphaproteobacteria; order Rickettsiales; family Anaplasmataceae; genus Wolbachia; species Wolbachia endosymbiont (group A) of Pherbina coryleti. Next base: position 1,505,701 of record NZ_OZ034706.1, read on the forward strand.
ACTTTGAGAGACTATTATGATAATGCTAACAATCCTGTTAAGAGTACTAACTTAGTTATCTTAGCTTGTAAACACAATAAGGTAAAGATTTTAGAATACCTACTTGGCAATAATAGTAAAATTCTCAGTAATTTATCTGTTGGCATCAGAGAAACTACTATATTACCAGATGATGAGGATGAAACATGCCATAATGCGTTTTATTATGCTATACGTTCAGGTAATGTTGAACTTCTTGATACACTCATTAATAAATGGCCAGGTAATTATTTTGCTGTTCATTTCAGGGAATTAGATGAAATTCTTTCACGAGCTTATGAGGAATTAAAGCTAAAGAACGTATTATTATCAGAAGAGATAGAAATTTTTGTTGAAAATAAATTGATAAACCTCCGTTTTTTCTCTAGTGCTTCTGGACAAGATCAGAATGTGAAGAGTTATCTTAATAACATAAGAGAGCGGATTGAGTTAGTACTTCAAAATATTAGCCTGTTAAAGGCAGAGTATTCAAACACAGAAAAAGTAGATGAAAAGTTTTTATTCATAGCAAAATTTATTGCACAAAATATTCATATATTAAAGCGGCAGTTGAAATCAACCTACGATAGACTACCTTGGGAAGAAATGGAATTTTGTTTGATCAGTTTTGTTTCTTCTCACATAAAACGACAGGAAATGAATCTATTCTATAATGCCACATTGAATAAAAGTAAAATACTAGACCACTTGGAAAATTTTGCAAAGAAACTTAAAGAAGAAAAAGATATTATAGAAGGTGTGGACATTGGTAAATTTGCTGATCTCCCGAAGTTAAAACGTGAGAGGGTTGTTGCAGAGATCGTTAGCAATTATCCTCAATTTGGAGAGTTGTATAGCAATTATCAACAAATTAGGGATATTCATTCTTTAGAAAAAATAAGTGATTATATAAAGTTGGCATTATCAGCTAATCCTAAAGAAAGGGAAGGACAGTTAATTATTACAAGGGTTTTACAGGTTATTGGTGAATATTTAAAAAACACTCTAGAATCTCCCAAGTTATCTAGCACTACAAGCGAGCTTCTTCTACTATCATTACCAAAGAACACAAGAGAAGTCATTATAGATTTACGTAACTCACTATCACATGCTTACTCGCTCTCTAAAAGAACAGAGATTGAGGAAAATACAGATGTTAACTTTTTTATTGGTGTTCAAAATGATACTAAAAGAATCGATAATGTAATTACTGATATTCTTTACAATAACAAGATTAAAATAGTCATAATATTGCTAAAGAAAATTACCAGAAGTGAAAACTTAGACGAGATAAAAGAAGTTGCTGGAATATTTAGTAACGTTGAATTAGATGAAATGATTACAGAGAGTTTTAAAGTGATGGAACATGATAAGCTTGAAAAACTCATAAAAGAATTAAGCAATAATATAACTGAAAAGACGAATTATGAAAAGGAGCTGTTTAATAAAATTGATAACATAATCAATTTTGCAAAAACTAAATCAAAAAATATCAGAACTGATTATGTTACGGCGTTTATATCATTAAAGAGCTTAGATGTTGGTTTGAATGACAATAAGATTGACCATAATGTTATTAGAGGAATAAAATTCTTTGCTAATAAAACACTAGAGAATATTCCTTCCCAAATAGAGTCTCACAATCTTAAAGAAATAGCCGAACTATCAATGAAAATTTCTCATAGTGTTAGGTCAAGAATACAGGATGACAACCTTGATAAAGTAAATAGATTAACTTGTGAGATTTTTTACATTGCTGAACTTGGAACAGGTGACCTTAAATGGATTGAGAAATTAAGAAACAAGTTGAATGAGAAAGGTTCGTTTATTCCTATACATAAACAAAGGAAGGCTTACAACATAACAGAAGAAAAATACAATAACCAGCTTGAACTGAAGTTATCTGAACTGAAAAGTATTTTGAGGAATAACGCATTAAGTGGCAAGTTAACTGAAAAGCTTCCTTCCTACAAGAGGAATAAAAAGTTGCAAGCAGTAGTAGAAATGCTTGTTCTGGATATAATGTCAATTTTAGGTAGATCAGAGAAGCATCTAGAAAACAATCTACTTTTTTTAGATGATAACACTCCTTTATTAACTGGAAAATGTTTGCGTAATCATTTAGCACACGATAATACCTTAGTTGATGTATTGTTATCTGATCCCTCAATAGCAGTTATCTTGAACGCTAAAAAACTTATTTCAGAAAATGTAATAAAAAGTAAGAAGAAAATTGGCAAGTCGGTAAGAGATGATCCTTCCAAGCTGAAAGATAAATACGATCAAAACCTTATCACTATTACTAATCAGGAAAAAATGTTTGCTGCGTTGGAAGAAGGAAATCTTGAAGACTTAAAGAGTTATCTCAAAAAAGGAGCAGACATCAATGCTAGAAGTATTAACTCATGGACTACATTACATTTTGCTGCTAAGGGACCTAGTCTTGAAATTATAAAATTTGTTCTTAATCAAAATTTAGACGTTAATGTTAAAGATATTAATGGTCAAAGCCCACTACATATTGCTGCTGCATATGGAAGGAAAAATATTGTGGAATTTTTTATAGGAAAAACAGGTGTATATGTTGATGATCTAGATAATAGTGGCAAAACATCACTACATATTGCAGCTAAAAATGGTCACAAAGATGCTGTTGAAATTCTACTAAAAAATAATGCTAATACTAATACCAAAGATATAGCTGGTTTTTCACCTTTACACTATGCAATAAAAAACAATCATATTGATGTTGCTAAGATTATGCTGGAAAAAGAAGCGAATGTTGACATCAACGAAACTATGGGTGGCTTTACTTCACTACATATAGCTGCAGAAAGTGGTTATCTAGGGCTAGTTAATTTTTTACTGAAAAATGAGGCAAATGTTAATGCAAGAAACGATAAGGAGGGAATACCATTACATACAGCAGCACTAAATGGCCACCTAGAAGTAGTGAATGCTTTAATTCTCAAAGGAGCCGATGTTAACTCCAGAGTTATAGATGGTTGTACACCATTACACTATGCAATAGAAAACGGTCATGAAAAGATAGCTAATATTTTATTGAAGCATGGAGCTAATGTTAATGTTGTTGACAAAACCTATAATAACACACCTTTGCACTACGCAGCAAAAGATGGACATGAGAAAATTGTTAAGGCTTTACTGACAAATAAGGCAAATGCTAGTATTGCCACTGTGGAAGGTATAACCCCACTACATTTTGCAGTGCAGAGTGGCCACTTGAAGATAGTTGTTGCTCTTCTCGAGCATGGGGTTAACATTCGCGCTAAAGATAAAAATAATGCTACGCCATTACACTATGCAGCAGAGAGTGGTCTTAAGGCAGTTGCTGAGCTTTTAATAAAAAATGGAGTAGAAATCAATGATAAAGCCAATAATAATCTAACACCATTACATGTAGCTGCTCTGAAAGGTCACAAAGATATTATTGAACTCCTAATAAGAAATAAAGCTGAAGTTAGAGCTCAAGACATTAAGGGTAGTACACCATTACATGCAGCTGCGATGAATGGTAGCAAAGATATTATTGATCTTCTAATAAAAAATAAAGCTGAAGTTGATGCTAGAACTAATGATGGCATAACTCCATTGCATGTAGCTGCTCTAAGTGGACATAAAGACGCTATTGCTTTTCTAATCAAAAGTAAAGCTGAAGTCAATACTAGTGCTAATTATGGTCTTACACCTTTACATGCAGCTATTGTGGGAGGTCACAAAGATATTGTGAATCTTTTAATAAAAAATAAAGCTAAAGTTAACACAGAAGGTATTGCAGGTAGTACACCATTACATGTAGCTGTGGAAGGAGGTCATAAGGAAATCGTTGGAATTTTGGTAGCAAATAGAGCCAGTGTTAATGTTAAGAGTAACAACCTAACACCATTGCTTTCTGCTATTAAGCATAATCATAAGGAGATCGTTGAAGTTCTTGTAGAAAATGGAGCTAGTGTTAATGCAGAAGGTGGTGAACCTTTATCATTAGCAGTACTCGCTGGTTATAGGGATATTGTAGAGATTTTGCTAAAAAACAAGGCCCATATTGATATAAAAGGTCCTGAAGATGCTACACTATTACATTTGGCTGCTAAAAGAGGACATAAGGGGATAGTAAATGCTCTGATAGAAAGGGGAGCCAATGTTGATGCTATGACTATTAATAGTATAACACCATTATATCTTGCGGCACAAGAAGGCCATGAAGAAGTTGCTGAAGTTTTGATAGCAAACAAGGCTAATGTTAACTTTGTAAATGTTGAAGGTACTCCACTACATATAGCTGCAGGACACGGCCATGTTAATGTTGTTGAAGTCCTATTAAGTAATCGAGCAAAAGTTAATGTTAAGGATAATAAGAGCAGAACACCTTTAGAATTAGCAGTTGCACATGGTCATTTGCGAGTGGTTAAAATGTTACTGCAGTATAAAAAAGTAGATATGAATGCTAAAGGCAATGATGATTGGACTATACTGCACATTGCTTCACAGGAAAGTAACTTGGAAATGGTAAAATGTCTAGTAGATGAAGGGTCTAATATTAATGCTAAAAATGCCTCTGGATCAAAGCCTATACACATTGCAGCTAGAGAAGGTTATAAAGATACCGTAGAGTTTTTCCTTAGCAAGGGGTTGAGTATTAATGAGCTTGGTACAGCTAACCAGACATTACTACACTATGCTGCAATGAAAGGTCGGTTAGAAGTTGTAAAGTATTTGATAGCACAAGGTGCTGACGTTAATGCTAAAGATACTAATGGCTTAACTCCTATGCATATTGCTGCTAATTTTGGTTATAAAGACGTTATTGAAGTTTTATTAAAAAATGGTGCAGTTTATAACGCTGTTGACAAGCTTTGTAGAAGACCATTAGAAATGACTAACGATAAAGACGTTATCAATCTATTAGCATCAACTGAGAAATTATTTGAGGCTGTAAAACGTAATAGCTCTTCAGAGGTTGAGAATTACATTAAAGCAGGAGCGTTTGTTAATGCCAAAAATGCTGATAGTGTAACACCATTATATTATGCTGCATGGAAGGGCTATGATGGAGTTGTCAATATTCTATTACAAAATAAAGCTAATCCTAATGTGGTTGGTAACAAGGGGTTTACTCCTCTGCATTATGCTGCTAAGTTCTCTCACTTAAAAGTTGTAAAGGCCCTATTGTCTAATGGTGCAGTATACAATGCTGTCTCTGACAGTGGGAAAACACCATCAGATTTTACTGTGGATAAAAGTATAACTAGCTTATTTAAACTAGTCAGTGAATCATTTAAAAAGGTTAAAGATGGTAATGCTCAAGTTATTAATGACCTAAATAAGATAAAGGATATTGATACAGTAAAAGCAGTGATGAGTGCTCGTAATAGAGAGAACAAAACGTTAGTAGTTGCTGCAGTACATAGTAACTTTTCAAAAGTCGAGCAGTTGAAGCAGATATCGCAAAGTGACGTATCCGCTCAGATTGATACAGCTTTAGTGCTCTTGAATCAAGGCAATTACCAAAAAGCCTTAAGTATTTTCAGAAGCGCATTTGAAAGAAGAAAAGAAATACTAGGACCAGACAATCCTGGTACTTTAGATATTCAGACATATATAGCCAAAGTGCTATATAAGCAAGGAATTTACCAAGAAGCTTTAAATATGCTTAAAGAGATTTTTCAGAAACAAAAAGAAATGCTGGGTTTAAACGATAAGGATACTTTAAGTACAAGAAGTACAATCGCTTTAGTGCTGCATAGACAGGGGAAAGATGAAGAAGCTTTTAATATTTATCAAGAAGTCTATCAGAGACAAAAGGAAATACTAGGGTCAAATCATTCAGATACCTTAAATACTCAGTTTCACATGGCATTAGTATTAGATAAACAGGGAAAATATGAAGAAGCGTTAAATATCAATAGGGCAGTTTTTGAAAAGAGGAAAGAAACACTAGGTACACATGATCTAGCCACTGTGAGTGCCAAAAATAATATAGCAATGGTACTAGCTAACCAAGGTAAATACGAAGAGTCCTTAAAAATCTATAAAGAGGTTTTTGAAAAGAAGAAAATAATTTTAGGTATTAATCATGCTGATACCTTGAGAACGTTACATAACATTGCTGGGGTACTCTTCAATCAAAATAAATATCATGAAGCCTTGAAAGCTTTTCAAGAGGTTTTAAATATCCAGAAAAAAGCTTTACAACAAAATCACCCAGAAACCTTGAATACTCAATACAACATAGCAAATGTACTTTTTGCTCAAGGGAAATGGATCAGCGCACTTAAAGTCTACAGAGAAAGTTTAGATCAAAGAAAAGCTGTTTTTGGACCAAGTCATCCGAGTGTTTTAGATATTTTAAAAAAGATAGAGATGATTAATTTTAGATTTAAGCTTGAGGGTAGCGAAGCATCAGAGGTTCTCCAGCATCTGCAGAAAGATATCAACATTGCTGCTAGTAAAGGTGATATACGAACTGTTCAGCGTCTGTTAAAAGATGGAGCTGATGCCAACGATAAAGATATTGATGGAAGAACACCGTTGCATTACGCTGTTAGCAATGGACACATAGATATTGTAAACATCTTACTAACAAATGGAGCTAACGTTAGTCAAGTTACTAATAAAGGTAATACACCATTACACACTGCTACTTCCAAATGTTACAAAGAAATTGTTGAGGTTCTGTTACAACATATCAGTCGTGATAAATTAAATGACTTTGTTAATGCTAAAACTACTTCTAGTGGTACTACATCACTTCATGTTGCAGCTAAAGGTGGCTCCTTGGAAGTTGTAAAATCTTTATTAAAACATGGTGCAATTTATAAAATTGAGAACAAAGAAGGTAAAATACCTATTGATCTTTCTAAGGACCAAAGAGTTACTAACTTACTGAAATTGATCGAAGAATTGTTTAGAGATATAAAAAATGGTAATGTTGAATCTATCAGCAAGCTAAGAGCAGTAAAACCTGATGAGTTCTTAGCTATAACAAATGCTCGTAATAATCAAGGGAATACATTATTGCAAGTTGCTATAGCCAATAAACATAAGAATATTGCAACTAAATTGTTAAAAATGCTGAAGGAGCCAGATCAAGTTCAATCACAGTTTAGCCCTGAATGTGAGTTGGATCAACTTGAGAAGCTTAAAAGTGCTACAGAGGTGCATATCCGTTTTTCTGAGCTTTACCTTCCTATGTTGCGTAGCATGTCGCAACCATATAGTTCAGAAAAGAATACTTCTCCTTGGAAAACTCTTAAGGAAGGTTCTTATTACCTAGGAAATGCATATCGCTTAGTTGAGGTATACAAAGATTGTGTACCTGGTTCGATAAATAATAAAAGCATACAGTCAGTAAATGATATGCTAGTAGCACTAGAATTTGATCCAAAACACATAACGTCAGGGTATACAGATGAAGCTTACGGTGGGAAGGCTGAATGCTTCGTTTCCAAAGGGCAAGGTACAAAATATTATAAGTTATTGCATAGTGAGTTAAAGAAAGATGTAAGATCGTTCATAGAAATGGTTGAACTTAATATTGACATTCCTGTAAAAAGGTTTTTAGAGTCAATCAATCAGAGGTTACAGTCTGCTTTTTCTGAAAAGTTACTTGAGGCCATAGAAAATGACAATCCTTTAGCGGTTGAGAATTGCATCAAAAGAGGGGTAATTGTTAACTTCAAAGATACCGATGGAAGAACACCATTACACCATGCTGTTAACAACGGCAACATAGATGTTGTTGTAAGTACCTTATTAAAAAATGGAGCTGAAGTTGCTCAAATTACTAACAAGGGCAATACGCCATTACATATAGCTTCTTCCAAAGGTTACAGAGAAGTTGTTGAAGTTTTATTACAATATGTAAGTCGTGATAAATTAAATGACTTTATTAATGCTAGAACAACTTCTGGTGGTACTACATCACTTCATGTTGCGGCTAAAGGTGGCTCCTTGGAAGTTGTAAAATCTTTATTAAAACATGGTGCAATTTATAACATCAAGAATAAAGAAGGTAAAGCACCACTTGATCTTTCTCGAGACCAAAATATTACTAACCTATTGAAATTAGTAGAAGAGCTATTTAAAAATGCAAAAAATGGTAATGTTGAAATTATCAGTAAGCTGAGAGCAATAAAACCCGATGAGCGCGTAGCTGTAACAAATGCTCGTGATGATCAAGGCAAGTCATTAGTCCAGGTTGCAGTAATCAATAAACACTCAAACCTTGCAAGTAGATTATTAGAAATATTAAAAAGTCCAGATCAGAGTTTACAAGATGTCAGCGTAGAAAATCGAGTAAAGAGTTTAAAGTTATAGCTCTCTTAAATGAAACTCTAATGAGGGTGCCAAGATCTAGATCATTTAGAAAATTATAGTGGGCTTTACATCTTATTAATTATAAATTAACTTACTATCTAATCAATCCCTAAGTCATGTATGAGTAACATTTTGATAATATTAGCAGCAGGAAAGAGCAGTAGAATGAATTCTGAATATTCAAAAGCGTTGCACCAAGTGGGAAATCTTACTCTTTTAGAACATATAATTTCTAATGCAAAATCGCTGAGTCTAAAAAGCTTATCAATTGTTGTTAACAACTCCCTTCTAAAAGATTTAGAAAACTTTGATACCCTAAAAAGTATAATCGATCAATACAATATAAAACTAATAATTCAAGAAGATATTACAGGTACTGGCACTGCAGTTAAAATTGCTCTAGAAAATCTGGAGGAGTTATCTGATCAAGACATAGTTTTAATACAGTATGGAGACACTCCTTTTATATCTAGTGATACAGTTATGAAAATGACTGATTGTTTAAAGTATAATAATTTAGTTCTTCTTGGATTCAATAGTCAAGATGAACAATATGGAAGATTAGTAATTGATAATTACGGCAATGTTCAAAAAATCCTAAAAAATGGAGATAAAATGCTTCTTGCAAACTCTGGAATAATAGCTTCATATGCTAAAGATCTCTCTACCTTAGTAAAAGAAATAAAATTTAATAATTCGACCAATGAATATTGTCTTAATGATATAGTACCCATTGCAGCAACCAATAACTTGAGTGTAGGTTATGTAGTTACTGATGAAAGAGAAGCAATGGGAGTAAATAATAAAGAGGATTTGATTAAAGCCGAACACTATTTTCAAGAAAGAAGGCAGCCAACTTTTATTTCATAACTACATTTTTTTATTCATTAATTTAAGTTGACATTTGTTTTATACTGGTTTTATAATACCCTTTAATTCTTACTTGTAAGATAATTGGTACGACAAATTTTCCTAGTTGTAGTGAGAGGGTATACATGGGGATATTAATAACAGGTGCTGCAGGTTTGATAGGTTCAACCTTGGTGAAAAAGTTAGAAAACCAGGGACATGAAGTAATAAGCTGCGATATTAGGTTTCGTAACAATCCACTCAGTTTTTTTTCAGAAGATGTAGTACCACTACTTGCTAAGTGTACAGGAATTATTCACCTGGCTGCAATTTCTCGAGTTATACATGGTGAACTTTATCCTGAACTATGTAAAAAAATTAATGTTGATGGTACAATGGAGTTTTTAGGGTTATGTAAGTCACTTTCAAATAAGCCATGGTTTATATATGCAAGTAGTAGGGAAGTCTATGGAGAGCAGAAGGAACTGCCGGTTACAGAATCTGCTAGTATCGATCCAATAAATAATTATGCCAAAGGTAAAGCATTTATTGAGAAGCAAATAACAAGTTTAAAAGATTTTAATGTAGCAATATTACGCTTTTCAAATGTATATGGTGGTTTACTAGATCATAACAGTAGAGTAATTCCCGCACTCTGTATTAATGCATTAAGAGGTGATCCAATTAAAATAGAAGGTAAAGAATGCGTTTTTGATTTTACCTACTTGGATGATGTTATAGAGGGTATATGCTTAACTGTTAAATATTTACAAAGTGAAAAATCTTCTCTTCCTGCTATTCATCTTACTACTAATAGCCCATGTACTTTAGAAAACTTAGCAAAAACAATATTAAAAGTCACGAAAAGTGATTCTAGAATTGATTTTTATCCTCCAAGAAATTTTGACGTAACTAAGTTCTATGGTGATTTTACTAGAGCTAAAGAGCTACTTGGTTGGTCTCCAAAACATTCATTAGAAGTAGGATTAAGTAAATTTATAAAAAGTCTACAAAACAATACACAAGAATATCCTAACAATATAGATATGGTAATATATGAAAATATTAAAAGTTATTCATGGTTACCCTCCTTATTATAGTGCTGGTTCAGAGGTTTATAGCCAAACTCTTGCTCATGAACTAGCAAATAACAATGAGGTACAAGTATTTACTAGGTATGAAAATAGCTTTTTACCTGATTTTTATTACACTACAGTACTAGATCGTAGTGATTCTCGAATCTTACTGCATTTAATTAATATACCCATAGCTAAATATCGTTACAAATTTATCAATGAAGAAGTAGATATACAATTTAAAAGAGTAATAGATAACTTTCAGCCAGATCTTATACATTTTGGTCATCTTAATCATCTATCAATTACTTTACCAGAAATTGCTTTTAAAGAAAATATACCTACAATTTTTACGCTACATGACTTTTGGTTAATGTGTCCAAGAGGAAGGTTTATTCAACGCAATTCTGAAGATTTGTTACGGCTTTGTGATGGACAAAAGGATCAAAAATGTGCAACCCAATGTTACAAAGGATATTTTACAGGAGATGAAAAATTCCTGAATTTAGACATAAATTATTGGGAACAATGGGTTGCAACTAGAATGAAGCACACAAGGAAAATAATAGACTATATAGATTACTTTATTTCCCCATCGAAATTCTTGATGGATAAATTTACTCAGGATTTTTATGTTCCGATAAACAAAATTTCTTATCTTGATTATGGTTTTGATCTCAATCGTCTTAAGAATAGAAATAGAGCACAAGAAAAAGAGTTTATTTTCGGTTATATTGGTACTCATACTCCCGAAAAAGGTGTTAATCTATTATTGAAAGCTTTTTCTCACTTATCATCTAAAGCAAAACTTAGAATTTGGGGAGCAGCAAGAGAAGAAACTAAAGCTTTAAAAGCGATTGCCGATCAGTTTTCACCTGTTGTTAAAGAAAGAATAGAGTGGATGGGAAGTTATGATAATAAGAATATAGTTACTGACGTATTTAATAAAGTTGATGCAATAGTCGTTCCTTCAATTTGGGGTGAAAATTCACCATTAGTAATACATGAAGCACAGCAACTTAGAATACCAGTTATAACAGCCGATTATGGTGGTATGGCAGAATATGTAAGAGATGGACTATTATTTAAGCACAGAGATGCAAGTAGTTTGTCAGAAAAAATGCAAGTCCTATCTACAAATCAGGAGTTATACAATAAACTTACCCAAAAAGGCTATCCTTATACTGAAAATGGAAATATACCTTCTATAAGTGAGCATACTGAGAAACTTAACAAGATTTACCGTAATGCTATTGAAAAGAAAGGCAAATCAGTAGCTGTGAAACCCGGTCCTTGGAGAATTACTTTTGATACTAATCCAGATTACTGCAATTTTGCTTGTATAATGTGTGAATGTTTTTCACCATACAGCAAAGTTAAAGAAGAAAAGAAAGCTAAAGGAATAAAACCTAAGATATTGTCGATAGAAACTATCAGAAAAGTAATTAAGGAAGCAGCTGGCACACCTTTAAAGGAAATCATTCCTTCTACTATGGGTGAGCCTTTAATGTACAAAAGCTTTGATGAAATAATCAATTTGTGCCATGAGTTTGGTTTGAAGCTTAACTTAACAACTAATGGTTCTTTTCCTATTAAAGGAGCTAGAAAATGGGCTGAACTATTGGTACCAATTTTATCTGATGTTAAGATTTCCTGGAATGGGGCAACTAAAGAAACTCATGAAAGAATCATGAAAGGTTCAAAATGGGAAGTAGTGACAGAAAATTTAAAAACTTTCCTTGAAGTTAGAGATAAATACTTTAGCGATACAGGTGAAAGGTGTACCGTTACTTTACAATTAACATTTTTGGAAAGTAATTTACATGAACTCTATGACATAGTTAAGATGGCCATAAAGAACGGCATAGATAGAGTCAAAGGACATCATCTTTGGGCACATTTTGAGGAAATTAAGGATCTATCTATGAGAAGAGATGAGTTAGCAATTAGTAGATGGAACACGGAGGTGAGAAGGTTATACGAACTTAGAGATAATATGCTATTGCCAAATGGTAAAAAGATAAAATTAGAAAATTTCACAATCCTTTCTCAAGAAGGTATTAAGGATTTGGCTCCAGGTGGTCAATGCCCATTTTTAGGTAAAGAAGCATGGATAAACAATGAAGGAAAGTTTAGTCCTTGCTGTGCCCCAGATGAACTCCGTAAGACATTAGGAAATTTTGGTAATGTTAATGAGGTTAAACTCGAGGAAATATGGCAGAGTAGTGAGTACCTAAGCTTACAAAAGAATTATTTAAATTATAAATTATGCAAAACATGCAACATGAGAAAACCTTTGATCAATTAATCAAAGATAATCTTAAATCTATTAAAATTTCACCATGTGAGAGCTTTCACGAATTACTAGGAAATCCTTTGTATGAAAATAGGTTTATAAAGGCTGGTAAATTTCATGAGCCCGGTCTTGCACCGGTTTATGATCAGACAGGTGCTTATCATATCAATGTAAGAGGAGAAGCAGTTTATCATAATAGATTTCTAAAAACTTTTGGATTCTACTTCAATAGAGCGGCCGTAGAAGATGATACAGGGTGTTACCATATTGATCCATCTGGATGTAGAGTATACAAACAGTCGTATCAATGGATTGGAAATTATCAGGAAAATATTTGTGTAGTTAGAAGACATGATAAATGTTTTCATATTAATTTAAATGGCAACAGGATTTATCAGGAGGAATATGATTATGTTGGAGATTTTAAGGATGGTATCGCTGTAGTCTATAAGGATGGCAAAGCTACACATATTAATCATCATGGAAAGTTAGTACATAATAAATGGTATAAAAAACTTAATGTTTTCCATAAAGGGTATTCTATTGCAGAAGATCAACATGGTTGGTTTCATATAGATATTAATGGCAATCCTGTTTACCAGCAGAGATTTAAAATGGTAGAAGCATTTTATAATGGGATGGCAAAAGTTGAAACTTTTGAAGGCGTGTTAGGACAAATCGATATTACCGAAAATGTAAAGTTTAGTATTTTTGATTTAGGTAAAGAATCTCAAGTGCATAGGATTTCTGCAGAACTTTCAGCCTTTTGGAAAACTTACCTAACAAGCGTTGCTATTGAACTTGATTTGTTAAATATTTTACCTGCAACTATGCCAATTTTATCTAAAAAGTTAAACATTATCGTACCAAATCTAGAAAGGCTGTTAAGGGCGTTGTGGGAAATAGGGTTTATTGATTACGATAAGGACAAGGACTTATGGCAACTATCATCAAAAGGTAAGTGTTTTAAGGAAATACCATTTTTGCCAAAAGCAGCAACGATGTGGGCAAGAGTTGCCGCTGAAAAGAATTGGTTAAAGATGGCCGATATACTAAAACAGAAGTCTATCTCTTCATTTGAATCTTTTAAGGAAAGAGAAGCATCAGAAGATAAGAAAATAGCATTTTACCAAGCATTGCTAGGATATTCTAGGTTTGATACTAAAGAGTTTAATTCTAGGATTAATATAGATGGTGCTAAGAATATATTGCTATTTGGTGTACACTCTTTATTTCTTGCTTATTCTGATATACACAATAAAGGTTCTATAGGCCTATATAACGAACATAAAGTGCCAAGACAGTTAGTAGAAAATTTAAAAGTCAAACTTATAACTCAGGAAGAACTATCAGCTACAAATTATGAATTAGGTGTCTTTTGCCGCTTTCTGCAGCATTATGATGATGATAAAGTATTATCTTATTTAAAATTGGTCAAAGGAATATCTCGTATTTTATTGATAGAAACTATTTTAGATTACCGCTCTCCAGCTGGAGGCTCTGTAGATATTAATGTAATGGTTGAAACAGGAGGTAAACTAAGAACATTAAGCGATTGGGAAAAAATACTAAAACAAGTAAAAGGATTCAAAATTTTTGCTGTTATACCTTTAACAGATTACTTATCAGTTATTGATGTCAGGTGTTAATCATATGGAAACATTACAAAAAAATGGTTTTTTTATTATCAAAAATCTGGTTCCTTTAGAGCTAATAACTCAGTCTTTAAGTGATATAACAAATAAGATATCAGAGCTATCCCAAGAACTAAGTGTTTCAACTTCTGACTACTTAAACTGTACCGGCAGATGGGGCATGTTATCTCAAGTAACTAGAATTATATCTCAAGCATTAGATAAAATTATTAAAAATTACCTTGAAAAGTCACTTCAGTGTCAGATACTGCAGAAAAAATCAAATGTTATATGTAAAACTGCTGATTTAATAGATGCAGTTCCCTTCCATCAAGACATCTCCTATAGTTTCAATGATCCTTACCACTTTTCTGTTTGGTTAGCTTTGAATAATGTAAGTGAAACTTCAGGTGCACTGCAAATTATAGAAAACAGTCATAAATGGGAAATACAGCCTTTAGTTGATTTTTGGTACCCATATTTTTTTGATCAGTACTCAAATAATCGGGAAAATTACAAAATTAAGTCATTACCTATTTCAGCAGGAGATGCGATAGTTTTTGATTCACGGTTATGGCATGGTAGTGATAAGAATACAGATGCTAAAGATAGATTTGCTTATGTAACAAGGTGGATTGTAAAAGATCAAGACCTTCCCTATGTGCCAAAACCTCAGCCTTCAGTTTTTGGTATACTCAATTGTGGTGAGTTAACAGAATCTATACTGAGAGAATGCTTGTCATTATTTGGCTACCAAGAAAGTATAAAAGCAAAAAACATGAAAGAACTTATTAAGAGCTGGTTAGTCTTTATTACAGATACAACTACAAATATTTCTGAGATCGACACTACTAAGGCTAAGCGAGATTTATATAAGCTACTTATTCTGAATCAAGCGTCAGCACTACATGATGCTGGAGACATCTCAGGAAAAATATACAAAAATTTATGGTTTTCACTACTTGTATTTCTCAATAAAAAAGTCAACGTAGTGGAGCTAGCATTATAAATGAACAGAAGTAGAGTTGATAGCTTCAAATGTGTATTGATGTTCATCTTGAATATAGTATCTAAATTCAAACTTAATGTACTTATAATGTCTTTAGTTGCTCTGGTGGTAGCTGTTGATTTGTCTTTTAGAAAGTATTTAGTAAAAAATATTCTAGATACAGCTGTAAAATATCAGGAAGGTAATGTAATTGAAAATCTTTTATTACCTGTAAGCGCTTATCTTGGTATGGCATTACTTATCACTACTGCTTTTAGATTCTATGGCTATTTTGTTGACATTCGAATGTTTACCTTAATGCGTCAAAAAATAGCTGATATATCTTTTTGTAGGCTACTCCAGCAAGACCATTCCTATTATCAGAACAATTTATCTGGAAGCTTAGTACATAAGGTCAGTAACTTAATGGATAGTGTGATAGAGTTAATAAGATTGCTTATAGATTGTTTTTTCGGTTACAGCATAGCATTAGTCTTAGCTATTTATACCTTATCATTAGTAAACATAAAATTTGCAATCGCTACATTCACTTGGGTAAGCATTTTTATTTTAGTCTCGATTTTCAGCTTTCGTGTACTTACTGAACTAGCTGATAATTACTCTAAACAAAATTCACAAGTAATAGCTAGTATAGCAGATAGTATTTTAAATGTTATATCAGTAAGGTTATTTTCTCAGCAAGCACATGAGAGACACAAATTTTTTCAAATATGCAAGAAAAGAACTATTGCAGAGAGAAAATTACAATGGGCATACTTTTGTCTTTGGTTTATATATGGCTATTCATTCGATATACTCCAAGCAGTAAACTTGTATTTTTTAATTCATGATTATCAATTGAACAAGGTCGCAATAGGAGATATTGCTCTTGTACTTGGAATTAATATATCGATTATAGAGTTTCTTAACCATCTAACTAGGAATCTTACCCAATTTTCTACTCATTTCGGCAAAGTTTCAGATGCATTGCCAATCTTGAATACTGTACCAGAAATTCAAGATAAGGAAAATGCTAAAGAATTAAATTTATTAAGTGGAAGAATAACGTTTAATAATGTTTCTTTTTCTTATGAAGGTCAGGAGTCATTATTTCAAGATTTCTCAGTTACCATTAATCCTTGCGAAAAGGTAGGCCTAGTTGGTTATTCTGGAGGTGGTAAATCTACTTTTATAAACTTAATCCTAAGGCTATTTGATGTTAAAAAAGGTAATATACAGATTGATAATCAAATAGTATCAGAAGTTACACAGAGTTCTTTGAGGCAACAAATATCTGTAATACCTCAAGACCCATTGTTATTTCATGATACTATTTTAGCAAACATCATATATGGTAAACTTCAATCTACTATAGAAGAAATAATGAGAGCTGCAAAACTGGCTGGTATTCACGATTTCATTATGGCGCTACCAGATCAATATGAAACTACAGTCGGAGAAAAAGGCATCAAGCTATCTGGAGGAGAAAGACAAAGAATAATAATAGCAAGGGCATTTTTAAAAAACGCTCCAATATTATTTCTCGATGAACCAACTAGTCAGTTAGATTCTATAACAGAAAAAACAATTCAAATGAGTTTATTCAAATTGATGAAAAATAAAACTACGATTACTATAGCACACCGTATTTCTACACTTTTACATATGGACCGAATTCTAGTATTTAACAAAGGAAAAATTGTCCAAGATGGTAAACACGTTGAACTAGTTTCTAAGCACGGTCTTTATAAAGAACTTTGGAATGCTCAAATTGGTTGTTTGAATGGCAAGAAATAAGATGGAAAAAATTATTGATCTGAGAAGTGACACTACAACTCTGCAGAGCTCCAACGTTATACATGCAATAAGTAATGCAACTGTTGGAGATTTTGCTTATGGTGAAGACAAAAGCTGTAATGACTTATCAGAATATTGCAAACAATTATTCAAAGTAGAAGAAGCATTATTTGTAACCAGCGGTATGCTTGCAAATAGATTAGCCATTGCCAGTCAAACAAGTCCTGGTGATGAACTAATAACTCATTATAATTATCACATTAATTTTTTCGATAGTGCAGGCAATGCAAAAGTAAATAATATCGTATTTAATTGTATTAGAAATAACAGCGGAATCTTAGATGTTGCTGAAGTAGAATATGCTATTAATTCTAAGCCGAGATATAAAATTTTTGCTCAGGTGAGTCTTGTTTCTATAGAAAATAGTATAAATGGGTTTAATGGTAAAATTTATCCTTTTGAAAAACAAGTCGAGTTATATCACTTTTTAAAAGCTCACAATATAAATCTTCATTTAGACGGTGCAAGAATATTTAATGCTCATATCGAAACAAATATTGCTTTAGCAGATTATGCTAAATATGTGGATACAATGAGCTTTTCTTTTACTAAAGGACTTGGCGCTCCTTTTGGTTCAATGCTTATGGGTAAAAGAGAGATAATTGAAAGGGCTAAAAAGCTACAGGTTTGGCTAGGTAGTGGTTATCATCAGATAGGGTATTGTGCTAATGCAGCAAAATACGTACTACAGAATAATATCTCTAGGCTTAAAGAAGATAATAAGCTCGCTAAATTACTTGCAGATAAGATTAAAGAAATTCCACACATAAAACTGGTACTACCTTATCCAGAAACTAACATAGTAAGCTTTAGTATAAAAGAACTAAATGTGACTAATGAGTTTTTTTTGAGTAAATGCCAAGCCTATGGTTTATTGCTTTTTCCTTGGCTCGAGTCTCATATAAGAGCAGTTACTCACCTTGGCATAAAGGAAACAGATATCATGAAAGCTGCTGAAATTATAAAGGAGGTTGTGTTAAATTTAATATGAGAATAAAAATAGATTTCTTTAGCGATTCAAACACTGACCCTTCAGCTAAAATGAGGGAAGCGATGGCTAAAGCAAAAGTTGGAAACGAAGCTGCATGTGAAGATCCAACTGTGAACGAATTAGTGGCAACCGCATGTAAAATATTAGGTAAACCTGCAGGAATCTTTTTGATTTCAGGAACGATGTCCAATGTAATTGCTTATAAAGTACACATTCAAAGACCTGGTGATTACTTGCTGCTTGATGAAACTTCACATCCGCTCATAGTACAATCTGGCTTGATCGCAGCCCAGGCACATGCCACTCCTTTGCCCATCAAAGGTACGAGAGGAATATTTACTGGAGAACAAATTGTTGAGTTTATTACTCGTCCTAGTTTAAGAAATATTCCGAGAGTTGGGCTTGTTTCTATCGAACAAACGACAAATTTTGGTGGTGGAGCTGTGTGGCCTTTAGAATATATTCAAGAGATCTCAAGTCTCTGCAAAGAGAATGACGTATTCACTCATTTAGATGGAGCAAGACTGTTCAACGCTTGTGCTCATACTAAAATATCTCCAAAGGAGTATGCAAGTTATTTTGATTCGGTATTCATTGATTTTAGTAAAGGATTAGGTGCTCCAATGGGCGCAATATTGCTTGGAAGTGAAGAGTTTATTGAAAAAGCTTGGTACTATAAGTTTCAAATTGGCGGAGGTATGCACCAAGCTGGCATTATTTCAGCTGCATGTTTATATGCTCTACGTAATAATGTAAATTGTTTAGAGGAAGATCATAAAAAGATGCAGCACCTTATAGAAGGCCTAGACTCCATAGATCAAGTTATAATTGATATCGACCTATACAAAACTAATATAGCGTATTTTTCATTACGTACTAATTGTATATCTACTCAAGAATTAATAAACGTACTAATGACAAATTATGGAATTAGAATGGCTAACATAAGAGGTAAAATCAGAGCTATAACACATAGAGATATAAGCTATGAAGATATTAATACTACTGTATCTGCTATAAGAAAGATACTAAGTAAGTAATTTTTTGCACTAATTGTTTGCAAACTTCTTGTCAAACAATATTATACCAATATAGTATTATGCTAGCATCTGCATAGAGCTATTTGGGAATAGGTGTGAACTTTGTCTTCTTTCAATATTTACTATTCTTCTGTGGATATATGCTGCTTTATTTATCAAAACAAAGTATACCAATTGCTCTACCACTGTTAATAGATACTGACCATGTAAAATTAAGCTATTTTTTTGCCTGCTTTTCTTTTTTTTATGGAGTATCAAAATTTGTTAATGGAATAATAATGGACTCCAAAAATAATCCATTATTTATGTTTGGGCTATGCAATATTGCAACTGGATTATTAACCATTGGTATAACTTTATCATATAATAATCTAACTTTATTACTGTTAACATTAATATTATTAGCTTGGACACAAGGGTTAGGTTGGCCAGCTATTACCAAGTTTATGGTTACAAACTCTAGCATCTCTTCAATTGCATCATCATGGGGAGTTATGAGCGCATCTCAGCAACTTGGTTCTTGTATTACTTTAATTGTATTACCAAGTATAATTAAAATATATGATGCAAAAAGTGCATTTTTGTACTCTGGTTTCTTATGCTTACTTTTTGGAATTTATATAATATTAAAGGCATATTACAAAGAAAGTGCCAACTTTACTACCTATTATAAGGTGCAGAAATCTCAAATAGGTATCAAGGTAACAAGTTCCATATGGTTTCTATGTTGTGCTACTTTTTGTGCTTATATTATAAAAATGGGAATCTTCTTTTGGTTTCCTATAATTTTAAGGGATAAATTACAAATTTCTCTTGTACAATCCTCACTAATAACAGGTGTATATGATTTAGGTGGAATCCTTGGAACTTTAATCACAGGAAGAATTAGTGATATGTACTTCTTTCAAAATAGAAGCTTGCTGGCATTACTTTACATGTTGGGTATAGCACTCACTTTTATTGCAATGAACTTTGGTCAAAATATAATTCTCATGAATCTTGGTGCAATCTTATCAGGATTTTTTATATTTGGAGTACAAGTACTGACAGGTGTTATAGCTGTAGAAATTGCTCCACAAAATAATGTATGTGCAATTGTAAGCTTAACAGGATTATTTGGGTATATTGCAAGTTCAATATTTTCATGCGTGCTCTTAGGAGTACTTGTTAAGCACTTTGGTAACAGTATTATGTTTTCATTTTTTTCCATTTGCTCTGTTGTTGCACTCGTTTGCTTTTCCATACTATCAAGCAAAGATCTTAAAAAACTAAGTAAAGCGGTGTAGAAAACATTTCTCAACAGTTAAACTTTGTAGATAGATTTTTTACCCAAGGAATAAACATGGTAACCATATCTTAGTAATAGCTCGCTATCTAATAAATTACGGAAATCAAAAACATTAGGTGCAGCCATAATACTCTTTAAACTTGCAAAATCTTGATTTTTAAATTCTTTCCACTCCGTTAACAATAACAAGGCTTCCGCGTCCCTTGCAGCCCCTATAGCATTGTCCGCGTATTCTATATCCTTTAGAACTTGCCTAGCATTATCCATCCCCATTGGGTCATATGCAGTAATTTTAGCCTTGTTATTTACTAACAATTGTGCAATATCTATAGCTGGGCTATTTCTTACATCATCAGTACCAGACTTAAAAGTTAGCCCCCATATTGCTATTTTTTTATTTTGGACTCCATTTAATACATATTCTACCTTTTTAGCAATGTTTGTTATATGATTATAGTTAGATTCCTTAACTGAATTTAAAATTTGTAGCTTGACATTGTGATCTTCAGCAAGCCTTATTAAAGCTGACAAATCTTTAGGAAAACATGATCCTCCAAATCCTGGACCAGCTTTGAGAAATTCCTTACCTATTCTATGGTCCATTCCCATACTGTTAGCTAAAAGGTCAATGTCTGCTCCTAATAGCTCACATAAACCTGCCATCTCATTGATAAAAGCAACCTTTGTTGCTAGAAAAGCATTAGAAGCATATTTAATCATTTCAGCAGTAACTGTATCAGTGACTATTAACGGAATATTCTTATCTATAAATGATCTATATATAACTTCTAGTTTTGCCCTAGCTAGCTTAGTTTTTACTCCTATTATTATCCTATCTGGGTATAAAAAATCTGATACTGCAGAGCCTTGCTTGAGAAACTCTGGATTAACTCCCAAATCAAAGTTATAGCCCTTATTAGATAAATAATTATGTATATTTTCTGCAGTACCAGGAGAAACAGTTGACTTTATCACTATTAAGCAATCTTGATTAACTCTCTCAGAAACTTCACTTACTGCATTATATACATTCTGTAAATTTGCATTTCCTAGAGAGTCTGATGGAGTATCTACAGTTACAAATACTACTTCTGTATTGGGATTTATTTGAGAATACGAATCAAAAAATCTTATCCTTTGTGACTTTATATTATTCTCTAAATAATCTGCTAATTCAGGTTCATATAGAGGAATTTTCCCTGATTTCAAAAGTTCAATCTTCTCAGTATTTATGTCAATGCAATCAACTTTATGGCCCTGCTCAGATAACATTGTACCAGATACTAATCCTACATACCCTACTCCTATAATAGTTATGTGCATTTTATTATCACCTTAAAAATATAGCTTAGCATCTAAAATAAATACCATTAACAATTATAAACTTTTGTTGTTACATTATTTTTCTTAATTGCCTTACCTTCCGAATAAGCTATAAATAAGGTTGATGGTATTAATATCAAAGTACCATATAAAGCACTTTTATCAGGTAATTCATTAAATATAACGTATGTTACTATTGCAGAAATTATTAGCTCTATGTATCTATACGGTGCAAGTGCAGTAGCATCAGTAAGAGCAAAAGCTTTTAACATGAAGAACAGAATTAGGTTTGAACTTATTCCTAAAATCAGCAGTAATACTAACTCCAACAAGGAAGGCATATGCCAATAAAATAACAAAGGTGGAGTAGAAAAAATAGTTGTCGTTAGAGCTGAATAAAATAACATACTTATTACTGACTCTTTTATTACAAGTTTCTTATTAAGTATATCCAATATAGCAAAGATCAATGCAGATACAATAAAAATAAGAATTTTAGGATTAAAATCCTCACTATAAGCTTTAGTAGTAATAGCAATACCAATAAAACCAATGACAGCTACTACCCATCTTTGCCAAATTATATTTTCTTCCAGAAAAGGAATTGCAAGAAGTATAACAAATAATGGTATAGAAAAACTTATAATCGTTGCAGTTACTATGGGGAAAACAGTCAACCCGTAAGTCCATAAGGTCATTCCACAAAACAACAACCCACCCCTGGTTATTTGAGTAGATATTTGACTTGTTTTAAAAGTTTCTATTCCATAGTAAAACATAAAAGGTACAAGGGTAATAGTGGTAAACAGAAAGCGGAAAAAAATTATTTCAAAACTCTGAAGATGTAAACTTAGATATTTTGATATAGTATCATTAGCTACACTACTAAGTAAGCTAAGTATAAACCAGATAACCCCAAACAAATAAGCTCTCAATCTGTAATCCATAAAGCTTCTGATTTAATAGATACGATGTACTCATATAATTTTACTACAAAACTAATAATATAAAAGTTTTCTGATGTACGTCCCCAGAATGTGATCGTAAGGGTTCATTATAAATAATTCGGGAAATTTCGTCTCTTTAGACATATTAAGAGCTATGTAACGAACGTTTATATTTGTGAGTAATAGTAAGGCTCAAGGTAAGGAAAATGCTAGTGAGGTAAAGTAGAATAACGTTGATTTGATAATTTAAGCTCATTCCCTCTTGCTACATCTCTCTTTAATATCTCCTCTTTTGCAGCAGGTCTATAATTACTGCTTAAATTTAGGTGCACACTAATTTTTCGATTTATATATTATTCTAATGCTTGTATAATACCTTCATTGAATATTTGATTTTGAGGTAATTAGATGCCAAAAAGTAAAACTAAACGTGGAACGGAAGATTTGAAGGGTAATGCAGGCCCAAGCAAAAGATCTCGTCTCAGTTCTGATCCTAAAAAAAATAAAGAGATTATCTCTAGCAAAGTAATAAGTAAGCTGAAGGATGTTGTTAAAGGTGATAGAACTTCAGCTATTGAGGAATGGGTCAAGGCTCACCCTGTAACAGTAGAGGGTCTAACCGTTGAGCAATCGGACCTCTTATGTAATGCGTTTCGTGATGAATCTTGTTGGTCAGGTGCGACACTAGATGTTGCTAAATTGGTAGGAGAATTAGCTAAATCAGGTGTGTTGAATCCATTTGCTATATATAAAATAGCATGTATTGAGTGTGTAGAGAGTGAAATTAAGCAATTATTTGACAAGGCGTTAGAGTCTTTTAGATCTGACTTATCTCATAAAGGTGCATGTGAGGAAGATAGGAATTTAGCTTGCAGTGATAAGCTTGCAAGAGTTGAATTGTTAAGTTCCATGGGAAGACGTGATCCTGTTTTCAATTTCTGGATTGATCAAGAATCAGGTAACCTTAGAGAAAATATAGAAGCAGAAGATGGATTTAATAAGGCTGTAGATTTCAAGTGGAGTAAGGGAGTGGAACACTTCTATAATCGTCTGTGTTCTGAAGAAAAATTAGTGAAAGAAGAGAGAGAAAAATTGCTAGTTTCTGCTATTGCAAAATTATCTCCATTGCAATCTAGCTATAAACTTGCTTCTACCTTAAGTTCCCTTCTAGGTAAAGTCATAAGCGCAAAAGTAGATCATAAGTCACTACTTGGGCTACCGAATAAGAAAGATAGGGGTGTGATCTACCGTCCTCTTAGTTACTTAGTAGAGCACGGTTTTCTTTGCACAACTAAGTATGTTATCCAGTACTTGAGCGAGGGATGTTCAAGATCTGAAGTAGAGAAAATGCTTTCACCTAGAGGATATGCACATCTTCTCTCATCGCTTTCATTTGTTGTAGTTTCTAAAGATTATGACTTGGATAACAGGAATGAAGCAAGGTCAGCTATTAGCAGTCTTTGGGAATCTAGTGTATTTAACCAAAATAAAATAAATGTTGTCGATCCTTTTAAAGATAGGATTGCTTTTGTTGCAATGGAAAATGCAATTTCAAATTTGATTGTAGATCAGGAGAACAGCAAGGATACTCAAAGTGCTGGCGATGGTGAAAAAGTTGATTTGGTCTTGAGTATTTTAAAGTTTGCTAAAGATTGTTGTTCAGACAAAAGCTTTAAATCATTAAAAGAGAGGATAGCAAATAGTTTAGACAAAACAAGGGATTCTAAGATAATAGGTGCAACTAGCTCCTCTAATTTAATAGAAGAGTTGTGCAAATCGGCGAAAAGCTTGAGTTTATCCTCTGCTAGTTCTGAAGGTCCTCAATCTATGTTAGTGGGTACTAGTGTTAGTATTTCGCCTGCTGCAGTTGTTAACAAATAGGAGTATTTATGCATGGTAATAATGAAGATCGTGAATTAGTTAGGGCTTTATTAAATGGAGGTTGTGATGAGTTTAGTAGACAATTTGTAGGTTTTTTAAACAACTGTCCATCTTTTTTGCATTCGGCTAATAAGCCTGGCTTTTTTCCTACATTCTTTTTTGGTATGTTTTCTACTGCACATGATGCAGGTATATTAGTTGAAGATGAAAGAGTCTATTTTCGTTTTGACAATTATGGAAATCTAAAAGTTGCTGTTCTCACTAATAAAGACAATAGAAGAATAGTCAGGTGTTATACTGTTGCTGATAATGAGAACAGCCCTGGGTCAAGGTTTAGTGCAGAAGAGAAGCAGCAGGTAGAAGAGAATCTTCCACAAGAATTACAGGAAGATGAGGATCTGGATTGGGAAGAGTATAAAATATTTCGGTTTGGAGAAGAATGTAGGTTTATTCATGAAATAGATAGATTTCCTCAACGTGATGAACCTGGAGCTCCAATTTTTCATGAAATTAACCCAATCAGAGAACAAGGTGAATTGTTAGACCTGATGAGTGAGTTGGCAAATGATGATACAGGAGAAGTGCGTACTAATGTTAAAAGAATTTTGGAATATGTTATTGATATCCATGATGAACATGAAGATAGCTTAGTGTTTCGTGCAGAGTCTGATTACCACGGTTTTCTGTGTGGGTTTTTAGTAAATTTTAGATACCGAGCTGTGGCTGATTTCTACCCAGAGCTACTTATAGGAAAAGGTTATGCAGATGTTGTTTTGCTTGTTCGTGGTGTTGATCAGGCAAATGATTCGGTTCCAATTATAATTGAGTTGAAGGTTGGTGATGAGGAAGGATTAGAGCAAGCTAAAGATTATGCTAAAAGTTGTTCTGTTTCGTCTTTGCCTATTCATACCTCATCACCAAGTGCTGTTTGTGTAGCGTTAAATTTTCAATTACGTGGAGATGCTGGTCTCCGAACTTCTGTGCAGGCCTTTTCAGAAGGTGGTCTTTCCTTAATACCGGGTTTACTACATCCTCATGGAAATGGAGTTAGGGGAAATGTAAAACGTTTTTTACAACCCATAGCATCAGAGTTCACTCAATCGCCTCATTGTAACACTTTTTCCTGTACTTCATCGTTTGTTTTTGGAAATGTTTTATCTACAAGGAGGGACTTAGAAACAAATGATGGGCGGGAGGTAAGGGTTACCAAGTATCTATTTAACCACTCTCAGGGAAAGAAAATGAAACGTACAGGTGGTAGGGGAGATGCAGCAGATATTGTAAGCCATGCGTTAACTTTAGCTCTATTTTTATCAAATATTGGTTTTGTTGTGCTTCACATTTTTCGTCGTTTAAAGTGGCAGACTTTACCAGATAAGGCATTGAACCTGTCGTTACTGCCTCAAGCCAAAGATGATGCTAAGGTGCGTCAAGTACTTTGTGAAGTAGATGTCCAGGGTCATCTGGAAGTGGCTTCTGCAAAGAAATTCGAATCACTACGTGCTTACTCACGTTCTCATAGTGAAGGTTATTTCGAGGGAAGGTTTTCAGAACAAATGGGTAATGTTAGGAACTTACATCAACTTGCAGATCAGTTGATGAGTGCTGAGCCTAATTTTGGTAATGATGGTAATGTTAATGGTGAGTACAGGGCTAGGTATGAAGTTTTATTTAATGAGATTTCTCGTCTGTTGTCTCCGTTATTAAGTGGAACCCGTCTACTCGTGAACAATGAAGCTAAATTTCAGGCTTTGTTGCGTGGGATATTTCAAAGTTGCGATAATCCTGCCAAGGTAATTATTGAGTTCCAGCTACAGAGAGGAAGGAAAATAGACCTAGTATTATCAAAATCTGCGGAAAATGATGATACTCATCCAATTGGAATAGAGTTGAAGTATGCTAACACCGCAGAACAAGTTGAACGAAAAAGGGTGGAGGCAAATCGACAGTTAAGTGAATACGAATTTTGTGGAGGATGCAAGCGTATTACTGGGGGAGATGCGATGGTTTTGTTATACGCTATATTAAATGCTGTAGGACAAGAGCAGGATCTGATATTGATTGGTGGGCTTCGTAGAGCATCTGGGTTTTCTAGATGACTTGTAACTAATAAAAGTACCAAAGATAAGGTTGTTTATGGGTAAAATTATGCATTAAGCTAGAGTACGTTTGAGTAAGGTTGGAGAAAAAGCAAGGTCTTTGAGCAAGAAAATTTGATTTATGTTTTCTTAAGTTAAAGTTAACCTGATGAAGTTTGTATAATTTATTGTTGGAGTTTTTTTGTTCTATTTTTACTGTAAGTTCAATCTGCTCTATCTTTGGTCTTTTTTTCTTAGTTTTGCGGCAAGTCTAATATTTTTACTACTTAATGGAATAACTTGCAGAAAGTGGAGATATAATGCTAAGGCAGAGGAGCTCAGACAGTTATCTTAAACAATAAAGAAATACTAAAGGCAAAAGATACGCTTGCGTAGTTCGAAAGCTTTCTATAGGATAAGCCTCACCTGATTTACAAATAGAATTGTTATGTTAGATGTTTGCTATTTATTCTTAAGCTCATTTTAACAGCATTTTGCTTTTTTTAGTATGTAGGGGTTTTCTAGGAATTATCCTACTGAATTCTATGATATTATTTTTTGTAACATTGTTATACATTATAATGCACCCATTTGTCTAGACCATTTTTTTCAAAGTGATCCGATTTTTAAAATGAATATGTTGATAAATACGTCGACACATATTTAAAGTATTTATGAATATATTCATTTACTGTTTATGATAATAGAGATCAGCAGGAACTTTATAATGTAGAGTCTGATGTCGCCTTCTATAGTTATACCAAGCAACAAAATCGTTTATTATAAGATTCAAATCTCTGATACTATTTGGTCTATAATAATATATAGCTTCTTGCTTTAAAGTTCTCCATAAGCGCTCAACAAATATATTGTCGAAGCAACGTCCTTTATGGTCCATACTGATTTTAATATTAGCACGCTCTAATTCCATAATAAAGTTGTAGCTAGTAAACTGCACCCCTTGATCACTATTAAAAATCTCAGGTTTACCTTGTTTTAGAGCTTCTTTGAGAGTATAAAGGCAAAATCCAGCATCGAGGAATGGTGATAATGAATGAGCAATAATATAGCGACTATACAAGTCCATTATTGCCACAAAATAGACAAACTTACCTTCTACCATAATATATGTTATATCAGTAGCCCATACCTGATTAACTCTACAAATAATCAAATCTTTGAGTAAATAAGGATATATTTTATGCTTTTTTTCTTTAATACTTGTATTACATCTTTTTCTACAATACAGCCCACTAATCTTCATTTTTTTCATAATTCTTAAGATTTTTTTGTGATTGACTACTACTCCACTCGCTATGATCTCAGCAGTAATTTTACGATATCCATAACGGCAATCAGAAGCCAAATATACTTCTTGAATCAAATTTCACTTTCGTTATTAATTATAGGCCTATAATATAGGCTAGATCTGCAAATCCCCAGTAAATCAGCCTGTTTCCTAATTGACAGATCAGAATCTTTTTCTATAAATCTTACTCTATCTTTTTTGCTTATTTCAGTAATTTTTTTTTCAAATAACTATTTTCCACTGTCAATTCTCCTATTACTTTATGTAAACTTTCTATTTCTTGCGCTAAGATTCTTTGTTTTCTCGCACTTTCACTTTCTTCAACAAATAGGTCTTTTAACCTTGCCAATACTCTATCACGCCAATCATATAGATTTGTTGATGGTATTTTATATTCACTACATATCTCAGCTGTGCTTCTTTGATTTTTTATTGCTTCCAAAGCTATCTTTGCTTTTAACTCTGGTTCATATTTTTTTGTTGCCATACTTTTACCCCTTTACTTTCCTACTCGGATCAACCATTTTTTTTGGTCTAGTTTATGGGGTGCATTATATTCTATGAGAAATTCTACAGATGGTAAATGGCCTTCCTTGGCAGCATAGTAGACTGATCTGTAGTTTTAGAATTATTAATATTAGAATTATTAATAAATGATTCTTGTTGTTGCTTTTCTATTAGAAGCTTTACAATTCCTAGATATCCTTTATTGGTAGCATAATGCAAAGGAGTCCAATTGTTTTTACCTTTTGTACCAACTTCTACTCCCTTATTAAGAGAAAATTTTACAATATCGATATTTCAAAAATCAGCTGCAATATGAATAGGCTTGTTTTCGTCATTAGTTTTAGCGTTAAAACTTACACCTTTATTATTTACTAAAAATTTTGTTACTTCTAAGCTATCAAACTTAGCTGGATGGTGCACAGCCACCTTGACCAAAAAATCATCCCCCTATCGCGTTCTTATCATTATGCCTTATACGCTGTATTACACCTTCAGATATAGTCATTGCTAACCTCCAACATCCTTGCTAATAAACCCTCGCTAAAACTGCCGAAAAGACTTTATAAGTTAATATTCTAAATCTCAATATTTTATGGTGCAGGTTTTTATTTTTAAAACATTATACTTTGTGTAGGGTATAACTACACGCATCAAAGTGAAAGAAAAGCAAAATGATGAAGAAAATGAAAGTTTAAGTTTTCTTCAACGACTCAAGGAGAGAATTTATGCTTTAAAGCCTGTATTAGCAAGCATACGCGTCAAGTTAAGGAAATAAAAGTATGAAAGAGATAGAATAATAAGGTATAAGTTCTCCCAGATATACTTTTAGTGAGAGAACCAATGAATAAAATAACTTGCTTATCAAAAAAGCTCAAAGAATTTTTTAATGAAAAAGCAGAGAAAATCTCAATTACAACAAGGTTTATAAAAAGAAAGAGAAAGCTAAAAGGTTCATCATTCGTAAAAGCCATGGTCTTGGGTAATATAGGAGTTGATAATTGTAGCGTAGAAACAATGTGTCAATTACTAAACGAGGACTCGATAGATATAACAAAACAAGGTTTGGATTTTAGATTTACTGAAGAAGCAGTGGAATTTATGAAAAGGATGTATAATGAATCTGTGATTCTCTTTAAAAATATCTTGCAAGTTGATTGCAAAATCTTACAGCAATTTAATAGTGTTAAATTATTGGACAGTAGCTATATTACTCTACCTAACAGTATGGAAGAGATGTATAAAGGTTATGGTACTAGCTACAGTGGCTATGAAAGCAATACTAAGTCTGGAATAAAGTTACAATTAGTTTTCGACTACATGAATCAGATAATAGACCAACTTAATTTAACGGAGGGGGTAAGATCAGACCAGGGATATAGGAAACATTTAAGTAATATATTAAGCAATGATTTGCTAATATCTGATCTCGGTTATTTTGTGCCAAGTTCTTTTAAACAAATCAATGAAATAGGAGCTTATTTCATAAGTCGTCGATACCAACATATATGATGTAGAAACAAATCAAAAAATGGAGTTATTAGAATGTTGAGAGGATAAGTTATTTTTAGAAAACGAGGTATTGTTAGGAAAAGAAGCAAAAATTAGAGTAAGAATTATATGTCAGAAACTAACTGAAGAACAGTCTATGGGCAGAAGAAGGAAAGCTAATAGATTAGCAAGATCGCAGATCCTCTAAAAGAAATCAAAAATTGTTGAACTGGTCAATATTTATAACTAATGTTCCAGAAAATAAAATTAGTGCTGAGCAAGTATTAACGATTTACAGAGTAAGGTGGCAAATTGAGTTATTATTTAAATTGTATAAAAGCCATATCAGGCTTGATAAGCTAAAAGGAAAGCCATGCAGAGTATTATGTGAACTATATGCTAAATTGTGCGCAATTCTTATATTTCACGGCATAGTTGGTTGCACAGAAGTGAAAAAGAATACAGAACTTAGCTTAACAAAGGCATTTATTGAGCTAAAAAGGCGGGTTAGAGAGTTATTTTTAGTATTAACCAAAATTAATAGTTTAAAAGCATTTCTTAAAAAACTCACTATAACTTGGTCGCGATTTTCATTAAAAGACAAACGTAGAAGGGCTAGAGTATCCACTTTAACCTCTCTAAATTTGCTCACAATCTCTTAACTTGACGCGTATGGTTGGTAAAACCGTCTGCTCCCAGAGGGATAAGCGTGCTTCGACTAAATTACTATAAGTGTTATCACCTGGTATGCCAAGCAACTGCGGCGGAACGCCAAAAGCCAGGGCAATATCACGAGCTGAACTGTGTTTGGACTCAATGAAATCCATATCCCTCGGCGAAAGACTCATCTCCTTCCACTCCAAGCCTCCTTCAAGCAATATCGGTCTCCCAGCGTTTATAGAACCTGAATAATGATCATTTATCTGCACCTTTAAGCGTTGGTACTGCTCTTGACTTAAACTTCCACCACTTCCATCTTTTGCTGATTTTACAACTATTGCACCACTTGGTCTTGCCCCATTTTGCAACATCGCTTGATTCCAAGCACTCGCCTGATTATGTTGATCTATGCTATATGCAGCTGCCTCAATTGGTGATAACCCATACCAATCATTCAAAGGATTAAAGGTCTTTAAGTCCAACACTGCTGAACATCCAGTTAGTTTATCAACTTTAAAGTCATAACTGTTGTTATTTATGGTATAACGATAGATATAAGGAACGTTATTTCTCCCTGGAACAATTTCAACCCTATCTGGGCGCAGAAGATAAAGCTCTGTTGGTGGTTTTCTACTATTCTGTGACTCAATCATCAATATATAAGAATTGCCGTTAACTAACCGATAAGTTACAATCCCCTCAATAAATTCCGATTTTGATGTCATTGGATTAGGAGAATAAAGTAATTTCAGTAATGGATGGGCTTTTAATTGCGATTTTCCCTGTTCAGTAAGCTGGCAGAGAGTAAAAGGTACCGAAGATGCAGCACTTGCAATCATATTAATTGCTCGAAAGGCAATAACATTTTTTATGTAACCTTCCTCAGCAAAACTTACATAATCACGCTTACTCCAACTTGGCTCCATCATTAGCTGCAAAGCAGAATATTTAGTAAATACTGCGCTTTTTTTTCTTTGAAAAATATTGAGATTCATATATGCCTCCTAAAAAATTGAATTTGTGGTAGAATTATATCAATTGGTGTCACAGGAAGGATATACTAACGTACGAACATTATGTTTGAGAGCAATCTCTACACAGTAGTTAAATGGCAGGCACAATAAGGGGTAGCAAAAAGAATGAGCTTTTTTTTTGAGCTGAGCGAAGCCACCTAAGGTAGAAAATGAATCAGGAAGGAGTAAAAATATATTTAATATTTATATGATGTACTTACTTATAAATATCTTTTCTGTGTCCTATCTCTGTGATAACCACTTCATATTTTATAATATTTACGGAATAGATAACGCGATAATCACCTACCCTTAATCTTCTTTGTCCTTTAAATCTGTAATATAATGGCTCACCAAGGTTAATGGGATCAACTGTAAGGCGCTTATTTATCGCATTTATGATCCTTAATCTTATTGTTTTTGGAAGAGCTGGAAGGTCTTTCTCAAGAACGCTTTCTATGAAGATAATATTGTATTCCAGTCTACATCCTCACTTCTAATTTTCTTTACACCTGAAACATTACGTTTAGCAGCACGCTCAATTAGTATTTTATCTTCCTCATTTTCAATTGCTTCTTGTATTAGCTTCTCTGTTAGTTCTTTAATGGACTTATTTCTTATTTTAGCCAGTCCAGCAAGACACTCTGAAATTTCGTTGTTGAAAGTTATGCTAAATTTTGAGTTTGCCATATATTTTACCTAAAATCTACTAATAATTATACAACATTTTTCTGAATTTTTCAATAAAAAAAGTTGCCTATACGTAAAGAGGACCTGTGTTGACAAATAATTAAACATTTGTCATGTACTATGTTTGTTAAGGAGAAATAGCACAGAAGTTAGTATTAAGTATATTAGGAATAAGAAAGGCTGCGCTCAGTGTCACACACTGGAATAACAGGAAAAAACGAACTGCTATACTAAAAAAAAAGAAATTGAACATGACAGAATGGCTAATATCTAATCAGCTTATTGATTATAACTGTGCCGTAAAATCTATGGAAGAGAAAATTCAACAAATTCACAATAATTCAGCAGACGAATTAGTATGGCTACTCCAGCACCCTCCACTTTACACTGCAGGAATCAGTGCAACAGCTGATGATATTGTTGAAAAACTATTTCCCATATATAAAACAGGAAGGGGTGGTAAACACACATATCATGGTCCAGGACAGCGCATTATATATTTAATGTTAAACCTTAAAAAAAGAAACAAATGCGATATAAAGCTATATATTAGAGATCTAAGTAAGTGGATCATAAATGTTTTAAAGCAATTTAATATACTTGGAGAGTTTAGAGAAGATAGAATAGGCATTTGGGTAAACCATAACGGAGTAGAAAAAAAAATTGCAGCTTTTGGTATCCGTTTAAGAAAATGGGTAACTTATCATGGCATAGCGCTTAACGTCTTTCCAGACCTCTCTCACTATAAGGGTATTATTCCTTGTGGATTGCAAGGTTATGGCGTCACGTCAATGGAAGAACTAGGAGTGAAAGTTCCACTCTCTGAATTGGATGATATACTAAAAAAAGAGTTTTATAAGATATTTTAATGATTGTTTACCTTTTATATTTCATTCTCACTTTATGTGCTAACACAGGTATTCATGCAATCGACCAAGTTGATATTATTGCTCCTTCTTCGAAGGGAAAAGAATTAGATCTGACTACTATAAAAGAATATGTAGAAGCTTTGGATTTTAATCCCCATATTTCGGAGAAAATATATAGTAATGATAATCCATTTTATTCCAACTCTGATGAATTCAGAGCAAATGATTTGATTAGTGCACTAACCGGTGATAGTAAAATAATCTGGTGTATCAGAGGAGGAGAAGGGGCTTCTCGGTTAATTCCCTATCTAGAAAAGTTACCCAATGATAAAAAAGAAAGGATTGCTCAAAACAAAAAGATCCTCATAGGCTATAGCGATATAACTGCCTTGCACATCCATCTACAAGCTAAATATGATTGGCAAACTCTTCACGGCACCATGTTGGAAATGATAGTAAATAACTCCGTTTCTGAAAGCTCTGTTGAAAAATTGAAAGAGTTAATTCTTAACAAGCGGGATTCTATCAGATTTGATAACCTAAAGACGATAAATAATGGCATTAGACTAAAAGATGGCAGATTAGAGTCTAAAATCATCGGTGGTAATATGACTTTAGTTGAAAACAGTATAGGAACTGTTTGGCAAATAAATGCGAAAGGTAAAATTCTATTTTTAGAGGACATAAGAATCTACCCATACGCAATAGAGCGCAGTTTAGATCACCTAAAACAAGCTCACATCTTTGATGGAGTACATGCAGTAATCTTTGGGGATTTCGTTAACTGCTATAACGATAACCTTGTTGAAGTTGTAAAAGAAAGGTTTGCAAAAAGTGTTAACTTTCCTGTATTTACTATGAAAGGGGTAGGCCATGGACATACAAATGATCCTTTACCTTTTAACACTCACGCTATTATTAGCGTTCAAGACGAAAAAGAAGGTTTGTTTTTTATGGACGTGCAGAATTTAGCTAATCTTATAGCTAACGCGAGCTCTACGTCATACCGCCGCAGTATCTCTTAGCCGCTAACACGTACTTAACCGTCATACCGCGATTCATTCGCGGTATCTCATCCGCTAACAAGAGATCCCGCTAACATGTAGCGGGATGACGAATTGCTTAACCGTCATTCCGCCGCAGACCGTCATACCGCCGCGGTATCTCTTAGCCGCTAACACATAGCGGAATGACGAAGTTATCGTCATGCCACCGCGAACCGTCATACCGCCACGAACTGTCATACCACCACGAACCGTCATACCGCGATTCATTCGCGGTATCTCTAGATCCCGCTAACACGTAGCGGGATGACGGTTGTCAGGGTGTCATGCAAGTAGCTGACTACTTGGATCTGGTAGGCTTAAATCACAATGCCCGTAAAGCTGCGACCCTAGAGCTACTATCTCTCACCCACTGCAAATATTGCACGGTACTATCCACTTGATCATCGTGTCGAGTTTCAGGAAACATTAAAATCTCATACTCAAAATCGTTCAGCCATACTGCTTGGTGCGGCAGAAAAACCTTGCCAGACTCTATAATCGGAACAATTTGATAAAATCGAGTGAGTTTGTCATCATGTGGTACTATTTCGATAATTGGTAAATCACTGTTTGTCTTTAGCTCTTGCACCAATTGCTGACCACTTGTTTTTGCTTCGATTAAAATTGCGTGCGGTGTCCATCTTGCAGCTAGTGACAGAACTTGCTCTTTAAGCTTTGGATACTCAAGCTTTGCGCGATATACATCGAGTAAATAGAATTTATTGCCCACTTTTGTCCAGGTGGTGCAGACGCTAAAGTTGCTCATGCTGCTTGTTGAAACTGCAGTGTCCCAGCTCTGAGTGACATATGAGAGACTATCAGAAAAATTTCTATAGCGCTTCAGCCACTCTCGTTTAATTATACCACTTGAAAGTGGCAGAGGGTTTTGTTGATATTGTGCAGCAAAAGCGTAACTTCCAAGTTCAACCTTTATCATCTCAACTTCTTCTTTTCCTCCATCGAGGGGATATAGCAACTGACCTTCTTCTCTTGAGTATAATATTACGGGTGGTGTCATTCTAGCACTTGATGCTGTAATCCAGCTTTTGTACTCATTTGTAGTTACTCGGGTGACAGGAACAAGAAAAGGAGGCGCTGGCTTTTTGATTGAATAGATAATCTCCTTATTTTCAGATATCATCGGTAAACAAGTATGGTTCCATATGTTTTTCGGTTTGGAGAGAAGGTGCCCGGTTAAATCTTCTTGATGTAGCCTATGCATCACAAGAACAATTACTCCTTTTTTTCTATTGTTGAGCCTGGCTACTAAAGTCTGGTCAAACCAATTTGTAGCACGCTTTCTAAACGTTTCACTCAAAGCTTGGGCGGGACTCAGTGGATCATCCACGATGATGAAATCACCACCTTCACCTGTTAACGTCCCTCCAACTGACGTTGCGATTCTGTATCCTCTCTGCACTGTTTGAAATTTGTATTTGGTATTCTGATCTTTGGATAGTTCTACCTCTGGAAACAGCTCTCTATACCAACTAGACTGCATTATGCATCTTGTATCGAGCGAGTGCTTTTCGCTAAGCAGCCGAGAGTAGCTTGCAACTATTATTCTTGCAGTTGGCTGATTTCCCAGTATCCATGCGGGCCACGCAACACTAGCGCACAGGGACTTCATTGAACGCGGAGGCATATTGAATATTATTTGCCTCATTTTGCCAACATTTGCCGCTTCAAGTCTGTCTGCTATGACTTTTATATACTGATAATCATTATACTCACACCCCGGCACTACCGTTTGAAAACACAGTTCAATGAATTTTAGAAAGTTCATGATATAATGTTGAAACCAACGCGTGACGCTGGGATGACAAAAAAAGGAGCACTGAAGGCTATAGGTGAGACGTTGCGGTATCTCTAGATCCCGCTAACAAGCAGCGGGATGACGTTTGTCGTTTAGCTATAAATATTAAGAAATTTACCAAATAAAAAAAAGGCAAAAGAAACCCTAGGGTAGCTAATTATTCACTATCCATTTTTTAAGTTGGCGTTTTTTGATATTTTAAATGCTTTATAAGCGCATTTCAGCTTATATTAGGTAAAAACCTAGAATTTTATAAAGACATAAGATGCACATAGTGCAAAAAATTAAACATGGGACGCCAGATACGTGAGTTTTTTTGTCATTTAATCTGTACAGAGAAGATAAATAAATAGCTTCAGTTTCATGATAAGGGGACTGGCAAGGCTTGTCAAGCAAGTTTTTTGCAATATCAGGGGATAATTTCGACCATAAATCCCTATCAATAAATTTTAACAAAAATACTTCAGTGCATTTTCAAATATAAGCATTCCATCGCCATATTTTGGCACAGCAACACCTAAACGCTTGCTCTTTTCTTTTTCAAGGGGCCAATTATCTTGCTGAGTAAAAAATATTCCCCTTTCTGGATGGGGCATTAAAGCTAGCACTCTTCCACTTTTATCTGATAAAGCTGCTAGGTCGTATGTAGATCCATTCGGATTGTAAGGAAATTGTAGGTTAGCATAGTTGCCATTTTTATCAATGTAACGTAATGCGGTGGAATTGCTCTCAATCAATTGGTTCAAAATATCTTGATCCATAAAAAATTTGCCTTCCCCATGAGCAATAGGGAGATATAGTTCACTCAGACCCCGTAGCCAAACAGAATTACTCTGCGGATTAACTCTCACTCTAATCCAGCGGCATTGGTAATTGCCTATATCATTATGGATTAAAGCTAGATTAGAGAACTCTGGAATTAATTTTACTAATATCTGACAACCATTACATATTCCTATAATCAGCTTGTCCTGAGATAAAAACTCTTGAAACTCATCCAACAAGTTGTTTTTAATACGTAAAGCAAACGCATTACCAGCACCAGTGTCATCACCATAGGAAAAACCCCCTGGAATTGCAAGTATATTGCTTAATTTCAGTTCACCTGGATTATCTATGATATCGTTAATGTGAACGATTTTTACTTCAATATTACCAATACCAAGTTTTCTGCTGCATTCCATAAATGCAAATGCAGTTTCTTTTTCGCAATTTAAGCCATAACCAGATAGGACTGTGATTTTCATGAATTGCTAAAAATTAAAAAATTCGAATTTCCTTTTTACAAAATTTGCTACTAAATTTAACGCAAATAACACCAATAATAAAGCTATAATTGCGATAGCAGCAAGTTCAACAAATGCAATTTCAGGACTGCTTGACCATATGTATATTTGCACAGGTAGAACAGTTGCCGGATCGAAGAAGGACATAGGTGTATCAGCAATAAATGCTACCATACCTATCATAAGTAAAGGGGAAGATTCACCTAAAATCCTTGCAATTGCAAGCACAGTACCATGTATTATTCTTGGTAATGCAATCGGCAAAGAGTGATCTAATATCACCTTGATGTGAGGTGCACCGAGCGCAAACGCTGCATCTTTTATCGTAATAGGAACATTCGCAAAGGCATTTTTTGTTGCAATTATAATATTAGGTAACATCATAAATGAAAGAGTCATTCCACCAACAAGTGGTGAAGAGCGTGGTAGCCCAAATATGCCAAGATAGAGAGTTAAGGCTACTACACCAAATATTATTGAAGGCACTGCAGCAAGATTATTTATGCTAATTTCTACAATATTGGTCATGAGCCTATTTTTAGGCATAAATTCGTAAAGACAGATGCCCGACATAATTCCTATTGGTAATGCTAATGCTAGGCACACTATAATTGTCATCAATGAGCCGATAAATGCACCTAAAATCCCTGCATTCTCAGGTTCACGAGAGTCAGATTTAAGGAATAAAGACTTATTAAAAAATTTTTTCACTCTCCCTTTTTCTTTTAGCCAATCAAGTAATTTAGCATAATGATCATTCAAATGTTTATCTTTATTTATTGAATTAATTATACTTGACGCGGTAAACCAGATCTCATATTCACCACTACCTTTCACTTTCTTACGAAAAAATTTTTCTAGTTCTTTGTAAGAATTACGACTTAAAATTTCGTCACTGTCTTTAAAATCAGTTCCTTTAAACACCTTACGTAAAGAATCGTTGAGTAAGCCAATGGACTTATATCGCAAATCACTAGGATTACTCGCCAAAGTAAGATCAGCATTTATTTTAACTGGCAATAAAATTTTCGTTACTGTTAAGGCACTGTAAGAGTTAACTAATATACTCAACAATATACACACAGGACAGCCAAGTGAGATAACTA
Source organism: Wolbachia endosymbiont (group A) of Pherbina coryleti (assembly GCF_964026875.1). NCBI lineage: Bacteria > Pseudomonadati > Pseudomonadota > Alphaproteobacteria > Rickettsiales > Anaplasmataceae > Wolbachia > Wolbachia endosymbiont (group A) of Pherbina coryleti. The sequence continues at coordinate 1,544,094 of NZ_OZ034706.1, forward strand.
ATGCCGTGAAAGAACAAAAGCGTAGCGCTCTGTTCTTTTTATTTTTCCTTTTTATACAAGCATGTACACGCCTTGACTGAAGTAATTTAAGGAATTTTTTCTTTATACTCATTTACTTTTCTTTACACGAGGATTTGAAAAAACTTTCCCCTTTTTTGTCATGCAAGTAGCTGACACTGGGATCCAGCAGGCTTTGCCTGCAAATAATTTTTACATTTTCCATGAAAGCACAAACCAAAAGGAGAATAATGAATGCTGGATCCCAGTGTCGGAGCACTGGGATGACACCACAGCGGGAGGCAAACACAATGTTCGTACAGTTGTGTGTCACGCACTGGGATGACAAGAGAGAGTTCTGAGATGACACAATTGACATCACTCCCTATTGTATCTACTTAGATTTCTTTTTAACATAAGTAGTACGCTCTTTGATCCTTGCAGCTTTTCCAAATAGTTTGCACAGATAATACAGTTTTGCTCTACGAACCTTTCCTTTTCTTGTCACTTGCACTGAAACCAGTGCAGGAGAATAAACAAAAAACTGAGACACTATACTTTCTCCATGGCTCACTTTTCTGACTGCAAAAGAAGAATGTAACCCGCGGTTCCTTTTTGATATACATACACCTTCAAATATCTGTATACGTTCACTTGTACCGTCAACTACTTTAAAAGTGACCTTCAAATCATCGCCAGGACGAAATTCTGGTATTTCTTTAGCTAACACTTGCATTTGCTGTTCGTTAAATTTTTTAAGTAAATTTGTCATTTATCTCTCCACTCAATAATTCAGGCCTACGCTTTTTTGTTATAACATGAGACTGCTTCTGCCTCCAATCACTTATTTTTTTGTGATTGCCAGATAACAAAACCTCAGGTACTTTATATCCCTTCCACTGCTCAGGTCTAGTATATTGAGGATATTCAAGTACACCACCACCATAATTAAAACTTTCTTCAGTAATACTATCGGTATTATTTACTACACCTGGAAGAAGTCTAATGCATGCATCAAGAACCACCATTGCAGCTGGCTCACCTCCTGAAAGTATATAATCTCCAATACTTAACTCATAAGGAGTATACGCATCAATTATCCTTTGGTCAATACCTTCAAATCGACCACACAATATTGTTATATGAGGAAACTCTAATAATTCTCTGGCAATATTCTGATTAAACTTAGTTCCAGATGGAGTCATGTAAATAAACTTAGTGTTTTTATGAACAGAGAGCATACTATCTACTGCATCACCAACTACATCAGAACGCATAACCATTCCCGCTCCACCTCCATATGGAACATCATCCACAGTTGAATGTTTATCTTTCGCAAAAGAACGAATATTTATTACTTCAAGGTTCCATATTTTTTTTTCTAACGCTTTTCCGGCAAGAGAATAGTTCAAAAACCCCGGGAACATTTCTGGGAATATGGTTAATATTGTAACATTGAATGCCATTAAGGTTTATTTTAAGTTATTTGGGGCTATACTCTAAGAATAGTAAATTGATATAATATATAGTTAAATTAAACATGTCACTGAATAAAACGATATACGAAGGTAAAGCGAAAGCCATTATTGAAACTGAAGACTTATCAATTGTCATACAGCACTTTAAAGATGATATTACAGCATTCAATAAGGAAAAATATGAAATAATCGATGGTAAAGGAATAATTAATAATCATATTAGTGCTTTTATCATGGAAAAGCTTGAGAAAGCAGAAATTAGCACACACTTTATAAAAACTCTAAACGAAAGAGAACAGCTAGTCAAAAAACTCAAGATAATACCTCTTGAGGTAGTAGTTAGAAATGTCGCAGCTGGCAGCTTTTGCAAACGTTTTAATATCAAAGAAGGTGAGAGGCTTGCATCTCCTATAATCGATTTTTTTTACAAAAATGATGACCTAGCCGACCCAATGGTAAGTGAAAATCACATACTGTATTTTGATTGGCTATCTAGCAAAGAAATGGATGAAGTTAAAACTACAACTTTAAAAATCAACGAAATATTAGTTCACCTATTTTCAAATGCAAGTATATATTTAGTTGATCTCAAGTTAGAATTTGGCAGATTAATAAATGACAGTACTAAAATCGTTTTAGCTGATGAAATTAGCCCTGATAACTGCAGATTATGGGATAAAAATACTTATAAAAAGCTAGACAAAGATGTCTTTCGTTTGAATTTAGGAGATTTAAAGGAAGCATACCTAGAAGTTGCAAAAAGACTGTCAGTAAAGTTAGGTTAACTAAATACTACTCTATCAAGTGGAGGGTTACATGCCTCATCAAGTTTTCCAATAATTTCAATTTTTTCTCCACGTTTTTGGAAATGATTTTTCACGTTTTGCATATTCTCAGAACTTACGATCAATACCATACCAATACCACAATTAAATGTTTTTAGCATTTCTTTCTTCTCTATTTTACCCTCCTTTGTTAGCCATAAAAATATATCTGGCCATTTCCAGGAATTAATGTCTATGTTTGCAAATAAGTTTTTTGGAAGAATTCGCGGAATATTGTCTACCAAACCACCACCCGTGATGTGCGCAATACCTTTTACTTGTGACATGATAGGCAGCAAAGAATCAACATATATTTTTGTTGGTTCAAGTAGTATTTCACTCCAAGATTTATTATTCCATAGAGATGTATCGTTATAATTTATACCTAAGCTTTTGAAAACATGGCGCACTAAAGAAAACCCATTTGAGTGAATTCCACTTGACTCTAAGCCAACTATATAATCACCTGCTTTCATCATACTACAGTTTGGAAGAATTTGCTTTCGATCAACTACACCAACCACAAACCCTGCAAGGTCATAGTGATTATTACCATACATTCCAGGCATTTCTGCAGTTTCCCCACCAACCAATGCTATTTTAGCTTGCTTGCACCCCTCTGCAATGCCCTTAACCACAGATAATAAAACATCTTTGGTCAAAACGCCTGTTGCAAAGTAATCAAGGAAAAACAAAGGCGTTGCTCCTTGTGCAAGTAAGTCATTTACACACATTGCAACTAAATCTATACCTATAGTATCATGTTTATTCACTTCTTGAGCTATCAACAGTTTCGTACCTACTCCATCAGTTGAGGAAACGAGTACTGGATGGTCATACTTCTTACTTAGTGCAGCAAAATCAAATAACGCAGAAAATGAACCTATTTCGCTGATTACTTCTTCTCTAGTAGTTTCTTGAGCAATAGGCTTGACTTCTTTTATTAACTTATTATATAGTTCAATATCTATTCCTGATCTGGTATAAGTATTCATAATCCTTTTATAAATTTTAAAATTGTTAATACTATATTAATGCCTTGATATAAAAAGTGCAACGAAACTTTCTCTTAATTGACTATTATATACTTACCAATATAGGGTAACTTAAATCATTTATAATTATCCAATGAACGAAAATACCAAAAACATACTGTTAATAACGGAACTGCTATCAGGACGGCTGCTTCATGACTTTGCTAACTCTATGAATGGAATAACGTTTGGCGTAGAAGAGCTTGAAGTAATAGATAAGAATGATGCTGATGCGCAGAAGGAAGCGTTGTTGTTTCTTAAAGAAAGCTCCGATGATTTAATATATAAACATAAAGTTATGAAGCAGGCATATTCTTCTTCAATGGATAATTATAGCTTTGATAAGACCAAATCTAATATCGAAAATTATTTATTAAAAAAAAAGTAAAGCTTACGTGGAAAATAGACGCATACTCTGCAAAAAATAAGGAAGGTTTAATTGAAAAGATAAATAAGATAATTTCTAATATGGTGCTAACTATAGCCAGTGCAGTGGCGGAAGTTGAACTAGTATCTGTTTTACTGAGTCAAACAGAAGATAAAATGCTATTAACTATAAAAATTCTAAATGAACACAAACCAATAAGCAAATCATTAGTAGACAAATTAATCAAAAAAAATGACACTAATTTAAATACAAAAGATATTAATATCTATATGACCTCTTTATTATTAGAGTACTATAACACTGAAATGCATTATACTTGCGAAAATAATTTGCTGGAAATAGGTTTAACTATAACTTGAGTTGCATATTTGGTTATTACAACTTTTTCTTCGTGTCAAGGCATTCCCCGACAAGGGGTACCAAATCTAATTTTTGTAATCACTTAAGTCTAGTACTATTTTATTAATGTAGCGCTCATTTGCATCTTTGATGATAAACTTCATACCATTTTTATATTTAATGACTTCATCTACAGAAGGTACTTTACCAGCAATCGAAAGAATCAAACCACCAAGTGTAACATAGTCTTCTTCAGGGTCACGTAATTCTATTTTTAGATCCTCTTCTATATCTTTTATAAGAGCCCTTGCTGATACTTCAAACTTATTTTGAGACAATTCAGTAATGGTATATTCTGAATTTATTTCGTTTTCACTATCAATGTTTGGTACTAGTTCCTCTATAAGATCAGTCATTGAAATTAAACCATCAGTTCCACCATATTCATCCAATACGATAGCTAAGCATGATTTAGAAGAGTTCATCCTAACAAAAAGATTAGTTGTCTTCATCGAGGGTGGAACAAATATTACGCTTTGTATAATATGTTTCAGATTAAAATTTTTATCCCTATTAAAAATAACATCTTTTACATAAAAAAAGCCTATTACGTTATCAAAGTTATTTTTATAAATTGGTATTTTAGTGTGGCAAGTGTTTTTTATCTTCTTTATTATTTCACGCTCGCTTGACTCAATGTCTACTGCGCATATCTCTGTACGTGGAGTCATTATATCCATTATACCACAATCGCGGAATTTTAATAGACCATTAAATATATTAAGGTCTGGCAGATCTTTCATTAATGCCTCAGTCGCACACTTTTTCAACACAGAAGCTTTTTTGAAAAGGAAGAGAAAAATTCTATATGCTATTTTTTCTACTAAGGTTCTTTTTTTACTCAATTTATTCCCTGTAATGGCAAAAACGTTTTCAGATTAGATTTATCAAGAAAACTGTTATTAAATGTTTAATAAGCATGTGAATAATGTCAAATTAATTTGTGAATTATTTGTTGATATAAAATACCAACAATTGATCAACAACTTTTTCAACAACATATACATAGTTGTGTAACAATGCATGATGGTAAAGTATTTTCCATAAAAGAAAATTACTAACACTCTAAACACCTTACTTATACACATAAATCATAACAGAAAATCAATAATATACGAAAGTTACTCACATATTTATCCACAAGTTGAACAACGCCAATTTTTACTGAATTTTAAGTTAGTAACAAGTTATTGATAGAACTATTATTATTACTATACTTTAATATACAAAAGAATAAATAGAATAGAT